>DATDFA010000035.1:0-202381 GCA_036522855.1 Candidatus Acidiferrum sp. | reverse complement strand
TCGCGCGTCGCATTGCAGCGCTTCGGTCGCCTACGGCTCCCTGCGCGCCGCAATGCGAAGAACGGAACGAGGCACAAGTCATGAGTTCAGGAGATTTAAGCGTCGTATGATTCCGTGCGCGAAGAATTGGGGCAGGTCACCCGACTAATACTCCGCACTGACCACTCCCTCCACTGCTGGTATCAGGCGGCTTCCCGACTTCGAGCGGATCACGCACGGGCAACTCTGATGTAACGCGATTAGGAAGGGTTGCCGACTACTCGTCCGATATCATCGAGTTTGTCTCGCCAAGACTGATGGAGTAGATTGTGGCAGAGTTCGGGGAAGGAGATCGCTACTTATGAGGTTTACGGCGCCAGGCAAGCATTCCTGGCTGAACTTCCTTTTATTGTTAGCTGCCGCAGGTGCTTTTGCTGCAGGCGCACACGCGCAGAGTCTCAAGGTGACCCTCCTGGGTACTGGCTACCCCCAGCCACGAATGGACCGCTTCGGCCCAAGCATCCTGGTAGAAGCCGCGAATGAGAAGTTGCTATTTGACTGCGGTCGCGGCGCTGCGCAACGCCTGGAACAGCTCGGTGTACCTTTTGCAGAAGTCAGCGCGTTGTTCCTTACCCATCTGCATTCCGATCACGTGGTTGGAATTCCGGACCTTTGGCTAACCGGCTGGATAGCCGGGCGCAAAGTTCCCCTGCGAATTTCGGGACCGGTGGGAACCAAGAACATGATGACGCATCTGCAGCAGGCGTTCGAATTCGATATACACATTCGCCGCGATGTGGACGAAAAGCTTCCAGGCCAAGGCGTCTTGGTCGAAGCGCAGGATATTCAGGAAGGCATCGTCTACGAAAACCGGGCACTCAAGGTAACGGCGTTTTTTGTCGACCACGGCCTCGTCAAGCCCGCGCTGGGCTATCGCATCGATTTTGCAGGCCATTCAGTAGTGCTGTCCGGTGACACCCGGCCATCGGAAAATTTGATCCGCTGGGCAAGAGGGACGGACCTGCTAGTTCATGAAGTGATCGATCCTGAAGCTTTCATGCGCGACCGAGCAGGTTTGTTTACACCGGAGATGGTTCGGCAAATACTCGGGCATCACACCACGCCGGAACAGGCCGGCACCATCTTCGCAACCGTAAAACCGAAGCTTGCTATTTATTCGCACATCATACCGGGGAATGCTCAGAACTTCGTTCCCTTGACGCGGAAGACTTATTTGGGGCCTCTCGAGGTCGGCGAAGATTTGATGAGCATTGAGATTGGGGACAAGGTAGTAGTGAGCCGTCATAACCCCTAGGTTTTTCTGCCCGCTCATAGTAGACCCGCTACTCCGCTCGGTCATGTTTTTTTGATCCAAACCACGGGCTTCTAAATTCTGAGTATCTGGACAGCTGATGGGTACGGTGACGTGGTCCACTTGCAGCGTGGCCGTTGTACCCGGATCACGGGCAAACCTTCCCTTATTGATAAAGGAAGGATTGCCGACCACTCGAGAGCTATTCGCGCGACAGCGTGAATCGAAATGCTGAAATACGACTAATTCACGATTTGCTCGTTATTACGCTTAAGTGAGGGACTCGCGTTTCGCGGCACTTGTCTGGTGCCGGTCTTCGCGCGCACAATCACTAGCAATGTCGGAGGCCGGCCTGCCATGGAATATAGAAATTCTCGTCTGCCAGCACGCTTCCTCGGAATCACTTCTAATCTGATTTGGATTCTGCTTCAAGCGACGATCGCTCTACCTCTTGCCGCGCAGACGCGTGTTTCCCTTCAACCCTTTGCACAGCAAGTGCGTCAAGTGGAAACGAGCCTTGCTTACCTTGGGCAGCCTCTGGCTCAGAGTGATGCGGAGGCAATTAATCAGGCTATTGGCAATGCCAACGAGGCTGCCGCAATTGAGCGTCTACAACACATTCTTGACAAGTACGCGCTGGCGATTGTGGACATCAATGCCGAGAGCCGCGTCAGAGTGCAGCCAGGTCCCGCTAAGCCCGAACTGGTGGAAGCCGGGGCGCGCATCTTTCTCGTGAAAGTCATCAACAAGGCTGGAGTAACGGCTCCGCTCGTAGCGGAGAGCTCGAGTGCGCTTCCTGTTTTTGTTCAATCGGATCTTAGCTCCGAACCGCCAAAGAAAATTTCAGCTGCCGACACGCGTGAGAGGTGGATGGACCTGGAGCTTTACGACAAGGATCCTATGTCGCCGCGGCTTTCAGGAATGCCTCTTGAATACCGAATTCTCCAAATCTACAGCCGTGACCCAGGGCAGCGCTCCGCCGAGATTAGTTTTAACGTCGGCCAGGGCACGCAAGACATCGGGTTTCGCAATGAGATGGTCGTTGTCTTCACAGCTCTACCCGCACGTCCGTTGCGGCTGTTCGTCCGCGACGAGAACGGCGCACCGTCGATGGCAGCTTTCACCATCCACGACGCTTTAGGCCGCCTCTACCCGAATCCCGCAAAGCGGCTAGCGCCCGACCTCTTTTTCCAGCCGCAGGTCTATCGCGAGAACGGTGACACGATTCTCGTCCCCGCGGGCTCTTATACGGTGACTTCTTCGATGGGACCCGAATATCACGCGCAAACGAAACAAGTCGAGGTGACCTCAACTGGATCAAACGAGGTTTCATTCGCGATGCAGCGCTGGATCAATCCAGCGAAATATCGTTGGTATTCTGGTGATCACCACGTGCATGCGGCGGGTTGCTCGCACTACCAGAATCCCACGGAAGGCGTGCAACCGGATGACATGGTGCGCCAAATCCAGGGCGAGAAATTGAACGTGGGCGCCGTGTTAACCTGGGGGCCCTGCTACTACTATCAAAAACAGTTTTTCAGCGGCAAGGATCATCCCCTCTCGAAGCCGGACCGGCTGATGCACTACGACCTAGAAGTCTCCGGGTTCCCATCGAGCCACGCTGGACATTTGGTGTTGCTCGGGCTAACGAATCAGGATTATCCGCATTGCGTGCGGATCGAGCAGTGGCCCACGTGGGACCTGCCTGTTCTGCGATGGGCCAAATCGCAGCGAGCCTTGGCGGGCTTTGCGCACTCTGGTTGGGGACTTGCGGTGAAGTCGCGCGAACTTCCGAATTACGAAATTCCGGGGTTCGACTCGATTGGGGCTAATGAATACATCGTGGACGTGACGCATCCTGACGCGGTCGATTTCATTTCCACCATGGACACACCTTATCCCTGGGAACTCAGCATTTGGTATCACACGCTGAATGTCGGGTTCCGCACGCGCATCTCCGGAGAGACGGATTTCCCTTGCATCACGGACGCCCGAGTTGGGCAGGGCCGCGTCTACGCGAAGGTTGACGGACAGCTCAGTTACAGCGGCTGGGTAGAGGCGCTGCGCGCCGGCCGAAGCTACGTGTCCGATGGCAGGAGCCATCTGATGGACTTTACTGTGAACGACGTTGAGGTAGGAACGAATGCGAGCGAGGTGAAGCTGACGGGAAAAGGGACAGTGCACACTCGCGTGAAGGTTGCGGCGTACCTCGACCCCGATGCGTCGGGAACCGACAACATCCCTTCTGACCGCGGGAATTATTTCTGGAGAGTTGCTCCTGGCACTGCCAACAGCTCCGCGGACAACATCCATGATCGGCCGGTAGATCAAACACCTTATTGGCACATTGAACGGGCGCGTATCGGAAACACGCGCGAAGTACCCGTTGAGCTGGTGGTGGATGGGAAACCGGTTGCGCAGAAGAACATCGTCGCGGATGGAAGTATTCAGGATGTCTCTTTTAACGCAGCCATTGACCGCAGCAGCTGGCTAGCAGTGCGTATTCTCGGTTCTTCGCACACCAACCCCATTTTCGTATTGGTCGACGGAAAACCGATTCGCGCATCGCGTCAGAGCGCCCAGTGGTGTCTTGCCGCAGTAAACCAGTGCTGGACCCAGAAGGCTCCTAAAATTTCCAAGGCAGAACTCGCCGACGCCCAAGCAGCCTACGATCACGCGCGTGAGGTTTATACCAAGCTCATCGCGGAATGCACACGATAAGCGGGAAGTGGGCGGGCTCTGCTATTAAGGCTCCTACTCATCGAAGCGGGTCTCCTTTGGCAACCGACGCTCACCTAGATATGGTGCCCGGATCGCGCGCAACCCTGAAGTAATCCCAAGGTAAGAGTTGCCGACGATTCACCCAGAACGCCCCTTTTTCATTTCTTGGATCGATCCTATTGTCTGGTCAAAGTGTGAACGAGAGAGTATGCGAAATTCCTCCACACATTTGTTCCCCACAACGAAAAGAGGATCGCTTGAGCGGCGAGTATCACGAGTGTGCCCCGAACGGTAGCGGGATGAAGTTTCCACTTGAGCGTAACTGCGTCGAAGGTGATGAGGGGCACCAGTAAACAAGAATCCAAGAAGATTGCAAAAAACCAGTATCCAAACCCGGATGGAAGCCATTGAAGCCGCTGAACGGCAGCCTCGAGAGAAATGAAGAGAGCGAACGTTATGAGGCGTTTGTGCCACGCGGGCTGCACACGCTTGCGATATGCCCAGACGAGAAAGACTGAGAATGAAAAATAGACATAAAGGAACGGGAGCAGCCGATCGTAAATCCTTCTGTCTTCAGGAAGCGGGTGCGTTGCTAGTCCCCGGAAGTGCACAAACATCATCGACAACAACGCAAGCCAACCGAGAGCGAAACCGAAGTTGCCTATCCTTCTGTGTTGCGCTATACGGCCTGTAGCGCCCAGATAAGCCTGCACGAAGAACAGCACAACCCATGCCACCATAATTGCGGCATGGATAATCACCGGCCACAAACTCGGCGGCTTCCTGTGCTGCTGGCCAGCATATTCCGGCACGAACGCCAGTAGCACGATCACAACCGCTAGTAGCGCCATGCCAGGGAAGAAGAGACCTCGCCGACTGAGGCGGGGTTGGGTCGTACGGACCGGACTGATTGCAAATTGAGGAGTAGTTGTCATCGGCCGACTTCAAACCTGAGGCAACAATTACAACATGCGCATCGCCTTGGTCCCAAGCGGAAACTCATTTGGTGACTGACGGGCAACCCGTAAAGTGGCCGAGGTAGGCAGACCATCGTAGCGCGGTTTAAGGAGGCCGCGAACGATGTCTCGCAAGCCTACCCCGAAAGGAACTCGCCCCAAGCCCAAAGCAGTTCTTCGCCTGCCTGATTTGGACCAGGCAAAATCTGCCGTTCTGAACAGCTTGACCTCAGCGGACGCCCAACGTGGATATCGACACGCCATTGATGAATTCGTGGACTGGTACTGCTCAGAACCTAGGCTCTCTTTCAACAGGGCTGCTGTTGTGCTCCGTTACCGAATTCATCTCGAAGGCCGCAGGCTCGCTCCAGGGACAGTCAATCTTCGCTTAGGGGCTGTGCGACGGTTGGCCTATGAGGCCGCCGATTGTGGGCTCCTTAGCCCTGATCTGGCTGCCGGCATCCGACGAGTGAAGGGCGTCAAGAAGATCGGGGTGAGGCTAGGAAACTGGCTCACCGCAGAGCAGTCGCAGAAGTTGTGGCAAGCTCCCGGCGGTGAACGCTTGAAGGAGAAACGGGATCGAGCACTTTTGGCCGTGTTGCTTGCGTGTGGGCTGCGGCGCCATGAGGCAGTTGAGCTGAACTTCAGCCACATTCAGCAGCGTGAAGAACACTGGGCAATTGTCGATCTGAAGGGAAAGGCAGGGCACGTCCGCACCATCCCGATGCCTGCATGGGTAAAGAATGTTCTCGACCAGTGGCTTCAGGCAGCGAACATTACATCGGGAAAGTTATTTCGTCGTGTGCACAAAATGGGCGCGGCGTGGGGAGAGAAACTGACGGAAAAAGCTGTGTGGCACGTGGGTCGGGAGTATGCCACGAAAGCCGGTATCGACAAGTTAGCGCCGCACGACCTCCGCCGGACGTGTGCACGGCTTTGTCACACCGCGGGAGGCGAACTGGAGCAGATCCAGTTTCTACTCGGTCATATTTCCATTCAGACAACCGAACGATATCTTGGTTGCAAACCGCGCATTCAAGGTGCCGTCAACGATAAAATCGGAATAGAGCCGTCGGGCTGAGAGAACCGCTCGCTGTCCGCTTTGCCGACCATTCACGAACTGGTTTCATTGGCGGTCACTATGGCTAGCCGCTACCGATCTGAAGGCGATTAGGCGCCGATTGCTGCATACTCACCTGTGACCTATACTTATGCTCGCCAAAAAAAGGGGAGGCCCAAATGAATCGCCGCGCTTTTATTCAGATTGCAGCTGCTTCAGGTATCGGGTCGGGCATTCCGGTCCAGGCTTGGACGCAAGTGGCACCCAATCCCAAGACTGCAAAGGTCCCGACCGGCCAGGACCGCCTTAATGAGCAGCACAACATTGGAGTCAGCGACACAACTTTTAAAGTACTGAGCAACGAAACCGGAGGAAACCTGTTTGTAATGGAGCAAAATAATCACAAGAAAGGCGGACCGCCCAGGCATCTTCATTATGGCGAAGAGGAATATTTCTACGTAATCGAAGGGAAATACGTCGTTGAAATCGACACAGAGCGCTTCGAACTCGGTAGTGGAGACTCCTTGCTTGCCCCTCGCAAGGTTCCGCATGCGTGGGCGTTTGTTGGCGACGATAAGGGACGCCTTCTCATCTCATTCGCACCCGCCAACAAGATGGAAGCATATTTTAGGCTCATAAACCGTATACGCGCTGCTCACACCTATGCGGATCCCAATAACAAGCAACAGGCAGAGCTAATGCGACAGTACGGCATGGAGCTGATTGGACCACCGCTGAAGGTTGGCTAAATTTTGCTAGATAGGGTCAACCCAGAAGTGAACAGCCCACCATTCTGACGGTGACTGTCACTTAGGGGAACTCACATCATCCGCAGACATCCCACCTATAATGCGCCAGCCAGATTTCGATCGCATCCACGTGTGTGAAAGGCGTGATGTACGACTCACACCATTGCGAGTGATTGACGCTCGGTAGAATGTAATCACAATATCCTTCCCATACTCTCGCACGGACAAGGGGGCAAGCTTGTACTCAGACACAGGGCTAAAGGCGGTGGATGCAATCTCGTCTTTACCTGTGGGATTTGCTTCGAAGCGAGGCCAGCCTACGAAACGTTCATCCCAGAGAGCGAGATAGGCGGCCTTCTGGTTCTCGTGCAAAAACTTCCAGTAGGATTCCTCCGCTTGCCATACGGCCTTCTCACTGCGCGTCTGCTGTCCTAGGGCGACACTGCAGAAAAAGAGACAGACGACGATGCCTTTTATCATCACCAGACCTTAGCCTACCTGTGCAGGGGCAAGCAATATCACGGTAGATGCTTCCTACAAGCCTGAGAATCCCCTCGATCCACTGATACGATCTGAACCGGATCATAATTCTGACCAAACCCTTGATGCGTGTGTTACGAGGTACTCTGAAGTAATCCCAAGGTAAGGGTAGCCGACAATTGGGGAGTTACGGCGGCGCGGCTTGAATCGAGACTCCAATTTCGGCGCCCAAAGTCATGAATCCGACACGATACAGAGTTTTTCTCCCGGACTACGAAATAATTCGTAGAATGCTGCGTCTATATTTCGAAGAGAGAAAGGCTCGTGCCGTGGCAGGCACCGATTGCGTTCCCTCTTTTTGTGCATGTCCCATAAGGTACCGGTGGCTCTCACCATCATACATTGAGAGGAGCAGCATGGCTTCGAAGGCTCTGAGGAGAATCGTATCGCTCGCTGTACCGTTGTTGATCACAGCTTCAACCGCAACAGCCCAAGTGCCCAGGGTCCCCGCTGGACGTTTTCACCACTCGGGTGTTTACGACGAGGCACGGAAAGAATTCCTGATATACGGCGGCTACACATGGGATCAAGGAGAAAAAAAACTGGGTGATGTTTGGGGATGGAATGGCACCGCGTGGCGGTTGGTTGGCGAAACTGGCGTCCGTAAGATCGTGGCGCCGCTCGCCTTTGATTCAAAGCGCCAGCGAACTGTGATGTTCGGCGGTAGTGGGGACTCCGGTGACGGCGGCAAGTTGAGCAGGTTGGACGGAGGAACGTGGCAGCTCCTAAAGGACACGCCCTTCCTCGCGCGCGCGGACGCCAGCCTCGTGTATGACTCCAAGCGCGACCGTCTCGTTCTCTTTGGCGGACGGAACGAAGAAGTTCTCTTCTCTGATACATGGGAGTTCGATGGCAGCGAGTGGAAACCCACATTCATGGCCGGCCCATCTCTCCGCTCGGCAGGCGTCGTTATATACGATTCTGCGCGCGGAGTGACCGTCTTATATGGAGGGTTTCGGCCCCTTGCGGCTCTTGGCGATACTTGGGAATGGAATGGCGAACAATGGAAGCTTGTCAGCGAGTCCGGCCCAGGGCCGCGCAGTTGGCCGGGGCTGGCCTACGATTCGAAGCGCAAACGAACCATTCTCTTCGGCGGGGAAGATGAAAAGGGCCAATTCTACTCGGATACGTGGGCGTGGGACGGCAAGGTGTGGACACGCATCGCCACCGAAGGGCCACCCGCAAGGATACAGTTTGCGATGGGATACGACTCCTCACGCGACCGCATCGTGTTGTTCGGGGGCGTGAATAACAACCCGCAGCGGATACTAAACGACCTCTGGGAGTTCGACGGAACCCGTTGGACGCAGAGGCAACCTTGACGCCGAAGATCGCTGGCGCTGAACCGTTCGAAGTAAAGCCAAATAGGAGCCGTCGCTATTGACAGCAAAATCCGTGTAGTCGCCTTTTGTTGTCAGCGCGCGTGCTTCGCCCTTGTAGTGAAGCCAAAGATCGCCATTTCGCATAAAGGCGTAGGCGGCGGTTTCCTTGCCGGATGCAGCGCTTCTATGTAGAGCGGGGAGACCGACGGGCAAGATAGCGAAAAGTAACGCAAGCACTATCCAACAGTTGCTGGTCCGATGGAAGGCGGTGCCGTTCATTAAGACTCCTGTGCGACCGGCGCGAAGAAACCCTTTGTTGTCCGGTGAGCTCGCTTACGCTTTCGAGTATCTCCAAGGTTTCTGGCGTCCAATAGGCCTCCGAGAATTCCGAAATCATCTCCGCCTGCTCCGCCCACGCCAGCGCCAGGAAAGAAAGACGCGTGCTGCCGAAGGGGAAGAGCGCGCTGCGTCGAATTGTGCCGAAGCGTGACCGTCTCGCGCGATGCATCCTGCATCCCTCCAACATTCAGCGAAGGAGTATAGCGCTCCTCTCCGGGGGGAAAACGGCTTAAGGGGATTGCTGGTATTAGGCGGCTTCCCGACTCCGAGCGGATCGCCATTTGATAGGAGGCTCGACGCCTCTAGCTCATGACCATAGTGCATGGACGGCCATTAATTCGCCATTGGTTATCGGTGTTCTCCATGAGAAAGGTTTGGGCAAAGTTAGCGTCTAGGGGCGTCATTCCCTCGTGACGAGTTTTGTGCTGACCCATCATCCGTGGCCCGCGTTCAAACTGTGTCTCTGCTCCACCACAACTCGCCGCATATTCCAAAGCCAAGCTCCTTTCTTCCTCCTTCCATTCGAACCCCATTCAATGCCGCTAACACCCGTTCGCGTGCCATTTTTCCCTATTCCATGCTTAATAGTTTGATAATCGGTACCCTCATGATACCCTTCCGCGTGAACTTGCGCCGCCCACCCTTACCCTGTAGTCCGCAACTGGTTCCGACATTCAGGCGATACGAAGCACGAAGGCGAAGAGGTGCGGAAACAATTGAAAATAATGGTGATGGGAGAGGTGCCCCCTTGCGCCGACGTAAGTCCTTTAGATCCCATACTTACGAGAAATGGACTTGCTAAGTACTTTAGAATGAATACTTACGAAAAAACAGGGGGAGGGGGTACCGGCCAGGCGGAATCAACTGCGCGATCCTCTTTTTATGATCCTATCCGCCGCTTATAGTAATAGCCCTTAACTAGGCATCAAAAGACAATCGTGCCCAAACTTCCCGGAAACCCGACTACTCGAATTGCAGGCGAACGAACCCACTCGCGGGCTGGCGCTGTGGCTTCGGCGTCACCAGCCAAGCCAAAAAAATCCGCCGCCGAAACCTGGAAGGCCCTGCCTGAAATCTGGGAGCTTCTCCAGCCCAGAAAAGCGCTTCTCCTCCTCGGCTTCTTGCTCATGGCGATCAATCGCTTGTGCGGACTCGTTCTGCCATTCTCCACGAAATTTCTGGCCGACAACGTCATTGCGAAACATCAGATCAATCTTCTGCTGCCGATTGTGCTTTCCGTAATCGCCGCCACATTGGTTCAGGGACTCACTTCCTTCTCTCTCACCCAGCTTCTTTCCAAGTCCGCTCAGCGCATGATCACTGACATGCGCAAACGCATTCAGGCTCACATCGGCCGCCTTCCCGTTACTTACTACGATTCGCACAAAACCGGTGAACTGGTTTCCCGCATCATGAGCGACGTGGAAGGCATTCGTAATCTCATTGGCACCGGCCTGGTGGAATTTCTCGGCGGCTTGATGACCGCCGTCATCGCGCTGGTGATTCTTCTCAAGATCAGCGCGGCCATGACTTTGCTCGCCTTCAGCATTCTGCTGGTCTTTGGATTCGGCATCGGCAAAGCTTTCTCCACCATTCGTCCTATCTTTCGTGCTCGCCCGAAAATCAATGCTGAAGTGACCGGAAGACTCACCGAGTCACTCGGGGGCGTGCGTGTGGTCAAGGGCTATCACGCCGAAGCACGCGAAGAAAATGTCTTTGCCGGCGGCGTGCAACGGCTGCTCGATAACGTCCTGAAGACGCTCACCGCCACTTCTCTGATGAGTCTCTCGGGAGTCACCCTCATGGGAATCGTGAGCGCGCTGATCATGTACATGGGCGCCCACCGCATCCTCGCGGGAACCATGACCCCAGGCATGCTGATTCAGTATTCCGTATTCTTGGGAATGTTGGTCGCCCCGGTTTTTCAGATTGTGGCCATCGGCACGCAGTTGACCGAAGCCATCACCGGGCTCGAACGGAGCCGCGAGATCCTGAATGTGAAACCCGAGGATGAGGACGAAGGCCGCGACACCACTATAGAGCGTCTTATCGGCGAAGTGATTTTTGAAAATGTGGATTTTTCATATGAAGCGGGCAAGCGGATTCTTTTCGACATAAATTTTGTCGCGCAGCCGGGAACCGTTACTGCTCTCGTCGGACCATCCGGCGCCGGCAAGTCCACCATCATTGGGCTCGTCGCGGCGTTCTACAAACCGGAAAGCGGCCGGGTGCTGGTCGACGGGATGGACCTCGCCGCGATCAAGCTCAGCAGTTATCGCACCCAGCTGGGCGTCGTCCTCCAGGATACTTTTCTTTTTGATGGTTCCATTCGTGAAAACGTAGCCTTCGCGCGTCCCGATGCCACGGACAACGAAATCATGGAGGCTTGCCGCATCGCCCGTGTGGATGAGTTTGCAGAATCCTTCGAGAAAAAATACGAGACCGTCGTCGGTGAGCGCGGCGTAAAACTTTCCGGAGGGCAAAAGCAGCGCGTCTCCATCGCTCGTGCCATTCTGGCTGATCCGCGCATTCTGATTCTGGACGAGGCGACTTCCAGCCTCGACTCGGAATCCGAAGCGCTCATCCAGGAAGGCCTGCGTTATCTGATGCGTGGCCGCACCACTTTCGTCATCGCGCACCGTCTTTCCACAATTCGGCGCGCCGAACAAATTTTGGTTGTGGAAGCCGGCCGCATCATCGAACGCGGCACTCACGAATCGCTTTATGCTCTGGGTGGCCGTTACTACGATCTCTACACCCGCCAGCACGGCCTTGAAACCAATCTCTTTCTCGCGCCAGGCGAAGGCGAGGGCTCTCGCATCGAAGAGTCCTCTTCGGCGGAAAACAATGGGCGTTCCCGCGAAGCCGCCAACCCGCTCAATCTTCTCCGCGGAACCGGCTAAAAAAAACGCTCTGCCAAATCGCGCCAGTCTATCGGGCATTGCGCGCAAAAAAGGGAGCAGAATCTTCTGCTCCCTCTCTCTGTTTTTTCTCCCTGAAATTAAGGCTTGAGCTCTGGCGATGCTCTCTGCAGGCGGGCCATCAGCTTATGCGCGGATTCCGGCGCTTGCGACTTATTTTCCATAATGATTTCAGAGGCGGTAGAGTCCTTTCCGTAGAGCTTGCGGTTTGCGTCTCCATCAGGGCGAAGAGTCGATCCTTCCAGCGAGACGCCGGCAAAGACTCCGCGTGAGCGCGAATAGCTCAGCAATTCGGAACGCATGGCGGCGTCGGATTCCGCAGTCGCCTCGCGCCCTTTTGGTCCGGCGGCAATCGAAGCGTCGCCGCCTAGCTTCACTTTGCTCTTCAGCAAACTGGACGCGCCACGATCATTCATCACCAGGATGACGAAGTCGGTTGCCTGTCCGCCGATCTGCAAGCCGATGCTGCCGCCTTCCAGCGCCATCATGGCCGGCGCCCCCCACGGACCGCGAAAGTGCTCGCCGGTCCTGCACGTCATCACCCCGTGGCCATAACTGCCACCCACGACGAAGGCTGCCTTCACCACCGAAGGCAACACTACGACGCAGCGAGCTTTATTAAGCAAGTCTTGCGGGATATTGTCGGGCACGTTCAATATTTCGTCGATGACCGTGCCGGCGTTTTCCAGACGTTCATTTTCATTTTTTTCTTTGTCGCTGGCAGGCGGAGCCGCCCAAGTCGCCGGAGCGACCAAGAGCAAAGCCGCCGCCAGATACGTTGCGATTTTCATGTTCAGATTCCTCCATTCTGTCTCACGTGTGGGCTTGTGCAAAATGTGATAGCGAAATTTATTTCCGGTCGCGCGCGATCAGGACAATGCCTCCCACTAAAGCAATTGCTCCAAGGATCGGCGGCAGCGGAATTGTTTTGTGTTCGTCTTTGGTCGCGTGAATCGGCCCGATGTCAACAACGTCTTTATGCTTGGTGTAACCAATTCCCTGATAAACGAGCGCCAAAATGCCGAGTACTACCAACGCGAGGCCGATCAGCGTTCCGCTTTTCATTGAAACCTCCAACCTCCTGAAATCTGCCCCGAATCCGGGTCGCGGAAAAATTCCGGTCTCTACACAAGCATTCCAGGTCTCGTTGGATTTCTTATGGCTCGGTTTCTACGGACGGCGCGCTACGTGGCCTAACAGCGACAGCACGAATAAAATCACGAAAATATAAAAGAGAACCTTTGCTACTCCGGCCGCGGCGAGAGCGATGCCAGTGAAGCCTAGAACCGCAGCCAAAAGCGCGACCACGAAGAAAATCAGAGCCCAGCGCAACATAGTCCATCCTCCGTCCGGCTGGAATGGGGATATTGCGATTAGTCACTCCCCTTTGAAATCGATTGATCAACTGCGGTGAGTTTGCCGCATGCAAGTCGCCCATGGCCATACCGAAGAGCACGTATTTCGGCAAAGGAATTAGGAATGTATTCGTAAGCGGCTGAGGACGTGGAAATTACGGGGTGGCGTCGAAAACTTCGCAGACGATACCGCAAGAAAACTTGAAAGAAAAACGGGAAACGACTCGAGTTTGCCGTCGACCCCAGGCGTCTCGAAAGGATTAAATTTCACGATTCCGGTGTAAAAATTGCTCGAAGCATGGACTCTGCGGGGATGGTACTAGAACTTTTATTCAATCTAAAGTCTTCTCCTACAGCAATCTGGCAGCTTGTTCGAATTGGCCAGTTCCTTGCGCATTCACCGCATGCCGTCGCCATGGAAATGAATTTCGAATCTAGCTGGAGTATTTAGCTCGAGATTGAGTCTGCAACGCGATCGGAATTCGATCCGAGAAATATTCCTGATGATCGAGGAGAAAGACAATGGGGACTCTGAGAGTGTTAGTCGCGGATGATCACGAGATCGTTCGCAAGGGGCTGCGCAGCATTCTAGAAGAGCAACCGGGCTGGGAAGTTGCGGGTGAAGCATGCGACGGCCGAGAAGCGGTGGACAAAGCGCGCGCGCTCAAGCCCGACGTTTCGGTGGTCGACGTGAGCATGCCAGGGCTGAACGGACTGGAAGCAACACGGCAGATGTTACGGCAGAATGCGGAAACAAAGGTGCTGATTCTGACGATGCACGAATCCGACCCTCTGATTCGCGAAGTGCTGGACGCGGGTGCGCGCGGATATCTATTGAAGTCCGACGCCACGCGTGATCTTGTAAATGCCGTGGAAGCGATTCGACGGAACAAGACTTACTTCACGTCACGGGTGGCGCAGATGGTGCTGGACGGCTATCTGGACAAGAAACCGCGTGCATCGACGGAAACGGATCTACCGGCAACGCGGCTTACGCCGAGGCAGCGGGAAATCGTACAACTGCTTGCCGAAGGGAAAAGCAGCAAGGAAGTTGCGGTGGCGCTGGGTTTGAGCGTGAAGACCGCTGAGACGCACCGCGCAAACATCATGCGCCGTCTGGATTGCCATTCGGTGAGCGAACTGGTGCGTTACGCGATTCGTAACAACATTATTCAGGCGTAGCCGTTAAGAGAGCCCACGACACCACCGCAAAGGGCGGAATCGCCGCGCCGGTTTTACAGCTCAGTGCTGATTGCCGATACCTGCAAATTCTGCTGTATTGGCAGCGAGCGCGCCAGCCCGACACCGCGCGGAGAGCAACATGGGCTCGGTCAAGATTCTGATCGCCGACGATCACTCATCGGTGAGGGCGCTGCTTCGCAACATTCTGGAAACCGTCCCGCACTGGAGTGTCTGCGGAGAAGCCGAAAACGGCCGGTCGGCGGTTAGCTTGGCGCAGGAGCTTGGTCCGGACATTATGATCATGGACCTGGTAATGCCCGGAATGAGCGGGTTGGAAGCTACACGACGAGTGCTGCAATTTAATACTAAAACCCGCATTATTCTGACGACTCTTCATGACTTTCCCTCGTTCGTGGAGGAAGCCCGAAAGGCAGGCGCTTGCGGCTGTTTTTTCAAGAGCGAATCGGGCCGCCATGCAATTCCAGCGGTACAAGCAGCGATGAAACGCAAAGAATTTTTTACCTCAGAAGATCTGGAAGGCACCGATCCGCAGTAAAGCAGGCGATTTTCGTAGTCCCTACACCTTTTTCCACGCCAAACGCAGCGATGTGAGTCGTACAACTTGATTCCCAAACCCCTCAGGACTTTGGGGTATTCCGGGGGATTTCGCACAGTGGTCTGCTGAACGTGTCGAGGTTGTGCACGGTGGGCCTTGCGAATTACGGACCGGAGGGACGTCATGAACTGGGAGCAGATTGAGGGTAAGTGGAAACAATATTCCGGCAGGGTACAAGAAAAGTGGGGAAAACTGACCGATAGCGATCTGCAGATCATCCGCGGCCAACGCGATCAGCTGATCGGGAAGATCCAGGAACGCTACGGAATCGCTAAAGAAGAGGCGCAACGGCAAGTGGACGATTTCTTGAGGGCGACGCCCGAAGAGACTGCGACGAAACGGAAGGCCCGGAGTGCCGGACGCGATCGCTGAAAAGCACGAGAAGCTGATTCGCAAGAATTCCGCGGAGGCCCGCGCGCGGGCCCACAACACATGTTCAACAAACTGATTTGGATTGCGAAGAACTAAAAAGAACGGAAAGGAGATACGACCTTGCTGTGGACCATCTTTGTAATTTTGCTGGTGCTGTGGCTGTTGGGAATGGTTTCGTCTTACACGTTGGGCGGTTATATCCACCTTTTACTAGCGTTGGCGATCATTGTCGTTCTGATTCGCGTCATACAGGGGCGACGACCGGTTGCTTAACGGACTGGGAATTTCGGGAGCGAGCGTTAGCTGCGAACTACTTCATATTGAGCGGACGCTGGTAGCCTGTCATCTCCAAGTATCCCGTGCCATGAAGTGGGACGCGGTTTTTTGTTCCATTCAGGAAAATGGATCCCTCCCAATAACTGGGAATTATCTGGGAATCGCCAGCCAACTCTTGCGACGGCAATGCGGTGAAACATTCGAGGGCCAGATTTAGCGACGGAACTCGGATATTCCAACGAATCGGATAGCCAGCCTGGGTTGACGGGCTTTTCCATATTTCTCCAGCGGGGAATAATTGAAAGTCGTTAGCAGCGAGTTTATGGGCGCGGCCCTGCACGTCCACGAAGGTGCCCGCGGAGAAAGGGTCGATGGTTCCATCTTTCTTTCGAATGTGGAAAAGCATCAATTCGGTGTTGTCATCAAGCTGCACGCTAAGCCAGTCCCAGCCTGCTTCGCTGGCGTCGAGCTGTTCGGTGAAGAATTCGTGATCCATCCAGGATGTGCCAGCGACTTCATATTTTCTGGCTGAGATTTCTAAGGTACCGGAAGTGCGCAACCGGGTTTCGGAAAAATAGTGCGAGGCGTGGCCTGTGCCGGTTGATTTCCGACTGATTCCATTTTCGCCGTGAATCACGGGAGGCTTTTGCGGTTGCAGCGACAAGGAGACGGCAAATTGATCCGCAAGGGCTTGCAAATTTTGATGGCCATCCTTCCAGACGACACTCCAATTGCCGTTCCAGACTTTTTGTTGCGACGCATCGGCGCCGGCAATTCCTGGGCCAGAGCGATTGGTGCGTTCGGTGTAAAAGAACTTTTTTCCGTCGAGATCGCTTACGGCAAAGTGCGCGAGGTACAAGTCGCGCAAGTCCCATGCTGACGCTGTAGAGGCGGCGCGGCTTACCCCCTGGCGAAAGAAAGTCAGTTCGAAGCCAAACTTGTGACCGTCGGTGGACTGCAAATTCCCGGTGTAATACCACCACTCGGTCTGATAGTCCGGATGATCAAAATAATCACGCGGAAATTCAAAGTGATAGCCGGGAAGTGCGGCTTGGTACTGAGGAAAGGCCGGCTGCCAAGCGATGCAGAATGCGAGAGAGATGCATAGACCAGATCGGAGATTATTCCTCATGAACTACCTCAACCGGATTGAGGCGAACGGCGATTTGCGCGGGATAATATCCGGCCAGCACCGTCGCCAGGCAGACCATCGTCGTCGCGCCCAGCAGCAGAGCCACGGGCCAGTGCAACCGGATGGTCCAGCCAAAGGATTGCTTGTTGATGACGAAGATCAGAATCAAGGAAAGGAAAAATCCGAGGATGACGCCGGAGATGTTCGAGAGAAGGCCCAAGAGACCGGCTTCGGTCAGAATCATTTTGCGCAACTGAGCGGCGGACGCACCAAGATAGTGGAGCAAGCCAAGCTCGCGGCGGCGATCAATGATGAGAGCGACGAGAGCTCCAGCAACGCCCATGACTGCAACCACGATGGCGACGGCTTCGAGGGCATAAGTGATGGCGAACGTACGATCGAAGATCTGAACCGCTTGCGAGCGAAGATCGCCGTTGGCAAAAATAAGGACACGATAATCGGCCGCGGCGGTTTCGATTGCTTTGCGGACAGCCGCGACGTCAGCGCCGGGAGTAACGAATACCGCGAGGTTCGAAGGAGCGGGGTCGGGTAGATATTTCAAGAGGACGTTGCGGTCCGTCAGAATCTCGCCACGCTCACTAGAATAATCATAATAAACATCGGCGATTTGAAAGGTGGCACGGGATTCGCCGAGAGCGAGTTGCAAAGTATCGCCGCGTTTGACGTGGTGCTTGTAACTGAAAGGCTCGCTGACAACGACGTTATTGGCGCCACGAAGTTCGGCGAGAACGGTTTCGACGGCGCGGCCGGAAAGAAAATCGTTGGTGCCATGGGAGCGCAAATTTGTCAGATCGATCGCGCCTAGAGTCGCAGGCATATCCTGATAGCTTATTTCGTAAGCGCGCATGCGTTGAACGGCGCGCACGCCGGGAAGTTTTTCTATGGCGCCGGCAAGTTCGACCGAGATGGTGGGGTGTTGATCCGCCGCAGGCCGTCCAGCCGGGCGCAGATAAAGATCGGCAGGAAGTTCCGAGTCCATCCATGAGATTACGGTTTGCCGGAAGCTGCCAACCATGACGCCGACGGCGGTCATCATGGCAACGGCGGTGCAGAGCGCGGCGACCAGCACGGATGTACGACGAAGTGAACCGGTAAGACTGCGAGAGGCGAGCAGGGCTTCGACACCGAGAATTTTCCGCAGAAAAGCCGAGGCGCTGCGAATCGAGAGGTCAACGAATGCCGGAATTGCAAGGACGCCGGCAGCGACGGTCAGCAGCGCGCTCACGTAGCCGAAAACAGGTTTGCCGCCAATAGGCGGGATACGCGCAGTAGCTGCCGCAGCAACCGCTACGACGAGAGCGACCCAAAGGCTGAAAGTTTTTGCAACGCGGATTTCGAATTCGCGGCGGCCGCGAGCCATGGCTTCGATCGGCGAGACCAGAGCTGCTTCGCGCGCGGGAGACCATGCAGAAAACAGCGTAACGCCGACTCCTATAAGAAGCGCAAGCATTGCCGACCACGGCGTGAACATGATTGCGGCGGGCCGGCTGGTGACATACAGAGCGTTAACCGTTGCACCCATCACTTTCACGGAGGCAATGGCCATCACACGACCGATGGGAATGCCAATCACCGCGCCAGCGAATCCGATAAAGGCGGCCTCACCGAGAAATGCCGCCAGAACTTGCCAGCGGCTGGCACCGAGCGCGCGAAGGATGCCAATTTCCGCGCGACGGCGAACGACGGATACGGAAATGGTGTTATAGATGAGAAACGCGCCGACGACCAGCGCGATATAGCTGAGCAGGCGAAGGTTCCAGCGAAATGCGGCAAGCATTTTGCGATTTTCGCCGGTGGAAGCTCCGGCGGGCCGGACTTGGACGCCATCGGGCAGAAGTTTCTGGGTGCGGTGTTGCCATTCTTCGAGAGAAATATTCGCGCCAGATGATAGCTGCGGCACGCGAACATAGATGCGATCCACGCGACCAATGCGATTGAGGGCGAGTTGTGCGGCGGCGATATCCATCACGATGGCGGACTGATTGCCCTTCGAATCAGGATAAGTGCCGCGGACGATGTAAGTGGCGGGGTGATCGTTAATAATGAGCTGCAACTGTTGGCCGACCCGCGCGCCGATGCTTTCGCCGACCCAAATGGAATCGCGCACGGTGAGGTTGGCAAAAGAAGAATCGGCGGTGGCGGCTATTTCTTCCGTGGACGTTTCTTTTTTTGATGTTGAGGCCGGTCGCGAGGGGGTTCTGCGAGAGAGGCGATTGGATTCTGCGATCAGATCAAGACCGACCAGCGGAAGCATTTTTTTTGAATCGGCAATGACCGCGTAATCTTCCATGCGCGGTGTGACACGCCAGTTATAGGGCGCCGATACAAGGTTGGCGGCGAGAGCTTCGGGCACGCCGCCAGGGGCGCTGATCTCAAAACTTTCGTCGCCGGAAAGAGTTTCCAGGGAAGAGTGGAATGAGCCGGTTGCGGCATCGCCAGCAAGATCGATGGCGAGAACTACGGCAACGCCCAGAGCGACGGCCAAAATCGTAAGCGCGGTACGCACAGGTTCACGGACCAGCGGCGCGATCATCAAACGCCAAAAAAGTTTGAGACGAACGATCACAGCGAAAATCCCCTGAAGCAGCAAATTGGCGGGAGAGCGGCAATTTGCAAGAAGAAACTCATTTGCGTTTCACGCCGGCGACTTGGCCATCGCGAAGAGTGATGACAAGGTCGGCGATGGCTGCAGCTTCAGCGCTGTGAGTCGCGATCAGCGTTGCGGTGTTTTGCTCACGGGTCAGACGAAGGAGTAGTTCCAGAATGGCGTTGCCCGTGGCGGTGTCGAGATTGCCGGTAGGCTCGTCGGCGAGCAAAACTCTTGGCGAGTTGACAAGTGCCCGGGCGATGGCGACTCGCTGCATTTGTCCGCCGGAGAGCTGATGCGGTAAGCGATGCTCCAGGCCATCGAGCGCCACGGAATGCAGACGAGCGAGCACGGATTGACGGGCGTTTTCTCGCTCATTGTTGCGGGTATTCAACAATAGCGGAAGTTCCACATTTTCCACCACGGAAAGGGTGTGAAGGAGCTGGAAAGACTGGAAAACGAAGCCGACTTTTTCACGGCGGAGTTTGGTCAATTGGTCGTCGGAGGCACCGGACGTGGCGTGGCCGTCGACGAGGACTACACCGCCAGTTGGGAAATCCATCGCGCCGGCGAGATTCAAGAGAGTGGATTTGCCGCAACCGCTGCGTCCAACCAGCGCGACGAGCTGCCCAGGGTCGATAGCGACAGAGACGCGGTCAAGCGCACGCACTTTTTGGCCGTCGCTTAAATAGTCTTTGACGACATTTCGAAGTTCGACCAACGCCATCGAGCGGTATGCATCCCTTTGCAGTTTTACGCTGAATCGTGCGCCTCGGCAAATCGAGCACTCGGGCAACGCGGCAATCCCTTGCTGGGGAATCCGGGATTGAGCGCATGACGAGGGTGGTATACACTCCGCAGGGCGTTTTTCAAGAAGTGCCGCCGTATCATTGAGCGGTAGTTGGCACCCCCGTACCGGATTTGCCGTTCCGCAAATTGAAGGAGGCCTGAATGGTCTTCGACGGAGTCAGCAATTTGGCTGTGCTGTTTCAAGCGGGAACTGCTGCACATCGCCCGCTGGCCAACCTCGACCTCGCAATCATCGGTGTCTACTTTTTGCTGGTATTCGGAATTGGATTTTATTTTTCGCGAAGAGAACGGACCTCGGAGGAATATTTCCTGGCCGGCCGAAATATCGGCTGGTTTTTTATCGGAGCTTCGCTGTTTGTCTCGAACATCTCCACCGAACATTTTATTGGACTGTCCGGAACGGGCGCTTCGTCTGGACTGGCGGTGGGGCACTTCGAATGGTTGGCGTGCCTGATCTTGCTGATCCTCGGATGGGTATTTGTTCCTTTTTACCTGCGAAGCAATGTGTTTACGATGCCGCAATTTTTAGAGCGCCGTTTCAATCGTCAATGCGCGGTTTATCTGGCCGGAATTTCGATCATCGCGTACATCTTCACCAAAATTTCGGTGCAGCTTTATGCCGCGAGCGTAGTTCTCGAACGTGTAGCCGGTTGGTCGTTGTGGAAGACCGCGGTGGTGCTGGTGGTTGCCACCGGCGTTTACACCATTGCCGGCGGGCTGGCTGCGGTGATTTATACCGATACGGTACAGACACTGATTTTGATCGCCGGCGCGTTGGCGTTGACGGTAATCGGCTTGCATCGCGTTGGTGGACTGGAACATTTGCGAGCGATGGTGCCGCCGAATTATTTCCACATGATTAAGCCGGCGTCCGATGCGCAATTTCCTTGGACAGGAATTTTCTTTGGGGCGCCGATTTTAGGCATTTGGTATTGGTGTACGGATCAGGTGATCGTTCAGCGCGTGCTTTCCGCGCGGGACGAGGGGCACGCTAAGGCCGGAACAATATTCGCCGGGTTCCTGAAAATTCTTCCGGTGTTCCTCCTAGTGCTTCCGGGAATTATCGCCTTCGCGTTGTTTCCGGAGCAGGTAACCAAACCCGATTATGCTTATCCTACGCTCGTTCTTAACCTGCTGCCCGTGGGGCTGGTGGGATTGGTGATGGCTGCGCTGCTGGCTGCGGTGATGGGCGCAATGAGTTCGGTATTCAATTCGGCGTCGACGCTGGTAACTCTTGATTTCTACAAGAAAATCCGTCCGGAAGCATCGGAACGTCAACTGGTGACGTTTGGACGAATCGCGACGGGAGTGATGGTGCTGCTGGGGCTGCTTTGGGTGCCGTTTATCCACCTGCTCAGCGCGGAACTGTACATCTATTTGCAAAGCGTGCAGGCGTATATCAGCCCGCCGATCGCAGTGTGTTTTATTTTTGGAATTTTGTGGCCGCGGATGAATGGGCAGGGGGCAATCACTTCGCTGCTTGCTGGATTCGTGCTTGGCGCGGCCAGATTTATTTTTGAAGTGTTGGACAAGACCCGCCACTATGATTCCTCGGCAGTCCGCTGGCTGGTGGACATGAACTTCCTGCATTACGCGATTTTCATGTTCGTAGCGTGCACGGCGGTGCTGGTCGTCGTAAGCCTGATGTACCCGGCGCCGGAGCGCAGAAAGCTGGCTGGGCTTACCTTCGCGACGGTTGGCGAAAAAATGGACATCGAGGGAGTGCCAAGACCGCAACTGGCGAAGGAAACGCGTTCCGAGCACATGCTGAACGTGGCGTTCACTTGTCTGCTGCTGGCGGTGGTCATCGGTTTGTGGATTTATTTCCGCTAGGCGAGTCGCTGACGATGGAAGCTAAAGTCATTCGCACCTTGCGGCCCAACGTAACACGAGAGGAGGCGATTCAGAAATTCTCGGAATTCAGTCTGGCTTCCCTATACTGGAAAGTGCGCGGCGGTACGCTGCAGCGTATCGCCGAAGCGTATATCCCGTACCGTGTTTACCATGTGCGGTTTCCAGTTCGCGGTGTGCAGCGCGCGCGCTTTTTTGCGCTGGACGCGGTGGATGGCTCGCTCGACCTGTTTGAGTTCAATGCAGCACCTGGGGATGCGGAAACTATTTCCGTTTCGACGCGAAATCATCCGACAGCGATGCTCGGGGAGGCGCGTTCAGAGGAATTGCTGCGCGACAAGATTTTGCGCCTGGTTTTTCAGCAGGGATTTTTCAAAATCGGCGAAATCAACCTGGAAATCGAGCGACTGCCCGGTGAAATTTATCTGCCGTACTGGCTGGGATTCTACGGCGCGCCGGAAAACTTGCGCTGTCGGGTGCTGGATGCAGTACGGCGGCGCATAGAAGGCGCAAGAGCTTCAGCCCTTTTCGAACATTGGCTGGCCGCTTGAATTTTTCCCTGCTTGGCCGCCAGCTCGAACCAAGGATCCCAAGGAGCGCGGATGCAAGCTTCGCTGCGATTTTCATTCCTACCTCTTTCTATCGCGCTGGTTGCGCCACTGGCTGTGTCTGGGCAGGGCTGGCAGCACATCGCGAGTGTGCAAAAAACGGAAAAGTTACCGGATGGCGTGGAACTGAGCGCCGGTAAAGCGAAAGTACGAATCACCGTGTTCCGAGAAGGAGTTTTTCGCGTACGCGTGGCACCATCCGGCACTTTCGCAAAGGATTTTTCCTGGGCAGTCATCGAGTCGCCGGAGCCTCCGGCCATAAAAGTTGACGACGCAAGAGACGAAGTTCGCGTCACCTGTGGGAATGTCGTCGCAAAGATTCATAAGTCACCACTGTTGATCGATTTCGTGCGCGATGTCGGCGACGTTCTGGTCGCGGATGATGCCGAACTTCCAATGGGCTGGGAAAATGGGCGGGTGCGCGTTTGGAAAAAGATGCCACAGGAGGAGGGGTACTACGGGTTAGGTGACAAGGCGGGTCCGATGAATCGGCGAGACCGAGCGTTCACTATGTGGAATACCGATGCTTATGCTTGGCAAGAGTCAACAGACCCTTTATACAAGACGATTCCGTTTTTTATCGGCCTGCGCAAAGGATTGGCTTACGGCATCTTCTTCGACAATACTTGGCGAAGTAGTTTTGATTTCGGGAAGGAAAGCCACGATTTTTATTCTTTTGGAGCGGAGGGCGGCGAGATTAATTACTACTTTTTCGCCGGGCCGACGCCGAGCAAGATTGTTCAGGACTTTACCGCGCTGGTCGGACGCACCAAATTACCGCCATTATGGACGCTTGGTTTCCAGCAGTCGCGGTACAGCTACGAACCGGAAGAGCGCGTTTACGAAGTCGCAAAAACTTTTCGCGACAAGCAAATTCCAGCCGACGCGATTTATCTGGACATCGATTACCAGGACAAGAACAAACCTTTTACCGTAAATCGCACCGAGTTTCCAACATTTGAAAAAATGATCAGCGACCTGAGCGCGGAAGGCTTTCACACGGTGCTGATCACGGATCTGCACATCAAGAAGGATCCGGATCACGGATATGCGCCTTACGATTCCGGAGCGAAAGACGATGTTTTTGTGAAGCGAGCCGATGGAACCACCTATGTGGGAGCGGTCTGGCCGGGAGACAGCGTATTTGGCGATTTCACTTTGACGCGCGCCAGAGACTGGTGGGGCGGCCTTTACAAAAATTTCGTGAACATGGGCGTAGCGGGTTTCTGGAACGACATGAACGAACCCTCGATTTTTTTAACGGCCACGAAAACCATGCCGCTCGACGTGCGCCACCGCATGGACGACGGCACCACGTTGCCGCACCTTGCGATCCACAATGTATTTGGAATGGAAAATGTGCGGGCAACCGAAGAAGGCTTGCTGAAGCTGCGGCCCAATGAACGTCCATTTGTCTTGACGCGCGCTGCTTACGCCGGCACGCAACGCTACGCGGCGACGTGGACCGGCGATAACGTAGCCACGTGGAACCATCTTGGAATGAGCACGCCAATGCTATTGAGCATGGGCATTTCCGGCTATGGAATGGTCGGCGACGACATTGGTGGATTTGCCGGATCGCCTGCTCCGGCGCTGTTGACGCGCTGGATCGAAGCGGGGGCGTTCAATCCCATTTATCGCGACCACACTGCGAAGGGAACCGCGAATCAGGAACCGTGGGTACACGGCCCGAAACACGAAGCGATCCGCAAACACTTCATCGAAGAGCGCTATCGCCTGTTGCCGTACGTCTATACCAGCGTGGAAGAGATGGCGCGGACCGGAATTCCGTTGATGCGGCCGCTGCTGCTGGAATACCCGCAATCGCCGGAATTTTTTGACGATGATCGTGAGTTTTTGTTTGGACCCGACCTTTTTGTTTCACCGGTCACTTCGGAATTGCAGGATGAGAAAGTGATCCAGTTGCCTCCGGGCAGCTGGTACGACTACTGGACCGGCGAAAAGAGCACGGATCGAGAATTGAAAAAGATGAAGCCGGGGCTCGATCAAATTCCCGTTTACGTACGTGCCGGCGCAATTGTGCCGCGGCAACCGCTGATACAGAACACGGCCGAAACACCGAAAGGGCCACTAGAATTGCGTGTATATCCGGGACCGGATTGTAAAGGTTCCCTTTATGAGGACGACGGGCATTCCTTGAATTATGAAAAGGGTGAATTCTTGCGCGTGAATTATTCCTGCCAAGTCGGCGCAGAAGCGATCAAGGTTGCCAGCGTGATCGACAAGGACGGTTACAAGCCGTGGTGGACAACCGCGGAAGTATCGGTATTTGGAATCGATAAGGCGCCAAAAAATGTGCATGTTGGCGATACTGCGATTCACGAATATCGATTCGACGCGACGCAGCATGCGGTGATCTTTGTAGTGCCCGATGCAAAGAACAATTGGACGGCGGAGCTGAATTTCTGAGTAATTTAGTAGAGCGAGAAGACGGAAACGGATTGCGCTGGAGCGTCAATGCGGATTTGGCCGTTGTCGATCTCGGCGGTCGCGCTGCCATAAAGCAAACTACTTCGCGCAGACCCGGCCAGCGGCGTGTTCGCCTCAGCAATGCCTAATATCCGTGAGCTGCTGGAGTTGTTAAAAACCACGAGCAGCCGTTCATCGTCGTTCTCACGAAGAAATAGATACGATTCATCATCGGAGAGGACGTGAAACAGCTTCCCGGTACGTAGTGCGGAGTGCCGGCGGCGGAGCTGTAACAAAGCCTGCACCGCCGAAAAGATTTTTTGCTGTTCCGGCGTGCGGCCGTTTTTCAGGAAAGCGTTTTGTTTGTCGCCGAGCCAGCCGCCCGGGAAATCGCGCCGGTTGTCCGGATCGCTTCCGCCCGCCATACCGATTTCGTCTCCATAGTACAGCTCAGGGATTCCACGCAGCGTCAGAATCAATGCAAACGCGCAAAGCAGCTTTTCCCGTGCACTCCCGGCCTCGCTAGCCATGCGCGGCACGTCGTGATTTGCGAAAAATGGAACCAGCCAATCGGGATGCGGATAGAGCGCGTCTTGACGAAGGACGTTTGCGATACGACCTGCGGGAGCATCATGTCGCAAAACATCGCGGATCACGAAGTACATCGGATAATCAAAAACGGTGGACAGGCCAGTGTCAATTCCATCCCACTCTTTTCTGCCTCCGGCAAAAAAAGAAGTAACTTCCGGGTCGGGATGAAAGACTTCGCCGATGGTAGTGAGGTTTGGGTAGATGCGGCGCAATCCGGCATGCCACTGTTGCCAGAAAGAACGCGAGACGTAAGGGAACGTGTCCACGCGCAGTCCATCGAGACCCGCCGACTCAATCCACCAGATGGAATTTTGCAAAAGATATTTTGCGACAACAGGATTCTCGGTGTTCATGTCCGGCAGAATCCCGAAGAACCATCCGTCAGTAAGGTTTCGGCGCACGGCGGCGGTGGCATGCGGATCGGCAAGCGCTTCGAAGGGATCGTTGGAACGGCCAGCGGAATCAGGCTCGCCGTAGAACGAATTTTTTAGCGGTGAAAGGGTGCTTAGATGATCTTGCGCCGTTCCGTGGAACCAGTCTGGCAGCGGCGGTTTTGCGACCCAGGGATGGCGCGGCCCCACATGATTGGGCACGGCATCGAAAAAAAGTTTCATGCGTTGCTGGTGCAGCGCTGACGCGAGTTCCTTGTATTCGTCAAGGGTCCCCAAGTGGGGATCAACCGCGTATAGATCGACGGCGGCATAGCCGTGATAATCCTGCTCCGCGCCATTTTTCACTACCGGGGTCAGCCACAGCGTGGTCACTCCGAGTTCCTGGAGATAAGGAAGATGCTCGCGGATGCCGTGCAGATCGCCGCCATGCCAAGAGCGCGGCTTGGCCCGATCGTGCGATCCGTGGAATTCCGCGGGCTCGTCGTTCGCGGGATCGCCGTTTGCAAAACGGTCTGGCATGATCAGGTAGAGAACGTCGTCGGAATTCAATCCGTGAAAACGTTTCGCGGTGGGCTGGCGATTCGAAATCGGCAGTTCGAAGGAAGCGTCTCCGTTGAGCGTTGTGAGATGGCAAACGATCGTGCCGGAACGAAGGTGCGGGCCGAATTTGAGCCACACAAAAAGATAATCGCCGCCTTGCGTGGATTGCGTACGTTCGACGACTACGTCTGGAAGGTTGCATGTCGCCTTAGTGGCCTGTAGCCGATGACCGGATAGCAGAACCATTAGATCCGGAGTAAGTCCAGCCCACCAATTCGGCGGCTCGACTTTCGTAACCCTTGGCGAGGCGGTATTTTCTTCGGATTGCCGAGCTGCGATGGCGAATGGTAATCGCGAAAGGATCCCGAACAGAAAAAGACAAAGAACAGTTGACCGGCGCAACGCATGGGGATTCATCAGGCAACCAGAATAATGAAAAATGCCAAAGGATTGATAGCCTGAGTCACGGAGTGAAATTAGAAGGACTCGGAGGACATTCGAAGAGCCGGTCACGGTTTACGAAAATGCAACTCGCCAAAGGCCTGAGGCACATGAAAATTAGGTTGTAGCGTGCGTGTGGGCTGCCATGAGGAATAAAACCGCGGTTCTGAAGGGCCTTCGACACGGAAAAAATTTATCCGCCATATATCTGCCGGTTCGAATCGCCTTGCCAGCGAATGCATCGGCAGGGCGACTATCCCGGTCCATATTTTTCCCGCTTCATCCAGCTCGACTTGCGTTTCCATACCAGACTTCGCGTCACATTTGCCTTCAGGGGATATACCCAGGTCGATCCACATACCATTTGGGCTGATTTCGAATTCCCAGTAACGACGAGGCCGACCGGGATCGGTCTGGATGAAAACTTCGGCAACATCACGGTCCCACAGTTGATCGCGGCGGCCATTGGCATCGCTGTCTTGAAAAACAGTTAGCGAGCGATAGCGGCAGCCGAATTTCAGATACAGCATTTTGTCGGTCCAAAGAAGTGCGACGGTTGTCTCGCGCGCCAGATCTTCCCGTTTTCCTTGCCAATCGTGGGCGAAGCGAATCGGTTCACCAAGTTTCCAGGCATCCGCGTTCGGAAATCCGCTGGCGTCCAACTCGCCCACAAATTCTTTGGCGACAGCCGTCCCGCCTTGATTCAATGGCCTGACCATAGCGAACACAGAATAGCCGAAAAGACATAGCGTGCAGACTCTTTGCGCACCGACGTTCGCACAGACGCAACATGGAGCGAGCCTGCATGCTAGCATCAAAAAATATCCAAGATTCAGTCCGGGAAAATGCACACGATTTCGCGGAGGCGGTGATGGCGGAAGCAGTTAATCCCGAAGAGTACGTAACACAACAACAGAAGAGAAAGATAGAAGACTACGAATTCGTGAAGGTCCGGCTTGAAGCTGGCGTCGCTCACATGACGCTGAACCGGCCAGAACACAATCTGCTGAACGAAGTGATGCTGCGCGAACTGGCGGAGGGCATCGAATACGCCGGTTCACGCGAAGATATCAAAATTATCCTGCTCGATTCAGCTTGCAAAGTATTCTGCGGCGGTATTGAAATCGGAGAATATACTTCGCAACGCGTGTTTCAGATGCTGGACGCTTTTCACGCTGCGTTTGCGGCCATGGTGGATGTCGCTAAACCCGTGATCTGTGTTGTGAACGGACCGGCGATCGGTGGCGGCGCGGAGTTGGCGGCATTCGGCGATTTGGTTATCGCGACTCCGAAGGCGCGATTTGCTCAACCGGAAATTACCATCGGCATGTTTCCTCCGCTCGCATCCACAATTCTTCCTTACCTGGTTGGGCCGAAGACCGCCCTCGAACTGGTGCTTACGGGTGAACCAGTCACAGCGGAACGCGCTTTGGAATTAGGGCTCGTTAACCGGCTGATTCCAGAGGCGCAACTGGAAACTACGGTCAAGGATTTGGTGGCACGAATGACGTCGCACTCCGGACCGGTGCTGACCATGGCAAAAAAGGCGATTCTTGGCGGGATGGGGCTTTCGCTGCGCGACGGCCTGAAACATTCCATGAATATTTTCCTGAATGAATTGTATCGCCTGGAAGATTCGCAAGAAGGTTTACATGCGCTGGTGGAAAAGCGCAAACCGAATTGGAAGAATCGTTGAATTCGGTTCGAAGTCGTGAGCGCTAAGTTGTAAGTAATCAACTCTCTTTTGCAGGCGCGCTGCGCGCAGTGACCCTTGCGGTGCGATTCGCCTCGGTCGATTCCGCCTGAAACAGCTGCCTCTTTCTTGTACAGGCCAGCACTTTTTGTCCGCTCACAACTTAGGATTTACAACTGCTGTCGGCTGCCGATTGACTCAGACTGCGCGCTCGGCATACACTCAGTCCACAATTTGCAGGCAAGGGCAGCGGGGAAGGCCGTTAGATTCGGCCGCGGTCCCGCCACTGTAATCGGCTGAAACGCCGTAAGCCAGGCTACCCTCCTTTGCCGCAGTTCGCGAATCTCCTCGCGAGAAGGAGTTGCGCTGTTTGCCCCACGACGCTCGCGGGGCATTTTTATTTTGTCCAGTGGAAGAACGTAATACAAGAGGAAAGGATTTCGCGGGGCACAGCCGCCATAACTTGAAGATTCGCGTCCCGATTTTATTTATTCGCAGCGCCGCGCTCGTGGTGGCGTCTTGCGTTGTGCCCAGCCTCGTGCAATTGCGTGCGGACCAATCTGCCGGCTCCGCGCAGGCAGAAGCATCCTTTCGGACCGTCCAGGATGAAACCGGCCGCAGCGTCCGCATTCCGATTCCAGTGCGACGCGTAGTTTCTCTTGCGCCGAGCATGACGGAATCGCTTTACGCGCTGGGCATGGACAATCTCTTGGTGGGAGACACGGACTACTGCGATTATCCTCCCGCGGCGATGAAGAAACATAAAGTGGGCGGCGCCACCAATCCCAGCTTGGAAGAAATCGCCGCATTGCGTCCGGACGTTGTTCTGGTCACCAAAAGCCTGAACCGGCTCGAGACAGTGCAACAACTGGAACGTTTGGGGATCGCCGCGTATGCCACCGATCCGCACAGCGTGGATGAAATCCGCAGCTCAGTGCACCGGTTGGCGGAGATTCTGGGCAATCCTGCCGCGGGCGAAGCGCTCGATATCGAGATGACCCGGCAGGAAAATAGTCTGAGACAGCGATTGCAAAATATAGCGCCAAAACGGGTACTCTTTGTGGTGTGGACTGACCCGCTGATTTCCGTTGGCAAGCACACGTTCATCGCCGACGCATTAACGCACGCAGGAGCCATCTCGGTAGTTGATTCTCCGCAAGACTGGCCGCAGATGAGCCTGGAAGAAATGGTTCGATTGCAGCCGGAGTTTCTGGTGTTCGCATCGGGACATTCCGATGCGATTTCGCGAGACGTGGATGCGCTGGCGAAGCGTCCCGGATGGGAAGAACTCGAGGCGGTGAAACATCGCAAGTTTGCGGTGATCAGCGACGCCGTAAATCGACCGGCTCCCCGATTGCTTTCAGCGGTGGAAGAACTTGCGCGGCAACTCCATCCCGAAGCGTTTTCCGAAACGAGCGCGGCCCGGACGGCCAGCGTTCCGACGGGAAAGAACTGATGCGACCGCTCACCCTCAGCCGGCTCTTGTTGCAATGCCTGATTCTGTCGGCAATTCTTTTTTGCGTGATGGTTCTTGCGTTGAAATTTGGCGCCATTCACGTTTCTCTTTACGGACTCGGGCGCGACCTGCTCCGCTACTTCATGGGGAAGAGCACTGAAATCTCCAGCGAATACAGCCTGATTCTGAATCTTCGGCTTCCGCGCATTTTTCTGGGCGTCTTCGTCGGCGGTTGCCTTGCCGTTGCTGGCACGAGTTTTCAAGCGCTGCTGCGAAATCCTCTTGCAGATCCCTATGTCCTGGGAGTTTCGAACGGTGCGGCGGTCGGCGCGATTCTAGCTTTATTGCTGGAGCCGCACTTGGCGCTTTCGCCGGAGATCGCTTCAGTCTTTACACCACTCGGCGGGTTTCTTGGGGCGGCCATCGCGATCACGGCCGTTTATTTCTTGGGACGACGCGAAGGACGCATTGACAGCAGCACCCTGCTACTGGGCGGCGTCATCACTGCTTCGCTGCTCGCTGCCGTCATTCTGCTGTTGCTCACTGTCTTGCCGAGCAGCAACATCCGGGGCATGGCTTACTGGCTGATGGGCGGGCTCTCGGCAGTCCCGTCAAAACCTCTGGCCCGGGTTTTGTGGACAGGATTTATCATAGCCGCGACAGTCATCTATACCACCGCCTCCGATTTGAATCTTCTTCTCTCCGGAGAAAAGGAAGCCATGCACCTCGGCGTTGATGTTCGCCGGGTGCGACTGGTGGTTTACATCGCAGCTTCTGCGCTTACCGGACTTGCCGTTGCAGTCAGCGGCACCATCGGTTACGTCGGCCTGCTGGTTCCACACTTGATGCGCATGATTTTTGGCGCCGATCATCGCATTCTCATTCCCGCGTCGGCATTTGGTGGCGCCATTGTCGTCGTCTTTGCAGACACCATTGCACGAACCATTGCCGCGCCCGCTGAACTGCAAGTTGGCGCCATCACTGCGATTGCTGGCGCGCCGCTCTTCATCTATTTGCTGCGCCGGAGGCTGGCATGACCTCGGCGACACGTTCCGCTTCGGTGCGCGGCGCTAGCGACGCCGGCCGCGGGCCGAACGAGCCGCGTCTCAGCGTTGAGCAAGTCAGCTACGCCTACGCGCCCAATCCGCAGCAGGCGCCGGTCTTCACGCTGGAAGCGACCAGCTTCCAGGCCAAAGCGGGCGAGGTGGTAGCCATTCTCGGGCCCAACGCCAGCGGCAAGTCCACTCTGTTGCAAATTATTTCTGGTGCCTTGCAGCCTCTTTCGGGACGTGCACTATTGAACGGTTTTGTGACCCACGACCTCGACGTTCGCACCCGCGGTCAACGTATCGCCATGGTGCAGCAGGAGAGCCAGCTTCTTTTTCCTTCGAAAGCGTGGGAGTTCGTCATGCAGGGGCGCCATCCCTACGGAAAATCTCTGCGCTTTGAAAGCGATGATGACGTGCTCGTAGCGAAAAATGCGCTCGCGCAGGTTGGCGCGGAATATTTGAGCGAGCGTTGGATGGATCAAATTTCCGGAGGTGAAAAGCAGCGCGTGATTTTGGCTCGAGCCCTGGCTCAACAGCCGCTGTTACTGCTGCTCGATGAACCGACGCTGCATCTCGACATCGGCGCGCAGGTGGACTTGCTTGAGTCGCTGCGGAGGCTGGCCGCTGAAAACCGTTACACGGTCATCATCGTGACTCACGAGCTGAATCTCGTCGGCGAATACGCGGACCAGGTAGTGCTCCTGCAAAAAGGCAAGTGCCTGCGCGTTGGCGCACCGGCAGATGTCTATCAACGCGATCTGCTTGAACAAGTTTTCCAGACACAACTCACCGTGGAAATGGGATCGAATGGAAGACCACGCGTGAATATTTTGCCTGGAGCGCAGACTTAGGCACTTTCACGCCGCGGGAATCTTCCGTGGCTCCTAGTAACCAGCAGCGGGCGGTGACGCCCCTCGACAATCATCGCGGACTTCGTGCACGGGAAGACGGAGCTCTCGGGAAATCTCTTCGGAAAGTGCGCCGGCACTGTCGTTTGTGACCGGCGAAGACAGCGGCGCAGAGCCGCTGCTACAAATTCCGGAAAAGAGCCAGCCGTCGCCGCCGCGCGACTGTAAGGCGGGACATCGCAAGCTATCCACTGCGCTGAGCTTCATCTACAAGTTCAGTTCGGGAAGGACGCTTGCACGCAACGCCGCCAAGCCAGGAGACCGGCGAGGTCCGCAATCTCGTTTAGTTTCATTTTTCAGGATTGCGCTTACCAAGCCTGAAAAAGAGCCATGCGAGACAGCCTTCAACTCCCGCGCGTGAGGGAGCGGAGGAGACAAAATGAAAATCTTTCCGTTTCGCACGAACCGCATCACGGTCATCCGTTCAGCAATCCTCGCTTTACTGTTTTTCATGATCATTTGCATCCAGTCGAACGCACAATCCAGTCCACCCTCAGATGCGCAGCTATATGGAACTCTGCTCGATTCCAGCGGAGCAGGCATCGGCGGAGTTCACGTTACCGCGCAACTTGCGGACGATTCGCACGCCCACCTCTGGAAAGCCACCAGCACTACGGCGGGCCAATACACGCTGACACTTCCTCCCGGCAAGTATCACGTTGTGTTTCAACGCGCGCCCTTTGCAACTCGCGAATTTGACCTGGATCTCGCGGCTGGATCGCCGCGGATTCTTGATTTGCGGCTGCAACTGGAAAGCATTTCAGCAAAGGTAGTGGTCACCGGTGAATCGGAGCCGCTACCGATCCAGCAAACCACGGCACCAGTCGATGTCATCACGCGCGAAGAAATAGACGCGCGCTTGTCGGCCACGCTGCCAGACGCGCTTCTCTACTCCCCAGGGATTTCAATTGGCCGCACCGGCCCCGAAGGCGGCAGTGCCTCGATTTTCTTGAATGGAGGAAATTCCAGCTACACCAAGGTGCTGGTAGATGGCACACCTGTCAACGAACCTGGCAATGCAGTCGACTTTTCCAACTTCACCCTCGACAACGTGGATAAAGTCGAAATCGTTCGCGGCCCCGAGAGTGCCGTCTACGGAACCGACGCCGTCTCGGGCGTCATTCAAGTCATAACCCATCGCGGCACTACACGTATTCCGGAAGTGAGCGTGTTTGCCGAAGGAGGGAATTTTGCAACTGGACGCGGCGGCGCGCAGTTCAGCGGCCTGTTGGGTAGCTTTGACTACTCCGCGGCGGCCTCGTATTTTGCAACGGATGGCCCGCAGGACGAAAACAATTTTATCAACCGCACACTCTCCGCGAATTTCGGCTATCGCCTCGGCGAAAACAATCAGCTCCGTCTCACGTTGCGCAACAACACCAGCAACGCGCAAACGCCTGGTCAAACTCTGCTCGAGCCACCCAATCTCGATGCCCACACCGACTACCATTTCTTCAGCTCCAACGCTCGCTGGGATTTCGCCACCACGAAACATTGGCATCATCAGCTCATGGCTGCCGAATCCTATAACCGCCAATTGAGCGCCAATCCGGTGCAAAGTTTCTTCGCCACGGACCCCAAGGCATTCTGTCCGCAAACTGCTCCCATGGCCGTTGCCACCGCCGAATTCTGCGACTTCAACGGTTCGGACAGCAAATTCCAATTCAATCGCGCCAGCATCAACGCGCAGTCCAGCTATCTGCTGCCGAATTTTGCCGCCACCGCCGGGTATCAATATGAAATCGAAAATGCTTCAATACCTTCTCTTGCTGTTGGTCACGTTCGCCGCAACAATCAAGCCGGCTTCCTCGATTTCCGTTACGCGCCGCATCCGCGGGCTTCGGTCAGTTTCGGAGCTCGCGCAGAGGCCAACGGATATTTCGGCACGCGTGTCGTCCTGCGCGCCGGAGCCTCCCTTGCGCTGCTGCAAGGCCGCGGTTTCTGGGGCGAGACTCGTTTCCGAGCCTTCTACGGCCAAGGCATCAAGGAGCCACGCTTCGATCAGCTCTTCAACGACCAATTCGGCGACCTCGGCAATCCCAATCTCAAACCCGAATCCAGCAAAACCTGGACCATCGGCCTTGAGCAAAAGTTTGCCGGCGAACGCGCTAGGGTGAGCGTGGAATATTTTTCGAGCCGTTTTTACGACCTCATAAGCTTTGCCTTCTGCTCGCCGCTTGCGCCTCCGGAAACTGGCAACACCTGCGGCCTCGTCATCCCTGGTGCGCCGCCTAGCTTCGGCTTTTTTTTCAACACCGATCGCGCGCGCGCGCGAGGAATTAACACCACCGTCGAAACGCAAGCATTGCGTTGGCTGAAGCTTTCCGGCGGCTATAGCTATGACGACAGCAAGGTGCTCGCAGCTCCCAATGCATTTGATCCCACCGGATTGCCGGGGAACCGTCTTGCGCGCCGCCCGGTAAATTCGGGAACTGTGACGACAATTGCTTCCTGGCGACGGGCAGGATTTTCGCTGTCAGGCTATTTCTCGGGCCAGCGAACGGACAGCGATTTTCTGGGACTCGGCCTTACGCGAACACCCGGCTATGCCCGCTTTGACTTCACAACGCGATATCAGATTGGCCGCGGCGTGTCGGCTTACGTGCGAGCGGTCAATCTCTTTGACAAGTCCTATCAGGATGCGCTCGGTTATCCGTCCCTCGGTCGCGAAGTCCGAGTCGGCACGAACTACCATTTCCTCGGTCGGAACTGATATGCAATCGCTCATGAAAACTGATGAACTATGATCGTCGCCTCTAATTCCGATCGTAGGTCGACCACAGCCGCAACTGCGGACCCGAATCGCGTTTTATTCTGTTGGAGCGGCGGCAAAGACAGCACCCTGGCCCTGCATGCCCTCCGCCAGCGCGACGATGTCCGCGTCACTGGCCTGCTGACCACGGTTACTGAAGGTTACGATCGAATCAGTATGCACGGAGTTCGCCGCAGCTTGCTTCTCGAGCAAGTCAAAGCCCTCGGCCTGCCACTCCATGAAGTCCGCATTCCGCCCCAATGCGTCAATCCCATCTACGAATCTCGCATGGAGCAAGCCCTCCGCGACCAGCTCGCGGCCGGCGTCCGCACTGTCGCCTTCGGCGACATCTTCCTGCAGGACTTGCGCGAGTACCGCGAACGCAACCTAGCTCGCGCCGGCATGAACGCTATCTTTCCCATCTGGAAGCGCGAGACACGCGAACTGGCACGCGAATTCTGCACTCTTGGATTTCGCGCCATCGCGGTGTGCATCGATCCGAAAAAGCTCAGCCGCGATTTTGCCGGCAGGGAATTAGACGAATCATTTTTCCACGACTTGCCGCAGGACGTGGACGCCTGCGGAGAAAACGGTGAGTTTCACACTTTTGTGTATGACGGTCCGATTTTCTCGCGTCCGATTGTGGTGCAACGCGGCGAAGTCGTCGAGCGCGATGGATTTTACTTTTGCGATTTGAAGGAGGAGGAGAAATTATTTCTGAGCAACAAAAACAAATTGTTATTTTTCGTGGCGCGATCGTTGCGGCGATGATCGTTCTGGCCGCGGTATTGCGAGTGGTCCCGCATCCCTGGAACCTTACGCCGATTGGCGCCATGGCCCTGTTTTCCGGCTCCATGTTTCGGAATCGCTGGATCGCATTTCTGCTGCCTCTGGCAAGCTTGTTCGCGGGAGATATTTTTGTCGGCTTCCACAAACTGATGCTCGTCGTGTATGTCAGTTTTGCCGTCAGCGTGGCCATTGGCAGATGGCTCGGCCAGAACAGAAGCCTTACCCGAATTGGCGGCGCAGTTTTTCTCGGCGCATTGCAGTTCTTTATCGTAACGAATTTCGCCCTGTGGGCTATCGAAAGCTTTTATCCAAGAACCGCCGCCGGACTGGCGGCTTGTTTCGCTGCGGCAGTTCCGTTTTTCTGGAATACGCTGGCTGGCGATGCTCTCTACGCTGGAGTTTTGTTCGGAGGCTATGCTCTTGCCGAAGGAATATTTGCGCAGTTTCGCGGAGAGCGGAGCGAGGCTCGCCAATGAGTAAGGAGCCGTTAGTCCGCGCGGAAAACACGCTGGCGCCTCGTGTCGGTGTTGGCGTGTTGGTAGTGGATTCTCAGCACCGCGTACTGCTGACACTCCGAAAGCGGCCGCCGGAAGCAGGCTGCTGGAGCATTGTCGGTGGTAAAGTCGATTTCCTCGAAACCCTCCAAGCTTGTGCCATCCGGGAAGCACGGGAAGAGGCCGGGGTAGACGTGGAGTTGCTGCAACTGCTGTGTGTGACCGATCACGTTCTGCCCCGCGAAGAGCAACACTGGGTAGCTCCGGCATATCTGGGGCGAGTTGTGAGCGGTGAAGTTAGGAATTGCGAGCCGGAAAAGACCCACGACGTGCATTGGTTTGATCTAAATAGTCTTCCGGAAAATTTGACGATGACTGCCCGGAACGCCATCGCCATGTATATGCAACTGCGTACCCGAGAGCGATATTCCCGATAGTGGCTTAACGCCCCGGAGCAGCTAGCGGCCCGGTGGTATAATTTGGTGAACCTATGACGGGGCATGCTGCAGAAACGGCGATCGCGCGGGAAGTGTTGGCTAAGTACGAAGCCGTGATCGGCTTGGAAGTTCACGCGCAACTCCTCACAAAAACCAAAATCTTCTGCGGTTGCTCCACGCAGTTTGGCGACGCACCCAACGTCAATACCTGCCCGGTGTGCCTGGGTTTGCCCGGCACGCTTCCGGTTTTGAACAAGCGCGCGGTGGAATTAGCAATGCAGGCGGCTCTGGCCCTGAACTGTACCGTGCACCAGCATTCGCGTTTCGCCCGCAAGAATTATTTTTATCCCGACCTGCCAAAAGGCTACCAGATTTCGCAATACGAACTTCCGCTTGCTACCGGCGGTCACATTGAAATCGAAATCAACGGCGCAAAAAAAAGAATTGGGATCACCCGGTTGCACCTTGAAGAAGACGCGGCGAAAAATCTTCACGAAGGCTTTAAGGATTCAGCGACGAAAGGTTATGTGGACTACAACCGCTGCGGTACGCCGCTCAGCGAAATTGTCAGCGAACCGGACATGCGCACGCCAGAGGAAGCCTACGCATACCTCACGACGTTGCGTCAGATTCTGCTCTATACAGAAGTAAGCAACTGCAATATGGAAGAAGGTTCCCTGCGTTGCGACGCTAATGTTAGCGTGCGTCTGCGCGGAGCAAAGGAATTCGGAACCAAGGTGGAAGTAAAAAATCTTAATTCCTTCCGCTTTCTGCAAAAAGCGCTGGAACATGAAATCGATCGGCACATCGGAATCGTGGAAAGCGGCGGCCGAATTTTGCAAGAAACGCGCTTGTGGCATCAAGCCGAAGGCTATACGGTTCCCATGCGCTCCAAGGAGAAGGCGCACGATTACCGCTATTTCCCGGAACCCGATTTGCTTCCGGTGCATGTGAGCACCGCCTGGCGCGACGCTGTTAAAAAAGCTTTGCCAGAATTGCCCGACGCCAAGCGCGGCCGCCTCGTAGCCAGTTACGGCGTTACTGCGTACGACGCTGAGGTGCTGACCGGCTCGCGGGAGCTGGCCGATTATTTCGAGGCTGCAACCAAAGCTGGCGCGCCTGGAAAAGCCGCAGCCAACTGGATGCAAACGGAATTGCTTCGCCGGTTGAACGATAGCGGCAAGGGAATTGCCGCGAGTCCGGTTTCAGCGAAGGCGCTGGCCGAACTGATCCAGCTGGTGGAAGGCGGGAAAATCACCGGAGCCGTGGCAAAAAAGGTCTTTGCTAAAATGTTTGCAGACGGGCGCGGCGCCGCGCAGATCGTCGAAGCCGAAGGTCTGGGAGCGCAGGTCAGCAGCGATTCGCTGGAACAAATCGCTCGTGAAGTCATCGAGAAAAATCCGGAAAACGTAGCGAAATACAAATCCGGAAATGAAGGTGTATTCAAGTTTTTCGTGGGCCAGGTGATCAAAGCCACTCGGGGACAAGCCAATCCGCAAGCCGTGAATGAGCTGCTGAAAAAACTTCTCATTGGATGAATGGGTGCAACATGCTGAAAATCGGAGACAAAGCGCCGGACTTTACTTTGAAGACGGATACCGGCTCCGAAGTGTCTCTTCGTGACTTCAAGGGAAAGCGCGTCACGCTATTCTTTTTTCCCAAGGCGGACACTCCCGGTTGAACGACCGAAGCGTCCGAGTTTCGCGACGCAAAGAAAGACTTCGACAAGCGCAATGTGGTGATTTTAGGAGCAAGCGCCGATCCGGAAAGCGCGCTGGCAAAATTCAAGACCAAGCAAAAATTAAATTTCGATCTGCTGAGCGACCCGTCGCACAAGATGATTAGCGACTACGGCACATGGCGCTCGAAGAAATTCATGGGCAGAGTTTTCAAGGGAATTGTACGCAGTACGTTCCTGATTGGCCCGGATGGCAAAATCGAGGAAATCTGGGATCCTGCCAGCGCCAAAGGCCAAGCCGCCCAGGTCCTGTCCAGACTGAAGGCATAATTTAGAACAATTCCTAGAGCGAACAAATCGGTTCTGACGAATCCGTGTTCAACTCGACCAGGAGATTGTCAATCAATCGAGTCTTGCCGATAAATACGGCAAGCAAGATATACGCCGGTTTGGCGCCAATCTGTATCACCGGTTCAAACGAATTGGCATCTGCGACTTCGGCATAATCGACGCGAGCCAGCTTTTCCTCCGACAGGACAGTGCCGATTGTGTTTTTCAGACTACGCGCATCCCGCGTTCCGGTGGCAATGGCGCGCCGCGCCGCATCGAGCGCACGATGTAGCACCGTCGCTGCGCGCCGCTCTTCAGGATTCAGATAGGCGTTTCGGGAAGACAAGGCAAGTCCGTCTGGCTCGCGCACGATGGGGCAAAGTATCAGCTCGACGTCTGAGTTCAAGTCCTGCAGCATGCGGCTAAGAATCCGCGCCTGCTGCGCGTCCTTACGGCCGAAATAAGCGAATTGTGGCTGCACAATTTCAAAAAGTTTTAAGACTACCGTCGCGACGCCGCGAAAATGTCCCGGGCGCGAACGGCCTTCCAGAAGTTCGCTGAGGCCTTCCACCGTAACGTAGGTCGCGAATCCCGCCGGATAAATCTCTTCCGTTTGCGGCGCGAACATAACATCCACTCCAGCGGATTGCAGCTTTTCCACATCAGATCCAAATGTACGAGGGTACTTCGACAAATCTTCGTTCGCGCCGAACTGCGCGGGATTCAGGAAGATCGACGCGTATACTCGGGAACATTCTGATTTTGCGCGCCGAATCAGTGAGAGATGGCCTTCGTGGAGCGCCCCCATGGTTGGAATGAAGCCAATGATGTGATTGTCCGCGCGAGCATGTCGCGCAGCTTCTTTCATCCAGGAGATGCTGCGAATGATTTCCATCGACTGGGAAAGCTTAGCAGGTCATCGTGCGAACGTTAGTCACGCGGAGGCCGCGGTCGCCCGCTCGCGGTAGAAGTGCATCAGATCGGTTAGAATCGGTTTCGCGCCCAGCTGGCGCAGCAGCGTCGCCACCTGTCCGCGGTGATAGGTGCCATGATTCGCCAGATGCTGCAGGGATTGCCATAGCGGATTTTTATACACGCCGAAATTGATGGTCTTGTACTCGAAAACGCAATCGAGCTCATTCTGCGTCAGTCCATTGACAAAAGAAAGCAGTTGCTCCGTTTGCGGACGCCAATGCTCTCGAAGTGCGGTAAGCGTTTGCACATCGGAATTGTTGGGAATTGAAGAAGGTGAACGGCCGTGAAAACGCTCCAGCCAGATCCATTCGGCGCCGCATATGTGCATCAGAGTATCCCGCACCGAAGAAAAGCTGGAACCGAGCGGCTTGGTAAACTGTTCGTCGGAGAGTCGCTCAGCAGCTTCAAGCACTCGTTGATTGGACCAGGCGTTGTAATCAAAAAGCTGGCGTGTCAGTTCGGGAGTCACGTTGCCTCCGGTAATCGTTCATGGCCAAGAGTGATGCGCTTGGAACGCGTGAACAGGTTGCGTTAGTCGGTCAATTCCACGTCGAAATTGATTTCTTTGCCGCTCCTTTTCGGTTCCGGCATGTGGTAAGACTCAGCCTCCGATGGAAAGGCGCCGCGTCGCACGTCCGCGCAATATTCACGCACTGTGCTGGAAATAATTTCGCTCAAATTTGCGTACTGCCGCGCGAACTTGGGCACCGGGCCAAATGTCAGACCCAGCAGATCGTTGATCACCAGAATTTGCCCGTCACATTCCGGCCCCGCGCCAATCCCGATCGTCGGAATTCGCAATTCGCGCGTGATCAGCGCCGCCAGTTCGCGCGGAATTCCTTCCAAAACGATCGCGAACGCGCCTGCCGCTTCTACCGCACGCGCGTCGCGCACTAGTTGTTCCGCTGCATCAGGCGTTTTTCCCTGTACTTTGAACCCGCCCATGGCATGCAACGATTGCGGTGTCAGACCGACATGGCCCATCACCGGAATTTCGGACTCCGTGAGGCGCGCGATTAATTCCAAACGGCGTTCGCCGCCTTCCACTTTTACCGCTTCCGCCCCCGCTTCTTTCACAAAGCGAACAGCGTTCCGCACCGATTCAGAAATTTCGGCATGATAGCTGCCAAAAGGCATGTCCGCAACAACCAGGGCCCGGCGCGTGCCTTTGCGCACAGCCCGCGTATGATGCAGCATTTCTTCCACGGTCACCGGAAGAGTCGTTTCGTGGCCCAGCATCACCATGCCCAGCGAATCGCCGACCAGCAAAACTTCCACGCCCGCTTCATCCAGTAATCGCGCGGTCGGATAGTCATACGCGGTCAGGCACGTAATTTTGGTGGTGTCTTTCGGACTGAGGGATTTTCTTTGCAGCAGCGATGGTACGGTAATCTTGCCTTCGCTGGTTCTGGACGGAACGCTCATATTGGCCTCCGGTGCCGCTCCCTAAATTCAAGATGCAGCCCTGTACCAATTATCAAGATAGCAGAAATCATAAATCGCGCCAAGATGCGGCGAAGACTACGTTCACGGCGACAGAGTGCGGCTGGCCTGTGCGCGCCCTTTCCATTGCCCTCCGCGGCCCGCCCGGAAACGAATAGCGGAGAGAAGTGTCGCAAAGGAATAAAACAGGGCAGCCAGCGGCAACAACAACGCCCAAAAAGGAGACAGGCGATAGAGCGTGACTGTAGGCAGGAAAGAAGCAGTCATCAGGCACCAAGCGAAAAGGGCGGGGGCCCAGATACGCGCGCTAGGAAAAAACGTCAGCGCGACGGGAAGAAGAAACGTGGTCAACACTCCTGCGATAGTTCCGAGAAGCAAGAGCGTGGAGTAATCAAGCTGAGTGAACGCGGTGCGGGCGATCATGTCGCGAATTTCAGAAAAAGTTTCATACGAACGGAGGCTTCGGCTCGCGCGCGTGAGTCCGAGCCATATCTTTCCGCCGGCCGTTTTTACTGCTCGTGCCAAAGCGCAATCGTCGATCACTTCGTTGCGAATTGCTGACAGGCCGCCGATGCGTTCCAGAGCTGTGCGTCGCAGCAGAATGCAACCACCCGCGGCGCCCGCAGTCTTCGCTTCGCGATCAGCCGTCCACTTTGGCGGGTACAGCATCAAGAAAAAGTACAGAAATGGCGGGATGAGCATGCGCTCGGCGGGAGTCGCGGCCTTCAATAAAACCATCAACGAAGTCAGGTCAACGCAATCCGTTTCCGCGCGAGAAACAAGACGTCGCAAAGTGTCGGGCGTGTGAAGTACGTCCGCGTCTGTAAACCACAGAAAATCGGGTAAGCTCTGGGAAGATTCACTTACTCCCGCGTTCAGCGCCCAGAGTTTTCCCGTCCAGCCGCTCGCAAGTTCCGGCGCAGACATAATGCGAATGCGATTTGCGCCCGCAGTCTGGGCCGCAACGCAAGCCGCGATCTCTGCCGTGCCGTCGTCGCTGTGGTCGTCAACAACTATGATGGACAATTCGCCTGGGTAATCCTGTAACGCAAGCTCTCCCACCACTGCGCCAATCGAAGCCGCTTCATTCCGAGCAGGGATGATTGCCGTGACACGCGGCCATTTGGGAGGAGGAAGGAGTTGTACGCGATCGAAATCAAAGTCCCAAACGCGCCAGAAATTTGCCCGTGCAAAAAAAAGAACTAGCCAAATAATAAAAACAAACAGAGAGATGAAAAATAACATCGAGAAGAGGGCCAGTTAAGTCAAGTCCTCGTCGCGAATTGGCAGCTTTCGAATTCTCTTCTTGGTCAGCGCATAAATCGCGTTGCACACCGATGCTGCCACGACGGGCAAGCCTGGTTCGCCGATTCCGGTTGGCTCTTCCTTGCTGGGAACGATATAAACTTCAATTTTTGGCGTATCAGCAATTCGCGGCATCTGGTAATTGTTGAAATTTGACTGCACAACTCGTCCGCCTTCAATCGTGATTGCGTCGTGCAGAGCGGCGGAAAGTCCATAAATCGCGGCGCCTTCCACTTGCGCCCGAATTCCTTCTGGATTTACCGCGCGCCCACAATCCACGGCGTAAACCAAGCGGTGAATTTTCAAAGTGCCATGTTTCACGCTGACTTCCGCCACCGCCGCAGTATACGTTTCGAATGAGAAATATCCCGCGATACCACGCGCAACACCCTGTGGCAGCGAAGATCCCCAACCCGCCTTTTCAGACGCTAGTTTCAAAACGCCCTTGAGCCTCGCCGTGTCCAGGGGTTTTCCTTCCTTGGGATTCGTGAAGTCGGGTATTTTGCGATCGCCTCCAATGAGGCGCAGTCGAAATTCGACCGGATCGGCGCCGGCCGCCGCGGCAAGTTCGTCGACGAAACTTTCCACTACAAACCCGCTGGTCGAGTGTTCCACCGAACGCCACCACGCACGCGGCACGCCAGATTCGGCGAGCGTGTATTCGACGCGATAGTTTGGCGTCTGATACGGAATAAAAGCGGCAGTTGCAAACTCCGATTTTTCGGGGCTCTCCTTGCCTTTCGGGCTCCACATGGCTTCGATCGATGTGGACGTCTGAAAATGTTTCCACGCAGCCAGATTCCCCTTTTCGTCCAGCGCACCCGAGAAGCGGTGATACGATGCCGGGCGGTAGAAATCGTGCTGCATATCGTCTTCACGCGTCCAGAGCACCATCACCGGTTTCCCGGTAATTTTTGAAATTTGTGCCGCTTCCATCACAAAGTCACCCATGTAGCGACGGCCGAATCCTCCGCCCATCAGTGTGGTATGTACGATGATTTTTTCTTTTGGAAGCTTCGATACCCCCGCAATCACCTCTTGTGCCCATTGCGGCGCCTGCGTTGGCACCCAGGCTTCAGCGCCGTCCGGCCGGATGTGCACCGTACAGTTCATCGGCTCCATCGTGGCATGCGCGGCGAAGGGGAATTCATACACCGCTTCGATTTTTTTTGGAGCTGAGGCCAGCACTGCGCCTGCGTCTCCGTCGCTGCGAACCACTTTTCCGGGCTTGCTGGCATTCGCTACAAATTGCTCCCGCAACGTTTGCGAGGATTCGCTGGCGTGGGATCCCTTGTCCCATTCAATTTGCAATGCTTTCCGGCCTTGCATCGCGGCCCAGGAATTGTCAGCCACCACCGCGACGCCGCCAGCGGTAAACGCTCCAACGCCGACAGGTTCAATTGCGAATACTTCGCGAACTCCCGCTACCGCTTTCGCTTTTGCGGCATCAAAAGATTTTACTTTTCCGCCGAACACCGGGCATCGCTCCACTACAGCGAACTGCATTCCCGTGACTCGTGAGTCGATGCCAAACCTCGCGCTGCCATTGGTCTTCGAAACGCTTTCCCATCGCGGCATGTCTCGCCCGACGATAGTGAAGTTATCCGAATTTTTAAGCGCGACATCATTCAGATTGGGGATCGGCTGCTTCGCCGCATCGTTGGCCAGTTCCCCGTAGGTCAGAAAGTTTTTGCGAGCGCCGTGCAATACTCCGCCGTTCTGCGCCACACAGGTGTTGGGATTTACATTCCAACGTGCGGCGGCCGCTGCCACTAACATTTCTCTTGCCGCCGCCCCGGCTTGCCGCATGGGCAGCCAGCAACCCGCCACGCTGCCGCTTCCTCCGGTTCCATGATTGTAAATTTCTGGATTCGTCGGCGCCTGCTTCACCGTCACATTCTTCCAGTCCACGCATAGTTCTTCGGCAAGGATCATCGGAACCGCGGTCATGATCCCTTGCCCCATCTCCGATTTTTCCAGGATCAACGTGACGCCGTTGTCCGGCGTGATGTGCACCCATGCGTCAAAAGGATTGGGCGTTTTCTTTTCTTGTTCTTCAGCACGATCTTTTGCGGCAGCAGCGTTCAGATGGAACCCAATCAACAGCCCGGTTCCGGCGACGGTTCCAACTTTTAGGAACTCGCGACGGTCTAGTTGCAGCGTCGACATAAGACACCTCGAATTGTGTTACTCGGTCTGGAAAAAACTACGCGGACTTACCATGTGCGGACTGTATCTCCGCCGCGCGATGAATGGCTTTGCGGATCCGCTGGTAGGTTCCGCACCGACAAATATTCCCGCTCATGAAATCGTCAATTTCCGCGTCGGTCGGGCTGGCTTTCTTGGAGAGCAATGCCGCAGCCGACATAATCTGGCCGCATTGACAGTAACCGCATTGTGGAACGTCGATCTCGACCCAGGCTTGCTGCACCGGATGGCTGCCATCCGACGAAAGGCCCTCAATGGTTGTAATTTTTTTCCCGGCTACCGCCGAAATCGGCGTGATGCACGACCTTGCCGCTTCGCCATTGATATGTACGGTGCACGCGCCACACAGCGCCATGCCGCAGCCAAATTTTGTGCCGGTCATATTCAGCGTATCGCGCAGCACCCACAGCAATGGCATCTGGGGATCAACATCAACCGATTGGGAATTTCCATTGAGAATGAAACCGATGGCCATAAAAGCCTCCGCGGAGGGAGAAAACGTGACGCCTACATCCTAACTCAAAGCGGCTTTATACGAAAAGTCATATGGAAACCAGCCGCGGTCCGCCGCACATTTGGTTCAGACGCGCGTCGGTTTCAGGCGTGAGCAACTTCCGGCGTCTTCGCTTGGCCAGACGGAGGCTCAGGTTCGACACCCCGCCATCCCACAGGGCGTCCACTGACCGCCTCTTTTACAGAGCGGAAGAGGACGACATACATCAACTGACGGTAATAAAACCGCTGCAGCAACACTGGAATAAGCAGCGTCCAATCTTCATCCCGTTCCAAAGCAAATGCCACCACGCAGGTCAGCACATCAATCAGCAAAAATCCGAGGAAGAAAAGTATCGAGCGCTGCAAATTTGCGGTCACAAAAGCCATCTGCGGCAGCCAGGACAGATGCAACTGCATCAAGCCCCACAACAAAATCGAGCCTAGGAACATCAGGTCGATGATCGGCGAAATCAACGGCAGAACCAGTTGAAACACAAAAATGTTGGGCAGCGCAATCCATCCAAGCGTTCCGTGATCTCGCCGGAACAGCGTGTCCCGGTGCTTCCAGAATGTTTGCAGCGTGCCAAACGTCCAGCGGAATCGCTGCCGGATCAGCACGGACGGCGTCTCCGGAGCTTCGGTCCAGGCAATGGCGCGTTCTTCATAGCTGATGCGCCAGCCGAGCCTGCGAATCGCCACGGTGAGATCCGCGTCCTCCGCAACCGTGTCCGCGGTAATTCCTCCCGCTGCTTCAATCGCCTGCTTTCGCCACGCTCCCAATGCGCCAGGAACCACCGTGATGCAATTCAGCAAATCAAACGCACGCTTTTCCATGTTTTGGCTGGTGATGTATTCAAGAGCTTGCCAGCGTGTCAGCCAGCGTGAACGATTTCCGACTTTCACATTTCCTGCGACCGCCCCTGTCTTTGCATCGGAAAAATGGCGCATCAATTGCCTGATGGCGTCCGATTCAATTTCCGTGTCGGCGTCGATGGTTACCACGATTTCGGTTTGCGCGCGTGCCATGGCGTTGTTCAGCGCGGCGGATTTGCCCCGATTCGCCTGATGGACGATTTGCACGCGCCCGTCATCGCCAAAGTGCGCGTCCAGCAGCATCCCGGTGTCGTCGGTCGAGCCATCATTCACTACGATCACGTGCATCGCCGGATAATCGGACGCCAAAACCGAAGTCACGGTCTGCACAATGACGCCTTCTTCGTTGTACGCGGGAATCAGTACCGTCACACTCGGCAACGGTTCCGGCGGTTTCTCGTGGTCGGGACGCATTTTTTCGATCAACGCAAGAACTCCGATCACCAGCGCGCGCCCGCTGACCAGCACGATGCCCAGAACGAATACATAGCCGATGCCGACGGTAAACAAATGGTACAGACCAAAGATGAAGCCATCGGCCTTGGCCTCCAGCCATTCTCGACCCGAGAGCGGAACCATAACTTCCGCTCGAGTTTTATTGACCAGCTCCGGCGCTGCCACGAATTCATATCCCTGCGCCCGCAATTGGTCGATGATCGCCGGCAGCGCCGCAACCGTTTGGCTGCGATCGCCTCCTCCGTCGTGGAACAAAATAATGTTGCCCGCCGTGGCTTGCCGCATCACTCCATCAATAATTTCCTGAGCCGGAATCTGCTTGCCATATGGTTGCCGCCAGTCGTGTGGATCGATCTTCTGCCCAACGATCAAGTAGCCCATGTCCTGCGCCACCGGCAGTTGGGCCACTTCTTCCGCATATTCCGGTTGATGATCGATTCCGTATGGCGGCCTGAACAGAATCGATTTCACGCCCAACGTACTTTCGATCAGCCGCTGCGTTATGTTCAGTTCCCAGCGAAGCTGAGTCGGCGAAGTCTCCTCCAGTACCGGGTGCGTATAGGTATGGTTCCCGATGGAGTGCCCTTCCGCGTACTCTCGCGTCAGAATTCCGGGTGATTTCGCGGCTTCCTCTCCAATCACAAAAAAGGTTGCCGGAACGTGTTTCGCCTTCAACACATCCAGAATTTTTGGAGTCCAACGCGGATCTGGGCCGTCGTCAAAAGTAATGGCAAGCTTCTTCGCAGCCGCGCCCAGTTGGTCGATTTCGTAGGAAAGCGGATAGCTTTCATAATTTTCCGCCGTGAAAAGATCTGCCGCAGCGTCATATGTGAACGAGCGGACTCCCCGTTTCGGCGTGTCGGCGATTTTCCAGATGTCTCCGCTGCCTTCCAGAATCAGGTCCGGCCCCGGTGGCACGTCCTTCAGTTTTTCACGGATTGCATCGTCAGGTCGCGTGGCATCCCAAATCTTCCAAATCGAGCTGTCAGACGAACCCAACCTCCACAGTGCGGTGCCCTGCACGCCAAGCCGCTCGGCCGCGCGCATCTGGTTGTATGCGGTCACCGCATCCAAAAACCACACTTGGTGTACGCGGTCGCTGTCGTCCGAATACGAATAGTGCGGATTCAGCGAAGATGGGTCCAGTTCTACTTGGGCTTCCGATTCATAGGCATGCAATAACGCTTCTTGGACGCTCAGGTCCTTGGCGCTGGGGCGCTCCTTTGCGTTGGGATGCGACTTCTTGTCCAGTTCCGGCCAGTCATATCCATAATTTGCAATGCCAACAACGAGTTTCTGTGCGGGGACTACGTGCAGCAGTTGCCGCAAATTGTCCATAAACCAGTCTTGCGCCGCGATCGGCCCAGGCTCTGATGTCGACCAATGCTGGTCGTAATTCATCACCACCACCGCGTCGCACTGCTTGCCGTAGTAGCCGTAGTCAAACGTGTCATCTTGCGCGGGCAGCGAAATCATAATTTTCAGGCCGACCGCGTGCAATGCGGGTCCAAGTTCTCCTATGAATTCCTGCAGATGCTTCTCGGTGTCTTGAGGGACTTCTTCGAAATCAACGACGATTCCCACCTCGTGAGCTTCGATCGCGTACTGCACCGTATCGCGCACCAGGCTGGCGCGGGCTGTGGGGCTGGCGAGCATTTGCACCATCTCAGGGATGCGCCACGTTTGTCCGTTATAATTGTTCAGCATCCCCATGATGGGAATTTCCACGTTCGCTGAGCGCATCCACTGGTGCAGTTTGTCTTCGCGGATGATGGAGAGCGCTTCTTCCGGCGAGGTCTTCACTGTCTGGTAGCGTTCGTAATCGACGACTGTCAGGCCGCCATCAGGCGTCACCGCATGCAATTCTTCCGGTACCACCAAATCCAAATCCTTATAATGTTTTTTCAGCGTCTCCAGGCTGTTGGCGTCGTAACTGACGTAAAATGCGGCCCTCAATGGATCGTAGCTGGCGGGAATTTTCCCGATATTCGCCACGCGGCGATGGCGTCCTTCACGCAGCGCCACGCTCTTTCCAGGTTTAGCTTTGACTTTTACCGCGCGATAGGATGATTTCGCATCAGGTAGCAACGCGGCCGGCAGGTCAACTTTGCCGGCGATGTTGAAGAAAAAATACACCAACAGCAGCGTCAGCAATGCACCGCTGACTTCCATCACGCGTCGCGTGCGGCGCCACCGCACACGTTCCGCATCATAAAATATAGGACTGCGCTCTTTCATCGTCTGACGGCAGGCGTTTAAGCGTACCTGGATTCGATTGTATCGCGCCCGGTGCGACTTCCCAGTTCAGATACAACTGCCTGATACAACTATTGTAAGATGCAGACAACCCATGAAGCGAGTTTTCTCGCATCCTCTGTTAGCGCTGGTCATCGGACTTCTGCTTCGACTATTCTTCATATTTTCTTTGCCCAGCGCGGGCGGCGACACCCCGCTCTACGAAAATTTGGCGTCGAATTGGCTGCAAAACAAGGTCTATGGCATCCCGATTGACGGCGTTCTCACGCCGTTGGACCTTCGCATGCCCGGTTATCCAGCCTACCTTGCCGCGATTCAGGCTCTTACTCACCGCGGCGCCGAAGCCTCCCGATTCTGGGTCATGCTGGGACAAGTGTTTCTTGATCTCGCTGCTTGCGTCCTAATTGCGGAACTTGCCGCGCGCTGCGCAGGCCGCAACCAAAACACTTCTCGAATTTTTCTGGCCGCTCTTTGGCTTGCCGCGCTCTGTCCTTTCACCGCAAACTACGCCGCCGCTCCGCTCACAGAGACTTTCGCGATTCTGACAACGGTATTGGTGCTCATCTATTTGATATCGATGGTAAATCCCGAACACGCTATGAGCGATTTCCTGAAGTGGGCTCACGTTCCGCGTCGCCCCGAATTCATGAAAAATGCCGCTCTTGCCGGCTTTTGTACCGGACTTGGAACGCTTTTTCGGCCCGAAACTGCGCTGATTCTGATCTCCAGTTTGCCGGTTATTTTTTTTGTTGCGCTTCGTCGTAACCAGGCAGCCAAAGGCCTGCGTGCGTCCTTGCTCGCAATCACGGCATGTTTGCTGGTCCTTCTGCCGTGGACCGTTCGCAACGCAGTGACACTCCACGAATTTCAACCACTCACGCCGAAATACACCGTTATGCCTGGCGAATTGGTTCCCATCGGCTTTATGAATTGGGAACGCACTTGGCTGTATCGCTTTCGCGAAGTTTTTCTGGTTTCGTGGAAACTGAACGACGAAGCCATTCACATTGACGATATTCCTGCCCGCGCGTTCGATACTCCGGAAGAGCGCCAGCATGTCGCTGCGATCCTCGAACAGTACAACCATGATCTGAATCTCACCGCCGAAGAAGACCAGCAATTTGCGGAGATTGCAGCCGCTCGCACCGCCCGGCATCCGATGCGCACTTATCTTTTCGTTCCTCTGCAGCGGGAGCTCACTCTCTGGTTCACTCCCCGCGTTGAACAGTTGCCCATCTCAGGCTCGATCTTTCCTCTGGCGGAAATGTGGGATACCGACCGTCAGGACATGACGATAACGATCGGACTTTTCTGCCTGAATATTTTTTATATTGCGATTGGGTTGTGGGGCGCCGCGCGACTCTGGCGTTATTCCACTGGTGCTCGAGCGGCCATCATTCTGCTCGCGTGTTTCGTCCTGCTTCGTACCGTGTTCCTGGCCACTGCGATAGAAACGCCGGAACCGCGCTACGTTCTGGTCTGCTATCCCGCCCTGATCGCACTCGGCGCATACGCTTTTGCCCTTCCCAAACAGCCCGCCTAATACCTTGCTAGCCGTCCTGCGGTTCCGGGTGAATGGTGACCCGGTAGACTTGCGGAAATTTCTCTTTCACGCAATCTTCCAGCGCTGCGGTGACATCATGCACTTGCGTGATTGGCAGTTCGCTTCGCATCACGCAATGGCACGACGCAAGGATGTGGTGTTCCACCTGCCGCACTCGCACGTTGTGGCTGTTCAGCAGTTCGTAGTATTCGGCGGGAAGGCTGTTCAAGAACGCCTCAATGGCGCGCGCCAGATCGCGCAAATCTCCGGCCCCGGAATCCGGAACGCTGATGGCCGTTCCCAGCGGCTCGATGTGAATATTCACTTCGATCGGTTCTTGCCGCAGAGCGCGGATCTGCTCTTCCAGCTCCGTCGCTTGCTGGTGCGCCTCTTTCAATGTCAGGTGGGGATCGATTTCCAGATGCAGTTCCACGAATAACTGTCCGTCATTTTGTTGCGCGGACAAGTCATGGATCGCCATGCCTCTCCGTTGCGCCACGGCTCGAATCGAATCGAAAAAGGGCTCTCCTTTCGGCGCTCGTGGCTCCGCGTGCACCACCACGTCCGAAGGCACAATCTCTCCCACCCGCTGTTCAATCGCATCGCTCCATGCATGGACTTGCTCCAAGCTCGCTGTTCGCGGCACGCTGACCGTTGCATCCACAAAGTAACGATTGCCCGCGCGGCGCAGTCTCACCCGCTCAACATTAAGCACTCCGTCCATCAGCGCGATCGCTCTGACAATTTGGTCTCGCAACCCTTGCGGAGCCGCATCCAGCAGCGCGTCCACGGTCCGCCTTCCCAGTCGCGAGCCGACCCACAAAATCACCGCAGCCACCGTTAACCCCGCTAACGCATCCGCAAACACCAGCCATGGCAGATTCCAGGTTTCGCCGGCCCACACCAGACCTACTCCGGCAATGACGACCAGCGTGCTCCACACGTCGGTCGAAAAATGCAGCGCGTCGGCTTCCAGGGCTTCGCTCGAATATTTTGCCGCCACGCGAGAAAGTTTTTTCGCGCGCGTGATGTCAATCGAGAGCGCCACCAGCAACACCACAATCGCGGTCAGGCTCGGTTGAATATGTACGGCGTGAAAAAACAAGCGGTCAAACGCCTCGTAAATAATGTAAAGCGCGGTCAATAACAGCAATCCAGTCTCAACGAACGCCGAGAAATTTTCGAATTTGCCGTGGCCGTAAGAATGTTTCTCGTCCGCGGGTTGGTCGGAGACTCGGATAGAAAGGAAAGTAATAATCGCGGCGATCAGGTCCAGCCCGGAGTGCAACGCCTCGCTGAGCACGCCCAAACTGCCCGTTCGAATCACCAGAAACGCTTTGAGCGATACCAGCAGCAGCGCCGAGCCTACGCTCAGCAGTGCCGCTTTTTTCTTTTCTCGCGATTCGCCGGCTGTCAGGGCTAGCATGACCAAGCCTAGACTACCCTAACTCCGGCAGGTCGCGACAGTTGTCATGATTTCACGTGTTAAATTACGCGGTACGCCGTGCCACAAACTTCAAGGCCGCCGAATTCATGCAATACCGCAGCCCGGTCGGCTCCGGGCCGTCCCCGAACACATGCCCCAAATGGGCGTCGCAGAGTGTGCATTTCACTTCACGTCGTACAATACCCAAGCTGAAATCGTCTTTCTCCCGCACATTCTCGTCCGCAATCGTCGTCCAAAAGCTCGGCCATCCGGTGCCGGATTCAAATTTTGTTTTTGCATCAAACAGCGCCGTGCCGCAATCCGCGCACCGAAAAATCCCCTCGCGGTGCTCATTCAAAAGCTCGCCCGAGTACGGGATCTCTGTCGCTCCTTCTCGTGTGATCACAAACTGTGGCGTCGTCAAAATGTTTTGCCATTCTGCCAGCGTTTTACGTACTTTGTGCTTGGGACCTTTGCCAACTCGCTTGCCGGTATCGTCAAATTCCACGATCTCGACTGTCGTATCCGGCCCCGGCGCTGGCTCGTCCTTAACAAAGGTCGAAGTCGCTACGCGATCCACTCCGGCAAACACCGCAACTGTCGCCAGACCTGCGGCTCCGAAAATCAATCCGCGTCGTGTTAGGTCGCTCATTTCAAAAGTAACGATGTAGCGGCCGCTTTCTGAAGCGGGGCCTCTTGAGTGGTCCGTTTGCCTAATCCGCTCGCGGCGGACGCGTCCGCTACGAAGTCTACGGCGGACAAACCGCGCTGCACTACTTCGCGGTCATCGTCGGCGCCGGCAACAACGGCAGCCGTTTGGGCTCACCCCGCGCCCCGCGCACATCCAGCTCTTCAAATAGCAGCGACGGCGCAACCGCCGAAGCCGGCAGCCCGTTCTGCGCGGAGCCAAATGCGCCCAGCGCCGTTCCCGCAAATCCCGCGATCTGCGTCTGCATGTAGTTATATACAAAGGGATCGTTGCCGATTGCGGTCACGTTTCGCAGCACCCTGGTATTCAATCCGGTAATCCGCGACCCGCGCTGCATCTCTTCATGACCGTCCGCCACGTACACACGAGTCACAATTAATGGCAGCCGGTCACCATTCCCAGCACCTCCGCCGTAGCTTGCCAGCAATTCGCTGAAATCCTCCTGATGCAGCAGGCTGATTGCCGGATTATCCATCTCCTTTATTTCCAGGCAATATTCCTGTTTGTTCGCCCGGCAAATATCCAGAAATCTTTTTTTCAGGTCCGCTGCGGACACCGTTTCCGAAGACGAGAAAAATAAATTGCTGGGTGTCGGCTTCGCATCATTTAGAAACGCCGACCTCCCATGACCATTGGATTTGTCCGAATCGGGTCCCGGCCGGCGCGACATCAGCAGCTCTTTCAGCGAACCATTCTCCACCGCCGTCACTTTTTCCGCGGGCACTCCTTCGTCATCCACTCGATATCCGCCGATTAGCGGTTTGCCCGCAAACACTTTCGCGCTGGGATCGTCCACGATGGTCACGTTCGCAGGCAGCACCCGCGCCCCGATGCGGTTCACCCAATCGCTTTTTCCGCCAATATTGCTCAAGAATTGCTCCATCACAGGCTGGAAAGCCACCGGAGGCCGGGCGCCATTCAACGCTGGGCTCAAAACCTGCGCCACCAGCGGCGCTGCCGCGCGCGCCTCGAACAACACCGGTCCTGTGTAGTCCTGCGCCGGCGGTGAAACGCGCAGCGCCATGAGTTCGCTGCCCGCCACGTTCAGGCCCTTTTTTACCTCCTCCACGCTTGCCAACTCTGCGGGCTTCGGTGCGTACGTCGCATAATAATGATTCAGCTGCATCCCGTCCGGTGCCAGAGTGCTCAGGCCGGCTTCGGTTGCCGCAAAGGTGCGGTTGGTGCGAATCTCCGTCCCCTCGCTGGTCAGCAAATATTCCGTCGCATACACCAGGTAGTAGGTAACTTTCGATTCATGAATTTCCGGGAATGCCCGCAACGCAGCGGAAGTTTCCCGCGCTTCCTGCTCCCAATTGCGATTGCTCCAGTCCGGCGTCACCAGCGGTTCAATGTTTTTTACCGGAGTCGCTTTGGAAAAATCATCGATGTTCGTTTGCCGCGCCAGGCTTCCCAAGTAAGCCCGTTTCCGCGAATATGTCTCGACCGCTTCTTTGAACGCTTGGTCCGTGGCAATCCACAAATCCTGCCGTAGCGAATCGTAGTCGCGATCGATTCCCACGGATCCCGTCGATCCGATGAATCCGCGGAATCCCTCGTCGCTCACGAAATTCGAGCTGTCCTGCTTATAGCTTCCCACACGCGCGGAAACGTTCATGAAACGATTCCGAGTATGCGTGCTGGTCATCAACGCGCCGAACTCGCCCACAACTTCGCGTACGTCCAGATCCAACAACCGGTATTCCAGGTAGTACGGCCGCACCGGTTCGTCGGTGCCAGGAAATTTCAGTTCCAGCCGGCTCTTGGCGCGCGCCATCTCGTCCCGCATCGCTTGCAGCGTGTGATCGTTGTCGGATTTTTCTTGCGCAAATGTCAGTGGTCCGATGCTGGCTGTCGCAACCAGCAATACAATTCCCATTCGAAGTCCCGCGTGGCGTGCGGCTCTCATCGCGAGCCTCCCGTCGCGGTCTGTGCCGCTTTCGTGTCATGTGCTGGTGGCGGCAAGATCGGAGGCGCGTCCGTGTCCGTCTGTTTCTTTTGTACTTCCAGTTCTGTCGTCAAAATCGCTGGCGCTACCGCCGACACCGGAACCGAGCCGGATTCCGCTCCGCAGTATCCGTTGAATACTTCGGGCGTGTCACCCGTCGCCACGATCTTCGTCAGCGCTGCCAGCGGCGTCCCCACGATGTCCACTCCGCGAACCAATTCATCTGGCCGCCCGTCCGCGAACACTTTGTAGACCACCAGTGGCTGCACTTGGAATGCCTGCGGCTGCCCGCGGCCGGTGAATGTGAAACCTCCCGCGATGTCGTCGATCAACAATCCGTATTGCTTGTTCTGCGCTTTGATTAACTCAATTAATTTTGCGCGCAGTTGCTCATTGGTCACTTCTTTGCTGCTTTTCACGATCAGGTTTCCCTGCCGCGAAACTGGCGTCGCTCCTAATTGCCGCCTTCCATGCCCGTTCGAATGGGGAAAATCCGCCAGCGGCGATCGCGACATTTCAAAGTTTTTCAGCACTCCGTGATCCACCAGCACGGTTTCGTGCGAAGACACTCCCTCGTCGTCGAACCGGTAATATCCCAGCAAATCTTCGTGCCCTTCTTTCTTCTCCGTTGGATCATCCACGATGCTTAGAAAATCCGGCAGGATCGGTTCGCCTACTTTTTTCGCGAACGTTTGTCCTTCGGTAATGTCTTTTTGTCGGTGGCCTTCGGCTCGGTGCCCGAACACCTCGTGGAAGAAAACCGCCGCCGCTCTGCCCGTAAGCAGCGCCGGGCCCACGCTCGGTTCGTTCAGCGGCGCCTTTACCAACCCTTCCATCTCTTTCCGCAGCGTCGCGCTGGCGGTGGCCACATCCTTGTCGCTAGGCGCGTCCTTCGGATCCACCCAGTCAAAGTTGTAATACCGCTCGATGTTCATTCCGTCGGTGGCTTTCCCTTGAATAAATAATTCCAAGCGATAACGAATCTGCCCGGACTGCAGTTGCGTCCCCTCGGTATTCACCAGGTACGCGTTCTGCGCCAAAGCAGAAAACGTTACAATCGAGTTCAAAATGTCCGGCGACTCCCGGAATGCCTTGGTGTACGCGCGCACCTTTTCTTCCCACGGTTTCCGCTCCAGTGTGAAGGAAACCTCTGGTTCAAAGGACTGGTGCGGTTGCTCGTGTGAAAAATCCGGCGCGTGCCCTTCCGCCGTGTCGGCTTTCACTTCCTTGCTCGATCGGATTTTTATCAGCGCTTCCGCTGCATTGCGATATTGTTCGTCGGTCTCCAGCCAGATCGCTCGCCTTACGATTTCCGCATCGTTGTCGATCGGCACCGCGGTCCCTGGACCGCCGCTAGGCATTCGCTGTTCGCCCACTTTGTGGGTATTGTCCAGCGTGTAGCTTCCGGTTCGAACCGACACCTGCAGCCAGCGGTTGTGCGCTTCGCTGCTGGAAAGCAGCGCTCCGTTCGAACCGGAAACTTCCGCTCGCTGGGTATCCGTAATGGTGTAGCCGATAAAATAGCCGGGTGGGTCCTGCGCACTCAGCACTTTGAACGACCGGTCCAGCTCCGACTTCATGATCCCGATCAGTGGCGACTGCTTGGCAATCGCCGGAGTGTCCGGCGGACCCGCAAACGCGGCGGCCGGTTGAAATGCCGCCGCAAACGCCAGGATCGCCAATGGCAGCAGCCACCCAGCGGAAAAAACTGTCAATTTACGCAATGGAGTCCTCACCATTCGGTTCGAATGTACCAGGGCTAATCAGCCAGTGTACGTCACTCTTCGGCAGGCATACAACGCGGGCGCCTTCCCGGTTAGTCGGTCAGTTTGAATTTTCTTAATCGTAGCAGTACAGGTCAAAATTCAAACAAACCCATTATCGCTTTCTCAGCCACCAGTACTTCGACGGCTATTGACCCAATTTCGTTGCACGTTTGTTAGGTTTACCTCGGAACCTCCGAACTAACACCTGCAGCACCCTTCGAAGTTCACCTTCCGCTCCTCTGCAGGTCCGTATCTGGCGCGGGATGACCAAGCGTCCGCAACATCGCGACGACTGCCCTTTATGGTGAAACGTGTGCGTCACCACATGCAGCAAAATGAAGGCCGGACTGCGCAACTCTCCCCACCAGCCCTCCGGGCGTTTCTCCAAAACTCTATTCAGTTGCTCCTCGCTCAGGCCCTCCACGTACGCCAACGTCGCCGTGCGGACTCGCTCTTTCGCCTCCAGTAGCGCTGTCAGTGTGGGGCAATCCTCTTCGTGCCATCCTGCAAACGGCTTCTCCTGTAGATCGCAGATCCAACCTTCTTCGACCGTCAGGATATGCACCAGTTGCCGCCAGATCGTCGGGATGCCGAATCCAGTAAGAGTCGTATGGAGCGGCTCCACGGGCACTGACGAAATATGCTGCAGCAAAATGTCGAGACTTTCATGCGTCCAGCCGTGTAACTCTTTGATTCCGTCCTTGGTAAACATTGTCAGCCTCTCGCGGGCACGCGCTATCGGCACCGATACGCCTCAACGTAATCCGGTTTAGGAAAGAAAGTTTGTCATGCTGAGCCTATCCGATAAAGCCCGGATGCCGTAGGCAGGGATGTGTGAAGGATCTCAACCCCAACTATCGCGCAGAGTACTTAGGCGTGTTCGAGTAAATGTTCGCCAAGCAGAGAGAATAACCGCAGGATAAATCGCCCAACGCTCAAAAGGGCCATCTCAACCGCAGCCCTTGCCCGAGGGGTTCTGCTGGCAATTCGGCGTCGGCGGCGCGCTGCTGTTCCCGTGCGTCGCCACCACCGGAATCACGATCGCCGGAATCACCGCCAGAATTCCCAGCGTGATGGCTGCTCCCTTGCCGAGATGATGGCCGACGTCCTGAATCCCGGCCTTCCCGCCAACATCGGTAGTCGTTCCCGCGTCCACCAGCAAATCCAGCGATGCTTGTGTCGGAGCCTGTGGTCCTGTGCTGTCGTTCGAACGCACGCTGGTCATCTGTCCGGCCTTCACGATCACACAAACTCCCGCCAGATTGCACACCTTCACGATTCCTTCGAACACGATCACGTTCATCGTTCCGGTCGAATTGTCAAAACCGGTAAAAAAATCGGTTCCGACAACGCCGGCCACGCCAGCCGGAGTTTTTACCTCAAATTTTCCATCGGGTTTGGTAATTTTTTGCGCTTGCGACCGGATTTTTCCGTACGTCAATTCCAGTTCCGTCTGCTGCGCTCCACCGTCGTGCTTTACCACCTTGATTGACGATTCCGAACCCACGTTCAAAATCGATCCGTCATCCAATGCCACCCGAGCGCGCGCGCTGGCTTGCGTGTTCACCACATCCTGCCAGTCCACCACGGTTCTTGCCGAAGCGGAGATCGTCTTCGCGCCGCGTGCGATGCTCACCGCTGGAATAATCCGTGACACTTCTCCTGCTCGCTGTCCGGCCGTATCGGGCGCGGCCGTTAATTCGCCCGGAACGCATAACATTGCTGATGCAAAAATCGCCAGTACGCAGGCGCGTGGGGATTTCGTTTTCTTCATGGAGAACTCTCCTGAGTTAATTGCTGTTGCCATCTTTGTTACTGGAGGGCGCCCGCACTGTCAATTTGAATTCCCGCGCTCGTTTCCCACACGCTACTACAAGTACCGCAATATCGCCGCCGTTCGATCATCCTGTTGCGGGCGGCCGCTTGAAAACGCGTTTACCGCTTCCGTGATCTTGCGAAGGATTTCTTCCGGCGCGTTTTCCCTCATCGATTTGCATGCGTCCCGCATTCCCTCCATTCCAAAGAAATCGCCCGCGGAATTTTGCGATTCGCTGAATCCGTCGCTCAGGAAAATTACCGAATCGCCCCTTTCCAGTTGTACTGTTTCGCTTTCGTAGCTGCTTCCGGGGAACATTCCCGGCGGGATTCCGCGAAGTTTCAATTCTCGGCATCTCTCCGCCGACAGAATCAGTGGACCTTCCATTCCCGCACTGGCGATTCGCAAGACTCCTGTCCGCGGATCGAAGCAGCCGTACTGCACTGCGGCATAACGCGGCGACATGCCGCGCAACATCACTCTCTTATTCAAGGTGCTCAATACTGTCGCAGGCGGCGTCCCCGTTTTATGAACTCCGCGCAGCGTGCCCACGGCCAGCGCTGCATATAGCGCCGCTGGCAGCCCTTTCCCCGTAACATCGCCAAGATAGATTCCAATCACTCCATCCGTCAGCGTAAAAAAATCCAGAAAGTCGCCGCCCACTTCCTGAAAAGGCTGGAATTCATAGCACACCGTCACTTCAGCGGTTTGCAGTGTGCCCTGCGGCAACATCCCCAGCTGAATCGCTCGCGCTTCCGCCAGTTCCTGCTCGCGCTGCAATTCCATTTCCTTCAGCTCCAGGGACGACCGCGAAGCGGTCAATAACAAGCCCTTGGCAATCGTGACCATCCATTGTTCGAAGGGGATTTCGCCGCCGGAGAGGGTCCGGTTCTGCCGCCAGTGTAGCAAAATTATTTGTCCCGGCCCCAAAAACGATGTCTGTTGTGTCCTGGCGCACTTTGCCCACTCGAACAGTTGCGGCCCGCCAGCCGGCGAGTCACACTTTTCTTATGCGAGCTCTTGCCTTGCTCCTCGTCGTTGCAGCCGTCGCTGGCGGCATCTACTTCTATTCCATCAAGAAAATGCCCACCACCGACGCCGGGACCGCGCCGACGCAAGCCATCAGTCTTACCGGTATTCGCATGGATCTCACCCAAATCGCGCAGGCAGAGCGGACTTACTTCGCTTCGAACGCACATTGCGCCGATCTCACCGAACTCTCTTCTTCCGGCACCCTCAATCTCGCCCGCACCTCACGCGATGGCTATACCTACGAAGTCCGCTGCGGCGATGGCAGCGAGTTTGCCGTGATCGCCCGCCACGCCCCGGCGCCAGCCGGTTCCCCCATCCGCTACCCGGTCCTGGCTATCGACCAGAATATGCAGGTCGGCGAAGTCCAGTAGTCGTTTCGTCCCGCCTCGAAATTTCCTAAGCTTTTCGGAACTTTTCGCTCTGTGCCTGCGTTTCTTAGTGCACAGCAGCCCGTGGTGCATCTGTTTGCGGGGCTGCGACGGATTCCCGGGCACGACATTCAGTTCATTTGCTTTAAAGGAGACGGATATGAGCGACGTTGGTGGTGGCATGGTTGGTTTAGTGGCGGTGGTACTTTTTTTGGGCATTCCCATGGCGGGCATGTACACCTATTACCGCGTGAAGAAACTTCGCGCGGACGAACGCATGGCGGCGATCGCGCGTGGCGCCACCGTGCCGTTCGAAACTGAAGTTACGCCCATGGCTCGTTCCCGCAAGAATGGAATCCTGCTGGTCTGTGGCGCGCTCGGCTTTATGGCCGCTTTCGGGGCGATTGCGGGAATCGAGCACGAGCCGGACACTTGGTCCGCCGCAGCCATAGGTCTGATTCCACTGGCGATCGGCATCGGCTACTTCATCGATTTTGCACTGAGCCGTCGCGAAGCCACCTCTTAGGAACATCGAGTAATGAAGTAACGAGGCAACGAAAGCGCCGGATTGAGCGTCGACTTTCTCTTTGCTTCGTTACTTCGCTGCGTCTTTGTTCTCGGCAGTCTTCCTTGCTAAACTTTTCCAGATGCATCCCGCCATTCCTCTGCTTCTCGAACTGCAAAAAGTGGACGACGAAATCGCCGTCCTGCGCGCAAATATCGACACGGCTCCGAAACGCATCCGCGAAAATGACGCCAAGCTGAATGGAGCGCGCGCCGCTCTCGCGGCCGCGAAAGAGGCGCAAACCCTGCTCGTTACCGCGCGCAAGAAAACGGAATTCGAAGTTTCCGAGTGGCGTGAGCGCATCAAGAAATTCAAGTCGCAGACCTCCGCCGTCAAAACCAATGAGGCCTACAAAGCCCTGCTGCACGAAATCGCCAACGCTGAGGCGGAAATGGCCAAGCTGGAAGACGTTCAGCTCGAACAGATGATGGCGGCGGAAGAAGCGGACAAGAATGTGAAGTCCGCGGAGGCCGTTCTGCGCGAATCGGAACAGCGTATTGCCGCCGAACGCAAGGAAATCGAAAATCACGCGCGCGAACAAAATCGCAAAATGCTGGCGGATATTTCGACGCGCGAAAAAATCGCGACGCAAATTCCGGAAGAAGTTCTCGGCGTCTACGCCCGCGCCGGGAAACGCCACCACGGTATCGCACTCGCGGAAGCCGTCGGCGAGCAATGCCGCGGTTGCGGCATGCGATTGCTTCCGCACATTTTTCAGGAAGTGCGCGCCCCTGAAAATCACGAAATTCACACGTGCGAAACTTGCGGCTGCATTCTCTACGCAGCGGAGCCGGCTGCGCCGCCAACACCCGGCGCAAATCCCTCGGCAGCTTCAGCTTCGTGATGACAGGCCCCTTGAAAGGCGCTTGGTAAGTGGCGCCGCGCACTCCTCGCAATCGCGGAGCCGGACTTTTCGGCGAACCGCCCGCCGAAGCGAAAGCTCCGGCGTGGCGCGCGAATATTGACGGCGGCTCGCGCGGAAACCCCGGGCCTGCTTCCTACGGCGTGGTGATTCGCAATCCGCAGGGCGAAATTGTCACTCGTCTGAAAAAATATATCGGACGAACCAGCAATAACGTCGCCGAATATTACGGACTGATCGCCGCTCTCGACTACGCACAATCCAGCAACATTCGCGCTTTGCGAATCGAAAGCGATTCCGAATTGCTCGTCAAGCAGATGCGCGGGCAATACAAAGTAAAAAGCGCGGATTTAAGACCGCTTTACGAACGTGCGAAAAAAATGTCACAAACATTCGCCACATTCCGCATCGATCACGTTTATCGCGAACAAAATCGCGAAGCCGATTTGCTGGCAAACCAAGCCATGGACGAAGCCAGCGGCAGGCCGCTTGCTGGCGCGACTTCTGTGGGGGATCGAAATTCGAAAATTGAAAATGGAAATCAAGACTCGAAAATCGAAAGCGGACATTCGAAAATAGAAAATCGAAGACCGGCCCCGGTGGCAAATCTAACCATCAAAGTGCGGGCTCGATTCCGCAGCGGCATTCTTTATCCTCTCGAAGACATCAATTTGCCAGATGGCGCCGAAGTCGAAATCCTGCTGCGCCCTGCGAAACCGCAATAGTCGAATGGCGTGTTGCGTCGCTTCAGGGCCAAAGTCCGAGTCCTCTCAGCTTGCAATGCCGAGGCGAAGCCCGGCCGCTGGACTTCCTGATCCGGCATTCGGCCCGACGAAAAGCGGATTTCTCGCTTCGCTAGGAATGATAAATGAGCAGCTTATTTTCCGGCTGCGGCGCGCTGCAGCGTCGGTATGTCGATTTTTTTCATGGTCATCATAGCGGCCATTACGCGCGAGGATTTCTGCTTGTCCGAGCTTGATACAAGTTCGATCAGTGCGCGCGGCGTGATTTGCCACGACAGGCCGAACTTATCTTTGAGCCAGCCGCAATCCGATTCCTTGCCGCCATCGGCGGTGAGCTTGTTCCAGTAGTAGTCGGTTTCTTCCTGATTTTCGGTGGTGACGGCGAACGAAATGGCTTCCGTGAATTTAAAGGTCGGTCCCGCGTTGAGGCCGACGAATTCCAGGCCTTCCAGTTGGAAAGTGACAATCATTACCGAACCGGCGGGAGCGGGTGCGCCTTCGGGATAGCGCGAGACTTCCAGAATTTTCGAGTTCTTGAAAATGGAACAGTAAAACTTCGCAGCTTCCTCGGCTTCTTTGTCGAACCACAGAAACGGCTTAATTTTCTGAATCATTTGCACGCTCGCTTTACAGGTTAGATTCGGCCGGGCAATTCCTTTATTTCAGCGCGTAGGAACGATACAAAGTATCGCGCTGGGCGGGAATGAAGCCGGCATCGGAGATGACGCGGCGGAGTTCGGATTCATTGGTGCGGTTGCGGACGCCGGCGGCGTACACGACATTTTCTTCGATCAGGATACTGCCAACATCGTCAGCGCCGAATTGCAGTCCGACCTGGCAAACTTTTATTCCGGGAGTGAGCCAGCTGGATTGAATGTGATCGATGTTGTCGAGATAGAGCCGGCTGACGGCAAGAGTTTTCAGGTAATCGACAGCGGTGGTTTCCTGGACTTTTTTCCCGAGCGGCGTATTATCCGAAGCGAAAATCCACGGAATGAACGCGGTGAAGCCGCCGGTATCTTCCTGAATGCGGCGGATGCGCTCGAAGTGGTTGACGCGATGGCGCAGCTCTTCGCCACAGCCAAACATCATGGTAGCGGTAGTGCGCAGGCCGAGTTTGTGCGCGGTGCGGTGCATATTTTCCCAGTCGTCGCTGGTGCATTTAAGGCGCGCGATTTTGGAGCGAACTTCGTCATCGAGAATTTCCGCGCCGCCGCCGGGAATGGAAGCGAGGCCGGCATCCATCAGGCGGCGAATCGTGTCTTCGACGGTGAGCTCGCTGACTTCCGCGATGCAGAGAATTTCCGGAGCGGAAAAACAGTGCAGGTGAACGGTGGGAAATTTCTGCTTGATGGAGCGGAGAAGATTTTCGTAATAGTCGATTTGCAGATCGGGATAAAGGCCGCCCTGAAGAAGAACGCCGTTGCCGCCGAGCTCCAGCATTTCTTCAATCTTGCGGAAAATTTCCTCGAAGCTGAGGATGTAGCCGTCCTTGGCGCCGATAGGACGGTAGAAAGCGCAGAAGGAGCAGTACTCGGTGCAGAAATTGGTGTAGTTGATGTTGCGGTCGACCTGGTAGGTGGCGACGCGGGGATCGTTCTTTGCGAGGCGGAGTTGGTGAGCGGCCATGCCGATACCGATGAGGTCGTCGGATTCGAGCATGTCGAGAGCTTGTTGTTTCGTAAGAGCCACGATGGTTCCGTTTCATGTCTATTCTAGCCGAGAAGGCGGGCGGACTGGAAAATCGTTCGCGACGAAAGAAACGAGCCGAAAGTCGATCGTTGAAAGTTCAGAGGCTTCGGACAGAAAGAAACTGAAAGCCGGAAATCGAAACCAGGTCGTCGCCCACCCCCTGCCCTTTGTTCGTAACTGCAGATGACAAAGGACTTAGCAATCGCCATTCCGGTAACTGCAGAATCCTAGGAAGCGAGTTGATTTAGAGCACGAAGAGTCGGCCGAAATTGCCGCTTTTGTTTACCCCCTGTGTTTTCTGAGAAAGAGTGCGGAAGTGATTGACAATACGTCAGTTAACATTTTTGCAAGTACCAAGAGTGCGGAATCGTATCAAAACAAAGGAGATAATCGAAATCCAAATGGGAATCTGGATGCGGACGTGGGTTGGGCATTTATGACAAACCTGGACTGTTATACCATATCAGTAACTATTGTCAAGTGAACAATGATAAATTGCTTGAATTGAGGCATTTGGCCGGAGCCGGGCGGACGTGGCGGGCCGAAGAACGGACCCAACCGAAAAAGCGATTGGCCGGCGCGGCATTTTAGAAAGACGGCGACGCGGTACAGTCGCAGCGGGAGGCAGCCTTACGCCGAGGTAGTTTTACGCCGCGCCCATGGCTCGCCGCTGCTGAAAACATTCGCGGCAAAATACCGGGCGTCCCTGGGTGGGGCGGAAAGGAACAGTCGTTTCCTTGCCGCATTGCGAGCAACTGGTTCTGGTTTCGGCGCGTATCGGCGAGCCGTTGCCGCCACCAGTGGCCTCCGCGCGCTTGGCCTTGCAGGCCTTGCAACGCTTAGGCTCGTTCTTGAAACCCTTATCGGCGAAGAACATTTGTTCTCCGCCGGTAAAAACAAATTCGGCGCCACACTCCGAGCACTTCAGAACCTTGTCATGGTATTCCACGGAAGCGTTCCCCCTGAGACCCCAATTGGAAAGGGAACGCGCAGAACTTTGCACGAAGGGCTAGCGCACAAAAAACGTTGTGCACCGCGGAACCGGCTGGGCTCCTGGGGCCTTTGGGCGAATCTGCTGCTTACAAACTTCCGTTCACTACCTGACCGGGGCCTGAATCACGGAGCGGGGCGCCAAGCCTGAGGGCGAACGGACTGATCGAAACGATCAATCCAGTTCGCGCCGCTGCTTTTTGCGCAGACGCTTCCGCGAAAGCGCTTCCTTGGCCCGGCGCTTTTCGCCGGGCTTCATGTAGAAGCTATGCTTCTTGATTTCCTTGATGATGTCTTCCTGTTGCACCTTGCGCTTAAAACGCCGCAGGGCATTTTCCAGTGACTCACTCTCTTGGATAATGACTTCAGCCACTTAAGTTCTTCACCCCCAATCCGGTTAGGATTGGCTTTTTTTGAAACCCATTTCGGAAACTCGGCTTTCGTGCCGGTTTCCACCACTCTCATTATCACACGCCAAATAGCCCGGGCCTAATGCCGGTTCAGCGAGACAGTCGAGTTTTTAGACGATTACACCTTAGATGAGGACTATCTATGGCCCACTTTCTAATCAATTCGGGCCAAAGTGTCAAGCAATCTTTGTTTGGCGGTGGCCAGTGGTGGTGAAAAGGCACGGTAGCCAGTGATTAGCGACTGGTTGCCCGGGCGGCGGTAACTTTGCATGAGGCGACTGGCGTAGGCGAACCAAACAACGAAAGAACGGTGGCGCACAGAGCCGTCTGCGGCCAGCCAGATTGCAAAACAAGTAGGAACACGGCCGCCCGCGCACAAAAAAAGCGGCGGGATAAACCCGCCGCTACATTCTATTCGTTTGAATTTATGACGGCTAGATGACCTTAGCCGGCGCAGGCTGCTGGGTTGGACGCGCAGGCGCTTGCTTTGTCCAACAGAGATTGAGCGGAGTCGATCAGTTGCTTGGCTTGTGGCTCATCGATGGCCAGACCATTGAATTCGGCGCCCTCGAGCATGGGTTTGATCCGCGAGGCCAAGGCATCGCGTTGAGCGGTCCAGGAAGCGATGCGGTTTTCGAGGCTGTTATAGACCGCGTCCCCGTCTGAAGTGCTCTGGAGAGCGAAATTGGAGACGATCAAAGTGCTTTGGGCGAGAGCTCCAAAGGGCGCGTTGATCTGTTTATAGACTTGGCCGAGGCGAAGCAGGGTGTCCGAATGAGCGTGCAGGGTAGCGGACAGAGTATTGGGGTCAACCATTTCCAGGATGACCCGGCCGTCATGCTGGTAATCGTCGTGAAGGCCGAGCAAGTACATGATGGTCGGGCGCAGGTCCACGTGATCGCTGAAAAAGTCGGTGGGCTGAGTGACACCGAGATTGCGCACGCCGGGGCCGGCCAGGGCGATGTAGGTGCGGGCGATCTCCGGCTGGATGTCGCCGTGGTTCCAGGCGAAGCCGGTACCGACTACAGGCGTGGTGGAACCGCCCATGGGCGCAAGGAAGAAGTTCGGATTAGCGAACAGAGTGAATGTCGGGTCGCGGTTAGGATCCACGGAAGAACTCATATGCAGGAGTTTCTGGCCGACTTGATCGACGAGCGCTCCCTGAAGATTGGGGCCAAGGCCGGTGCCGAGCACACTCTCGGTCAAGCCGGTATGCGGATTGACGGCGCTGAGGCCAGCCATTGTTTTTTCAAGCTGACGAACCGCGGGGGAAGCCGGATCGGGTTTGCCGGTGACATAGGTGGTAGCCGCGTCGTCGGAATGATAGAGGAAGGGAGTGGCGTCGCCAGCGGCGGCTGTGATTGCGCCGAGGTCGAGATCAACTTCTCCGACACCATTTGCGCCGTAGGTGCAAGGCACATCGGGGAGGACTGCGCCGTTTACGATTTTTGCGCCATCGCAGTCGGCAGGAGTGGGTGAGGCGCCGACGAAGTGATCGCCTTCGTCAGGAGTGAAGATAAAGAGGGTGTTGCTCTGGTCGATGCCGGCGGCCTTGAGGTTGGCAAAGAAAGTACCGAAGGCGGCGTTGTAGTCGGCGAGCTGCTTGACGTAAGCGGCTTCACCCGGACCAAAGGTGCGTGCGGAACTGAGAGCAGCGCCTTCTTCGTTGTCATGAGCGTCGGCAATGTAAGCGAAAACGACGGGAATGCCTTTTTTTAACATGGTCTCGACAACGGAAAGAGTCTGGGCAGGCGTGGGATCGAAGTTCAGTTGATTGAACCCGGTAAGCGGAACTCCATTGTAATCTGTGAAACCGCCAAGAGCCGGGGCGATGTACTTGAGACCGAAGAGGGCCTGATAGCCAGAGTAGCCGCCTGGTTCGCTAGGCAGGAGGTCCGGCACCGCATTATTTTCCGGAGTGCAGAATTTGCTGCCGATGGCGCAATGGATGGAGGCTCCAATGAAGTCGTTGGACTGGTTGGTAGTGGTTTCGGCAGCCTGAGAAGAGTCCGCGCCAAAGACTTTTCTTACGTCAAAGGGGGCGCGTTCCAGGACGATGTTGGCAGTGGAAAAGGCTCCGACGTCGCAGCCGGCGCGAGTAAACGGTACCCACGGAGCCGGCAGGTTCTGTCCGGAGGGCGTGGTGAGGGCGAAGCTGTTGTCCGCGGTTGCCGGAGTGATATCGGAAACCAAGTCGGTCCAATAGAAAAAGGAGGAAGGAAAGAGGGCGGAGTTGGCAGGGCCGAAAACGCCAAAGCTGTTGGCGATAAAGATTCCGGTGTTGTCGGAGTACAGGCCGGTTTGGGTAGTCAGGATGCCATTGGCGGTATGGGAGATGAGGACGGTGTGGTCGCCGGTATCGAGAGCCCCGTTCTGCTTGATGAAATTGAGGAGGTTGGGCATTTGTTCGAAGTCGGAGGGCACGTTGGGATTGTCGCGCGTGAAGTGGACGTTATCGAATTCGATGTACACGACATGCTTGATTTTCCCGGAAGGGGAGTTCAATTGACACTGAGCGTTGGCCGAGCCTGCAAGAACGCCAGCAAGCAACGCACATCCGAGCGCGGACAGCAGCGCGCGGCGTAACAGTTTTCCTCGATACATCTGGGGTTCCTCCTGAGTGGATGGGTTGGGCCGCAGGGTTCGGGCGGGCGGCTCCTAGACGCAAGTTTTTTAACGCGACGCCGGTAACCGGACGGCGAACGCAAGGTTAAAATTCCGTTGCGCGGTGAAGAATGGCGGGTGAAGGCAAATCGGGAGCCTAGAACAGCCGAGGAGACCGTGGAACCGGGGAAGTGGGTCAGTTTGAATTTTGACCGGCACTCTTACGATCAAGAAGATGCAAATGAAGCAGTTCGGAAGTCAGAGCGAGGTTGAATTGCGGCAGGGTGCTGCTAGAATGGCGCGGCCGGCCAGAATCATTGCGTTAGAGTTTGTACCTACAACTCGTTTGATTTCGGCGCCGCGGGTATGGCGGTCTAAAAGACCAAACCCGGCGCTTGCGGGGGACTGACCATGCAAGACATGCGCGATGCCCTTGTAGTGTTACTGGCAGGAGGCCAGGGCGAGCGTCTGTGGCCATTAACTCGCGATCGCGCCAAACCGGCGGTGCCCTTCGGGGCGCTATACCGGATCATAGACATCACGCTTTCGAATTGCATCAATTCCGGCTTGCGCCGAATCTTCGTTCTTACGCAATACAAGGCGCTGAGCTTAAGCAGGCATGTGCGGGCCGGATGGTCGGGGCTGGCCGGGCTCGGCGAGTACATCGAAATTCTGCCACCGCAGATGCGCGTTTCGAAAGAGTGGTATCAGGGCACGGCTGACGCGGTATATCAAAATATTTATTCCATCGGCAGCGAACATTCGAAATTTGTCTTTATTCTTTCCGGCGATCACATCTACAAGATGAATTACGCCAAGATGCTGGAGCAGCATGCGGCATCCGGCGCGGACGTAACGGTCGGCACCATTCAGATTCCCACGCAGGAAGCTGCGAAACAGTTTGGCGTGATTGAAGTGGACAAGGACTGGCGCATCGTCGGGTTCGAAGAGAAGCCCGCGCATCCCAAAGAGTCGCCGCACAATCCCGGTCAGTGCAACGCTTCGATGGGCATCTACATTTTCAATACCCAACTGCTGATACCGATTCTGCTGGCTGATGCGGAAGATCCGAAATCACATCACGATTTCGGCAAGGATATTTTGCCGCGCATCATCGCCAAGCATCGAGTCTATGCATACAACTTCGTGGATGAAAACAAACAGACGTCGCTGTATTGGCGCGACGTGGGAACGATTGACGCCTACTACGAAGCGAATCTGGATCTGGTCAGCGTTTCGCCGGTCTTTAATTTGTACGATGCCGCGTGGCCGCTGCGCACCTGGCAGCACCAATATCCGCCGGCAAAATTCGTATTCGCCGATCCCGAGCGCATGGGAGTGGCGGTGGATTCGATCGTAGGCGGAGGATCGGTGATTTCGGGCGGACGGGTTTCAAGATGCGTGGTCGGCTACAATGTGCGTGTGAACAGTTACTGCGAGGTGAGCGACAGCATTCTCTACAACCACGTAAACGTGGGACGCCATTCCAGAATCCGCCGCGCCATCATCGACCGCCATGTGAACCTGCCGGAACATACGGAAATCGGCTATGACCTGGAAGCCGACAAGCGCCGCTTCCACGTGAACGAATCCGGGATCGTGATCGTGGTGCGGCAAGAATCGCTGATCGAAGAGCCGGAGACGACGTAGCCCGGGCGCTTCTACTGTGGCAGGCCCATGCGTTTCAGAATGTCCGCATAACGAGGATCGGAACGCAAAGAATCAACGTGGGGATCGGCCTTCAGGTAATCAAGGAAGACGCTTTTTTCAGCGGCTGCCTTCTCCAGCCAGGCGAAGGCCTGGCTCTTCTCTCCCATGGCGGCATAGTTGAACGCAATTGATGCGGGATCAATGTAAATTCGCTTAGATTGCGCTTCCTGAAGTTCCACCAGACGTTTCATGGCGCCGCGAAATCCTGATTTTGCGTATTCCTGCGCCACGGCTTTTGCGACGGCGAGGTCTTCCGTGTCGCCATTGAGGGTATCGAACTTCTGCCATTCTTCGAGCCAAAGGTCGTAGTTGCCCATAAAAAAGTACGCCTGATCGAGATGAACGTGAACGTTGGCGTAGGCAGGGTCGATTTCGACGATCTTTTTTCCGTCTTCGACGCATTTATCGTATTCATGCGTGTAAATGTAAGTCTCGGCCACGTTATCGAGGCCGTTCATGTTCAAGGGATCGATTTCGACGGCGCGTCGGAATTGGTCCAACGCTTCTTTCATGCGTCCGACAAATTCCAGGTGAATGCCATAGAGCACACGAGTCCGAGCATCACTGGGATTGAGTTCCAGCGCGCGCTGGAATTCACGTTCCGCAGCAGCCCAATTCCATTCGCGGTCGTCGACCGCTCCCAGCATGGCATGGGCTTCCGCCTGGGTCTCATCAATAGCCAGCCCCCGTTCCGCGGCGGCTTTCGCTTTTGGGTAGGCGTCCTTGGCCGGTGTGTATGTATATTCCGGGAGAACGCCGTAATATTCCCCCAATCCGATGTAAGCCAAGGCATAGTTGGGATCCTTGTCGATGGCCTGCTGAAAGAATTCTTTTGATTTGGCGAGACTGTCTGGCGTGCGCTTATCCCAGTAGTAGCGACCTTTCAAGTAAAGCTGGTAGGCCGCCGGATCATTCGTTCCACCCGCAACGAGATGATTTTTTTGTTCGCCAGTTAGTTTTTCGCGCAGGCGCGATGCGATTTCTCCGGATATTTCGCGCTGCACATTCAGCGCATCGGAGAGTTTGCGGTCGTATTGTTCGCTCCACAGGCTGCGATTTCTGTGGGTGTCGGTTAATTCGGCGCTGATCAGGAGCGAATCGCCGTGCTGAGTGACGCGTCCCGTGACCACCGCGCCGACTTGCAATTCGCTGGCGGCTTTCTGGATGTCCACATCCTTGGATTTGTAGCGGAAGACCGAGCTGCGCGGGCGGACGGTCAGATTGGGAAGCCGCGAAAGGCTCCCGATCAAACTCTCTGTTAGGCCGTCGCTGAGATAATCGGTACTAGGATCGGCGGTTACATTGTTGAAAGGCAGCACGGCAAGGGAATCGATTGAGGAGCTTGAGCCAGGCGAGAGCCAGCGGAAGGCACCGTAGCCTATACCGGCCAGGACGATCAGGACCACCGCGGTGACCGCCAAAATAGACACCTTGTGTCGCGCGAATAAGCTGACGGCGACTTGGGTATCGGATGCGGTGGCCGCGCTGGGCATCGCTGCGGAGCCCGGCGATGTGGTTAGCGCGGGTGGTTCGAATGCCGCACCCGCATTCGATGATGACGCCGACCCAACCGCCGCCGAACGCCCTGAAGCCGTCTCGCGTTTCAACCGTTTCAGGTCGGCGCGCATTTCCGAGGCGTGCTGGTAACGCAAGCCGCGATCCTTCTCGAGCGCCTTGTTAACGATGCGCTCCAATTCGGCGGGCAAATCGGGATTCAGGCGAACAGCGGCGACCGGAGTGGAATCCAGGATCTCCCTAAAGATGACGCCGGAACTTTCTCCACGGAACGGCAATTGCCCGGTCGCCATTTCGTACAACACGACGCCGAAAGAAAACAAGTCGGTGCGCATGTCGAGTTCTTTAGCGCGAACCTGCTCGGGCGACATGTAGGCGACCGTTCCGAGAGTACTACCAGGGCTGGTGAGATGGTCGGTATCAACTTCTTGCGTGGCCAGCGAGTCCGGACCATTTGCGGCGTTCTTTGCAGCAGCAACTTTGGCGAGGCCGAAATCGAGAATTTTGGCGTGTCCGCGATCAGTGACGAAAATATTGGCAGGCTTGATATCGCGATGAATAATTCCTTTGCAATGGGCTGCGTCAAGTGCGTCGGCCACTTCGATCGCTAAATCTTCAAGGGTCTCCAGTTCCATTGACCGGCCGCCGATGGCGTGCTTCAGAGTTTTGCCTTCCAGAAATTCCATGGCGATGAAAGCTTTTCCGGATTCTTCGCCGATGTCGTAGATGGTGCAGATGTTGGGATGATTCAGGGCAGAAGTGGCTTGCGCTTCGCGCTGGAAGCGCGCCAGTGCCTGTGGGTCGCGCGCGACGTCGTCTGGTAAAAATTTCAGAGCGACAAAGCGACGCAGACGCGCATCTTCGGCCTTGTACACCACGCCCATGCCGCCGCCGCCGAGCTTTTCGACAATACGGTAATGCGAAATGGTGTGGCCCAACAGGGATGGAGTTTCCGGCATTTGCGCGAATTTTAGTTACCGCCGTCCAGCAAGTCAACGAAGATGCGGCGTATGGGCGTAACTCGGCCCCACGAACAGCTTGCTGCATTGTGGAAAGGGTCTCCATCACGTGAAAGCGAAGCCGGTCCGCTAACGCCCGTCGAGGCGCTTGCCATACATAGTTTTCGTTAAGGATTTGTGAACAGCACCATTGACGTTTTCCTTCCGGTGCGATTCTGCATCCAATGATGCGAGGCGCTACGCTGTTACACTGGTCAAGAGCTGGCGCTAGGTGCCGCTTTAATCCCTGGGAAGGCTGTGACGGAAGAGTGAAATTCTACCCGAAAACACTATACGTAGGACGACTACGCGCGACTAACAGAGTCCGCGCATTTCAGTTCCTGAGTTTTCTTTCGCTTAGCCTTCCGCTATTCGTCAGCGCAACTTTGACGGGGCAAGCTGTGGCGGGGCAGACTGCCGCGGGAGCCCAGAGTCAAGGCAGTCAGTCAGCCGAGCCGCCGACTACGCCAACAAGCCCACAACAAAGCGGTTTACGGGGCGGTTTACGGGCACCGGCTTCGAGCATCAGCGGCACCATTGTTGACCCCAAGGGAGTCTTTGTTGCAGGAGCGACGATACGACTCACGCGAGATGGCGACCCTTCGAACCAGCAAGCGGTTACCGGCGATGACGGAAAGTTCACCTTCGTGAATGTCGCACCAGGGCCATTTCATCTGACGATCGGCGCGCCCGGATTCGCGACGGAGCAATTTGCGGGCAATCTGCGGCCAGGCGAAGCTTTTGCAGTGCCGCAGGTAATGATGGCGATCGCAGAGGTAGTTACCGAGGTGCGCGTGTCGCCTCCGCAAATCGAAGTCGCGCAGGAGCAAATCAAGGAGCAGGAGAAGCAGCGGGCGCTGGGCATTATCCCGAATTTCTATGTGAGCTACGTTCCGGACGCGGTGCCGCTTTCTTCCGGACAAAAATTTCAGCTGGCCTGGAAAACCATGGTGGACCCGGTCACCTTCGGACTGACCGGTGCGGTCGCGGGATTGCAGCAAGCTCAAGACGATTTCAGCGGCTACGGTCAAGGCGCGCAGGGTTTTGGGAAACGCTACGGCGCAGCGTACGCGGACATGGCTACCAGCACTTTGATTGGCGGGGCCATACTGCCTTCCTTGCTGAAACAAGACCCGCGTTATTTTTATAAGGGAACCGGCAGCAAACGCTCAAGACTGCTATATGCGATCGTGAACTCGGTTATCTGTAAGGGCGATAATGGACATTGGCAACCGAATTATTCGGGACTGCTGGGAGGACTAGCCGCGGGGGGCATCTCTAATCTTTACTATCCGGCGAAAGACCGCGATGCGGCACTAACGTTTCAAAATGCGCTGATCGGGATTGGCGCGGGGGCCGCCGCTAATATTCTGCAGGAATTTGTAGTGCGCAAATTGTCGACCAATATTCCGGCTCGAGATCCGGGTAACGGCAATGGCAAGCCGCACAGCCTTGTAGGGCGCGCTTTGGGATCGCTGGTCCACAGTGGCGACTGATAAACGTTAGTCGCAGGTTGATTGCAAAGAATTAAGAGCATTGCCTCGCATCCCGATTTGGCTTGCGTCGCACTCACACACTTCTTAGTCCAAGCCACGACAGTGTCTTTTGCAGTTGTGCGATCAATTCTTCCGACAAAATCAGCTGGTCGCTTTACGACTCGCGTGAGCTTCATTTTGCGTAAGCCGTTCCACATGAGGATGGGACGACGGGATTCATGATGACCGCTCCGATTTGTCTCGTCTCTCTCTCAGGGCGGCGTCCTACCCCGCGGGCAGCCTGTCCAGATCTTCCGAGGCGATGGCCGTGATTTCCTTCGCTACGATTCCGATGGGAATTTGCTGAAGGAGCGCCGCCATGCTTCGCATCTGCACGGTTGATAGGGTAATGGCGCCACTCCTGTACAATATGGAATTCATATTAGCCGAGGAGACGGAGAGAAATGTCGACGAAGATTGTGAAGGTGCATGCGCGTCAGGTCCTTGATTCGCGCGGGAATCCGACGGTTGAAGCGGATGTAATCCTGGAAGGCGATGTGCGCGGACGTGCCGCGGTTCCCAGTGGAGCTTCCACGGGTGAACACGAAGCGCTGGAGTTGCGTGACGGCGACAAGGGCAAATACCTGGGGAAAGGCGTGCTGAAGGCGGTAGCCAATGTGAACGGCGAAATCGCCAAGGCTGTGGCGGGATTTGATGCGTCAGACCAGCGCGGCCTCGATCACAAAATGATCGTGCTGGACAATACGCCGACGAAATCGCGGCTTGGAGCAAATGCGATTCTGGCCGTTTCGATGGCCGCCGCGCGCGCGGCAGCAGCGGCGTCAAAGCAACCGCTTTACAAATATCTGGCGAAATATTCCAGCGACCGCAGCGGAAACCTGTTGCCCATGCCGATGATGAATATTTTGAACGGCGGCGCGCACGCGGACAGTTCGGTGGACTTCCAGGAATTCATGGTGATGCCGGTTGGCGCGGCAAGTTTTTCCGAAGCGCTGCGTTGGGGCGTTGAGGTTTTTCACGCGCTCAAAGCGGTGCTGAAAAAGCACGGCTACAGCACCGCCGTGGGCGATGAAGGCGGTTTCGCGCCCAGTTGCAAATCAAACGAAGAAGCGATTCAGGTTGTGTTGGAAGCAATTTCCGCGGCGGGCTACAAAGCCGGCGAACAGATGAGCATCGCGCTCGATCCTGCGGCCAGCGAATTTTTCGACAAGGCCAGCGGAAAATATGTCTTCAAGAAGTCGGACAAGAGTACCCATTCTCCGAATGAAATGGCGGCTTACTGGACCAGCTGGACGGAGAAATATCCAGTTGTTTCCCTTGAAGATGGAATGGCGGAAGACGACTGGGCGGGATGGAAAACACTGTCGCAATCGGTCGGCACGAAGAGTTCCAAGAAAAAGATCCAACTGGTGGGCGATGATTTATTTGTGACGAATACCGAGCGTCTCTCGCGCGGAATTAACGATGGAATCGCAAACGCGATTCTAATCAAGCTGAATCAAATTGGAACTGTGACAGAAACCATTGATGCGATTGAACTGGCGCGCAAAGCCGGTTACAACTCGATCATTTCGCATCGTTCTGGTGAAACCGAGGACACATTCATCGCCGATCTCGCCGTGGCGACGGCGGCTGGGCAGATCAAAACCGGTTCCGCGTCACGCACGGACCGCATCGCGAAGTACAACCAATTGCTACGCATTGAAGAAGAGCTGGGATCGGCCGCGCGTTTTTCCGGGAATAACATTTTTTCCTGAGAAAGCTTTCTTGACCGAACTTTTAGTTTAGAAATCAGATTTTTAGAAAATGGGCTCTATGCAAACTGGAACTTCCTTATCGCCGCAATATCACGTGCGGCTGGCGACCGCGGACGACACGGATGCGCTCGTCCGGCTGATCAATGCAGCGTTTATCGTGGAGAAGCCGATTATTGAGGGCGATCGCGTCAATGCGGAACGGTTAGCAGCGCTATTCGCCATCGGCAAATTCCTGTTGCTCGAAGAAAATTCTCAACTGGTCAGTTGCGTGTATATCGAAATCAAGAGTCCGCAACGCGGGTATCTCGGCTTGCTTGCTGTCGATCCCAGTCGTCAGAAAAGTGGTCTAGGCCGCCGGATGATCGAGGCGGCCGAAAGTTTCCTGAAAGATGCGGGATGTGATTTTGCCGATCTGCGAATCGTGAACGCACGTGCGGAGCTGCAGCCTATTTACGAACGGCTTGGCTACTCAGCGACCGGAATTGCGCCAATTCCGGATACGATTCCACTGAAAATTCCCAGCCATTTTACCATGATGTCCAAGAACCTCAGAAAAACAATAAGTTAACCTTCCATCGATAAGCGCTGGAGCTCGATTCCAGGAGATTTAGACGACCGCGAAACTTGATTGACGGCGCGCCCGTTCAAAGGCAAGATAGCGGAGATACCTGCCAGCTTCCTCAGCTGCCACAGGTTACACAGACCAAATCTGTGCTGCCGGAGCGTCAGACCGAAAACCGCTCCCCGATTCCAAGGAGACCGTATATGTTCAGCGACCTAGCGCGCTGGCTGCCGCTTTTAATTTTTGTATTTACCCCTGCTGCGCGTGCGCAAACTGCGGCGCGAGGCGGTTGCAACGAAATCCCGCGCGAAGACGCGTTACCCTCCCTTTGCGCACCCCCGACGTCAGTCGTCATCGCTTCCCCGGCCGCTGATTCCGTGATCCTGCTGGAACTGCCGGCGGGAACGGTATTGCGAGTCGCCGTGGATCACAAAGTGCGCGTCGGAAAGCCAGGACAAATTGTTTCCGCGAGACTGACTGACCCGGTCTACGCATTCGATCAGCAGGTGATTCCCGCGGGCAGCGTGGTCAGCGGCGAGTTGACGGAGATTCATCCAATCACGCGGGCGAAGAAGGCAATGTCGTATGTGAACGGGAATTTCTCTGTGGTTCACGGTTATGATCTGGAATTTGATTCGGTGATTTTTCCGAACGGCGAACAAAGAAAGATCCGCACCAGCGTTTCGCCGGGGATTGCGCAGGCAGTGCACTTGGTAGCGGGAGGTAGGAAAGAGAAAAAACAGAATGTGGCTCAGCGCGAGGTTCATAACGCCAAAGCGGAAGCGGAGGGCAAAGTTCACGATACCCTGGATGAAATCAAAGCACCGGGAAAGATGCAGCGGCTAAAGGATCTGGTGCTGGCACAGTCACCATACCGTAGGCAATATCTCCAGCCAGGCACGCGATTTTATGCATCACTTGCCGAACCGCTCGATTTTGGAAAGACCACCCGCACCGCGGAGCAACTGGCGCAGCTTGGAAAAAATCCAGAGCCAGATAGCGTGCTGCACGCGCGGCTCGCGGAGCAGGTAAGTTCGGCGACCGCACAGCGAGGGAATTCCATCATGGCAGTCCTAACCGAGCCGCTTTTTTCCCGGGATCGTCACCTGGTGCTTCCCGCAAACAGCCGAATTGAAGGTGAAGTGATTAAGGCGAAACCCGCGCGCAAACTTCATCACAATGGAGATCTTCGCGTGATCTTCAACCGGATTGAAACACCCGAAGGAGTGATTCAACCAATGCAAGGAACCGTCGAAGGAATCGAAGCGGATCGCCACGCCGGAGTGAAACTCGATGAGGAGGGAGGCGCGCAGGCGACCGAGCGCAAGACGCGCTATCTCTCTACAGGATTTGCGCTGCTGATGGCCGCAGCGGCATCGCGCCCTGACGTGGAACACGGGACCACGGATACCGCGGGGGACCCAAGCGTGCGTGCGGGCGCAGGCGTTTCTGGGTCGGGAATTACCGGTACGGTCATCTCGCTGGCGGCGAAATCACAGCCGGTTTCGATTGCCTTCGCAGCCTACGGAGCGGGGATCTCCGTATACAACAACTTCCTATCGCGGGGGCGGGACGTGGTGTTTTTGAAAGATACTCCGCTTGAAATCGGTTTCAGCGAGGCGCATCCCCGCGCGGCAAAGCGGCCGTGACGTATTTTTAGGCGACTGATTCTAAGCTAGATAGTTGACAACTAGATTACCTGTGAGTAGGCTGCTCGCGCGAGGGAGCTCCCGTGCAGCTGGATACCGCGGTTCCGTGGCTGGCGCTAAGTTTGACCCGCGGCATTGCCGCGCGCCTTTCCGCACGCTTGCTGAAGCAATTTGGATCGCCGGAAGCCGTTTTCCGCGCCCGTCTGCGGCAATTAGAAGCCTGCGAGCTCCCAGCTGAAACGGCGCAAGCCATCGTCGAGAAAAAAGCTTTCAAGCGCGCGGAGAAAGAGCTGGCCGCGATCCGGGCGATTCCTGGTTGCCAATTGGTGAATTGGAGCGAGCCGGAGTATCCGCAAACTCTGCTGCAAATTTACGATCCACCGGTTCTTCTTTACGTGCGCGGCGACGTGCAGATTTTGAACGCGCCGAGCCTTGCGGTGGTGGGCACCAGGCGGCCGACGCTCTACGGCACGCAAATGGCAGATCGGCTGGCGCGAGATCTGGCGGCGCGCGGAATCGTGATCATCAGCGGACTCGCGCGAGGCATTGATGCCATAGCTCATCAAGGCACCATGACCGCGAATGGGCGCGCGATTGGCGTGCTGGGCACGGGCATCGACGTCTGTTATCCGAAGGAGAACAAGAAGCTCTACGAAAAGGTGCTGGAGCGCGGCGCGATTCTGAGCGAATTTCCGCTGGGCACGCATCCCGCGCCAGAAAATTTCCCGATACGCAATCGCATTGTGGCCGGAATGCCGCTGGGCGCGATCATCATTGAAGGGGCTCAGTATTCGGGATCGCTGATCACAGCGCGGCTCGCGATGGAGTTTGGAAGAGAGGTATTTGGTGTGCCGGGCAACGTAACGCAAGCGGTGAGCTTTGCGCCGAACCTGCTGATCAAGCAGGGCGCAAAGCTGGTGACTTGCGCCGAGGATGTGATCGAAGAACTGCCGACGCCGGTCCGCGCGGCACTGACGCAACTGGAACAGCCCGCAGCCGAACAGCGCAATCTTCTGGTGGCAGAGTCGTTGACCAGCAGCGGCCGGAAAATCTACGCACTGCTGACTTCCGACGAGCCTAGGCCGATCGATGACATCGTCGAGCGAACTGGGCTGAATTCTTCCGACGTGCTGGCAACGCTTTTCGATCTGGAAATGAAAGGATTTGTTCGGCGATTGCCGGGAAAGCAGTTCAGCAAGATTTTATTGTAAGCGCATGAGGAAAGGTCGCAGGCCATTCACCGCTTGCAAATATATTAAAGTAAAAAGGTCGCTTCAAAATCTCCAACCCGCTGAATCCAATGCGCTTACGGAAATTGCGAAACGCCCGGTGAAACATTCCAGCTACTTGACGCATCTTCATGTAAGTTAGCGAGAAGGGCACACGCCTGAAGCGCAAGGTCTTCCAGCTGAGAGATACGGGGTTAAAACAGCAGAATGGCTCGTTCGCTCGTCATTGTCGAATCGCCTGCCAAGGCGAAAACGATTAACAAGTATTTAGGCAAGAATTACATCGTCAAAGCGTCTATCGGTCACGTTTTGGATCTGCCGAAAAAGACGATCGGTATTCGTCTGCCCGACGAGCCTGACGAGACCGAAGCGGCGCCTAAGAAAAAAGTTCGCGCGAAAAGAGGCAGCAAGAAAACCAAGGTCAAGCCGATACGCAAGCCGGTGACGTTGGATGACGTGAAGATTTTCGAGCCTACGTTGCAGATTATTCATGGCAAAGGGAAAGTCATGAACGATCTGCGCAAAGCGGCGAATACCGCCGATGCCATCTATCTGGCAGGCGACCCGGACCGCGAAGGGGAAGCCATTTCCGCGCACCTGGCGATGGTGCTTTCGAAGCCTTCGAAATTCGTGGAACAGGAAGCCAGCATGCCGCGCTGGAAGAAGAAGAGCGCCAAGTTGGAGCAGGCAGAAGAGAAGAAACAAGAGGCTGAACCGAAAAAAGAAATTCCGGCGATCGACCCCAAAAAGATTTTCCGGGTCACATTCAACGAGATTACGCCCAGGGCCATCCGCGCCGCGTTTGACCACCCGCGCGACGTCAATTCGGATCTGGTGGACGCGCAGCAAGCGCGCCGTGTGCTCGACCGCATCGTGGGTTACAAGATTTCGCCGTTGCTGTGGGACAAGGTACGCCGCGGACTTTCTGCCGGACGGGTGCAAACCGTGGCGCTGCGCCTGATTGTCGAGCGCGAGCAGGAAATCCGCGCGTTTATTCCGCGGGAGTATTGGTCGATTCACGCGATGCTCGATGCGGGTGCACCGCCGCTGTTCGAAGCGAAACTGTCAAAGTTCAAGGGCGAAGACATCGAGATTCACAATCAGGAAGGCGCAGACGCCGTTTTGGCGGCAGTGAACAAAGCCAAATGGGAAGTCGCTTCGGTTACACAAAAGGAAAAGCGCCGCAATCCGCCTCCGCCGTTCACGACTTCCAAGCTGCAGCAGGCCGCATACAACCGGCTGCGTTACACGGCCAAACGCACCATGGCGCTGGCGCAACGTTTATATGAAGGTGTGGAGCTAGGCCCGGAAGGCTCGGTCGCGCTCATCACTTACATGCGCACCGACTCCGTGAACGTTTCCGCGGACGCGCTGGCGCAAGTGCGTGAATTGATTCCCGAAAAATTTGGTTCGAACTATTTGCCGGAAAAGCCGAACTACTACAAATCCAAGAAAGACGCGCAGGAAGCGCACGAAGCGGTGCGTCCGACGGAAGTTTCGCGCGCGCCGGAAGATGTACGCAAATATCTGGACGACGATGTCTTCAAACTGTATCAACTGATTTGGCAACGTTTTGTGGCTTCACAGATGCTTCCGGCGATTTTGGACCAGACTACCATCGACATTTCTGCCGGCGATTACACTTTCCGCGCGTCAGGATCGGTACAGAAATTCGACGGCTACTTGCGTGTTTACCAGATGCCGGTAGCAATATCCGACCGCGACGACGACGAAAAGAGCGATGAAGGCGAAGGGAACGCGCTTCCGCGCGTAACCGAAGGCCAAATATTGAAGCTCGATGCGATTCGTCCCGAACAACATTTTACGGAGCCGCCACCGCGCTATACGGAAGCGACGCTGGTAAAAGACCTGGAAGAGAAAGGCATCGGCAGGCCGTCCACGTATGCCTCGATTATTTCGACCATTGTCGAACGCGAATACGTGAAAAAAGAGCAGGGGCGTTTTACGCCCACTATGCTGGGCGAACGGGTCAGCGTGCTGCTGGTGCGGAGTTTCGAAGACGTGTTCGACGTAACGTTTACCGCGCGCCTGGAGGAAGAACTCGACGAAATCGAGGATGGCAAGCTGCACTGGCGCGAAGCCGTGAAGGAATTTTGGGAGAAATTTATCGTGGACCTGGATCGCGCGGGCGACGAGATGCTTTCCTACAAAGCCGGAATTCCCACCGGAAAAACCTGCGAAAAATGCGGCAAGGGAGAATTGCTCGAACGCATCAGCCGTCACGGATTTTTCCTCGGCTGTTCCCGTTATCCCGAGTGCGATTTTATTCAGGACCTCTCGCCGGAGCTCGGCGAAGGCGCCGACGCTGAAAATAGCGTCGAATACTGCGACAACTGCGGCAAAGAAATGGCCATCAAACGCGGGCGTTTCGGCACCTTCCTGGCGTGCACCGGGTATCCCGACTGCAAGACCACGCGCCGCATGGTTCAGGGTACGCGTATCGCGCTGCAGCCGGATGAGCCGCTGGATGAAAAATGTCCGACGTGCCAAAGCGGCTTGGTAAAAAAGCATGGGCGCTATGGCGAATTCATCGCCTGCTCAGGATACCCGAAATGCAAATACACGCGGCCGATCACCATGGGCATCAAATGTCCCAAATGTCATGAGGGCGAATTCGTACGCCGCGGCAGCGCCGGGCGTGGCGGACGCGCGCGCGTTTTTTACGGCTGCTCGCGTTATCCCGATTGCGATTTCACCAGCCCGAATATGCCTATCGCGGAACCGTGCCCGAAGTGCGGCGCCGATTTCATCGTCGAGAAAAAATCAAAGATCGGAACAGTGCGGACGTGTATCAAGGAAGGCTGCGATTGGGAAAAACTGGTGGATGAGCCGGCTCCGCAGGCGAAGCCAGAGGAAGTGGCCGCACCGGTCGGGGCGAAGTCTTGACGACAATGGATGAGCGGGCATAGATGAGGACTCGCGCTATTAACCGACCGGCCTAATTTCGGTCTTTCAGCTGCTTGTCACCTTCAACAAGCGCTACCCTATATACAACATATACAACCGAGGGCCCAAGCCTTGGCAGGTTTACATGCTGCAAGCGATTGAAAAATACTTGGAGTATTTGCGGTCGGTGAGGAATTCCTCGCCGCACACGGTGCTGAACTATGGGAAGGACCTGGAGCAATTTGCCACGTACCTTTCGCCGCCAGGAGAAAAAGTTCCGCCGCCAGCAACCATTACGCATCAAATCATCCGCGAATATGTCGGACACCTGCACTCGCATGCCTTGAAGAAAAGTTCGATTGCCAGGAAGCTGGCTTCGCTGCGTTCTTTTTTCAAATATTGCGTGCGCGAGGGCACGCTGAAAGAAAATCCCGCGCGGCTAGTGCCGACACCAAAATTGCCAAAGCGCATTCCGTCAGTGCTTTCCGCCGAGGAGATGAATGGTTTTCTGAACCAGCTTGCCGGACCGGCGAAGCCTCCGTCTGGTTCCGCACCACCGTCACGCTTGATCCAAGAAACTCGTTCCGGCAAGCGCGGCTCGTCAGACGACGAAGGGCTGCTGGTAAAACGCGATCGCGCGCTACTGGAACTTCTTTATGCCGCAGGCTTGCGCGTCAGCGAACTTACCGGGTTGAATCTCGTGCACATGGACCGCCACGAAAAAATGCTGCGCGTACGGGGCAAAGGCAACAAGGAACGCATCGTTCCTTACGGGGGCAAAGCGCAGGAAGCTCTGGAAGCGTATTGGCCGGTCCGTGAACAATTATTATTGCAGGCGGGCCCGGGAAAGCGGCGCCGCGGCCCCGCGCACAGTGAAGCGATTTTTCTAAATTATGCTGGCAGGCGGCTCACGCAGCGCTCTGTCGGCCGCATCGTCAAAAAATACGTCCGGCTCGCCAACATGAATTGGGATTTGCATCCGCACTCGATGCGCCACGCGTTTGCCACCCATCTGCTGGCTGATGGCGCAGACCTTCGCGCGATTCAGGAACTGCTTGGCCACCAATCGCTCTCTACCACACAGAAGTACACGCACGCCTCGATCCGCCAGTTGATGGATATTTACGATAAAGCTCATCCGCACGCTTGATTTTGATTGCCTTGGCAACTTTGCTCTTCAGCTGTCCTCCTTTAGTCTGTAAGACATGATTCTCCGCGCGCGTAAATGCTTTGAGTCTGTTTTTCTCCAGTCTCATTTCCGTGCTGTCTGTATCCTCTGTGCGCTCTGTATACCTCCGGCTTCCGTCCACGCCCAAGAGAATTACGAGATCCAGGTCTACGCGTACGACACCGTCCAGCCGGGCCATACGATGGTGGAATTGCACAGCAATTTCACTTTCCAAGGATCGAAGACTTCCGAAGACGGCATGTTTCCCACGAATCACCAGCTTCATGAAACCATCGAAATCACGCACGGCTTCAGCGACTGGTTCGAAACCGGCTTCTACATTTTTACTTCATCCCACAATGGCCAGGGAATTGATTGGGTGGGCGATCATATTCGTCCGCGGTTTCGGATTCCGCCAAAATGGAAATGGCCTGTGGGATTGAGCCTTTCGAACGAAGTCGGTTACCAGCGGCGGCAATATTCCGTCGACACTTGGACCTGGGAGATGCGCCCGATTATCGATAAACAGATCGGCCGTTGGTATTTATCGTTCAATCCTACGTTCGACAAATCGATCCACGGTCTCTCAGAGAGCCAGGGGTTCGTTTTTTCGCCCAACGTGAAAATTGGTTACGACTTCACGAAAAAAATAACCGGCGGCTTTGAGTATTACGGGTCTGTCGGTCCGGCCACTGAGTTCTTGCCACTCTCTCAGCAGGAGCATCAGTTTTTCCCAGCGATTGACTTGAATCTATCTCCCAAGTGGGAGATTAACTTTGGCGTAGGTGTCGGAGTAACTCGCTCCACTGATCATCTCATTGCAAAAATGATTCTGGGCTACCGATTCGACTTCTAGGATGAACCCGGCTACCCTTTCCCTGGCATCAAGCAGCAGAAGCCGATTTGCAGCAGTTAGGCGCTGGATGTCCCGTCGCCTGAGCAGCGTTTCCGGAATGCATGCCAACCTTACGTTGACGGTCGTGTTGCCGAACCCGTATAATCATGGTTTGTCCTTAGCTCTGGAGGAGTGATGTACGCCGTAATCAAGTCCGGGGGAAAGCAGTATCGTGTCGCTCCCGGCGACACCATTCGTGTGGAAAGCGTATCTGGCGAAGTGGGCGAACAGGTAAAGTTCGGCTCGATTTTGAGCGTACACACCGATGACCAGAAGATTTTGACGGGCAGCGACGCCAGCAAAGCAACTGTTAGCGGAAAAATCGTGGAACAGGGACGCGGCAAGAAGGTCACTGTCCTTAAGTATAAGAAAACAAACCAGTATAAAATTCAGCGTGGCCACCGCCAGAACTATACGGCGGTGCAAGTCAGCGACATCAAACTGTAGCAGCGCAGGCAATCTTGCCTGCGAATGGCGGCGAATTCGTCTCGTGTGGAGTATTCGCTGAGAGCCGGAACCGTCGGTCGCCCCAGATGAGGACTGCTGGAGACTCAGGATGATAACCTGAGGGTGGCAGAGACCTTAGTAGGCTGTTGTGGTCGGCATCATTTCGGTAACAGCACATTGCGGATTTTGAATCTCGGAAGGGAATTGGATCATGGCACATAAAAAAGGTGGCGGCTCTTCGACAAATGGCCGCGATTCACACGGCCAGCGGCTCGGCGTAAAGCGTTTTGGAGGCCAGTTGGTCAACGCTGGCACGATTCTGGTTCGCCAACGTGGCACCAAACACCAGCCCGGCGAAAACGTAGCCAAGGGCAAGGACGACACGCTGTTCGCACTGGTCACCGGCCTGGTCAAGTTCGAAGACCGCGGCCGCCGCGGCCGCTTCATCAGCGTCACCCCAGCGGCGGCAGAAGCCAAAGCCGCAAACTAAGCCTCGAGTATTGGGCAGTCCCGTCAGGCGGCCGCCTGGTTATGTAGCAAGGACCTTATGTTCCTGTTGCTGCGGCATTTTTCGCTCCCACATTTTACTTGCATCTTGAGCTGCCTGGGGCGCGCACCTGCGTGGCATTGCTAAATCGCTGGGCTGCTCGCGCAGACCAACGCGTTATAATAATTATTAGGAGGCGCTGGCATGGAAACTCCCGTAATTCTCTCCGCCGTTCGCACGCCTGTGGGCAAATTCCAGGGCGGCCTGGCGAGCTTCTCCGCGCCCGAACTCGGCGGCAAAGTGGTCGCCGAAGCGGCACGCCGCGCGGGCCTGGGCGCAAAACAAATCGACGAAGCGATTCTGGGCAACGTAGTGCAAGCGGGCCTCGGACAAAATCCCGCGCGCCAGGCGGCCCTCAAGAGCGGATGCGATCCTCGCGTCGCCGCCCTGACTATAAATAAAGTTTGCGGTTCCGGTTTGAAAGCGGTTGGGCTTGCAGCGCAAGCAGTCACGCTCGGTGAAAGCGAAATCGTTGCCGCCGGCGGCATGGAGTCCATGTCCAATTGTCCGTATCTGCTGCCGCAGGCGCGAAGCGGGTACCGCATCGGGAACGGCGTGGTGGTGGACTCGATGGTTCACGACGGATTGTGGGACGCGTATGAAAATTTCCATATGGGAATGACCGGCGAACTAGTGGCGGACAAATACGGAATCACGCGCGAAGAGCAGGACCAATTCGCGTTTGAGAGCCATCAGAAAGCGGTGCGCGCGCGCAAATCCTGTTTTTTCGAAGGTCAGATTCTGCCCATCGAGGTTCCGCAGAAAAAAGGCGATCCGCTGATAATTAAATACGATGAATCGCCGCGGGAAGATACTTCACTCGAAGCGTTGGCAAAACTGAAACCCGCTTTCAAAAAGGACGGGACGGTCACCGCGGGAAATGCTCCCGGCACCAACGACGGCGCGGCGGCGCTGATCGTGACCAGCGAACGCAACGCTGCAAACCTCGGCAAAAAGCCAATGGCTCGCATCGTCGCGCAAGCGGTCAGCGGCGTCGAACCGAAGTGGGTGATGATGGCGCCGGTCGCTGCGGTCGAAAAACTTTTGAAGAAAACCGGCTGGGAACGCGACAAGGACGTTGATCTCGTAGAATTGAACGAAGCGTTTGCCGTCGCTGCAATTGCCGTCACGCGCCAACTGAAACTCGATCCCGAGAAAGTGAACGTCAATGGCGGAGCAGTCGCCATCGGCCATCCGATCGGCGCCAGCGGCGCGCGCATTCTGGTCACTCTTCTCTACGAGTTGCAGCGCCGCAATCTGAAACGAGGCATCGCCGCTCTCTGCCTCGGCGGCGGAAATGCCGTAGCCCTGGCGGTCGAGCGGTACTGAACCGCGAACCTTCATAGAATTCCATACATTACTCAGCATCGACTTGCGTCTGCAATCTTGGTGGCGCAAGACTTTCTGCTTTCGGCCCCAGTTCCTGGGCGCAGTAGGGGCAAAATTTATCGGTTTCGGCGACTTCGCGTTTGCAATTGGGGCAGGCGGGATGGAGGTTGCATTTGCAGTTGGGGCAGAAATTGAAGCGAGCGCCGACCATAGTAGAGCAGCGCGGGCACGGGAATGGCAACGGTTCACGGACCTGGAAATACAAAATAAATCCGATAGCGAAAAAAGGCCAAGAGAGAAGCATGCATAACAGCAGCCAAAGTCCGGCATTCATTCCGCGGCGCCGCGCGTCGCGATAGACATAACCGAGCGCCATCAACCATATGGCAGCGAATGCGGAGATTAGAGTGATGATTCCGCCCAGGGCCAGAGATGCGATTACCGGATGGCCAGCCAGATTTGGCGGGAAAGTTTCGCCATTGACGCCGGAAAGATTGATCAGCGTACCGATAGCCACGGCCAGGAGCCACAAGACCACGCAGGTCCAGATCAGCCACTTGGGCACGATCTTCACTTCCTCGCGGAAGAGAAACCGTTCCCTTTTCCTACGGAACCGGATCAGCTTCATGCGTTCATCGAATGCGTCGCTCATGCTCTCCTCGTTTTCCAAGACCCTCTCGGTCGTGCTTCACTACGGCGCTTACTAAAAGAAATCATTTCCGTGCTAAATCATTCCGTCCCAATTCATTCCGTGCTCTGTGGTTGCGTCACACGTTTATCGGAGAGAGCGGCCCATGCAGCGATCATCGGCGGAACGCTCCACCACAGGACGAAACCCACTTGCAGCAAAAGCTTTGGCGCGCCTGTTTCCTGGCCGAGCCATTCGAGTCCGTGCCAGACCCAGGGAGCAGTGCTGACACCGAGAGCCCAGGAAACCGCCGCGATGGCCCATACGAATTTTTTGGCAGGTTCTTTTTCGCGAAGTTCTTCGGCCCGCATGCGCACACGGAACTGCGCGCGGGCGGCGAGATTGCGCGGCATTTCAAAGTGCATGATGCGCAGGGCGGAGAGCGCATCGTTCGTGCGCTGATTTTCAGCGGCGCAAGATGGACATTCCGCAAGATGCGATTCGAGCCAGCGTTCGTCCGCTACCGAGAGTCCTTCGACGCGACGCCGTGCGATAGATTCCTTTGCCTGATTATGCCGATCGGAATTCATATGGCGCCTCCCTCCATTGCAGATTTCATCGCGTCCAAGCCGCGATACAGGCGCGATTTTACGGTGGAGATTGGCGCGCCCGTGACGCTGGAAATTTCTTCGAGCTGCAGTTCTTCCTGGAAGCGCAAAGCTAAGACTTCGCGATAAATTGCGGGGATTTTTTCGAGTGACCGCTGGATGCCGGATTTTTGTTCGGCGTGCAGAACTTGCTCGAGCGGCGATTCGCCGCGGTCATCTTTCACGTCGAATGCGGCGCCTTCTTCCGAATCGGCCAGCGAATCGATGCTCTGCGGTTTCTTGCGGCGATGCCAGTCAAGAACCAAATTGCGTGCAATGGCGAAGAGCCAGGCTTCAAATTTCCATTTGCCGTCGTACTGATGGCCGCGTTCGAGCACGCGAAGCCAGGTTTCCTGGAAAAAGTCTTCGGCGCGTTCGCGATTGGCGGTGAGGTGCAGCAGGTAACGGAACAAACGAAATTGGTATTGTTCGATCAGGCGGTCGAGAAGTTCGGGGTCGCGCAGCTGCAGCCTGCGCGCCAGGGCCTTGGCGTCGTCGGTCATGAAGGTAGAGAAGCATAGCGCGGAAGGGGCGAGTCGTGGGCCCGCCACGGCGGACAAGCGAGCGGCGGGCGAAAGCGCCAATTCGACCGGGATAGGGCCGGCTGCCGCCACCCTGAGTATGGAGAAGAAGCGCATTGTTAGTATACGAACTAGAGCGTCGAAAAGACGCGACCTGCGACGTAGCTCTTCATTTGAGACCCATTGATATTCAGCCAAAGCAGGAAGCGCATAGACAGTTGGGGTGCGCACGGCGGGTATTTTGCAACCAATATGTGCAAGCGCTTGAAAATAGGCTAGTTAAAGGAAGAATAGGCATTGATGAAGCGGGTTGCGAAGTCAACAATTGAGCATCGTCAAGCGGGCATGAAACGGAGGTTTTTGAGAGGTTAATCGCAGCAGAGTTCGAAACGAAGAAGCACGCAAGACGCCGAGAATTTGGGGTTGTAAACTAGGGAATATGATTTGCCCGCAATGCAAGGCAGAGTATCGGCAAGGATTTACGGTTTGCGCGGATTGCGGCGTGCCATTGGTGGAGTCGGCGGAGTTGGCTCGCGCGGGTGGCGGCGGTGAATATGAATCTGCAGCCGCACCGGGCGATCCGGAAGAGGATCCTTTCTGCTCATTCTGGAAAGGGACGGATCTTCGTGTGTGCACAGAGATTTGCACGGTGCTGGACGAGGGGGGAATTCCGCATAAGACGATTCGCCGCCAGGATCACTTATTCAATTTGAGCAATCAATCGCCGTACGAAGTGGGAGTTCCGGCGTCGCTGTATCATAAGGCGGAGCTGGCGATCAAGGAGGCGTTCGGGACGAACGACGAGACGGGTGACGATTCGGTACCGCTGCTGCCCGCGCCGGATCGCGAACCAGGAGACTTCGAAAAGGGTTTGCGCGACGCGATTGCCGATGCCAACGAATGGCTAGGGCCCTACTACCCCGAGGATGCGACAGTAGAAGTGTGGTCGGACCGAGACCAGGCGGTCAGAGAGATGATTGAGATGTCGCTGAAGGAAAACAACATCATGACGCGTTGCGAAGAGGAGAGTGGCGAAGCGAAGTTGCTCGTTCTGCCCGAAGATGAGACGCGGGCGCGAGAAATTGTACGGGAGATCGTGGAAGGAACGCCGCTGGAGTAGTTTGCAGGGACGCGCAGGAAACTCGAAAAGAGATTTTCTCGCCTGCGTGCGGCGAACTCGGAATGACAGCGTTCGGTGAAGCGCGGCGCGGTGGAATGTGCCGTCGGGGAAGATGGCTGCGGGAGATCAGGAGGCGAGGGACCAGCCGACGAGGGTAAGGGCTAAGATCAGAAAGAGAGAAACCAAGCTGGCGGCGCTCAGGACCTTACCTTTTCCAAGAAGCGCGATGCGGGACTCGCTGTTGGAGCAAAGCAGAACAATGACGAGAGTGATAGCCGCCCAGGCCAGGCCAGACGGCAGGCCCGGATAGCGGCCAATCATGGACATGAAATTTTGCGGTGGCTGGCCGGCAGGAATCCACCAGGGAAGAACCGGCGTGATGCCGGCAACGAGGACGAAGCTGAGAAGCTTTCGCGTAAGCCAGCCTTTGACTTTTTGGCGGCTCTTGCGGCGGACGGAATAGTTCCAGACCAGTAAACCGATAGCGATCGGAGCCCAACCGTATATGGCAGTCTTGTTAGCCAGCCAGAGCCATGCGCGAAAATAAATTGCCGCATGATGGCCAGAAGATAAGCGCGGCAAGAGCAGCCAGGCCACCAGAGAATTGCTGAGAACGGCCAGAAAGAGAGTGGATAAGCTGGCCAGTTGAAACAGCTGAAACGTGGGAGTTTCGCCGCACCGAGTGCAGACAGGAAGCTTCGGGAAAATCTGTAGGCCGCAGTGTTCGCAATACATGAAAGTTCCCCCGCTGAGGTGAGGGAGTGTCGTTGGTGAACGAAGAGCGTACGACGCGGGCGGAGCGCAAGCTACTGGCCTTTAGGCCAATTGAGGGGAACTGGCCGCGAGGGGCAGAAAATTTTGTGGGGACAGGCGAAAGTCAGCCGATGCGTTTTGCGCGAAGGCAGCCGACTTGTATGGTGTTGAGCGGCGCGGGTAGAATTAGCGGACTTTAGCCCGGCAAGATTATTCCTGGCGCAGAACAAGGGCAAAAAACAGCGACAGCCTTATTCGGACGGAGTTTGAAACGAATGGCGCAGCACTATGACGTAATTGTGATTGGCGGCGGGCACAACGGCCTGACCAACGCCGCATATCTGGCGAAAGCCGGGAAGAAGGTAGTGGTGCTGGAGCGGCGGCACGTGCTGGGCGGAGCCGCGGTGACGGAAGAAATTATCCCGGGATTTTTGTTCAGCGAATGTTCGTATGTGGTTTCGCTGTTGCGACCGGAGATTATTCGCGATTTGGATTTGCCGCGGCATGGGCTGGAGATTTTGCCCCTCGATGGAACCTTCACGCCGATGCTGAACGGCGATTATTTGTGGCGGATGAACGATCACGGGCGGACGGTGAGGGAGATTCGACGGCATTCGCGAGTGGATGCCGAGGCATACGAAGAATTTTCCAAGATGATGACGCCGATGTGCCGGTTCGTGAAGCCGATTTTGTCGATGATTCCGCCGGACCCCACAACATTGCGGCCGAAAGATTTGCGCCAGCTGCATTTCTTGATGCAGCGATTCCGCGAGTTATCGAGTGATGAACGCTACACGCTGATCCAGTTGATGACCATGAGCGCGGCGGATTTTTTGGACCAGTGGTTCGAAACGGACGCGCTGAAAGCGACCATGTCGGCTTCAGGAATTATCGGCACATTTTTGGGGATTCGTTCGCCGGGGACTGCTTATGTGCTGCTGCATCACTACATGGGCGAAATTGATGGCGCGTTTCGTTCATGGGGATTCAGCCGCGGCGGGACAGGTGCGATTTCGAACGCCATTGCGGCGGCGGCGCGCGAAGCAGACGTGGAGATTCGCACCAAGGCTGGCGTCGCGAAAATTATTGTGAAGAACGGGCACGCGACGGGAGTGGCTCTGGAAAACGGCGACGAGCTGACGGCGAATGTGGTGTCGTCCAGCGTTGATCCGCATCTGACGTTTGAAAAATTTCTGGACTCCAGCGAGCTACCCGGTGAATTTCTGGAAGACGTGAAGCGATATAAGTTTCGCGGATCGTCAGGGAAAGTAAACCTGGCACTGGACGGGCTGCCTGAATTCAAGTGTTTGCCTGGCGATGGAGCGCATCTGCGCGGAGCGCTCTCGATTTCGCCAGGCGTGGAATACATGGAACGCGCGTACGACGACGCGAAGTACGGAAACTTTTCGCGACGGCCCTACATTGACATGGTGATTCCAAGTTTGACGGACCCGTCCGTTGCGCCGCCGGGAAAGCACGTGATGTCTTGCTTCGTGCAATATGCGCCGTACAAATTGGCGCAAGGAACGTGGGATGACAAGAAGCGTGAGGCTTTTGGAGACAACGTCATCGACACGATCAGCGAACACATTCCAAACATCAAGAAAATTATTGTCGGGCGGCAGGTACTGACTCCACTGGACCTGGAACGCGAGTTCGGGTTGACGCAGGGAAATATTTTTCAGGGCGAGCTTTCTCTGGAGCAGCTTTTCTTTTTGCGGCCGGTGCCGGGTTGGGCGTATTACAAAACGCCGATCGACGGTCTTTATATGTGCGGGTCGGCGACGCATCCCGGCGGAGGGATCATGGCAGCGCCCGGAAGAATTGCCAGCCAGGTGATCTTGAAAGAGTGGAAGAGCGCGGCGGCGTCTAAGAACAGCGTGCGCGCACAGGCAGGCCACTGACCATGCCGATCGGGCAAAAAGTAGTCATCGTCGGGGGCGGGCACAACGGATTGATTGCCGCGTTTTATCTGGCCAGGGGTGGATTTAAGCCGGTGGTGCTGGAACGGCGCGAGATGGTCGGCGGCGGCGCGGTGACCGAGGAATTTCATAAGGGATTTTTTGCATCGGCGCTGGCACACACACTGGGTCCATTGAGGCCAGACGTCGCGCGTGACTTGGGCGTGGAAAAATTCGATTGCCAGATTTTCCAGCCTGACCCGCGCGTGTTTTCTCCATCACTGGACGGCAACGCGCTTTTGTTTTATTCCGATGTAGCGAAGACGGCCGGAGCGATTGCGCGCGTATCCGCGAAAGATGGCGAGAACTACACGAAATTTGCCGGCGGATTGGAAGAAGTAGGCGCTATTTTTGCGCAGCTGTGTTCGATTACGCCGCCCGCGATTGACAAACCGACGCCAGAAGATTTGTGGAATTTATTCAAGACCGGACGCGGGGTACGCGGCCTTGGGAAAAAACGTATTTTTGATTTGCTGCGCTGGGGTCCGATGGCGGTGGCGGACTACGTGGCGGAATTTTTTGAGACGGAGTTGATCCGCGCAACGATCGCGGCGCGAGGAATTTTTGGCACAGCGCTGGGGCCGTGGTCGGCGGGATCGACGGCGGTACTGCTGTTGCGCGCGGCGGCGGATGCGAATCCCGTAGGAACGGCGGCATTTTCGCGCGGCGGTTTAGGAAAATTCGCGAATGCGCTGGCGGAAGCCGCGAAACAGGCCGGAGCGGAAATTCGCACAAACGCGGAAGTCGAGCAAATCCGAACGAAAAATGGAGCGGTTGGGAGTGTTGTGCTGCGCGACGGCGAAGAGATCGCTACGGAAGCCGTGGTTTCCGGAGTCGATCCGAAGCGGACCTTTTTCAATTTGCTGGATCCTTCGCAACTTGACCCCACGTTCGCGCAGAGAATGAAAAATTTTCGCGCCAAGGGAACGGTAGCGAAGGTGAATTTTGCGCTGGGCGATTTGCCATCATTTCCGTCCCTGGCGGGTGCGATCGGGCAGGATGGATATTTGCGCGCGCTTTCGGGGCGAATTCATATAGGGCCGGAGATTGATTATCTGGAGCGCGCGTACGACGCGTCGAAGTACGGCGAGCTTGCGAACGCGCCGTATCTGGATGTGACGATTCCTACGGTTCTGGATCCATCGATGGCGCCGGATGCGAAGCACGTGATGTCGGTGTGCGTGCAATTCACCCCATTCAAATTGAGAGAAGGGAATTGGGATTCGCGGCGGAAAGAGTTGGGTGACACGGTTGTTAAAACACTTGCGCAGTACGCGCCGAATTTGCCCGGACTGGTGGAAAGCATGCAGGTGATCACACCGGAAGATTTGGAGAAAACCTACGGATTTACGGGCGGGCATATTTTCCATGGCGAGCTGGCGCTGGATCAACTGTTTACGATGAGGCCGGTACTGGATTGGGCGCGGTATAAGACGCCGGTGCGCGGACTGTTTATGTGCAGCAACGGAACGCATCCGGGGAACGGATTGACGGGCGCAAGCGGCGCAAACGCCGCCAAAGAAATTATTCACGCACTGCGATGAAGATGGTTCATCGAGCCAAGTTTTACGAACTGAAAAAACGAGAAGAAGAGAAATTTATTTCGGAACATCCGAAATCGGCGGAGATGTACGCGCGAGCGCGAAAATCGTTGTTGGGCGGCGTGCCCATGAACTGGATGCGCAAGTGGGCGGGGGCGTTTCCAATATTTGTGGCATGTGCAAAAGGCGCGCATTTTACAGACGTAGATGGGCGCGGGTATGTGGATTTTTGTTTGGGCGATTCCGGCGCGATGACGGGACACTCGCCGGATGTGGTGGTGGATGGGCTCGCGAAGCGGGTGCGAGAAGGCATTACACTGATGCTGCCGACGGAAGACTCGATTTGGGTGGCGGGCGAGTTGAGGCGGAGATTTGCGCTGCCGTACTGGCAATTCGCGCTGACGGCGACGGACGCTAACCGCTTTGCGATTCGAATTGCGCGTGAGATTACTCAGCGATCGAAGGTTCTGGTTTACAACTACTGCTATCACGGGACGGTGGACGAGTCGTTTGCGGCGTTGCACAACGGAGTAGTTGGGCCAAGGCGCGGGAATATTGGGCCACCGGTAGATCCGGCGGAGACTACGCGGGTGGTGGAGTTCAACGATTTGAACGCGCTGGAAGCGTCGTTGAAGCATCACGATGTCGCGGTGGTGTTGGCCGAACCGGCGATGACCAACGTAGGGATTATTCTACCGGACGTCGGGTACTGGAAAGCGGCACGGGAACTGATGCGAAAGTATGGTGCGTTGTTGATTGCGGACGAGACGCACACGATTTGTGTGGGGCCAGGAGGGTGTACGCGGGAGTGGAAGCTGGAGCCAGACTTTGTGGTTTTTGGAAAACCTATTGGCAGCGGGATTCCGGGATCGACGTACGGTTGTACGGAAGAAGTGGCCGAGCGGATTTCTGCTCGGATCGAGCTCGAAGATTGCGATGTTGGAGGAATTGGCGGAACGCTGGCAGGGAACGCGTTGTCGCTGGCGGCGATGCGGTCGACGCTGGAAAATGTGCTGACGGCGAAGGCGTTTGAAACGATGATTCCACTCGCGACGCGATGGGCCAATGGCGTTCGCGGCGAAATCTCAAGACACAAACTGCCGTGGAATGTGCAACAGCTCGGCGCACGAGCCGAATATACATTCCGCGATAAGCCACCACGTAACGGCGGCGATTCCGCCGCTGGCGCCGATTTTGAGCTGGAACGCTTCCTACACCTGTACGCGTTGAATCGCGGCGTATTGCTGACGCCGTTTCACAATATGGCGCTGATGTGCCCTGCGACCAGCGAAGCCGATGTGGATCTCCACACACGGATTTTTTCGGAAGCGACGCGCGAGTTGGTTGCCTGACCTAAGTGGCGTCAAAAAATCTATTCAATCATAGAAACCGGAATATTTGCCTTCGGGGAGTTGTAGTAAAGCACCAGCACTTGGTATTAGCGCGTGGACTTCATCGCGCGAAATCCAGCGAGCGACGGGTTTGCTGATTCCGCCGTCAGGCTGCATTTCAAGAGCTTAGCTTTGAAATAATCGAAATGGGTGCTGCACAAAGCATAATTGTGTGCAAAGCGCCATGCGCGTTGGCGCAAGCACTAGTTGCGCTGTAAACTAAGTGATTCGAAGGACGAGGAAGGTGTGAAATGGCTACGGCGGAGACCAGATTGCAGAAACCGGAATTTGTGAATGAGCCGTTTGTGGATTTTGGCAAGCCGGAGAACCGCGCGGCGATGGAAGCGGCGTTAAAGAAAGTGGCCGCTCAATTTGGCGATGAATATCCTATGTACATAACGGGCCAGACCGCGACTTCCGCTCAAAAAAAGACCTCCACGAATCCGTCGCACCCCGCGCAAGTCTTGGGCACTTTTCAGGAAGCGTCAGCCGACCAGGCGAAGCAAGCAATCGAGTCCGCGCACGACTATTTCGATACCTGGAAGCGCGTGCCCACCGAGCAGCGCGCCGAGATTCTGTTCCGTGCGGCCGCTATTATTCGCGCGCGCAAATTCGAAATTTCCGCGTGGATTTGTTACGAGGTTGGCAAGAGCTGGCCCGAAGCCGACGCCGACACTGCCGAAACGATCGATTTCCTGGAATTCTACGGACGCGAAATGCTGCGGCTCGCCGGTCCGCAACCTGTCACTCCCATGAAAGGCGAACGCAATTTTCTGGTGTACATCCCGCTCGGGGCCGGCGCGGTGATCCCTCCCTGGAATTTTCCCGCGGCGATTGCCACTGGCATGACCGTTGCCGCGCTGGTTGCAGGTAACACCGTGGTGCTGAAGCCGTCCGAAGAGTCCACAATCATCGCCGCAAAAATTGTCGATATCCTTTATGAAGCTGGAATTCCAAAAAAGGCGTTGCAATTCTTGACGGGCAAAGGGCAAGTTGCCGGCGCCGCGCTGGTGAAGCATCCGAAGACGCGGTTCATTGCGTTCACGGGGTCGAAAGAAGTGGGACTGATGATCAGTGAGGCTGCCGGGAAGCGGGAACAGGGACAACTGTGGATCAAGCGCGCGGTGCTGGAGATGGGTGGCAAGGACGCCACCATCGTGGACGAAGATGCTGATCTGGACGCAGCCGTGGAGGGCGTGGCGCTGGCGGCTTTTGGTTATCAAGGGCAGAAATGTTCCGCGTGTTCGCGCGCAATCGTTTCAGAAAAAGTTTATGACTCATTTGTGCAGAAACTGGTGGAGCGGACAAAGAAAGTTTCCGTGGGCCCGGCAGAGGATCCCAGCAACTACATGGGACCGGTGGTCAGCGAGTCGGCAATGGACGGAATTTTGAAGTACATCGAAGTCGGAAAGAAAGAGGGGAAGTTGGTCGCGGGCGGCGGGCGGGCGCCGGGCGATGGTTACTTCGTGCAGCCGACGGTGATTGCCGATGTGGATGCAAAAGCGCGAGTAGCGCAGGAAGAAATTTTTGGTCCGGTGCTGGCGGTGATCAAGGCTCGGGATTTCGATCACGCGTTGGAAATTGCGAATGGAACAGAATTCGGGCTGACGGGCGCGGTATATTCGAAGAACAAAGCGAAACTCGAGAAGGCCGAAGAAACCTTTCACGTTGGGAATTTGTATTTGAACCGGAAATGTACCGGCGCGATGGTGGGAGCCCATCCGTTTGGCGGGTTCAATATGTCTGGGACGGATTCGAAGACCGGCGGCAAAGATTATTTGCATCACTTTTTGCAGGCCAAATCGATTGCCGAGAAACTGTAGTTCGCGCGCGCAAACGCAAACAATCGAAGAGAGATTCCTCGCCGTGTTCGGAATGACGGTTAGGCTTTAGATGACCAAAAGTCGAGTGTTTCGACCTTACGGTGTTTCGGTTTGGCGGGAAACAAATTTCAGGATGCGAAAGACAGGATAGCTGATGATCAGGACTGCCAATGCAATGGGGGCATTCTGGCGGTCCGTGGCGATGGAACCCACAAGGAACAGCACGGACGCAGCGAGAGCGATGCCGGTGGTCCAAGGATAACCCCAGGCTCGATACGGCCGTGGCATCGTGGGTTCCTTCTTACGCAAGACAAACAACGACGTGTACGAGAGCGTGTAATTCGCCACAAAAAAGAACGAAAGCATGGCGATTACCCGCTCGAAGGATCCCAGCACAAAAATCACTCCTACAATGCTGCTTAGCAACAACGCGAGTGCTGGAGTGCCGCCTTTGTTGACGCCTGCGACGCGCCGGAAAAAAAGCCCATCGCTGCTCATCGCGTGAAGCGTTCGAGTACAAAAAAGCTGGTTGGCGTTCAGACAACTAAGCATGGAAACGATCATGATGGAACGAATCACCGCGTCGCCATAGCGGCCGAAAATGTGCGTGGCCACGGTGCCAAGAGCAAAATTATTCCCCGCAACCTGATTCATGGGCAGCACAAACAGCACGGCGATATTGAGGAGCAGATAAATCGCCATGACCGAAAAGACGCTGCCAAAAATCGAGCGCGGCACGTCGCGGCCGGGATCGCGCACTTCGGCGCCGAAATAAATGATTCCGTCCCAACCGTCGATCGTGTAAACCACGGCTTGTAGAGACAGAAAAATCGCCACTACCAGCGGCCATCCAGACGGCATCACGGGCAGCGCCGCGGCGACAGGTTCCACAACGTGCGCTCGTACCGGCAAAAAACAGGCAGCGACAAGCGCGACGAATGCGGCCGACTTGATGGTCGCCGTGATGAGCTGCGCTCCGCTTCCCCAACGTATGCCACCCCACTGCAATGCCAGCAATCCGGTGATGATCGAGACTGCCATCAATTTTGTGTGCGGGCCCAGCGCGGGAATTAGAATGCCGCTGTATTCCGCCACAACGATGCTGACAGCCGCGGCCGTGCCGCAGGTGGAAAGCCAGTCGCTCCAACCAACGATGAATCCCGCGTAGTCGCCCAGCGCGCGGCGCGCAAAATTGTATTGGCCGCCGCTACGTGGAATCGCCGCGCCCAGCTCGGCAAGAGAAGAAGCCCCGAAGAACGCATAGAGCCCTCCGACGATCCAAACCGCAAGAAAAAGATACGCGTTGGGCAAAGATTCCGCGATGTCGCCGGGGGTACGGACAATGCCAGCACCAATGGAATTCCCAATGGCAGCCGCAATACCAAACCACACGCCGAGCACTTGCAGTAGCCGGCCACGATCGGGCGGCCGCGGGGCTACGGCACTGGAAGGCGCTTCAAAAGTAGTGGACAATGAAGTTCACAGGGATTTCCGGAGAAGCGCCATCATACTGGCGTGGCGGGAAAATGCAAGGCGGAAAGCTCAACACGATCTAAATGCGGTTATTTGGACTCCGCTAGGGAACCCTGTGCACAAGGTGAAGGGTGAGGACCAAGCGCGCGCCTTCTCTGGAGCCGCAACTGACGACGGAGCTGCTAACCCATGTTGGCGGCGGTGACGTCGACGTTTCCGTTGTCATTCCATGCCTGAATGAGGCGAATTCCATTGGAATTTGCGTTGAGAAAGCGCAGAAAGCGCTTGCCGATTCCGGTCTGCGCGGTGAAATCGTGGTTGCCGACAATGGGTCTACCGATGGCTCGATCGAAATCGCGGAGAGATTCGGCGCGCGCGTGATTCCGGTGGCCCAGCGAGGCTACGGCTCGGCATTAAAAACGGGAATTCGCGCGGCCCGTGGAGCGTTCATCATCATGGGCGATGCCGATGATAGTTACGACTTTGGCGAAGTGCCGCGATTCGTGGATGAATGGAGGAAAGGCAGCGAAGTTGTGATGGGCAACCGGTTTGCAGGAGAGATCAAGCCGGGCGCAATGCCATGGCATCACAAATACATTGGGAATCCCGGACTGACGGCGCTGTTGAATTTATTTTTCCATTCAGGGATTGGAGATACTCACTGCGGCATGCGCGGTTTTACGCGGGAAGTGTTTGACCGCATGGATTTGCGCAGCAGCGGGATGGAATTTGCTTCGGAGTTTGTCATCAAAGCGGCGCAGTTGGGCGCAAAGACCTCGGAAATTCCAATTACGCTCTGGAAAGACAAGCGCGGACGTCCGCCCCATTTGCGAAGTTTTCGGGACGGCTGGCGGCACACACGATTCATGCTGCTGTACGCGCCGAACTGGCTCTTTCTCTTGCCGGGCGGATTGCTGATGGCTGCAGGATTTTTTCTGACGGGCTGGCTGCTGCCCGGCCCACGCAGCATTCCGCATCACATCGTGCTCGATGTGCACACCATGATCTTTGGCGTGATTTTTACTTTGATGGGAGCGCAGATTCTGGCGATCGGCGCCTTCGCGAAAGTTTTCAGCTATGCGGAGCGATTTGACCACAACACGATTTCGCTGAAGCGCGTGTTGAAACGGGTTACGCTCGAATCGGGCCTGTTGCTGGGCGGCGCACTGTTTCTGTTAGGCTTCACCGGCTGTGCATACATTGCATGGCAGTGGGCGGCAAGTGGATTTGGCCCGTTGCAACAAGTTCGCGAAGTGCTGTTCTGGTCAATGTGGCTGTTTCTGGGAGTGCAGATTGTTTTTTCCTCATTTTTCCTGAGCATGCTGGGCATCAGCCGGGGCACCTACATTGGCGATTACGATCTATCGCCGCGCGACCGCAAAGCGGCCGATAAACCATAGATGCCCTACACAGAGATTGATCATTTCATCGCGAAAATGAGGTTCCGCGCGGCCTATCCGCACTTGGGTGCCGGGTCGCGCGTTTGCGACTTGGGTTGTGGACTGGAAATGGCATTCCTCGATTTTGCCGAGGATAAAATCGCGTGCGGAGTGGGCATCGACGATCAAGTGGAAAGTGGTACACACGGCCGTTGGCAGCGGATCCATGCAGATCTACGCGGGCGATTGCCGCTGAATGATGCACAATTCGATCATGTAGTGATGCTGGCGGTTTTTGAACACTTGGTCGAGCCGGACTCGGTGCTGCGCGAGGCATTTCGAATTCTAGCGCCGGGTGGTTCGCTGATAATGACTTGGCCGGCCGCGATGGTGGATCCGATTTTGAACGTGCTGCACACGTTCCACTTGGTCAGTGACGAGATGGAAAGCGACGAGCACCAGAAGCGCATTCCGGTCGGCGAAGTGCAACGACTGCTGGAGCGCGTGGGCTTCCGGGAGTTTCATCACAAAAAATTTGAGCTGGGATTGAACAACCTAATGGTTGCGATCCGCTGAATGGGCGGATCTATTTGTATTCGATTCGGCTGGCGTCCCTAAATCGGCTGGCGGCGTATACGGTTCGAGAAAAGTATTGTCTTCGTCGGGCGTGACCAACCACACTTTGCGGTCTTGAAAATAACTGAAAAGCTTGTGGTCCTGTTCTGGATTGATTTCGCGGGCCCAAATGACTTTCGTAGAATCAATTTCCGCCCCGTTGTAAACCCACTCATCATGGATGTTATGGTCGTCACCATAGCGCACCATCACCAGATGCTTGCTGGGAAGCGTTTCTAGCTTTCGCTGAATGGTTTGGCGGCTGATGTCACCCCGGCATGTCCAGTAAAAAGTATCGCAATCCTTTCGAATGACGGCGCTAGCGGTGTCTACGAGCAACAAGATCACCGACGTGCGCGCAAGAATGGCGCCCCATTGCCAGGTTCTCGAACGCATGAGCCGAAGATGTCTGAGCGATTGCAGATACAAGAGGATTGTCAGGCACGTAATGGGCGCGGCGTAATGCGAATTCGACCAGACGACCAGATAAACTCCTACGGCCACGACGCCCAGCGCAATGGATGGCAGACGCATTTTTCGATCGCGAATCGCAAACCATAACCCGGGAAGCGCCAGCAACATGCCCCACCAGGCAAACGCCGAAAAGAGACGAACCGATTTGAGCCATGTGACGCACTTGACGCTTTGCCAGGAGTGATCGTATTCCTCGCGCTCCCACCCGTTGTAAAAATCTTCAAACTGCTGATTGTTGTAATGGAGAGAGGACTTCGCCGGCTGAAAGAGGAACATTGGCGCGGTGTGGTAGGTCCGGAAGTTGAGGGTGTGCGGAAAAAGTAGCGCATGGCCAGTGAGGCGCGAGTTATAAAACGCCATGAATCCGGCAGTCAGCAGAAGCCCTACGGCGATAGGAATTCCAGCTTTTCGCCAGCGAACTCGAAGGGAAATTGTTGCCTGATTTTTCTGGATAAGCCAGCGAATCAGCACAAACAGCGCCGGCAAAGAATATAGCAGTCCTTCATAGGGGCGGCTGTTGGCGAGAATGGCCAGGGCCAACGCAAAAAGAATTGCGTCGCGATAACGATGGTCACGGAGAAGCCGCGCAAGAGCGCCGAGCAAGAGAGCGCCGCCGGTGGCAGCAACTGCGCCACCCCAATAGCTGTTCACCCAATAGCTCGCGACTCCGAATTTCAGCCAAACGATGATTCCGCCGAGCAACGCCCAGCGCGGCGGCAGCCATGCCAGCAGCATCCAATAGATTGCCGCGCACATTGCCGCACAGCTCAGCAGCACTCCTATCCACGGATGACCGAGCAGTTCGCCGATGGCAAGAATAAATCCCTGCCCGGGCGGATACATCGATGCGTAACGCGGATGCCAGTTCACATGGAAAGTTTCGAAACTGATCCACATCGGATGCGGAGGATTCGAAAGCCGGCCATGCGCGAACGTATCTCCCATGAGCAAATAACTGAATTCGTCGTGGATGCCCGGTACGGGAATGGGCAAGCGCGGAAGCAGAGCTGTTCGAACTGCGATGGCGAATAAGAAAAGCAGGAAACCGCAAATCACACGTCTGCGCGCCACTGGCAAAATTCGGTTCCAAACTCCACACGCGATTCGCTGACATGTACTGCGAAAGAAAAGTTGGACGGCTAGTAGAATGCTAGCCGCGGCTAAGAATTGATAGAGAGTATAAGCCAGCGGTTCGAGATCGGGCGGGTCGGGACAGAGAATCGCGAGCACGCAAAAGATGATACAGGCGAGCACGTTAGCCGCAAAATGATGCAGGATTAGCGCTCGATTTCGACTTCAGGTTCCCGGGAAGCGCGGACTTTGCGATTCTTGGGGTCGTCGAGATAATCCTGTAATTCCAAGCGCAGATTTCCTGCATTGGTAGCGAAGCCCAATGCGGTTTCAAAGTCCACCACACCTTCGCGGATGAATCCATCGAGCACGCCGTCAAAATGCTGCATACCTTCATTACTACCGTCGCGCATCGCATCAAGCAGTGACTTGCCTTCGCTTTCCCCTTTTTCGACGTATTCGCGAGTGCGCATGGTGGACTTCAGAATTTCGATCGCCGCAACGCGGCCGCTGCCATCCTTGCGCGGCATCAAACGTTGCGAAACGATGAACCGGAACGCTTTCGAAAGCCGCGTTCGAATGGCTTGCTGATCCGCAAGCGGAAAAACTCCTACGATGCGTTCGACGGTTTTCGCGGCGTCGATGGTGTGCAAGGTCGAAAGGACAAGGTGCCCGGTCTCGGAAGCTTCCAGCGCGATTTCAATCGTTTCGCGGTCGCGCATTTCGCCGACCAATATTACTTTTGGAGCTTGCCGCAACGCCGCGCGCAGAGCGAGTGAAAAGGTAGGCGTGTCGCTGTGCAATTCGCGCTGATGAATGGTCGCTTTTTTGTGGCGATGCAGAAACTCAATCGGATCTTCGATGGTAAGGATATGGTAAGCCTTGTCCTGGTTCATTTTGTCGAGGATGGCGGCAAGCGTGGAGGACTTACCCGAACCGGTCGGTCCGGTTACCAGCACAATCCCATTGCGCAACTCGACGATTTCTTGCAGCGTTGCGGGAAGGCGAAGATCTTCAAAGCTAGGAATGTTGTCCGGAATGACGCGCATCACAATCGCGCATGTTCCGCGCTGGCGAAAAATGTTTACCCGAAATCGCCCCACGCCATTGATTCCATACGACAGATCGGCCGAGCCGTCTTGTTCGAGTTTTCGGATCGGATGCTCGTTCTTGCCCATCAAATCATAGGCGATCGCGCGAGTGTCTTCCGGTTTCAAGCACTCTAAGCCTTTGAATTTCAGCTCCACTAACTGTCCATTGACTTCCACTTGCGGCGCGCGTCCTGGCGAAAAAATCAAATCGCTGATGTGGCCACCGCTTTTGAGCATCGCAGCGATTAGCTGCGGAACGCCAAACGTGCGCTGCTTGGATTCGACTGAAGACTCCGGTGCGGCGTTAGTGACGGTTGTGGTGGTACCCATGGTCGGTAGGCTCGTGGAAACTTGGGTTGCGGCGAGACTGGTGCGCCGTACCTCTCCACTATAGAGTTTGCCGTGTGTGCTGGCGCCGGAAGATTAGGAGTACGTGGCGTGATGATTACTGCCGCGCGTGCGCAGCCGCGGAATTCAGTTTGATTCGGAAAGATCCAAGGCGATTGCGGCGGATCCGTTTCCATTGCTGACTCGAATCGAAGTGCAGTCCTTTGCGATCCAGTCGGCTCCGGCCTCGCGTAGGAAAAGGTCGCGCTCAGTGGTTTGCAGCGCGATCACGCGCGCACCGGAAGCTTTTCCAGCGCGAATGCCGGCCGGAGCATCTTCGAACACAACACAATCGCTCGCGGCGAGGCCGAGCAGTTCCGCGCCTTTCAAGTATGGCTCAGGATCCGGTTTTCCGTTTACGATGTCGTTTGAAGTGACTATTTCTTCCGGAATTGGCAGTCCCGCCGCGCGCAGCCGCACCAGGGCCAGCGGTCTCGTACAAGACGTGACCACGGTCCATTTGCCGCGAGGCAGAGCGCTAACCAGTTCGGCGGCGCCGGGAAGGGCCACGACATCTTCGAGGTCGTCGATTTCCATGCGCTCAACCATCGTGTTTTCCGCGTCGTGATCTGCGTAGGGCAACAGCTCTCGAATGGTGGTGATGCTTGGACGGCCATGCGCGCGACGCACCGTTTCTTCCGGGTCGAATCCATATTTGTTGGCCCAGATCGTCCACACGCGGGCGACGGCAGGAGTGGAATCCGCCAGAACTCCATCGAGGTCAAACAGCACACCTTTGCAGAGAATTTCAGTCATGCAAAATCATAGCAGCAGCGCATATTCACACTAAATTAATGACGGAGATTAGAGAGAATGAGCCGGCCATAAGCGTGGAAAGCGTGAAAAGAGCGCGATTAGGGTTCAACTTCGACTTCATCCACATAGCACCACATCCAATTCTCGCCGGGCTCGATGGATTGCACGATGGGATGTTTAGTCGCACGAAAGTGTTTTGTGGCATGCTTATTCTGCGACGAATCGCAGCAGCCAACGTGGCCACATTCGCGGCACAACCTCAAATGTACCCAGCTGTCTCCCGTCTTCAAACACTCTTCGCAGCCCTTCGTGTGCGGGTGAACGTTTTTAATGTGGCTGGTGTGAGAACAGACGGCACTCATGCCCCCTCCTTGGCAACTTCTTCGGAAATATTTTGTTGGGGGCGCGCCTTCGGCTGATTGATCGGCAGCCGCACGATAAATCGCGTATCACCGGGTTTGGATTTCACTTCGATGTTGCCGTGATGCTTTTGCACGATGCGCGAGACGGTGTCCAAACCAAGGCCGGTTCCTTCGCCCACGCCTTTCGTCGTGAAAAATGGATCGAAGATTTTGGGTCGTATTGCCTCCGGCACACCCGGTCCGTTATCTCCAATTTCAACGGCCGCACAATCCAATTCGCGCCAGGTACGAACGCGCAATTCGCCGGACCCATTCATCGCGTCGATGGCGTTGTCGATCAAGTTGGTCCAGACCTGGTTCAACTCGCTGCCGTATGCGCAAATCTCCGGCGTGTCCTCGGCGTAGCGAGTCGTGACGGTAATGCCTTTTTTCAGCCAATGACCAAAAATCTTCAGTGTATTTTCCAGGTCCTCGCGCAGATTGACCTCCTGCATTGCCGCTTGGTCCATGTAGGAGTAGCGCTTAATCGCGCTAACAAGATCGCTGATGCGTTTGGTGCTGTTGTCGATCTCCCTGATCAAACTGAAAACCACCAGTAGCGCCGCAACTCGCCGTAATACGTCAACAACCACTTCATCGCCGACCACTTTTCGCAATTCGTCCATCTTGTCCAAGTCGGCATTCGCTTCGGCAAGTGGCCCGGCAATCTTCCATGGTTCAGGAACATGATGTTCCTCAAGGCATTCGGTCAGTTCGGCCTCCAGATCGCTCAGCGCAAGCGGATCGCGGGTGGTGGAACCCGAGCTGCGATTTTCGGCGGCGCTGGCGGTCACGTCCCTTTCGAACTGCAGAATCGCTTCTCGCTTGTCCTGAGAAAGCGGATGCTCAAGCAAGCGCAGGCTTGCGTCGCGGACGTTATCCATCGTTTCCTTCAGGCTCTTAGCGGCGCGCTGCGCGGCGGCAGCTGGATTGTTCAATTCGTGCGCCAGTCCCGCAGAAAGTTTCCCCAGCGCCATCAACTTGTCGCGTTGCGTTTCTTGCCGCGTGGTTTCTCGAATTCTGTCGGACATCAGAGCGACCAGCCGCTCGCCCAGCAACGGCATGCGCTGCAGCATTTCCGGGAAATATTTTTTATGCAGCAGAAGCGATCGCGTGGAGCGCACGATCCTGGCGGTGCCCTTGTAATGTGTCAACCGAGAGAATGGCAATAGCCCGGTCACCTGTGGCGCGCGCGCGATAAACATCGGAGTACCCGGCTCCTGCGGGCGGTCAAACTGCATTTCGCCTTCGAGCAATACGCTTAAGTGTTCCAACGGATCGCCGACACGGGCGTAAACTTCGCCCGTATTCAAGCTCTTTTCTTCCATGCGTTCAGCGAGCCATGCTAGATCTTCTTCGCCAAGATCAGCGAAGACAGTAATCGTTTTCAGTTCGTCAGCGATGTGCTGCAGCTTCGGAGTCATAGGAGGGCTGGCCATTTCACACCGAACCCAGATACTGATGCACGAATTGCACCGCGTTTGCGCCTTCGCCTACGCCCGATGCCACCCGCTTGATCGAGCGGTATCGAACGTCACCCGCCACAAAAATTCCCGGCACGCTGGCTTCCAGCAGCCACGGTTGGCGCTCCAGCGACCAGGTTTTTGGCGGTTTGCCGGCATTCATCAAATCGCCGCCAGTAAGGATAAATCCCTTTTCATCGCGGTCCACAGCGCCGTGCAGCCAGTCGGTTTGTGGCGCCGCTCCGATAAAAATAAAAAGGGAAGCGGCAGGCACCGTCTGTGTTTCCCCGCTGGTCGAGCACAAAATCGAAATCGCTTCGAGACGGTCAGTTCCGAATGCTTCGGTCACCTGGCTGTTTAGCTCGACGTGAATGTTCGGCGTTTGTTTAATCTGCTCGATCAAGTATTGCGACATGCCGGCCGCCAGGGAACTGCCGCGCACCAGCATGACTACTCGCCGAGCATAAGCCGAAAAGTACATTGCGGCCTGTCCAGCGGAATTCGCCCCGCCAACAATAAAAACATCCTCGTCTTTGCAGGCAGCGGCCTGAGTCATCGCCGCGCCATAATAAACGCCCGCACCCTGCAAGCGGTCCATTCCAGGGACGTCTAGTTTGCGGTAAGCAACTCCCGTGGCGATCACCAAGGACTTTGCGCCAATCTCCACGCCGTCGGCCAGTTTGACGAATTTTGATCCGGCGTCCACGCGCAAACTCACCGCTTCCTGCGGCGAAAGAATTTCTACGCCGAAACGCCGCGCTTGCGTAGCGGCTCGCCGCGCCAGCTCGCTGCCACTCAATCCGGAAGGGAATCCCAGATAATTCTCAATGCGCGAACTCATTCCTGCTTGTCCGCCGGGAGCTTCGCGCTCGATCATCACCGTCGTTAGCCCTTCAGACGCTCCGTAAACTCCCGCGGCCAATCCGGCCGGGCCGCCGCCCACGATCAGCAAGTCATAAAAAGAAGTCGTAGCGCTGGTTCGCAAGCCCAGCTTTGCGGCTAGCTCCGCTGTCGAAGGATCGGACAGCCCGGAATTGTCGACGAAAATTGCCGCCGGAAGCTTCAGTGAATCGCGCTCGGAAACTTCCAGCGCTTCGCGAACTTCCTTGTCGCGTTCCGCTGCCTCAGCGTCGAGCCAGCGGTAAGGCACCTGATTGCGAGCCAGAAAATCACGCAACGCGTACGAACGTGGCGACCAACGATGACCCAGTATGCGCACACCGTCGAACACCGGGCGGTAGTCGGCCTGCCAGTCTTCCAGCAAATCGTCCAGCACCGGATAGAGTTGCCGTTCAGGGGGATCCCACGGTTTCAACAAATAGTGATGAATGCGCGCTTCATTGATCGCCTGGATGGCCGCATCGGTGTCGGCGTACGCGGTCAGCAGCACACGTTTTGCGTCCGGATAAATCGTCAGAGCTTTGTTGAGAAATTCCACGCCGCTCATTTCGGGCATGCGCTGGTCCACTAACAGCAGCGCCACAGCTTCATTGCGATTTTTCAGGGTTTGCAGCGATTGCACCGCCGAACCGCCGGAATCCGCGCGCACAATTCGATAACGGTCCGCATATTTTTTTCGGAGATCGCGCTCCACTGCGCGGAGCACTTCCGGGTCGTCATCCACGGTGATCAATACTGGCTTCGGCATGCTGTTCTTCCCTGAGAATTTTTCTGCGGCAAACTTTCTGCTATGCGTTGGATGCCGGGGCAAGCGATTGGTCACGTTGCCTGCCAAACGCCGCCCGATGGAGTCCGCTTCTCTTTTATACCTCTGAATACGATGCGTGGATAGCGCGGTTTTCGCGAATCCGGATACTTTTTTGCTATCGCGCCTGCGCACAGCGCGGTAAAAAATTATTTGGCGAACCTGGCTCGCACAGTATGATTTTCTAACGCTCTTTTGCGACCGACATGAAAGCAAAATTACAAGTCATGAAGTTTGGTGGTACCTCGGTAGGCGATGCGGGCTGCATTCGCCGTTCCGCGCAAATCGTGGTCGATGCTTCTCAGGGATATTCTGTCGCAGTCGTCGTCTCGGCGATGAGCGGTATCACCAACCGCCTGATCGATGCAGCGCACCGGGCCATGCGTGGTGATCGCGAAGCTGGCACGGCATTGGCCGCCGTCCTCCGCAAGCAGCATTTCGAAGCGCTGGCAGCGCTCGTGTCCGATGAACAATCACGCAGCCTGGTTCAGGGCCGCATAGAGGAACTTCTCGCGGAAGGTTCGCGACTCTTTGAAGGTACAGCGCTGCTGCGCGAATTGACGCCGCGTACGTTGGACGCCATTTCCAGCCTTGGCGAACGTTTGTGCGCTCCGGTATTTGCGGCGGCGCTTTCCGCCATGGGAGTCGCAGGCGTTTCCATCGAAGCCACCGAGCTGATCGTTACCGACTCTTTTCACGGCGGCGCCGAACCGCAAGCAGGACCAACACGCCGGCGTTCACAGTCTCGCATCGCTCCCCTGTTGAAAGATCACCAAGTGCCGGTAATCACCGGATTTATTGGTGCCACGTGCGATGGCGCGCTCACCACGCTGGGCCGTGGCGGTTCCGATTACTCCGCAACCATTCTTGGCGCGGCGCTCGACGCGGAAGAGATTATTATTTGGACCGATGTCGAGGGCGTGCTCACCGCCGATCCCCGCCTCGTCAGCGATGCGCGCACCATCCCGGAAATTTCCTATCGCGAAGCCGCTGAACTTGCCTACTTCGGCGCAAGGGTTCTGCATCCTAAGACATTGCGGCCCGTCTTGCCTGCTGGCATTCCGGTCTGGATTCGCAGCAGCTTCGCTCCGGGAAAGCCCGGCACAAAAATAACCGCGCAGGGCCGCAGCATCGGGGGCGGCGTCAAGGCTCTCACCGCGATTCGCGACGTTGCGTTGATCAGCATCGGCGGCCCCGGAATCGTTGGCGTGCCCGACGTCGTCGGCAGAACTTTTTCGACGACCGCGCAACTTCGCGCCGAAGTGCTGCTCATTTCGCAATCGTCATCGCAGAATGATATCTGCTTCATCGTCGCCAAAGCGCATGCGCAAGGCACGATCGAAGCCTTGCGCCGCGAATTCGCACAGGACCTGGCGCATGAAGTGGTGGATCACATCACCATGGACCCCAACATCGCCATCGTTGCGGTAGTCGGTGAAAATATGCGCGGCACGCCGGGCGTTGCCGGCCGCACCTTCCACTGCCTGGGCAAAGAAGGCGTCAACATCATCGCCATCGCCCAAGGCTCCTCAGAAACCAACATCTCTTTCGTGGTTTCGGACGATTCCGTGAAACCCGCTCTATTAGCCGCCCACAGGGAGTTTGGCTTGGCCAATTCTTCCGCTTAGTTGACTTAGTCGACTGACCTATAGAGGGGATTGGGGTGGGAGACGGGGATCGAACCCGCGACATTCGGTGCCACAGACCGACGCTCTACCAGCTGAGCTACTCCCACCACTCGCTCGTAGTTTACCACGGCACGTCGCCGCTCAGAACACCTCCGCCCTCACCCTGCGCCTCTCGCCGCTTTGCTCAATCCGCTACTCTCTTTGCAAACTAGCAACGTGCCCGGTTATCTCTTCTCCGCCTTCGCAAACTCGCTTGTTACACTCGCTTGAGATATTGCGTCCCCGCGCATGAGCCCCCAATGACTTCGCATGAGTCCGATCGCCGCCACCTCGAGCGGCAAATCCTCTACGCGCGGCCCATCATTATTGTGCTTTCCATTTTGGCGATTCTGGAATGGCCCGCATCGCCGGGCGGCCATAGTTGCCGCGTTTTTCTTTTCGCATATCTTTTCTACAGTCTGGCGCTGATTGTCGTCGATTTCATTCTCAACGGCCGCCGCGAATGGTCCGCACCGCTGACCGTCGACTTCGTGCTCATTGTGATTCTGATTTACCTCAGCCCGTTCGCCGTCCCCATCTGGTTTCCGTTTCTGTTCGCATCGTATGCGGCAGGCAGCCGTTGGGGCCTTCGCACCGCTATGCCCATTGCCGCTGCGTTCGCGCTGATTATCACTCTTGTCAACGTAGTGCAACGGGAAGCGCACGGCTTCCACCTCGTCACGTGGATCGCAATTGTTGCCGCGATGTTCGCATCTGGCGCGGGGCTAGCTTTTCTCGGCGATCGCAGCAGCCGCTTCGCCTCGCAAAGCCACTTTCTTTCTTCCATCACCGCCACTATGCAGGTTGAGCAAGGGCTCGCCGAATGCCTGCGCCTTTTCCTCGAAGAACTCGCGCAGGCCTTCGAAGCCGAGCAAGCATTTCTCCTCTTTCGCGACATAGATCTCGAACGTATCTTCCTCTGGCGTCTAAAAAGTGGCGAAAGCGAACGTCTCTCTCCGGAAAGTCTCCCGCTTGCCCGCGCCGATGGTTTTTTACTCGATGACATGGACGCCATAGTTTGCTGGAATTCTTTGCAGGGCGCCGGCTCAGGTTTTGGCTGGGACCGCCGCAACAATCGAACCATCGGCAACCTGCCTCGCCTTCCCAGCACTACGCAAAATGAGTTTGGCATCCGCTCCTTCATGACCGTGGCTTTCGATCAAAATGACAAGCCTGCGGGCCGCTTGTTCCTGGTCAACGGCAAGCATCCCAACGGCCCGTTTCACAAGGAAGACCTCGCCTGGTTGGAACGTGTCGCGCTTCACGTCGGTCCATCGCTGGAAAATGTTTTCCTTCTGCGCCATTTGCGCGCTCGCGCCATCGAAGCGGAACGGTCCCGCATCTCGCGCGACCTCCACGACGGTATTCTGCAGACCCTGCTCAGCATCGAAATTCAGTTGGACGTGCTGCGCCGCCGCGTCGCGTCGTCTCCCGAGCACGCCGAATCCGCTCTTGCTGGCCTGCAGCGCACCGTAAAAAACGAATCGGCCGAACTTCGCCACTTCGTCACCGATCTGCGCCCGGTCCGCGTGCAGTCCGCCGATCTCGTCGATCTGATGCGCGGTTTCGCCGAGCGTTTTCGCAACGAGTCCGACCTGGCGCTCGATTTGTTGCTCGATTCCGCTGATTTGCGCGCTCCGGACCGTGTTTGCCGCGAGGTTTTCCAGATTTACCGTGAAGCACTCAACAACATAAAAAAGCATGCGAAGGCCTCCCATGTCGTGGTAAAACTTTCGCAGGACGATAGCCGCCTGCTTTTGGTTGTGGACGATAACGGCGAAGGCTTCAGCTTTGCTGGAAAATTTACCGGGGATGAACTCGACCGTCTGCGGCTTGGCCCAATTTCCATCAAGGAGCGTACACGTACCGTTAACGGGGATTTGACCGTGGAGTCGAATCCTGGACATGGAGCACGTCTGACGATTGAGATTCCGATCGGCTAGAGTTTTTAAGATTTTCGAAAAATTTTGAATTCATTATGGCGAAAACAAAACAACAGATTCGAGTCCTCATGGCGGACGATCACGCGATTTTCCGCGACGGTTTGCGGAAACTTCTCGATGGCGACGAAGAAATGGTCATCGTCGGCGAAGCGCAAAATGGCGCTGAATGCATCAAGCTTTTGGCAAAACTTAAACCCGATATTCTGCTGCTCGATTTGCGCATGCCCGATAAAGACGGCCTCGCTGTTCTGGAAGAAGTCAATTTTGATCAGCTCCCGACTCGCGTCATCGTCCTCACCGCCGCGGAAGACGATCGAGACGTGGTCCGCGCCATGCGACTCGGCGCTCGCGGCGTGGTCCTGAAACAATCCGCGACCGATCTCCTCGTTAAAAGCATTCAGCGCGTCTATGCCGGCGAAATCTGGCTTGATAATCGGATGACTGCCGAAGTCATGAAGGCCTTCTCGAAATCCTCCGAATCCGGCCCGCGTCGTGAAAAGCCACTGCTCTCCGACCGCGAAAAAGAAATCGTTCAACTCGTCGCCCAAGGCTTCCGTAACAAAGAAATTGGCGAAAAACTTTTCATCTCCGAACAAACAGTCAAAAACCACTTGCACAATATCTTTGATAAACTCGGCGTCTCCGACCGCCTTGAACTTGCTCTCTACGCCATCCACCACCGCCTAATCGATCACACCTAAGTCCGCTATTTCGCGGACTGCGATCCGTATGCGAGGATTTTCCTAGTACCTTGGTACCGTCCGTTGCCGCGCAGATTTTGAATCTCTCGGCCTATTGTTCCTTAAACCCTGTACGGATACACTCATCCTTCAATCGAGGAGGTTCTCCCTTGTCCGGCTCAGAACGCCGCACCACCCAACGCTTTACCATGCGGCTCCCTCTCACGGTCCGTTGGACCACTGGCGCAGCCGTTGGGGAAACCAGCACCGAATCCCGCGACGTCAGCTCGCGTGGTGTTTACTTCTACCTCGGGAAAGACGTCAAAGAAGGCTCGCCCGTTGAAATCCTTCTGACCCTTCCCAATGAGATCACTCTCGCCGGACCCGTCCGCGTTCGTTGCCTTGGCCGCGTCCAGCGCACGGAGTCCCGCGACGAAACCTCCGTCGGGGTGGTTGCCGCCATCGAGCGCTACGAATTTCTGCGCGGCGATGAGGAAAAGTAACGTTTCAGGATTTAAGGGTTTGTTTTATAACCCTTAGAAAAACAAGTTGTGCTTATAGACCCTGACCTAGACTGACCGCTTGCGGTCATCTATGACGGTGCGTCATTAATGGATTTCGCGGTTCGCATCGAACCGCCACGTTTTTCTTGCTCGCTCACTGCGGAGGCGGGCAGGATAAAGCCGGGGTGCCTTGGCCCCTCAGCGAAGCGCCCCGGCATTTTCTTCTGGTTCTGCCTCGTCGCCTCTCCCTCATCCTCAGCCCCTAGACGCCACCGTCATTCAGAAGGGAGCGAGGAATCTTGCGCGGTTTTTTACCCCGCTTTCGATCAGATTCAACCCTCCAAGCCGGATTTCAAGATGGCCAAGCAGCGCCGATCGTTCATTCCACCAAAGCTTGGTTAATAAGTCGCGCCTCCTGACCTTTAGAACAGGAGACATTTCCAATCCGGTCGGCGATTATGGCCGCTGCGCGCGGAATCGCGCCGGTGTGTCCATCGGGCGAAAAACAGTCGAGCGCAGATTGAGGAAAGTCTATGCCGGATTCACCGGCGCACGAAACATTGTTGCTACCCAAAGCATCCGCGGAGCCGCAAACCGAACGAATGGCTACCGCGGAAGAATTGTATGCACTGAAGCGCATTGCGGAAATGGAAAGCGCCATCGCCGCGCTGGCGAAGGCGGAGCAAGAGTTGGAAGAAAAGAGCATTGGAATCGAAGCGCTACAGCCGGAAATCGAAAATACAAACTCTGAAAGCGCCGCCAATGATGGCCTTCTAACGTCTGCTGAAGTTCCCGTTTCACACGCTGCAGCTGCAAAAGGTAAGGTCACAGAAGCCGCCGAGCCAGAACCGGAGCCCGAGCTTCCCGAACTTCCTAACGTCAAAGCCGACGCAGCGGACGACCATTCGTCGACCGGCGGCCTGTCCGAACGTGCGCCCGGAAGCTGGCTCCTCGAACTTGCCTCCATCCTTGACCAACATCGCATTTGGGTCGAAACCGGAGGCGAAGCCGGCACGAAAGCCGACTTGTGTGGCGCAAACCTGGAAAACGCAGATCTGACCGGTGTGAATTTGCAAGGCGCATTCTTGCAGCGCGCCAATCTGCGTGGCGCCGATCTTTCCATGGCCAACCTCCGCCACGCTTCGCTGGTGCAAGCCGATTTGTGCAACGCCAATCTGTTGGGCGCAGAGCTGCGCGGCGCCAACTTGATGGGCGCAACTCTATATGGTGTGGAAGGCCTGTGGCTGGGTCGCCTGGGTGGCGCCAATTTGTACGACGCCATGCTGCCGGAGACCATCTCTTCGATTGACGGCGCCAAAACGGTTTGGGAGACCACCAAGAGTGCGCGCTGGTTCTATTTTTTCATGCTGACTGTTTGCCTGTTGTGCGGGCTGGGCGTAGCGACGACCAGTGATGCGCGCCTGATCCTTGACGGGCAAACCATTCCGATTGCGCGCCTCGGCAACATTCTCCCGATGAACGCTTTCTATCTGATCGCACCGATTGTTCTGGTCGTTCTCTTTGTGCGCTTTCAATTTCTGTTGCTGCGCGTTTGGAGCAGCATGGCTGCCTTGCCCGCCGTGTTTCCCGACGGTCAAACTGTCGAACGCGGCGGTCCGTGGTACTTAATGGGTCTGGTACGGCGGCATTTTCGCTGGCTGCGCGAGACTAAGACGCCCGTTTCCTGGCTGGAGAATGTGATTGCCACCTTGTTGGCCTATTGGGCGGTGCCGACCACCGTCGCAGTACTCTGGATGCGCTATCTCGTGCGCCAGGACTTGCGCGGCACGTCGCTGCACGTTCTATTCTTTGTTCTGAGTGTGAGCGTGGCCACTGGTTTGCCCTCTGTGGTTAGCCGTGTTATCCGTAGCGGCGAAGTCCGCCGTCCTGCAACTCGCAGCGTGGCGCGCCTGGCATTCTTGACATTGCGCGCGCCCATCGCCTTCGGACTGATTCTGCTTTCGCTCTCCTTCGGCGTGATCCTTGGCATTCCCGCTGACTCCGATGCCTCGCGGAATTATTTTAGCGCCAGCCCGCGACGTTGGGCGGCGGAAATGTTTCGCCTGGTCGGCTACCGTCCGTACGCCGATTTGATCGAGACCACGCTGGTTCCATCGGCAACACATACTTTGAACGCAACAACCGCGAATGACGCTCCCGGCGAAGGTTCCGGCGCTAAACTCAACGAAAATAGTTTGCGTTATGTCAGAGGCTACCGCGCCGTGCTGGGCGGAGCCCGCTTGTGGCGAGCCGATCTTGTCGGCGCTTACCTTACCGAAGCCGATTTGCGCAATGCCAACTTGCGCGAAGCCCATTTGCGCGATGCGGTGCTCGATCACGCACGCGCCGACCATGCATTGTTTATTTCCGCCGATGGCAAAGATGCGAATCTCGCGGGAGCCGACCTGCGCGCTAGCGATATGACCTATGCTGTTTTTCAAAATGCGACTTTTGCCGGCGCTAAACTTGGCGGTGCTTCGCTCTACGGAGCGGATCTGCGCCACACCAACTGGCTGCGCGCGGATCTGACGCGCAGCGACATGCGGGACACGCAACTACAGAACACCGATTTTTCGCTCGCCAATCTCGAGTTGACCGATTTTTCTGGCGCAAAACTTTCCGGATCGCAGTTTGCCGGCGCGCAGTTTAAGGGTACCGTCCTGCTTGGGGCGGATTTGCGCAACACTGGATTGCGCGGCGCTGTTTTCGCCGGCGCGGTGCTGCGTGATGCTCCCATGGATGGTGCCCAGCTCGACGGCTCCGATTTCCGCGGCGCTCTTGGCCTGACCGCTGCGCAAGTCTGCTCCACCCGCGGCTGGACCGCTGCCCAATTCGATATTGACATTCTGCAAGCCGTCCAAGCCCAGTGCGGAGTTGGCTCGGCGAATATATATAAGTGAGGGCTTGACGATTTTCCTCGCGAATGCACGCCATAGGTGCTACACCCGTTGATGTGCAGCGTCCTGCGGGTCGCTCAACCGAAGATCTGAACCACTCGCAAATCTATGATTCCGTCCAGGTGATGAATCCATTCAAAATGTAATGCCCGCAATATCGTTTTGTAGGTCTAATTCTCTTCACCAAACAGCTTGATATCCGCCGGCCCTTCCTGCAGCGGAGTCGCCTTGCGCCCCTGCACCAGTTCGCGAATTTGCTCGACGATATCCGGATTGGCAAGCGTGGTGATGTCTCCGGTGTGCATGCGATTGGAAATCGCTGCCAACACCCGCCGCATAATCTTGCCCGATCGCGTCTTCGGCATGTCCGGCACGACGTGAATTCGTTTCGGCCGCGCGATCTTTCCGATCATCGTTTCAATCGCCATCGTCACTTTATCAATCACTGACTCGTTCGTTTTGACGCCTGGCTTGACGGAAATATAGACTTCCGGCACGCGCCCTTTGATCTCGTCCACTACCGGCACTACTGCAGCCTCTGCAACTTCATTAATTGCCAGGCAGGCTGACTCAATCTCCTTGGTGCCCAGCCGGTGTCCCGCCACATTGATCACGTCATCCACACGGCCCAGGATTCGGTAGTAGCCATCCTTCGCCACCATTGCCCCGTCGCCCGCGAAGTAGGGCCAGGCGCGCCAGTCCGTACTCTTCGTGTCTTTGCAGTACTTCGAATAATACTGGCTTACAAAACGGTCCGGATCACCCCAGATCGTCTGCATAATTCCCGGCCACGGATTCTTGATGCAAATATTCCCTGCCGCATTCTGGCCGGGCTTCACCTCGTTGTGTTTTTCATCCCAGATCACCGGATAAATCCCCAGCACCGCGGGGCCTGCGCTGCCAGGTTTCATCGCATCCAGAGCCGGTTTCGTACTGCAAAGAAATCCGCCGGTCTCGGTTTGCCACCAGGTATCCACAATTGCCGCCTGGCCTTTTCCAACCACATCGAAGTACCAGCGCCACACCTCCGGCTCGATCGGCTCGCCTACTGTCGTCATATGCTTGAACTTGTAATTATATTTCTCCGGCTCGGCTGGCCCCGCTTTACGCAACATGCGAATTGCCGTCGGCGAAGTATGAAAAATATTAACGTCCAACCGCTCTGCAATCCGCCAAGGCCGTCCCGCATCCGGGAATTGCGGTACGCCTTCATACAACACGCTGGTCGCAGCCAGCGCTAGCGGCCCATACACGATATAGGAATGTCCGGTGATCCAACCAATGTCTGCCATGCACCAATACACGTCGCCGGCATGAATGTCCTGGTAATACTTCGAAGTACCGGCGACATACGCCAGATAGCCGCCGGTTCGGTGCTGGCAGCCCTTCGGCTTTCCGGTCGTGCCGCTGGTGTACATCAAAAACAGCGGTGCTTCCGAGTCTTGCCACACCGGCTCCACTGTCTTAAGCGCGTAGTTCTTCATCAAATCTTCAATGAAGTAGTCGCGTCCTACCACCATCGGCGCTTCCGTCGACGTTTTCCGCGTGTATCTGCGCCAAACCAGTACCTTATCGATTTCCTGGCCCTCTTTCTTTGCCGTTTCGATTGCGATGTCCGCGTTACCTTTGTGATCGATCCACTTTCCGTTGCGCCAGTATCCATCGGCATAAATCAGCACCCGGCTGCCCGAATCCGCCGCCCGCAGTCCACATGCTTCTCCGCTGAATCCGCCAAACACCACCGAATGCACCACGCCGAGACGCGCGCAAGCCAGCATCGTGATCGGTAGCTCTGGAATCATCGGCATATGAATGGTCACGCGGTCGCCCGCTTTCAATCCCGCAAAATCCCGCAGCATCGCCGCCGTCTCGTTCACGCGCACATAAAGTTCTCGGTAGGTAATCACCTGCGGAGCTTCCTGCTCCGGTTCCGGCACAAAAATAAACGCCGCCTTATTTTTGTGCGTCGCCAGGTGCCGGTCCACGCAGTTGTAGCAGGCATTCAGTTTCCCGCCCACAAACCATTTCCAGAAAGGCGGTTTCGACGCGTCCAATGTCGTATGCCAATATGCTTTCCAGTCGAGTAAATCCGCATAATGCCGGAAGCATTCTGGAAAATTCTCTTCGCGGAATGAATCCACGAGTGCCGGGTCAATCAGATTCGCCTGCGCCAAGAAGCTTGCTGGCGGAGGGATACGATCCTCTTCCTTCCAGTGCACCGCGATCTGCGCATTGACATCCTCCAACTGCAGAAAAAAGGCTTCGCTCGACTTTGGCTGCGAGGACTCTTTCGCTAGAGGCTTTGCCGGAGCGTGACCACTCGGCTTACCCTTCGCGGTAACCTTTTTCGATTTGTTTAGACGTGATTTTGCCAAGGCCTCATTCCTTTCATCCTATGCAAAAATGATGCTACCGCGAAGCGAACGCCGTCAATCGGCGCTGCCAGGAATTCTGCGCCTTGTGGCGGCTACGTCTGCCTGAAGGTCTGACATTTTGCTTGCTAACTTGAACGGCCTTACTTCGCCGCCACCTCATCCCAGATGCGCGTTCCGTGCGTTTCCTTCAGCAAAAGGCTGCCGACCACAAATGTCAGCGCCGCCACGATCATCGGATAATACAATCCCGCGTAAATGTTGCCCGTCGCGGCACACGTCCATAAACCAATCAGCGGCAGCAACCCGCCAAATACGCCATTCCCTATGTGATAAGGAAGCGACAGCGACGTGTACCGGATCTTCGCCGGGAACGCTTCCACCAGGTACGCCGCGATCGGTCCATAAATCATGCACACATAAATCACTTGAATGAACACCAGGAAGACCAGCATCGGAACGTTGGGCGATGGAGCCTCTTTGGCAGGTACCAGCGCTCCTGTTCGCGGGTCGGCGCTCATTGCGGTCAGCTTGGTCGCGCCCGTGGCTTTATCTTTCGCGGGCGCTACGGTAGTGACGTTATTGCCCGCTGCTTGCTGCATCGACTTGTAGATGGGGACGTATGTCACTACGGCGAGCAGGCACGCAGCCATCATTAGCCATTTCCGTCCAATTCTGTCAGACAGCGAACCGAACACAGTGAAGAAGGGCATCGCACAAAGCAACGCGATTGCCACGATGATGTTCGCTTGCTTCACGTTGATTTTCAAAATCGTTTGCAGATAAAACAGCGCGTAAAACTGGCCCGTGTACCACACCACTCCTTGCCCCGCCGTTGCCCCGAACAGCGAAATCAGCACTCGTTTCAGGTTGTCCCACTTCGTGAAAGCGTCCGTCAGCGGTTGCGCAGAGGCCAGTCCCGCGCTCTTGATTTGCGTGAAGATTGGCGACTCCTTCATCTTCAGGCGCACGTAAAGCGAAATGCTGACCAGCAGGATCGAAGCGAGGAAGGGAATACGCCAGCCCCAGGCGTTGAAGTCGTCCTTGCTCATGCTTTGTTGAGTCAGCAGAATCGCGATCAAGGAGACGAACAAACCGAGAGTTGCGGTGATCTGGATGAAGCTGGTATAGAAGCCTCGCTTTTTGTCTGGAACATGCTCCGCAACATAGACCGCCGCGCCTCCATACTCGCCGCCCAGAGCGAGGCCCTGCAATATTCGAATGATGATGAGTGTAATCGGCGCGAACCACTTGGCCGTTTGATAGGTCGGCAATAGCCCGATTAACGCCGTCGCCCCGCCCATGATGCTCAGCGTCACTAGGAACGCATATTTGCGGCCTACGATGTCGCCGATTCGCCCGAAAAACAGCGCACCAAAAGGCCGCACCAAAAATCCCACCGCAAACGTCGCCAAATACGCGATGTAAGCAAACGTATCATTGCCGGGAGGATAGAACTTGAGCGAGAGAACTGCCGCTAAACTTCCAAAAATGTAGAAGTCATACCACTCGATCATCGTGCCCACGGAAGAGGCTAAAATCACCCTCCATAGCCCCTGCTCGTTGGTGCCGTCCACCGCCATCACAGCCGCGCTCGTTCCCATGCTTCCTCCTGAATAGGTGCCGTTCAGAGACAGAACTAACCTTTGGGGCGGGATTCCAAAGCAAACGCGGAACTGGAATGTGATCCGCGCCAGCCGCTTCCTGACTACCCCCCTGTGACTCGCTTTCTTGGCCGAGTCAGGTCTTCAGAAGAAACGCTACCTGGTGCACGCGTTCATATCGCGTAACCGCCGCCATGTCAAGATATCGAACCAGGTCGTTAAATGCAGCCATCGCGGTTCGACATCTGAGCTCGAACCGTGAACACTCTTCAGGGAGGCACGAAGCCTTCGCGAAGGTAGCAATACGGAGGACGCTCCCAGGGAGGGCCCGACTTGAGTCGTGCGGAACTTCTCCCGTTCAGCCGGCTTCAGCCGCTGAGCTCAGGACGAATCATAAAGCTAAGCTAGCCTTGTTTCACTTGGGCCTTCCCGTTCGAACTTGCATTACTCTTTCGCACCCCTCAAATTTTCTCCCGCTCTTCGGTTAAAACCTTTTGTAAGCTATCGTTTAGGGAATGCCACGCCGTTCCTCATCCCCCAAATCAGCAAAAAGAAAAAAATCGTTTCGTTTCGTCGCGAAGAAATCTCGTTCCTCCGTGCAACGCCGTTCCGGCGCATCCCTGAAGAATTACTTGCGCCAGCTTGGTGAAAATATCCGGGCCGCCCGTTTACGCGGAGGCCTCACGCTTCGCCAGCTCGCCAAAGAATCCTCTCTGTCCGTGCGCTTTCTCGCCGGACTCGAACGCGGAAGCAGCAACGTCTCCGTGGGCCGCCTACGCGATCTTTCTCGCGCTCTCGACGTTCCCATCGAAACTCTAGCTTCTGACGCCAGTCCCGCGTCGGCCGCTTTCCAGCAGTCCCATGCCTTCCTCAAAAAGCTTCCGCCCATCCAATTGCGCGATGCTCACAAATTTCTGCTCGAAAAATTCGGCGGAGCGGATTCCGCCGCCCGCCATTCGCGCATCGCTCTCATCGGCCTGCGCGGCGCGGGTAAATCCACCCTTGGCAGCCTGCTGGCTCAGTTGCTGCGAGTCCCATTTATTGAACTGGACAAGCAAATCGAGCGGGATTCCGGCCTCACCCTCTCTATCATTTTTGATCTGTATGGCCCCGCCGGTTATCGCCGCATGGAGCGCGAAGCGCTCGACTCCATTCTCGCCAAGCATCGTCGATTCGTGCTGGGTACTGGCGGCAGCATCGTCTCGGATCCCGCAACGTTCAATCGTCTCCTCGGTGCCTGTTTCACCGTCTGGCTTCGCGCTAAACCCGAAGAGCACATGGCGCGCGTCCTCGCCCAAGGCGACCGCCGTCCCATCGCACAAAGCCATCAGGCCATGCGCGACCTCCGTCGCATTCTTTGGAGCCGCGAGGCGCTGTATCGACAGGCAGACGCGGCGCTGGAGACGAGTGGAAGATCCGTAAAGCAAAGTTTGGAGGCACTGGCCCGCCTCGTCAAGCCGCCCTTAGGCAAGCCTGTCTGATAGCGAGCTTGGCGGCGTCCTGTGAGCCTATCCATCCTCGGTTGCCGTCCCCGGTGAACAGCCAGGCGTCTGCTGGTGCTGGCATAGCTGTTTTCCGCTCTTGCTTTGACAAGTCCTTTGCATAGTGAGATTTGTAGAGACATGCAGGATGGATGTGTAAACCAATAACTTGAACAAGAAGCTCTCTGGTGAGCCTAAGTCCTTTAGAATCCATACTTACAGAAATCGACGCTCGCAAACCCTTTAAAATGAATACTTACGCAAATACAGGGGAGGGGGGGTACCAGACTGGTCCTGTCGACCGGGGTGGGGGCGACCTGTCCGGGTTGATCAGCGCGAGGGACGCACCCTTTCACATGAGCTGAGAATTCGCCGACACGTTTCCTGATAGAATTCTTTAGTGTTCGTTGACGAAGCCAAAATCTATGTAAAAGCCGGCGACGGCGGCAACGGCTGTGTCGCGTTTAGGCGTGAAAAATACGTTCCGCGCGGCGGCCCGTCCGGCGGCGATGGCGGCAACGGCGGCAGCATTTATCTCGAAGCCAATCCTAACGACAACACGCTCCTGCGTTACCGCTACAACCGTGAATTCAAAGCCGACCGCGGCCGCCACGGCGAAGGCTCCAACTGTACCGGCCATTCAGGCGACGATATGACTTTGCTTGTACCGGTAGGCACGGTCGCCTACGACCCAACCTCTAACGAGGTCATTGCCGACCTTGCCTCACCCGGCCAGCGCGTTTTAATCGCGCAAGGCGGTCGTGGCGGACGCGGCAATCAAAACTTTGCAAAGCCCTGGCATCAGGCGCCGCGCGAACATGAAGATGGCCAGCCCGGCGAAGAACGCCATCTGCGTCTCGAGCTAAAGCTTCTCGCCGATGTCGGTCTGGTCGGCTATCCCAACGCCGGCAAGTCTACATTGATTTCCGTGATTTCCGCCGCGCGCCCAAAAATCGCGAATTATCCTTTCACTACGCTTGAGCCAAATCTTGGTGTGGTCAGCGCTGACAGCGTGCCGCAATCCGCCAGCAGCGGTGCCGGTAAAGAAAGCAGCGACATCGGCCGCACCTTCGTGGTCGCCGATTTGCCAGGCTTGATCGAAGGCGCCCACGAAGGCGCTGGACTCGGTATTCGTTTTCTGCGCCACGTCGAACGCACACGCCTGCTGGTTCACCTCATCGATACCAGCGATTTCACCGATGCCGATCCGGTGCGTTCCTTCGGAGTGATCAATGGCGAACTCCGTGCTTTCAGCGAAACGCTGGCCACCAAGCCCATGATCGTAGTTGCCACCAAGCTCGATGCGACCACGGACCAGGCTCGGCTCACGGAACTGCGCAATTTCTGCGCCCAGTGCCAGTTGGATTTCCACTCGATTTCCGCGGCGACCGGTGAAGGTGTCCGCGATCTGGTCCTTGCCCTTGCCGACGCGCTCGACAAAATTCCCAAGTCCGCTGCTGTGCATCCCGACACCGCTGAAGCTGCCTCCGAAGCTGCCAGCCATTCCTGAATTCTCGTCAACGAATTCTGTGCCCGCCACGTTAAATCGCTTTTTCACTTTGAGCGGCGTCCTTTCATGCGAAAATATGCGCACGGTTCCTCAGGAGCTTCATTGACCACCGCGCAAGCGCAGCGCCACACTGCCGCCAGACATCAACCTCGCCGCATCGCACTTTTTGGCGGCTCTTTCGATCCCATTCACAATGGACATCTTGCCGTCGCGCGCGCTGCCGATCGCCGTTTTAATTTCGACCAGATTTACTTCGTTCCCGCCAGCCGGCCTCCGCATAAATTAAAGCAACATCTCGCTCCATTTCCTCACCGGTACGCCATGGTGGCTCTTGCCTGTACCGAGCATCCGCATTTCGTTCCTTCTCTCGCTGAAGCTGGCGAAGACTTTTCCGGCACTCAGCTCCACTACAGCATTGATACCGTCCGTTACTTTCGCCACGCTTTTCACGGACCCGGCGATCACGTTTACTTCATCATCGGCGCCGATGCTTTCCTCGACATTCCCATGTGGAAAGAATATGAAGCGCTGCTCGGCCTCTGCGACTTCATTATCGCCAATCGTCCAGGCATTCGCGCCGAAGCGCTAAAGCTGGTCATCCCTCCGGACCTCATGGCCGCTCCCAATGCCAAGCGCGATCCCGATCCGCCTCCCTCGCAGCTCATTGCGCAACTTCGCCGTACCAGCGTTTATCTGCTCGAAAATGTTTCCAATGACGTTTCCGCCACTGATATTCGCCGGCGCGCCCACAAGGGTCAGGCGATTCACGGGCTTGTTTCCGCCCGCGTCGAGGAATACATTCATAAACAGGGCCTATACTCTTGAAGACAGAGAAACTTCCCAAAGCGGTTCGCCTCGCCATCGAGGCTATGCAAAACAAAAAAGCTTCCGCCATCACCGTGCTCGACCTAAGTTCCATCGGCACGTTCACTGAATACTTCGTCGTGTGCACCGGCTTCAGCACGCCGCAGGTACAGGCCATCTGCACTGAAGTCGAAGAGCAACTGTATAAGGAACTCAAACGCGAACCGGAGCACCGCGAAGGACGCCGTTCCGCTGATTGGGCGCTGCTCGATTTCGGCAGCTTTATCGTGCACGTTTTCAGCGAGCAAGCCCGCCGCTACTACGATCTCGAAAGACTTTGGCGCAATGTTCCGCGCTACGACATTCCTGATCTCGACGACGCTGTTCTTTCCGAAAGCGATTCGCCACGGCTGCGCGCCTCAGGCGATCATTCCTGATTCCTCCAGTCATGCCGCCCGAGAATTCTTTCAGTGGTTCCAGGGCTTTTGCACAAATCACGGTCACACGTGATTCTCTGGACGACGTGCAAACGCGGCAAATTATCGTTTCTCTCGACGGCGTGCGCCAGGCGGAGCTCCTATTTGGTGACGCGATCACGATTCCTGTCTCCCCCGGTCCTCACATCCTGCGCGTCGATAACACCTGGAACCGCAAAGATCTTCACGTTGATGTGGATTCGGGAGCGGATCTTCGCTTCGTAACCAAAAGCAGCGCAGGTCAATTTTCCAGATTTCTCCTGGTCGCTTTCGGCGCCGGCCCCATCTATGTCTCTATCGAGCCGGCATCGCCCTCTGCGCCTTGAACCTTCGCATTTCTGCGCCGCTTACCTTTCTTGTCCCTTAGCGCAATACGGACAAATCCCGCACGCTTTCCCCGCAACACTTCTGGCTACAATTCATTTATGCAGAAACGCTTCCCGTGGATTGCCGCCGACCCAACCTCGCAGCGTCTCTTCGCTGTCGCGGAAAAGGTTGCGCCGGCGCCCACGACTTTGCTCGTCACCGGCGAATCCGGCTCCGGCAAAGACCACTTTGCACGCCTGGTGCACGAACTTAGCCCGCGCCGCGACGCCCCGTTCCTGAAGATTGATTGCACCTCTCTCCCGCCGCAGCTCATCGAAAGCGAACTCTTCGGACACGAACGCGGAGCGTTCACCGGCGCGGTCGAGCGCAAACTCGGCCGTTTTGAGCTTGGGGGTAAGGGCACCATTGTTCTCGACGAAATCGCTGCGCTTTCGCCGGAAGCGCAGGGAAAACTTCTCCGCGTCCTTCAGGAGCGCGGTTTCGAACGTCTCGGCGGAACGGAAACGCTGCGCATCGAAGCCCGCTTGATCGCGTTGACCAACACCGATCTGCAAGCAGCTGTTGCCGCGGGCCACTTCCGCGAGGATCTTTTTTTCCGCATGAGCGTTCTGCCAATTACGGTCCCGCCGTTGCGCGAACGCCGCGCCGATATCGTTCCCGCAGCCGAGCACTTTGCCGCGTCATTGTCGGCGATCCACAACCGTCCAGCCGTGCAGTTCACAGAAAGCGTTCGCCGCGTTCTCGCCGCCTATTCCTGGCCGGGAAATCTGCGCGAACTGCGCAATGCCATCGAACGCGCAATGGTTTTCTCCAAGAGTAACGAACTTCAACCGGAAGATTTTCCGGAGAATATTCGCGCTGCTGCGGGTGGCGCCGCATTGCTGCTGGGTCTTCGCTCGCTCGAAGATCTCGAACGTGAAGCCATTGGGCAAACACTTGAAGCTACTCGCTACCACATCACCAAGTCCGCAGAAATTCTCGGCATCAGCCGAAAAACTTTGCTCGAGAAGCGCAAAAAGTACGGCATGCAGTAAGAATCGAAAGGCGAAGGCCTTGTACCCTCGTTCGGGATTTTCAAGTAAACTTTTAACTTTTCCAGAATAACTAATCGAGCTCTCCTCGCTCAGTTAGCTATTTTTCGGTTTTCACTTCTAGCTTTCGACTTCCAGCTTCCTCATGCGCCTTCGCCTTCTAATGCTCGGTAAAACTCGCCGCCCCGAACTGCGCGCCATTCTTGACGATTACATCAAACGCATCGGCCGTTCATGTCCCATCGAAATAAACGAAGTCCGTGACGCACAAGCCGCGCTCGAGCGCCTCGACGCCGACCGCGCAGCCACCGCAATTCTTCTCGACGCGGGCGGCAAGTCTCTCGATTCCGAAGCTCTAGCTCGCTGGCTGGGCGAGCAACGCGATCGCGGCACGCGCGAAATCATCTTTCTTTGCGGAGACGCCGACGGCTTCCCGGAATCACTTCGAAAGAGAGTCACCCAAAGGCTCTCGCTTAGCCCCATGACTTATTCGCACGAACTAGCTCGCGTCATGCTCGCCGAACAGCTTTACCGCGCCTTTGCGATTCTTTTCGGGAGCCCCTATCCGAAATGACCCTCGTGGTGTAAAAACTATTTATGCCACTTAAAGTGATCCCGGACGAAGACAAGCCGTCCGTCGCCATCGAAATCCCACTTGAGAAGCCACTTCCCGATTACGATCTCGAGGACTTGGAAAAGTCATCCCCCCGTGAAGTGGATGCCATTCTAGTTTCCCAGGGATTTCGCGATCTCGTCGACGATGCTCGCGGCGTGCTTCTCGAGGTTCTTTGCGAGCATCACAAAACGTTCATCGAGGAATCGGACCATCTCACCGATCTCGACCTCACTCCAGATGAGCCTCATCCCATGGAGATCACTCAACTCACTGGCGCCATTTGTACGCAGGATGAAAACTATCGCCCCGGTTTATGGATCATCTTGCGAGACAACCACGCTCCCGCGAATCAGGGCCTTTCTCCAGCGCTCATTGAACGCGTCAATCACTACGCGGCGGAGCTAGTCAGGCGTATGGAGCTCGCCTGACACAGCGAAGGTCTCGGATTGAGCCCGTCCGACGAGGCACTCGTATCGTTTTGTGTCCCGTCCCACTTTGATTTTGACTTTTCCGCATGCTCCCGCGCATCATTGCCGCTTCAAAGAAAGGTTTCAACTGGATATGCCGCAGGAAAAAGGTCTGCTAATTGTTTATACCGGGCCAGGGAAGGGAAAAACCACTTGCGCCCTCGGTGCTGCTTTTCGTGCGGTCGGCCAAGGCCTCCGTGTGCTCATGGTGCAATTCATCAAAGGCTCGTGGCATTACGGCGAGCTCGACGCCGCAAAAATGCTCGGCGACGACAAATTTGAAATCCGCCCCATGGGTCGCGGCTTCGTCAAAATCGGGGGCGCGGAAACGGCTCCTGAAGACATCGCGCTCGCCGAAGAATGCTGGCGCACCGGCCGCGAAGCTATCTATTCCGAAAAATACGACTTGGTGATTCTCGACGAGATTAATTATGTCATCAGTTACAGCATGCTGGATGCTGAGATGATCGTAGACGCTTTGCGTGACCGCCCGGAACGCATCCATGTGATCTGTACCGGCCGCAACGCGCATCCGAAGCTGGTTGAACTCGCCGACCTGGTGACCGAAATGAAGGAAGTGAAACACCCTTACACCAAGGGCATTCTCGCCCAGCGTGGTATAGACTATTGAACAGCTAACTCGCGCCGGTGCATTTCCGCCGGTCCAGATTTCGATTTTCGTAGAGCCGGGCCGTAGCCCGGCGTCCGCAGTCTGCATTAGGGAGATGCCTCGGGGACTTAACCCGAGCTTCATTTTTTCGGCCTTCACTCCCGCTCAAGGGTGCAAGCGATGGCCACTGGAAGAAAAGACCGCAAAATGGCTTGGTTCAAGCGCGACAAAAAGTCCATCGATCAAGCGACACCGCCGGAAGAGCGCCGCGTCCGCACCGAGGGCTTGTGGACCAAGTGCGAGAATTGTCGCACTATCACGTTCCGCAAGGATCTCGAGGCCAACTTGTTTGTCTGCCCCAAATGTCAATTCCATTTCAAAATGGGTTCCAAGCAACGTCTGGAAATGCTTTTCGATGGCCGCTGGACCGAACACGATGCCGGGATGACTTCCACCGATCCGCTCAAATTCGTAGATACCAAGCCTTATACTTTGCGTATCAAGGAAGCCCGAAAGAAACTTGGCATGAACGATGCGGTAATCACCGCCGAAGGCCAGCTCAACGGCCGCCCGGTGGTCATTTGCGCGATGGAATTTGGTTTTATCGGCGGCTCCATGGGCGCGGTCGTCGGCGAAAAAGTCACCCGCGGCGTCGAGCTTGCCATGGACACTCGCCAGCCGTTGATCGTGGTGTCTTGTTCCGGCGGCGCTCGCATGATGGAAGGCACCATCAGCCTGATGCAGCTTGCAAAAGTTTCCGCCGCGCTCGCGCGGCTCGATGAAGCAAAGCTCCCTTACATTTCCGTGCTGACCGATCCCACCACCGGCGGTGTCACGGCAAGCTTTGCCATGCTAGGAGATTTGAACATTGCAGAACCCGGCGCGCTCATCGGTTTCGCTGGACCTCGGGTGATCGAACAAACGATTCGTCAAAAGCTTCCGGAAGGGTTTCAACGTTCGGAATTTCTTCTGGAGCATGGCTTCCTCGACGCCATCGTCCCTCGCAAGGAACTGAAATCCTTCATCGCCTCCTCACTCGACCTACTGATGAATTGAAATGAACTTCCAGGAATCGGTCCACTATCTGCTCTCATTGGGCCGAGAGCTTGCGGCGCCAACGCAGGCTGCCGCGGCCAAATTTAATCTCGAAAATATTTCGCTACTCGCGAAGAACCTAGGCTATCCGGAACGAAAATATCCTTCGGTCCATATCGCGGGAACGAATGGCAAGGGCTCCACCGCCGCTTTTCTGGAATCCATTCTTCGCAACGGCGGTTATCGTACCGGCCTCTATACTTCGCCGCACCTGGAACGAATCAATGAACGCATTCGTGTGAATGGTGAAGAAATCTCCGACAGCGCGTTTGCGTCCGTTTTCTCGCGGATTCATCGCGCTATCGAGCAGTTGCTGGCGGATGGCGCATTACGCGCGCATCCCACGTTCTTTGAATGTGTCACCGCGATCGCTTTCGCCTATTTCGCCGAAGCTGGCGTCGAATTTGCAGTGTTCGAAACCGGCCTAGGCGGACGGCTCGATGCCACCAACATTGTCACGCCAGAAGTTTCTGTGATTACCCGCATCGATTTCGACCACGAAAACTTTCTCGGACATTCACTACGGGAAATAGCCGGCGAAAAAGCCGGCATCATCAAGGCCGGTGTCCCTGTCGTCATCGCCGAGCAGCGCGAAGAAGCCCGCGCAGCTCTGGTCGGGAAGGCCCGCGAGCGGAATGCTTCGGTGGTTGAGACGCCCGCGGCGTTCGTGGTCGAATCCCAGGAAATGGTGGAGGGTCGCATTCGAGCCGCGGCACAGGAAATCGCGACGGGTACACTATTCGAAATTGCTCCGCGACTGGCCGGGCGCTTTCAGCTTCAGAATGCTTTGAACGCAATCGCCACAGCACGCCTCCTGCACTCGAAGGGAGCTCACATTGACGATGCGGCCATCGAGCAGGGAATCGCGTCCGCGGTCTGGCCCGGCCGCATCGAAAAAGTTCATTCGAATCCCGACATCTATCTCGACGGCGCGCACAATCCATCTGCAGCCGGCGAGCTGGCCACTTTTCTGGAAGAAAACTTACAAGGCCGCAAACTCATCATGATTTTCGGCGCGCTGCGCGACAAAGCCGTTGACGAAATCGCGGGCATCTTGTTTCCACTCGCTTCTGAAATCATTTTCACCCAGCCGAATACTTCCCGTTCTACTTCCGCGGCCCAGCTGGCTGAGATTACCGGACATCACGCCGTTAATTTCAAAATTATTCCCGATGCGAGCGAAGCGTTCGAAGCCGCACTGGCGCTAACCAAGCCCAGCGACGTGATCTGCATCACCGGTTCCCTCTATCTGGTCGGAGACTTGCGCCGCCGGTCGCTCGCAAACGATTTGTCGTCCTGAGGCGGACGAAGTTCACCGAAGGATCCGGCGCACGGCGCATTGCAATTCCTCGTGTACCCGTCTGGAAGGCTCTCGCTCCACACTTGATTTTCCAAATCGCTCTGCTGCGCGATAAACTTATCCGTCCCACAAGCCGTGCATGACACGACTTGCAGGCAAGGAATGTCAGCATGATCGCGAAAGTCCAGTCCAAACGAAAGCCGCCGCTCGTTGGCATTATCATGGGCTCGACCTCCGACTGGGAAACCATGACTCACGTGGCGCAAACGCTCGACAGGTTGGGCATCCCGCACGAAACGCGGGTCGTCTCGGCGCATCGAACCCCTGACCTGCTCTTCGCCTACGCCTCGGCAGCAGAAAAGCGAGGCATCGAAGTGATCATCGCAGGGGCAGGTGGTGCCGCGCATTTGCCCGGTATGGCAGCTTCGAAAACCGTTCTCCCTGTGTTCGGTGTTCCTGTTGAATCCAAAACCCTCAAGGGCTTGGATTCGTTGCTTTCGATCGCGCAAATGCCCGGCGGTATTCCCGTTGGTACGCTGGCCATCGGCAAAGCTGGCGCGATCAACGCCGCGCTCCTTGCCGCTGCAGCGCTCGGAAACAAATATCCCGCCATTCGCGAAACGCTGAGAAAATTTCGTCTCGCTCAAACCAAGAAAGTTCTGGCCGTTCGCGATCCCTCCAAAGCGGCCGTCTCCAACGCTACGCGCGGAACGAAGTCCAGGCGTAAAAAAGGGAAGCGCAAGTGAGCATTGGCATTCTCGGCGGCGGCCAGTTGGGTTATATGCTCGCGCTGGCCGGGTATCCTCTTAATTTTCACTTTCGCTTTCTCGATCCGTCGCCGCAAGCCCCTGTGGGCCGAATCGCCTCACGCGTTACGGCCGAGTACACTGATTTCGACGCCCTTGAAAAATTCGCACACGGTCTGGCCCTGGTCACCTACGAATTTGAAAATGTTCCGGTCGAAGCCGTGCATTTCCTGCAGAAAAGTGTTCCGGTCTACCCGCCTCCGCAAGCGCTTGAAATCGCACAGGATCGCCGCAGCGAAAAGAGTCTGTTTCAAAAACTCGGCATTCCGATAACGGAGTTTGTCGCTATCGAGTCCGTGAACCATCTGGATCAAGCGGTCCGAAAAGTCGGTCTCCCCGCAGTCGTGAAAACCTGCCGCCTCGGCTACGATGGAAAAGGCCAGTGGTTGCTACGCACTTCCGTCGATGTCGAACGCGCAAAGAAAGAAATCTCCGCGGCCCCGTTGATTCTCGAAAAATTTGTGGATTTCTCTCGCGAGCTTTCCATTCTTTCGGTTCGCTCGCGCTCCGGGCAAACTGCATTTTATCCGCTGGTAGAAAACCACCATCGCGAAGGAATTCTGCGCCTTTCGCTCGCGCCTGCCGCGCGCGTTTGCCCCGCACTTCAGTCCGAAGCGGAAAGTACCGCACGCCGCGTCCTCGAATCGCTCGACTATGTCGGAGTGCTGGCAATTGAATTGTTCGAATGTGATGGACGCCTGCTTGCAAACGAAATGGCACCGCGCGTACATAACTCCGGTCACTGGACCATCGAAGGCTCCGTCACCAGCCAGTTCGAAAACCATCTGCGGGCCATTGCAGGGTTGCCGTTAGGCGATACGCGAGCTGTGGGCTATTCGGCCATGCTCAACTTAATCGGAGAGCTCCCGGAGCCCGCAGAGTTGCTTGCGGTGGCCGACGCCCATTTGCACGTTTATGGCAAAGCGCTGCGGCCGGGCCGCAAAGTCGGTCACGTTACGCTGCGCGCGGATTCGGCTGAGCAATTGTCGGTGCGGTTGGCGCAACTTCCGGGGTTTTTCCGACGTCCGGAATTCTGCGTGCCCTAGCCGGTGAATCGAACCGCTAATTAATTATAAACAATAGCCTTATCTCGGTTTCCACAGCGCGACTCGTGGGCGGTTGCCGCTGCCTGTTGCGAATGCTAGGATTTTGCATTCCCATGTTCCCCGAAATTCACAGGAAACCGCGCGTAGGCATCCCGTGGCGCACCCGAGAAGAAGAGCGCACCGGTAACGTCGAGAAACTCATCTATTACTTCGAAGCGGTAAAACGTGCAGGAGGCGAACCAGAACATCTTTCCTTGGGGCTTTCGGACGAGAAGTTGCGGAGGCAGGCGGCCGAATTGGATGCATTTGTGTTGCCGGGAAGTCCCGCGGACGTGGACCCGGCGCGATATTCAGAGCCGCGGCACGCGAAGACCAAGACTCTGGACGCTGACCGTGACCGGACCGACAGCATCATCCTCGAACACGCTCTCGAAGAGCACAAACCGGTGCTGGCGATTTGCTACGGTTGCCAGATTTTGAATGTGCACCAGGGCGGCACGCTGGTGCAGGACATTCCAACGCAAAACCCGGGCGCTGCGGAGCACGGAAAAACAGACCTTCCTGCAAGCGCGACCAGCAAAGATCTCGAGCATGGAGCGACACTTGTGGAAGGGAGTCGCTTGCAGGAACTGGCTGGTGCAACGCAAGTGAAGATAAACAGCAGTCATCACCAATCGATCGACCGTCCCGGCGAAAAGCTGCGCGTGACGGCTCGGGCGTTGGACGGAACCATTGAAGGCGTGGAGTTGCAATCGCAACAGGACTGGGTTGTCGGCGTGCAATGGCATCCAGAACGCGCGCCGGACGATTTATTCGCGCAGAAGCTTTTTAGCAATTTTGTGAGTGCGGCGTACAAGTCGCGCCTGCAAGCGACCTCGAAGCGCTGACGACACAAAAAAGGTTTATGGGAATTCACTTGGGGGAACCATGATTTCTTTGGCGGGGAAAGCAGCGCTAATTACCGGGGGCTCGCGCGGGATAGGAGCAGCCGCCGTGAAACTGTTTGCGCAGGCTGGCGCGGACGTGGTTTTCAACTACAACAAAGCGAAAGAAGCGGCGGCGCTGGTGGAAAGCGAGGCGCGGAAACATGGCACGCGCGTGGAAGCCTTCAAGGCCGACGTCAGCAAGCACGCCGACAACAAAAAACTGGTTGAGCAGACCATTGCACGCCTCGGGCGTCTCGACATTTTAGTGGCCAATGCCGGCGTGTGGAATGTTGACGATCAGCCCATCGAAAAAATGACCGAGAAGCAGTGGGACGAAATGATGCGCGTTAATTTGAAAAGTGTTTATTCGGCGATTCATTTTGCGGTACCGCACATGATCAAACAGAAGTCTGGAAAAATCATACCGATCAGCTCGACTGCGGGCCAACGAGGCGAATCGTTTCATACGCACTACGGCGCCAGCAAAGGCGCGATCATTTCGCTGACCAAAGGATTGGCCACAGAACTCGCGCCGCATGGAATTTTGGTGAACTCGGTGGCGCCGGGGTGGGTGGCTACGGACATGTCTAACCCGGTGCTGGACACCAAAGCCGGACAGAAGATGGCGGCAGCGGCGATTCCGCTGGGTCGAGCAGCGACGGCGGAGGAAATTGCCGGGCCAATTTTGTTTGTGGCCTCTGACCTAGCCAACTTCATGACCGGGGAAATCATCAATGTAAATGGGGGTTCGGTGCTTTGCGGATAAGATTTGCATGGACTGCTCTGGCGGTATTGATTGCCATTGCCCCGATGAATTCTCGCCTGGTGGCGCAGAATCCGGACACCATGATGCCGGAAGCCAGCGCCAGCAAAGCAAAACAAATCCTTGCGCAGATGTTCGATGCGATGGGCGGGGCGGCCTATCTGCATGTTCACGAGTTGCAATGTTCGGGACGGCGGTCGCAGTTCGGCCATAACAATGATTTGACCGCCTACATGGAGTTCAAAGAGTACTGGCGCTACCCGGATAAGAACCGTACTGACCTCGGTAAAAAAGGAAACATCATCGACGTTTTCAACGGTAACGAGGGCTGGACCATGGACCACGACGGGGTGAGCGAAGAGCCGGCTGACAAGGTTGACGATTTTCGCGAGCAACTGCTGAAAGACCCGCAATATCTTTTTCGCTATCGTCTGAATGAAGAAGGGATGGTGTACCGCTACGGGGGAACGGATTTGATCGACCTCAAGCCTGTGGACTGGGTCGAGTTGAGGGACCGCAGTGAGCGCACTTTCCGGATCGCGGTCGCGCGGGACACTCACCTGATGGTTCGGTTCGTCGTGGTTACACAAGATGAGGTAAGCCGCGAACGAGTCGATGAAGTTACTTCCTACGCAAACTATCACACGCTGGATGGAGTCGCGACGCCCCTGCAGATTTCGCGCACACGCAATGACCGTCGAGTGTTCCAAGCATTCTACGATTCGTGTACCTACAATCCGAATCTCGCGCCAGATTTTTTTACCAAGAGCGCGTTGGACCAACGCTTTCAGCAAGTGGGCAGCAGAGCAGACAAGAAGAAAGCGGCGAAAGTTAGAGAGTAGTTTGTTGGCGGTGGCTGGTAATCCGCGGCCCAGTTCATGGCTCATACTCCATCATAATGTTTGTGAATCTTGAATCTTCATACTCGCCTCAAACCGGTAGGGACGCAAAATGAAGATCGTTTCGCTGAATGTGGGGATGCCGCGGGAAGTGATGTGGCATGGAAGAAGTGTGACAACCGGGATTTTCAAGGAGCCAGTGCCGGGGCGGGCGGCGCTGCGCAAGTTGAATTTGGACGGGGATCGTCAAGCCGACCTTACGGTGCATGGAGGCGAGTACAAAGCGGTGTATTGCTATCCGGTGGAGCATTACAGCTACTGGGCGGAAGAAATACCGGGACGCAAGCTGCCCGCGGGAATTTTTGGAGAAAACTTTACTACGGAAGGAATGGTGGAAGCGACAGTTCATCTGGGCGACCGGTTTTCTGTGGGAAGCGCGGAAGTGATAGTGACGCAGCCACGGCTGCCTTGCTATAAGCTGGGAGTTCGATTTGGCTCCGACGACATGGTGAAACGATTTCTCGCCAGTGCGCGAACCGGTTTTTATCTGGCGGTGACGCGCGAAGGGGAAGTCGGCGCCGGCGATGAGATCGCAGTACTCACGCGGGACGAAAATACAGTGCCGATTTCAGAAATTACGCGATTGTATGTGGCGAAAAGATTCGCGCCGGAAGATTTGGATTGGCTGCAGCGGGCGATGCGTGTTGCAGCGTTGCCGCAGGATTGGAAAGATTATTTCCGCGAACGCATGGCGAAGGCGAACGTTTAGATCGCTACATACTGGAACAATTTCGGATGAAAGATTAATCCCTAGCCGTCGTTGGTTGCCTTCACCACAGACAGGCACTCAGTAAGATTGCCGGTGGTACCGAACGACGAAAGAGAATTTATTTGGCGAGCAGGGCTTTCCAGCGGGCCCAGGCTTCATCGCGGGCCTTTTTGTTGGCGGGATTAGGATCGTCGGGGGTTTCGCCAGTACGCATAAAACCGTGGCCTGCGCCTTCGTAGGTAACAGGCTCATAAGTTTTTCCAGCAGCTTTCATATTCTCCGTTGTTTCTGGAATGGTGGCGTCGATACGCGCGTCGTTGCCGGCGTAGAAGCCATACACGGGAGCTTTGATACGAGCCATGGCGTCTTTCGCGGGCGGCGGACCGTAGAAAACAAAGGCCGCCGATAGGTCGCCGCGATTCGTGGCGAACCGGAAAGTTTGGCCGCCACCCCAGCAAAATCCTGCTACAAATAGTTTTCCATTTGCGGCGGGGAGTTTCTTGCCGTAGTCGGCCGCGGCGTTCAAGTCGGAGGTAATTTCGTCCGGAGGCAGTTTGCCGATAGCCTCGGTGACTCCTCCGCTGGCGAAATCTTTTGTGCGTCCGCCGTTCGGCCCCCTTCCACTGAGAAGGTCAGGAGCGACCGCGATGTATCCTGCCGCGGCAACTTCATCGGCGAGTTCCTGAGCCCAATCGCTCAAGCCAAAAATTTCGTGAATGATCAGGACGACCGGACGCTTTTCTTTGGATTCGGGATAGACGATCAAAGTCTCCACGCTGCGGCCATCGTGCTTGATGGTTGCCCATTCGCTGTGCCGCGTTGATTTGGCGACTCGTTCGCGCGCCCACGGTTGCGACCACTCCTGCGCGGAGGCAGTTTGCGCGGCGAATAAAATAGCGGTCACTACGAGAATTGCTACTGCGAAGCGCTTCATCGTTCACCTCAATCGAGAATAGATGCCGCCCAGCGATATTATTGCCGTAAGCCAGATGCGACAAGACTTTTTCAGTATGCCAATTTACTTGGGCGAATAAAAAAGATAGTCGGCCGTATAGGGAACACGGACGTCCTGCTTGACATGATCCGCATCGCAGCCGGAGCCAGGCTCTTTACCGCCCTTCGTGTTCAGGCGCTGGATGGTAGTGATGCGCGAAAGAATTCCGTTGCCTTCGTGGCTGACGACTTTGATGAGCAGCCAGGGAATGGATTCAGCGTCTTCCGAATCAACCTTCGTGAGCACTTTGCCGGCCACGCGGCTGCCGTCATTGGCTTGCCAGGAAGGTCCGGCGAAATGTTTGCCGAAGGGTTGTTCTTTTTCGTCCAGCAGTTGAGCCTCCGGCGCTTTTAGTGCCCAGGCAAATTGCCCGGCTTCGCTGGTGCAGGTGTAAATCTGGTTGCCGGTAGCGTGCAAACGAAGCGAAAGTTTCTCATTGATGGGAGGCTGGATGGATGGAGGTACATGCTGCTGCTCAGATTGGGTGGATTGCTGTGCGTCGAGCGAATGAGCGTGAAGGAAAAACGCAGCTACGAAAAGGGCCGCCGACGTGATCAAACGGGCTTGAGAAGGCATTGGATGAGTTCTCCGTCGCGGTTGCGACCTGAAAATCGGGACGAATATATCCGATGCGGGATGGTCCGCTTATACCGAGTTCACTGTATGCTGAAAAATTAAAAACGCGCTCATTTCACGACCAACGGCTTAAAGTGTGCCTTTTGCAGTTGCAAATTAACGGCAGCGAAGTCGTGTTCGACAAGATTTTTCCAGAGGGCGAGCGCGTTTTTGCCGGCAGCGTCCCACTTTCCTGCCGACTCGACAACGTCCGAGGCTGGACCCACGTCCGCGCTCTGCTCGATGATCAGCAAGCCGGCTAAAGCCAGTTGAACTCGTGCGAGAGGTTCACGGTCGTTATTCGGCAAAGCGAGGCCGAAGATCATGAAGTCACCGTCGCCGTCGGGCTCAACGGCTACTTCCGTTTTTTGATTGAGGGCGTCGAGCGCCGCAGAGATTTCCTTTTTGCCCGCGGCGTCTTTTTTGCGTTCCGCGATTTGTCCACGCAGTTCCTTCGCTTCTTGCAATGCCATCGAGACTTCGCCAAGTCTTTCGCTAAGTTGCGACGCCAGCGCGAACTGCCGTTGCAAGTCCTCGAGCGTCACGTGAGAGCGCGGGTCCATTTTGACAGTCAGGGGTTCCGTCGTACTTTTCCCGTTTGCAGTGAACCTGACGGAATAATTGCCGGGAACCACCCACGGTCCTGCGGAGAAAAAGAACGATCGCTGCACGCCTTCGGGCAAAGCCTGATGCAAATCCCAGACGAAGCGGTGCGCGCCCGGATGGTTTGGAAGAGGCGGCGGGTCGCGTATCCAATCCATGGTCAGCGGAACGGAATTTGGATTCGTTCGGTACAACTTGTCGTCGCTAGAGAACCGGCGAACAAGTTTTCCCGCAGAGTCGAGGATTTCCAGTTGCACGGGCGAAGAGGATTCCTGTTTCAAGAAATAGTCGATGACCGCGCCATCAGGAGGATTCGCGAAGAGAGGCTCGTCCATCGGCACGGGAGTGCCTTGATCGGTGCCGGGGCGCATGCGGTAGGCCGTTTGCGGTGCAAAGAGCCAGGCCTCTGGCAATTCCATTTCCGAATTGATTTGGCGCAGCGGAGTCGCGTCATCCAAAATCCAGAACCCGCGGCCAAATGTGGCGATCACCAAATCGTTTTCATGGACGACCAGATCGCGGACGGAAGTAGCAGGCAGATTCAGCTGCAGCGATTGCCAATCTTCTCCTTCGTTGAAGGAGACATACACCCCCGTTTCAGCACACGCATAGAGCAGACCCTTTCGCAAAGGATCTTCGCGCACACAATTTGGAAAACTGTCGTCGCCGATGCCGCGCGTTACGCTCGTCCACGTTTTTCCGAAATCGCGGGTGCGGTAAAGGTAAGGATGCAAATCCTCCAGGCGATGCCGATCGACCGCGGCGTAAGCAGTGCCAGCTTCAAAATGCGAAGCTTCGATGTGGGTGACTTTGCTCCACGGAGTGATTTCCGGCGGAGTAACGTCGGCCCAAGTTTTCCCGTCGTCTTGCGTGAGATGAATCAGGCCGTCGTCCGTACCCGCCCAGATTTCTCCCGCGCGAATCGGAGAAGGCGCGATGGTATAAATCACGCCGCGCCGTTTATTTGGAGGCGCATCGGCTGCGGCGGGCGGATCAAGGTTTGCCGGCACGCCGGGATCTTCACGCGTCAGGTCTGGGCTGATTTCTTGCCAAGAGCTTCCGCCGTCAGCGGTTCGAAACAAAACTTGCGAGCCGAAGTACAGCACGCGCGGATCGGTGGGAGAAAAAACGAGGGGCAGTGTCCAGGTTCTGCGGAAGTTGCCGGACTGTGCCAGCGACGGCGGCATCATGCGAATTTCTTCGTGATCAAAATCCTGCCGAGTGACGGTGCCGCCATAAATCACGCCATCATTCAGGGGGTCCGGCGCGATGTAGCCGTTTTCGTCGCCGGCTTCGATGGGACGCCAGTCGTGAGAATTCAGCGAGCGGTAATGGCCGCGGCTAGGCGTGGCCGCCGCGCCGCTGTCCTGCTCCGCGCCATACACCCAATACGGAAACTTATTGTCGGTGACGACGTGATAGAACTGGCCGGTCGGCTGGTTGTACCATGAGCTCCAGGTTTCGCCGCCGTTGCGCGTGACGATGGCACCCTGATCGCAGCCCATGATCATGCGTTGCGGCTGGTCAGGATCAATCCACAATTCGTGATAGTCGTCGCCGCCGGGAGCGCCTTTCCACGCGTTAAGCGTGATGCCGCCATCGGTCGATTTGTAAGCGGCCGTGTTTGGCACATAAATCGTGCCGGGGTTTTTAGGATCGACGCTCAGTTCGCCGAAATACCAGCCACGTTGCCAGATGCGGCGATCGTTTGAAACGCGCTTCCAACTTTGCGCCGCATCATCGGAACGATAGAGCCCGCCATCTTTGGCATCGACGATCAGATAAATTCTCCGCGGGTCGCTGGGGGCGATTGCAATGCCGATACGTCCGAGTCCTTCGGCGGGAAGTCCGTGGCCGGTAAGTTGTTCCCAGTGGTCGCCGGCATCGTGCGAACGGTAGAGTCCGCTGCCTGGCCCGTTCGAAGGCGGGTAAATGCTCCACGGAGGGCGGCGCGTTTGCCACAGTGCAGCGTAAATTGTTTGCGGATTTCCCGGTTCGAACGCGAGATCAATCGCGCCGGTGTTCCCGTCCCTGAACAGAATGCATTGCCAGCTTTTGCCGCCGTCGTTCGAACGAAAAACGCCGCGTTCCGCATTCGGACCGTACGCATGTCCAAGCGCCGCGACGAACACTTTATCGGGGTCCTTGGGATCAATCAAAATCCGGCCAATCTGGCGGGAGTCCTTCAAGCCAATCTGCGTCCACGTTTTTCCGGCGTCGATGGATTTGTACATGCCATTCCCGGCCGAGATGGAAGAGCGCATATCGGCTTCGCCAGAGCCGACATAGATGATTTCCGGATTGGATGGCGCTACGGCGATTGCGCCGATGGAAGCAACTGGTTGCGAATCGAAGATAGGTTTCCACGTCCTGCCGGCATCGTTCGTCTTCCATACGCCGCCGCCCACCGAACCGAAATAATACACGTCCGGTTGGCCGGGCACTCCCGCGACCGCGACAACGCGCCCGGCACGCCCGGGACCGATCGAGCGCCAGCGCAACTCCGGAAGAAATCTCGCATCGACCGTACCGGAATTTTTCACCGAAGTCGCCGTCTGAGCCGCGCGTCCCTCAATACCGGCTACGAAACACGCTGAGAGCAACCATACGAACAACGCCGTGTCACGGGTCCATTTGTACACGCAACGCTCCTGGCAAGAATTTCCGGGACAAACGGATTCTAAAGCTTACTTCACCGCGAGATGCCCGCCCAAAAATCGCGCCATAAGCTGGTCGACTTCTTTGGACTCGGGAAGGCCGGGGTTGTTCCAGAAAGCGTGTGGCAGCCCTTCAAACACAACCAATTGAGCGTCAACGCCTGCGCGGAGATACGCGCGATGCAGAATACTTGTACCGCTCAATAAAAGATCGCGCCCGCTAGTGATGAAAAGTGTCGGCGGCAATCCCGCAAGGTCCGCATACAATGGCGACAATATTGGATCCCGCGGATCAGCTGCCGCGACGTATTCGGGGTCATGTACGTCCGGTGTAGGTGGATCGAGATGCCCCGAAAATCCGTTCAACGCGAACAGCGCCGCGGAATCTCCCGCCTTACTGAAGTCGCCCAAGCCAGAAAAAATTCCCGTAGCCCCGGGGAGGGGAAGTTTCAATTGTTTCAGCTTGACCGTTACTTCAGCGGTCAAAATTGCCCCTGCCGATGTGCCATAGATTCCAATGTGATTTGACTTGTAGGTCTTGAGCAATTCTTTGTAGACGGCGACTGCGTCATCAAGCCCCGCCGGAAACGGATGTTCTGGCGCAAGGCGATAGAGGACAGCGATTACTTTTATTCCGGAAAGATGGGCGATCGGAATCGTTTCTGAGAGCGATCCCGAATCCGAGTTAAAACCCCCTCCATGCAAATTGATCAACACCCGGTCGCGTTTTGTGGGTGCGATGCTCAGAGGAGTGACAACGCGCACCGGCACGTTTGCGATGAGGTCAGCGGCAATGTTCACCGGATACATTTTCCGAGATTCCTCACCTACCGACGCTTGCCACTGGTTCGTTCCCGTGCGGCGTTGTTCCAACGTTTCTGGCGCGGCGGCATCCGAGACCACTCGCGCCAGCATTTTTCGTGCTTCTGCACTGATCGTTGTTGGCACCGGCACCACGCGAGTCACGTACGCCGTCCCATCCGGCGCAATCTTGCTGCTGTCGGTTTGTTTCGCGTCGTTACAGGGAGGTTGTTGCGCGGATACAGATCCCGCCAGCACTAGCACGATGATTCCGAAAGCGAATTCTCTTTTCGCGTCCCACATTGGAAGGCCTCCTGACGCTTCAGCGCGCAACAGGATAACAGGTTCATCGGCGTCGTCACGCGCGAACGGAGTGTTTCCGCGAGAAGCCAGAGAGCTGGTAGGCTAGCAGCGCCACATGGAATTAACGCCCCGCCAACATCGAGCGCTTTGTTCGATTTGCGATACCTTTCTGCCTGCGGCACCTGGATGGCCGTCGGCGGTTGAGCGCGGCGTACCCGATGCGCTCTCTGCCGCGTTGGATTTTAACCCGCGGGCTGTGGACCGCTGGGAATTCTTAAACTTGCTTGATATTTGGGATTCGCCGCTGCATCCCTTTCTTGAAGTGGGCCACTGGTCGCAATTTTCCGAGCTCGCCGAGGAACATAAACACCAAGTCATGCTGTCGTGGGCGGATAGCCGTCTATCGTTGCGGCGGGCGGCATTTCAAGCGCTGCGTAAAGCGGTGGGATTTCTGTACGTGATGCTGCCGAACGCCGCGGGAGAATTGAACCGCGTCTGGCAGAACATTGGATATCCCGGACCCATCGGGGTCCAACGGCCGGACTCTCCACGCAAGTTGAACGTCATCGAGCCGCAAGCAGAGATGGCGCTCAAGTGCGACGTTTGCGTGATCGGATCGGGCGCTGGCGGCGGAGTCGCCGCGGCGATTCTTGCGGCGGCCGGCAAAGAAGTGATTGTGCTGGAAGCCGGGGGATATTTTGACGATGCGGATTTTGACGGATCGGAGTTAACCGGATTTCAGCGCTTGTACGCAGAATGCGGATTCGCTTCGACGCGTGATCACAGTGTGGGATTTCTTGCCGGCGAATGCCTCGGTGGTGGAACGGTTGTAAATTATTGCACGTCGTTTCGCACGCCGGATGAAATTCGTGAAGAGTGGGCGGAAGAAGGAGCCGAATGGATTCGCGGCTCGGACTTTACGCGGAGCCTTGATACGGTGTGCGAGCGAATTTCCGTGAACCGCGAGCACAATCGCGTTTCGAAGCGTGAGCAAGTATTGGAGCGCGGGCTCAAGCGCCTGGGTTGGCACGTGGACGCCATGCCCCGCAACGTGATTGCCTGCGAGCAGGGAAAACTGTGCGGATATTGCGGCTATGGCTGTCCGATTGGCGCAAAACAGTCGTCGGTAAAGACGTGGCTGGCCGACGCGCAAACGCATGGCGCGAAATTTGTGGTGGACACTCGCGCGGAAAAAATTCGTGTCCAACGCGGCGTGGCCACGGGAGTGGAAGCATGGTCGAAAAAAGGTCATCGCGTAGTCGTCAAATGCAAAAGCACCGTGGTGGCCTGTGGCGCGGTTCACACCGCGGCGCTGCTGCTGCGCTCGGAACTCGAAAACGAGCACATTGGCCGGCACTTGCACCTTCATCCGGTGTCCAACGTAAGCGGGATCTTTGATGAGGAGATTCGTCCGTGGGAAGGAACCATGCAAGCGATTTATTCAGATCAACATCGCTATCTGACCGGAAACTATGGCGTGAAGTACGAAACTACGGCCTTGCAGCCGGTGATTGCCATGGCGGTGATGCCGTGGCGCGAGCCTCGGGATTTTCGCGTTCGAATGGCTCAGCTAAAAAATACCTCCGCCATTGGCGTGCTGTTACGTGATCGCGGCTCGGGCCGAGTAACCATCGATCGCGAAGGCCATCCGGTATCCAGCTACTCCCTTTCCGATTTTGACCGCCGTCACCTGCGACGTGGGTTTCGTGGGGCGGCCGAAATTCTGGAGAATGCCGGCGCGCGCAGAATTTATTCGCCGCACGCAAAGTTATGTTCGTATGAGCCAGGAAAACGTGGTTCCCTCGAAACCTTTGTGAAGGATATGGATGCCGCTGGTTGGGGGAACGCCCGGGTGGCTCTGTTTTCCTTTCACATCATGGGCACGGCTCGCATGGGCGATTCGCCAAAATTTTCTGCAACGAATCCAGAAGGCCAGACCTGGGACGTCAAGAACTTGTACGTCATGGACGGTTCATCCTTTCCTAGCGCATCGGGTGTCAACCCAATGGTTTCTATCGAAGCCATTGCGCACCGCAATGCGTCGGTGCTTTCGGCACGGATATAGCTGTTCTTGCTCAACTTGCCATGCTCAATTTTCAAGTTGATGATCTGGACGCACCCTTGGAGAAACTGTCGTCTGCGGGTGTCTCGATCGATCCGAAACGCGAAGATTACGATTACAGGTGCTTTGGCTGGTTTACGGATTCGGAAGGGAACAAGGTCGAGGTTTGGCGATCGCCAGCTTAAACCCACTCAGATTGGTAGTCAGGCAGTTTGAAATTTGCTTGATTGACAAGCGGTGTCCAAAAAATTTAAACCGATCAATCACCTCGAATTGACGTTTTTGCCGCCGCCATACGCGCCAGCGTATAATGGTCGGATGCCAAATAGCCAAAATAGCGCGCAGGGACACGCTACGATGCATGAAACCATGCACGGAACCACGGTCTTATCCGTCCGCAAGGACTCCAAAGTCGTACTCATCGCCGATGGGCAAGTCACCATGGGTGACCACGTCATGAAGCACACTGCGCGCAAGACTCGCAGGCTTTATCAGGACAAAGTGATTGCGGGTTTTGCCGGCTCGACGGCCGACGCCATTTCATTGTTCGAGCGCTTCGAAGGGAAGTTGCAGGAGTTTTCTGGGAATTTGCAAAAAGCAGCCGTGGAATTGGCGAAAGAGTGGCGCAAAGATCGCGCGCTGCGCCATCTGGAAGCTCTGTTGATCGTCGCTGACGTCAAAGCCACCTTTATTTTATCGGGCAACGGCGATGTCATCGAGCCGGACGACGGCATTGTGGCCATCGGTTCCGGCGGTTCATACGCACTTGCGGCAGCGCGCGCACTGATGAAACACTCAAGGTTGAACGCCAAGGATTTGGCCATGGAAGCCATGCGCATCGCCAGCGAAATTTGTATCTACACGAACGCCAATTTTACGATTGAGGAATTGGGTTAAGCCGATCATCTAACGGCGCATAGGCGAGAAGTAGCACAACGGAACACGCAGAACAGAACTCTAACAGTAAGGGACAGGTCACAAAGTTTTTTATGCCAAGCAAGTCTGAAAAAGAATTGATCTTGATGCCGGGCGGCGCAGGCGCAAATGGCGCCGCTCAAGAAGGTGAGGAGTTTCTGCCGGCGCTGGATGATATGACGCCGCGCGAAATCGTGCTGGAGCTGGACAAATATATCGTCGGACAGACCGCGGCAAAACGCGCCGTGGCAGTGGCGCTGCGCAACCGGGTTCGCCGGCAAAAGCTGCCGCCCGAAATCGCCGAAGATATTCTGCCTAAGAATATCTTGATGATCGGCCCGACCGGTGTCGGCAAAACGGAAATTGCCCGGCGGCTGGCGCGGCTGGCCGGCTGCCCGTTCGTAAAAGTGGAAGCGTCGAAATACACCGAAGTGGGCTATGTCGGGCGCGATGTCGAGTCCATGGTGCGCGATCTGGTTGAAATGTCCATTGACATGGTGCGGGAAGAAAAATTAGACGAAGTCGCCGAGCGCGCCGAACAGGCTGCCGAAGAGCGTGTTTTGGATGTACTACTTCCACCACCGCCGCCCTCCGCACCAGGAACTTCGGAAAGTGATGCCGCGACGCAACGTGAGCAGAATCAACGGACCCGCGAGAAACTTCGTGTGCAGCTCCGCGAAGGAAAACTCGACCAGCGCATGGTGGATCTCGAAGTCCGTGAACGCATGATGCCTTCCTTCGAAGTCATCTCCAACCAGGGCGTCGAAGAAATGGACGTCAACTTCAAGGAGATGCTGAGCGGGATGTTCGGCCAGCAGAAGAAAAAGCGCAAGATGAATGTGGCCGACGCGTTCGAATACCTGATCCAGGAAGAAGAAAGCAAACTCCTCGATATGGATCAGGTAACGCGCGTCGCCGTGGAGCGCGCCGAGCAGATGGGAATTATCTTTATTGACGAGATTGATAAAGTTGCGGGACGCGAGTCAGGCCATGGTCCTGACGTCAGCCGTGAGGGCGTGCAGCGCGATATCTTACCTATCATTGAAGGCACTACCGTGAACACCCGCTATGGAATGATTCGCACCGACCACATTTTGTTCGTGGCCGCCGGCGCGTTCCATGTCACCAAGCCATCGGATTTGATTCCAGAGTTGCAAGGTCGCCTCCCGATTCGCGTCGAGCTGCAATCGCTTAAGGAAGAAGACTTCGTGCGCATCCTCACTGAGCCGAAAAATGCGCTGATTAAACAATACGTGGCTCTTCTGGAAACCGAAGGCATCAAACTCAACATTACCGATGACGCCGTCGAAACCATCGCCAAGTTCGCCACTTCTGTGAACGAGCAAACCGAAAATATCGGCGCTCGCCGCCTGCATACCATCATGGAAAAGGTTTTGGACGAACTGTCCTTCGAAGCGCCGGATCTGAAAAAGAAGGCCGTCAAAATCGACTCGGTGTATGTGAACAAGCAGCTAGCGGAAATCGTGAAGAATCAGGATTTGAGCCGCTACATTTTGTAGAAGCCGAAATTCGAAACTCGAAAACCAAAAAACGGGAGTCACGATTTCGGTGCATGGCCGCTCAGCTAGTTCCCTCCGCCAACCAAGTTTCCTAGTTATCTTTACGACAGTCCTCTTTCTTGCTGCCTGTGGAGCACCCGGCGAACCGCAGCCTCCTTCGCCGCCGGTCCCGTCTCCGATCAGCGATCTTGCCGCACACCAACAGGGCAATGGAGTGCAGCTTGTTTTTACGCTCCCCGCACGGACCATCGCGGGCGATCGCCTCGCCGAGCCCCCGGCAATTGAATTCTTTCGTGGCGCCATGAAGCCCAGTGGCGCGCCGGACAATAAATCTTTCAAGTTGGTTTACACCATTCCCGGCGAGTTGGCTAATAACTTCGAATCGCAAGGCAAGATTCAATTTACCGATCCCATTCCGCTCGAAGAGCTTCGGGCCAATGGCGGCGGAGTATACGCGTATCGTGTTCGAACGCGTACCTCCAAGAAAAAGGATTCCGCCGATTCGAACACCGTGAGCGCAAAGCTTTATCCCGTCCCAGCGCGAATCGTTTCTCTGGATGTGCAGGTAAGCCAAAATGCTGTTGAGCTTTCCTGGCCGGTCCCGCCCTTTAGCACCATGGAAAAAATCAATCAGCCGCCTGCGGGTTATCACATTTACCGCGGCGAGCTGGATCCGTCCTCTCCGGCGCCCGCCTCCAATGATCTTTCGCAGGTAAAATGGACGTCGCCGCCCATCTTGCTCGCTTCGTCACAGAGCAATTCCTATCAAGATACGCTTTTCGATTTCGGCAAAACCTACGTGTACCAGGTACGAAGCGTGGTCAAGATAGATGAAAATGCGATCGAGTCGGATGACTCCGCGCCCGCGATCATCACACCACGGGACACATTTCCGCCAGCCGTTCCCCAAAATGTCGTAGCCGCCCTAATTCCCGGAGAGAATGGAGCAGCTAGCGTTGACCTCTCTTGGTCAATTAATTCAGAACCCGACCTCGCCGGTTACCGCATCTATCGCAGCGACAATCCAGCCAAGCGCGGAATACTCTTACAAACGGACTTGTTGCTCTCTCCGGCCTATCGTGACAACTCCGTCCGACCCGGCCATCAATATTGGTACTCCGTGACCGCCCTTGATCGCTCCGGCAATGAAAGCGCACCTTCTGAAGCTGCCCTTGCCGACTTGACCAACCCGCTGCCATGAATTGTTTTTCTCGAAGCTGTTACACTATCCGACCATGAAATTCTGCAGATTTATTTCTCTTGCCCCGCGTGCGGGCTCATCACTTCCGCGTTACGGTATTCTCGACGGCGACCACATAAAAGAGATTTCCGCCGCGCCATGGGGCGAATGGAATTCCACGCAAACGTCGCTACCGCTGGCTTCGGTGCGCTTGCTCGCTCCAGTCGAACCCAGAAAAATCGTATGCGTTGGACGCAACTATGCCGCGCACGCGGCCGAGCTTGGCAATGAAGTTCCCAAGGAGCCACTGATTTTTCTTAAGCCCTCAACTTCCATCATCGGCCCCGCTGACAAAATCGTTCTGCCCAAATATTCCCAGCGCGTCGAGCACGAAGGAGAATTGGGGTTGGTCATTGGCCGCCTCTGCTCACACCTGAATGACGAAGAGAATGCGCTCCGCTACGTGTTCGGATATACCTGCATCAACGATGTAACCGCACGCGATTTGCAAAAGTCCGACGTCCAATTTACCCGCGCCAAAGGTTTCGATACGTTTTGCCCTACCGGCCCGCATATCGAGTCGGAACTGTCGCCTGACAATTTGCTGGTCGAAACGCTGGTGAACGGCGCAGTGCGCCAATCTGGAAGTACTTCGCTGATGGCCTTTTCACCGGCATTTTTGGTTCGCTGGATTTCTCGTATGATGACGCTCGAACCCGGCGATCTGATTGCTACAGGAACTCCCGCCGGCGTCGGGCCGCTGGTAAATGGCGACCAAGTTGAAGTTCGAATTACCGGCATTGGGGTGTTGCGCAATCCGGTGCATTCCGCTCTGGCCTAGGTTCAATTTCGCGGCCCAGTTTGGTTAGAATGTTTGACTGAATGTTTGGTGCTGTTGACGTCTCCAACGAAACATCTACGAAGGATCAGTAGCCTTGAAGAGCTTTATCATAGATTGGAAAACCGTTGCGATTGTCGCGGGAGCCGCGGTGGCCGGCGGCGCAATGCTCGCTTACGCCTTTTTCCGCCCAACGGTCGATCCCGAAGAGGCTGAACGCAAGCGCAGGCTGCATTTAAACCAAATCGGACGCATCGCCGAAGGCCAGGTAGTCGAACTTGCCGAACACGAACCCGAGCCGGCTGCCGCATCGCGGGGGATTTTCGGTGGCAGACCGCAACCTGTAACCGACCATCGCGCGCGCCAGCTAGTTTCCTATAGCTACGCCATTTCCGGCGTTACCTATCACACCGCGCAGGATATCACCGGCCTCGAGAGTCAGGTGCGGCTCGAAAGACTCGTTGCCGGACAGCCTGCCAGCATCAAGTACGATCCTTCAAATCCTGTCGACTCCATTCTCGTCGCCGATGACTGGTCGGGTTTACGCTGAGGCCAAGGCAAAACATTTGCGTTAAGCTAAGCCCAGGCGTTTTCCCTTGCCCGGCAAAGCGCGTGCTATGAAGCAAATTCTCGCCTCCATTCTGACCACCGTCCTGATCATCGCCATGACGTTGGTCGCAATGTACGTTCTTGTTTTTGCGACGCTGAAAGTGACCGCGATCCAGTCGCCTCTGCCGCGCGCGGCGGCCATCGCTGCGGAATTGGTGCTCGGTATCGTGCTGCTGCTCGGGACCGTCTGGCTGGCAACGCATCTCGCTGTCCGCATTTTCCATGTGCAGGAATCGCCATCGCCGGGAGAACCGCGTGCCTGAAAATAAATCTTCGCCAGCCGCTATGAATTCGCAGCAGAAACGAATCGAAGAGTTGCGGAGCCGAAGCGAAGAAGCCGAAGCTGGCGGCGGCCCAGAGCGCCGGGAACGCGAGCACAAGGCCGGCAAGCTCACCGCTCGTGAAAGAATCAATCTCCTGCTCGACGAAGGAACTTTTGAAGAGCTTGATAAATTCGTCCGCCACCACTGCACCGATTTCAGCATGGAGTCGCAGCGCCCCGCGGGAGACGGGTTTGTCACCGGCTTCGGCCGCATCGATGGCCGTCTGGTTTATGTCTTCGCGCAGGACTTTACGGTATTCGGCGGCTCGCTGTCGGAATCCAACGCGCAAAAAATTTGCAAAATCATGGACCTCGCGATGCGAAGCGGGGCTCCGGTCGTCGGCCTGAACGACTCCGGCGGAGCACGCATTCAGGAAGGAGTGATGTCCCTCGCCGGCTACGCGGATATTTTTTTGCGCAATACCCTGGCCAGCGGCGTGATCCCGCAAATCAGCGCCATCATGGGCCCCTGCGCAGGCGGCGCCGTCTATTCACCTGCTATCACGGATTTTATTCTTATGACTCGCGGAACGTCTTACATGTTTGTTACTGGGCCGGAGGTCATCAAAACCGTAACCCATGAAGAGGTCACCATGCAGGAGCTTGGCGGTGCCATGACCCACAACGAAAAAAGCGGCGTCGCTCATTTTATTTCCCGCGACGATGCTGATGGCTGCGCCATGATTCGCGAGCTGATGAGTTTTCTGCCTTCGAACAATCTCGAAGATCCGCCTCGCCGTGCCACCAACGATCCCGCTACCCGCCGCGATCCCGCGCTCAATTCGCTGGTTCCCGAAGATCCCCAGAAACCCTACGACATCAAGAACGCCATTCATTCCGTCATTGACGACGGCTATTTCTTTGAAGTTCACGAACACTTTGCAAAAAATCTTGTCGTTGGTTTTGCGCGCATGGACGGTCGTCCCGTCGGCATCGTCGCCAACCAGCCGGCCTTTCTCGCCGGCGTTCTGGATATCAATGCTTCCGTAAAAGGCGCGCGCTTCGTGCGTTTCTGCGATGCCTTCAACATCCCGCTAATTACGTTTGAAGATGTGCCCGGGTTTCTGCCCGGAACGCAACAGGAATTTGGCGGCATCATCCGGCACGGCGCCAAGTTGCTCTTCGCGTTCGCCGAAGCGACTGTTCCGAAGATTACCGTGATCACCCGCAAAGCCTACGGCGGCGCCTATTGTGTTATGGCTTCAAAACACATTCGCACCGATGCTAATTTCGCCTGGCCCATGGCCGAGATCGCCGTGATGGGTCCCGAAGGCGCGGTCAATATCGTCTACAAACGCGAGTTGGATAAAGTTTCAGAGAGCGACCGCGAGAAACTTCGCCAGGAAAAAATCGCCGAATTTCGTGAACGCTTCGCTAATCCCTTCATCGCCGCCGAACGCGGCTATATCGACGCGATCATCGAACCCGCTGAAACCCGGACCCGCATCATCACAGCGCTCCGCTCCCTGGAGAACAAGCGCGACGCCAACCCGCATAAAAAACACGGCAACATTCCGTTGTAGCAACCGCGTAGGTTTATCATCGTGAGTCCCGGCGTTCTCGCCGCACACTAACTTTCTTCTCTGCCATCTCTGTGTACTCGGTGTTGAAATCCGCGGCTTATTTCAGCAAGTACTCCTTCAAAAATTCCACGGTCGCATAAAACTGAAAATCCTGATTAGTCTTCTTGCGAAATCCGTGTCCCTCATCCTTGCCGATCAGGAACCAAACCGGCGTTCCCTGCTTCTTCAGAGCTTCCGCAATCTGTTGGCTCTCGCTGACCGGCACTCGTGGATCGTTCGTCCCCGCCACCACCATCATCGGCTTCTTGATCTTTTCGATGTTGTTCATCGGCGCGATTTTTTCCAGAAACTCGCGCATTTTCGGATCGCGCTCATCGCCATATTCCACGCGCCGCAAATCTCGCCGGTACGCCTCCGTGTGCTCCAGGAACGTCACCAGATTCGACATGCCTACGATATCCACCGAGCACTTGATTCGGTCGCTGTAAAACGTCGAAACCGCCAGCGTCATGTGCCCGCCATAGCTACCACCCGTCACGCAGATACGGTTCGCGTCGAGATCGGCCTGTGTGCCAATCCAATCAAACAACGAATTGATATCCTTGTATGGGTCCTCGCGCTGAAATCCGTTGTCCAGCAACGAAAAGGTCTTTCCATATCCCGTGGATCCGCGCACATTCGGATAAATCAACGCGATGCCAAGCTCATTCAAGTAATAATTTCCACGGCCTAGAAACGCCGGCTGCGACTGCCCTTCCGGTCCACCATGAATCACCACCAGCACCGGTCGCTTGCCGGGAAACTTCGCAGCAGGCGGCCGATAAAGAAATCCCGAAATCTCTTTCCCATCAAAGGTTTTCCACTTCACGAGTTGTGCTTCCGGAAACGCGTCCGTTTTCACAGCGGTTTCACTATGGGTCCAGCGTTCGACCTTTCCCGTGGTCACGTCCAGGGAGTAACTGTCTCCGGGTCCGCGTGCGTTGGTCACTGTAAATGCCAGATCGCGGTTGTTCCTGTTCCAACGAATCACGCCGACAACTCCGGTCGGCAGTTTTGGAAGAGCAACTTCCTTGCCGCCTGAGGTACGGAGAACGTGCAGCGTGCTGGCGCCGTCTTCGTTCTTGACGTAGGCGAGTAGCTTGCCGTCGAAGGAAAGATCGAACTGCTCGACGTCCCACTTTACCGCCCGGCCGGTGAGAATGTATTTCAGTTCCGGCCGAGTGATTTCGGAGTAGCCCAACGTAAGAAATTCGGCGCCTGCGTCGGAAGTCAGGTAAATGCCTTTTCCATCTTTGCTGAACCGGCCGTCACCGTAGGCAATTTTGTCGCCGCGCTTGGTTCCTCGCGGAAAGAATGCGCTCTTCTCACCGGTGGTGGTGTCCACGAGCCACAAACAGGCTTCATTGATGGACAACTCTTCTTTAAGGAGAATTTTCCTATCGTCCGGCGACCAGTCGAGGGGCTGCCACCCGCCGCCTTCGAGCTTCGTCAACAGATGATCGCTTTTCGGATCCGCCGGATTCATCACCCACAAATCGGTGTCCTTTCCGGTGCGCCGCGTGGACATATACGCGAGTTGGTCGCCCTTCGACGACCATGGCCCCATCAAGTTGCGCGCCTTGCCGTCCGTCAGCAAGCGTACGTCGCCGGTCTTGAGATCATAGCGATACAGCTGGTACCATTCGCCTCCCCCAATATCCTTGCTAAAAACAATATAGTCGCCGCCATTGGGGTGAAACCGTCCGTTGGACACCGTATCCGGAAAAAAAGTCAACTGCCGGCGCTCACCCCCAGGCGCGCTCACTAAATGCAATTGCGGTGTGTCTCCAAATCGCGTCGCGATCAGCATTTCGCGCTTCGTTGGATTCCAATCCGCCAGGTTCGCACCGCGGTACGCACTATAGAGTCCCGCCGTTTCAGTCAAAGAAGCCGCAATCTTCGGGACATTTTCCGCCACAATACTTTCCGGCGGCGTGATAGCCGCCTCTTGCGCAAACAGCGATGGAATCGCGCTACATACAAGCAGAAACAAGACGCACAGCCGCTTATTCATAGTTTCCTCGCCAGACAATTCGCACGAGCGCTGACAAACTGCGCCGCTCAGCGCGCAAATCATCGCACAGACCCGCACGCTCCGGCGCGCTTAAATTCTGCGCACCCCAATCTCTGCGTGCGCTCTGTGACGCTGTGACAATCTTCTCTTCGCCCTGGCTCTGCCCGAAATAATTGGACACGCCAGCAAACTGCCGCGAATTCTCACCTCACAACGCATGCTAGAATCTCGCTGCATTCCAGAGAACGCATGTTTCGAAAGATCCTCATCGCCAATCGCGGCGAAATCGCCGTGCGAATCGTTCGTGCCTGTCGCGAACTTGCCATCCGCACCGCGGTGGTTTTCAGCGAAGCCGATCGCAACTCACTTCATGTGCGTCTGGCCGACGAGGCCTATCCCGTCGGTCCCTCGGCCTCGCGGGAAAGCTATTTGCGCATCGACAAGATCATGGACGTCGTAAAACGTGCCGGCTGCGACGCCATTCATCCTGGTTACGGCTTTCTTGCGGAAAATGCCGCACTCCCGCGCGCTTGTCTCGACGCGGGAATTATTTTTATCGGACCCACGGCCGAGGCAATGGAAACGCTTGGCGCCAAAACGGCCGGCCGCCAGTTGGCCCGCCGCGCCGACGTCCCGACTATTCCCGGAACCAACGATCCCATCGACGATCCGCACCAAGCTCAAGAAATCGCGCGCGGCATTGGCTATCCGATCTTGCTGAAAGCGGTGGCCGGCGGCGGCGGCAAAGGAATGCGCCTCGTAAACGCCGATTCCGGCTTCGCTCCGGCATTTCGCGACGCCTCTTCCGAGGCACTCAACGCGTTTGGCAACGCCAGCGTCTATCTGGAAAAATATCTCGAAAAACCTCGCCACGTCGAAATTCAAATTCTTGCTGACACCCACGGCCGCGTTGTCTCGCTTGGCGAACGCGAATGTTCCGTGCAACGCCGCCATCAGAAAGTAATCGAAGAAGCGCCTTCGCCAATCATGACTCCGGAATTGCGGAAACGCATGGGTGACGCCGCAGTGCGTTTGGCGCGTGCCGGCGGCTACACCAATGCCGGCACCGTCGAATTTCTCATCGATGCGAATTGCGATTTTTATTTTTTGGAAGTAAACACGCGGCTCCAGGTCGAACATCCCGTCACCGAACAAGTCACTGGACTCGATCTGGTGAAATTGCAAATCGCCATTGCGGCGGGTCACCGGCTTCCATTCGCATGGGAGACCATCACTCCGCGCGGTAATGCGATGGAAGTTCGCCTGTACGCCGAAGATCCTGAAAATAATTTCTTTCCGTCACCGGGAAAAATTCTGTCGCAGCACCAGCCCAGCGGTCCAGGGATTCGCGTTGACGAAGGGGTCTACGAAGGCTGGACCGTGCCCATGGATTACGATCCGCTGCTCAGCAAATTGATTGCCTGGGGCAACAGTCGCGAAGAAACCATCGCACGTCTTCGCCGCGCGCTCGAAGAATATTCCATCACTGGAATCAAAACCAACACCGCATTGTTTCGCCGCATTCTAGCCGAGCCGGATTTTCTGAAAGCAGAAATCCACACCAAATGGCTCGACGAATTGCTCACGCGTCCGCATCCGGCTGCCCACGATGATGTCAACCGAACAGACGCCGCGGCGATAGCCGCGGCTATTTTCCAGGCAACACATAACGGCGCGAATTTCGCGCGGCAAGGTGGGGAGCCTGAATCCGCGTGGAAGCGCGAAGGCCGCCGCCGACAAATGGAGCCGCTTTCGTGAAGTACGAAGTACTTCTTGCTGGAAAAACGCGTACGGTGGAATTGGCGCGTCTCGATAATACTTGGAAGATTTCATTGGACGGAAATGAAATGGATGCAAGCGCGGCAGAAGTCGCGCCAAATACTTTCAGCGTGTTGTTGAATGGCGAGTCGCACCAAGTCCGGATTGCTCCGCGCGCGGACGGCACCCTGACTCTGTACACCGGCGTTACCGAGTTTCATGTGGAGGTCACCGATCCTCGCGTGTGGCGCGGGCGCCGGCACGGCGCGCTGCAAGCCGAAGGACGCCAGCAGATTACGGCGCCGATGCCGGGAAAAGTTGTGCGTCTTTTAGTGGGTGAGGGAGATGCCGTCGAGGTGGGACAAGGTTTGCTGGTGGTCGAAGCGATGAAAATGCAAAATGAAATTCGTTCGCCGAAGAGTGGCAAAGTCGAAAAACTTTTGGCGAGAGAAAATCAGCCCGTGAACGCAGGCGATGTTCTTGCCTGGGTTGAGTAGAGACTTGCCGAGGAAAGCAGATTCCTTGCGCCTGTGGCGAACCGGAATGACGGAGCTGCTTATCGGAGTTGGAAGCGCTCAGAACCAAGTTTTTTCTCAAGCATTAATTCTGGGGAGTGGCTGGCTTTGCGGGCAAAGTGGATTTGGCCGCCGCAGGGAGTTTGCCGTTCGATTCCAGAACCTGTTCAGCTAGGTAGTTGGAAACCTTTGCATCGTCGCGGGCCACGGCTAGATACGCCGCGCGGAGCAACTGCTCTTTGCGGTTCCGCAGGGTGTCGCGAATGGTTTGCTGCACCTGCGGATCGGAAAGGCCGCGCAGCCCGGGAGCTTCGCGCGTCACGAGTTTTAAAATACGAATGCTATCTTTCAGCACGATTGGCGGGCTGACCTGCCCCGGTTTTAGCGAAAGAACTATTTTCTTGAGCGTGGGATCAGACTGATTGAGAGAAGACTCGGGAACGTAGCCAAGATCGCCGCCGGTGGTCGCGGAATTCATATCCTCGGAATAGTCCATGGCCAGTTGCGAAAAATCGGCTCCGCTGTTCAGGCGGTCCACCAGCATTTTCACTTTCCGTTGCGCTTCCGCTTCGTTGGTGGCGTCGTCGTTTTTGCGATTGCGGATTTGCGGATCCTTGCGCGGAGTCACCACGATTTGTGCGATGCGGTATTGTGGCTCCGCGACATTGAATTGCGCCCGATTGGCATTATAAAAATCGCTGATGTCCTGATCGCTGATCGCCACTTTAGAAACCACTTCGCGATTGATCAATTTCTGAATGGACAGTTCGCGGCGGACGGTATTTTTCAGATCTTCGACGGTGACACCGCGGTCTTTCAACTGGCGCTGAAATTCGTCTTCCGTGTAGGGACTCTTGAATTCCGTGAATTTGTCCTCGACCTCGCCGTCGCTTGCTTCCAGGTTCAATTTCTTGGCGCGTTCGAGCAGGATTTCGTTGTTGATCAGCTCGTCGATGACGTTCAGCTTCAGCGAGAGCGCTTCTTCCTGCGAAGGTTCCTGTGCTTCTGGACTGATGCGGGTGCGGTAATATTTTTCAACTTCGTCGCGTTTGATTTCCTTGCCGTTTACCACGGCCCACACGTCGGCCGCGGGAGCGCCGGCCTTCTTGCAGCCACCAGCTAGGAAAACGACCGTCAGAAAAACCGCCGTAGAAGAAAGCATCAGCGCGGCTAACGGCAGCAGCCGTGCAGTCGGGGGGTTGCGCGGTAGAAGGAAATTCAGGCGCAGAGTTTGCAAGGATTTTTGTCCCGCTTACGCGGCTTTTTTAACTTTGCCCGCGCGAATGCACGCGGTGCAAACTTTCACGCGCTTGCGCGCGCCAGACACCAGGGCACGTACCGACTTCAGATTCGGGTTCCAGCGGCGGCGCCGGGTATTGTTGGCGTGGCTAACCACGTTGCCGAAGTTCGGGCCTTTGCCGCAGTATTCACACTTCATTGCCATAATTCGTCCTACTTCCGATAAATTGATTTCGAGTGAGCGTCCAGTATAGCAAAGATTGGTTAAGAAGAAACGAAGTAACGAGACGATGCAGCGTTGCAATAGAGCGCTCATCGGAATCGGATTAGATGATCAGATAAGCAACGCTGGAGGAATTGATCCGTGGGGTGACCCGTTATGATGGAGCCGGATCATTCACATGACGCGACTCGATAGGATGATTTCTCTGTGGCTGTCGTGCTTTCGGATTGTTATTCTGGCGCCGGCGCACGCCGGTTGGCCCACCAGATGCGGCTCCAGGGCTCGGAACAGTGCTTCGGCGTCGGGACCATAGAACATCAGGGTGGTGTTCTCTGGAATCACGACATTGCCAGCATAAAAACCGACGTCCTGACCTTCAAGGACCTCCGATAATAGGCGCGCAAGATTGCCCGACTCGCGGGGCGGGAATGGGTTATCCGGCCGGCTCCCAAAGGTGAGTTCGACCAGGACTGCTTCTCGTTCTGAAACATTGAGTTTTTCCAAGTCCTGATTGGCTTGCGGAATGGCTTTCATAGCTGCGTGTACCTGTTTCAAACGCTCTTCCGCGGTTGCCGCTTCTTCCTGCCTGCCTAACCTCGTGAGGGCCGCAACCTCATTCTCCAGGTCTTCGATGAGCGTATCAAAGTTGGGGCTCGGCACCCGCTGATGTTCGGCGTGGGCTTTACGAAGCCATTCCACAGCTTCTGCATCCCGCCCTGCGTCTCGAAAAATCAACCCGCGCGTTCCATACGCGGACGCCAAGCCTGTACCTCCTTTCGAGCGGAGCAGTTCAATGGCACGATCCACCGAGGCAAACGCTTCCGTGAATTTGCCCGTCCGCCGATAGCAGTTAGCCATGTTATTCAGCACGGTGCCGATGCGCTCCGGCGGCGTTCCCAAAGACTGTTCGCGTACTCGCAGAACTCTTTGATAGTGCTCCAATGATTCGGCGTGGCGGCCCTGCTCGGAACAGAGGACTCCAAGATTGACCCAGGCTGCAGTTGCGGACTGGAGCTGGGCTCTGGCGACGTGCAGATCCGCAGCTTCCCGGTAACACGCTTCGGCTTCGGCGGGAGTGGTCTTTCGCAGGGCGTTGCCGAGGGTGACCAGCGCAGCGGGGAGACGAGGGTCTCCAGTATGATCTCGAAAGATCTTCACGGCGACGCGCAAAGGGATCACGGCATGGTCCTTCAGACCGTTGCGGCTGTAGCACTCGCCAGCCCGCCACAGCATCTCCGCTCTGGCGATCGGCTCTTTCCATTCGAGTTCCATTTGAATAGCCTGCTCGCAAAACGGAATCGCGCGGCGATATTCGCCAAGCTGCATCATTACGGACACCATTAGATGTTGGAACAGGGTATTCGGAAAGGAGGCTGTTTGATCGTCCAGGCGTTTTGTGGCGTGCTCGTGTAGTTGCCGAGATTCGTCCGCACGAGACTGCTGATGGCGCAGCAGACTTAAGTAATAGAGAGTGAGCGGGAGGAGCCTGCGAGCCTCTTCGGGTGGCGCTGATTGAGACAGCGCGAGCGCCGCGTAGAATGACGGTTCCGCTTGCTTGAAATCGCCTTCGTGCAACGTCCTCGCTCCATGGGCGAGGACTGCGAGACACTTCTCGCACTCACTGAGGTTGGGAGAGTCGGCCATGGCATAGCTCACATAGAGTGTAGCCCAAGGCGATCTGTCTTCTCGGCTAGAGATTGCCGTTACTTACCGGCGTGGATACGATCAGCGGGAACTTCTACTTGCGAGACGCCACGAAAGGAGAACAGGAGTTCAACGAGGTATTTGGGAGGCTGCTCGGAAGTTTGTTTGATGACGTGCGCGACGGCATCAGTGACAGCGGCCTGGAAGGATACTCCGCCGGCGTCGAGTCCTGCGAGGTTTACGCGAACGAGTTGGCCCGGTTGGAACATTGATATTGACAGGTTGCCAGTAGAGCTCACGCCAGCAGGAAAAATGTTCGCGCTGTGCGCGGCCAAATGCAAGAACGAACGGCAAACGGTAAACAATCAACGGTAAAGAAAGCGAATGAAACGGTAAAAACGAGCCCTTGAATTGCGGCGGATCTAGTTCCTCATCTGCAAATACCCGCCATATAGTGCCATGCCGATCCCAGCCAGGAACAATGCCGGTACCAAGTACATGTTGATGAAACCCGGAACCGCAAACGGAATCGTGAGCGGGCTGTGTCCGCCAGCAAAGTAATAAATCACCCCGCCCAGCAGAGCCCACAGCAGCCCTCGGCGGACATATTCCCGGCCGCGAATCGATTGGCCAAATGGACTACGACTGGCCAGCACTTGCGGGGTGGCCTCACGGCAATAAGGGCATCGGCCCGCGGTGGCGTCGATCTTCTTGCCGCAAAACGGACAGCTTCGTTCTTGCATGAACCACGCCCCGAGAAATCGCTCATTCGCCCGAAAACCTAGGCTAATTTCTGGTATCAGCCCTCGTCAAGAGTACGCAGGGACACCGTTTCCATCAGCTCGCCTTGCTACCCGCGGAGACCTCTTTTTGTTTTAGTTGTAACCTCTCCGGCTTTAGGCCGAGACGCATGTCGCCAACGTCTTTCTTTTCTGTGAGTTACATACATAGACCAAAACGTGGAGCTGGCGGACGGTTCCCCCGCGAAGAACCGCCTAACCGAGTTGTCTTAAAAGGCGCTAAGTCTTTTAGAATGAGCACGCGAAATGGATTACTCGAAACTCCCATAGTTCCATAGAATGAAATACTTACGGGGAAAGACCGAGACACGGGCCATCGTTTCCTAATTACATCGGATGACTCATTTCGTGACGCGCTGCTCCCGCTACATGGCGAAGAGTGTTGAGGGCGGAGGAGTCTTGTGGAACAAAGTAGCCCACGACGATTCCCATTGCTCCATCGTGCAAAAGCTTGCCGCTCGGATTGTTGTAAGTGGAGGTAACAGTTAGTTTGTCGCCAATGGAAAAGGCGTAACCGCCAGTTTGAAAAAACGTGACTACTGGCATTCCGAGAAGATGGCCGTGCACGTCGGTTTTAGCCAGGAGGACTGCCACAGGATCCTTTGAGCGTGAGTCTTCGAGCGTAAGTTGCTGGCCGTAGTCGTGCATATGGCCGCCAACCCCTAACAATACGCCAGCATATTTCACTGCAATCGAGCCAACTTTCTTGCTGTTGCCGGCGGGAAGATCGTAGCTGGAATTGCCGCAACTGGCGACATCCATCCATGCAGGATAGAAATTCCTGAGTGACGGAGAGGAAGTGTCATCGGCGTACGGAATCGAAACTTCCAGAAAGACTCCTTCATAAGACGCGGCGGTCGGATTGTGGATCATGGTTTCGATGCGGATCTGGTCGCCTTTTTCGACGCGATAGCCGAAGCCCGGAATTTCCGCCCAATCGGTCAGCTCGCCGCCCGCTCCGAAAATGTGCTCTTCCTTGTTAGGGCAAAGGAAATCCGATCGGTTCTCATTCCAGAACGCGACGTGATGCAGCACAATTCCGGGAACGGGGTTTCCGGTTGCATCCACCAATTTCGGATGGTATGCCAGCAGCCAACCCGACATTGGAATCGTCCACACCAGGTCCCCGGGCTGAGGCATTTTCATGTGCGAAGTGTTGGCTGGAAGAGTCATCGGCCCGATGCGGAGTGTGACGACGTGAGCATTTTCATCGGTTTTGCTATCGAGCTTAACGCCCTGCGCCACGGCGTGATGCGTTCCGCCTTGCATGAAACCGTCGTGTGAGTGCGCATGGTGCATCTGGGACATGTCCTGATCGGGAGCGCCAGGCTGCTGCGCGCAAGCTGCGGACACGAAGAGAAAGAGAAGCAAAAAACGAAAACGCATAGTGCACCTCGCGCGACCTACTGAGCAATGCAACCACTGCTATCCCATATGATACGCCTGCGAGAAACGCCTAGACGGGCGCGCCAAGAGAATCGCAACAATTCAATTACTCGCCCAAACAGAAGCACTGAAACCAATCTTCTATTTTCGTCCGTACAGCTGCTCTTTGGTTCTAAAAACGCCTGTTCTCTCGTACCGGTTGCAGCTTCGCTACGCAAACGCTGGGATTACAGAAGTATTACAAAGCGGGCGCTCGCCGCATGTTACGTTTGAAATCGTAGTGACCCAAGCAGGGCCCTGAGGTTGAACCGATTATGAGCGGATTCGCAGACGACAAGACATTTAAAGAACCAATCAACTGGACGACAACACTTTTTATAGGCGCATTTCACGTTGGCGCGATTGCGGCATTATTTTTCTTTACATGGAAAGCTTTCGCGGTCTCCGTTATTTTGTGGTGGGTGGCTGGAAGCCTGGGCATCGGCATGGGCTATCACCGGTTGCTGACGCACCGCGGCTTCAAGACACCGAAATGGATGGAATATTTTCTGACTACTTGCGGAACACTGGCGCTGGAAGGCGGACCGATCGCCTGGGTGGCGACTCACCGCGTGCATCATCAATTGACGGACGTGGAAGGCGATCCACATTCTCCGCGCGATGGCGGATTGTGGGCGCACATGGGCTGGATTGTCACCGGCCGCGCCATGCACAACAAAGCGAAAGAGCTTTTGCATTTCGTTCCTGATCTTCGCAAGGATAGATTTCACAGCTGGATCACGGAATGGCATTGGGCGCCGATCGCGGTTCTGGGAGTCATTTTATTTGCCATCGGCGGTTTGCCGGTGCTGTTGTGGGGATTATTTTTCCGCACGGTAGTGGGACTGCACGCCACGTGGTTGGTGAACTCGGCGACACATATGTGGGGTTCGCGGCGCTTCCTGACCAACGACACCTCGAAAAACAGTTTTTGGGTAGCTATCCTGACGTTTGGCGAAGGCTGGCACAACAACCACCACGCACACGCGCAAGCGGCGCGTCACGGAATCGCGTGGTACGAAATTGATGTGAACTGGTACGGAATTTGCGCGCTGAAAGCGCTTGGCTTGGCTTGGGATATCAAGCTGCCGAAATTGACGAAGCCCGAACGGACTGCGTCCGTGGTTCCAGCCAGCGGAATTTCCGCGCGGCCCTTTGACGTAGTGGCGGAACCAGAAGCTGTGCCGACGCTTTCCGGCGACTAAAAAGTACGGTCAATTTGCAAGCAAGAATGGGCGCAGGAGCGCTGCGCCCCTACAAAAAATCAAAAACTCAATGCCCGTTGTTTCCGCAGTTCGTTTCCATGGTTCCGGCACAATCAAACGCTAGACTGACATAAACTACCGTGTATGCGTATTACGCGCCGTACGAAGGCCATGGCGTTTTTTATCGCGCTGGGCGTATGCCTGGTCGGCCTGGCGATCGCGCTGAACGTCAGCTGGATTATTTTTCATTGGCGGCAGGTGGTGCCGCTGGTGCTCGGCATTATTTTGTTTGGATTGTTGATCGCCGGCCTGGTGATCAACACCATTTTTCTGGTGCGCGAGATTCGCCGTAACGAGCAGCAAGACAGTTTTCTGAACGCAATCACCCATGAGCTGAAGACTCCCATCGCATCGATCCGGCTTTACCTGGAGACGCTGCAAAAGCGTCCGCTGGAGGAACCGCAGCGGCGGGAGTTTTATCGCGTCATGCTGGAAGATACGGACCGTTTGCTGGGCACCGTGGAACAGGTGCTGAAGGCCAGCCAGGTGCGCCACGGAAGCGCGCGACAGAATTGGCAGGAAGTGGATTTTGCGGCGGTGGTGCGGGACGCGCTGGAACTGGCACGGTTGCGGCAGCATTTACTGGAGGACGCGATGTATTTTGGAGCCGATCCGCCGGATGGCGTCACCGTGCTGGGAAACGCGGAGGAGTTGCGCACCGCGGTTTTTAATTTGTTCGACAACGCGATCAAATATTCGGGAGAGAAAAAGAAAATTGTCGTCGATTTGCTTACGCCGAATATCGACACGGTGGCGTTGCGGGTGACCGATCGCGGAGCGGGAATCCAGCCCAAGGAGCTGAAGCGAATTTTCAAGCGGTTCTATCGCGCGCCAAATCCGCTGACGCGCGACGTGAAAGGCACGGGACTGGGGTTGTTTATCGTGCGTTCGATCGCGCGGCGGCACGGCGGAGACGCCTATGCGGAAAGCGAAGGAGAGGGTCGCGGGAGCACGTTCACGATGCGTTTGCCAAGGATATATCGCGCATGAGCAGAATCCTGATCGTCGAAGACGAGGCGCACCTCGCGCAGGGGCTGCGTTTTAACTTCGAGGCCGAAGGCTACTCCGTCCAGACAACCGACCGGGGCGAGGACGCGCTCAAGTACCTCCTGAAAGACAAACAAAAGTTTGAGGCACTGGTGCTGGATGTGATGCTGCCGGGTAAAGATGGATTCGCGGTAGCGCGCGAATTGCGCCAAGCAGGGAACTACATTCCGCTGCTGATGCTGACGGCGCGCGGACGGCCTGAAGACGTGCTGAAGGGATTCGAATCTGGCGCGGACGATTATTTGCCGAAGCCGTTTAACCTGGCGATTCTGATTGCACGGGTGGAAAGTTTGCTGCGCCGGAAGAATTGGACACAGAATACGAACAGCATTACGGCGGACCGCCCGCAAGCCGATCCAAATCTGCCGGACATTTTCCGGTTCGACGACAAGATCGTGGACTTCCGTAATTTGCAGTTGCGGGCGCGAGACAAAGTGGTTCAGCTTACGGTGATGGAAACGGAATTACTGCGTTACCTAATCAAGAATGCTGGCCATCCCGTTTCACGGAAAGCAATTTTGCAGGACGTCTGGAATTTGCACGAAGAAACGGACACGCGGGCGATCGATAGTTTCATTGTGCGCTTGCGCAAATATATCGAGCCGAAACCTTCCAAACCACGCTACCTGCTGACGGTCCGCGGACTCGGGTACCAGTTCGTGGCCAAGCCAGAAGAGTGAGCAGAATTCATGTCAGCGAAGGTGATTTGCGTTCGGTATATCTCGATCAATGGTGAATTGCTTGTGCATTGGCAGCATCGGGCTCAGCGCGGTGATAATTGAAGTACGTTTCATCGTCCTGACTGCGATGGCGAAAAGCATAGAGAATCCTGGCTCGCGATCGCATGGCAAAATGTTTTGCAAACCACAGGCCGGGCGCGACGGGCATTTTTTCCAGTTCGAAGCAAGTGCCAGGCTCAACTCGAGCCAAGAAGCCTTCGATGGAAACAGGGCGAATGACGTGCGCTTCCACTTTGATCCACTGAAAACTTTCGGCATCAATCCAGAGTTGTCCTTCCATTCCGGTTAAGACTTGGGTTTCTTTAGTCGGCGGTCGATAGCCCGGGCGCGGCGTGGCTTTTAGAAGGTACGCGCTGCGATTGGCCATCGTTTTCTGGTCCGATAGAGTGAAATCGAAAGCCTTGGTCAATTCGGCAAGCAGCGCGTGGTCACGATTGCGCTCGGTCTGATATTTGGCAATTCGACTGGCTCTTTGCTCGGGAGACTCCCTTCGCCGCTTGGCCTTTTCCTTTTCCATCTTTTGCGCCTGTTCCGTCTGTTGCTGTGGAGGCAATGGCTTGCCATTGATTGCAACTAGCCGCTGATATACGGAGCCATCGATCATTATGTCTTCATACGTCTTATCGCCATTGCGGTTCTTGTCGCGTTCAAAGCAGTCAAACTCTGGTGCCGCGGCCCAGTCGCGATTGGCGGCATCAACCGACCGCTCAATGATTTTCGCGACATCAGGCTTTTCCTGGGAATACGCTGAGGGAACGTAGCCGAGAGCGAGAGCAAAGAGAAAGCCGGCAGTTGGGAGGGTGCGGTTCGCAAGACAAGCGTAGCAAGTGAGAGCCATAGGATTGCGTGAAGCGATTATTCGGGCCGTAAAGCGAGCCTGGTGAATTCGACTCCGGGCCAGAAGGCGCTCATCTATTTTGAGTTCTGGCATCGGCGCCACGCATCAATCAACGGCTGTATAGGGTGAAGAAAACGGCTGTATGGAGTGAATCCTAGTCCCATTTCTTGACTCAGGCCGTCTAACCACCCTAGAGTCTAGAAGGATGGTTCGGAAAACCCCGCTTTTAGTGCTGGCGCTGCTCGCGGTCCTTGTGTGGCAGTTCGCGGACTGCATGTCCGCCATTACCCAGGACGAGCCGAGCATGCAGTGCTGCGGTTCCATGCCTTGCAATCCGTCGAACCAAAGTCACGACTGCTGCAAAGGAATGGTGTCTTCGCAATCTCCTAGCGTGTTGCCGGCGGCGCATGTTAGCCTGCTCCGGCCGGTGATGGTTGTGGTTGATGCGCTCCCGTTACTTCTGGCCCTGCCTCTTTCCGAGGCCTCGCATGCCGATTTTGACCCACTGCAGCATTCGCCTCCCGAGCTGTACATGCTTCATTCTTCCTTCCTGATCTGATCCGCTTCAGAACCGTGCGGCGACGCACGAGTGTGTCTCTTTCTCCATGTCAATTATTCGATTGATCGCTTCAGCTCGGAGTCCGCAGGTTGAAATGTTGACCCAGCATGGCTCGATACGCACGTTCAGGAGAAGAAAGATGATTTTGTTCAGGAGAAAAGATACGGCTCGACGGCTTTTGCGGGATCGGTCTGTTCGATTTTTTTGCATCCTTTTGTTCACCATGGTTCTGGCGGGGAACGGCCAGGCGCAGGAGGTCCCTGCACGGCATTGGGGGGTCGTTATTCCGCTGGCGGACTTATTGCAGGAAGCAGAGAAAAACAATCCGCAGATCGAAGCGGCGCGACAGAGCTGGCAAGCGGCGAAGCAAGTTCCTACGCAAGTCTCGACACTGCCCGACCCGCAATTCAATTTGCAACAATTCAGTGTTGGCAGCCCGCGGCCATTCGCGGGTTATACCAACAGCAACTTCGCCTATGTCGCTCTCGGCGTCTCTCAGGACATTCCCTACCCGGGGAAGTTGAAACTGAGGGGCGAGATTGCGAAGCGCGAAGCGGACGTGTCCCAGCAACAAGTCGAGTTCATCCGCCGCGCGGTTCTCGCCGAAGTGGAAGCCTCGTATTTCCAATTGGCATATCTCTCGAAAACGCTTGCAATCCTCGAAAGCGACGGCGAGTTACTCAAACAAGTCGAACAGGCCTCCGACGCTCGCTACCGCTCGGGCATGGGAATGCAGCAGGACGTTCTGCGGACGCAACTACAGAAAACCAAGCTGGTCCAGGAAATTGCCATGCATCATTTGGAAGTCGGAAAGCTGGAAGCCCGCCTGAAGCAGCTTCTCAGTCGGTCGCAAGGTTCACCGGACATCGAACCGGCGGATCTCGTGGAGACACCTTTGGTTCAGAGCTACGACGAATTGCTTGCGGCGGCCAACGTACAAAACCCGGAACTGGCTGCCTCCCAAAGAATGATCGACAAGCAGTCGTTGCAGGTGGACCTCGCGCGGAAGGATTTCTATCCCGATTTCAACGTGCAATACATGTGGCAACGCACGGACCCAACGCAGTTTCGCGCGTATTACGTGCTGACCTTCGGGTTGCGCATGCCTATTTACCGCGGCCGTAAGCAGCAGCCCGAGCTGGCTCAGGCACAAGCGGAAGAGCTGCGCGCTCGCCGCGAATCCGAGGCTCAGTCCCAACAAGTCGCTTCGGAGCTGCGCGCGCAATATGTGATCGCGCAGCAAACTTCGGAACTCCTCCGGATTCATCGCGAAGGCCTGTCGCCACAGGCGCGATCCGAGTTTCAGGCCGGTCTCGCGGCCTACCAATCGAACAAACAGGATTTTCAAGCCGTATTGACGGCATTTCTCGATGTCCTTCATCTCGACGAAGAATACTGGCAAGACGTGGCCCAATACGAGACGGCGATCGCGCGGATCGAACAGATGACCGGCCTAGCATTGCGCTAGGAGGGAGAACAAACATGCGAAATTATCGAAACGCTTTTGTCTTTGCGCTTGTCGGCAATCTTGCCTTCCTTGGAATTCTCGGCGGTCTGTGGTGGCGTTCGGCCGCCCACAAGGAACCCGAAGTGACAATGCAGCAGCCCATCTCGAATGCGACATCCGAAAACTCTCTCAAGGGCGGAACCAACTCTGCTCTGCCACAGGAAGCGAAGCTTGCGCCCGTTCAACTTTCGCCGGAGCGGCTGCAAAGCATCGGTGTCCGAATGGGACGCGTCGAGAAGAAAGTGGTGGACGATGAAATTCGTGTGACCGGAAATGTCGCGGTCGATGAAACGCGGCTTGCCTACGTGCAGGTGCGTTATTCGGGATACATCCAGAAGGTCTTTGCCGACGCTACATATCAACATCTCCACAAAGGACAGCCGCTTTTCACCATCTATAGTCCGGACCTCGCGGCGACCGAACGCGAATATCTCGTCGCCAAGCAGAACCAGCGGCGAGTGGCAGGCAGCACGATTGCCGGAGTGACCGAGGGAGCGGCTTCGCTCCTCGAGGCTTCCATAGAACGACTCAAGCAATGGGGCGTTCCACAGCGCGAAATTGAGCGGCTCGAATCCACGGGCCAGGTCCAGCAGGAACTCACGGTCGATTCGCCTGTCTCGGGCTATATCACAGAGCGCAATGCCTTGCCGAATCTCACCGTGCAGCCGGACACGCGGCTTTATTCCGTCGCCGATCTTTCGACCGTTTGGGTTTTCGCCGAGGTGTTTCAGAACGACCTGGGCAGAATCAAAGTCGGCGAACGCGCAAAGCTCACCGTGGACGCCTACCCCGGCCGTGTTTTTGAAGGCCGCGTGAATTTCACCTACCCAAGCGTGGACACGATGACTCGCACCGTGCGCGTCCGCCTGATCTTCTCGAATCCCGGACTGAAACTGACGCCGGGCATGTTCGTCAACGTTTCGCTCGAGACGAGCGCGGGAGCACAGCTCGTGATTCCGGCAACGGGCGTCCTGCAGTCCGGTGAACGCCAGGTTGTTTTCGTGAATCGCGGCGACGGATACCTCGAACCACGAGAGGTCCAGCTTGGCGCTCGCGTCGGAGACGACTTTGTCGTCTTGAAAGGGCTGCTGGAAGGCGAAGAGGTGGTTACCTCCGCGAACTTCTTGATTGATTCCGAGAGTCAGTTGCAATCCGCTCTCGGTTCTTTCGTGCCGCCGCCACCCGGCGCCGGTTCGGCAGGTGCGATGAACGCGCCTCAGGCGAATGTCCAGCTTTCGACCGAGCCCAGTCCTCCGCACAAGGGTGGAAACACATTTCGAGTAAAGCTCACCGATGCAAACGGCGGAGCGATCGCCGGCGCGGAAGTTTCCGTGACATTCTCCATGCCTGCGATGCCAGCAATGGGTATGGCTGCGATGCGTACGCAGGTGGCTCTTTCGGACAAAGGCAACGGTATGTATGAGGGTGCCGGCCAACTTGGTAGTGGCGGAACGTGGCAGGTCACTATCCTTGCGAAGAAAAATGGACAAACCGTCGCCAGCAAGCAACTCGGCGTCAACGCTTCGGGAGGAATGTGACGTGATCTCGCGTTGGATCGATTGCTGCGCAAAAAATCGCTTTCTCGTTTTTACGGGAACATTTCTGCTGGTGTCCACTGGAATCTGGTCGCTTCGGCATATCCCGCTTGATGCATTGCCGGACATTTCCGACGTGCAGGTCATCATTCACACGCCTTGGCCCGGGCAGCCGCCTAGCCTCATCGAAGACCAGGTCACCTATCCCATCGTGACCAAGCTTCTGGCCGCGCCTCATGTCAAAGCCGTGCGCGCACAGACCATGTTCGGCGATTCCTACGTCTTCGTTGTATTCGAAGACGGAACGGATCTCTATTGGGCACGCTCACGAGTCCTTGAATATATGCAGCAAATCCAGGGAGGCCTGCCGGCCAACGTTCACCCAGTCATCGGGCCCGACGCCACCGGCGCGGGATGGATCTACGAATATGTTCTCGTTGATCGCACTCATCAACTCAGCCTTGCCGAGTTACGCAGCATTCAGGATTGGCATCTGCGCTATCAACTCGAAACCGTGCCCGGCGTTGCCGAAGTCGCGACCATCGGAGGCTTCGTAAAGCAGTACCAGGTAAATGTCGATCCCAACAAACTTCGCGCCTACGGCATTCCCCTTTCGGCCGTCATTGAAAAAGTCCGCGCCAGCACGAACGAAGTCGGCGGACGAGTGCTCGAAATGGGCGGCGCGGAGTACACGGTTCGCGGTCTCGGCTATCTGCGCTCCCTGAACGATCTCGAAACAGTGCCCGTCGCTGCGAAAAACGGCACGTCCGTAAAGATTCGCGACCTCGGAGCCGTGACCTTTGGACCGGACATTCGAGAAGGCGTCGCGGAATGGCAGGGGGAAGGCGAAACCGTGGCTGGAATCGTGGTCATGCGCGACGGCATGAACGCCTTGAATGTCATCAATGGGGTGAAAAAAAAGCTGGCGGAGACCAAATCGTCGCTGCCAGCGGGCGTCGAGGTGATTTCGGGGTATGACCGTTCCGGATTGATTCACTCGTCCATCGAAACGTTGCAGCGCGATCTTTTGGAAGAAGCGATCATCGTCAGCGTAGTCATCATCATCTTTTTATTCCACTTCCGATCCGCATTGATTCCGATCCTCACCTTGCCAATCGCGGTGACCGCTTCGTTTATTCCGATATACTACCTGCATGTGACTTCGAACATCATGTCGCTTGGCGGCCTGGCCCTTGCCATCGGCGTGCTTGTCGACGCTGCTATCGTGATGGTCGAGAACGGTTATCGGCAACTTTCCGAGCACCAGGCAAAAGAATCGGAACCTCTGCCCGAATCCGAACGCCGAAGGATTCTTCTCGATTCCGCCAAGCAGGTCGGCCCGGCGATTTTCTTCTCTCTACTCATCATTATGGTGTCGTTTCTTCCCGTTTTTCTGCTGGAAGCGCAGGAAGGAAGAATGTTCCGGCCGCTTGCCTGGACGAAAACTCTGGCTGTCGGTTTCTCGTCGCTCCTTGCTATCACACTGGTGCCTGTGCTCATGGTTCTGTTTATTCGCGGGCGCCTGCGGCCGGAGTCGCACAATCCGCTTTCGCTCATTACACAAGCTCTCTATTTGCCGGTCTTGCGCCTATGTCTTCGTTTTCGTAAAACGACCGTGCTGCTCAATTTGATTTTCCTCGTCGTAACACTTCCTCTGGTACTCAAGATTGGCAGCCAGTTCATGCCTCCGTTGTTCGAAGGTTCGGCTTTGTACATGCCCACCGCACTGCCGGGAATCTCCATCGGACAGGCTTCGCAGTTGCTTCAGGAGCAGGACCGTATCCTTCACACTTTTCCTGAGGTCGAAACCGTCTTCGGAACCATCGGACGGTCCGACAGCGCGACCGACAACGCGCCGCTCGATATGTACGACACTACGGTCATGCTCAAGCCGCATGAGCAATGGCGAAGTGGAATGACCTACGAAAAACTCATTCAGGAAATGGACGCCAAGCTGCAGTTCCCGGGTTTATCGAACACTTGGACCATGCCGGTCGAAAATCGCTTGGATATGGAATTGACCGGAATCAAGACACCACTCGGAATGAAGATCCAGGGACCCACGCTTGAAGGTATTCAGCAAGCCGGCGCGCAAATTCAACAGGTGCTGTCGGGTTTTGGCGAAATTCGCTCCATCTTTTCCGAGCGCGTCTCGCAAGGCTTTTATGTCGATATCGAAGTGAACCGCGAGGAAGCGTCCCGTTATGGACTCACGATCGCCGACGTGCAGCAAGCGGTGACTTCGGGGATCGGCGGCGAAATGGTGACCGAAAACATCGAAGGCCGTGAGCGCTATCCCGTCAATGTCCGCTACAGCCGGGATTTCCGCGACAACGTCGACGAGCTGCGGAGAGTCTTGATTGCGACCCCGTCCGGCGCGCAAATTCCCATCGAGCAAGTGGCGCGCATCTCGTTTTCACGCGGCCCCTCGATGATCCGCGATGAGGACGGAGCTCTGACGGGCTACGTCTATATCGATCTCAATTCCAGGAGTTATGGCGACTTTGTGCGGTCCGCGAACGACACGTTGGCGCAAAAGCTTCATTTGCCTGCGGGTTTCACCTACAAATGGGCGGGCGAGTACGAGTTCGAACTGCGGGCCAAGGAGCGTTTGAATGTTATCTTGCCAATCGTATTCTTTGTCATCTTCGTCCTGCTATACATGGTGTTTCACTCCGTTGCGGAGGCGGCTGTGCTCATCTTCCCGACACTTTATGCGCTCACTGGCGGCCTCATCCTGCAAAGGCTTCTTGGCTACAACTTCAGCGTCGCCGTGTGGGTCGGCTACATCGCGCTGTTCGGGATAGCGGTTGAGACCGGCGTCGTTATGGTTGTGTATCTCCACGAAGCGTTGAATCGACGGCTGGCCAGCGGAAAAATAGTGAAGCATGAAGATATCGAAGAAGCGGTGATCGAAGGCGCTGTGCAACGCCTGCGGCCGAAGCTCATGACGGTCTGCGTCGTCCTGGCAAGTCTTATCCCTATTCTGTGGGAAACCGGCATCGGTTCGGACGTGATGAAACCCATTGCCGCGCCGATTGTCGGCGGCATGATCACCTCTGCGATTCACGTACTCATTCTCATTCCCGTGTTTTTTGCATTGATGAAGGAGCGAGCTTTGCGCGGTGGAAGGCTGCATCCGGAGGGTGATACAAAATAGTAATAGAATCCGTTATACATATGTAATAAATGAACAGATTCCCGCGAAATGCGCCGAGCTATCGGTCCGTTACGACGGGGAGCACCAGCACTCGCGCATAACCCGCTTGTAACGCGCTGCAGTCCGTTGTATGGTCTGCCGCGGAACGGAGGTATCCATGGCGCAGCCGGCACGGTCGCGTATGCAAGTGATCACTTATTTGCTGCTCGTTTTCGCATTCAGTTCGTTTTTTTATTTTCTGATTCTCCATTCGGGTGGCATGGGATACGGCAGAGGAATGTATGTGCTGGGCCTGATGTGGTGTCCCGCGCTGGCAGGAATGCTCACGCTGCGGATAAACGGCCGCAGTATTTCCGAGCTGGGCTGGAAATGGGGCGAAACGAAATACCAGGTTCTTAGCTGGTTTATTCCTTTGTTTTATGCGGCCATTGCTTATTCCATCGTGTGGATTTTTCGGTTCGGTGGATTCGGGAACCCGGAATTCACGCAATCGTTAACGGCGATGATGCATCTTGGCGGGCCAGCGTGGATTTCGGTACTGCTGGGAATCGTTTTAATCGGCACCTACGGTCTGGTTCGCAGCATTTCCAGCGCGCTAGGAGAGGAGATTGGGTGGCGCGGTTTTCTGGTGCCAGAGCTGGCGCGCACGACTTCCTACACCAGCACGGCGTTGATTACCGGCATCGTGTGGTCAGTGTGGCATTACCCGATTTTGATTTACGGCGGCTACAATGCGGGCACTCCTACGTGGTATGGCCTGACGTGCTTCACGGTGATGGTGATTGCATTGAGTTTCATCTTCGCGTGGATGCGACTGAAATCCGGGAGCCTATGGACCGGCGCGATTCTGCACGCCAGCCATAATTTATATATTCAGGCGCTCTTCACTCCGGCGACGCGCAACACAGGAAAGACAGCGTGGTACATCGACGAATTTGGCGCGATCGTGCCATTGGTCGCTGTCGTGTTTGCAATCTATTTCTGGTGTAAGCGGCGTGAACTGCCCGCGCAGTAGAAGTTCCGTGGCCCGGCTGAATCGGGCCTCCGCAAACCGGGATGTGTTTTCTTTGAAGAACGCTGTATCCCACTCCTATTTCGAAATGACGACAAAATGCCTTAAAATGAAAGCACTGAAACACTGTGGGCGTGTAGCTCAGCTGGGAGAGCGCGTGCTTTGCAAGCATGAGGTCGCAGGTTCGATCCCTGTCACGTCCACCAAGTTTTTCCCATTGCGAATCCGGTTCTGAATCGGTCTGACCACTTCCTTCAGAAAGACAATCTGGCGCCCAACTGAATTTCGCGGCCCGGTGTCATTGCCATGGTGATGGTTCCGAATTGTGGGGTATTCACGAAGCGGTTCGGCGTGCCGAGATTGACTTTGTTCAGAGCATTGAAGGCTTCCGCGCGGAATTGAAAATGCACTTTTTCCGTCAGGGCGAAGCTACGGGCCAGTGCGAGGTCCATGGTCTGCATCCCAGGCCCATAGATGGAGTTGCGTCCTGCATTGCCATAGGTAAAAGCGGGAGGTGTTGCAAAGGCGGCAGGGTTGAACCATTCGTCAGCCGAGTGAGTGCCCGGGCCGAACACCGGCTGGCCGGTGACGTTGGCGCGAATGGGATTTTCGCCCAGCACGGTGCCGGAATTCGCGGTATCGCCGAAGACGGAAATCGTGAACGGCATTCCACTTTGAATTTGATAAACGGTAGAAAAATGCCAGTTCTGGGTAATCAAACGCATCCATTCGCTGCGAGGATACGCGGGAATATCGTAGACGCTACTCAAGGAGAAGCGATGCCGGACATCACAGCCGGACCCTTTTTCCGCGATCAGGTCGTTATTGTTTTGCGGGATGGAAGATTCGTCCATCGGAGAGCGGAAGTCGGGAGCATTGGTCAGAGTTTTCGCGAAAGTGTAGTTGGCGAGAAGACTTAGTCCATGCGAATAGCGGCGCCTCACGTTTACGTAACCCGCGTCGTACCAACTCTGGGCGCTGTTCTCCAGCAGGTTGATAGTGCTTACGGGGAAGGTCAGGCTTTGAATTACTGAATCGGTGCTGCCCGTCGGCAACGTGGTGTCCGGAACGAACGTCAGTGTTTTGAAGGGGCGCCGGGGTCCTAGAGGACCCGGTCCGGGAAGTGCGTTGTTGATCAAATGCGCTCTTTGCAGGTGAAATCCGCGAGCCCCGAGATAGCCGAATTCCAGAGACGTGTCTTTTCCCAAGCTCTTTTGCACGGAGCCATTCCATTGCTGGACGTATTGCGGAGGTGAGTGCGGGTCAAACGCGGTGAAGCTTACCGTGGTCGCTGGCAGTGTGCCGGTTCCCAGAACAGGTGTACCGAAATTCAAACCAGTAGTGAAAAGAGCGGCGGGAGGAGTGAAATTGTCGGCCTGCTGTGTTTCCGGGAAAACGTAAGGCACGTTGTGACGCTGGTTGCACCAGGTGTTCTGGTCCACGGGCGTGAAGAAAATCCCGTACGCGCCATGAAAGACGATGCTGTAGCGGGGAACGTGTTTGGCGATTCCCAGACGCGGTGCAAAATTCAAACGGTTTGGGTACATCAGCCCTCGCGGATAACCCTCTTGACCGCCAACGAAAACGGATGGGGAGCCGTTCTGAAAAATCAAATTCGTGTTGGTGTTGTTCTTGTCGTAGAGCGGATCCGAGTATTCGTAGCGGACCCCAAGGTTCAACGTGGTTGTCGGAGTCACCTTCCAGCTATCTTCGACGAAGCCGTCCGCTCCCCAGTTGCGCAAATTCATTTGTGGAACGCCCGCTTGGCGCTGCTTGACTGAGGGCAAGCTCAGCAGCAGGCTGGCAAATCCGGAGCCGCTTCCATCATTGAATCCGAATTCAGTAGTATACCCGTTGGTATACTGGTAATAACCGCGGTTCTGGAAAAATCCCCACATGGGCCAGGTGTACCAGTGAAAATCGCCGCCGAATTTGATGGCATGACGGCCGAGCTGCCACGCGTACATATCGCGAATTTCGTACATGGTGTCCCAGGCGTGCATGGGCGTGGCTGCGAATGTATCGCCGATTCCCGTATACCCCTGCGCGGCAAACCAAGGGGCGCCCCATGCCTCCTGACCGCCGAACCCGACGCCCTGGATTCCCAGCGCGCTGACGAGGTCATTTACTCCATCATTCTGCGAGGTGTGATCCATGGACAAACGAGAAACTGCGATCGACACAGTGTTGACCTTGTTGCTGCCAAAAATGTGGTTCCAGGAAATCACCGCTTGCTGGGAACGGTTGTCGAAATTCGCGCCGAATCCAGGGAGTGTTTCGGTGGTTGAAGTCATCCCACCTGTGGGCGAAAAGCCGTTTTCCGAGCCGATCGAATATCGTCCGAAAAGCGTATCGGAATTGGAAAAGATATGATCCACTCGGACGGTTCCTTGGTCTTGAAAGTGCGTTTCGTTGCGCACGTCGAGATAATTATTGGAGTCGCCAGTTCCGGGCATCATGTCCATATTCGGTGCGGGAACATATTGCAGAAGGAACGCCTCGAGCAAAGGATTAATTCTGTCCGATGGTATCTGGTTATTTGGGAACTGCACTCGGGTGTACGGGAAATTGGACGCGCCTGTAGGCAAGCTGGGATTAAAGGCGGGATTGGCAACGGCTTTCGTAGGGTCGTAGATTTTTGCTGCGCTCATGCTGAAATCGCCCTGGATTTCGTCCCGCGTTGGAACAGTCAATATCTGAGCATCGGCTTGGGATAGACGCAAACCCTCATAGTTGACGAAAAAGAACGTGTTCTTTCTGAAGAGCGGGCCTCCAAAGGAGCTGCCGAAATTATTCTGTACGAGGTGATTGTTTCCCATGGACGCAAAAGTGTTGGCGTCCATCGCTCCGTTGCGCAGAAATTCATACACCGTACCGTGGAACTGGTTCGAACCGGAATTCGTGACGATGTTGATTTGGCCGCCGCCGGCGCCTCCCATGTCCGCCGTGTAGCTGCTCGTCTCCACCTGAAATTCCTTAACCGAGTCAGGCGAAGGACTCAAGTTCTGAGTGTTGAAAGTGGGATCGGTGTTGGTAGCGCCGTCGAGCAGAAAGAAATTTGCATTCGGGCGGCTGCCCCCGATGACTACGGCAGAACGCTGACCGGGCCGCCAGTAAAGCGGATTGGTCGCTCCGGTTTGTGCGCCAAAGCCAAGGTGCGCGCCGGGCACGGTAAGCACCAGGTCGATCAACATGCGGCCGTTCAGGGGCAACTCGCTGATGGACTTCGGTTCAATCACTTCGCCAACATCGGCATCGGCGGTATGCAGAACTTCGGCGCCGGCCAAGACTTCGACACCTTGCTGGATGGAGCCGACGCGCAAATTGATGGCCACCGCTAATTTTTGCCCAACCTCGATCCGCATGGACTGAGTTTCCGGTGCGAAACCGGCTGCTTCCGTTTTGAGCTCGTAATCATCAGGAAGTAGCGCAGAGAGTTCGAAGAGACCCTGTTGGTTGGTGATCACGCGGCGAGTGGCTCCAGTGCTCGCTGCCGTCAGCCGGACGGAAGCTCCCGCCACCGGCAGGTGTTGCTCGTCGCCGACCACGCCCGTCAGCACGGCGTAGTTGCTTTGCGCAAAGCTGGCCGCGGCAAGGAGCGGAAGCAGCAAGAGCAGCAGTAGAGCGACGCGTTTTCGCACGGACAGACCCTTCCAAAGAGGTAGAAATTCTTACGGCTTGCGCGTATCTCCGGGGTATGGAGACCGACAATTGCTACAGCACCCGACTAAATAACTGTGAAAATTTCCGTAACTGTAGCCGTGGAGAGAGGGCCCAGCAATAATAGGAATGTACTAGCCGCGGAATCTAGGGGCTGGAGCCGCGTTTGAGCGCGGAGTTACGAGGCGACGTTATTTCTGGTCGGGGTTGGGGATCATTCGATCACGAATAATTCCCGCGAGATCGCCGCAAGCCGCGATGAATTGACGAAGTGTTCGCCGAGTGGGGCCGAAGGAATCAAAATCGTTAATGGATAGCCCATTTTCAGCGTAGGCTCGCTCGAAGTCGGCGAATTTCGCTTTTAGCTCATCCACGATTCCACGGTCGACCGGCTTTTCGATGCGAGGAGCGACGCTGATATCGCTGGCATTAAGGCGGACCTGCCACTTGTGAGGAGGCGAAATTACCACGTCTCCGCCAATGAATTCGCTCCAATGCATGTGATTGCGAAATGCTGCGGAGAGCAAGCGGATGCGATAGCCACGATCGCGAAAGATGCGATAGGTTTTCTTAAAGACCGCGACGCCAGCCCATTCAAGATAGCCCGGATCAATGGTGATGTTCCCGAATTCGGTTTGCACTTTTAACCAGTCGTCGAGCCTTCCGACCATGATTGTGCAGACCGGGCCCATCGCGGAAATGTCTTTTCCTTCTTTTTCGCGGCGCCGCAATCCACCCTCGACGGCCTCGGCGACGGCAACGCATTGAGGAAGAGTGAAGCAAACCGTGGCATTGATGGTGATCCCCTGGTAGGTAGCTTCTTCGATGGCGGGAATGCCGGCCTTGGTGACGGGTATCTTGACGATCATGTTTGGCGCCAAGGCATGGAAGTGCTGAGCCTGTTTCAGGATGGACTTGGAATCACGATAAAAGCGCGGGTCGGTCTGGACGGAAAGACGGCCGTTAATTCCCTGAAATTGACGGAAGGTCGGTTCGAGCAGCTTTGCGCCTTTGATGGAAATTTCTTCGACAACCCTCCAGGCGATTTGATCCTCTGTCGCGAAAGGCATCTCTTCGATCAAAGCTTGGATGCGGTCCTGCCAAGCGGGCATCTCTTTTTTGAGGACCTCGCAAACGATTACCGGATTACAGGTTGCACCGACAGCGCCGTGGTCAAGCGCATAGGTTAGTTCCTGAATCGAAGCAGAGTCGTTCCAGAGACAGGTGGGAGTGGTCTGTGTCATCTCGTGCAGTGGACTCTTGTACTTCACGAGTTGCTTCATGGAGCGCTCCCCGGTCAAAGTGCTTCGCTTCGTTAATCGTTGCCGCCAAGTATACACCCGCGGATTCTGCGGCACACGGTCCCGAAACGTTTTTCATTGGCTATTTATCTAACTTCTTGAAAGAGCCGGTCAGCGGTCGCCCCTGAGGCTTACTACGCTAGGCAATTTGTGGCTCCGGTATTAAGATGTTGCCGCAAACGGCGCGATGCGCAATGTCGAAATGTTTCGGTGAAAGCTCTACACGGCGGTTGGTTTGATTCCATCTCAGGGTTGAGAGGTATTTAGTTGAAATCGAAGACGAAACGAGTGAGGCGTCACGTCACTATTCGCGAAGTGGCGAAGGCTGCCGGTGCTTCCGTTTCCACAATCTCAGCGGCGCTGAATAATTCCGACTACGTCAGTGCGGGAATGAGGAGCCGCGTTGAGGGAGCGATCAAGGAACTGGGCTACCGTCCCAACGATCTGGCGCGAGGACTGCGGCTACAGAAAACCCATTCGATTGCAATCGTAGTTCCGGACCTGTCGAACAATTTCTACATTGAAGTAGTACGCGGAGCGAAAGACTATTCCGCCTCCGCGAATTACACCGTGCTGATCGGCGACTCGCGAGAAAGCTGGGAAGAAGAGAGAAACTATCTTGATTCGTTCCACCGGCGGCGTGTGGACGGCGTGGTGCGGGTGCCGGCAATTGACGCGCCGGGCGGAAAAGCAAAAACCGTATTGGGCAATTTGCCGGTCGTGTATGCCGACCGGTATCCGGCGGACCGTGATGCTCATGTGGGAAGAGTCGGTATCGATAACCGTCGCGCTGCGGACAGCGCGACGCGATATCTGCTTAGCCTGGGTCATCGCGAAATTGGAATTATTACCGGCGAAGCGTCGAGTGGAACTTCGGTGGATCGGTTGGAAGGATTTGCGCAAGCGCTTCGCAGCGCCAAGATTCGACCGGACCGTTCGATGATTCATCGCGGACACAATGACATGGAGAGCGGACACTTCCACGCGATGCAGCTGCTCACACGCGCTGAGCGGCCCACGGCAATTTTCTGCACGAACAATATGATGGCGCTGGGAGCTTTAGCGGCGATTCAGGAAATCGGGCTGGCGTGTCCCGAGAATATCAGTTTGCTGGGCTTCGATGATTTTTATTGGGCGACTTTGCTACGACCACGATTGACCGTGGTTCGCCAGCCAGCACGGGAGGTTGGCATGATCGCGGCGCGAATGTTAATTGACCATATTGAAGGGCGGCCGAGCATTCCAACGCCCTCGCTTCTTGCGACGCAATTAATCGTCCGGGATTCGTGTTGTCCGCCGAAGAATGCGCAGCCTCGCTGATTTGTGTTCGCCGAGTTCCAGCGTTTAGACGTCGAGCGGTCCAGCCCGCTGCCGCTCCGAAATCTCGTCAATGTTCTTTTCGAAGGGCCACAATTTAAATAAATTGGCCCGCAGAAAATATACGGCCAATCCAAGCAATAAGAGAATCAGCGCAGTTCCAAGGTATTGGCGCTGGTCGGGTGTGGCGGCGACGTAGATCCAGCCGACCAAAGCGATCAGCGCTGGAACAGGATAGAACCACATTCGGAAGGGGCGAGGAATTTCCTTGCGATAAAGGCGCATGGCGAATACCGCGAATATCTGCGGAATAAATTGGAAAACGATCTGGATGATCATCAGCGCCGAGACCAAGCGTTCGAGAGAAAACCAGCAAAGAGGAATTGCAAGAGCATTGATGGCCAAAAGCGAAACGGTCGGGAAATGCCCCTGGGGATGAACACGACCAAACAATTTGAAAAAGTTCCCTTCGGCTCCGGCTGCGTACAGAATTCTTGAATAGCCCAGGCTCATGGTAAAAATACCGCCGAGAGTGGCGGTCAGGATCAGGCCGGTCATCACTGAGGCCGCGCGCGACCCGTAAAGCTTTCCTATGAATTCGGAGACAACGGCATGCGAGACAGCTGCATCGCGCCAGGGGATTGTTCCGATAATGACGACGCTCATGAGCAGATATAGAACAGCCACAACCAAAACAGAGAGAACGATTGCGCGCGGAATGTTCCTGGTCGGATCCTTCACTTCGCCGCCGAGATAGGTGATGTTGTTGTAGCCGCCATAGTTATACATGGCGACTAAAGTTGCACTGGCAAGGCCGAAAAAGAATGCTCTCGAAGGATGAAAGGCGCCGGGAGGAAAATCGAAAGCCATTGCCGTGTTGATATGGATCAGTCCGGAACCGATTACCCAGAACATCGCGGCGAGAACCACGGCGAGCATGAGAAGCGAAAGCCGTCCCACCGTCTTGATTGGCCGGTATAGAAGAAAGGCAATGACCACGCATGCTGCGGCGGCCAGCGTTCCGACGCCGCCGTGAGTCAGTTTGGGGAACACGAAGCGGGTGTATTCCGCGAAGCCAACGCAGGCAGCGGAAATCGCGAGCGGCGCGACAAAAATCGTTTCCCACAAAAACAAAAAAGAAAAGAGCCGTCCCCAGGTGCGAGCATTGAATGCTTCACGGAAGTAGATATAGGAACCGCCTGCTCCGGGCATCGCGGCGCCTAATTCGGCATAGACCATACCGTCGCAAACAGAGAAGACCGCGCCGAGGAACCATCCGAGCACGGCTTGCGGTCCTCCCATCGCGGAAAGAATGACGCCGATGGTGATAAACGGCCCGATGCCGATCATCTCCAACATGTTGACGGCGGTGGACTGAAGGAGTCCCATGCCGCGCACAAGCTTTTTGGAAGGGCCGGCAATTTCCGGCGGAAGAGAATTTGCGGAAGCTTCAGGCAAAGCGAATCCTTGGCGTTGCAAAAATCGAGAGCAGCGAGCGGGCACTATAGCAATGTAAGAAGTCATGGGCAAGGAGAGAAAAAGATAAAACTGCTGAAACGTTTCGGTGCGGTAAGGCTTCGGCGCGAAAAACGGCTCACCGGCCTGGATTGTTCCGCGGGAATTTCGAAGCACTCATGGACAAATGCGGGAGTCGTGCGCTAACCTGCAGCGCCTAGGTGGGCGGACAATTATGGCAAAGATCGGCAGAAGGAAAGCGCTGCTCGCGAGTCTGGCGCTGCCAATAGTAGTAAAGGCGGCCAGCCAGGACGCGGTTGCAGGAGCGAGTACCGAAAAGCCGAAACGATTCGAGGAAATAGCCGGATTTGAGGTATCCGAAATCGCGTCCAAGTATCCGATTGCGATTCTGCCACTGGGCAGCCTGGAGTTTCATGGTCCCCATAATCCCTTGGGATCCGACTACATCATCATTTCGGGAATCGCCGAGCGCGTTGCCGTTCGCACCAACGGACTGTTGTTTCCGACAGTAGCTTTCACACAGTGCCCAGCACAGACGGCACACTTTCTCGGCACAGTAACGATCCGTCCCGAAGTGATGACGGCGTATATCGCCGACATTTTACGGAACGTCTTGCACTTGGGGTTTCGCAAAATCTTCATCTTGAATGGGCATGACGGCAACATCGGGCCGGGTCGCGGCGCGGTTGCCCAGGTTGCGAATGAAGTCAGTGAATCGGCGTTACTGTTCGCAAGCTGGTGGGAATTTCTTCCCAGCGACATGATGAAAACCTTAAAAATGTTTCGTCAAGCGAACGGAGGGCATGGCCATGGCGGTCCGCTGGAAACGTCAGCCGTTGCGGCGTTCCGGCCGGACCTGGTCCATCTTGAAAAGGCGAAGGACTTGCCGGAGCCTCCCGATCTTTCTGACGGAACGCCGTATTTTTTGCAGAAGTCTACAGCAAAGGATTGGCCCGGATATTCCGGTGGTGTAAGTGAGGCGTCCGCCGAGAAGGGCCGAAAGATTGTGCAGATGAGTGAAGACGCGATCGCAAAACTGCTCAAGAATTGGCTGAGCAAGGATGAGGTACCCGGCAGCTGGTGATTGAATCGAGGGGAACGTTGCTAGCGGCGTGAGACCAGGCTCGGCTAGGATGAAGAATGAAGCTCGGGGAGCGGCAACGACCGTGACGGCAGGTGGAAAGTTCTTGTTCTGGAAATGGATCGTTAGCTTTTTCGCGCTTCTGTTTTGGTTTTCGTCGTACACCTCAGGAGACTACCTCACTGAACAACGATTTCAGCAAACGCCTGGCGTACAAGCTTCGGCGTCCCGCGTTTTGGAAGCGAGAACCTTGCTCGCGCGCGGAAATCCGAATGAAGCCATTCGAATTCTGCTGGAGCATCTCAGTGCACAGCCCAAAGATTCCTCTGCGAGGCTGACGTTAGGGCAGGCCTATGCCATGACAGGTCAAACGGAACAAGCCGAAGCAGAACTGCGGGCCGTTATACAGGAATCGCCCAGCAATAGCGTCGCGCTAGCCGCTTTGGGAGAGCTCTACGCCGGCGGGGGAGAGCTGGAAAAGGCGGAGTCTTTTCTGGCTCGCGCGGCGAAGACTATGCGAAGCTCTCCGCAGATCCGGATGGAGTGGAGCGTTGTGCTGGCGCGGCTCCATCGTTACAAAGAAGCGAAGGAGGCTTTGGCTGGTGTTCCTTTGCCGAATGACAAAGCGGAACAAATCTCTTTTCACAGGCTGGCGGCCTCTATTGAGCTCGGACTGGGGAATTCTTCCAGGGCCGCAGCGGAAATGGAAAACGCACTGGCACTAAAGCCGAACGATGCCGATATCGCGCTGGCAACGGCGGCTACAGAGCTGCAGGACAAGCGGTGGGAACGCGCCGCGAACCTCGCGGAGCCTCTTTTCGCGCGCACGCATGAGACTGGGACCGGGCTGCTGCTGCTGGAAGCGGAACTCGGCATGGGTGCCGAGTATCAGCGGACACTTCATCTTCTTGATTCGGCCAACACTGACGCCGCAGAGGCAGTGGAGTTCCGGCAACGCGTCGCAGAACTTCTGATTGCTTATGAAAAATTTTCTGAAGCCGCCGAGGAGTTCAAAGAAGCTGCCGCGCTTGAGCCAAATCGGCCAGGTCTGCTGTTCAACCTGGCGCTGGCGCGGTTCAGAGCGGGGCAACTGGACGACGCGTTATGGAGTGCGGAGAAATGCAAAGATTTTGGGGATAGCGCCGAAATCGAAGACTTGCTGGGCGACATTCAAGAGGCGCGCGGCGACAACCTGGCGGCTGTTCGTAGCTATCAGGCTGCGGTTGCTTTGGCCCCCAATGAAGAAAAATATCGCCTTTCACTGGCCGTGGAATTCATCCGGCATAAGAACTTCGATGCCGCCAAGGTTGTACTGAAGCAGGCCGAAGAGTTTCAACCGGCCGCATGGCGAATTCAGCTTGCGCTGGGAATGGTGGAATATTTCACTGGAACGGATCAGGAAGCGACGAAGATTCTGGTTCGTACGGTGCACCTGGCGCCCGATCCCACAATCGTGCTGAAATATTTGGGGGATATCCAGATCGCTCAGGCTTCTGCGCCCGATGCCGATGCGCTGGCAACGTTATGCCGATACTCTGAGCGACATGCGAAGGACGGCAAAATACAATTTTACTGTGGCGCGCTGATTTTCCGCAGAGACTACGCGTCAGGCGACAAAACGCATTCGGAACAAATTGTGGGCATGCTCAGCCGCGCGAGCCGGTTGCTACCGGCGGATCCGTCACCGCGCTGCCAGCTTGGCCGCGTCTACCGCTGGCTGGACCGCTGGCAAGACGCGTTGCATGAATCGGAAGCATGCGTTCGAATGGATCCAGATTCCGCGGAAGGACACTATCGTTTGGCGCAGATCTATCAACGCCTCGGACAGCAGGAACGGTCCAATGCCGAGATGAAGGTTTACGAAAGTGCATCAAAACGAGTGGCGGATGAAAACGCCAAGCGCGATGAAACCATTAAGTCATTCCTGTACACCATTCAAAAGGAAACGCCGAACCATAAGTGAATGGTCCGGCGCCTCTGCAAGTCCACATTGTTCCCAGGACATCAGGATGTGGACGTTTGGGGTATGGGGTTGCAGATCAAAATCATTTCCGCTGCGGATTTTTGCCGAGGCTGATCAGGTTGGCAAAAATCCGATAGGCGCCAGGAACGCCGTCCGGCATCTGGCGATAGAACGCGTAGGCGTTGTAGATGTAGACGCCTTTCCCGTACTTCGCGTAAACCAGTCCGCCCTTCTGAGGCGCTTGCCCAGGATCGTGAGTTTCAATCAGCGGTTCATAGGCAGGATCCCAACTCTCGAGAAATTTGGATCCGCGCTCTTCCACCCAGTTTTCAAAATCTCTCGTCGTGATCTTATTCGGCCACGTGAAAACAGGATTCGCGGAGTCCAGAATTTCGACCTTTGAGTGTTCGTCAGTAACTTCCTCTGGATTGAATCCCATCTTGTAGGGGTATGGACCGTAGTTATGGTCATACTCGGGCGTGTTGTACTGCACGATTACCACGCCACCATTCTTGACGTAATCGAGGATTCGGCTATTGTACGTCTTGAGATCTTCGCGCACGGCGTAAGTTCGCACACCCAGCACGATGGTGTCGAATTTCGAAAGATTTCCGCTAGCCAGATCATCCGCGGTCAAGAAGTGAACGTTGATACCGAGATTGACCAGCGATTGCGGCACATCGTCGCCGGCGCCGACGATATATCCGACGTTGAGGCCGGGCGCGACTTTGGCGTCCACTCCGGTGGTCCGATAGGTCGAAGATCGGTAGAGATTATAAGGACGCAAGCCTGCGTACCCGACCGTGTGGTAGCCCTCTTGGTATTCATGCCCTTCATAATTCGCGACGGCGGTGATGAGGTAAGGCTTCTCGGCAAGGTCGGCCGGCGTTATATGGAAGCTGAGCGTTTGATCGTCACCGTCCTTTGCCGCCGCGAATTCTTCCTGCGGGGCCTTCCATCCTGCAGGCAGATCGAGTTTCACGGTTCCCTTCGCGGCGCCTTTTACATTGCTGCGCACGTTCACGGTGAGATCAAACGATTTTGTGCCGAGCGGAACAACACCCGCTTGCGGTGATATAGAAACGGAAATGGCAGGGCCGACGATCATCGGTTCAAGAAGCGTCCCTGCGCCGGTAACGTGCTTTACGGACTGAACAGCCTGCGCGAGTTCGAACGACGTTCCTTCGAAATTAAATCGCAGCCGAGCAGAGAGCGGGTAAGGAGCGACGGGCAAATTCAGGTATTTTTTCTCGTCTGCAATGTCGTAGTAAGGCTGTTCGATATTTGGCCGCGTGAAATACGGTCGGGTGAATCCTGCATTCTGCGGAGCGTGGACCGCGAAGCGCACGTCCAAAGATTGATTCCCTTTGAGCGTGCCAGAAGTTTGCCCCTGGGGATCGACCTTCCACTGTTCACCGTCTGGCGTCTCCACCGCAATTTTTTCCACTTCCACTGCGAGGTCCGAAGGGTTCGTGGTGTGAACCTTCACCCAAAATTCCTGTCCGGGAATCGCAACTTGAAAAGTTTCGGGATTACGGAAGAATCGCGCAAACGGTCCGCTGGGTTCTTTTTCCGGAGCGAGCGTCGCCAAAACAGAAATTCCTAACGATTCGGCAAGAGCACTACCGAATTGCGCTTGCTTGACTTGCAGTTCGTGCGTGATGTCGTATTTCGAATCGTCGCTCAAATTGCTGGAGGAAACTTTGGTAAGCAAGTCGTTGGTGGCTTTCAGTCCGGCCGCCAGCGTACTGGCGATGATTTCGGGATGTTGAACGCTAAAGTCATTCGTCGCTTTTTGCACCAGCGAATTGATTTGCGATAAACCGTCTTTTAGAAAGCCGGTGTCACCGGCCTGCGCCAGGCTAGCGATTCCCATCAGCGAAACGTCTATGCCATCAAAGAACGTGGCCTCTTTATCCGGGACGGAAACGACGGAAGCAAATCGGTGGTAGGCGCTCATCTCTTCTTCGGCCGGCGGCATTCCCGTACCGCCATTTTGTGATTTTTGATTGCCGAGCCCGAGCCTTGAGACTTGCAGGTAAGTCAGTCCGAGCGCGGGCCCGTAATCTCCCTCTGGAATTTGCACTGACGGAGAAAGCGCACCCTTGATGGTTGTGCCGTCAGTGTAGTTTTGAAATTCGGCGGGATAGTATTTGCCGTCGGCGTAATCATAGATGCCCTTGTCCGTTACTGGCGCAAAGGGAACTGCGGCATAGTCTTTGAGAGGTTTCCAGGGTCTCAGACCTTCTTTGATCTGCTCGGGAAACATTGCCGGGTCAGCGGCGGCTTTGAACGCCTCTTGCGCCATCTGGCCAGCCACTTGGTGATTGCCGTGGCCGTCCGTACGTCCGCCGACAAAAACGGAAGTGATCACGAGCGGACGCGTCATTCGAACGACACGCACAACATCAGCAAGGATGCGATCATGTCCCCATTTTTCCAGGCACTCCTCCTTAGTCTTGGAGAACCCGTAGTCGACCATCCTCGTCCAGAATTGTTGGGCGCCGTAGTAGCGGTCGGCGGCGAGTAGCTCCTCGGTTCGAACCAACCCGAGCGCGTCAAAATAATCCGACGACATTACATTCGCGCCTCCCTCACCGCGATTGAGCGTCAACAACGCGACGCGGGCGCCCTGTCCGCGCGATTCATACGTCAACATTCCTCCGTCTTCGTCATCGGGATGGGCGGTGACCATCAGCACGCTCGCCCGCGTGCGCAGTTTCTGCAGACTCTGCCAGAGGGCCGCTGCACCGCGGTCGAAAGCGATCTGCTGCGCAGCCACCGCCGGTCTTGCGTTAACGGCAGTGGGCGATTGCGCCTTAAGCGGGAGACCTCGAAATAGAACCGCGGTGCATGCGCCTACAATGAGAACAAGAGAAAGGGCCTTCGCAAATCGTGACGCCATCATCTCTCCTTTGTGTGGCCCGGCGGGAAACCGGAATTTCGGTGCCGTCGTGGACGGTCCGCTACATGGATTTGTTGTTCGAAACAATCGCATTGTACGTTCGCAGATTGGGTTGTCAACAAAAATCCCAAAACGTTTTGGCACTTCCTGGTATACGTCCGAGGGATACGTGCCTGTGATATACATATTGTCGGGTTTCAGCAGTTTCGGAGGGGTATTTGGAAAAAGACGCTTGACAAGGAATTATGCCGGGTGCTAAATCTCATGCCATTCTTAACCGAATCGTTTCGGCACGCTCAAGGGGTGGGTGATTCGCCGGAGAATTTCAGGACTGACCGATCCGGATTCTTCTTCCGCCTCCTCTTCGCTGCAGACCGACTCGAAATTGTATCCGCACCATCTCGGTTAAATGGTGCGTGGGGTGACGTAAAGCACTACAATCCGCTGGCAAGTGAAGGCTGCTTGAGTAGTTTCTAGCTGCTTTGCGTCAAAGTTCAGGGGACTGTCTTCGAATCTGAAAGGTGGAGGCGGCAATGAATGAAGGCCTGGGGACTCGGAAATTATCAGGGATGGCCTGCCTGTTGTTCGCATGGCTGGTCCTGTGTGTCACGTCAGTATCGGGTCAAGTAGATCGCGGTGCCATCGCGGGCAGAGTGATGGATTCTTCGGGAGCCACCGTTCCGAGGGCGACTGTTACCGTAACAAACAAGGCCACTGGGGTGGCCATCGCGACTCCAGTAAACGACGCCGGAGAATATCAGGTTCTGGCGCTGATTCCCGGCAAATACTCAGTAAAGGCAAGCGCCGACGGATTTGATAGCGTGCTGCGCGATGACATCGAATTGCACGTGCAGGACCGTCTTTCCATCGATTTCTCGCTTAAAGTCGGATCGGTCAGCCAGGAAATTGTCGTAGGTGGTGGAGAACCTCTGCTTGAGACGCAAACGGCGGACGTAGGGAACGTGGTTGACACGCGGCTGGTAAACGATTTGCCGTTGAATGGCAGGCGATACGCGGATTTGGCGCTGCTGGAACCGGGAGTGCAAAAATTTTACGCGGCCAACAATCCCGCCCCGGATCGCTTCAGTGTGAACGGGAATCTGGAACTACAAAACAATTTTCTCTTGAACGGTATCGACAACAATTCCTGGTCGGAAAACTTGCAGGAATTTTCCGTTCAGGTAGTTCAGCCTCCGCCCGACGCGATCGAGGAATTTCGTGTTCAGACGAGAACGTATTCCACGGAATTCGGTAACTCTGCGGGAGCCGTGATCAATGCAACGATTAAATCCGGCACCAACCAGTATCACGGGAATCTTTTTGAATACATGCGGAACGCGGCGCTGGACGCGAACACCTGGATCAACGACGCGAACCCGACGCCACTGAAGAAAGGGCACTTCGTACAAAACCAATTCGGCGGGACGTTCGGAGGCCCGATTCTTAGAGACAAGACATTTTTCTTTGGTGATTTTGAGCGCTTCAGCAGCCGGTCATCTACGACGGTTCAAAGCACAGTGCCCACGCCGCTCATGAAGCAAGGAAACTTTACGGAACTGCCATTCGCGTTGAGCGATTCCACTGTGCCCGGGCAGTCTGGCTGCTATGTGGGAAACATCCTCCAGGCCACCAGTTCGACCGGGGCAACTTGCCTCGATCCGGTTGCGGCAAAGTTGATGGCTTTGCTTCCCGATCCGAATAAAGCAAGCTTGGTAGCTCTGCAGGGAACGCCAGGAAGTTGGACCGGACAGTCAAACTATCTGTTTCCAGCACCTGTGCCCGATGACGTGTATTCTTTTGACGGACGTGTGGATCACAACCTGAATCAGAACAACCGCCTGTTTGGCAGCTACAGCTATCGCCATCTCACACGTGAGGATCCTCCGTGGACTGCCAATGGCGTCATCGGGAGCGGCAATTTTGCGACCGCATATAAAATCCACACGCAGTCCATCGCGCTGGGCTGGACGCGCACCCTTTCCAATTCCCTCGTCAACGATGCCCGCTTTGGGTTCAATCGCGATTATGCGCACAGCGATCCTGTCGGCGTTGGCCTGGGCCAATCGCAAGCGGAAAGCCTTATAGGCTTGACGGGGATTCCGGACGGTCCAGGGTCGGGAGGGCTACCGCCCATCGAAATCAATGGCTTGCAGCGCATAGGAACGTCGCCGTGGCGTCCGCAATATCAGATTTCACAGGGATGGAACATCATTGAAGGTCTGAGCTGGCTGAAGGGCACCCACAGTTTCAAGTTCGGCTATCAATATCTCAGGCGCTCGGACAATTTCCTCGATCTGCGCGCTCCACAGGGCGAGCTGCAAACGAACGGCGTTTATACTGCGGGTGGAGCGTTCGGTCTGCCAGACTTCCTGCTCGGAGACGTGGATGGTGTGCATTTCACGACACCGCACGTGGTTCATTACTTCCAGCCTGGGCATTCGTTCTACGCAATGGACACGTGGAAGACCACGCCCAAACTCACGCTCACTTACGGTCTGCGCTACGAGCTTTTCGCACCGATCATGGATAGAACGAACAACACCTCAAACTTTACACCAGACAATGGCGGCGGAGTCATCACAGCCGCAAGCAACGCTTCGGGCTGGGCTGATAGGGCACTGATTAATCCCGACAAGAACGATTTTGCGCCGCGTCTGGGATTTGCGTACCAGATGACCAACCGCCTGGTCTGGCGGGGCGGTTACGGCGTTTTTTACCAGCATAGCAACCGCATCGGCTCAGAAAGTTTGATCCAGATCAATCCGCCGTTCCTTCTGGACGTACAGCTGAATCAGAGTGGCGCCAATACCGTATTTCAACTACAGAATGGATTTCCCTTGGCGGCGATCACGGGATCGGGAATCGATTTGACTGCCATCCAACTTCGCGCCCAGGATCCAAATCAAAGATCAAGCTACGTCGAACAGACCAGCTTTGGCTTGGAATATCAGGTGATGAGCAACACTGTGTTCGGGGCTACTTATGTTGGCAATTGGGGCCGGAAAATGAACCGCCTGCGTGATTACAATCAGGCGCAAGTAACCGGCTTCGATAATGGCTGCCCAATCTTGCAGTATCCGTTCGTTAATCTGAACACCATATCTACCATCGATACGTTTGCCGGGGCGGGGAATGCGTGCCAGTCAACAGGTCAGCACGCTTTTCTGGAGTACGCGAGCAACGATGGCAATACGGACTACAACGGGTTGGAGCTTTCCTTCCGCAGACAGATGTCGAAAGGCCTGTCGTATGCGCTTAACTACACTTTCAGCCATGGTCTTGCCAACTTTGGCGATAACCTTACTACCGCCGCCCTGCCACAAAATGCATATAACTACGGAGCGGAAATGAGCAACTCGCCTCTCGACATCAAGAGCCGTTTTGTTGGGAATTTCGTCTATGAATTGCCCGTTGGCCAGGGGAAACGCTTCCTATCTTCACCCGGGTTGGCAAGCCGTGTACTAGGCGGCTGGCAATTCAACGGAATTGTGACTCTGCAAACCGGCACTCCATACAGCGTCACGGCCCCCAACGACGGGCTGATGGGCTTTACGCATTCTGTCTATGCCAACTGCATTGGAGATCCGTTTGCCGGTGCCACGACCGATCATAGCCAATACACAACCACTGGATTCCTCATCAATCCCAACGCGTTTGGCCCGGTCGCCGATGGGACTTTCGGAGACTGCGCTCCGCGCAAGTTCCACGGTCCGGGCATCCAGATGGTCGATCTCGGGTTGTTCAAACAATTCAAATTCACCGAGAGATGGAATCTGCAATTCCGAGCTGAGTTCTTTAACGCGTTCAACCATCCCAATTTTGGCAACCCAAGCGCAGACATCTCCTCACCTGGTTCATTCGGCAGGGTGTCCAACACACTGGCTCCGATTCTCGGAACCGATTCCGGCGGCCCAGGCGATCCTCGCGAAGTGCAACTGGCGCTGAAGTTGTTTTTCTAGCAGTAACGCGAGGGCGGCGAAAGCTGCCCTCGCTTTTTTCCGTGCGAGTCTCGAAACGTTACGGGACTTAAACCTCTTCGAGGAGATGTTGTGGCGTCTAAGTGTCGAGTGACGGCGGCTCAAGCCACAATCGCATTCCTGAAAAATCAGTATGTGGAACGGGACGGCGCCGAACAACCGTTCTTTGCGGGTTGTCTCGGAATTTTTGGCCATGGCAACGTTGCCGGCATTGGCCAGGCGCTACAGCAGAATCCAGACTTTCCTTATTACCTGAGCCGCAACGAGCAAGCTATGGTCCACACGGCGACGGCTTTTTCAAAGATGAACAATCGCCTGCGCACGTTCGCCTGCACGTCCTCGATCGGTCCCGGCGCCACCAACATGATCACCGGAGCGGCTACAGCCACTATCAATCGCATTCCGGTACTCCTGTTGCCCGGCGACATTTTCGCCCGGCGCAACGTCGCTCCCGTGCTGCAACAACTGGAATCAACGCTGACGCAGGACATCTCTGTTAACGATTGCTTCAAACCCGTCTCGCGTTATTGGGATCGGATTTCTCGCCCGGAGCAACTTCTTACGGCGCTGCCAGAGGCCATGCGAGTTATGACTTCTCCTGCAGAGACCGGAACCGTGACCATCGGCTTTCCGCAAGATGTTCAGGCGGAAGCTATGGACTACCCTTGCGAATTTTTCGCCAAGCACGTGTGGACCGTTCCGCGTCCGCGAGGCGACGCGGAAGCCGTTCGACGCGCTTCCACAATGATACGGGTAGCTAGATGGCCGCTGATTGTTGCAGGCGGTGGCGTGTTGTACTCGGGAGCGTCTGACGCTCTTGCGAGGTTCGCCGAGCAAACGGGAATTCCGGTAGCCGAGACGCAGGCGGGCAAGGGATCGTTGCGGTTTGATCATCCGCAATGTTTGGGAGCCATGGGTGTGACTGGCACCGCAGGGGCAAATCTTTTTGCGCGCGAAGCTGATCTGGTCATCGGAATCGGTACACGCTACTCGGACTTTACATCCGCTTCGAAAACGGCCTTTCAAAATCCATCGGTTAAATTCATCAATATTAATGTGGCGGAATTCGACGCCGGCAAGCACATGGGGTTGCCGGTTGTGGCGGATGCCAGGGTTGCGCTGGAAGAGCTTGCGCACATGACGGAGGGTTATCGGGTAAGCCAGGAACATCAGGAGCGCGTAAAAAAAGTCCGCGAGCAATGGGAAATTGAAGTTGAGCGCTTATTGCACTTGAAACACGGTCCCCCGGTGAGCCAGAGCGAAGTGATCGGTGTCGTGAATTCTGTCGCCGAACCGCGTGACGTAGTGGTTTGTGCCGCGGGCAGTTTGCCTGGTGATCTCCACAAGCTATGGCGAACGAGAGATCCAAAAGGCTATCACCTGGAATATGGCTATTCGTGCATGGGATACGAAATCGCAGGGGGCCTGGGCGTGAAAATGGCTGCGCCAGACCGCGAAGTGTACGTCATGATCGGGGATGGCTCATATCTGATGATGGCCCAGGAGATTCACACCGCGATCCAGGAAGGAATCAAGCTGAATATCGTGCTCCTGGATAACCACGGCTTCGGAAGCATCGGCGGCCTAAGCGAAGCCTGTGGTAGCGGCGGGTTCGGAACGGAGTACCGCTACCGCGAAGAGGGCAAACTGGAAGGCGATACCGTTTGCGTGGATTTTGTGGCCAATGCCGCAAGCATGGGCGCTTCCGCCCTTCGCGTTCGCACCATCGAGGAATTGCGAACCGCGCTTGTGGCTGCGCGCTCAACTACAAAAACGACGGTCACGGTGATTGACGTGGACCGCAATGTCCGCGTTCCAGGCTACGAATCATGGTGGGACGTCCCGATCGCGGAAGTTTCCGAAATGGAAAGCGTGCGGGCTGCACGCCGGTCGTACGAAACAAACCGCAAGCGGGAGCGGAATTTTTTTTGATCACGTTTTTGCGAGCGAAGACTTGGAGGTTGTGATTTCGAACGGCAAATCATAATAGGGTGGGCTGTAGAAGTGCGTTGTGGAAGTAGAGCTTGGTGCAAAGCGCATAACGGCCACCCCCGGGGAGGTGCAAATGACTAGACGCTCCTATGCAGAGGAGGTATTGAATCATTCGAGTGAAATTGCTCCAGGTAAGGGCGGGATCTTGGTATCCGTTACCCGGGAGCAGGCAAACTGGAAGACCATTAATTTTTCTGTTCGCCGGCTTATCGCCGGTCAATATTGGCAGAACAATACCAAGAACCAAGAAACTGCGCTGATACTTTTGAGCGGAAGAATGACCGTGGATTGGGGTGCCGGTCCGGAAGAAATCGGCGGACGCAAAGACGTGTTCAGCGGGTATCCGCATGCTGTGTACTTGCCAAGCGGAACAGCATTTGAAGTTTCCGGGGTCACCACCTGCGAATTTGCAGATTGCCGCACGCCTTCTTCTGCTCGGCTCGCTCCGCGAATTATTTTTCCTTCCGATTGCCGCGAAGAGATTCGTGGCGGCGGAAACTACACCCGCCAGATCGTAGACGTCATTCGCCCGGAATTTCCTGCCGAGAGCCTGCTGATCTGCGAGGTTTACACACCGAGCGGGAATTGGTCGAGCTATCCTCCGCATAAGCACGATGTACACAATCCTCCTGGCGAAGTCGATCTCGACGAAACCTACTATTACAGAATCAACAAGCCGGAAGGCTACGCATTCCAGCGTCTTTACGACTCCGCCGGTACGCGCGATGACACTTTGACCGTAAAGGATGGCGATCTGGTCCTGATCAAGGACGGCTACCACCCTGTAGTCGCGGCTCCAGGGTACGACGTGTATTACCTCAACGTGCTAGCGGGAAGCGCCCGGTCTATGGCTGCCAGCGATGACCCGCGTTACGCTCATTTGCGAAAAAATCTTTCGGAGCGCGATCCCCGCGTTCCACTCGTCCGACCACAGCCATTAAATTGAAGGCACGTTTCGGGGACGAGGCTGCAGCAGAAATTGAATTCCGTATAAGGAGCGAGTGGGAATGCCACATAAGATCGGAATCATTGGAGCAGGAGGTGTCGGCAGCATCCATGCGGCTATTCTCGCGAAGGATCCACGGGTCAAACTGCAGAGCTTTTTCGATGTTACCTCTACGCGTGCGCATGCGATGGCGGCCAGATTCGGGGCTTGTGCCGTTGAATGCGCCGAGGATCTCCTGGAGCAATGCGATGCCGTTTTTGTCTGTACACCCAACACCACTCACGAAGAGGTAGCACTGCAAGTTCTCGACGCTGGCAAACACGTTTTTTGTGAGAAACCTTTCGCCCTAAATCTGGAGTCTGCCCGGCGGTTGCGCGACCGGGCTCTCCGCGCGGGCCTCATTTATCAGGTGGGGCACAATCGGCGCTTCGCTCCTGTATACAAAACCTTGAAAGGGGCCATCGAATCCGGCGAACTTTCTCCGCTTTCCGTCCACGCAAAAATGAATCGCGGGGAACTGGTGAATCCTCCTTGGGTATGGGACGGACGCTTAACGGGAGGTTTCCTGTACGAAACGCCGGTTCATATGTTTGATCTGATGACTTTTTTCTTTGGAAAGGTCGAGTGGGTGGAAGTTGCGGCGCGCGCTCACGAACACGACGAGCTCGACGATTTCTCGATCCTTATCAATTTTCAATCGGGTTTGCAGGCCACGATGAAGACTTACGCCCACGCCACCTGGCATTTTCCGTTTGAGCGATTCGAAGTCTATGGAATGCACGCGTCCTACGAGACGTTTGAAATGGAGCGAATCTCTTTCACCAACGGTCTAGAATCCAGAACCACCACTTACGATTTTTCGCTCTCTAGCATGCACGAAAAGTGGGGCTATATTGAAGAAGACCGTCTGTTTGTGGACGCCCTTGACGGCAAATGCCGCGTACCCGTTTCCGCTGAGGATGGCTATCAGGTTGTCGAGCTGATCGAAGCTTGCTACCAGAGCGCGCGCGAAGGCGCGCGAGTCTTTCTGGATGCTCCCGTAAGGAAACTCTGAGATGGCAAGAATCTGTGAACGTTTTCAGTTTGCTTCCGCGCCAGTGAGCTGGGGAGTGCAGGATGATCCTGGCCCTGCATGGGAGCAGCCCTACGAGCAAATCCTCGACGAAATTCTTTCCGCAGGCTATACCGGAACCGAACTCGGCCCATACGGTTTTTTTCCGACCGATTCCAAGGTCTTGGGCGAGAGCCTCACGCGTCGCAAAATGTCGTTGTTGTCATCCTTCGTTCCGGTGCCCTTGGCGAACCCTTCGAAAAAAAACAGTGTTGTCGAACATGTGCGAAAAGTAGGTAATCTGCTTTCCTCTCTGGGAGCGAAACTGCTCGTGCTCTCTGATTGCCAAACGCCGAAGCGGCAAGCGATCGCGGGCCGGGTACCCGTCGACGGAAGCGATTCGCTCTCCGGTGAACAGTGGAAGCAGGTCGGTGAATTAGTGGGAGAAATCGAGAGCGTTGCGGCCGAACTCGGCCTGGCCCTGGTGTTCCATCCGCACGTGGCCACTTATGTCGAAACGCCAGCCGAGGTCGAGCAATTGTTCAACGTGCTCGCCGCGACCAAAGTGGGAATGTGCCTCGATACCGGCCATTGTGTTTATGGCGGCGGCGAGCCGACGGATGAGGCGCGAAAGTATGGCCCGCTATTGCGCTATGTTCACCTCAAAGATATCGATGCTTTCGTTCTCGGCGAGGCCCGCCGCAGGCATCTCACTTTTGACGACGCGATTGGCGCCAGGGTGTTTTCGGGTATCGGAGACGGCTGCATCGATTTCGATGGCTTTTTCCGCTTCCTGGCGGAGACCCGCTACGCGGGTTGGATGATTGTTGAGCAAGATGTAATCTACGGACAGACCAAGGTTCCTCCGGTGGAAACCATGCGATCCAGCCTGAATTATTTGAAAGGCGTCGTGTCCCGTCTCGAATCTGCGGAACAAGCTTCTACCAACCGAGCTTAAGTTTTTGGGTGAAATACGAAATGTCGCGTCTACGCGGCTTGCAACTTCATTTGCTGTCCAAAAGCTTGTACGTACTCTGCCAAAACCCGCCGGGCGATTTCGGGATGCGCGACAAGCGGATTCGTTTCCAGAGCCGCAAGCGCCTTTTCCCGGGAATGTTCTATCGAAGCCTGTACCGTGAGGCGCTCATATTCTTTCATTTGCAATAGCAGTCCAAGAACAGCATCTGGTGCATGACCGACAGGTAAGACGTTCACCCCACGCGAAGATACCTGGCAAGGAAGCTCAACGGCATCGTTGGCTTGCAAATCTGTAAGCGCCCCGCCGTTGCGAACCGTCAGGGGAATCAATGATGCATTTTCGGAGTGCAGCGCCTGGAGCACCAGCAGCGCGATGCGCTCGTATCCCGAAAACTCCGAGTAGAGTTGCTGGCCTTCTTTGCGGCGCTCGCCGGCTGTGGCTTCTATACTGAAGTAGGAAGCATTTCGTTCGCGCAGATAGTCCTCATAAATTTCAATCAGCTTGGATTCGGGAGCCTGCGCCAATGCAGGAAACAGCCGCTCATTCATCGCAGAAATCGCCTGCCCGCGGGACTGACCGCTGCGTTGCGTGTTTTGGTATGCCGCCTGAGGGAAATAATAGAAATACAGGTATTCGGTCGGAAGGAGTCCCAATTTTTGAATGAACTCCGCGGGGAAAAGATTATGCCGATAACATTTCTGAATGATCTCAGGAGAGGCCAATACTTTCGGCAAGAGTTCCGCGTTGGTCTCGTCGCGTATGGAGCGCACCCAGCCTAAGTGATTCAGGCCTAAATACTCAAAACGCAAAGAAAAAGGATTTTTTCCCAGCGCCTGTGCGATCGCTTCGAAGGTCTCCAGCGGTGTATCACAAACGCCGATTACATTGATTTGCGAGTGATTCAGCAATCCCTGCGAGATGACGCCCACCGGATTTGTGAAGTTGATCACCTTCGCTCGCGGCGCAACTCGCTCGATCAGATGTGCGTATTCCAGCATGCTCGCCAGATTACGCATGGCGCATGCGAATCCGCCCGCTCCGACGGTTTCCTGGCCAATGAGGCCATGAGCCAGTGCAATCGTCTCGTCTTTGACGCGCGCGGCAATGCCACCCACGCGAATGCTGGTGATGATGTAGTCCGCGCCATCGAGAGCTTCCTGCGCCGTGGAAAAAGTTCTTAGCGGGGCGCCAAGTCCGCTTCGCTTGGCCATTGCTTCGGCCACCTTTGTGATTGCCTTCAATCGCTCTGCATCGGTATCCCAAAATGCTAGTTCGTCAATCCGTAGATTCTCTCCGGCGCCCGCCAAACCATGTACCAAGAGCGGTGTTCTGACCCCCGCAGCTCCAATGAGCGCTATTTTCATGACCAGACAATTCCTTCTACGAAATGATTCATCAGCGAAGTTTACTCATCAATTCTGCGAATTTTTTGCGAGTCGGAATGGCGGATGATCCGCCAGGCCGCGTCGTCGCCAGCGCACCGCACACATTCCCGGCGCGCAAGCAATCTTCCAGTGGCCAACCCGCGAGATAGCCATGTAAAAAGCCTCCATTGAACGCATCACCTGAACCGGTTGCATCGATTGAGTGCACTCTAAGCGGCTTCATCCTGACGATCTTCCCGTCTTGTACCGCAAGCGATCCGTCCGGACCCAGCTTAATGACCGGAACGCGCACGGAACGGGCCAATTGCTTCGCTGCTTTTTCAAGCGACTTTTCACCGGTCATCGCCTGGGCCTCGGCTTCGTTCGGAAACACAAATGCTAGATTCGCCAGCACAGAGGGTAATTGCCTCGATTGCAGCACTTCAGGATTCCAGCCGATGTCGGCGGAAAGCGTTAGACCCCGCCGGCGAAGCTGTTGAATCGCCGGCCCCCACGTCTTTGGGGGCCACAGTGCACAGGCCAAATGCAAGTGTCGAGCGTCCCGAATCTTTGCGTTTACGGTGCGTCGGTTCAGCAATTCCTCAAGCTTCCGGTTGATGACATCGTGGGTAATCATCATACGATCGCCGTCAACTGCGGCGCAGACAGTCGTCGCTGTGGGCAAATGAGCGTGCACTTCGCAACCATCCACAGAAATGCCGCTTCGCGCGATTCGTTGCCAACTGCTGCCGTCACGGGCATCCTTGCCAATTCTGGTGATTACAGCAGTCCGCGTCCCAAGGCTATTGGCCACTAAAGACGTGGTGGCCAGCCCTCCGCCCGGAAACTTCTCAAAACTCTGCGTCTTCACTTCTTCTCCCAGCCGTGGAATTTTCGGAAGAGCGTAAAAAACCAGGTCAATGAAGAATTCTCCAAAGACGACTAAACTTACGTCGTTTCGCTGGCCGGCAATCATGACACGGCATAATAGCAGAGTCTTCGCCGAAACGTTTTGGCATTGTCAAATCCGCGGGGAAGGTATCGCACCAGAGAAGTTGCGATGCAAGAAAAACAATCTATGAGCATGCCCTCGAAAGCTCCGTGCGAACCATTAAATTACTCGGTAACATATTCATCAGTCCGCAAGCTCGCGCGCGCTGACCCTGGCCCGGGGGCAAGCCATGAGAGTACTTCCGAAGTCCTTCAAAATTCTGGCGCCTGGAAATTCATTGCGGCGCCGGACTGCCTACAGTCTGGCGCTGGTGAGACTCATTCTGGCGCCGGTGATCATCTTGGCGGTCTACTATCTCTTTCGAATGGGCTTGATCGTCGACCGCATCGTGAACGTGGATGCGCCGGCATCGGCGTTAGCGCAACAAGCTTCCATCGAAATGCTGGAAGCACGCCGCGCCGAACGGAATTATCTACTTCTCCGCGATGCCAGCTATTTGGCAGCGAACCACGATGCCGTCGCCAAGACGCAACAGACCCTGGAAAACATTCGAAGTCTTGAAACGCACGATGATGGCGTGATTCAGAAGGCGTCCAACGCGCTTGCACTTTACCGCCAACAATTCGCCGAGGCCGCCGCAGCGTTGGATCGCCCGGGACAAAGGCCGACAGACCGCGTGCAGACAGTGGTCAAGGATTATGAGAGGGATTTGGATAACTTGTTAAAGCGCTCTGGGCGAAAGAGTCGAGAGCGGCTTATGGAAGAGCTCCGACAACGAATTGACTCGTTCGATACCCAAATATCGCGGACCGTTGAAGAACGAAATCCAGACCTGCAGCGGATTACCGAAGATCTGCAGAATTCCAGTGAGGATATTCTCCGCACTACTTCGCAGCTGGAATCTGTGAACTGGACACGCGTGAAAGACGATCATGCGCAGGCCAGAAAATTGTTGCGCGAGGCAGAATGGGGGCTCTCGATCGTTTCGGCGCTCACTTTGCTGATCAGCGTGTGGGTCAGTTATACCTTGCCCAAGCAAGTGATAAAGCCATTGCTTAGCCTGAAAGAGGCAGTAGACCATGCGGCGGAGGGAAATTATGAAATTGAATTTGACGTGCACGGCAAGGGTGAAATCGTCGATCTGGTGGAAAGTTTGCGGCGGATGCTCGCATCCCTCCGACTCCGGGCGTAATGGGACAACTTTTTAGTCGTTGCAATCCTTATCGGGCGTCGCGAGATAAGCGTTACTTAACTCAGTGTTCCTTGTAGTACTTCGCGAAGTACTTCCTGGATTTGCGGCTCCAATTTTTTACCTCGCGAAGTTAAATAAAAAACGTCAATGGCCTTTTGCCCTTCCGTGTCGATCAGAGCGACTTCAATATTGCAATCCAATCGTGCCAGCGCGGAGCCTAGGTCGTAGAGCAATCCAGGGCGGTCCTGGGTGACAACTTCTAGGAGCGTGCTCTGGGCGGAAGCGTCGTCGTCAAAGCTGATCGCCGTGGAAACCGCAACCTTCGGCGGTCGCGCACGGCTTGCCGATTCGCGGCTCTGCAACAGCGGTTCGAGAGCAGACTTGCCGCTTAAGACTCCGGTTAGGCTCCTCTGGAAGCGCTCAGTTTCGCTAGGATTCAGTTCCAGCGTGCGATGCAGATCGGCGAAATGGAAAGTGTCCAGTACCATACCGGCAGCATTTGCAAATGCGTCAGCCTTGACGATATTCATTCCCCATGCGGCGAGAACGCCTGCGATCGTGGAAAAAAGCCGTGGGCGATCCGCGGTCAGCAGGGTCAACGAGAATCCGTGGCGCTCGGCTTTCACATCAGTTTGCAGGGGGGCCTTGGCAAGCTTTCTGTACAGGGTAAAGTGTGCGGCGATTTCCGCGGCAGAATGAACCGCCAGGTAGCGGCGCGGAAAGCCTTCGAGGAATCGCTCGATCTCAATTTGTGGCGCGCCACCTGCTGCGGACTGAATCTGCTCCAACAGGGAATTTTCGTCTGATGCGTGTAGACGGTCGCGATCGAGACTGCGGCTGAGGTGGTTTGCGGTAGCCACGAAGAGTTGCCACAGCATTTCCGCCTTCCAGGGCGTCAGGGCTTCCGGATTCACGGCATGGATGTCCGCATAGGTGAGCAAACACAATCGCTGCAGACGTTCCAATGTACCGCACGTCGCCGCGAACGCTGACACGGTCGTCGGATCGAAAATATCGCGCCGCTGAACAGTCGCGGACATGTCCAAATGGTGTTCTATCAAAAATCGTACTTCAGCTTCTTCCTCCTGCGACAACTCCAGCCGCGACGCGGCGCTTGCAAGCGCGGTCAGACTGCCCTGCACGTGATTTTCCACCGGCATTCCTTTGCCGGTGTCGTGGAGCAATAAAGCAAAGACCAGCAAATCGCGGCGCTCCTGCATTTTCCAGATTGGCGCGAACTGTGTTCCACGCGGGTCGGGAGGCTCGGCCAGTGCCTGCAGATGTTCAATAGTGCGCAGCGAATGTTCATCTACGGTATAGCGATGGTAGAAATCGCGAACGACCAGTGAATCAATGGCGCGCATTTCCGGAAGGATTTCCATCAAGATCCCCAGGCGGTGCATCGGCCGCAGCGCCATCCCCGGATAATCAGCCGCCAAAATTTCTTTCAGCGTGTCCCACCTGATCACCTGATTGCTGGCCTGAAGTTCGGAATGTGAGACCACGTAATTGATGATGCGCTCGGCATCCCGGCTGAGCATTGTGCCGGTGCGGGCGGCCTCGGTAAAAAGAGAATAGATGATGGAACGGTCCGCCAGCGCGGGCTGATCCAGAATTTCGAATTGTCCACTACGAATCGCGAAGTGCGCCCCATTGATCGCCGCTTCTGGCCGCGCAACACTTCTGGCCGCACTGAAAAATCGCTCTCGTAAGGAAACCGGCTGCGCCATCTTTTGATCGAGGTAACGCAGCAACTGGCGGTTTAACGTGCGCGCGTGCCGGAAATAAAGCCGCATCCACTCAGCTGCGTTTCGCTCAATCCCATCGCGGACCGCCAACGAGCGCCTGGCAGCCTCCTCCTGCATTTCGTATGTCAGTGTGTTGTCATTGCGGGCGTTGCTGTAGTGCAGCAAGCAGCGAATGGCGCTTTGAAATTCAACCGCGTCTGCCGCCATTTCTTCGTCCGCGGCCGTCGATCCTCGCAAATCGCGACGGTCTCCGAGAATCTGCCGCAGCCAGTACGCCGCCTGGTAATCGCGAAGCCCGCCCGGAGCCTCCTTGATATTTGGCTCCAGATGAAAAATCGTATTGCCATAACGTGCCAGCCGTTCTTTCGTCAAACGGTGCAGCTGTGAAAAAAGGAAAGCTCGCGACTGTCTTTCAGACGGAGGGAGCACCCGCCTGTCCAGCTTGTCGAATAATTCTTGGTCGCCGGAGAGAAACCTTCGGTCCAGAAGCGCCAGGTGGAATTCCGCATTGTCTTCTTCAATGTGTTTGCACTCCTCAATGGTCCGGCCTGCGCTGCTAACACGAAATCCCAGATCCCACATGGTGCGCGAAAATTCTGAGATGAACGGGCGAAATTCTTCTTCCGTCTTTTCGTTTTCGAATAAGAAAAGAATGTCCAAATCGGAAAAAGGAAACAACATGCGCCGGCCGTAGCCGCCTAGCGCAAGCAATGCCAACCCCTCGTCCGGCGTCTCATGAATTTTCATGACGTCGCTGAAAATTCGCCGGATGGTGTTGTCGGCAAGCTCGCAAAGCGCCTGCAATGTTTCTCTGGCCGACGCGCGCGCGTCAAACCTGGCATGAATCCGCTGGCGTTCCGCTTCGATGGGCGGCGCGAGGACGTTCAGTGGTTTTGCGGGACCTGCCATTTTACTTGGGTGAGGCTGTTCGGGCGAAATACCGGATCGAGCGGCTATAGACATCGACTCAGAGCGCGCTTTCGCCGCGTTCCTCATTGCGGATGCGGATCGCCTCTTCCACCCGCGTCAAAAATATTTTACCGTCGCCAATCTTTCCTGTCTTGGCGGTCTTCAAGATTGTGTCCACGACGGTATTCACGAGCTTGTCGGGCAGCACCATCTCCAATTTTATCTTTGGGAGCAGGTCCACGGTATATTCGCGGCCGCGATAGACTTCTGTGTGTCCCTTCTGGCGGCCGTGCCCGCGGACTTCGGTCACCGTCATGCCTTCGATGCCAACTTCGCGCAGCGCATCTTTCACGGATTCGAATCGCGATGGCTGAATGATGGCTTCCAGTTTCATCATGGATATTGTGTTTCGGCCTCCGGCCGAGTGTTACGATTCCTAGGATTCCAGGTAGTAAGCTTCTTCGCCGTGTTGCGTTACGTCGAGCCCGTCCACTTCGTGCTCCTCGCTTGCGCGGAAACCCGTAATAAGGTCAGTAATCTTCAGAAGTACAATTGTGCCGGCCAGTGCCACTCCCCAGGCAATGAGTACACCCACCATCTGATTGCCGACCTGACCCCAGTGCCCGTCGAGCCCGCCCACCGGTTTGCCTGCGCCAAAAATTGGGTTGACAATTTGTTGCGCGAATATTCCAGTCAGTAATGCTCCAATCGTCCCACCGGCACCGTGAACGCCGAAAGCATCCAGCGCGTCATCATAGCCGAAGAGCGCTTTCACGCGAGTGACCATGAAATAGCAGAACAATCCCGCAACCAAGCCAATTACCATCGCTGGCATCGGCTGCACAAATCCTGCCGCTGGCGTAATCGCGACGAGTCCGGCAACCGCGCCGGAAATTGCGCCCAATGCGCTGGCTTTTCCGTTCTTGAACCACTCGGCAACGCTCCACCCGATCGCCGCGGCGGCCGCACCTAAGTGAGTCGCTACAAACGCGCTCGACGCCAGACCACTTGCAGTCAAGGCACTGCCTGCATTGAATCCAAACCAGCCGACCCACAACAGACATGCACCTATAAAGCTCAGCACCAGGCTGTGAGGTGGCATCGGCTGCTTGGGAAATCCGATGCGTTTGCCCATATACAGCGCGCATACCAACGCCGAAACTCCGGAAGAAATGTGCACGACAGTGCCGCCCGCAAAGTCGAGGCACGGGAATCTTCCTCCCGCGGCATTCAAGAAACCGCCCTTACCCCAAACCATATGTGCCAGCGGCGCGTACACAACGAAAAACCACAGCGTCATGAACAATACGGTGCCACCGAACTTTAAGCGTTCCGCCGTTGCGCCGGTTATCAGCGCTGGCGTAATCACTGCGAACATCATCTGGTAGATCATGAACGTTAGGTGCGGAATCGTCGCGGCATAATCCGGATTCGGATCCACGCCAACGCCACGCAGAAATGCGCGCGAGAAATTTCCGATGATTGGCCCGTCACCGCCGAATGCCAGGCTGTATCCCACCAGCGCCCATAACACGCTGATCAATCCCATCATCGCAAAACTCTGCATCATGATGGCGAGCGTATTTTTGCGGCGTACCAGGCCGCCGTAGAAAAGTGCCAGTCCAGGGCCTGTCATCATCAGCACCAGGGCCGCGCTGGTCAGCATCCATGCGTTGTCGCCGGCGGATTGCGCCGCTGTCAGGCGCTGATCCAGCTGCGCCACCTTTTCGTTGAGGTCTTTCGAAGTATCGTTTTTTGCCGATGAAGCCGCGGAGAGTGTTGCAGCAGCCGAGGCCTGTTGGGCATGGAGGGGAAGTGCCGTCAAGCAAAAAACAATTGCCAAACAACAGCATGAAACTGCTCGTTTTATCACTCGTTCCACTCCGCTGCGCTGGGATTGCGCTCCGGGGGCAACCCGTCGGACATGCGGCATTATACGCACCTGACCTGTGTCGCTGGCTCTGAAATTTAAATTCCACCTATCTATTTTTCTGATGCTGATCCTTATGCTCATTTCGGACGCGTGCGTACAGGAAAAATGTGTACTTCTCAAATCCCTTACCGATCCGAATCACTTGGTCCCACAAGTCTCCTCTTCAATTCACTCACCCAATGGTCGGCATCGCGCGTCGGCCTGGGAATTCTCTTGCCATCGCAGACTGAGAGAGTCAGCCGCAGCGCGGTTTCAAGCGATACTCTGTTACCCTGCGACACATATACCGGTTTGACGCCGGCTCGCGTACGGAGCGCGGCGCCAATGGTTGCTTCATTCTCTTTCAGGGGAGACCGGTCACCAGTTTTATTGCCAACCTCACCGTGTGTGCCGACCAAGATGCTTTTTGCACAACCAATGGTCGGGCTGTTCAACACGATTCCCAGATGCGTTGCCAATCCCATTCGGCGCGGATGGGCGTAGCCCTGGCCATCGCAAAATAACAGATCCGGTAAACGCCTCAGTTTCTGCAGAGCTTTCAGTAGCACGGGAATTTCGCGAAAGCTCAGAAAACCGGGCACGTAGGGAAACTGCAGCCGCGTTACCGCCCAGACTCGCTCCAATTCAACCATTTCCGGATATTTGTAAACGAACACGGCGGCAATTGCCCGATTTGCTTCGCGCAACGCCATCCACCGGTTTCGCAGGGAGGCGAACGCCTGGGACCCGGTCAACACAAAAGCCGCATCCAGTCCAGCCACGGTACGAATTTCTCCCAGTCGGTCGTCGCCAACAAACTTTCCACGCAATTTTTCCTGAATGGCGCGCGCCTCCGTAACGCTGACGTTCCATTTATGCTCCACCGCCAATCTCATTTGCGTGTCCCGGCCGCCCTCATCGTATAATGCCCTACGGCAGATTTCTTTCCGATGACCCAACACACTCCCATTGAAATCAATGTGCGCCAAGAAAACGGCGCGCATATTTTTGATGTTCACGGCCGCCTGACCATCGGCGATTCCAGTGACCAGCTTACCGCCGCTCTCACTTCCGCCCTGCAAGAAGGAGCGCGCAAAGTCATTATTGATTTGAACGACGTCCCGCAGATTGACAGTTCCGGTATCTCGACGCTGGTTCGCATGTCCGTATCGCTGGGGCGCGATGGCGGCACTCTTCATCTTGTCTGCAAACGCGGCCGTGTATTGGATGCGCTCACCGTCACGCGCTTGGTCGAAGCCATCCCTACCTTCGATAGCTTCACCGCCGCTTCCAAATTCAATCCATGAGCCGTTCCGGTCTTTGTCGTTGTTTTGGCGCCATGCTGGTTGCGTCTTTCCTCTTTCAGATGCCGGCGACTGCCCAGAGAGCACAAATCGGCGAACTGATTACTCGCCTCGGTAAGGAGTTGAAGCCTCTCAAACCCCGCTTGGTTGCGGTCGTGGATTTTCGCACGGAGTATGGCGCCAGCAAGGTTCAAGCCCACTATCTTGCTTGGCTTCTCTCGAATCTAATGACCGTTGACGACAAAAAGAAATTTGCCGTCGCTGACCACAAAGCTTTTGATGACGACCTCGCTAGGCTTCATCTCACGCCGGAAAATCTTATTCCCGGCGATTTGCTGCGCGCAGCTGTTCCTGGGATCGGTGCCGATCTGCTGGTCATCGGAACGCTCGACAAACGCGGAAACTCGTATTACCTACAAATCACTCCGGTGCGCGTCTCGGACGGCGAAGCGTTCTCTCCCCTATCCGCAGCCGTTGAAAGCACAGAGTTCTTCGAAAGCATGCTTACGCCGTTTCCAGTAGACACTCCCAGGTTGAAAGGTCGGGCTGCCGGCAGTTACAGCATGCCGTCTTGTATTCGATGTCCCGATCCTTCCTACACGGACCCGGCGCGGCGGGCCAAGATCAATGGCACCGCAATCTTTGAAGTACTCATCTCCACGACCGGCGAAGCTGCGCAGCTGTGGCCAGTGAAAATGCTCGGGTATGGCTTGGATGAAAAAGCTTTCGAAGTGATCAAGCACTGGAAGTTCAAACCGGCATCGGAAAATGGCTCGCCGGTACGGGTTATAGTGCCTATCGAGGTTACGTTTCGGATTTATTAGCCACGAGTTGCAGTCCTCTACCCGCTCTTCTTCAACTCCGCCAGCACTAACTTCGCCACTTCCTTCAGTGTTTCAAACACTCCGCTACCGGTAATCGCAACACCTTCCAGAACCGGTTCGCCCTTCTTCTGCAAATGTTTTGTCAACACGTCCA
>DATDFA010000034.1:0-63968 GCA_036522855.1 Candidatus Acidiferrum sp. | reverse complement strand
ACGATTTGCACGGTTACGGAATCATGCAGGAAATTGTCCGGCAAAGTGAGGGCAAATACCGGATCGGACCAGGCACGCTATATGACAATTTGAAAAAGCTGATGGCTCAGGGGCTGGTGGAAGAGACTGCGATCCGTTTTTCGAAGGACGATCCGAGAAGGCGGTATTACCGGCTGAATGCCGCGGGACGCGGAGTCTTGTTAGCGGAGATAGAACGACTGCAAGGCGTGGTTCGCGAAGCTCGGACACATTTGCGCGGACTGAAGCCGAGGAGGGCGTGATGAAAGCTTCTGTCCAGCGTTTTGTGTACCGGTGCTTGCTCCAAATGCACCCGCCAGCATTTCGGCGCCGGTTCGCCACCGAGATGTTATGGATTTTCGATGAAATTGGGGCCAATAACGGGACGGGCAGGCTTTTTGCGGATGGAATGGCGTCGCTCGCACGCCAGTGGGTACTGCGGAGCGGGATAAGCGATTTACTTGCAGCTGAATCCGCCCTGGTCCCAGTTGGTGGCCCGCACGCGGGCATTTTCGCGTGGGAGCACATTGGCGTTTCGGAACCGCGATTACCAGTTTCGCGGATGGTTCTGGGGAGCGCGATGGCGATGGTATTTGTAGCAATTCTTTCTTTTGCCGCATTTCGTCCCACGAACAGCCGAGCGATGGAGCGCTTTGCGTCCGGGCCGGAAAACACGATGCAAGGTCGCAGGGCGAATGGTCCAGAAATCCGTGGCAATTCTCAAGCTAACGCCGTGGGACCGTCCACTGGCGACATGCAATCGCGGGACAAAGATAATTCGTACACCCAGGCCCCGAGCGGTGGGGTCAGCGGAGGCGTGAACGGTGGCGTAAGCGGCGGAATTACTGGCGGTGTCGGCGGCGAACGTCAAGGGCACAGTGAACCAGTGAAGACACCAGCGGCTGGACAGTTCGCGGCCTGGCTGGAAGCATTCAACAGCGGCGATGGCGCAAAGCTCAGAGCGTTCGATGAAAAAAATTATCCCGACCAAGTAAAAGAAGTTGACGGGCTCATGCGCTTCCGGAAAATGACTGGGGGATTTGAAATCAAGAAGACCGAGAAAGCGGAAGGAAACACGTTTTTTGTGATTTTGAAAGAACGCGATTCCGACCAATTTGCGCGTGCTGAGGTGGAAGTAGAAGCGGCCGAGCCGCATCGCATCACCAAAATGGATTTGAACGCGATTCCGACGCCAGCGGAATTTGCGCTGGCCCGCATGAGCGAAGAGCATGCGGTTGCAGCCTTGCGAACGGAAATCGAGCGTCTGGTCGCCGCGGATCACTTTGCCGGCGCGGTGATGGTGACCAAGAACGGAAAAACTGTCTTTTCCGGCGCATATGGATTAGCGGACCGCGAGAAAAAAACGAAGAATGAGTTGAATACCCAATTCCGGATCGGCTCGATGAACAAAATGTTCACAGCGGTCTCGGTGCTCCAACTGGCACAAAATGGAAAAATCAAACTGACCGCACCGTTGGGAGAGTACCTGACCGACTATCCGAATAACGATGTAGCCGCGAAAGTGACAATCCATCAGCTGCTGACGCACACCGGCGGCACAGGAGACTTTTTTGGGCCGGAGTTCGACAAGCACCGCCTGGAACTGCGCACGTTGCAGGACTACGTGAAGCTCTACGGCCAGCGCGCTCCTAAATTCGAGCCGGGAAGCAAATGGGAGTACAGCAACTACGGGTTCCTGCTGCTTGGCGTGATTGTGCAAAAGGCGAGCGGGCAGGATTACTACGATTATGTTCGGGAGCACGTCTATGGGCCGGCCGGGATGACTTCAACAGATTCTCTTCCGGAGGACCAGAGTGTCGCGCGGCGTTCGGTGGGGTATACGAAGGCAGCCGGAGAAGAAAATTGGGTACCAAACACGGACACGTTGCCATATCGCGGAACTTCCGCCGGCGGCGGATATTCAACAGTAGAAGACTTGCAACGATTTGCCGAGGCGCTGAGGAATCACAAGCTGCTGGATGCGCACTACACCGAATTGCTGACGAGCGGGAAGGTCGATACCGGGAACGGTGACAAATATGCGTACGGATTCATGGACCGAACTTCGGGAGGAGTGCGCAGTTTTGGGCATGGCGGCGGGGCCCCGGGAATGAATGGCGACCTGACGATTTATCCCCAGAGCGGATATGTTGTGTCGGTGCTGGCAAATATGGATCCGCCAGCCGCGCAGCGAGTTGCTTCTTTTATCGGCAATCGGCTCCCAGAAAAATAAGGCATCCAATTCAGCTGAGGACGGACAAGCCTGCGGCAGAAGATCCAGAGCCCTTGGCCAGTACGGGTTCGCCCTAAACAACTTAAAGCGCGTGGCGGCACATGAGAATTTCGCGGAGCTTCTCGCCTTGGGTAGGAGCACGGCGGCGGCCGGACAGGCGCTGAAGACGCTCTTCGAGGGAGACCCGAATGGCCTCAGTCAAGGATTCGCCGGTTTGTTTGGCGAGTTCACGAACGAGAAGGTCTGTGCGGTCGTCCTTGATGTTAATGGCCGCGAAAAGCTAGAAGGTGAGTTTTAGGCCGAGCTGGGCGGCAAAGGGAATACCTACAGTAGTGCCGGGGCCGAAGAAATCGCCAAGAGAGCCGGCCGGAACTCGGAGTTGCTTGAAACTGGTGATGGGCGATGTCTGGGTGCAGGCTGGGCCATCCAGACAGAAGGCGGTTGCGTTGGACAAATCGTTGACAGGCGTGGGCAGCGCGGAGATGTCACCAACGTAGTTGTTGCCGGGGTTCTGACGATTAAACAAATTGAAAAATTCCGCGAAGGGGCGCAACTGGACGCGTTCACCAAGATTCATGTTGCGGCTGACGCGCAGATCGACTTGATAGAACGGCGTCCCGCGGAACTGATCGAGAGAAGTTTGCACACCGTTGACTACAGCGCGGTCGTTGCCGGAGAAACCGTCGTTCAAAATGTCAGCGGGGGTTGCGATGGTGAAGGGGCGCGCGCTTTCGAACTGAGAAAGCGTGGAGAATTCGAAGCGCCAGGGAAGCTGGAGTGTCCCGATCAGTACAAAGCGGTGGCGGATGTCTTCGCCGGAAGGGCCGTGTTCGCCGGGACCAAACGCGTTGAGCGGATTCGAAACGCCGTTCACGTAGTCGAAGAGTTCGCCGACGACAGCGCCCCAGGTAGTGGCGCTGGCAAGAACGTAGTTGGCGGTAAGTTCGAAGCGACTGGAAAAACGATGCTGAAGCTGGACGGCAAGGCCGTTGTAGCTGGAACGATTGTCTGATCGGAACAGAGAAATATTTGGCGATTCAATCGGAAGAGAGAAACCGGAAATAAATTCATAGCGGCGATATTGATGAACGCCTTGCTGGTGTTCATAAGTGACACTGAGACGCCAAGCTCTGGCGAAGTCGTGTTCGACGGCGGCGCTAGCTTGGAGTGTGTACGGCGTGTGGTAATGCGGGTCGATCAAAGCGCCTTGGCCTCCGTCGGCGCCGCTCGGGAGACAGGCAGGATTGGAAAGATCGTACGTGGTGCACGGGGCGATGGGCTGATTGACAGCGGTGAAGGCATCGACCCAACCGTTTTGCGCGAGGTCGTTGTAATAGAGGCCGACGCCGGCGCGGAAAACGGTATGTTCCGACGCGCCAGGAGCGTAAGCGATACCGAGGCGCGGGGCGAAAGCTTTACGGTAATCGTGGGGGATTCCGCTGACGAGAGGAACATCGAGCGCGTTGAGCGTGGAGAAGGCGGGATTTTGCGACTGGTCGCGACTTGAAGCTGTGAACAGACCGAAGGTGGTGTCGTAACGCAATCCGGCATTGATCGCAAAAGACGGTGTGACGCGCCAGGAATCTTCCGCGTAGAAGCCAAGGCGGCGAAGAGATTGCGCGAAGGTTCCATCGCCGGCGGGAGTGTCAGTGCAAGCAGTATCGGGAAGAGCGGCAGGGGCGCAATTGAAGTCGGCGGTGAATTGCGCGGGATTTGAGAGATAGAAGGAAGGGTCCTGGGTGAACTGGACAAGGTGTTCGGCACTGGAAGCAAGAGTGCCGCGCAAAACTGGCTCGTGGATCAGATTGACGCCGAAGCGGAGAGCGTGGCGCCCGGAAGTGCGGAAAGCGTCGTAGCGGAATTGATATTTTTGTTGAACGCGTTCGATAGGAAATGCGGAGACGACTGTGGCGAACTGATTGTCGCCAAAAGTTTCGAATCCAGACGTCGTATGAAAATTCGCGCTGAAGGGAAACGCGAGCGACAGGCCGAGGTCTGAATTGCGATCCTTGGTGTGCTGAAAATTGCTGGCTTCCAGAGTGAGCGCGCCAACCCAATTAGGCGAAAAGCGACTCTGCTGGCCGACGAGGATGTTGTAGTAGTTCGACGTGGTTGTGGAACCGGTAGAGGGGAGAGCGGCTTGCTGCACGAGGTCATTTTGTGTGTGAGTGCGATCGAACGAACCGCGAAGAAACCATTGTGAATCGGCGGATTGCGCCCAATCCAGGCGTCCGTCGAAAAGGCTATCGCGAAACGGCACTGGGACATTGGTGGGAACCGCGATGGAGTTGACGCCGGGAATGAGACCGTCAGAGGCGAGTTGAGCGAGTGCGTTAAACTCTGATTGCGAGTTGGAACTGTAGGCAACGCTGGCGTTTTCGTGGATGTATTCGTAAGACGTGAAGAACCAGAGCTTGTCGCGGCGAAGGGGCCCGCCAAAAGTGGCGACTCCGTTCTGGCGGGAGAAAGGCTGCTTGGGATCCGGCTGCGGATTGTCGAGCGGGTTGCGGGCATTCAAATTTTGGCCGCGATAATAATAGGATGCGCTGCCGTGCCAGTCGTTCGAACCGCGGCGAGTGGAAAGAATGATGCTGCCGCCATTGGTGCGCGAAGTTTCCGCGCCGAACTGCGCAGAGCGCACGACAAATTCCTGCATCGCGTCGGGAGAATAATTCTGCAGGAAACCGCCGATGAAGTCGTCGTTGTTGTCGCCGCCATCCACGGAAAAATCGATGTTGAGCCCAGAGCTTCCGCCGAATGAAACCGCGGTAATGCGCGCTTTCGTAGGGTCCGAAGGCTCAACGGGCGCGGTAAAGGGAGCCATGATGGCGATATTGGCGAAGCTGCGGGCGGAAAGCGGAATTTCATCCAGATCATCAGAATTGATCACCGTTTGTACGACGTCGCTGGAAGTTTCCAGAGGGTGACTGGCGAGTGACGGACCATGATCGTGAACTTCTACGGACTGATGAAGCGCTTCGGGAGCGAGAACAAACCGCACAACGGCTTGAGCGCCGGTCGAGACAACGACCGCCTGTGTTTGCGAAGAAAAACCCTTCGCGACGGCCTGGATGAAATAAGTGGCCGGAGTGAGAGCGGGGAAATGAGTTTCGCCGCGAGTATTAGTGGATTGCGACAGGTGAGCAGCGGATTTATCCTGACCGACCGTGACTTGCGCGGAGGGAATCGCACCGCCGGACGAATCGACTACATCGACGATCAGCGAGCCACGGAATTCCTGGCCAGCAACATTCGAAATGGGCAGGCAAAGCCACACGGTCGCAACGATTAGAACGGCAACGGTTGCAGGGACCTGTCGGCCAGACCCGGGCATAACTCGTTCTCCAAACAAAATGTCAGCACACGATTGTATGAATAGACGCATGGAATCGCGTAATAGTTTCTGGACCGAACTTCCTGCCAGAGTTGAAAGACGTATTATTGCTGCAGATGCGCGTCAAACCAGGCCACCGTGCGCCGGATGCGATCGCGAATGTGCTCCGGTTTCACGAACATGTGGCCTTCATGTTCATACACTACGAGTTGCGTTTCGACGCCTAGGGTCCTCAGAGCGTGCCAAAACTCGTAGGATTGCGGCGTTGGACATTCTCCATCGCTGTCCCCGACGATGACTAGGGTGGGTGTTTTGACATTCTTGATAAAAGTTATGGGCGAACTTTTTGCGTAGACTTGGGGATCGTCGTAGACGGATTTGCCGAAAAATGGAATCATCCACTGATCGATTTTATTTTCGCCGTAGTAGCTCTGCAGATTAGCGATCCCTGCGCCGGCCACGGCTGCCTTGAACCGATTCGTTTGTGTGACCGCCCACATCGTCATGTAGCCGCCATAGCTCCACCCGGTAATGCCGAGACGACCCGCATCAATGGGCGCAAGTCTGAGGACTTCGTTTACGCCGGAAAGAATGTCGCGTAGATCGCCGTAACCGAAGTCTTTTACATTGGCGCGAGTGAATGCTTCACCTTGACCGAAGCTGCCACGCGGGTTAGGCATAAAAACAAAATAACCTGCTGTGGCAAGCGAAACGCCGCTTTCTGGCCAGCTGGAAAGTACGGCAGCGCCGGGCCCACCATGCACCGTGACGACCATCGGGTATTTTTTCGCGGAATCGAAATTCGCGGGATAGATGAGCCAGCCCTGAACTTCGTAAGAATCGGATTTCCAATGCAGACTCTTCGCCTCTCCCCAAGCGGCGGACACATCTTTGTTTCGATTTGTGATTTGTTTCCAGTTGCCGTTGGAGCCAGCCCAAACTTCGGGCGGTGCGGAGAACGAGCTGCGGACCGCAGCCGAGATTTTGCCATCGTTTGAAACCGAAACAGACGGACCCCAAGTGCCCATCGTGACGTTATCTTCGCCGTGATACAGAGAGCCAATTTTGGAACTGGCGGGATCGAGCGCGATAATCGAAGATTCACCCTGCGCAAATTCGCCGGCAATGATTTTCCTATCGCTGGTCCAGGCTAGCCAGCTCGCGGAAGCTTTGCGATCAGGGGTGAGATTTTTGGGTGTGCCACCGTCCGCGGGCATCATAAAAATATCGCCGCCGACGGAGCTTTCGTCGCTCATCAAACCTTCGATGAAGGCGATGGACTTGCCGTCTGGCGACCAAGCGGGATAGGAAATTTGTAGTGAAGGCTTGTAAATGGATTTCATCAAGCCGGAGGTGGCGTCCAAGAGGGAAAGCTCAGCGATATACCAATTGTTGTCGCCGTTGCCGAGCGCAGAAGTGACTACAAAGTGCAAACCATCGGGCGACCAATCGTACTCATATATATAAGTATCCGCAGGCGAGACCTGGCGAAGTTTGTGAGAGACAATATCGACGATCGCGAGGCGCTGTTCGAAGAAGGCGTCCTTGATCTCACCGGTTTCGGGAGTTTCGGCGACCAGCGGACCCGCGGCACGGGTGGCGTTTTCCGTGAAAAGCACGGCGATGGTTTTGCCATCGGGAGAAAATTTTGGCGAAGCCAGAAAGCCTTTTACATTGGTGAGACGCTTGGCGGGCTGCCCAGCTGCGCCTTCCAAGTACAACTGTGACTGACCGGGTTTCACAGCGTCCGAGAGAAACGCAATCCTGCCGCTATCAGGCGACCACGCGATATCGCTTTCGGTGTGAGTCCCTGAAGAGGAAGCCGTGATTTTTCGTGCTGGAGTCAGGCTATCAATCGTATTGACGAAAATCGTGGAAGCGCCGGTTTCGGTTCCATTCTTATCGCGAAGCTTTTCCACCCACGCAACTTTTTTGCCATCGGGGGAGACGGTCACCTGGCCAAAACTGCGGGCTGCGCCAATGGCGCGAATCGCGCGCTCGACTCCAGGAGACACTTCTTCCTTTTCCACTTTTTTGAGCCGTTTTTCGACCGCCTGTTTGGAAGTTTTCTTTTCTTGCGCAATGGCTAGAGTAGTGGCCAGAAAGCTTGCAGCAATCAGAAAAGAAAATGCGCGCCGGATCATGAACGTCTCCTAAAGAGGGTCGCGACTGGCGGCCGCGAGCCGACAATCCTTCGTACGATAGCAGACTCACGGGTGCAACGGCTGCGAGGTTGCGAAACGGAAGCTATTGTTGCGAGCGCCGGAAACGCATAGAATCCGCGCAATGAATTTTTGTTCACTGCCAACTGTGGAGACGTGCTCATGACTTCGAAGCCCGATCGCCGGGGATTTCTTTCGTCGTTAGGAGTGGCTGCGGCCGCCGCCGCGCTGCCACTTTCAACGATTCATGCTGATTTGTTGTGCCAACCAGCGCCACCAATGCCGGATGCCTCTCGGTACGAGAAGGATGAGGAAGCATACTGGACGGCCATTCGCAAACAGTTTGTGATTCCCGAGGACGAAGTGTATTTGAACAACGGCACGGTCGGCTCATCGCCGATGCCTGTACTGCGGGCAATCATCGATTGCTACCAAGACAGCGAGCAGATGGCGCAGAGCGATCCGGAAGATTATCCCATTTGGGGATATGCGGCGTGGAACGAGTTCCGCGATCCGCTGGCGAAATTCATCGGGTGCAATCGCGATGAGCTGGCGTTGCTGCGAAATGCCACCGAAGCAAACAGCTATATCGCGAATGGCGTGGACTTAAAGGCCGGCGATGAAGTGCTGATCACCGATCAGGAGCATCCTGGCGGCGAACACCCGTGGGATTTGCGCGCGAAGCGCTACGGAATCGTGGTGAAAAAAATCACTCTTCCAAAGCCGGTTCCGGACGCAGCGACCGTGCTGAACCTTTTCAGCAGTGCGATTACACCGCGTACCCGCGTAATTTTCTTCAGCCACATCACGACGGTGACGGGAGTTGTTTTGCCGGCCAAGGAAATCTGCGCCCTGGCCCGGTCGAAAGGAATTTTGTCGGCCGTGGATGGCGCGCACGTGCCCGGCATGATGAAGCTAGACGTGCATGACTTGGGTTGTGATATGTACTCCGCGAGCCCACACAAATGGCTGCAGGCGACAAAGGGCACAGGATTCTTGTACGTTCGCGATGAAGTGATTGATCGTATCTGGAACACCCTTGCCACGGAAGGCTGGGACGATACTAAGATTCGCGCGGAACGATTTCAGCGCATTGGCAGTTCGAACGTGCCGACACTGTGCGGTTTACGCGCGGCAATCGAATTTGCCAATCAGATTGGAATGGAGCGCATCGAGAAGCGCCATCGACAGAACGCCAACTACATTCTGGCTGAGATGGTCAAACGCGGAGCAACTTCATGGACTTCGCCGGACGCCGCACTGCGCTGCGGAATTTCGACGGTCAACGTCGCGCCGCTCACTATGCCGGAGCTGGAGAAGTCGCTATGGAAAGAAAAAAGGGTGCGCATTCGCGGAGCTGCACCCTCGAAGGTACGGCTTTCCACGCCATATTTTGTTTTGCGCAAAGACATCGACAAATTTCTAGCGTCATATGACGAACTCAAGATGAAGCACGCCTAAAGAGGTACACATAACCCAAGACGCAGTACAAGAACCTGGCCGCAACGTCGTTAGCGAATTTGGTCTGATAACTTTGCGCTACAAAAACACCATCGAACATTAGAGACCCAGGAATGTGCGACACTTTCCTGGAATTGCCAATCAGATCTGGTCATCCTTCGGTAGCAGCGCGTGGCGACGCAAAAGCGTTATGGAAAAAACCAAAATAATGACCAGGATACCCAGCAGGCCGAGTTCGATCATGCTGGCTCGAAAAATACTCGCCCGTTCTGGTGACCAGCTTCCTTCCTTGGTTAGGGTAGACGCTTCCAGTGTGATTACAAGAATGCGGCGAATTGAGGCGATCAGGCCCACTACCAGAAATGGTTCGGTGATAAGCGTGTGCGAGCGGATGGAAATGCGCACCGTGTGAAGAATTTCGACCAACATCAAAACGATGAGCAACTGATCGAGTACCAACAGCGTCTGCGGCGCAATCGTCCAGTGTCGCACGCCCTCCCAAAGCATCTTGGTGGCATTTACAACCGTAGCGAGCGCTGTGACAAAAAGCAGGATGGCAAGAACGGAGTAAATAATCACTTCGGCTTTCACAAGGTATTCGCCAAAATGACTCCGCAATTTTTGTTCGGCCATAGGGTGGGCACTCCGTTGACGGAACTGCGCGGCGCTCAGAGCTTGCGCCGACTTTGCGGGCCGAGGTTTTGTGGGCCGCCGCTTTTTAAGGGCTGCGGTTGAGGTCCGACCGAATCGGACTGGGTAGGAGAAATCCAGTGCTGTCTTCAGTGTGCCATTCCCATAGCCTGATGGCTATCTCAAATAGGAATGCGAGCATTGCGGCTGCCCGTTGCAGCCTTCTTACCTAACCGGACTGGCGCGGCACGTTTCCTGTACCTGGCCATTCCAGATGTGGCATGATCTCCCGGGGGTGTTTTCGTGAACAAGAGACTGTGTGTTGTGTTTGCTGCGTTAACTGCAATTCCCGTTGCTCTACTCGGGCAGGACAAGGCGCAAGCGCCGGTGCAAACGCCCGCCGCTCCGCCGGCGAATCCGATTACGGCGAGTGAAAAAGGTTTGTACTCTTTTGTAAGCGGTGCGGCCATCGGTGCGGCGCAGAAAATGCCGGAAGAAAACTATTCGTTTAAACCGACGCCGGAGGTCCGCAGTTTTGGTCAGCTCGTTGGCCACGTGGCTGACGCGTCCTTCGCATTTTGCTCGCAAGCCTCAGGCGAAACAAATCCGAGCAAGGATATCGAGAAAACGAAAACTTCGAAGGCTGACTTGGTAGCGGCACTGAAGGATGGGGTCGCCTACTGCAACAAGGCGTTCGAAGGCATGACCGATGCAAAGGGCAGCCAAATGGTGAAATTCATGAGCTTCAACCTGGCAAAGCTCACCTTGTTTTCGATCAATACGGCTCACACCGATGAGCACTATGGAAATATGGTTACCTACATGCGGCTCAAGGGAATTGTGCCGCCGACCAGCGAAAACCCACCTCCTCCTCCAGCAGCGAAGTAAGGGTCGGCCCTGTAGCCTACTTCCGCGAATTCTTGACCCTTTTGGCGCATGGCAAGTACACTTGATGATTCGAAGCCGGCCGCAGAGGCGGCCCGTGTGTGTTTGCCGAGTCCGTCATTCACCGTTGAATAGAGGACGAAATAGCACGGCGAACACGCTGCAATGAAGGGGGATTGTTTTGCCAAAGCGTACATATCAACCGCGCAAGAGACGCCGCGCCAAGACGCACGGGTTCCGCGCGCGCATGAAGTCGGTAGGCGGCCGGAAAGTCCTTGCGGCCCGCCGTAAGAAGGGACGCCATCGCCTTACTCCCGAGTAAAACGGGGCAGCAGTATCTGCGCGGAGCGCGCGCTGTCAAGGCTGCAAAGTTAGTGCGCAAGGCGGACTTCGACGCCGTTTACCGCAACGGGAAGCGCCGCTCGAGTTCCCATTTCACCGTGTTCCTGAGAGCGAACGACCTGCCGCAGAGCCGCTTTGGATTCAGCATCAAGCGAGCACTGGGTGGAGCGGTAACCCGCAACCGTATTCGGCGGCGCGTTCGAGAAGTGGTGAGATTGCATCGCCAGGAGATTTCCGCAGGATGGGATTTCGTCATACACCCAAAAGCCAGCGTAGAGAATGCGGCGTTTACTGCGCTGGAGAGCGACCTGCTGCGGTTGCTGAAAATATGACTTTCCGGCGCGAAGAGCATTCCGGCCGAGTAGATGCCATGACCGGCGCATCTTTAAGAAACCAAACCGAAAATCTTGGCGTGCGAACCGCGCTGTTCGCGTTGCGCTGTTACAAGGCGTATTTGTCGGTATTATTTGCGGGCACCTGCCGGTTTGAGCCCACCTGTTCGCAATACGCATACCAGGCGATCGAACGGTTCGGCGTATTGCGCGGAATTTGGCTAGGTACTCGGCGGCTGTCGCGCTGTCACCCCTTTTCCAGAAAATTCGGATACGACCCGGTTCCTGATCAGTTCAGCGCAAGTCTTTCCGCCGACGCGTATCGCGAAACCAAAGAAAATCACGCAGCGGCGAATCAAGCGATTGACCGTTCTGCGGTAGTCAAGGACGGGATACGTTTGTGAGCGAGCCGCAAAAAGACCCAGGCCTCCGGCCGGAACTTCGCATCTTAGTTGCTTCTTTGCTATCGATGTTCGTGATTATCGCGTGGGCAAAATTTTTTGCGCCAAAAACGCCCCCTCCTTCGCAGCAAACAAATAAGCCGGCAGTCAGCGGTACACCCAATCCCGGGCAAGTCACGCCACCCATCGGCGCAACGAGCGCAACCGGCATGGCCGCGACAACTCCTGCCACTCCTCCGGCGCCGGCAAAAAGCGACAAACAAGAACGCACCATCGTGGTCGAAAACGATTTGTACCGTGTTGAGTTTTCCAATCGCGGCGGCGTGGTTAAAAGCTGGCAACTGAAAAAATATAAAGACGACGCCAAGCCGCAACGCGTATTGGACCTGGTTCATTCGGACGCTTCGCAGGAGTTGAACGCTTGGCCGCTGAGCGTTTCCCTCAGCGATCCAGGTCTCGATCAGGCCGCGAATGCCGGCTTATACCAGGCTGCTTCGGCAGGTGCCGAGGCGCCGGAAAAGTTGACCGCTCCGGCCGAACTGGATTTTGCGTGGAGTGACGGGCATCTGGAAATTACGAAACATTTTAAGTTTAACGACAGCTACGTAGTGCAAACGGAAGTCAGTGCGAAGCTGGATGGCAAGTCGATCACTGCCGGCCTGGCTTGGCTGGGTGGTTTTGGCGATACCACGGTACAAAATCCAATTCCAGTCGAAACAGTCAGTACTTTTTATACCGAAGGCGGCAAGCTGAACGGTTTTGTGCACAAAAAATTAGACGACAACGGCAAGTGGGGACCCGCGCTGTGGCAAGGCGGCAAAGACTGGGCCGGCATCGAAGACCGCTATTTCACTGCAGTTTTTTTGGCTCCAACAGGGACGCCTCCAGGCACGATCGAAACCCGCTATTGGAAAACCTGGCACACCATCAAGACCACTGACAATCAAGGCAAGCCGGAGGACAAAGCAGAACCGGTCCCGCAAGTCGCTGCTGCAACGTCGGCACAGCCGGCGAATATGCGCATTTTCGTCGGACCAAAAGATTACGACGACCTGAAGCACATGAATCCGCCGCTGCAGTCGCTGGTGAACTTCGGGTGGATGGAAATCATTGCCGATCCCCTGTTTCACGCGCTGAAGTGGCTGCACAAATACATACCCAATTGGGGATGGGCGATCGTGGTGTTGACGTTAGTCGTCAACATGTTGCTATTCCCACTACGCATCTCGAGCTACAAGACGACGATGAAGATGCAGCGCGTGGGACCGGAAATAAAAGCGATTCAGGAGAAATACAAGAAATACAAAATAAACGACCCGCGCAAAGCCGAAATGAATAAAGAAGTAATGGCGATTTATCAGCGCGAGGGCGTTAATCCGGTGGGCGGCTGCTTTCAGATGCTGGTACAGATGCCGATCTGGTTCGGACTGAACCGCGCGCTGAATTCCGCGATTGAAATGCGGCACGCGCCCTGGTTCGGTTGGATAACGGACCTGTCTTCGCGCGACCCTTATTATATTTTGCCCGTGATTATGGCGGGATCGATGTACCTGGTGTCGAAGATGACGCCGGTGACCACGACCGATCCGCAACAGCAGATGATGATGAAATTTATGCCCCTGACATTTGCCGGAATGTTCATCGTGTTTCCGATTTCCAGTGGACTGGCAGTTTATATTTTGACCAGCAGCCTGGTGGGAATTGGTCAACAGTGGTACCTGAATCGCGCGCATCCGGTAACCACTCCGGTAAAGCTGTCGCGCGGCAAGAAATCCTGAGCAGCGAAGACGAGGCTAGCGTAAGATATCGGGACGCATCGCGTCCCCGATGACCCGAAATCTGATTGAAGATGGCAAATTGAATCGCGTCGCCGCCGCGGAGTCGCTGCAGAAATTTCTGGGCGCAACCATTGCCGCGGCAAAACTCGACCTCAAAATTAGTGTGAACGCACTGGGCACGGGAAATCCTCCCGAGGCCGGCGATGCGGAAGTGCTTGCCGACCTGAGTGGCCGCGATAAAGACATGCTCCTGGAGCGTGGAGCGGAATTGCTTCACGCGATAGAACATTTGGCATTGCGGGCGCTGCGCCTTGAACCACCGTGGCAAGACAAAATATTCTTGGACAGCGGGGGATATCGCGCACTGCGTGTCGAAGAATTAAAAATGACAGCTCGTGTGGCTGCGGAACGCGTGCAGACCTCGCGGCAGCCTTTCAAGCTAAACCCGATGTCGGCGCGGGAACGTCGCATAGTACATCTGGCGTTGCAGGAATTCCCGGGAGTACGCACGGAGAGCGTCGGCATGGGCGAGCATCGCCAAGTAGTGATTCATCCATCGGAAAGTAAAGTCGCGCGTTGAATCGTGGCGCGACAAACATCTCTTATTATTTTGCCCAGTCTTGCGAGAGTACATTACCGGCAGCATCAAAACGTACGCGGTAGGTAAACGGAGCCGGGCGATCTGCTCGTACCTGCGGAAAGCGCAATTCGAGGATTTCCACTACCGAATCCGGCCCTTCCTTGTGGTACCGCGTGACGGGAAAGCGATCGAACCACATTACTTTTTGAACCGCTGGTAACTCTCGCGCCAGTTGAATAAAGCGGTTTCCAGGGGCATCGGGAAAATATTTATAAGTGAATCCAGACTGTGCGGTGGCGGCGGCGGCGGAACTGCCAGGAATCCCGGAAGGCCCGCTCAGGTCCATCCGAAGTTCGTAAACGCCGCGTGGCGTACGGATCAATCCGTCCCAATTCAAGATAGAAGGCGGCAGCGGCAGAGCGCCGATGGCGTCAACATGAGCGCCTTGGAATTCGGCGAACTTCTGGATCCGCTGAAGGGCTTGGTGATGCGCAAACGCGGCGACGCCGAGGTACAAGCTGGCTGCAACGAATCCGGCGCGATTCCATGTCGCTGAGCGCAATTGCCCGCCCCATCCGCGAAACGCCGGCACTAGAAAAATTGTCGAAAGAATCAGAATGACGATGCCGATAGAGTTGGCGGAAATCGGCGCGCCCACAATTCGCGCCAGAGCCGCAATCCCGAAGGTTACAGGAATAAAAAGCAGCCACATCATTACCGCACGCCGCGGAGCAAGCTTTGCATCGCGATGTACCCACGCGAGCAACTGCGGAATCAGCAAAATGGCGGCAAATGTGAAATCAATGATGAAGAGCAAATCCCACGCCGGCCGCGACCAAGCGAGAGGCGACCAGATCATGGTCCCAAATGTCGTGACCAGATCGAGCAGAACGTGACTGAAAATACCGGTCGCGTAAAGAATCGCGAGCGTTGCGAATGGCGGCGCGTTCCACTTGAATTTGCGCGCGATCCACCGGGTCAACGTAGCAAGAAGCAAAGAAAAAATTGGCAGCATCAGCAAGGAATGAGTAATGCTGCGATGCCACGTAATCACGAGCAGATCATTGTGCGAGAAAATGTCCCGCGCCACGTCGCTATCCGGAAAAATCGCGCCGAGCATCACTGCCCACGTGATGATACGTTCGCGGCTCATCGGCTTTGGCGGAAACAGATCGTCCCCGCTGCATAGTGCTTTGCCGATCAGCGCTCCCGCGATGCCGTGTGTGATGGTGTCCATATTAGGAGATGAACCCTGCTACGTGTTTCGTAATCCCAGTTCAGCGGCGGACCCATTAACGCGAATCAATGGCGACTTTTTATGAACCACCTTGCCTACCAGGCTAGCCTCAGCTCTGTGGCGGTGCAAAGCTGTGAGCGCTGCCGCGGCAGCATCCGCGGCAATTGCGATCAGCAAACCGCCCGAAGTTTGCGGATCGAAAAGTAGGTCGCGATATTCCTTCGGCACGTCGGAGGAAAACTCCACGCACTCGCCGGCAAATTCGCGGTTATTTTTCAGCCCGCCGGGCAGTTGGCCATCTCTCGCAGCCTCTAAAGCGCCTTTTATAGGCGCAAACGCGTTGTAATTGATTTCGAGTGATGCAGGATCAATTCCCTTTTCCGCGCTTCCAAGAGCCATCTCGCGCGCATGGCCAAGCAAGCCGAATCCGGTAACATCTGTGACCGCGTGAATCGAATCTCGCCATTTGGAATTCGCTTCGATCTCATGCAGCGCTTGCGCAGCGCCGTGATTGAGCGTAGTCATCGAGCCGATTGCGGAGGACACCCATTCCGCGTCGGCTTTATTATTTTTCAGCGCGGTGGAAATGATTCCTGTGCCCAGCGCCTTTGTAAAAATCAGGACGTCGCCAACACGGGCGCCAACATTCTTCCAAACGTTCTTGGGATGAATCAATCCCGTCACGGCATAACCGAATAAAACGTCTTCATTGCGCACGGAATGACCGCCGATGACCGTACAGTTTGCTTCCATCATTTTTGCCAGACCGCCCTGGAGAATTTCGGCGAGGATTTGTGAGTCTCCCTTTTCGGGAAATCCCACGATCGACAGCGCGGAAATTGGACGGCCACCCATCGCGTAAATGTCGCTCAGCGAATTTGCAGCGGCGATTTCACCGAACGTTCGCGGATCATCCACGATGGGCGTAAAAAAATCTACGGTCTGCACCAGCGCTGAATTTTCGTCAAGTAGATACACCCCCGCGTCGTCGCTGGTTTCGAAACCAACGAGTACGTTGGGATCAGTTTGCCGCGGCAATTGCCGCAAAACAGAGTCCAGCGTCCCGGGACTCAGCTTTGCCGCTCAACCAGCGGCCTTGGCCATCGACGTCAATTTGACGCGATCGGTCATGGAGCCTCCTCGTTCGTGTTTCTCAGCATTATAGAGAGGATGCGGAAAGTTTGCGCGTTAACACGTTGCGCGCGCTTTGAAGCCATCAAGGTATTTCCACTCTCGCCGCTCCGAGTTGCGCTTTGTCTGGCGAACATGTTTACATCTCCGCATGCCTTGGGACTTCTGGCTCATCTTCTTACTTCTGAGCGTGCTTCTGCCGTGGCGCGGACGACAGCGTATGCGTGATTTAATGGCCTTGCCGGAGGTTTCCGGCCGCGATCGAATTCGCCTCTACGTTACGACAATTCTCTTTCAGTGGTCCTTGGCCGCGATTGTGGCATGGCGCGCTTTCGCTCGCGGATTGACGCTTCGTCAGCTTGGACTCGCCGACGGATTCGCACCAGCCGCCATTTTGCTCATCCTGGTGGGCGCGACGCTGATTGCCGCGGGACATTGGATGAATCTTCGGCGTCTGGCCCGTTCGCATCATCGCGCCGCGGAGTCGCTTCGCGCCATGGGCGTCCGGCTTTTTCCGCGCTCGACCGCCGAATACATTTTTTATATTGTGCTGGCGGTCACTGCGGGAATATGCGAAGAATTTGTCTTTCGCGGTTTCGTCATTGCGGCGCTTTTTCGAGCTGGTCTCGGTGCCTGGACGGCGGTTATCTTGTCCTCGCTGATGTTTGGCCTGGCGCACCTCTATCAGGGAAAAGGCGGCAGTGTCGGAACCGCTCTTCTTGGAATGCTGTTCGCTGGCGTGAAAATCGCGTACGATAGCATCCTCCCGGTAGTCGTCTGGCACGCAATACTGGACATCGTGGCGGGATTCGCGGGTACAAAATATTTTACCGAGCAACAACTTGAAGAACCTGTGGGCCAGGCAGTTTAACCGGACAATGAACCGTGATTTACTACTGCGTTTACTACAATGACAACTAGCGCGGCCTACGTGCCCTCGAGAGGCGCAATCGAACGTGCCGCGAGCGAATTTCAACTTACTCTAAATGACGCACAACTCCAGCAAATTCAACAATATACAAGAATCCTCTGGACCTGGAATGAAAAAGTAAATCTGACCGCGATCCGCGACCCGTTGGAGATACTCTACCGCCACTTTTGTGAATCAATGTTTGGAGTCTTCTTACTGCCTGTGGAAAACTGTCGGCTCGCCGACGTGGGTTCCGGGGGTGGATTTCCGGGTCTTCCGTTGAAGATTTTACGGCCCGATTTGCATCTTTTCCTGGTGGAATCCAACGTAAAAAAGGCAACGTTCTTAGCGGAAGTCATTCGTGAACTGGGACTTACAGATGCGAGAGTTCTCGTGAGCAGGTTTGAGGAACTTGGAGAAGAGGTAGCGCCCTTAGACGTGGTTTGTTCGCGCGCGCTCGGAGACTTTGCGAATTTCCTCGGTTGGGCGGCATCTCCTCAAATTTCCGCCAAACATGCTCTTTTATGGCTTGGCGGCCGCGATCTGGAGGAAGTTCGCTCCTTACCGGGATGGTCATGGTCCGAGGCCCGGCCGGTGCCAAAATCGCTTCAACGATTCGTCCTACGAGGAGACAGAATCGAGTAAATTGGTGCAAATGGGGGCCTGTTTCAGACAACTCGCAATATTCGTGAAATTTCATTGAGGTATTCGAGCTTGCTCTGGCCTACTATACCTTCGGTCCTGTTCCACGTGGAACAACAGTCTATCGAAGAGCTCACAAGCTGGACAACCAGGTTGCTGTCATAGCATAGTTGATCCACTCACTCCTCACCAGATGGACCACAGTCCTCAGTTCTGTACCACGTAGAACTTCTGAGCAGACCACACTGGTAATTTTCATAAACAGTGTTCCACGTGAAACAGCTTGCATATCAGATTTTCCTTTGCTAAGTTTTCGCCCACGGCGTTTTCGGGGGAAATTTGGCAAGAGTTATTGCCGTCGCAAATCAAAAGGGCGGTGTCGGCAAGACCACAACCGCTGTGAATCTCGCTGCTTGTCTTGCCGCCGCTGACCAACCGACCCTGCTCGTGGACTGTGACTCGCAAGCGAATGCCACAGCCGCGATCGGTTTCTCCAAAGACCCGTCCCGCAGGACGCTCTACCATGCCCTGATTCTGAATGAACCTACTGAAAAGATTCTCCAGAAATCGCAGGTTGATAAGTTGGACGTCATCCCTGCGGACAAGAATCTCGCGGGCGCTGCTGTTGAACTCGTAAACGCGGAAAATCGCGAATATCGGCTGCAAAGCTTTCTAGAACCATTGCTGGCTCGCTATCAATTTGTCATTCTCGATTGTCCGCCGGCACTTGACCTCCTAACGCTAAACGGACTCATGGCCGCGAATTCCGTCCTGGTGCCAATTCAGTGCGAATACCTTGCACTCGAAGGCGTGTCCGAGCTTCTGGACACGCTGATGCGAATTCGCCGGACGCTTAACCCAAATCTGGAAATCGAGGGGATCCTGCTTACGATGTACGACGAGCGAACCACCTTGTCCAGGCAGGTTGCGACCGATCTCCGCAGCTTCTTTGGATCGCAGATTTTTCAGAGTGTAATTCCGCGCAATGTTCGTCTTGCTGAAGCGCCAAGCTTTGGTAAGCCTATTATTTTCTATGATATACATAGTAAAGGGGCCGAGGGCTATACGCAACTCGCCCAGGAGGTAATTGCCAATGCCGAGAAACGCCTTGGGACGGGGGCTCGGAGCGCTCATTCGGGAGCCTGAACGATCCACGCCACCAGCAGAAAGCCAAATTCCACCGCCAGCTATAACTGCAACTGGGGCTGCGGCAGCGCCGGCGCGCCAATCGTTCAGCCAGGGGCCGCACGAAATCGATATCGATCTGGTTGAGCCGAGCCCCTATCAGCCGCGTACGCGTTTCCGCGAAGAAGCCCTCGACGAACTGGCGCGCTCGATTCAGGCCAGCGGCATCATTCAACCGATCGTGGTTCGCCCGGTCGGCAATCGCTTTCAACTCATCGCTGGCGAACGCCGGTGGCGGGCGGCTCAGCGCGCCGGGCTGAAAAAGGCTTCGGCTATCGTCCGGAATGTTTCCGACGAACTGGCGCTGGAGATGACGCTGGTGGAAAACATCCAGCGTGAAGATTTGAACCCGATTGAAGCCGCGCGTGCGTTTGAACGTCTCATGGACGAATTTCAATTGACACAGGAATCGGTCGCCGAGCGCACCGGCAAAGATCGAGCCACGGTTGCTAACGCGGTCCGATTGTTACGGCTAGAGCCTACAATTCAAGATTGGATCGAGGAAGGGAAGCTCAGCGCTGGTCATGGGCGCGCTCTTCTAGCGGTGATCGACCCGCAACTACGAATGCGCTATGCGCAACGGGCTTCGCGGGGCGGGCTCACAGTCCGGCAGATTGAGCGCCTGGCTTCGCGGCATGCTCGCGGCAGAAAAGAAAAGCCCGGGATTCAGGTCGATCCCAACATCCGCGAAGCTCTAGACGAGTTGCAGCGCCACCTGGGCACCAAGATTTTGCTGCGGCAGCGCACGAAAATGCGCCCGGGCCAATTGGTGCTGGAATATTACGAAGACGCGCAGCTAATGGGACTGTATGACCGCCTGATGAAGAAGTAGTCTCCTCAAATCGCTCTGCGCCCCTTTTCGGCAACACTGCCCATCCGTTCAGTGATTACATTCGACAACCTCACACCGCAGACGCGTTGACTTATTTTCGCGTCCCGATAGAGTGAGTGGTGTCGACTCCCATTGATGGAGAGTTTTTGGACGACAAGAGAAATTGGGGCGTGGAAACTATATGGCGTGGAAATGGCCAGGCACTTCGACCAACGGCAGCGGCGAAGAGTGGACAGGATTCATCGATCAAGGCGTCACCATGGAAGGCACCTTGCAAGTTACCGGAACATTTCGTGTTGACGGCAACGTGAAGGGCAATATCATTTCCGAGCAGACGCTGATCCTCGGAGAGAATGCCAAAGTCGAAGGCCAGATTGAAGGAAACCGCGTGGTGATTGCTGGCCGTTACGATGGCGTAATCTTCGCGAAGGGCCGCGTGGAAATTCAGGCTAAGGGCGTGGTCACCGGAGAAGTGCACTCGCCGTGCCTGGTGATCGATCCGGGCGGAATCTTTGATGGCCGTTGCCACATGCTGGCATCTTCGGAGACTTCTACCAGCGCCAGTGTGACTATTCCTATTCGCGCATTAAGCCAGGCCTGAGCTGACAATCAGGCAGTCTACTCTCGTTTCTTAATTACTCTATATATAATTAATCTATAGGGCATCTGTTTAAGGGTTCTGTCCGGCGACCGTCTGACGACCCTTCCGGCTCTTGCTCCCCCCGTGAAGCATTGACAGACACAGCGGCCACGACTATCGTCGAAGCTCTGGCGATTGTTAGGAAAGGGCTCGACAAGATTCCGTGAAAATCCTGGTCATCGGTGGCGGCGGCCGCGAGCATGCCCTGGTCTGGAAGTTGCGCGAAAGCCCGCGCCTCGAAAAAATTTGGTGCGCTCCCGGAAATGGCGGCATTGCGGACGATGCGGTTTGCCTTCCAGTGGAAGCGCACGACGTTGCCGGCCTGGTCGCAATCGCGGAAAAATTGCGGCCCGATCTTACTGTTGTCGGGCCTGAACTCCCTCTGGTGCGTGGCCTGAGTGATGCGTTACGCGCGCGCAATCTGGCGGTTGTCGGCCCATCGCAGATCGCGGCTCAGTTGGAAGGAAGCAAAATTTTCGCGAAGCACTTTCTGGCGCGACATTCGATTCCTACGGCGGAATTGTGCGGCGAATTTGCCACTCCAGACGAGGCATACACCGCGTTAAAGAAGATATCGTACCCGGTCGTGCTCAAAGCCGACGGCCTTTGCGCCGGTAAGGGGGTTCTGCTCGCACAGTCAGAAAGCGAAGCGCGCGACTTTGTCACACGGGCGATGCTGATCGAGGAGTTTGGCAGCGCTGGCAAGCGTGTCATGCTGGAGGAAACACTGGAAGGCGATGAACTGTCGTTCATCATCGTCACCGATGGAGAAAAGTATGCAGTCCTTGCTCCTACCAGAGATCACAAGCGCGCTTTTGACGGCAATCGCGGACCCAACACGGGGGGCATGGGTGCTTACTCAAGCGATGATTTGATCTCGTCCACCTTGCAGGCCAAGATTGAAGAATCGATTGTTCGGCCCACCCTTCGCGGCTTGGCTGCCGACGGCATTCGCTACCAAGGCTTTCTGTTTATTGGCCTCATGTTGACCAAGGACGGTCCTAAGGTGTTGGAGTTCAATTGCCGGTTAGGTGATCCGGAAACACAGGCAATTTTGGCCCGCACAGACTTCGACTTGGCTGAAGCGCTGGAAAACCTGGCGAACCGGCGATTCCAGCCGGACGAATGGAAATGGAAAAAGGGAGCAAGCGCCTGTGTTGTCATAGCCTCTGCCGGATACCCAGGGCGATTCGAGATCGGAAAGGTAATTGAGGGACTAACCGCTATACGAACAAAGTCTGGTGTTGAAGTTCTGCACGCCGGCACCCAAAAACGGGGTGACAACCTCGTTTCCAGCGGAGGCCGCGTCCTTGGCGTAACCGCTTTTGCGCCAACTCTCGAAGGTGCGCTTTCCGGCGCATACGCCGCAGCGTCCAAAATTCGTTTTGAAGGCATGCACTACCGGACCGACATTGGCGGAACTGCGAGCAGGGCACAGGCGGCGAGAGACTGACAGATGGCGTCAGTTGCCAAACTTTTCCGCGCACCGAAGCGGCGGCTTCCAATGGAAGAAGTCTCAAGCGTCCAGGCCGTGACTGATCTAGGCTTCGAGGGCTGCGCCCATGCACGAAAAGCGAGCGGCCGTCAGGTCCTGTTGGTGGACATGGAAACCCTGCACGCCGTGCAGTTGCGTCCGGGAGTCATTCGCGAAAATATAACCACCGAAGGCCTCAACGTAAACGGGCTAGCGTTGGGCGAGGAACTGCGGATCGGACCCGTGGTGTTACGAGTAAGTGCAGTTTGCACGCCCTGCAATCAATTGGAAAAGGTGCGATCCGGACTTCGTCGAGAGATGTATGGCCGGCGAGGCATGCTATGCCGCGTTCTGCAGGGTGGAACCATAGCTGTCGGCGATTCCATTACGCGAGCGGCGGCGGTGGGTTCGCGATAAGTCCGGCCAAATTGTTTATCAACGCCGGCTATCACTTGCCCGGCGGATCGACTCTGCGGCGAAGAGTTGGCGCTTCCGGAGGGCGCTTCTGGTCGTCCTTTGTTTTTTCTGCTCTTTCCATCGGTTCGTCGGGCGGAACAATCCATTGGAAACCGTGCTCCTCTTCGTAAGTGCCCATGACGAATCGCCGATCAGGATAAATCAACGGAATAGCCGCGCGGAGAAAACCGCTGGCATCTACGGCGACCGATTTTTGTGCCTGACCACTACTGATCAACGACGCGGCTTTTAGAAACTTCGGATCGGACTTGGCAAGCTTCTCCAGTGTCGGCTCATTGCCTTCCAGCAATTGCTGCAGCGTTGGCCCTTTACATTGGCCGGGGTAGCAAGTCTCAACCAGCTTGCGTGGTTCGTGCTTTTCCGGCGGATAAATTTGCGTGAAGCGCGGCCTCTGCACTCGTGTCTGCCAGTAATCTCCTCCACGCGACGCTACCACCGCTTGTGTCATATGGTATTCGGCCGTCCACACTTCTGGCCCGTAATCGCGCGGACCAAAACCGATAACTACAAGTTCAAACAAGGGCTGGTCCGCGGGAAAATCCAGTTTATGATGCAGCCGCGCGGCAAGTGGCGCCAGTTTCTCCAGGAACGCTACTCCCATCTGTTCCAGGTCTGCTTCTGCTTCGCCCGTATAGCTTCCCTGGTAGCGGGGGTCCGGCGTTCCCACGCGCGTATAGCTCTTGTCCAACCGGATGGCTGTTGGGTCTGCCGGAATGCGCCATTCCGCTGAGCCCAGCAGCACGGCGACATGCCTGCTGTCGAGCGTCATCACACGTGGTGGGGGCGAACCCGGTTCGACCGGCTCGTCGATCGCAATAAATGTGACGCTTTCCCGCGTAGCGTGAACAATGACCCGGCCGCCACTCAGCGTCGCGACAATCTCGTCGTCGTGATCTTGCGCCATGGCACACATCGCCACAGCCAGCTGACCCACAACAAACAGAAATATCGCCAGGAAGCTGTCACTGGCTCTGCTACGGGCATTCAGCGGGCGTATTCGAAAAGTCATCGCCTACAGTTTACTCCTGTGCGGAAACCCTGAAGAGGAATCCTGCGGAATCGGTCCGTCAGACGGTTGATTTAGCGCTCGATGTGTCGCAGCGCTCCCGCTTCCGGTAAAATGAAACCTACAAATTCACTTAAGGATTCGGCGATTATGGGATTGAAGAAGACGACCAGCATCATTCACTCCGGCAAGCGGCTCAGCGAAATTCTCGAAGCACATGCCCGCTTTTTTTCTGGTAAAGAGGATGGTGTTCGCGCCGATTTGACCGGCGCCAGTCTGAGCGGCGTGGATTTCGCGGGCGTAAATCTGAGCGGCGCCATCCTGCAAAATGCGAATCTCGAGAAGGCCGACTTGCGGCGCGCTCGCTTGGCGCACGCTGACCTGGCCGGCTCGAACCTCCGCAAAGCCGATTTGCGCAACACCGACCTGACTGAGGCAAATCTGGCCGGTGCAAATCTGCAGGAAGCGCAAGCTAGCGGAGTCGAGTTCTTCCGCTGCGATCTTTCCAACACTAATTTTCAACGCGCGCTGTTGCGCAACGCCAATTTCCGCCTGGCCAACGTCAACGGAGCCAAGTTTGCCGGCGCTGACATGGGCGTTGCCATCCTGCGCGAAACAGACCTCACTGGCGCGGATCTTTCGGGGGTGGATCTTTCCACGACCCTGCTGCCCCGCAACTATTCCCCGGCCAAAACTGCCGCGGACGAAGCCCCCACGCCCAAAGCCGAAGGTAAATCCGCGTAATGGCTCCACATTTTCGGTAGGGGTCAGTTTGAATTTTCTTAATCCTGACAGTAGAGGCCAAAATTCAAACTAACCCGCTACCCACCTTTCCGGCACGTGGATATTGACGACTGCACGTGGTAGCCTCTCGCTAAGTTCCTCGCGGAGAGTCTCGTGGCCACTGCCAGCACACAGCTCGATCGCTCCGCCGTGCGCGAACGCGTGCTGGACCTACTTCGCGCGCTCCTCAGCGAACTTGGCAGCGAGGGTGCCCTGCCCCTGCTCAGTCCGTCCTCGCACTTCGATCACGAATTGGGTTTGGGCAGTCTGGAGCGAGTGGAACTCCTGGCGCGTTTGGAAAGCGAATTCGGTGTGCGGCTTCCCGATCGCGTCGCGGCGGAAATCAATACCCCGGAAGAGCTCGTGGACGCTGTGTTTACGGCGTCTGGAAATAATCTGCAACCGGATGAAGTATCTTCCCCCCTCCGCGCTTCTGTAGCTGCGCAAGTATCGCATCGTGCAGCGGTCGACGAAGGCCTGTTCTCCGCACAGACCTTGGTTGACGTCTTGCGCTATCGCGCAATGCATGACGCGGAGCGCATACACCTGTACATTACGGAAGATTCCGATACAGGCGAAAAAACGCTAACGCTGACTTTTGCTGAACTCTTTGCCGCTGCGCAGCGCTGTGCCGCCGAGTTGGCCCGGCGTGGCGTCCCTCCCGGCGGCCGCGTTTCGCTGATGCTGCCCACTTCACGCGCGTTTTTCATTTCCTACGCGGGCATTCTTATGGCTGGCGCCGTTCCGGTGCCAATTTATCCGCCGTTTCGCGCGGATCGCATAGAGGAGTATGCGGAGCGGCAGTCGGCGATTTTGAATAATGCCGGTGTTTGTCTGCTGCTGACGTTTCGCCGCGCCGAAGCCGTGGCCAAGTTATTGAAACCGCGTGTGCGTTCGCTGCAGTCCGTCGCTGACGCGGAAAAACTTCTTGAAGCCGCCGACAAAGCTCCTCCGCCCGCTCCCGGCGCGCTGCCCGCCTACCTCTCCGGCAGCCGAGTCCGCAAAGCGACCGACATCGCCCTCCTGCAGTACACATCGGGCTCCACCGGCGATCCCAAGGGTGTCACCCTCACCCACGCGAATCTGCTCGCAAATATTCGCGCCATCGGCGAAGCAGTCGAACTGTCTTCTGAAGACGTTGGCGTCAGCTGGCTGCCCCTCTATCACGATATGGGTTTGATCGGAGCCTGGCTCACACCGCTGTGTTACGGCATACCCGTGTGCGTGATGTCGCCACTGGCCTTCCTGACTCGCCCGGAACGATGGCTGCGTGCTTTTCATAAGCATCGCGGCACGCTCGCTGCCGCGCCAAACTTTGCCTACGAATTGTGCGCGCGAAAAATTGCCGACAAAGATTTGGAAGGCGTGGACCTTAGCTCTTGGCGCGCTGCATTGAACGGCGCCGAACCGGTGAATCCGGAGACCCTCGAACGCTTCCAAAAACGCTTCGCTAAATACGGCTTTCGCCGCGAAGCGCAGCTTCCCGTTTATGGTCTTGCCGAAGCCTCCCTGGCCGTAACCGTTCCTCCGCTCAATCGCGGCCCGCGCGTCGATCTGGTGAATCGAGAGGTCTTCACGACGCAGGGCCGCGCTGTTCCCGCTCCGGGCGGCCCAGCGGCAATCGCTTTCGTTTCCTCGGGCAAAGCGGTACCGAACCACGAACTGCGTGTAGTGAATGAAGCGGGCGACGAAGTGCCTGACCGCACGGAAGGTTTCCTGTGGTTCCGTGGACCATCGGCGACCAGCGGCTATTACAACAATCCTCTCGCAACCGAAAAACTTTTCCCGCGCGGCTCCGCTAACCAAAACGAATTCGCTTGGGTAGACACCGGCGACCGCGCCTATCGCGTCGAAGATGAAATTTTCGTCACCGGCCGGATCAAGGACATCATCATCAAGGGCGGCCGCAATCTGTATCCACACGAAGTGGAAGAACTCGCCGGACGCGTCGATGGTATCCGCAAGGGCTGCGTCGTGGCTTTTGGACTCAAGGATATCGGAAGCGGCACGGAAAAACTGGTTGTAGTGGCCGAATCGCGCGAGACGGACCGCTCACGCCGTTCCGCGATCGCCGCCGCCGTCACCCATGAAATTTCCCAGGGCCTGGGCTTGCCGCCGGACCGGGTGGAGCTCATTCCACCCGGCAGCATTCCCAAAACTTCCAGCGGGAAATTGCGCCGAGAGGAAACCGGCAAGCTCTACATGGCGGGCACTCTGGCCGCGAAGAAAGCTCCAGCCTGGTTACAAATCGCGCGACTGGGTGCCGCTGGCGCGCTGAAAAATATATTTCAAGAAGCCGTTGCTGGCGTACGCCGCTGCCTCGAAATTCTCTATGGTCTGTATTTTAGTGCTCTCTTCGCCATTTGTATTGTTCCGGCATGGATGGGAGTTTTGTTTTTTCGCAGCCACCGTGCTGCCGGGCGCTACACGTCATTCGCTTTGAAAGTTTTCTTTTTCCTGACGGGTATGCGCGTGCGCGTTGTCGGCAGGGAACACATGTCTGCGCAGGGCGCGAAAATTTATGTTGCGAATCACACTAGTTATTTTGACGTGCTCCCTCTCATGGCCGGCCTCGGCGTTTCCTATCGCTTCATTGCCAAACAAGAAGTGCACAAGATGCCTCTGATCGGCACGTTTCTTCGCAAGATGGGTCATCTTTCCTTTCAACGTGCGGACGTCAATGCGCGTCGCGATGCCGCTCAGCAAATCGAATCCTGCGTTCGCAATGGCGATTCCATTTTCGTTTTTCCGGAAGGCACGTTCGTTCCCGAAGAAGGCGTGCGCCCTTTTCAGCTCGGCGCTTTCAACGCAGCCGTGGTGGCCGGCGCTCCAATCATTCCAGTTTCACTTGCCGGCACTCGCCGATTTCTTCGTGACGGGACTTTTCTCCCGCGTCCCGCCGCTGTGACCATCACTCTTTCTCCCCCGCTATGGCCCAAATCTTCGCAAGCCGAAAATGCCGACTGGCATGAGGTTGTTCGCTTGCGCGACGCCGCTCGTGCGGAAATCGCCCGACATTCCGGCGAACCGCTGCTCTAAAAAAGTTCCCGCCAATCCGCAGAAATCTTTATAAAGAAGCGCTTTTATCTGCGCGCATGGCTACAACTTCTGCCCTGCCTTTCGCATCTTTTAAGGCAACACAAAATTGAAATTGCGTATCGCCGCTTCCCTGCCTGAAGCGCGCCGCGCACGTGATGCCGCGCATTCTGCCGCGCGCTCGCGCACACAACACTCATTTGGAGGAATTATGAACGTGAAGGTCGTAGTGTGCCTGTTGGGTCTTGGTTCGCTGTGCGGCGTTTCTGCCCGCGCGCAGGACGCCCCGAAGTTCGATGTATTCGCCGGATATTCCTACGTGCGCGAAAACCCTGCTACCTCCGGAATCGACAGCTTCAGCATGAACGGAGGCAGTGTTTCCCTCTCCTACAATGCAACTCGCTGGCTCAGCGCGGTCGCGGACCTCGGCGGCTATCACACTAACAATATTCTGGGCAGCGGTGTTGACGGGACCCTTTCCACTTACCTTTTCGGCCCGCGCGTTTCGCTGCATCGTGATTGGCGCATAACGCCATTTGGCCACGTCCTTTTTGGTGTAGCGCACATCGGCGGCGATAACGGGCTGGCATTCTCAAGCTCGAACAATTCTTTCGCCATGACCGTTGGCGGCGGCGTGGACTTCAAACTTTCTCACCGCTTTTCCATTCGCGCAGTTCAGGTCGATTATCTGATGACCCGCTTCAATGAGCTCGGCCTCGGCGCACAAAACCAGAACAATTTGCGCGTCTCCACTGGCGTCGTCTTCCACTTCTGACCTACGGTTCTCATTTTCCAATCGTCGTCATTTCAAGCAAAGCGGAGAATCTCTCTTCGTTCTCGACTCGGCTTCGGTTGCCAGGTGCAGGCAGAAAGGGCCCATGCGGCAGGCGTGGGCCCCTTTGCACCTTTTGCTTCTGCATCGCCGCTCTCCCTGCAAGCGGCTTCCCTGAGGGGGAACCAATTCACTGCAATGTGTAGATCACCGTGATGTACGTATCGACTTCCACCGCTTGCCCGTTCAAGTAGGTTGGTTTATATCGCCACTGCTTCACAGCCTCGAGCGCGGAACTCACAAACAGCGGATCGCCGCTGACAGCTTCTAGCGCTTGCACTGTGCCGTCCGTAGCAATCAGTGCGTGTAGTTCGACTCTGCCGCTTCTCCTGATTTGCCGCGCCAAAGGCGGAAACACGGGTTCGATGCGCTTTGTCAGCAGCGCGGGATCGATGTGCCCTACGGCCACTATTTTCTTTTCGTGGATATCGGGTGGCGGCGGCTGACGCCTGCTGTCTTCACCCACTAGAATCCCGATTACATTCTCCCTCCCTGTCGGCGCGCTTTCCGTTCCCGGAATCGTCGGGGGTTGAGCTGAATCGTCGGCAGTCAGTCTTGGAACTCTCGCTGGCACGTTCGTCGGCGCGTAAATGGGATCTCGCCAATGCTGAGCTGGTGCCCGAACTTCGGTCTGTTGATTTGTGTGACGCGGTGCAGCATGACTGTAAGGCGGGATCGGCACCACTCTGCGTTCTACAAGTTCCGGAGGTTTCGCAAACAGTGGCGCGATCACCAATGCCGCCGATCCCACACTCTGCAAGACGATCGAAATCCCAATCGCGCGCCGTTTGATTTTTCTTTCTCTCGCGCTTTCTTCCGTGTCGCCTTCCACCAGGCACCTGCTGAAAGCGCCCGTGCATGGCTCCGCCTTCACTCTCTCCTCACTGGACATCACACACCTCCAAAAATCCCTGGAGTTCAGAATTTGCCGCGCCAGCCTCCACAGGTTGCCTTGCAGTTGCTGGCGCGGCACTCGCAGGGATGTGAGGTGCGCGCGTCCTCATGCTCTTTGACACCGCGTGGCTTGCGCAGTTCCCCAAAACCTTTGGTTCTCGCTCAATCTTCTTGAGGCTCGAGCCTATGCCTTTATCGAAAGAAATCGCCGTCGCGACGGGCTTGGTGCCGCGCCGGTATCGTCCTTTCTTCGTAATACAGGTATTTGTGTAACCTTTTTACCCTGACGCGCATCTTTCCACTAAGGACGTGGATCCAATTTCACGGGTGACCGCAAAAACGGTCATGGAGGGCTTCCATGGAACGGCATAATCCCGAGACCATCGGGGTGCGCCGCACCGGCTGGGCAGCTCTGGACCGCGATCCGCAGCTGGACACCGTAGAATTCCTTTGTCCCCACTGCGGGCACCGCGATCAGAAAAATGCTCGCCGCGAGCGCACTCTTTATCGTTTTACAGACGGCTTCCTGCAAGACTTACAGGGCGAAGTAACGCAGTGCCATTCTTGCAAACGCTATCTTCGTGTGGTTCCCATTGTTTTGTTGCACGATCAGGACGAGACGCGGCGCTTTGCTGCGGTCTTTGCAGACGAACCGTTGACAGTCGCGCGCTAAGACGCCAACTCACTCACTAACCGCACATTAAAAAACGCCCCGATTTCCTCGGGGCGTTTCTCATTTTCAAAGCCATTTATGGCCGTCGCAATTACCGATAGCGCCAGCAATGGAATCGTGCATCCCAATACCGCAACACGGGTCCATGGTAGTACCCGTAGCGATATACCGGCGCGACATATACCCGGCCCCAATAAGGTGGTGGGGGCGCGTAATAGCCGCGAACGACTACCGGCCCGCCGATCGCGACAAATACGCGCGGTCTAGCAGATGCCGTGCCGGCTCCAAGGAAGGCCATGAAACCTCCCACCAGTGCTGCGCCCAGCACGATTTTCCTTAATATGCCCATCCGAACTTTCTCTAGTAGTTTCATGTTTTCCTCCAAAAGCCTCCGGAAATATTAGATAACTGCATACAGTATTATCATTGCGGTACTCATTGCGAGTCCCCGCTGCTCTTGACCGCTCTACCCGGACACCCATACAAACACCCACCCTGGCAAAAGGTTGCGCTGTGAAGGGCGCTGGCGCAGAGTGGCGCGCCGAATTGTGCCTCTAGAAAAGAAAAAGCGCCCCATCTTCTCGGGGCGCCTTTTTTGGTTATCGGTCTTTTTTTAATTACTGACGGTCGCGGTCATGGTCGTGATGATCGCGGTCGTGATCGTGGTCGTCCCAGTCGCGGTCGGAGTGCCAGCGATTGGCGTCAACGTCCCACCAGCGATGACCGTGCTCGTAGCAGTATCGCCGCGCCTCACGTAATTCTATGCGCGCGTGCTCTGCCTGCCTGCTTTGATATCCGTGATGCTCAATTGCTTCGTGAAGACGATGATCGGCTTTGATCGTTCGCTCCCGGCAGTCATCCGCTTTCGCGATTCCCGTTCCTGCGAAAAGCGATACACCCACTGCCAACGCGGCCGTTCCAAGCACCGTCTTCCAATTTCCTGCGTTCATGCGATGTCGCATTCTGCACCTCTCTCCTGTTTGGGGTGAGTCCATCTCTCGCTGAAACACTGCCTTGAGGTTAAAGTTCTGCGCGGACGCCAGCCATACAGCGTAGTCCGTAACCACCACGGAGCATCGCGGTAAGGACAAGGAATGCGTAAACCACCGCTAATACGCCTGGAGAAAGGGATCGACTTCCATGTGATACTTTTCCAGGCCCGATCGAATCACTTCGAACGCGTCGTCCACATTGTCGGCAAACTGCAGCAATTTGTATTCTGATTCGTTGATGGTTCCCCAGCGCACCATGGCTTTCCAGTTCAACACTTCATCCCAATATTTCTTGCCGTAGATCAGAATTAGATTATTTTTCGGCAGTTTGCCGGTTTGCAGCAGCGTCATCATTTCCCATAATTCGTCCATGGTTCCGAATCCGCCGGGAAAAACGATCAGCGCTTTCGCAATCTGTGCGAACCACAATTTGCGCATGAAAAAATAATGAAAATTGAAACTCAGCTCCGGGCTGATATAGGGATTCGCAAACTGCTCGTGCGGCAACTCGATCGACAGTCCGATCGATTTTCCCCCGGCTTCATACGCTCCGCGGTTCGCCGCTTCCATAATTCCTGGGCCTCCTCCGGAGCACACCACGAATCTCCGCGGCCGCGGTCCCAGTGACATCGCCCAGGTTGTAATTTTGTGCGAAAGCGCCCGCGCCTCCTCGTAGTAGCGCGACATTTCCAGCGCATTCTTCGCCGCCACCAAGGCCTCCCGGTGCCTGGCTTTCGCTACGCCGCTGGCGCCCGCCTTCGTGCGTTTTAGGTGTTCCAGCCGCGCCAGCGTATCTTCCCGCGAATGAATTCGGGCCGAGCCGAACATCACAATTGTGTCGCCGATGGCTTCCCGTTTTAACTGCGCCAGCGGATTGATATATTCCGCCAGGATGCGCAGCGGCCTCGCTGGTGTGCTTTCCAGAAATTTAGGATCTTCGTGCGGCGCTTTCGGTGCATGCTGCGGCTTCGGCCTCGCTGGCTTCACGGACATTCCCTGCCTCCGGCTGTATCAAACGAACTTTCATTGTAGGGAGCCCTTCCAGCGTCAGCAACGCCACAAGTCCCAACCTGCGTCGAATCGAGTACAGTCCGGTACACCGCAAGCTTCGCTTGATTCGAGGACCGCCGGCTTCGCGATTCCGGAAAGTATTCGTATCACCATTTCTTTTTTCCGGCACGGCAAGCAGTGCGTTTGGTCAAGCGCCCAAAAGGTTCGATATTCGCCACACGGAATTTCGCGGTACGATTCCGATCTGGAGTTTCTTTAAAAATCGATGGAACACTCCGCGGAAAACTTGAATCTGTCTTTGCGACTTGCGACTGAGGCCGACGTCCCGGCTCTTCACGAGTTGATTGAAACTTCGGTCCGTGGCCTGCAAATCCACGACTATACTCCGGAACAAATCAATGGAGCACTCGGCACGGTCCTCGGCCTGGACACGCAACTCGTCGCCGACGGCACCTATTTTGTCGCCGAAGCAAAGGCTGCGTGCGCCAGGGTGATCGCCGGATGCGGCGGCTGGAGCCATCGCAAGACTCTTTTTGGCAGCGATCGCGCGGCAGTTCGTGAAAATGACTTTCTCGACCCCGCCACCGATGCCGCCAAAATTCGCGCCTTCTTCGTTCATCCCTTTTTCGCGCGACGCGGCATCGGGACGAAGATTCTGGAGGCGTGTGAGGGCGCGGCGCGAGCGGCGGGATTCACAAGGTTCGAGATGGGGGCGACGTTGACCGGGGTGCCACTCTACCTGGCGCGCGGGTATCAAGAGGTGGAGCGGATCGAAGTTCCACTGCAGAACGGGGAAAAGCTTCCGGTGGTGCGGATGGCGAAAAACGTCGCAGGATGAGACGTGGGTGACTACTTTCTGTCCGACTTAGCCTGATCGGCGCAAAAGGAATATGCAGCCTCCACCCGGTAGGCTTATTGCTGGACAACGCGCTAGTTGGAGGCCAGAAGGATTTTGGCCTGGGCCAGCTCCGAACGGTCGGAGTGGCTTCCGTCGCAATTCTTGAGCAGTTGCGTGTAATAGGCCGCGGCTTTTTCCTTCTGTTGAGTCCGAGTCGCCGCCTGGGCCGCACCATAGAGTCCGTTGAAACGATTGGGATCGGTATGCAGGGAAACTTCGTATTCGGTCAATGCTTCTTGCGGACGCTGTAACTCCAGCAGCATATCGGCGAGCATCTCTCGCGCTGGCAACTCGGTTTCACCCTTGCCAATCTTGTCCTGCTCGTCGGCGACTGAGCGCAGTAAACGCAGAGCCTCGTCCGAATTACCGGAAGCATAGCTCGTCCAGGCTTTTACCTCGTCGTGCTGTTCCTTCATGGTGTCCGCGACGTACGGCCTAGGTCCTTTGCGTGTGCGCTCCAGAAGGTCGTCGTAATGCTTGAGTGCGTCTCGCGCAGCGGCGGCATCGTGCAGGTGCCCTGCCCCAATCGCACGCGCCCAATACGTAATCGCCTGCGCGTATGGCACAGCCTGTTCGTTGGGCTGCAGGCTCACGGCTTCCTTCCATTGACGGCGTTCGATCGCATAAGTGGCGGGAAACAGCGCCTGGTGTTGTTCGAAATAATCTCGGAACTCCGGCTCCACTTCGAGCTTGGGAATCGCCGCAATGGCGCCCACCTGCCGTCTAGCATCCGCGTCGTCGCCGATCTGCAGGTAGGCATATTCCAGAAAATCCAGGGAGTGAATCTTGTGGTGCAACACATGGAACTTCATTCCGGCCATGTTGTCCGCGATCTGGATGGCCGCAACGTTCGAATGAATGTCATCCTGCCAGAGTCCGAGTCGCGCAAAAATGTGCGACGGCATGTGGACCGCATGCGCCGAGGCCGGCGCGATGCTGGCATACTTCCGCGCGGCAGGCAGCGCCAAGCTGGCCATGGCCGGATTGTCACAGCTATGGATGATGTAGTGAGCAATGCCGGGATGAGTGGGCTGCTCATCAAAAAGCGTGTTTAGAATCGCCACTGCGGCCCTGGCATTGGTGAGTTCCGCATCGCGGTCCGGGCTCGAAGCCAGCAGCGCAAGAGCGTAAAAAACCGCAGCTTCATGATCCTGGGGATTGCGTTGGTAAACGCCATGCATCGCCGCCGCGTACGCCTCGGCGCGCTCCCGATGTTCACGCTTGTCGGTATCTGCGTAAAAAACCGAGAGCGCTTGAATGTAATCGCGTTCGCGCGGCGTCGCGTCCAGAGCTTTTGCTTTGCCCAGCAACTCCGCGCCGCGCCGCAGATTTTCTTTGGAGGGCCGCTCCCAGAGCTGGTGGTACAGACTCATGGCCTGGCCCCAATAGGCCATGGCGCATTTCGGATCGGCCGCCGCAATTTGTTCGAAGGCTTGCTGCGATTCTTCGTATTCGAACGAGTAAAGCAATGCCATCCCCCGAGTAAAGGCCGGCTGGACGGAGGGCGAACAGGAGACTGGAAAATTCACGGTGCCGAGAGTTTCTGAATCGTGGTGATGGCCTTGGTGTTCGGGCTCCTGGCCACAAATGGTCCAGGCACTGACGAAAATGACAAAAAGACCGCACAGCAACTTGGCGTTCATGGAGTGCACCTTGTCTGATCGTTCTGATCGGCTAAACAATCTGCTTCCAGAATCCAACTTCGCGCGAGGCCAAGAGCGCGTCTTTGCGCGCGTTCCACCGCAGGAAATGATCCGTCTTCGTATGCGCAGTGTGGTGCTCGCGCGTTTCCCAAATCTCGTGCAGCAAGAACGCGGTCGGCCCTTCAAGCGAACGATGCAGATCGTAGCGCAGGCAGCCTTCTTCTTTGCGGGTTGGGGCAATCAGCGCGCGCAGTTCCGCCTCCAGCATCATGTCTTGTCCATCGCGCGGCCGCAGAATGACCGCCAGCGTCACCGCATTCTTTGGCAGCTTATCATTAGCGATCGGTTTCCGGCTGCGGCGTACTTTCCTTTTGGCACCTGAGCGTTTCGCTCTTTTCTTTGCCATGATGGCGGGGATTGTACTCTAACTGCCCCAATTGGCAAGCGACGAACCGATTGTTTCCGCCTAATGGCTAGTTGAAATTGCCAGGCATGGCCCGCGTTACTTTTCGTCATTCTTGCGGCCAGCGTTCAAGCTGTCGAAATTCATCACGGTATTCAGCACCAGCGAATAGGTGCCCTGAGTCTCACCGCGCCATACAGGATTGATGGAAAACATCACCACGTGCCCCTGGCCGAATGGAGCGTCCACCACCGCCGGGTGCTGGGCAATCTCGCCGCCACCTTCTACCAGGCCCGAAATCAACAGATCTTTGGCATCAGCGTAACGCAGGACCACGCGGGCACGCATCGCGGGCGGAATCACTCTCGGATTGTTGTGCCGCTGCTCGTCGGTGACATTCGGATTTTCCCAAATTTCCGTTTCGGGCTCCTCCGGAGCTTCCATTCCCGGTCTTCCGACCGCGAAGTCCGGCTCGTCCTTTGTGCCGCGTCCCGTTGGCCGCGCGCCCAATTCCGGACCAAGTCTCCTCCTTCGCCGCGAACCGGCGATGCTGCTCAGCGAAAATATGGGTCCGTTATCGCAGTAAGCAGAAACTTTTTCACCGTAACCATAGGCGATCGGGCTCGCGGCGTCCACCAAATGTGTGCCCACAACTGACCCGACAATTTTCAGCTTTTCAGAGCTGTTGGTACTCACGCCGCCCGTTATGCCGACTCCGCTGGCAAATTGCGCGGTGTCCATTACGGTCAGCAGCACACCGCCGTCGCTCACGAATTTTTGCAACTTCGCCACCCCGTCCCATCCCAGTCCTGGCCGCATGTCGTCCGTCGCGTCATTTTTGCCGACTAGGTTTGGCGTTTCCGGCGTATTCTGCCACGGCAACGGATTACCCCAGCTCATCGGCAAACCGTTAACGATATTACCCACCGAGCCGCCCCATCCGACGGGTGGGAATAAAATCACGTCATATTTTTGTCGGAGATCCACCACCTTGGCGATCGTCTGCGTGCTGGCATAATCGAAAGGAATTTGCAGCTTATCCAGCGTTAGCCGCCACCAGCCTTCTGTTTGCGTGCTCAGCCAAGTGTGCAGCAGCAGAATTCGCGCGGCACGAATCGCGTGCATCTTTACGGCTGGAAGAGCTGTCAGCGCAACCGGTTGCAGCCCGAGTTCTTTGCTTGTTGCGTCGAGTTGCGCGCGGTCCGCATCCTTCACCAGAATCGTGCCAGCCGTGTATTTCTTGCCCCCGGATTCAAACGCCTCTTCCGCCGCCTGCATGTCGGCATCCTTCAAACGATAACGAAGCGATGCGAGCGCCGGCTCAGCGTGATTCTCGATCGCGAAGATCGTTCCTTCGCCTTTCGCTCCGCCCGGTACGTGCAAATCCGTTACTCGCTCCATCGCAGCTTGCAGAATTTTGCCATCCACCACACGTGTCACTTGCACGCCGTAAAGTTCGCCAAACGTCCAGCCGGTATCATCGTAAGGGGTCTTCTGCGGATCCTCTGGGCTCCAGTATTGGTGATCCAGCAGAGCGTCCGCGATGCGCGAGTACGGCTGGTCCATGCGAATCACATAGCTTCCTGCCGGGAACGTCTTTGACGTGGGTTCAGGCTTCTCGTCTTTCTTCGGTTCTGCCTTTTCCGCGTTTTTGCCTGGTTTCTTTTCTTTCTTTTTGGGCAGCGTGACCGTTACGGCGGAGGTCAGCCGCGAAATCTCGACATGCTGCTTCTGCATCACATGCAGCAATTCCCGTTGCAGTGTGGGCCTGGTTTCATCGGATGGCAAGACATACGCGGCCGGGCCTTCCGTGGCGGGCTTTTCGATGGAGCGCTTCGACTTAAGATAAAAATTCTTCAAGAACATCCGCTTGTTTTCGTTGAAGTAATGGAGCGAAACAAGCAAACCGGTTTCTTCGTAGTTGTTGTTGTCGCGCTGCGACCACATCACTTTCGGCAGCGGCGGATTTTGCTTGTACCAGGTACGTGCGTATTCTTGCGGCTCAAGCGTGCGCTCCAGCGTGTCCGCTCCGCCGTTTCCGAATGTTTCATACAAGCGGCTGATGCCGTTGTGCAACGCCGCGATGAACATCAAGTAGCCCGGCGACCAGGTATCGAAGTCTCCGTGCGCAAAAACTCCCGGCATTCCGAACTTGGTCATGTCCGCCACGTTTCGCGCGCCAATCATCTGCCATTCGTCGGCCAGAAGCGGATCGATCCACGCGTTGTACGGACCGTCGCCAATCGTATTGTCGTAAAGATAAGGCACCGATTCATGCAAGTCGTGGAGCACTTGCGCGTTCCATTTCACGTACGTGTTCATCACGTTTTCGGTCAGCTTCAGGGTAACGCCCATGGCGTCGCGATTGTTGTCGTGCGCCACGTATTTCCCCCAGTAAACCAGCGGAGGGTAAAAATCCTTTGGATGCGCAAGGTGCCATTTGTAAATATCCACCATGCGGTCGCGGCCATCCACTTCCACCACCGGAGTAATCAACGTGATCATTCCATCGCGAATTTCCTTCACGTAGGGACTCTCGTCCACTGCCAGCCGGTACGCTAACTCCATTAACGCCGTGGGCGCGCCGGTTTCCGGCGAGTGAATGGTTCCCGTGATGTAATAAACAGGAATCGCTTGTGCAACAATCTTGTCCGCCTCGGCGTCATTCATCTGCAGCGTGCGCGGATCGGCCAGCTTCGCCAGTAATGCGCGGTTTTCTTCCAACTTTTTTAAGTTCGCCTCGGAAGAAACGGCCACCGCGATCATTTCGCGGCCTTCTTCCGTCGTCCCGATCGAGAAAACTTTCACGCGCGGGCTGGCTTTCTCCAGCAGCCGCATGTACTTGTACACATCTTTGGCGTACGGCAGAATTCCCGGCGCGCCTGCCACATCGCCCAGCACCGCTTCCGGAGTCGGCACATTTTTCGAAGCTGGTAAATAGTTCACCAGCGGCGACGTGAAAAACGGCTCCGTGGTGTACTTCTTCATTTTCGCGGTGTAAGCCTCGTCTACCGGCTGTTTCGCGTCGCGGCCAGCCGCCGTCTCGCCATCCGCTTTCACGAAGGGTGCGAAAAAGATACAGAGCGCGGCGAGCGAAACGATCTTCAAACGAGACGGATAATTCATGTTGGCTCCTGAGTTTCGAAACGAATGCGGATTCTAAATCAGTTGGACGCGCGAAAAGAAGCTTTGCGATACAGAAGATTTCATCATGAGAGCTTATTGCACCCCAAGAAAAGCGATGCAGACAGGCGATGGAACCGAGAGCGTCTCACCGGTTGGCGCCAGCTTCCCGCTGGCCGGGTCGATGCGGAATTCAACGATCGTGTCGGAAAGCTGATTCTCCGCCAGCAGAAAATGTCCTGTAGGGTCGATCGCAAAATGCCGCGGCTCTTTGCCTCCGGTCGGCACATCTTCCACCGGCGTGAGCCGGCCAGATTTTGCATCGATGGCATAAACAACGATCGAGTCTTCGCCGCGATTCGATGCGTAAAGAAACTTGCCGCTCGGATGTATTTCAATCTCCGCAGCGTCGTTGCGCCCTGAGAATCCTTTGGGCAGCATTGGCACGGCCCCGATGAAACCGAAGAGCCCACGGTTGGACACATATGCAAATTCGTAGATCGTCGACTTGAGTTCGCTGACGACGTAGAAGTATCGCCCGTCAATTCCAAAAATGCCATGACGCGGTCCCGCGCCAACGTCAACTAGCCTCGAGGAGAACTGAGAATTCGGTGTTAACGAACCTTTAGCGGAATCGAAGCGGTAAGCCAGGATGCGGTCAAGACCAAGGTCCGCTACAAAGACGAAATGATTGTCAGCCGACGTCTGAATCCAGTGTGCATGAGGGCCATCCTGGCGTTCCTTATTTGGACCAAGCGCACCTTGGTCAGCTGCCACCGCGGTACGGTCGCCGAGTTTTCCGTCCGTAAAAATCGGGAACACCACCACGTTTCCGCTCGTGTAATTCGCAACAAATAGAAATTTTCCAGTTTTATCGATCGAAAGATAACAGGGATCTTCGCCAAGCGCCGGCATTTGATTCAGCTGAGTTAGCTTCCCGGTTCCAGGCTCGATGGCAAACGCGCTTACGGTACTGGCCTTGCCCGTTTCGTTCACGGAGTAGAGAAATTTTCCATTTGGGTGCACCACCACCCACGAAGGATCTTTCGTCTCGCCCGCTACTTGCGCCGCCGACATTTTCCCCGTCGCGGGGTCGAACTCAAATTCGTATATCCCTTTGCTGTGCGTCTTTGCGGTATAGGTTCCGACATAGGCGCGATAAGCCTTTGCGGGGGATGCGACGGCTCTGCCGCGCACGGCAAGCAGAGCCAACGGAGCAGTCAGCAGTATTGTGAGCGAGCACAAACGGCGCGGATTTTTCATGGCGCCGAATAGTCTAACACCGCCGTCGCTTACTTCTTTTCTTCTTCCTCTTCTTCTTGCAAAACCGCGGCCGCGGCAATGGAATCGTCATCGTCGAGCCGGAGCAGGCGCACGCCTTGTGTCGAGCGCCCTGCTTCGCGGATTTCGTTGGCGTGTACGCGAATCACCTTTCCGTGCTCGGTGATGATCATCACGTCCGACTCTTCCGTGACCTGCAGCGTCGCGACCACCGATCCATTGCGATCCGTGGTCTTCATATTCACCACGCCCTTGCCTCCTCGCGACGTGATGCGGTATTCCGCCAGCGGCGTTCGCTTGCCGTAACCTTTTTCCGCAACCGTAAGCATCAGCGTGACCAGCGAATCCTTGATCTGCTCGTTCTCCAGTTCCTCCAGATTCTGCGTTTCCGTTTTGTGCTCTTTCTTGATGATTTCAAAATCCGGCTGCACCGCGTCCATGGACACCACGTAATCTTCTTTGTCGAGATCCATCCCGTTTACGCCGCCGGCGCTGCGCCCCATGGCGCGGACTTCCGTCTCGCGGAACAGAATGGCCTGGCCTTCGTGACTCGCGAGGAAAATCATTTTCTTTCCATCGGTCAGCGTCGCCCCGATCAGTTCATCCGCGGCGTCCAGATTGATCGCAATGATCCCTGTAGACCGAGGATTGGAAAATTCCGTCAGCGTCGATTTCTTCACCGTCCCTTTTTTCGTCGCCATGAAGACAAACTTGTCGGCGGCTTCCAGGTCCCGCGCGGCAACCAGCGCCGTCAGCTTTTCGTCTTCCTGAAATTTCACCAGGCTGTTGATCGCTTTCCCGCGCGTTGCGGCCGCCGCTTCCGGCAATTCGTACACCTTCAACCAGTACACGCGGCCCTTCGATGTAAACAGCAAAATATAGCTGTGGGTCGACGCAACGAAGAGATGTTCGACGAAGTCTTCTTCGCGGGTCTTTGCGCCAATGCGGCCCTTGCCGCCTCTCCCTTGGTGCCGGTAAGTATCCGTCGCCGTCCGTTTGATGTAACCCGCGTGGCTGACGGTAATCAGCATTTCGGTGTCGGCGATCAAATCTTCCAATTTGATCTCTTCGACCTTGTCCACGATCTGGGTACGGCGGTCGTCGCCGTACGCCTTGTGAACTTCCTTCAGCTCCGCGGTGATCACTTGCTTTAATTTTTTGTCGCTGGAAAGGATTTCTCGCAATTCGGCGATCAAATCGCGGATGGACTTCAATTCCTTCAAGATGTCGTCAATGGAAAGCTGCGTGAGGCGGTGCAATTGCAATTCAAGGATGGCGTCGATCTGGAGGTAACTCAGGTGGAGCGCGGTTCCGCGGCCCGCGGCTTCGATCTCGCCGGCTCCAACGAACCGGTATTTCCTGCCGTCCAGCTTCACCCCTTCCAGTTTCTTGCTCTTGCCGCCTTCGGTGATTGTGACGTCCTGCTCGCTGAAATATTTGAAGAGGTTTTCTTTGGCGTCCGCCCGGCTCGAAGACCCGCGAATAATGCGGATAACGTTGTCCAGGTGATCCAGCGCGATCTGGTACCCGACCAATATGTGTTCGCGCTCTTCCGCTTTGCGAAGTTCAAAAATCGTCCGGCGGCGCACGACTTCCACGCGGTGCTCGATGAATAGCTTGATCATCGGGATCAAGCCCAGTTCGCGCGGCTGGCCGGCCACAATCGAAAGTAAAATCATGTGGAACGATTCCTGCATCTGCGTGAACTTGTACAGATTGTTCAGGATGAGCTGCGATTCTTCGTCGCGCTTCAGCTCGATCACGATGCGCATGCCTTCGCGCGAAGACTCGTCGCGAACATCGGCGATGCCTTCGATCTTTTTGGTTTGCACCAGTTCGGCGATACGTTCAATCAGACGCGCTTTGTTCACTTGATAGGGAATTTCGGTAACCACGATGTTATCGCGGTCTTTGCTCGCCGCTTCGATGGCTGCTTTAGCGCGCATGGTGAAGCTGCCGCGGCCGGTCCGGTAAGCGGCCTCGATTCCTTCGCGCCCGGCAATGTATGCTCCCGTGGGAAAGTCCGGTCCTGGAACGATTTTTAGCACTTCCTTTAACGTCGCGTCCGGTTTTTCGATCAGCAGAATGGCGGCGTCTACAATCTCGCGCAAATTGTGGGGCGGGATGTTTGTCGCCATGCCGACCGCGATACCGCTCGCGCCGTTAACCAGCAGATTGGGAATTCGCGAAGGGAGCACCACCGGCTCTTCGCGCGTCTGATCGAAATTGGGAATAAAGTCGACAGTTTCTTTTTCCAGATCGGCAAGTATGTCTTCGCTGATTTTTGCCAGGCGCGCTTCGGTGTACCGCATCGCGGCGGGCGGGTCGCCGTCAACCGAACCAAAATTTCCTTGTCCGTCGATCAGCGGATAGCGCATGTTGAAATCCTGCGCCAGCCGAACCAACGCCGGATAAATCACCGCTTCCCCGTGCGGATGATAGTTGCCCGAAGTATCTCCGCAGATCTTCGCGCACTTGCGATAGCCCCGGTTGGACGCCAGTCCTAGATCGTTCATCGCCACCAGGATGCGGCGCTGCACCGGCTTCAATCCATCGCGCACGTCCGGCAACGCGCGCGCGATAATCACGCTCATCGCATAGTCGAGATACGACTTGCGCATTTCCGCTTCGATATCGATCGGCAGCAATACGGATACGTTGGTTTCGTCCGCCATTGGTCCTCAGTTCCTAGCCCTTCTCATTGTGAGAGCCCGATCTGAAATCGAGACCGAAGAATCTCAACATTCAAGTCAATTACAGTGATTTCCCATCACCGTGGGGTAACAAACTTAAATTTTCCTGCCCACCCGCTCCTGAAGGTACGCCTTCACGGTGTCGAACGCGTCCGCGGCATTGCTGAATTGCCTTGACGCAAATTCAGCTTCGGCCGCCTTCAAAAACACTTCGCGCGCCGCGTCATCCGCGAATTCCACCGCAACTCCGCTCTCCGTGTCCGGGCTTTCCGTCGGTTCGGCGCGAAACTCGCTGACGCTCAATCCACGCAACCCGGGCAAAGTTGTCCAACCCAGCTGATAAAACATCGCTTCCTTCAGAAATGCGACTAAATATCCAGATTCTCGACTTCCAGCGCGTTGTCCTCGATAAATTTTCTGCGCGCCTCGACGTTTTCGCCCATCAATGTGGTGAAAATATCTTCCGCCGCCACCGCGTCTTCCAGTTTCACTTGCAGCAGCGTGCGCGTGTCCGCGTTCATCGTGGTGTCCCAGAGCTGCTCCGCATTCATCTCGCCCAGGCCTTTGAACCGCGTAATGGTAAAATCTTTTTTTGCGTCGTCCATGACGTAGTTCAATACGTCGGTAACTTTTTCTTTCGACACTTTCGTGCCGTTGCGCTGTACCGTGAACGGCGGGTGATTGAATACTTCGATCTGCTTCGTCAATCCACGCAACCGCTTGTACTCCGCGGTTGATGCGACCGCCCAGTTAATTTTCTGATTGTGCGGCGGACCAAACTGGATTTCATACAGACTGTGTTCCTCGTCAAAAACAATCTTTCCTTCCAGCTTGATTTTGGCCTTGTCGATCTCCTTCAAAAGTTTTTCCAAAGTCTTCTTATCTTCAAAATCGGTTTTCTTTTCCAGGCCGCTCTCGGCCAGCAGTTCCACCAGCGCCGGTTCGCGCAGGCGCCGCCCGAGTTTTGCCGCGGCCGCTTCGTATTCCTGCACGTTCAACAGAAAAGAGGTTAGCTTCGCGCCGTCGAGATTCACGCCTTCCTTGGCCTTTACCACGTGATCTTCCGTGGCGCGCTTCATCAGTTCGCGCGCGAAATCGCTTTCGTCGCGAATGTAGCGTTCGCTCTTGCCGCGCTTCACGCGATAGAGCGGTGGCTGGGCAATGTAGATATGCCCGCGGTCGATCAGCTCCTTCATATGACGGAAGAAAAAAGTAAGCAACAGCGTGCGAATGTGCGAACCGTCCACGTCCGCGTCGGTCATCAAAATTATTTTGTGATAGCGCAGCTTTCCCGCGTCGAAATCATCCTTGCCTATACCGGTACCCAGCGCGGTGATAATGGCACGGATTTCTTCGTGGCCCAGCATTTTGTCGTAACGCGCCTTCTCCACGTTTAAAATCTTGCCTTTCAGCGGAAGAATTGCCTGGAACTTGCGGTCGCGGCCCATTTTCGCCGAGCCGCCGGCGGATTCGCCTTCAACGACAAATAGTTCACACCGCGAGGGATCGCGCTCCTGGCAATCCGCAAGTTTTCCTGGCAGGCCGCTGGAATCCATGGCCGACTTGCGGCGCGTTAGTTCCCGCGCCTTGCGGGCGGCTTCGCGGGCTCGCGCCGCGTCAATGCATTTTCCGATGATGCGCCGAGCCACCGTCGAGTGCTTGTCAAACCACTCGCCAAGTCTTTCGTTGATCAGTTGTTCGACGTCGCCTTTGATATCGCTGTTCAGTTTCCCTTTGGTCTGTCCTTCAAATTGCGGCTGCGGCAGTCGTACGCTGACGACCGCTACCAGCCCTTCTCGCACATCATCGCCTGAAATGCTGACTTCGTCTTTTTGTTCCTTCAACATTCCCGCACTCGACGCGAAATTGTTGATTGTACGCGTCAGCGCGGACCGAAAACCGGAAAGGTGAGTGCCGCCGTCAACCGTGTTGATGGTGTTGGCAAACGCAAAAACGTTTTCGCCGTAGGTGTCGTTATACTGCAGGGCAATTTCCATTTCCACATTGCCCTTTTTGCCTTCCATATAAATCGGGGAATCGTGCAGCGTGGTCTTGCCGCGGTTGATGTGCTTGACGAATTCGGCGATGCCACCGGTGAATCGAAATTCGGCGGACTTTTCGCTGCGCTCGTCGGTCAGCGTGATCTTCAACCCTTTGTTCAGGAACGCGTACTCGCGCAAGCGCGTTGCCAGCGTGTCATAGCTGTAAACGGCTTTATCAAAAATCGCGGGATCCGCGTGGAAGGTAACTTTTGTTCCCGTCTTGCGTGTCTTGCCGGTCTGTTTGAGTTTGCTGGTCGGCTTTCCTTTTTCGTACGACTGTTCCCAGACGGCGCCATCGCGCTGAATTTCCAATTCCAGCCAATCGGAAAGCGCGTTAACCACCGAGACGCCGACGCCATGCAACCCGCCGGAAACTTTATAGGTGTCGCTATCAAACTTTCCGCCCGCATGCAGCACCGTCAGCACAACCTCCGCGGCAGGACGCTTCTCCGTGGCATGCATGTCCACCGGAATGCCTCGTCCGTTATCCACTACGGTGACCGAATTGTCTTCATGAACGGTTACGTTCACTTCGTCCGCATGGCCGGCCATCGCTTCATCAACCGAATTGTCCACCACTTCCCACACCAGGTGATGCAAACCCATTTCGCCCGTCGAACCGATGTACATCGCCGGGCGCAGGCGCACCGCTTCCAGCCCGCCCAGAACTTTGATGGATTTTGCGTCGTATTGATGGCCGGCCGTTGTTTTACCAGGCAACACGGATTCTTTTTCTTTATCGCCCATGAACCCTCATCTCTCAACGAACGAAAACTTAAACCTAAATTTGTTTTGAACTGGGTACGCTTCGGCCGTGAGTTGCGACGGTCGCGCAGCAAGCGCCGAAAAAAATCGGTCGTTACTCTGAAGCAAGATTGGCGCGCGATTTGCGGAAGAATCCGGTGATCGTCCCGTGCGGCCGCCGAAAATTTTACGGCCGACGCCTTACTCTTTGACTCCGATACCACATCGGAGCTCGTAGAGTTCCTGCTTCATCCCGTCCCGTACGCCGGGACGCGGCGAAGACTGTTCCCCTGCGCGAAGTTTCGCAACAGGTTCGTTTCTCCAGGCTTACAGTCCTCTGGCTTCTGGCGCGAAGCTCAATTGCGAAGTCTGTATTCCGTGGTGGACGTGTCGATTTGTAGGAGTTTTCTGCGAATCGACAACCATAAAAGTATAGCCTAATTTGCCCGCTTGCTCAAGCTGGCCCGCGAGGGTCCAATCTCTATAAATTACTTGTTTTCTGCCGCTTACGTTTGCCTCGAACAGTCCCAGCGGCTCTTGCCGGCGATGCAACCTTGGCGTGGAATGCGATAGTTTTTTCCCCGGGAATCGGTGTCTCCAGCATCTGCCGAATTGTTTCGAAAATCGTTTGGAATCTTGCATCGTAGCGCTTTCCATCGAGTCGATCTTGCGACCCAACTCCTGGGAATAATCGAATCCTTGGCTGGAATTGGCGTTTTCGAGGAATGGCCCGGCCTCACTCTTGAGGTTCCAGTTTGGAGTCTCAAAGAGATAGTCCAATCTTGCCTCGTCTGCCTAATTAATTTAATAGTGATATATATGCCTAGTACTGGAAGGTCCGGTTTGTTGAAGCGTTTGGCGAGATCAGATACGCATCGGCATAATGATATAGCGATAGCGATACGATTCATCGGCCAGCGGCCGCATCTGCCCGGCGCTCTGTTCGTCTTTTAGTTCGATACTGATCGGCCCTTCCGCGGCGGCGGCAAGGAAGTCCAGAACATAGGTGGAATTAAATCCGATCGAAATTGCATCGCCTTTGTACTCTTTTTCGATGGTCTCTTTGGCTTCACCGTACTCCGGACTGGAAGCAGAAATCTCGATGCCTTCCTTGGACACCGCCATTTTCACGGCGTGCGACCGCTGATCGGCAAGTTGTGAAACGCGCCTTACCGCATCGCTCAATTCCGCGCGTTCCAGCACCACTGATTTGTTGTTGTCGCGCGGAAGCACGGCTTCATAATTCGGGAACTGTCCGGTCAGAATTCGAGAAATCAGCAATCGGTGGCCAACTTGAAAAAACAAGTGACTCTCATCTTTCGCAAAGTCCATTTGCGCTTCGGAACCGGCTACGCCTGAAAGTTTCTCCACTTCGTCCATTGCCTTCTTTGGGATTAGAACTTTCACTTCGCCATTCAGGCCGGTAAGTTTGTGATCAGTTTCCGCCAGCGCCAGGCGGTGGCCGTCGGTCGCCACCATGGCCAGCGTATCCGGCTTCAAAATCAACAGTCCGCCATTCAGCGTGTAGCGTGATTCTTCCAGCGAAATCGCAAATTTTGTTTTGGAGATCAAGCCCTTCAAGACCGCCGCCGGAATTTTTACCAGGATGTGCGGCATGGCCGGCAGAGCGGGAAAATTCTCTTTCGCCATTCCCACCAGTTTGTATTTCTTCTTGTCGCTGACAATCTCTACCCAGTGATTTTCGAGCAACTTGAATCTAATTTCGCCTTCCGGCAGCAAGCGGACCAGTTCCAATAACTTCTTTGCAGGGATGGTTCCGGCGCCTTCTTTTTTTACTTTTGCTTCGCAAGACGTGCGGATACTCAATTCCAAGTCCGTCGCCGTGATCGTCACGCGGCCTTCACGCGCTTCCACTAGCAAGTTAGACAGAATAGGAATCGTCGTTTTGCGTTCCACAACTCCCTGTGTGGTGGTCAGTTCGTTCAGGAGCGCCGATTTACTTACACTAAATTCCATTGATTGGCTTTCCTCGCGTGCGGTGCCGGTTGCAGACATTTATACCTTCCCTAAAGAACCCCATGTTCAGGACCTGATCCGCTGCTGCGTACTTTACTCGTTTTTGCCTTCGGGCGAAAGCCTTACGAATTGAAATACCGGCCTTTTCGGTGTGGGAATTGGTGGAAAACTTCTCGGCTTACCTCGGGCTCAACCAGGTCCGCGAACTTGACGCATGGCAAGAAATTCACAACAGCAAAAGATATGTTCTTAAGTTCTTGTTCTTACCTCTCAAAACCAGATCCTGACCTTGTTGTGATGATGAGCGCTGTGAATCTGTGGAAAGCGCTTCAACTTGCATCCCGTCAGTTCTTTAGCGTGACGCTGCTCTGTGCACTCAATGTGTTTATCGCGGAAAAATCGTCCTGTGCGATTCAATTTTTCCGTGGTCACCATGATTCATCCACTCGCTCCCACAAAATTTCCCCAATTTATCCTCGCTGATCTGCACAGGAATTTTGCTCTGAAGGACTCACGAAAGGATCGAGCGACCATTCGAACGCGAGTGATCATTCGAACATCTATTTCGTATATAAGTGCAAGAGGCGGGAAAGAATTCTATTGTAAGGCATCCATCAAGCGAGTAATCGTGCGGTTCAAGTCCTTGTCCGAGCGCCGCATCTCTTCAATCTTGTTGATCGAATGGAGCACAGTTGTATGGTGCTTCCCGCCGAATTGCCGGCCAATTTCCGGCAGCGAAGCCGTGGTCAATTGCTTCACGATATACATCGCCACCTGGCGCGGAAAAGCGATCGCCCGCGTATTGCTTCGTACTTTCAAATCCTGCTCTCGCAAATTGAAATGTTCGCTTACCCGCTTCTGGATTAAATCGATGGTCACGCGCTTTTCTTGCGAAGCGATAATATTTCGCAGCACCTGCTGCGCCGTGCCCAGTGAAACCACCGCGCCGGTCAGTGAAGCGTAAGCCATCAAGCGCGTGAGAGCGCCTTCCAGTTCGCGCACGTTCGATTTGATCGCTCGGGCGATATATTCGGCAACTTCATCGGGCAGCAGAAATCGGTCGTTTTCCGCCTTTTTCTGCAAAATCGCAATCTTCGTTTCCAGGTCCGGCGGCTGGATATCCGCGATCAATCCCCATTCAAAGCGCGAACGCAGCCGTTCTTCGATGGAATTAATATCTTTTGGCAGGCAATCCGAAGAGATCACAATCTGTTTGTGCTGCTCATATAGCGCGTTGAAGGTGTGAAAAAATTCTTCCTGGGTCCGCTCTTTTCCGGCTATGAATTGAATGTCGTCCACCAGCAGCACATCGACTGTGTGAAAACGCTCGCGGAAGCTGAACATTTTGTCGAACCGCAATGAGTTGATCACTTCAATCGTAAATTTTTCCGCGCTCACATAACTCAACCGCGCCGCCGGATTCCTCTGCTTGATAGTGTGCCCAATGGCGTGCATTAGGTGCGTCTTGCCCATTCCCACGCCGCCATACAGAAACAGCGGGTTATAAGCCTTCGATGGCTGTTCGGCAACCGCGCGTGACGCTGCATGAGCGAATTCGTTCGACTTGCCGACGACGAATGTGTCAAAGGTGTACCGCGTGTTCAGTTGATGATCACTACTCTCGAAATCCAGCTTGGATTGTTTCGTCGAAGCAGTAACGCTAACTGCCGGCGCCGCGGCGACCGGCTCCTCTTCCGTGCACACATACTGCACGCGCATCGCGGGAACGCCCAGCTCATGAAAAACGGCCTTCACAATCTCGCCGTAGGTGCGGGTCAAGACCTGCCGAAACACTGAAGTCGGGATCTGCACATAAACAATATCGCTATCCGCCCGGTTCAGCCGCGTTGGCTGGAACCAGGTGGTAAAGGTATTGATGCTGACGCGGGATTTAACCCTTTCGAGAAATTTGTCCCAGAGGTTTGCTGCTTCGCGCTCTTTGCCAAGTTGGATAGCTGTCGTCATTTGAGCAAAAATCTAAATCCTCGCTATTTCCACAGATGTGTAAATCCTGTGGAAAGACCTTTCATTCGTGAAGTAGGTCCCTCTTGATTACGTGTTTGTAGCTGGAAGACCGCCCGAACGCAAACTTTAGCATGCCCCTAAGTTTCGCGTTCGTCCCTTTTTCTCTCTCGACCGGCGAACTGCTACTGTAGGTCAGCGCGGGATTCTCTCCGATTGACGCGAACGGGGCAAGCAAAAAGTATGGCAGCATACGTGCCCGCGTTCACACAGCATACACAACTTTTCCACAGGCGGCAAAAACGTCTAACTCCTCGCATCGCTTGTCGCAACTCCATGCAATTGCTCAGGAAACATGCCGCATCTCCCCCGGCAAGCGAACTTCCATCAGCGCAAACAGACAAGAAATCGCGGCACAGACTCTGTGGAAAAAGCCGCCATTCAAAAAATATTTTTCGCTAACCTCTCTTGTCCTTCGCAATCACTGCGCGAAAAAACCGTCCCGCTGTCCCAAAAGCTCGGAATTCGTTATTTCGATCTCCTAAAAATAAATTTCTATTTCTTAATTTTGTCCAACCGTTCGAATTCGTACACTCCGATTGGATCGCCGCCGATAATCAGCCGGTCCTTCTCCACTACAATCGCAACCGCTTCAAGCCGCGCGTTTTGCGGAGTGTACATCCGAAACGTCGCGCGCCGGTTTCCTTCTTTGTCGAAGCGCAAAAGTATATTCCCAATGGCGATCCATACTTCGCCAGTTTGTTTTTCTATCCCCATGGCCGTCATGATCTGTTTGAACCGTGGCGTTCCGCCGCGGTTTTCCTGTCGCTCAATTTCCTTGCGCATGGCCACCGCTTCTGGAAACGCGTCCAGCGCCGTATAGCGCAGGTCTTCGCCGGCATAGCCGAAGCGGTCGAACTCTCTCACGGTCGGCTCGGGAAAGAATTTAAATCCGTAGTAGAGGTGTCCCGATGCATCCGTCGCCAGCCCGCCAAAATTTAAAAAGCGGTTCAAGTCAGCCCGCTGCGTCAATGTTTCAGGATCGCCAAACTCCCGTACCACCCGGCCGGCTTTATCGAACATCGTCACCAGGTGTTCTTTCTGCAAGGTTCCGACGGCCACTTCGCCTTCGGGCATTGCTGCAACTGCCACCGGAGCATTGACCGAGATCGTTCGCAAGTGTCGGCCGTCCTGCGAATAGACTTGAACGTTGTTTGCGGCTCGATCGGCAATATAAATCGTGCCGTCGGCGTCCACGTCGAAGTCCTCGCCGAATTCCACCACGACTTCGCCGGAAGCTTTCGCTTCCGCCAAGGCTTCCGCGGACAATCCCGAGGCCTCGTGCATGGTCAAAAGCCGCCGCGCCTCCGGTGAGTACACCACCAGGCCCGGCGACGGCGAGGCCAGCACATAAATTTTTCCGTCCGCTCCTTCGCGAATCTGCTTCAGTCCGGGTCCCATCGGCGCAAACAGGCGGCGTTTCGCCACCAGATCGGCGTCGATCTGTGCGCTTGCCCCTCCCGCCATGCTCAAAAGCAGACACATCACCGCAAAAATTTTCAAGGCCGAGCACCCATTTGTTCCAAGCGACTTGTTCTAAGCGTTTGGTGAGACTGTCGGGTAAGCCTTTTGGTTGCTTCTGTTTGAACCGTAGGTGTTCTGAAAATTACGGAGCCTATCCCCGCGTTTAATCGATCCGCAGCCGCAACCGTTCAATACTGCGTGCTTTTAGCCGCCCGGCATTGTTCCGCGGCCCCTCTTCGTCCGCATCAATCAGCACCGCATTCATTTGCAGATCGCCTTCCGCCACTTCGAACCGCGCCGGCAACCCATCCAGAAATTTTTTGATGATGCCCCGCCGGTCCATCCCGATCACTCCTGCGTGCGGCCCGGTCATTCCCACATCCGTGATGTACGCTGTCCCTTCAGGTAAAACGCGTTCATCCGCGGTCGCCACATGTGTGTGTGTGCCGACCACCGCTGTTGCCCGGCCGTCCAGATACCAGCCCATGGCAATCTTCTCGCTGGTAGTCTCCGCGTGTATGTCCACCAGGACGAACGCCACATCCGCCAGTAAGCTCGCCAGCAATTCATCCGCTTTACGAAACGGATCGTCAATGGCTGGCAGAAAAACACGGCCTTGCAAATTGATCACGGCATATTTCGCGCCGTTTTTCGCCGTGCCGGTGTACATCCCGCTCCCCGGATTACCATCCGGAAAATTTGCCGGTCTCAGCAGCCGCGCTTCGTGCGGCATAAATTCGATGATTTCCCGACGGTCCCAGCTGTGATTGCCTCCACTGATCACTTCCACGCCGCATCTCAGCAGCTCATCCACAATTTTCGGCGTAATCCCAAATCCCGAAGCGGAGTTCTCTCCGTTCGCGATCACCAAATCAATCTTTTTTTGCGACACCAGGTCCGCCAGCCGCTCGCGCACAATCTCGCGCCCCGGCGCACCCACAATATCTCCAATAAAAAGTACCCGCATAGTTGGCAGTAAGTCTCTAACCTTCAGTCCAAGGTTTCACAAAGGTCGCCACACGGCGCGACTGTCCTACCCAAAGGCATCTCGCCGCCCACCGATTCATCTTTCATCTTCTATAGGCGCACAGCATCTTTACGCTGAGACACAAGAGGCGCCCCAATCAACCAGGCGTGAAATCAAGTTTTCACTAAAAACTGATTACTGGCCACTGAAAACAAGAAAGGAGCGGACTGCTTGGCCGTGGAGAACTAGGCCGTGAACCTCCGAATTAGGTGGGCACCACGAGCCAACCATTAGGCTTTCCTGCCCCGCTCGCGCGCCAATCCTCTTCGCGCGCCAGCGGGACAGGCCGTGCACACAGGCTGTCTGTCCGCAGCACCCCAGAGATTCATTACGGTTCAAACGGCTTTCGCGCTCTCACCTGCTTTGAAGAACCGCTCCAACTCAATTGTATTCCGTCGCCGCGCGCCCGCCAAATTCATGCCCAATGAACTTTTCCATTTCCTTCGCCGCATTCATTCGGTTGGAATCGCCGCAAACACCGACTCGATTGACGGCGCTGCGCTCTTAGCTCGCGCAAAAAGCTTATCCGCAGCCACGAAACCCAGCGCGCGATAGCTCTCGAACTGCGATTCATCAAACCACTGGTCCGCCGTACTCTGCTGCGGAAACTCCGGATGCAGACGACGATAATCTTTCACGTCATTCGGCTCTTCGCCCGTCAGGCAACTCTTGAAGTAGAGCAACTGCCCCTTTTTGCCCCCGCGATACAGGATTTCTCCGCGTATCGCATGATATTTCGCGAATCCGGTCGCGGGGTTCGCAGTGACCGGCGCCAGCTCCAACGTGATTTCCGCGCCCAAATCCGTCCGGCATTTGCGAATCGCATTACACAGGTCGGCAAAAACGTATCCCGCGTCTTCCCCGCCGTCGCAGGCGATAATGAAGTCGCATTCGCGGCGCACCAGTTCGTAAATCGCCAGGTTTTCGAAATGCGCTCCATCGCTCAGATACACGAATTTTGAAACATCGGTCGTCGTCCCGAACAATTCAAACAAAAGGTACAGGAGCGAACTGCGCGGCGCTCCTTCCGGCCCACCCATCAATATCGCCTTGGATTTCGCTTTTTGTTTCGCGCTACTGTCGGAAGAAATCGCCTTTTTCGACCGCTTTCCATTTCCAAATCGCGGGTTTGCCAGCCATTCGCCAAGCCGCACGTTAAAAACCGTCATCAGAAACGCCAGTGGCGGATAAGTGTGAAATCCCATGTTCGGGCTGACCGCCGCTCCTGAAGTCGAAATTGCCGTCCCCAGGGAAATGCCATGCTCGGGCATGGCCCAGCCGTCCGTGTCGTGATAGCCGCCCTCATCCGCTCCTTTGCTCACAGCGGTCTTCTCATTTGCCGGCTCTTTCATTTCTGGATATTCAAACCCGCAAAATTTCGGCGTAAGAATAAACGACTCCGCTTTCCGTTCTTGCCATGCCAGTCGTTGCCCGTGTGTCACATTCAGCGTCGAATTCAAAATCGGATAGGGACCGCTATATGCTTCTGGATGCAGCGCCTCCGCGGAGGAATCGCACGCGTCAGCTTCCGTAAAACATGCCAGCCGCAAATCGTCCGCCGGATCGAATCCCGTAAACTTTTGCGCATTGCGCTCCTCGTTCGAAGCGCCAAGATAACAACGCACGATCCGGTTTCGATACAGCAGATTCATCGAAAACCGGTTGATGTCCACGCGCCAGGAGAGAAACGCGGTCAGCAGAGCCAGCGCCACGGCCAGCAGTACAAACAAATACGTGGGAACCGCCGCCGCTATCGCCCACCACGCGTCCTTATCGTTTCGCGGCAACCGATGCACATAGAGCGCCAGCGCATGCGCCGCCGTCGCCAGCACCACCAGCAAACCTGCGACGAAAACGAATGGCGCCGCCTTGGCTACAATTTCTTTCAGCGATTGGCTGTTCGGACTTCCCGAAGTGCTCTTGCTCCAGCCGAGCCTTGCTCCCAAACCGCTATGCACGATCCACGCCCAAATCGCGGCGCGCTTCGCCCACAAGGCCGGCCCGGAGACGTAGGCGCTTACCTTGAAAACCAGCAGGGGCACAAAAATCGCCAGACCGAAAATCGCGCTCCAGAATAGCGCCCACAGCATTAACCATCCGCCCAGCCGCGCCCACCATTCGTGGATCTCGTTCCGCAACTCGAATTTTGCCAGTCCGATGTGCACGGCACCCGCCAACAGAAACGCCGCCACAAACAGCGGTGGTCCCCAGCTCACCGCTTCCCACTTTCCTCTCACCGGCTCTTCAGCCCAATGTCCCACCAATAATCCAAGAGCATAAATTTCCACACCGGCCAGCGCTCCGCTCGGTAGCGCCCAAAACACGTTCCAGAAAGTCGGCAGTCCCTTGGTGTTCCAGCCAAATTTCACCCGCGCCGCAAACCATCCAAAAAAGTGTCCCAAGGCATACACCGCGAGCCCGCTCAAAACGCAGAACGGCATCGTCCATGAGTCCGGCTCGCGCCAGATGGCGTAGTTGAGGCCGAACGCGCCAGCAAACAACGGCAGCACTACGCCCATCAGCACGCTCCGCTGCGAAGTCCACAGGTTTTCCAATTTTGCGGGCGGGCCCGCGCAGGTTCCGGTGTTCATCACACCGTGCGCCACAGCGGCGATAACTAAGAACGCCGCCAGCCCTCCAACGATCAACGGCTTCGCCTCCATCACCGGTCCATAGTCGAAAAAGCTGCCCAGAATCCACGGCAAGTACAGCACCGTGCCCAAAAATCCCATCAGGATGGCTTGGTTCAACAGCACATTTCGCAGGTATGTCGCGATCGCTGCCCAAGTATCCGCGCCAAGGAGCCCCTTGCGCGGAGTCAAATAATTGCTGTAATCGCGCAGAAAAGTAACCGAACTCGGCTCGTCCGCTGGATTTCCCAGCCGGCGTTCCACATCTGCGATGCCGCGTTCGTAAATCCAGCGAATCAGCCACCCGCCAATAAATCCGCCGCCCGAAACAGTCGAAAGATAATCGATCCGCTTAAGCAATCCATACTTTGCCAGTCCCTGCAAAATTCCCAGGTTAATCGTCGCGCTGCGAATTCCTCCTCCGGAAAACGCCAGCCCCACCCGCGCTTCTGTCGTCGGTACGTTCACGCCTCTCCGCGTGCGCAGCTTGCCCAATTCCTCAAGCTCGGCCGCGCGCACCTCTTCAAACGTCGCCATACCATGCTCCTTCCGATACCCGTAGCCTGCCTGCGAGCAGTATTCTCCAAGGAAAAACTTATGCAAGCTGTGAAAAGTAGTGAATGGCCCGGCCCATTCGTTACATCCCAACTCACCGAAGAGTCCATAAACACAAAAAGGGGCCGCCGGAAGGCAGCCCCAGTACAACACAGTGACTCTACTGGATTAATTTTTTCTCTAGAAGTGGAATCCCAGCTCCCCGGTCACCGCCCGCGGGCTCACAAAGTGCGTTCCGCTGAACGTCGAGAGAAAGTTGTATAGCGCTTCTTTGTTGGTGATGTTAACCACCGTTACTCGCGCGCTCCATCGAAAACGATCGCCGTGGAACAAATTGTCATGGCCCACGGCGACGTCGAACAAATTCCGCGGTGCGATGCGCGCCGGATTCTTGTCATCATTCTCCTTGCCGTCCGCTGGTATGTTGATCCGCGTCGCGCCGGTGCCGGTTGGATTCGTCCCGCAACTTGTCGGATTATTGCTTAACGGAGAAGTGAGCGTAGCCATGATCCGCTGACCGCCGGGACCCGTGCAGAACAGTCCAATCGCAGCTTGCCCGTCGCCATCAAACGTCAAAGCCGTTGCGAAGTCCGGAACCGCCCCGGCCACAAGTCCGCTGTCATATCTCCAGTTGAATCCCACCCAAGGTCCACGCTTCCACGGCTGGTACTGCACGTGAGCGGTCGAGTTGAACTTTTCGTCGTGGTCAATCCGGAATACTGATCCACTTTGACCAACCGTCACTCCTAACCCACCGACTTGCGGCGGGAAATAGCGCGCCGCCACGCCGGACATCACCACCAGCGCCGTGAATCCGTGGAAATCCGGAACGCTTGCCCGAATCGCAAATCCCGGGATCTTCGAGTTGTGCCAATCAATCGGAAATGTGATCGGCGTATTGCCCAGCACGCTGAAGTCGTATGCGTTGTGTGTGTACTTCCACAAATACTCGGCGTCGACCACCAGGTACTTACCGAACGCCTGCTGAAGACCCGCATGAAATTCATTCCTGAATCCCGGTGGGGAGTTTGCCGGCACGCACGGAATCAGCGCGGCAATCACATCCACGTTGCAACCGGTTGTGGCGATCACCAGATTTTCGTTGAATGGTGTTTCCAGCGTCCGTGCATACGACAAGCGCAGCACGGTACTCGTCGGCTTAATGTTGTACGCAATGCCCAGCCGTGGCTCGGCCTGGCTGGTGGAAGACAGCCCTCGATACAAATCGCCTCGGATACCCAGATTGAACGACCAGTTTCCTTTCGTGATCGTGTCTTGCACGTAGAGCGCAATCTCCTTCACGTCCGTGTGCCCGAGAAACGTGAATTGGCTCCCTCCGCGAGTAAGGTCGATCGGAAGCAGAGTTGCGCACGGCGTGCCCGGCACCGCGGTATTGGTGACCGAATCAAAACAGGGATTTCCCAGGTCATCCGTGGTGGATGGAAGCAGAGTCGGATCGATGATCCCGAACCTGTCGTTTTCCTTCAGAAAGGTATGTTCGAATGTTACGCCGGCCTTGATATTGTGAATGCCCTTGACGTAAGAAAAGTCAGAACGAAGACCCGCATTGGTCAGCTTGCGGCTTTGCGAAATGGTTTCCGAATTGATCGGCCCCAAATCGGCGAACGGGTTGTTGCTCGGATAATAGTTGTATTGGTCGCGCCGAACGTACGCGCCCAGCGTAAACACCGCGTTCGCGCCCATCAGTCTGGTCCACGTCGGCGCGATGTTGAACGTCCCGATCTTCGACCGCTGGTCCGTATCGCCAATATTATTTCCGCTGGGATCAATCACGTTCAGGTTGTCGAACGTGTTGGGCGTCTGAAACCACGAGCGTGTGTACTGGAAATTTCCGTGTACCGTGTCTTTCTGCGATACTTGGTAGTCCACGCGGTCAAAAATATTTTCTTCGTTCCCTTTGTCGTGGAACACGGAGAATTCCGGCCCATCCAGAAACCGGCCGCTCTCCAATCCGCTCGCCGCAACGAAATTGCCCCACTTTTGCCCCCCGTAGGCCAGGCTGAACCCGAGATTGCTGGTGCCAAAACTACCGTAGGAAGCCGTCACGCTTCCCGTTGGTGTTGTCACACCCAGCCCCGATTTCGTCGTGACTTTGATCACCAGGCTGGTCTTGTCTCCGAACTCCGCCGGCGGCGCTCCAGAGATCACTTCCATCGACTGAACTGCATCCGGGGAGAGTTGGTTCGAAAATACTTTGCTGGTTTGGTCCGTGATGGCTTGCCCGTCAATCGAGAACGAATTCTGTGCGTGATCGCCCAGTCCATGCATATTGCCGTTAGAGTCCGCCGCGACCCCAGGTGACACCAGCGTCACCAGCGATGTTAACGACGACGAAGCACTCTCCAGCGGCAGCCGGTCGATAATCTTCTGGTCCACATCAGTATGGAAAGTAGACTCCGTCTCCACTAGGTCGCCTCCGCCAGCTTCCACGGTGATGCTGGTCGTCGTCGCGCCGACCTTCAGCCCAATTTGCAGTGTCGTCGGTACCGTCGACCGCACATCCGCGTCTTGCGTGAAAGAGGCGAACCCGTCTGCGTTCACCACGATGTGATACGGGTTGAACGGCACGTTCGTCACCCGAAAACTTCCATCCGTGCCCGTCACCACTTCTCGCTTGAATCCGCTTACCGGGTTCGAAATCTCAACCTTCGCGCCCGCAATCGCCCCTCCCGACTCATCTTTTACAACTCCCTCGATGGAGCCAGAATTGCCCAGCTGTGCCTGGGTCTGCATCGCCCCAAAACAAGAACAAAGCAAAACTAAAAATGCCAACCTGCGCAAACTCTTTAACATGATTTTTCTCCGCGCCCTTTGCGTTCGAATGGGCGATGTGTGAGGGGTAAATCAATGCCGCGTGTGGCGGCGGCCCGCCTGGTATGGCCGGTCCCGACGTGAGGTAATGCGGCAGATTTTCCGCGGCGTTAACGCCGAACGGAAAACACAATCACTTCAGAGCAGTCTTCGAAGGAGTTGTTTCAAGCGGAAGGGGGCGCGCGGCCAGATCGAAGAAGTGAAAACTCATCAAGTTCTGCCCTGAAAACAGGGCGCGAATCGTGCCAGCCTGCAATCTGCGGACCGGAAGCGATTCCGCTAAAAGAAACCGCAAGAGCCGGCGCATGCAACGCCTGGCACACATGGCACACCACATCTGAACCACTGTGGTGTTGGTGCAGTAAGCTTCCGCCGCCGGCAAAATACAATACCGCCAGACAGATCAGCGCGGCGCCGATGCGTCTCAGCGCGGGGCTCGTCGCTCCTCGGGTTACCCTGGCCATCTTGTGAGTTAAGGTTACACCCATTTCGCGTTTTAGACGGCTGAATATGTCGTTTCGTTGCGCGCCAAACAACACAATTTCTTTCGTCCATGTCCCGCAACTCGGCGTTTGCCCTTGCTAACATCCTGGAGATGAGTGATTGACCCACCCGGGATTCTTCCTTATCCTTATAATTGCTTAACTTATGCATACGCGCAGTGCCAGCCTGTCCATCCGGCTCCTGATTCTATTTCTCGCTCTCATCGTTTTAGGGGCGCAATCTCACTTTTGCGCGGACTCAGCGGGTGCCAATTCTGGATCGCATCTTTGCCAGGTCTGCGCTACCGCTGGCCACGCCGTGACCCAGCAATCCCTCATCGCCGAATTCAGTCCGATAGTTACTCGTTTTGAAACGTCATCTCCTTTCGCGGAAGTCACTTCTATTTCTTTCGCGACTACTTCTCCTCGCGCTCCTCCCACCATCTGAAGTCCGCTCCCTGGTTCCCATTAGTCACACTCAGCTGATCCGTGTCTTGCCACGGACTAAGAGGTATCTCCGAAATGAGAATTGTTGTCGCCTTTGCCGCTGGGCTCTTAGCCCTGGTGACGACCGCTTCTGCGCAAGAGGCGCCGCCCGCCAATCCCCCATCCGCTCCGACGACCGCACCCGCTGGGAAGAATCCGTCCGCCTCCACATCCATTACCCTCGACGACGCGTTGCGCCTCGCTCTCCAGCATAACCACGCGCTCCTCGCCCTCCGCTCCACTATTCTGCAAAACCAAGCTATGGAAACTACCGCTAACCTTCGTCCCAATCCCACCCTCGGTTGGGACGCCCAATTTCTTCCCTTATTCAATCCCGATAATTTCAATTCCGATTATTTCAACAACAACGCTCAATTCGACGTTGGTCTCAGCTATCTCTTCGAACGCGGCAGGAAGCGCCAGCACCGTCTTGCCGCCGCGCAGGACGCCACCGCCGTGGTCCGTTCCCAGGTCTCTGATTCCGAGCGGCAACTCGTTTTCAACGTAGCCCAGCAATTCATTAACGTGCTCCTCGCCGAATCCACGCTCCAGTTCGCCCAGCAGGACCTCGACAGTTTCCAGAAGACCGTGGACATCAGCGCTGCCCGTTTTCATGCCGGGGACATGAGTGAAGGTGACTTCCTGAAAATCAAGCTCCAGTTGCTGCAATTTCAAACCGACGTTTCCGCCGCTAGCCTTGCCCGCATTCAAGCTCTCGCCAGCCTTCGCCAGTTCCTCGGATTCGAATCCGTCCCCGACGATTACGATGTTACCGGCAGCCTCGACTACCAGCAGGAAAACGCTTCGCTCATCGATTTGAAAGTATTAGCCTCTCGCTCCCGTCCCGATCTCATCGCCGCCCAGCAGGGCGTCACCGCCGCGCGCAGTCAGCTTGCCCTTGCCAAAGCCAACGGAAAACAAGACCTCACCGCGGGTGCCTCGTACTCCCACACCGGCGGTTCCAACAGCGCTACTGTCTCTTTTAGCATTCCTCTCGCATTCTTCGATCGCAACCAGGGCGAGATCGCCCGCACCACTTACGCCATCACTCAGGCCCAGGAACAAGCCGGCGAAATCACCCAACAAGTTTCTACCGATGTAGTCGATGCTTACGAAAATCTTCACACCAGCGATCAGATTGTTCAGCTCTATCGTGGCGGCTACGTCGATCAAGCCAAACAGTCACGCGACATCAGCGAATACGCTTATCGCCGCGGCGCCGCCAGCCTTCTCGATTTTCTCGATGCAGAGCGTACTTATCGTTCCAACCAGCTCGCCTATCGGCAGGCTCTTGCCAATTACATGCTCGCTCTCGAACAAATGCGCCAAGCCGTGGGCACAAGGAATCTTCCATGACCAATCATCGCACTCGGCTCTCTTACTCTCTGTTTTGCTTGCTCGCTGCGCCGTTGCTTGCAATTTTTTCTGTTGGTTGCGGCTCCCGAGCCGGCCAGTCCGAATCTAGAATGACTTCCTACACCGCCAGCGAAAAAAAGGCTGACACTGCGCAAACATTCCAGATTGCCCAGGACCAGATGGCTCACATCCAGCTGGCCACGGTACAAAAAGAAAATCTTCCGCGCACCCTTCGCCTTTCTGGCTCTGTCGCCTACAATGCCTTTCAAACCTCTCCGGTCTTCTCTCCCATCGGCGGACCGGTCCACGAAATTCTCGTCACCCCCGGACAGATCGTTCACCACGGTCAGCCATTGCTTCTTGTCACCAGTCCGGACTATTCCGCCGCCCGCTCCGCATACGTCAAAGCTCGTGACGCTTACGACCTTTCCGACAAGCTCTACAACCGTTCCAAGGACCTGTTTGCGCACGGCGCCATCTCCGAAGCCGATTTGCAGCAAGCCGAATCCGCGCACACTCAGGCTCATGCCGACCTCGAATCCTCCGCGGATGTTCTTCGCGCCCTGGGCTTGAAAGATCCCGAGGCCGTGGCTAGGAATCCCGTGCAATCCACCGCGGAAATTCCGGTCATCGCGCCGGTCGCCGGCGAAATTGTCGAGCGCCTCGTCGGTCCCGGTCAGCTTTTGCAAGCCGGCGCCACGCAATGCTTCACTATTTCAGACACCAGCACCGTCTGGGTGCTCGTCAACGTTTATCAGAACGATCTGGCATTTGTTCACCCGGGGGAGGACGTCGAAATTTCCACTGATTCTTACCCCGAAACATTTCACGGAAAAATTTCCTACATTGCTCCGGCGCTGGACGCCACAACGCGCACTTTGCAGGCTCGCATCGTCGCGCAAAATCCAGGTAAAAAATTAAAGAAGGATATGTACGTAACGGCCACCGTTCGCGCCGCCGCCTTGCAAAATGTCCTGACCGTTCCCGAGGATGCTGTCCTTCGCGACACCGAAAACGAACCGTTCGTGTATGTCCAGACCGGCCCTGCCGAATTTTCGCGCCGCCAGGTCACTCTCGGCGAATCTGCTCACGGCCGCGTTCAGATCAAGACCGGTGTTAAGGAAGGAGAACGCGTCGCTGGCAACGGCGCCCTGTTCCTGCAATTCATGAGTTCGTTGCAACACTAAGTAGCACAGTCACGGTTGGCTGTTCAGCGGTTGAAAAACGGAGCGACAGGTGAACCAGCGAGCGGAATTCAGCGACTCTCAAAAGACTTTTTCTTGCTCCACTCAGTATCTGTTTGAAGGCAGCGGCATGGTCGCCCAGCGATGATTCATCGCATAGTACATTTTGCGCTTCGTCAGCGTTTTCTGGTTCTCATGGTCACCGTGCTCATGGTGATCGCTGGCATCTGGTCCTTCAAACAAATGCCCGTAGACGCCTACCCCGATCTTTCTCCGCCCATGGTTGAGCTGGTCACACAATGGCCAGGCCACGCTGCCGAAGAGGTCGAACGGCTCACCACTCTGCCGCTCGAACTCGCCATGAACGGCACTCCCCGTCTCCAGGTGATGCGCTCCATCTCTTTATACGGCCTTTCCGATGTTCGTCTCACCTTCGACGAAGGCGTTGATCCCTACTTCGCTCGCCAGGTAGTCTTCCAGCGCCTCAGTGACGCCACCCTTCCTCAAGGCGTCACCGCCAGCATGTCGCCGCTATTCAGTCCCAGCGGGCTCGTCTATCGCTATGTCATCGAAAGCCCCGACCGCTCGCCTCAAGAACTCCACACCATGGAAGATTGGATCATCGAACGCGCTTACCGCAGCGTTCCGGGCGTTGCCGACGACTCCGGCTTCGGCGGCCCCACCATGGAGTATCACGTTCTTCTCGATCCCAGCCGCCTCTATAACTTCCATATCCCAGTCGTTCAAGTGGTAAACGCTCTCCAAGCCAACAACGCCAACACCGGTGGCGGATTCTATTCCCAAGGCGGCCAGTTTTATTACGTGCGCGGTCTCGGTCTCGTCAAATCCACGGATGACATCGGTGAAATCGTCGTCGCCAGCAATAACGGGACTCCCGTTCGAATCAAGGACATCGGCCACGTTGAAATCGGCCACGCTCCGCGCCTCGGCATCTTTGGTTTTCAAGACAAGCATAAAAATAACGACGATGCCGTCGAAGGCGTCATCCTGATGCGCCGCGGCGAACAAACGCAAAATGTCCTCGAAAGTGTCGAGCGCAGAACCGAAGAGATCAACAAAACTCTTCTTCCCCGCGACGTTCGCATCCGTCCTTACTACGATCGCAGCGATCTCGTTCGAGTCACCACCGACACGGTTGAGGGCAATCTTCTCCGCGGCATGATTCTCGTTCTCATCGTTCTGATTTTCTTCTTGGTCAGCGTCCGGGCCGCCATCATCACTGCGCTCACCATTCCCCTGGCACTGCTTTTCGCGTTTATTTTTTTGCACCTTACCGGCGAAGCTGCCAACCTCCTCTCCATTGGTGCCATCGACTTCGGAATCATCATTGACGGCACCATCGTCATGGTCGAAAACATCTATCGCGAACTTGGCGAACGCCACGGCCAGGATTACAAACTTCATGAGGTGTTGCTGCACGCCGCTCGCGACGTGGATCGCCCCATTTTTTATTCTGTCGCCGTCATCATCGCCGGGTACATTCCGATCTATGCGCTCTCCGGCCCTTCAGGAAAGCTTTTCCATCCCATGGCCGACACCATGGGCTTCGCCCTGGTCGGCGCTCTCATCATCACTCTCACCCTCGTTCCCGTTCTCGCTTCCTACTGGTTTCGCAAAGGCGTCCAGGAAAAGGAAAATCGCATCTTCAATGCCATTCGCGATTGGTATGCCGGTCGCCTCGAATGGTGTCTCAATCACCCCAAATCCACCATTCTGGTTACCGTTCTTATTTTCGCCGCTTCACTTTTGTTGATTCCCTATATCGGTGGCGAATTTCTCCCGCATCTCGACGAAGGCGCGCTCTGGGTTCGCGCCACCATGCCCTACACCATCTCTTTCGAAGACGCCTCCAGGTTCGCTCCGGAAATTCGCAACATTCTCAATCAATATCCTATGGCCACCGTCGTCGGCTCCGAACTCGGCCGCCCCGACGATGGCACCGATCCAACCGGTTTTTTCAATTGCGAATTCTATGTGGGCCTTACGCCCTACGACGACAAGACTTGGAAGCAAGGCCCAATACACAACAAGAAGCAGCTCGAAGAGGACATTCAGAAAAAACTGGATTCCTATCCTGGTGTAATTTTCAATTACACTCAGCCCGCGGAAGACGCCGTGGACGAAGCCCTTACCGGTCTGAAATCCGCGCTGGCCGTCAAGGTATTCGGGCCCGACCTCGACGTCCTCGAAAAGAAAGCCGTGGAAATCCGCAATGTGCTCGATCGCACTCCCGGTTTCAAGGAATTAACCGTTGTGCGCGAACTCGGGCAACCGAGTCTCATCATCGATGCCGATCGCGCTAAGATTGCCCGCTACGGTATCAACGTTGCCGATGTCGAAGCCGTTATCCAGGCCGCCGTCGGCGGACAAACCGCCACCCAAGTCATCCAGGGAGAAAAGCTTTTTGATATGGTCGTCCGCATGGAGCCCCAATTCCGTTCCAACGCCCGCGACATTGGCAATTTGCTGGTTCCCGCTCCCGGCGGGCAACAGATTCCGCTCTCCGAACTCGCCACCATCAAACAGGCTTCCGGCGCTTCCTTCATTTACCGCGAAAATAATTCACGCTACATCGGCATTCAATTTTCACTCGAAGGGCGCGAAATCGAAGGCGCGGTACTCCGCGGACAGCGCAATGTCGCCAAGGCCGTCAAACTCCCGGAGGGTTATCGTCTCGAATGGGGCGGCGAATACAGCGAATTGGTAGAGGCAAAATCGCAGCTTTACATCATTGGTCCGCTGGCGATATTTCTGATTTTCATGATTTTGTTCGCGCTCTACGGCAATATAAAATTTCCTATCGCCATTGCCGTGGGTGTCGTGCTCACTCAGCCCGTCGGTGCGCTCATTGCCCTGAAACTTACTCACACCCCGCTTAGTGTTTCCAGCTTCCTGGGTCTGCTCGCGCTGCTCGGCGTCTCCGTGCAAACCGCGGTCATTCTCGTCAGCTACATCAACAAACTGCGCATCGAGGGTCGCCCCATTCGCGAAGCCACGCGTGAAGCCGCCCTTCTCCGCCTGCGCCCTATCATGATGACCGCTCTCGTCGCCTGCCTCGGCCTTTTGCCGGCCGCGATGTCCACCGGAGTCGGCAGCGACACGCAAAAACCATTCGCCATCGTAGTCGTAGCCGGCCTGCTCTCCCGCTTGGTCCTCGGTTTCTTCGTCAACCCCGTTCTCTACGAAGTAGCCGC
>DATDFA010000033.1:0-41950 GCA_036522855.1 Candidatus Acidiferrum sp. | reverse complement strand
GCAGTGGCCATCGAGGTCGGCGAAGGATTCAGGGTCGTCGGCGACCATGGAGTAGAGGTTTAGTGTTTGCGGGTTAGTGAGATTGGCGTAGGGGATGGCGACGGGGACAGCGGACCAGTCGGAGCTGAGCCAGCGACCGAAGCGATTGGAGTAGGAGCGGGCACCGAAATTGTCGTTGCCGGTTTCGGTGTCGCGTTCCTTTCCTTCGAATTTGTAGGCAGGCGAGCAGGTGTTGATGTAAGGCCCGACCCGCTTCATAGCGGCCCTCAAGTAAAGCTTGCACAACAAACTACCATTATCGCATCGTTTGACATGTCGATAAGAATTAGTTAACGACCTAGGTACGGTTCGAATCGCATCGGTCATGGACAAAATAACGGGGGAAACGTCCCGTCTGTCCTTTTCCGTCACCCGCCACTTCCCCATCTCTAGAATACCTCGCCATCGTTCCAGACGAGTTCGACACCCCCACCCCCCAGGTACAAGAAGGCGTTCCACTTCTCCAAGAAGAATCGGTATGTGGTGGAGTTCTGTGGAAGCCTCTGAAGTAGACGATCAGCCTCTGCATTGTGCCCAATTTTCACGGAGTCACCATCCACCTTCAAATGTAACCCGTTCGGAACGAAAGGGTAGTTGGGGTCTGGAGGCTCGATGAAAAATAGATAGACGGGTGCCACCCGTAGCCTTCCGGAACGGTAGAGTTCGGGATGGGAATCATCGGGTCCGCCCGCGAGTAGGTCAATGCCTATCACGATAGATCGTCCTATGAAATCGAAGTTGATCTCGCGGATCGCGGCATCATGAAATCCGTTGGGAAGCTTTTGTTCGAGTTCCTCGAAAGTCATGTTGCAACATTTCTTTGATGGGGGCACTTCGCGAGATGGAGTCAACGTTGCCCAGAACTTTTTCAGCTGCCCCGGGCATCTTCACGCCGCTTTCCCATCATTTCTCAGGCCGCGCTTTACGGATCAACTCCATCTTAGCGACCATCGGGTCCTGGTCTGTGGGCTTCCAGTCACGAAACGACGTGCGCATCTCTTTCAGGGTCTCGGAAGAGTCCGCGAACAAGCACACCTGCCGGTTGTCCTTGAAATGCGCAAAGAACCCGCCTGTGGACGGAATGAAATCAGCCACCCAGCCAAAAGCGATTGCTTGAACCAGAAAGGCGTGCAACTCAACCAACTCGTCATCCCGAAAAAGCTGTGCCGGGGCCACTTCGAGAGACCTAGATTCCCCGTGTGCTCGCCGAATATCCTCGAGTATCCTCCATCCGACACGTACTAGTTGGGGACTGCCGATGTCCCACCGCCGGAGCCAAAGCAGTCCGCCGCTGAAGTCGGCTTCGCCTCGGAACAGCAGTATCGTGCGGGCGAGAACTATGATCCTGCGGTGTTCCTGAGGGGCAGTGACAAAAAGCTTATGTTTCCCTGCGGACTTATAACGAAGGACCTCGTCGCGCGTAAGTGATAGTCGGACAGCGTCCTGTGAGCACCATTTCCGAGCTTCATCACTGGTCATTGATCGCATCTAGACTCCCCAAAAAGGCACCAGCAACCGCGGCGACCTCCATAATAACCTGGACGACCCGCCAGACTCTGTGCGCTACTACGGCGCACCGACAACCGTAGCTGCTTTCGCTACAACCTGGGAATCGATCGGGTTGCCCAAGCCCTTCACGTCGGCCCCCTTCGGAACGTCCCATCTGTTCCCCGTTTCACCATCCAATCAGCTCCTAAGTCCATAGCCTTTCGACTCTTTCCCAGAACGCATAGCAGAACCCGGCCACGATGATGAGCGCTAGCCACGCGGGATTATTTATATTTAAGAAGCCGTGATCGCCCGCGAGCAGGAGCACCGTGAGAATACATCCCGAGAGGATCACGACTGCGGGCTGCCGCCCGGTTGTGATCCCTCTGCGCAGCAGCACAATACCCAGGGCGGCAGCCGCCCAAGGGCCGGGGTCGCTGCTTTTGGGGGCAACAATCACTTCAGCAAAGCAAATTATTGCTCCAGCGGTGAGAATTGAAGTTTGGAAGCGAAGCTTCATTCGTGTGCCAGGTCCGATAGGTCGTTTGCACAACCAAGTTTACTCGGGCTAGGAGCCGACGCCTTCATCCAATCGGCCTATCCAGTCGCCGGATTGAGAGTTTTGCGTCTACATCGCCGAGGCGGACCGCAGTACGATACCAGCGCCGGGCGGCAGTTCTGTTCTTGCTGACGCCACGCCCATTCTCATAGAAATATCCGACGTTATAGGCCGCCTCGGGGTGACCTTTCCGAGCTGCCCTCTTGTACCATGTCAGAGCCTTCTTAAAGTTTGCCCGCGTGCCGATTCCCTGGCTCAAACAATGGCCTGCCGAGAACATCGCTGCAGCGAGCCCCCTCTCGCTGGCCCGAACTTCAAATAAAAAGCCTCTTCTTGGTTGTTTCTTGACGCCTTGGCCGAAAAGATAGAATTGGCCCATCATGTAAAGCGCTTCTGGCATCCTGTACCTAGTGGGCAACTCAAGCCACTTCAACGCGTCCTTGTAGCTCCTCCGGATTCCATTACCCTCTGCATAGCTTGCGGCGAGGTTATATTGCGCATCTAGGTCCCCTTTCTCGGCCGCCAATCGATACCAGCGGGCCGCAAGCCGAGCGTTCCGCTCGACTCCAATTCCGTAAAAATAGTAGGTCCCCAAAGCCGTCATAGCGGCTATGTCGCCCATCTTTGCAGCTCTTTTCATAAGGATGAAAGATCGTCTCCAATCTTTGCGGCACCCGACTCCGTTATAGGAGCGGGTAGCAGCAATGTAGAGATGGGACTTCGCTGGCTTTCTTATGCGGTTCATTTCTAGCCCCTTAAGCCTGCGCCACCCGCGGACTCTGGTGCCGGGACTGCTTTAGATATGAGAAGGCGTAGTACACGAGAGCAGCAAGCCAGTTTCCAAGACTCAGCAAGATCAGCCACACTAACCTTACACTTTTCTTGCTAGGACTGATCGCCGCCGCGTACCATAGCATGCCTATCCGTAGACAGAGAGCGCACGGTGCTCCCGACGACACCGAGAAACAATCCGAGAATCTGTATTGGTGAAGTTTGCGCGTAGGCTTGTACGGTTTGTTCCCCGACAAACAAGGTCGCGACTCCCGCGACCCAGAGAAGCAGAACGAGTCCGCTGGTCATGACGGCGGCGAACCTGAAGAAAAGCCTTGCGGGACGCTGACTTAGCCAGTGGTCACTCACTTGGATCCACCTGAGTTCGGGCTACAGGGGCTTTTCCGCACGAGACTTGGACAGGGAGAAGTATTACTGGGGCGAAGAGTAACTACTCATTGACGTCACGGTACCCTCCGCCTCATCCCAAATTGCTCCTGCGGCTCGATAACAAAGAGCGATTCCTCCAACTGCTCCAATGCGACGACCTTCGCCATCATAGTTGGGTTAAGGAGAGAAAGAGGATGACGAGGAGCGAAATGCGAGGAGGGGCTTGGGCGCTTATCCGGCCACGGGAACCGTGGCGTCCCAGACTTGTTGTTCAGGCAGTAGCGACTTCACCAAATCTTCCATTTCGTGGGCGCTGACGACGTCTTCGGGGTAGTTGTAGACGTTGAGCTCGAACAGTACGCCGAAGGCCGCGCGGGTATTCTGCAGCTCTTCCTGCAAGCGGACGGCAACGCGCTTACCGTTCATGGCGTCTGTTTCTGGCAGAACTACACCAAAAACATCAGGGGAAAGACGGAAGATCGAATCGGTGGGACGCAAACGGCGCGACATGGCTTTGGCGCAGGCGCTGCCGACGGCAGCCATGTCCGGATTTTTGCCGGAGCCCGTGCTTACTTTCAGGAGCACCAGGGAGAGCGTCTTTTGCATGGTCCGGGCACGGCGGAATTCCATTGTGAGCCGGTCCCAGAACTGGCTGGCGTCGGGCATGGAGCCGAGCAGATCCAGATTGGCCTGATGTTTCAGCGCGAGATTGCGCTCGACCTCCGCCAAGAGGTGCTGTTTCAACTTGCGCACGGTGCGTTGGCGCTCGATCAAATAACCTACAAAGAGCGCCACCAGTACGCAGAATCCGAAAAATGCCGCACGCAGCGTCCATTTGTTGCCCTCAGGATGGACAAAGACCAGCGGATACATGAAGGCTGCAAGCCCACCGGCCAGAATCACCACGACGGCCACGGAAAGCAATGTCAGCTGAAGCTCGCGGAGCTCCAGCTTGTCGAGTTCTTCGCGATTCAGAATTACCGAGCCACTCATGCGTTCCTTTTTGCTTCGGGGACCTTTACGCCCACCGTCCTGTTTAAGGGTGGGGGTCTTCCTGAAACCTTGTTATTCATTTTGGGAAACAGCGGCGCCGGACGCAATAGAACGCGTGGGGCAGGTGTTGCGGAAACGGCAACGTCGGGTGGAGACGCGGGGCGAGAAGGAACGATCAAAGAGAAGGGTGAAAAAAGAAAACGGGCGACCTGATTGCTCAGATCGCCCGTTTGAACAGATGAGAAATGGTTTACAGAGGCTGAACGTTCGAGGCCTGCAGGCCCTTGGGGCCGCGGACGACTTCGAATTCGACCGCTTGGCCGTCATTCAGCGACTTGTAGCCATCCGCTTGGATCGCGGAAAAATGTACGAATACATCTTCCCCGGTCTGGCGCTGGATGAAGCCAAAGCCTTTGCTGGCGTTGAACCACTTTACTGTTCCTTGTTCTTTGCTCACTTCGTTATACTCTTTTCATTCAAAAGCTATTTGGTGCCCCGCAAACCGGCAATAGAGTGCCTCTTTTGCGTTCAAGGCTTGAAGTACAACCCTAAACCGAGGCGCTTGCACCGGCCGTCTTCAGCTGGTTTTCTGTGGACCGGCTTGGTTCAAAGTTTGTGAATACAAACCATGAAACCGTTCAAGTTCCGGGTTTGCAAGTACAAACCCTGAAACCCGGTGTGCGGGCACAAAAAAAGGCCGCGAGTTTGACCCGCGACCGCTTCACAACCTCAAAGGCGATACAAGAGCAACAAACGCAATTAGAGGATAGCACTAGAGGACCCGGGACGCAAGAGAATTCTCACCGGCTGGTGCGTTTGAATTTTGCCTGCACTGTCACGATTCAGAAAATTCAAACTGGATTGGCTTGAATTTTGACGTGTACTGTCACGACTAAGAAAATTCAGACTGGATTGGTTTGACTTTTGACGTGTGTTGTCACGACTAAGAAAATTCAGACTGCCGAGAGATGAGAAACAATCCGCGGATGCTCATTGAGCTGGTCCGAGAGCGGAGACTGGATGAATCTCCCAACAGGTGGCTCTCCAGTTCTTTGCGTGGCCGGGATTGGTGTTCTCGGCAGCATTGCAGTGTTCTTTGTCGAGCATCATCCAGCCGACGACGGTGATCTTGTGGCCCAATAGAGTTTTGCGCAAATTTTTTGTGGACCAATCTTTTCCTTTGGAGGCCATGATGGCGCGACCACGGGGAGTGACTTCGACAATCATGTGATGGATGCCTTGGGAATCGCCGGCGTTCAGCGCGATTTCTATGTGGGTGTCGGCGTGAACGGGATCGGTCTTCTGACAATTGACGGTTTCCGGGCCGCCGGGTTGTACATCGACGACGTATCCGGTGATGATCGCCGCCTGCGTTGGTTGCCAGCGTGCGAGGTCATTTCCCGGGGCGAGCACGGCGGTTAAGGAGATGGCGGGATTGACCTGGCTTTTGAGCGGCGCGACGGTGCGGTTCTTCAAACGATTCAGATCCATCAGGCTGGGATTTGTAGTTTTGCCTTGGAGCTCGCAGCCATCGAAACTGCCTGGATCCTGAGCGGTGCATGTTTGCGCAAACAGGGCGGCAACGAAGAGAGGAGCCGCCAATGTTTTGCAGGCTGTGCATTGAAGGAAGGGCCCCAAAGAGCGCCGCGAAAAGCGAAGAAAACGCATAGGGTTCTCCGTCGGGAATACAGAAGTTGGCACAGCGTAGTCGGTATTTATTGCCATGTCAACTAAGCGGGATGGCACTGGGCAAATGTTCGGCTTTTGACCTATGACGGTACTGCCTACAGCGCCGCCCGCGGGATGCAGGCCGATATTGGAGATGTATGGGGGGCAATCAACGCAGAACGCAGGCAAGATTGCCCGCGCTACAGCGAGGATTCGAAGGCGTGGAAGCGGCGTTCGAGTTGCCATTCCTGCTGGGCTTTTTGGCTGGATTTTAGGAAGGTGGCGCATGGGGAGGAAGGTTTTTCTGAGCCGAGAGAGTCGTGGGAGCAAGCGGAGACTGTTGCGGTGAATTTGTCGGGATGTGCCCAGAGGCTCGGTCCCGGAAGAAAGGTGTGATGGATGCTGGTGCGGACGATCTGCTTTAAGTCGGTGTAACGAAGGTGGTAGGTTTCGACGGCGCGGGCGTATTCATGGGTAAGATCAATGCGGGAGACGCCTTCATCGTCGGTGTTTAGGGAAACAGGGATGCCGAACTGGCGGTAGAGCGGGAAGGGGTGATCTTTGCCTGCGACGCCGAGAATTAAATCGTTGCTGGTGAGGCTGATTTCGACCATGACATGCCTGGCGGCCATTTCTTTCATCAATTCGTGCGGATGATCTTCGTAGATGACGTCGACGCCGTGGCCGATGCGTTCGGCGGAGGCCTGTTCGACCGCGAGACGGATGTGGCAGCAAAGGCCCTCGAAGGGGACGAGGCCGGGAGCGATTTCGCCAGCATGCAGGCTGATGTGAACTTTGGGATAGAGCGGGTGCAAAAATTGGACCATGCGCATTTGCAGCGCGTAGTCGGTCATGGAAGTGTAGCCGTCTTCAGGCATGACGAAGTTGATGCCGACGAAGCGCGGATCAGCGGTGGCCAGTTCAAAGCAGAAAATAGTTTGCGCGAAAACCTGTTGTTTGGGGAAGCCGCGCAGCACCTGGCAGAGATAGCGGATTTCTACCTGACAGCCTGCGGAGGCGCCGGGCTGACCGCAATGTTCACGTTCGGCGCGGATTTTTTCGGCTTGGTCTAATTCTTCCTTTGCGGCGGAGATGTCCGCGGCGATCCCTTTTGCGAGCAACGCGTCGCGAAATTGTGCCAAGTCCTGATGGTCCTGCCAGCCGATTTCGTAGCCGAGTTTTGCGGCCTGGCTGAACTCCGGTGTGTGCATCAGTTCCATATATTGTTCATTTTGGCGACCGGCGCGGGCGGCGACTTCGTCGAGCCATTCGCCGAGATGTCTGTGGGAGGTACCGCCGAATCTTGCAAAGGTGCGAAAAAAGTGGTCGTGGGCGGTGACGCCGGGAGAGGGAACGAATCCGCGCATGGAAAAGGCGTCGATCAGGTCGTCATAAAGATTTTGATTTTTGTAGATGTCGGCGGTGAGAATTTTGCCGTCGCTGCAAGAGCGAGATTCCTGATTCTCGGGAGCAGAGAAAACGGACTTGGGCCCTTGCAGAGCGGATGGGTCGAGGCAGAGGTGATCTTCGGCGGCGGCGCGAATCCAGGATTCGGCGTAGATGGCTCCGGCAAGATGATTGTGGAGATCGGCGCCCTTGGGCATCTGGAAAAGCAGATTGCGTAATTGCAGGGGATTGGAGCGTGCGGCTCCGAGGTTGAGCGAAGCGCGCCTTTCGAGCGTGGTCATTGCCGATGTGGCTGATGCGGGCCGTGCCTTCATCTGAGCATTAGATGAAACAGCAGATGCGAACAGAACGCCAAGCGCAGCTACGGCTTTTACCATACGATGCATGCGAACGGCTCCTTGCTTGTCTTCATCATCCTTACCAAGACCATTCCGAGCGATTTTTCGCGAAGAATATTTGTTCAGGAATAAAATGCCTTCGCATCAAGCGCTTCAAATTCGCGAGCCCACATAATCGAACTGCCAGGAAAAGAGAGCATAGCAGGAGCGTCGAAATTGCGGAGAAAAGAATGAGGTATGCGCAACGCAGACAGGGCACCACTGAATCGCCGAGAAATGGTGGCGGTCAGTCTCTAGGTTTGATGCACCTTTCGCTGAATTCCTCGGAGCAATGCAATTTAAAAATACGGCGCCCGATAAAGTATCCGATAAGTCCGCCCAGCGCGGTATCGGAAACGAAGTGTTCGCGGGCAGTGTAACGAGCTACCGAAACGGACGCAGCGGTGGAGTACACCAGAATCTTCACCCACGTTTTGGGGTACTCATGCGCAATCACGGCGGCCATGGTCCACGTAAACATCGAGTGTCCCGAAGGGAAAGACGTGTTCGTGGAATGATTCTGGAAAAATCTTCCGTGGCCGGCACCCTGATCAGGACGTTCGCGCCCCGCGATCAACTGCATTCCGATGTACACGGGATAGGCGTTTAAGAGCGCCTCGCCAGTGATGAAGCCGGTCTCGCGCGCGTGAGCATTGTCGGTGATCAGCCCAGTGAAAAATATTCCGGCGGCGGTTGCCTCGGTTCCATAAAGGCCGGCATCGGAGATATGGCGGCTGATATTTTCGTTGTCACGGGAAACGATGCCTATTGTATGGCGATCCGTAACCGCCAATCCAGCTGTGCCCACAATGAAAGCTGCATCCCATTTGAGATTTACTTTATGGACCGGCGCAATATAGATATTGCCTTGATCGCGAGCCAGGCGCTTCAGAATTCTGCCGACGGTCCACGGTTCCGAAGACGAAGTTTGCGAAGAAGATTGCGGCGCGCCTGGAGAAGGATTTCCCTGCGAATCCGCCAAGCTTTCGCACATTTCACGCGAGAGAAGCACGCAATGATCGAGCGCCTCTGAATTCGGAAACATGTGCGCTGGTTGCGAGCTAACCGGCAGCGACAAAGCCTGTGCAGAAACAGAAGGCCCACCGCAACATAAGATTACGCAAGATAATATCAACGGGAAAATACGAATTGTTGATCTGCCCTTCCAGCATAGCCAGAACATGGCAGCTTGCTTTCCGGGCCAGGTCAAGATGCGGGCTGTTGCGCGGCAGTCCAATAATAATAAATTTGCGTGATTCAATGGCAAGGAAATCAAGCGCCAGACGGCGTACGGGAAAATATGTATCGCAAATTAACTATTTCTTAGATGGCGTGGCCGCGGAGTCGGCGCGGTTCCTGGCCTCAGGCGGTTTGGAAGGAAGCCACCGCGGCCGGTTGATCTTCGAACACCTCGAAAAGGTTGAGCACCCTTACCAGTTTCAAAGTCTGCAGAGCGAATTTTGATGGATTCAAAAGTTTCAGCGAACCGCCTTTTTGCTTGGTAGCGGTCAAGTAGCGAACGAGCAGTCCGATGCCGCTGGAATCAATCATGGGCACTTCCTGAAGATCCAGCAGGAAGCGAGATTCGCCGGCGTCCAAAAGGTCCTTCAGGGTTTCATTGGTGCGATCGAGAGACGCTCCGAGGTTGAGCTTGCCGCGCAGTTTGATTATTTTCACCTGGTCCTGCGTCCGCACATCGATTTCCACTAGGCGCTCCTTGTGAACCCCCTGACTGATGAAGGGGATACTTGCGTGGGCAATTTCTGTCTGATAGAGTGCGCGCTCAAAATAGAAGAATGGTGGCGATTTTGCAAGTCGGTTAGAATGAGCCACCTTGTCTCCGCAGTTCGGAGTGCTGCCGCGAAGACTGAGTTGCCCAGTCGTCGCGCAGAGAACCTGATTGAAAATCGATCTGACCTCGTTTAGTTCGGAATTGCTGACCGCGCAGGAATTGATTCCGCGTGCGCGAAGCATTGTGCGCGCCGTGTCGGAAGGGATCTCTGGCAGCAATTCGATAAATCTCTATACACCAGGTTCGCAGAACGACGAGGAGGTCTGGATACCGCGCGCGTGGTCAGGCGAGCAAACGGTTCGCGGCATGTCGGCGCCGGCAAACAAGGGCGCACTCGCCGAGGTGACGTCGCGAAGAGAGACGCTGGTGTTTGCAGGCGGCGATCTTTCTCGCGAGGACTACGGGCACCTGGACATCCGGCGCACGCTGCGTTCGCTGGCGTATATGCCACTGGAGAGTGGCGCGGAACTGGTTGGCGTGGTGGAAATCCTTTCCTTCAATGAGCCAGTGCGCGGCGAAGAAATCCACGAACTACAAGAATTCGGAAAAGTCGCCGCAGCGGCGCTGAGCGCGGCCCGCAAGTATGAAAGCGACCGGAACGATTCGCTGGCTTCGATCAGCCGGCTGACGCAACTCTACGACCTGGAAAAGTCATTCGCATCGACACTGGAGATGGATGAACTGCTGCCGATCATCGCGGACAAATTCCGCGAAGTGATGGAATGTGCCGCCATCAATGTGTGGCTGTTGCGAGGGGATGAGAGCCTGGAGTTGATGCACCAGTCTGGATTGGATGCGACGACACCGGCGGGTAGCGTGCAAAGGCCAGGTGAAGGAATCCCCGGGGACGTTTCGGACAACGGTGAGGCGGTTTTGATCAGCAGTCCGGAAGAGCCGCGACTTGGAGGACGAAGCGGAGCGAAAAGGGAGGACGGGGTATTTTCGCTGATTGTCACGCCAATTATGGATCGCGGAGCGCTGGTCGGCGTGGTTGAAGCGGTGAACAAACTGAGTGGGCAGCCGTTTGATGACGATGATGTGTTTGCGCTGTCGAGCGTTACCGAGACGGCTTCCAGCGCGCTGCACAATGCGAGCCTGTTAATGGCCGAGCGCAAAGTGGAGATCCTGGAAACTCTGGTGACGGTCAGCCATGAAATTACTTCCACACTGAATTTAGAGCGCATGCTGCAAACGATCGTGAACGCACCGCAGGCGGTGATTCCCTACGAACGCGCGGCGATTGCGCTGGAGCAACGCGGCAGGTTCAAGCTGAGTGCCGTGACCGGTGTGACTCAAGTTCACGCCGATGCGCCGGAGATCGCACCGTTGAACAGCATTCTGCAATGGGCGGCACTGGCGGAGGAAACAGTAAACGTTCGCCAGCACGGCGATGAAGTAGAAAGCAATCGCGAAGAGACACGAGCCAAGTTCAAGCACTACTTTGCGGAGTCCGGAATGCGCGGATTTTATGCTCTGCCGCTGAATGACGACACCGGACGAGTCGGAATTTTGAGTTTGGAGAGCAGCGATCCCGATTTTCTTTCCACGGTGCATATCGAATTGCTGCAGGTGCTGGCGAGCCAGGCCACGGTGGCGCTACGCAACGCGCAAATGTACAAGGAGGTGCCGTTTATCTCGGTGCTGGAGCCGGTGTTGGAACGCAAACGGAAATTCATGGCGATGGAAAAGCGCCGGCGGACGCTATTGGTGGCGCTAGGCACCCTGGCAACGCTGTTTCTGGTGGCGTGCCCGTTACCGCTGCGCATCGACGGGAACGCGGTGGTGGCTCCCGGCCGGAGGGCATTGATGCAACCGGAAGTCGAAGGAGTGGTTGCGAGGGTGCTTGTACACGAAGGACAGAGCGTAAAGCGCGGAGAAGTGCTGGCGGAAATGGAAGCATGGAATCTGCGTTCGGCGTTTGCAGAGGCGGAAGCAAAATACAATTCGTCCATGTTGCAGATGAATCGGGCACTTGCTTCGAACGATGGCAGCGAAGCTGGCGCGCACCGGGTTCAGGCGGATTATTGGAAAGCGCAAGTGCAACGGGTGGAGCAGTTGCTGGAGAAAACGCAACTGCGTTCTCCAATAGACGGTGTAGTGACAACTCCGCACGTAGAAAACTTCGCGGGACGGAGGCTGCAGCTGGGCGATTCCTTTGCTGAAATTGTGGACAGTTCGCAATCCACGATTGATTTGGCCATAGACGATAGCGATGCGGGTTTACTGAAAGAAGGGCAGAGGGCGGTTGTGAAACTGAACAGCTACCCTACGCGCACTTTTCACGGCAACGTGATGATCGTCAGTCCCAAAGCGGAGCTGGTTCAGGATGCTCCGACGTTTTATGCGCGCATCGGAGTATCCAATGACGACGGGGCGATTCGAACCGGGATGGAAGGGCGCGGCAAAGTTCGAGCCGGCTGGTATCCCGCGGCTTATGTTTTCTTTCGCCAGCCATTTTTATGGATATATTCGAAGGTCTGGTACTGGCTGGGATGGTAGGGAAGGTGGAGGGGGCTATGCGGAGTCTGATTGCGTTGGTAGCTTTCGGTGCCGCGATCGTGGGGAGCGGATGCGGAGATACTCAGCCGGCGACTGCCCGTCCCAGCGAAGTTAAGGCTGCGGCTCCCGTGGTCAAAACGGCTCCGTCCGTTGCACCGATGAGTGCAGCGGATTCGGCATTAACGGTATCTGGGCCGATCATCGTCGAGCATCAAGTTGAAATCGCCGCGCAGCGTGACGGCGTGGTGACCAAAGTACTTTTCGATGCGCCGGCGCGGGTTAAAGCGGGAACGATGATCGCAAAACTGGACGATCAGCAGATTTCAGCGAATCTGGAAGCCGCGCGTGCCAAGTCCCGGAGCATCGCAGCCGATCTGAAGAATTGGCAGTCGGAAGCCGAAGTGCTTAGGGCCGATTACGGTCGCCAAAAACGGTTGTGGGATCTCGGGCTAACGTCCGAGGAGCAACTAGAGCACGCGAGGTACAAGGCCGAGTCGGACCAATGGGACATTCAACGGGTTCAGGAGACGCTGAACACCGCGCACCAGGAAGAACGTTCGCTGGAACTGGAGCTGCAGAAAACAAGAGTCACGGCTCCGTTCAGTGGACTGATTGCACGGCGCTATGTGCGAGAGGGGCAGTCCGTTTCCAAGGGCGAACGTCTGTTTTGGGTGACGGCCGAAGCGCCTCTGCTAATGCGGTTCACTCTGCCGGAAAAATATTTCGGGCGGGTACGTTCGACGCAACAGTTCGAAATCACTTCCGCGGATGTACCCGGCGAAAGACATTCAGCGCGCGTCAAGCAGGTGAGCCCGGTCATCGATCCGTCCAGCGGAACTTTTGAAGTTCTCTTGGAGATGTCGGGTGAGCGCGGAGGTCTGCGGCCCGGCATGACGGCCAACCTTAAGATTGATAATCCGCGCTAGCTTTCCATGAACCTTACTCGCGCTCTCGATGCCGCTTTGCCGGAAATGCCGGCGCGAATCATTTCGCGGCGAGCTCCGCGCATGCCTCCGGACGCCGTTGCCAAAGAGCACATCGAATATGGCGAACCGATAGTGCGCGTGCTAGTGCGCAGCCAGGAGCTCATGTATCGGTTTACGCCGCAAAACTGGGCATTGATCCAGATGTTCGACGGCATACGGACCTATGAGGAGATCGCCAGACTCTATTCAGCGCAAAGCGGTGCCGAATGTACTTCGGACGACGTACGGGAATTCAGCGCTTCGCTGGAAGCCGTGGACTTTTGGCATAAAACGGCTCAGGAAAAAAACATCCTGTATATGCAACAGGCCGCAGAGGGCCGTAAGAAGCTGGTCAAATCGCGCAAGAGCAAATATGGGGACTTGGCTCAGATCCTTTTTCCCGCCGTGAACCCCGACGCGTTTTTAACTTGGCTGCATGGCTATACGAGTTTTGTCTACACTTGGTGGTTTACTTTGCTTACGCTGGGTTTGTTCGGGGCGATGGCAGCAATTACCGTCACGCACTGGTCGGAAATTGGCCGCGATAGCCTGCAATTTTTTAACTTTGCAAATAAGAGCTGGGCCGATGTCGGCGTGTTTTACGTGCTGGCCGTGGTCACCATGTGTTGGCACGAAATTGGGCACGGTCATGCCTGCAAGCATTTCGGGGCGCGGGTCCCGGCAATGGGCTTCATGCTTATTTATCTGACTCCTGCATTTTATACGGACACCAGTGAAGCAGTGGTGAAGGCCACCTCGATACAAAATTTCGTGGTTACCCTTGCTGGAGTCTGGTCGGAACTGCTGATTTGCGCTGTAGCAACCATCGTCTGGTGGGGCACTCCCCCGAACACGCCTGTCCATTCCGTCGCATACATGCTGGTGTTGATTACCGGAATCGCATCGGTGTTGATCAACTGGAACCCGCTGATGAAGCTGGACGGGTATTACATGATTACCGAAACATTCGAGTTGCCCGAGCTGAAAGAAACTTCTACTTTGTATGCGTCGGCATGGGTGAAACGCAACATCTGGCATCTTCCGGTAGAAGTTCCGTACCTGCCCAAGAGGCGGCGTCTTCCCTATTTTGTTTACGCTTTGCTTTCAGGCGCGTACAGCTACACCGTATTGTTCGTGCTGGCACGGTTCGTCGGAAACGTTTTTCGCAATTTCAATCCGGATTGGTCGTTTGTTCCGGAAATCGGGACCGCATTGATAATCTTTCGCTCTCGAATCCGCATTTTGGTGAACTTTATGAAGCTTGTTTACTTGGATAAGAAGGACCGGGTCCACGCTTGGCTAGGGTCGCGCCAATTTTTGCTGGCTTGCGCCGCCCTACTGGTGTTTTTCATGCTGCCGCTCTGGCGTGAAACCGTGATCGCACGATTCGTTCTGGAACCCGCAGTCAGCGCAACGGTGCGCGCCACAGTTCCCGGGGTAATCACGGTGGTGTACCCGACGGAAGGATCCAAGGTGAAAGCCGGGGACCCGATCGCAAGCCTCAGGAACTTGCCCTTGGAGTCGAAACTCGAGCAACGGAACGCTGACTACAAAGTCGCCATAATGCAGGCTGCGGCGGCGACGTTTCGTAACGCGAATGTAGGACTGACCATTCAACAACGCAACCAGACCGAGCAGGAAAGCAAGAATCTGGCGTTGCAGGCCGAGGAGCTGGTTTTACGGAGCCCAATTGCAGGGGTGGCGTTGACCCCTAGGCTAGCGGACCGGGAAGGAGATTATCTGGCTGAGGGGACACCGCTGGTTGAGATTGCCGATCTGAACACGATGCGCGCCCGAATCTATGTTTCCGAATACGACGTGGCGCGGGTTGAACCGGGCGCCAATGCGCGAGTCGTGGTGGACGGGTTGGCAAAGAAATGGGCTGCGCGAACTACCGGCATCTCAGAAGTTTCAACTCTAGCCGACCCAAGCCTTGTGGAGTCTTCCAAATACAAAGGCCTGGTGCCACCAAATTTTTATTGCGAGCTGTTGCTGATACCAAATCCTAGCGGTGAGCTAAAGCCCGGGATGAGAGGAACGGCGAGGCTGTATGGCCGCAGGCGACCACTGATGAGCTCCGCATGGGAGATCGTCAGCCATTTTTTCGGAAGAAAGCTCTGGTAAAAGCAGAAAGGCCAAGTCGGTTGGGCGGGACCTGGCCTTTCGCTCACTTCTTGACGCAAATTTCCAAACTTAGTTCTTTACGGCCGTCTTCATGGCAGTCTTCGTAACTGCCTTTGCGGCTGCCTTTGTGGCTAATTTCGTCGCGGCCTTCGAAGCCGCCTTGGACGCTAACCTTACGCTCGGAGAAGTCTTCGCCGTGTTGCGGCCGTGATTCAACGAAATGTCGTCTTTGGCAAAGTTTGCCTTTTTTGCGCTCTTCAAGGTGCTGATCAAACTCTTCTTTTCGATTGACATGGTGTCCACCACTCCTCTTAAGATTTTTGTTTCTCGCAACCGACAATCGTTGATTTGCAGGAGACGTGCCAAACTTTCCTCTCACGCCGCTTACCAGCTCGGCGCGCTGAAAACAGGGCAGTTATTGCGCTGCCAGGTCAGAAGAGCATGTTTACAGCAAGTGGAAAAAAGCTGACGCGGTTAAAAATTTAACCAGTGGGTTAAAAATTAACTCATCGCTGGTTAAAATTTAACCCGCTCATATCTTGAGCTTGCGGCAGAGATACTTCATCCGCTGCCCGTCCAGCCTTAGCAAGGAGGCGGCAGCCGATTTCTTCCCGCCCGTTCGCCGCAGGGCTGCGTTCAAGTAAGCGATTTCGATGCGTTCCATTTCGGCATCGAAATCCACGCCCTCTTCGGGGATCAGAATGGCTTCCTGGCCGCTGGCGCTGTGCTGCAGCAGGTTTTGTGGCAGGTGTTCGGGAGTGATGGTCGGCCCGCTGACCATGACGACCAGCCGCTGAGCCAAATTTTCCAGCTCTCGCACATTTCCCGGCCATGGGTACTCTTCAAGGATTTCCAGGACTTCAGGTTGCACGTTCTTCAACGGTTTTTTTGCCGCCGTGCAATAAATGCGTAGGAAGTGATCCACGAGCAGCGCAACATCGCCGTCGCGCTCGCGCAGCGGCGGCACGACGATGGGCACGACGTTAATCCGGTAATAGAGGTCTTCGCGGAATTGCCCCTTACGTACCAGGTCTTCGAGATCGTCATTTGTGGCACAGATCAAACGGAAGTCGATTTTTTTGGAAGTGCGGCCGCCCACCCGCTGCACGGTGCGTTCCTGCAGAACACGCAACAGCTTGGACTGTAAAGCGGGGTTCAGGGTGGTGATTTCATCGAGGAACAGCGTTCCGTTTTGAGCGGACTCAATAAGCCCGGCGCGTGCGCTGTCGGCTCCGGTGAAAGCACCCTTCTCATAGCCGAAAAGCTCGGATTCGATCAAAGATTCGGGTAGCGCGGAACAATTTACGCACATGTATGGCTGGCTGGCGCGCTCACTGCACTGCACGATGGCATTGGCGATCAGTTCCTTGCCGGTTCCGCTTTCGCCGCGCAGCACTACCGTGCTATTGCTGTCCGCGACGGCCTGAATTGTCTGGTAGAGCTTCTGCATGGTATTGCTGGCGCCGATCAGCGAGCAGAACGCGGATTTGCTCTCCAGTTGTTGAACGACGCGACGGCCTTCCAGCAGGTGGGCGCGCTTCTCTATGGCGCGCGCGATTACGGCCTGCAGTTCCTCATAGTTTACGGGGGATAGAACGAATTCGTCCGCGCCGGCCTGGCTGACACGCAGCGGAAGGCTGTGGTCACGGGAATGGGTCATGGCGACAAGAACGATATCGTCGCGGAGGGCACGAATCTCCAGCAACACATCGACACCATCGCGAGCGCCTTCTCCTACGCTGTCCAAGTCAAACAGAATCGATTGAATGGAGGGGTCTTCGACAGCATCTTTGACAGCCTGTTCGGTGTCCGCGAGAGTGGCGCGAAATGCGGGCATGAGCCCGCGCCTCATTTCCCGAAAGGCGGAAGATTCCGCGGTGACGATCGCTACCGAGTAGACTTGGCCGTGCGCAGGATTCGTTTCGATGGCCATGAGCAGAGTCGCGCGATTATAAGCGAACACATTTAGACTGGAAAGCGTTTCAGGTGGGTGCGATAACCGCCAGGGAAAGCACCTTTGCGCCCGCGCGACCAGCACTGATGGCCTGGGAAGGGAGCTTTTTGCATTTACGAAAGGCAGGCGGCCATCTATTTTAAATGTAGTTAAGCTGGGCCCTGGTAAGGATTGAGATGACTACCGAAAGGCAACCGCAACGCAAGAGTGTTTTGAAGAATCCGTTGGTATATTCGTCGCTGCTGCTGCTGATCGTCGCCGGTTACGTTGGCTGGATTATGTTGTCGCGACACCATGAAAATCGCTCTTATGAGAAGCGTACCGCAGAAGCGCAGGCAAAGCGGCAGCGGGAACAGGATCAGGTGGCAATCGAACAGCTTGGCGGCAAGGATCTTGCTATCCAGATGCTCTACGCCACACCGAGGATCCGGCGCGGGGAGACGGCCCAAGTGTGCTTTGGCGTGGCGAACGCCAAGACCGTCACTTTGGAACCACAAACAAGACAAGTTTGGCCGTCGCACAACTTATGCGTGGACGTAAAGCCAGCAAAAACAACTATTTACACTCTTACCGCCATTGGAGCTGACGGCAAAACCATCACTCAGCAGGTGACTGTCGAAGTCCATTGAGCCCGAAAAAGGGCGCTTGTTCCCGCAATTTGCCCGCATCTATACTTATTGTTGCGCGGGGGCGGAGGCGGTCTTCCAAATCCCTCCCCGCGAATCTTTTTATAGCGGTTTGTTAAACAAACCTTGAAACCCGTTTGGTGAAGGCGAATGTCCGACCCTATCGCGAAGATCAAAAAGAAGCTGCAGGATGAAATTGATCAGCTGGATCACGAGCTGAACGTAGATTTACCCAAAGAAATCGCCATTGCGCGCGCGCACGGCGACCTTTCGGAAAACGCGGAATACAAATATGCCAAGGAGCGACAGGGATTCGTCAACGCGCGCATCGCTCAGTTGAAAAAGCGCATGGGCGACTTGGGAATGCTGAATCTAACGAACATACCCACCGATCGTTCGGGATTTGGCTCCAAGATCGTGGTCATCGATACGCAAAAAGATGTTCGCGTGGAATATAGACTGGTAAGCAGCGAAGAGGCTGACGTTGAGAAAGGATTCATCTCCACGACGTCGCCCATCGGCCGCGCGTTGTTAAACCGGAAAGTGGGCGACGAAGTTCGGGTTGCCACTCCGGCGGGCAGCAAAGAATTCGAAGTTGTCGAGCTCTTGACTATTCATCAGCTGGAATAGCAAAGCGAGTTGACGTAACCAATCCCGACGTGCAGCCGTTACATGCATTGGCAGCATCACACCAGAAGTGAGGCAGTATGTCTTGGGGTTTTGGGTCTGCACTTGGGTTGCTTGCAATTCTCGGCTATGCCGTGTTCGTTTGCGGAGCAGTGATGTTGTGGGCGAATCGGTGCGACGTTCCGATCTGGGTCAATGATGAGTTGGGCGCTGTCAGGCGCAAAGTCATTCGCCACGCGGTAGCCGGCAACGGCCACAGTCTGAGAGAAGAGATTTCTTGCAAGGCATGCCCGACCTGTTTCATCAGAAGTTTGGCCCGGCCGTCGCGCCGCAGAATCAACCGGGGAGCGATACTGCTGGCCGTGGGTCCACTTTTGTTTCTGCTTGATTTTTTGATTTAGATTCGTTCCGCTCTTTTGCGCAGACGTTCGCTCCTTTACAATTCTGCGCGCGATGAAACCCTCACTGATTGTTCATGGCGGCGCGTGGGACATTCCTGACGAAGCGGTTGAAGCTTGTAAAGAGGGCTGCCAACAAGCGTTGGCCGCCGGTTGGCGGATTCTGACGCGCGGGGGTTGCGCACTAGAAGCCGTGGAAGCGGCAGTGATGGTGCTGGAAGATGATCCAGTCTTCGATGCGGGCTATGGTTCCCATCTGAACGCAGACGGCAAAGTTGAATGCGACGCCATCGTGATGGACGGCGGCTCGCTCCGTGCAGGCGCGGCGGCTGGATTGCATCGCTTGAAGAATCCGGTTCGGCTGGCGCGGAAAATTTTGGAAGAATGTCCGCACATGATGTTGATCGGCGAAGGAGCGGAGCGTTTCGCTAAAGGCGCCGGGCTTGTCCTTTGTAAGCCGCAAGAACTTGTAAGTGAAGCCGAATGGCAGGCTTATTTGCAGTGCAGTAAAGACGAACATGCGGCGATTCATCACCGCGGGCATGAGCAAGGAACGGTCGGCGCGGTGGCGCTTGATCAGGATGGAGGTCTGTTCGCCGCGACTTCTACTGGCGGTACTTGCTGCAAACTACCCGGCCGAGTCGGCGATTCTCCGCTGATCGGCTGCGGTTGCTACGCCGATGTCCAAGCGGGAGGCGTGTCGTGTACGGGTTATGGCGAAGCGATCATGAAGGTTGTAATGGCCAAGACGGCGGTGGATTTTCTGCGCCGAGATTTCGCGAAAGTTGGCGCCGAAACTAATTCGGCGCAGCACGCCGCGCAAGATTCGGTACAGCTTCTCGCGGAGCGCGGCAAAGGAACCGGCGGCTTAATTCTTCTCGACTACCGGGGCACTCCTGCGTTTGCGTTTAATACCCCAAGAATGGCTTATGGCTACGTAAACCCGGACGGCACGTTTATCGTGGCGGTCTAGTCGGCCATTCAGTGCGCGTTTTTGTCGTGCTGGCAATGGCGGGGGTAAAGATCGGCGACTGAATACGTGATGCCGCTGAAAAAAGTTGCGCGCGGCAGGCGCCCGTACCCGGCGAAGTACACACCGGTATCCACGACGAATCGAGATGAAACGTTGTACGTAGCCGCACCCATAAGCGTCAGAGTGGCTGGCATCGCAGCGTTTGCGCGGCTGAAGCCAGCGATTTCCGCCGTTGCGCCCCACTTCCCCCGTATTCCGCGGGAATATGCGAGTGCGGTGAAGTAATCGCGGTCGAATCCGTTTGCGCCGGGCCGTCCCAACCATTGTGCCGTTTCATTGAAATCGAAATGGTGCTTTCCAAAGTCCTTGCTTACTAGAATTCCCGCCGAGTGGCCCAGGGCTCCGGCACCCACGCCGGCTGTGGCGGTTGGAATCGTTGCCGTATAAAGCAGCGAAAAAGTGGGTCGCCAGGATTTTTCTTCAGCGATCTTGTACTTGAATCCGGCGCCGGAATCTCCGCGTCCGGCAACCCCTGAGTCGCGCTCGATGGGATTATTTCCAAACCGCAATTCAAGATTCTTTGTCGCTCCAAATTTCAGCAAGCCATTGATATTCTGATGACCAGCGGCGAGTTCGAAGCCGTACTCGATTTCAAAGACGCCCGGCTGCACGGATTCGGCAGTCGTGGAAAATGTCGGGCGATTCGGCACCGCCGTAATTTGATCGGAGGTGTCAGGTGGAGGAGACGGAGACGAGGTCTGGGCCGCCTCATTTCTCGACGTTTGGGCGCGCAAGGTTGGAAAAGCCGGTTGTAGCAAGCAACAAAATAAAAGCAAGCTGCAGGCGATTTTTAGACAATGAATTGGAAGCATACCTTTGCTTCGGAAAGCTTAACAGCAAGTCCTCTCGCAGATGCGGATTCACGGCGAGATTTCCGGAGTTTGCCGGCGCGTGGTGAAAAGGACGACGATGACGCCAAAAATCCAAATTGCTGAGTCGGCAGGTTTGTGCGCGAGTTGCCGGCATTGTCGACCTATCGAGTCCAGCAAGGGATCTGTGTTCGTGCGGTGTGAGTTAAGCAAGACTGACCCGCGATTCCCCAAATACCCGCGGCTTCCCGTTTTGTCTTGCGACGGGTACCGGCGGCAGACGCAGGAACCCCCATCTGCCACTCGAAGTTAGCAGTTCGATAAACTGCCTTATGATAGACTGCCAGTGGCAGTAATTTACAGTCGACCGGTGTGCGCCGATGCCCCTCTTCCTTCGGCTGCGCGTGCAAATCGCGCTGATAACCTGTCTTTCCTCGGCGTGCCTTGCGCACGGCGAGACGCTGCGCATCACCAGTACGCCCGCTGGGGCCAAGGTGGAAATTAACGGAGTCGCGGTCGGCGTGACTCCGTTTGAAAAAGATTATCCCGGGGGCTACTTTCACAAGACGAAGACACTGGTTGGTTCGCGCCTGAGCCATCCACTGATCGCCCGCCTGAGCTTTGCCGGCTATTCGATCAAAGAGATTGTGCTCACCGAGGGTCCGTCGGATTGGATTTCCCTCAAAGGTAGAAATTATGGTCCGTACTGGCTCTTTAAAAGCAGCCATTTTGAAGTGACGCTTGATTCGGTGACGGCGACATTTACGGGCAGTGTTGGCACGAATCTCTCAGCTGGGACTGCAAACATTTCTCCGGAACTTTCGCTCGAGGCTCTGGCCGCGGCCGCGAAACCCGCAGTCGTGCAACTGAAAGGACTGCAAAAAATGGGAAGCGGGTTTTTTGTGACGGAAACCGGAGTGATCGCCACCAACGCCCATGTGGCACGGGATGAAGGTTCATTGTTGGCGCTGCTTTCGAGCGGCGAGGAACTGGAAGCACGGGTCGTCTATATCGATGAAGATATGGATATCGCTTTGGTGAAAGTAGCGGGCGAAAACTTTCCGCATTTTGTGCTAGCTGATGCGCAAACTGTTCGCCAGGGAGAGAGTGTTTTTGCTATTGGCAATCCCGGTGGGGCCATGCAGTTCAGTATGACCAAGGGAATCGTCAGCGCGATAGGCAAATTTGGCGAAGCCGGACCGGGAACGTGGATCCAGACCGACGCTCCCATCAATCCCGGTAACAGCGGAGGTCCACTGGTAAACATGCGCGGCGAAGTGATCGGACTCAACACTTTGAAGCTCATCAAGAGGAATACGACCGGCATCGCGTTCGCTCTCAGTGCCAGCGATTTGCTGAATGTATTGCACCGGTTTTATCCAGCCACGGCGACGGTTTCCAGCGCTAGCTCGATTTCGAAGACAAAAGAAATGTCCACAGCTGCTGAAGCACTCGCGGCGAAATTGGGCGACGTTGCCGCGACGGGCAACGTTACGTTTGAGGGTGTGTTGGGGGCAGAGATTTATGTTGAAGGCGAGTTTGTAGGGCACATCCCGAGCACTGTGCAATTAAGACAAGGAAAGTATCGAATCGTGGTCAAAGACGGCAAGAACGCCGACTGGATGAAGACTCTGACAGTAATTGCCGGAAGCAACGTGACCGTCCGGGCGCAACTCCCCGAAGCCCATTAAATCTGCCCGTGACGACTGCGAATGTTTAGCGACTACCGCTGGTCTGTAGTCCGAAGCTGTCCGTGGCACTCATGCATGCACTGTGGTAGCATCCGCGGCGGGTTGGACGATCACACGTCCTGTCCAAAACAGGAGAACGGACCAGGGATATTTTTCGATTGTCCTTCGCCTCGGTGCGTCGCAAAATATTTTTGAGTAGCGATGCCACGGGACCCAGGTAAGCGGCGAAAAATTCGTTGAGGCGAATTTCCGCCGCGCAGCAAGAGGCCACGCTCTCCTTCCCCAGCATAAAACTCACCCAGGCGCAGGCCCGCGCCTGCTATTGCCAGGACGGACCTCGCCTGCACGCCAAGAGCGGCGCAGATCGGGAGGTCTGTATGAAGACGTATCTCACCAAGGACATCCGAAACGTTGGCATTGTCGGCCACGGCGGCACCGGAAAGACGCAACTGGTGTCGTCGTTACTCTTCACCGCGGGAATGACACCGCGCTGGGGAAAAGTTGCGGACGGGACATCCACTACCGATTTTGATGAAGAAGAGATCGCGCGGAAGATTTCCACGCAGACTGCATTGGCGCACGCAGAATGGCCGTGCACGCTATGCTCCGGAGCGAATGTAAAAATTAATTTCCTCGACCTCCCGGGATATGGAACGTTTATCAACGAAACAAAAGCTTCCTTAATCGCCGCCGATTGCGCATTGATCGCGGTGGACGCGCACGTGGGCGCGCAAGTGACCACCGAGAAAGATTGGGATTTCTGCCTAGAATACGACATCCCGCGGGCTTTCGTGCTGACCTGGATGGACCGCGAGTTGTCGAGCTTTGAACGCTCGATGGAATCGCTGCAGCAGGCCTTTGGCCGCAGCGTGGTCGCACTGCAATTGCCGATTGGCACAGAACGCGGATTCCGAGGAGTAGTCGACCTGGTGGCGATGAAAGCGCACTTTTACGCTCCCGACGGTGACGGGAAGCCGAAGGTTGAAGAAATTCCAGCGGCGCTGGCCGATGACGCCAAAGAAGCTCACGAACGGCTGGTGGAAATGGTGGCGGAGGGCGATGACGAATTGATGGAGGAATTTTTCCGGGAAGGCACAATTCCGATTGAAGATTTGATTCCGGGAGTGCGCAAAGCGATCGTGGCGGAGAAAATTGTGCCGGTGCTGATGATTTCAGCGGCGCACAACATCGGAAATGGCAGCCTCTTGACTTTTCTGGCAGACGTTTTTCCACATCCCGATGAACACGAGGAGGAAGGTTACAGCGAAGCCGGGGGAAAGGGCGATCGGGTGCCACGCAAGTACGATGACGCGCAACCGTTGTCCATTTTTGTTTTCAAGACGCTAGCCGACCCGTTCGCGGGACGCATTAACTATTTCAAGGTCAAAAGCGGAGTCCTGAAAAATGATGCGACGGTAACGAACTTCGTTCGAGGCACTCAGGAAAGAATGCAGCACCTGCAAGTCGTTCAGGGGAAAACGCTGACTGAAGTCGGCGAACTGCACGCCGGCGACATTGGTGCAATCGCAAAATTAAAGGACACGCTGACTGGCGACACGCTGGGCGATAAGAGCGCGCCGGTCTTTTACCGGCCGGCACAAATTCCGGAGCCGGCGATCACATTTGCCGTCGAGCCCAAGACTCGCGCCGATGAGGACAAAATCGGCGTGGCCATTCATAAAATCCTCGAAGAAGATCCGGCATTGCGGTTTTCGCGCGATCCGCAGACGAAAGAGTTTTTATTGGCAGGTTCGGGCCAGCAGCACATCGAAGTAGTTGTGGCGAAACTACACAAGCGCTATCACGTGGACCTGACGCTCAAGCCGCCGAAGGTTCCGTACCGGGAAACGATACGCGGCCGCGCCGATGTTGAAGGCAAACACAAGAAACAGTCTGGCGGGCACGGCCAATTCGGCGTTTGCCGCGTAAAGTTTGAACCGGCGGAGCGCAATAAGGGTATCGAGTTTGTCGACGATATTTTCGGCGGTGCGATTCCGCATAACTGGATTCCTTCCGTAGAACGCGGAATTCGCGAAGCTGCGGCTCGCGGATTTTTGGCGGGATTTCCAATGACCGATTTTCGCGCGACGCTTTACGATGGCAAATATCACGACGTGGATTCGTCCGATATTGCGTTTAAGATCGCCGGTTCTCTGGCCTTCAAAGAAGCAATGAAGGTAGCACGCCCCGCATTGCTGGAGCCGGTCATGCACGTGGAGGTGTACGCGCCAGATCAATATTCGGGGGATTTGCTGGGCGATCTCAGTTCGAGGCGCGGCCGCATCGAAGGCAGCGAAATGCGCGGGCACACGGTGGTGATCAAAGCCCAGGTTCCGATGTCCGAGATGCTGTCCTACGCTACGGACCTGACCTCCATGACGCAAGCTCGAGCGAGTTATTCCATGGAATTTTCACACTACGACGTGGTGCCAAACGAATTGGCGGAAAAAGTAATCGCGTCGCACAAGGCCGCGCACGGCGAGCAATTGGTCGAGGAAGAAGCCTAGAAGTATTTCGGCGCGCGGCGAGATCAAGAAAAATGAGGCAAGAACATTCCCGTGTGTTGGCGGTGCTCGGCAAAAGCTTCGCCGAATTCCTGCGACAGGAACGATTCTTCGCGTTTCGCCTTGCGATAAAGCGCAATCCAGATAAGCGCAAATCCAAGCAGGCCGCTGATCATTCCTTGGATGACTACGGTCGCAAGCAGCGCCGCCAGCATGCCGGTATAAATCGGGTGACGAATCCAGCGATACGGGCCGCGCCTGATCAGTTGGTGGTCGTTTTTGATGGTTACGCTTCCGCTCCAATTGCGGCCGAGCGCCAAACGGGCCCATACCGCGAAGAGCAACCCAAAAATGGTGGCGATCGCACAAATCAGGACCAACACCGGGTTGTCGAGGAATACTCGCCGCGAAAGCACCAATCCCCCGAAGCCCGATTGAAAAATCAGTAGAAAGCCAAGCACCGCGGGAACTACGTGTTCAATTCGCTGTGCCCCCGTTTCCCGCCGTTTGGTGGACTTGCTGAAAAAGGCCATCGCTAACCACCAGATGGCCCAGATGGCCCACGCTTTGCCGGCGAAGTGAAAGCCCTGCTGCGCAGTAAACGTGAGGCTTCCTGGAAGCGACTGCCAAAAGAACACAGCAGCTACGTTTGCCGAGTGGGTGACGAGCTGTAAATCGAGCATATCCACACGGTAAGACAAATTCTATTGTTGAGTCCAGAACCGCTTGCACCCTGCCCGTGTGGTATCCGTGGTGGCGACCAAAGGGAGCTCAGATGAGGAAAGAACATACTTCGCCATATTGGCGCTTGCCGCAGTAAAATCGCCTTCCAAAATGGACGCACCATGAAGACATCAGCGCGGTTGAACAAACAACATAAAGCAGGAGCGCGCACCTTAGCGATTCACGCCGGAGAACCGCGGCGGCACGGAGTGGGCGCGGCAGTGGTTGCCGGAATATGCAGGTCTTCCACATTCACATTTTCGTCCACTGCGGAAATGAAGCGTTGGGCAGAGGGAAAAAGCAACGCGTACATCTATACCCGTTACGGAAATCCGACGCTGAGCGTTGCGGAGCAAAAGATTGCGACGTTAGAAGGGGCCGAAGCGGGAGTTGTCACGTCCAGCGGAATGGCGGCGATTTCCTCGGCGCTGCTTGGAGCGCTGAAGCAAGGCGATGAATTGATTTCGACGGCGCAGCTTTACGGCGGAACGTACCGATTGATGCGCGACTTGTTTCCAGACATGGGCATAACCGTGCGACACGTCGGAACGTCGCTCGAGGGAATCGAAGAGTTGGTCACCCCGCGGACCAAGGTGTTGTACATAGAGACTCCGACCAACCCGACGATTCGTCTGGTGGACTTGGGGAAAGCGGTGGCGTTCGCAAAAAGACACCGGTTGGTCTCGATCATTGACAACACGTTCGCCACGCCCATCCTGCAAAAACCACTCGAGATCGGATTCGACATCGTGGTGCATAGCGCGACCAAGTATCTTGGCGGCCATTCCGACATCATCGCAGGGGCGGCGGCGGGCAGCCGTAAATGGATGGAGCGTGTGCGTCACATGGTGATTTATTTGGGCGGTTCCATGGATCCCGGAGCGGCATTTTTGCTGATTCGTGGAATCAAGACCATGGGAGTGCGCGTGCAACAGCAGTGCGCGAACGCAATGATCGTGGCGAAGTTCCTCGAGCAACATCGCAAAGTAGCTCGCGTGCACTATCCGGGTCTGAAGTCGCACCCGGATCATGCCTTGGCAAAAAAACAAATGAAAGGCTTTGGCTCCATGCTGGCTTTTGACTTGAAAGGCGGGTTGCCAGCCGCCCGAAGATTCTGCGATCGCGTGCGGTTATTTTTACTGGCCGCGAGCCTCGGCGGCGTGGAATCGCTGGTCGTATTGCCGATTTATAGTTCGCACTATCGGATGAGCAACGCGGAGTTGGAATCGGCCGGTGTAACTCCCGGAACGGTGCGACTCTCGACCGGGCTCGAAGATTTCGAGGATCTGATAGCTGATTTGGACCAGGCTCTCGGATAGAACGATCTAGATGGCTCAAGCACACCTCGCTGCAAAGGTGACCTTCCAAAATCGGTATCGAGCGGCCGGGAGCTCCAATGGTGGCTAACCTTAGTCCGTTGCAAAAAGTTCGCGCTGCGCTCATCACGGGTGAGACATCGCCTCGTCAACAGGCTGAGCGAGCTCTGAGTAAAGCGAATCAAAACGCCGGAAGAAATGTTTATCTTTCATTGCAGAAAGATTGGACCTTTGGCGAAGCCGATCGTGCGCAACAAGGATTTAGAGACGCCGAGAAACCTCCATTATTCGGATTACCAATTTCGTTGAAAGATTGTTTTGACCTGCAAGGATCCCGCACCACCGTTGGCACGCAGTTTTACGCCGAGAGAAACGCGCCTGCGCAGGCAGACTCAGCCGTTGCAAAAAGACTGCGCGCACAGGGAGCGATAATTACCGGCAAGAGCAATCTGCATCCTCTGGCATACGGCATCACCGGCGAAAATCCTGATTTTGGCGATTGCTTGCAGCCTGCCGACAAAACTCTGTTAACCGGAGGCTCAACGAGCGGAGGAGCGGCGAGTGTTCAGGAGGGATCGGCGATCGCTGCAATCGGAACGGACACCGGCGGTTCGATTCGAGTTCCAGCGGCGCTTTGCGGGCTGGCGGGTTACCGCGCGTCAATCGGTTTGGCGTGGGAACGCGATTTGTGGAGCGGCGGAGTCCACCTGGCGCAGTCTTTCGATACCTTAGGATGGATTTTTCAGGATTTGCGGGATGCACCGCTACTCGCAAACGGCTTGTTCGGATTGAAAGTACCAACCGAACCGAACTTGCAAGTCCACATTGGCGGAATTGCACAGGAATTTTTGCACGATTGCGACGCGAGCGTGCTTTCGGCATTCGAAACCTGCAAACATTTGCTCGCGCACGGAGGCGCGCAAGTCTCAACGTTCGACGCAAAGAATTGGGAAGATGCGCTCTCAATTTATGCGCCCATTCAAGCGAGTGAGGCTGCGGCGATCCACTCCGCAAATACCGGCGGAGATTTTTCTTGCTTCCCGGCGCCCATTGCTGAACGGCTGGCGTCGGGCGCCTCACTCAGCGCCGAAGAAATAAAAGGGCAACGAACACGCCATGCCGAATTCCGCAGCCGCGTGGACGGATTGTTTCAGACCTTCGATTTCCTGCTGCTGCCGTGCTCCCCAATCAGCAAACTCGAAGCGGGAAAAGATCATACGCAAATACGAGCAAAGATTCTTCGTTACACGACTCCATTGAGCCTGGCGGGAACACCTATCGTAACGATTCCATTTGCGGGTGGAGCGGGGATACAGCTTGCGACACGCCGAGGCGAAGACGCTCGATTGCTGGCCTATGCGGCAGGCCTTGCGTTGAACCCAACCGCACGCTAGAACCGACTCGAGAACGGCGCCTGTTACTGTTCGCCGATATCTTCGTTCCAAATGGCCGGATTCTGACGAATGTAGTCGGAAAGTATGGTGGCGCATTCCTGCGAATCGAGATCGATGACTTCAATCCCCAGCGAGCGAAGCCATTCAATGCCGCCCTGGAACGTGCGGCTTTCGCCGGCTACCACGCGAGGAAATCCGAACTGGCGTATCAATCCGCTGCAATACCAGCAGGGAGCGAGTGTGGTGACCATGGTCAAATCTTTGTAGGTACGTTGGCGACCGGCGTTGCGAAAAGCGTCGGTTTCGCCGTGTAAGGAAGGATCGCCGTTCTGAACGCGGCGATTGTGACCAGCGGCGATAAGATTGCCCTGAGCGTCGAAAATCGCCGCGCCGATGGGAATACCGCCCTCCGCGAGACCCTTGCGAGCCTCGGCCATTGCGACGGCGAGCATTGCGGAATAATTGAGTGGATTTGGCATGGCGAATTATACGCCGGCCGTTCTTGTACAAATCGCGCCGGAGAAATGCGGTACTATGGCTCGCGTTGTCGAGGAATTGACCATTGAAAAGGCAAGAACAGCGTGCTGTCGCGTCACCACGAGTGATTAACATCGCAGACTTACGCCGGCTGGCGATGCGGCGGCTTCCAAAAGCGGTGTTCGATTACTTGGATGGCGGAGCGGAAGACGAGCTAACCTTGCGGGAAAACTGCCGTGCGTTTTGCGATTTTACATTTCGACCGCGCCATGCAGTCAAATTTCCCGAATACAATCTCCGCACGACAGTACTTGGAGCAGAAATTTCTTTTCCCGTGTTTCTGGCTCCGGTTGGTTACAGCCGTGTGATGCATCCAGGCGGTGAAGTTGCGGCAGCAGCAGCGGCCGGCGCCGCAGGAACGGGCTACACGCTTTCGACAATTTCCGGACACAAGCTCGAAAGTGTTCGCGCGGCAACCAAAGGGCCGGCCTGGTTTCAACTTTATTTAGTAGGAGGACGGGCCACTGCCGAGGCGGGAATTGAACGAGCCAGAAAAGCGGGATTCAATGCGCTGGCAGTCACGATCGATACACCAGTCGCTGGAATGCGCGAACGCGATTTTCGGAACGGCATGACGGAAATGTTCGCCGGCTCGCTTTTCGCGAAGCTGCCGTATCTGCAGAACATTTTTGAACATCCCGGCTGGCTGATGGACTTCCTGCGTGATGGTGGAATGCCGCGGCTGGAAAATGTGGTAATTGCCGGACAAGGCCCGATGCCGTTAATGGACGTCGGCTCGGCGTTGTCCCGAACGGTTGTGGCTTGGGAGGACCTGAAGTGGATTCGCGAAATCTGGCAAGGGCCGATTGTGATCAAAGGCATCCTAACCGGCGATGACGCCAAACGAGCCGTGGACGAGGGCGCGCAGGCAATCGTGGTTTCGAATCACGGCGGACGGCAACTCGACTGCGTCTCGGCAACACTTCGCGCATTACCCGAAATCGTGGAAGCAGTGAAAGGCCGAACAGAGATACTCATGGACGGTGGCGTGCGACGCGGCAGCGACATCGTAAAAGCATTGTGCCTGGGAGCGAGAGCCGTGCTGATCGGGCGTGCATATGCTTATGGACTCGCCGCGGCGGGTCAGGCGGGTGTCGCGCGCGCCCTGGAAATTCTGAAAGCTGACGTCGATCGAACGCTAAGGCTGCTCGGTTGCCCGTCAGTGACATCGCTTGATTCGGCTTATTTGGAAAGAGCCCGCGAGCATTAACCGCATGATAGTAAGAGTTTCCCGGAGTGATGTCAGACGTGAAAGGAAACCATTACGGCGTTCCGGGACGTGCCGCGGTAATCGAGCGGCGAATTGCGGCAAGCGGAGCGTCGTCCACGAACTGTACCGCACCGTCGGTTTGCTGGACGCCTAATTGTTTCCAGAGTTTCTCCAAATCGACAGGCATCGGACGGTCGCGCATCTGATTATACAATTTCATTAAGACGTCCACTCCTACAGCACGATCCCCCGCCAGCAACGCCTTCTCAAGCTCCCAGTCTTCGCGCATGTCGCCACCAGCATTCAGGATTCCGCGCAATGCGTCCTGCAGACCCTTCTTGTTTTGTGTTTGTTTTCGAATTTCGATGTCCGCCAAAAAACAGAAAAGCGCGCCACCCCAGTAAGTTCGTCCCCACGTGTGGGTGTGATCCAAACCCTGATCGCCGGATTGCGGCAAACCTTTTGGCATGTCGCGAACCAGTTCGAACCACATCCGCGAAGCGCTGAACTGTCCAGCTTGAATACGCGCAATCGGTTCGACGTACGTCGCAATGCCTTCTTCAATCCAGTGATTTTGGTCGGGCATAGATGGAAACGTCAGGTGCACCATTTCGTGCGTCAGCATCCAGTCGGTGTTCAAATCTTCTTCTGTGGTTTGCGAGCCGACGGAGATGCGAATCAATCCGCCATGCATCGCGAATGTTCGGCCGCCCCGCACCCCGGCTCCATCGAATTGCCTGATGCGAAGGTCCAGATGCGGGACGGGAAAATGCCCATAGTAGGCGACGACAGCGTCTCCTGCGTTTTGCACCCAGTGCTTCAGTTGTGTCTCGGACAGCCTTGCGAAATCTCCATCTACATTCACCTCAATTTGAGAGGTGCCGGCTTGGATCGTGAATTTGCTCTCAGCGCGCAATGTTGATTGGGCGGCGATGACTAGAGCAAGCAGAAGGAACCAGTCTCGGATAAGGAGCTTCACGTTTGCCGTGTCCACAGTTTCCCACGCAGCCGTGCGGCCGGACGGAACGAATCAACTAAGAAGTGCTTGGTTGGCCGGTGTCTGGACCCGCAAGGTTCGTGAATCGCCGCAACAGATAGTCCACGCAAAACTTTCCGGGACCGAAGATCAATATGATAAGCGAGGCAATGAGAAAAACGTATGGGGCCGCAGCGGCGAATTTGTCCGGGTCGGAGAAGAACGACAAGAGCGCTTCGCGGTCAGCGGTAACGTAGGCCATGATCATATTGATGGTCAGCACCAGGGCCGTCAGATGCGAGAACAGGCCAATCGCGAGGAAGATGCCGCCAAAAAATTCAACACAGGAAATAAACACAGCCATCTGCCCAGGCATCGGCAGGTTCAGACTGCCAAAAAACTGCGTGACTTTATCGAGATGGTGAAGTTTTCCCCATCCGCTTTCGACCAGTTGCCAACCCCAATACAGACGTACGAACAACAGGAAAAGCGATTGCAATTTTGAGATGGCGGAAAAAACTAGATCGTGGGTCTTAGTCAACTTGCCGATTAGTGGGTTCATGAGTGCTATCGATTCCCGGCTCGCAAAGAGGTTTCATCGTTTCTTAGTGCTGGGCCGCAAAGTGCAAAACCAGCCGAGATCAGACCATTTCTGGAACCATTGCGTAATTTGCTGCAAATCGGTCTTCGAATTTTTCGAATTCTTTCCAAAAACCTCGGCGGCCGCCTCTTCGAGTGTTTTTCCTTTTCGAATCGCCAAAAGCAAACCGTATTCAGCCTGCTGCAGCCGGCGGAAATAAACTGAATAGTCGACTCGATGTACGGCCAGAAAAATTGTCTTGGGCTTAAGCCTTGCAACGGCCGACACGCGCTTGCGTTTGCGCCGCTCGCGGAAAGTGTTACTCAAGAACTCCGTATCGTCGTTGAACTTTTTAATTTCGAGCACCAGATCGTCCACCGGGTATCTTAATTGCAACAATCGCACATAAGGCTGCAGCCGCAATCGCAAATCGCCGCTGGCCGATTGCGCTACCTCGGCTGGTTTAAGTCCCTCTTCGGCGGCTCCGTCGAATGCTTCGATGTCTGCCCACTCCAGCCGCACCATATCCAGCGCAATTTCTTGCTTCGTTCCAGCCCAGCTTGGATTTTTTTTCAGCCATGCCTCCAATCCCCGGCCAAGATTCCTCAGCGTAAAAGATTGCGAAGGGCAGGCCTGCAAGTACGCTTTACAGAGCGCTTCGAATCGGCGGTTTCCCAGAATCGCCTGAAGGCCGGGAAAGTCTTCCGCCAGGCTGGACATCAAGCGCCACCAATATTGCCGGTTATAAATTTCCAGACGTTCGAAAGAAGTCAGCCGGTCGTTCGGCTTGATGAACCGCGAAGCGTACTTCGACATGGCCTCGCCGCCGGGCGCGCGCTTGCTCATATGCTCCGACGGAGTAAGCGGATACATCACCGCTTTGGCCATGGTGCGCTGCAGGCTAAGCAGGCTCATACCGCACGCGCTAGAACGCTTTTGGCCAGGAATCGATTCGCTTTCAGCGCCTCATTGTGGACTTCGCGAAACGTCGGAATACTGTCGTCCCATTCCAGCAAGGTAGCAGTATGCCCAACGCGCTGAATGGCGCGGTCGTACAACTTCCAGACCGGATCGATCACCGGATGGTCATGCGTATCGAGAATATATTTTTCGTATTTCGAGTGGCCGGCAATGTGAATTTGTGCCACGCGTTCGGCGGGAACGCTGTTGATGTATTCGAAGGGATCGAAGCTGTGATTTTGCGAAGATACGTAAATATTGTTTACGTCAAGCAGGATTCCGCAGTCCGCGCGCTCCACTACTTCATTCAGAAATTCCCACTCGGTCATCTCGGAGACGTGAAACTCGGCATAACTGCTGACATTTTCCACGGCGATGGGCACTTCCAGGAAATCGCGGACATCGCGGATCTTCTGCGCGGTTTTCTTCGCGGCTTCAAAAGTGTAGGGCATCGGCAGCAGATCGTGAGTGTAGCTGCCATCCACGCTTCCCCAGCACAGATGATCCGTCAACCAAGGCGTTTCTGTGCGCTTCACGAGATCTTTTAGACGCCGCAGGTGTTCGCGATCGATCCTGTCCGCCGAACCGAAGTACATGGAAACGCCATGCTGTACGACGCGGTACTGTTCCAGAATTTGATCGAGGACATGCAGCGGCCGTCCGCCATCAATCATAAAATTTTCAGAAATAATTTCGAACCAATCGACTACCGGTTTCCGCGTCAGGATGTGGTTGTAGTGAGGGGACCGCAGGCCGATGCCGATTCCGTAATCACTGAATCCATTGAAGCGATTGGCGGGCACAGAACTCTCCGAGGCGAAATTTAGCGGAGGCCGGCGAATAACACCGGCCTCCTAAGTGGTCCTAATTGCGAAACGGTTTTCAGGAAGGCTTCTCTTCCATCGGTTTCCCGTCGGTTCTGCAGCCGCCCTTGCCCTTGCAAGAGTTCTGGCCTTTGCATCCGTTATCTGAGGACTTGCAGCCGCCCTTGCCTTTGCAGGAGTTTTGGCCTTTACAAGCATGGCGGTCCTTGGGATCTTTGGCCTTTTCCGACTTTTCGCCCTTGTCCTGGCTCAAAGCATTGAAACCGGCCTTGGCGGTGGACAATAGGTTGGAAGCCTGAACGGCGCTACCACTCGCCAGCAATCCTGCGAGTGCCGCACCAACGATCAAGCTCTTTCTTGACTTGGTCATGATTGTTCTCTCCTCTTTTGATTCTCGATCGATTTACCCTCAAGACGGCATCCCGTCTCGAAGCTCGTTGAAAAGCCGGACCGATGGCAATTCACAAACCCTCAAAATGCCTCAGTCCAGGGTTGCTGAGGACTGGCTTCAGGTCTCCCTGCCCCTCAAGATGTCCAAGGCTCCGTAAGGTTACAGCGCCCGGTCTGACGCGATAATAGCGCTCCCTGTTTTCTTGGGATAGTCAATTTCTTGCAACTGGGGGCTCCTGGCCATCGGTTGAGCGAAGTTGCTTTTTGGCGTGGGCCTGAAAAAAGAGTGCCAAACAGGTTCGTCCATACAGGTAAATGCTGATGGCTTATCCCTTGGGGTTGCTTTGCGGCAGCAAATCGAAAGATCCGCCGTCGGCCCGCCCTATCCCATTTTTGGATTGACGCCAGTTAGATGAAGCAGAGTGGAAACGAGTTCCCGGTGGATCAAGCGAAAACGGCATCACGGCGCCATGCGGTCCGGCGGCAAAACAAGGCATGGTGGTTTCGACCATAGGTGTCCTCGTAGCGCAGCCGCTGTGAGATAGACGCGCGGATATGGGCTTTGTGAGCAGTAATGTCGAACGGAACAGATTCCCTCAGAACATTAAGGCGAGCTGATCGTTAAGCCATTCGAAGCGAAAGTAGCTGAGACTTTTCTCCACCGCGTACATATTAAATCCAAATGGCTGGGCACACGTCGGACGGGTGCGGCGGTCCGCAGGGTACTTCCCGGACTATAATTTCCCGGAGACCCCGACAAGCGGAACGTTGTTCTTGCGCATGCTTTCATTCAGCGCCGGGATATCCGTTGCCATTACTGTCCGCCACTTGTCCAGCTGCGAAACTAACCTCTGGTCCAATTCAGCAAAGACGCCAACTTCAGCCGCCGTTGGTGCTGCGTCGGCACTGTCGACGACACTTTGCAGATATCCGAATTTGCTGTTGAGCTTGGTCGGAAAATTCGCCTCGTCTTCGCTCGCCTTGGAATTTACCTGAATTAATTCTTCTTCGATTGCACTGACTTTCTTGCGTAACTCGGACGACGCTATGGTGACCGGCTTTGCGGCATCGTCGGTTCCTAGGCGCTTTTCCAGCGCCGTCAGCTGCGCGCGGACGTCGCGAATCCCAAGAATCGCTTTATTCATCTCATCTTCTCGCTCACGTATCTTCAGCGAGAGTTCGAACTGTTTACGCAAATCCTCAGCTGAAACTTGTACCCGCGGGTCCATTTTCACTTCGAACTGTACGGTCTGCGATTTTCCGGCTACCGTTAGACGCGCCTGGTATTTACCAGGCAGAGCGATCGGGCCAGATGGCTCGCCGGAGTCGTAGATCGCTAGAGGAATTTTAGCGGGCAGTTCGTAACGCAAATCCCACGCAAACCGGTTCAAGCCCGCTTTGGCCGGGATATGATCGATGGTTTCATCGCGCTCGCCTTCTTCCGCCGCTTCTTCCTTTTGCTTTTCTTCACTCGAATAGGTGCGAACTAGTTTCCCCTGTTCGTCCAGAAATTCCAGTTTCGCGGGCTCTTTCGGTTCCTCTTTCAGATAGTAATAAAGGATGGCGCCCGCCGGCGGATTCTCGCCGATAGGGTAACGCCGCGGCTCCACGTGTCCAACGCGGGCGCGAAAGCCAGTTCTGGGTGCGAAGAGATGAGCGTCCTCGGTAGCGATCGCTGAGCTCGCCTGTCGCAGGGGACTTAAGTCATCCAGCACCCAGAAGGATCGGCCGTGCGTTGCGACGGTTAAATCGTCATCATGAATCACCATGTCGTGAATCGGCGTCGACGGCAGATTCAGCTGCAGCGATTGCCAGTGTGAACCATCGTCGAATGAAACCCAGATACCTGTTTCTGTTCCCGCATATAAAAGTCCTTTGCGCTTCGGGTCCTCATGCACTGCATGCACGTAGGAGCTGTCTGGCAATCCTGCCGTGATCGTTGTCCAGGTCTTGCCGAAGTCGGTGGTCTTGAAAATGTACGGTTTGAAGTTATCGAGCTTGTGCGCATCTACCGCGATGTACGCCGTCGCAGCGTCGAAGGGTGAAGCTTCAATCAGGCTGACCATCGCCCATTCGGGAAGTCCCTTTGGCGTGACATTGGTCCACGTCTTGCCGCCATCGCGAGTTAACTGCACCAGACCATCGTCGGTACCCGCCCACAGAACGTTTTCCTGTTTTGGCGACTCTGCCAGCGCAAAAATCACGTCGTAGTATTCGACCGTGTATTGGTCTTTGGTGAGCGGCCCGCCGGAATCCTGCTGCTTCGATTTATCGTTGCGCGTCAAATCCGGGCTGATCGTTGTCCAGCTTCGTCCCCCGTCGCTGGAACGGAAAACATATTGCGCCGTGTGATAAATCACGTCCGGATTGTGCGCGGAAATCACAATTGGCATGGTCCACGTGTAGCGATATTTTTGCTCGGCGGCCGGATGACCGTTCGGATCCTCCGGCCACTCCTGAATACTCTGGGCTTGATTAATGCGGCGGTCATAGCGAGTGAATATCGGCCCTTCGTCGTCCGCGTAAACGATGTTCGAATCGCGTGGGTCGGCCACGATGTAGCCGCTTTCTCCACCACCGACGGCGTCCCAATCGCCACGGTCAATGTAGCCATGGTCGCTGCGCGTTCGAATCCCTACGGATGAATTGTCCTGCTGCGAACCATACACCCGGTACAGAAAATCATTGTCAGCGGAAACGTGATAGAACTGCGCGGTCGGCTGGTTGTTTTGCGTTGTCCAGTTTTTTCCGCCATCAACGGTGATTGTCGCGCCACCGTCGTTGCCATTGATCATGCGATTTGGATTATTGGGGTCGATCCACAGAGCATGATGGTCGCCGTGCGGAGCGGGAATCACTTCGAACGATTTTCCGCCGTCGATAGAATGGAAAAATCCGGTATCGGCAATATAGACGCCGCTCACATTCTTGGGATCGGCCCAGACGTGCGTGAAATACCACGCGCGCTGACGGAAGCGGTGATCGTCGTTGATCAGAGCCCAGTTAACGCCGCCATCGTCACTACGATATAGGCCGCCTTTCTTTGCTTCGATCAGGGCGTAAACGACGTTCGAATTCGCGCCTGAAACCGCAACTCCGATCCGGCCCAATGGGCCTTCAGGAATTCCATTTCCTTCAACGCGCTTCCAGGTACTGCCATCGTCATTCGAACGATAGAGGCCATCTTTGTCGCCGCCGCTGTTCAGCGACCATGGTGTACGGTAACCCTCCCACATCGCCGCAAACAAAACGTGCGGGTTGTGCGGATCGAACACCACATCGATCGCTCCGGTGCGATCGTCCAGATACAAAATTTTTTCCCAGGTTTTGCCGCCATCGCGGGTCCGGAAGACGCCTCGTTCCGTATTCGCGCCGTAAGCGTGGCCAAGGGCGGCGACGAATGCCACATCGGGATTCGTAGGGTTGACGATCACCGCGCCGATATGGCGAGTATCCTTCAATCCGATATTCGTCCAGGTTTTTCCGGCATCGGTGGACTTGTACACTCCATCGCCAAACGAAATATTGCCGCGGATGCAAGCTTCGCCAGTTCCGACATAGATGATATTGGGGTCAGAATCGGCGACCGCAAGCGCCCCAATGGATGAAACGCCTTGCTTATCAAACAGCGGATTCCAAGTGACGCCGCCGTCGGTCGTTTTCCAGACGCCTCCGCCGACTGCGCCGAAGTAATACAAATTGGGATCACCGGGCACACCCGTCACTGTAAGGACCCGGCCGCCGCGGAACGGGCCAATCAAGCGCCACTTCATTCCGCCATAGATTTTCGGATCGATTTGTTGCTGCTGGGCGTAAGCGCTCAGGGAACAAACCAACGCGAACAGAACGGCCACGAAAAAGATGGAAAATGACTTTCGGCGCGGTCTCACATGTTCCTCCAGGAAAATTCTGAAAGCGCAAAATAATACTTCTCAAAACGATTAGACGGAAGGGCTTTTGCGCTCGGCGAACCCATGTGGGGCTGCCGATACGCAATCTCAGGTATTCCCCAAAGTGGTAAGCCGTGTCACGTAAGAGGTAGAGGACGCCGCATCGACAAATTGATTTCTGGTGTCTCTCAGTTTGCAGCCGATAGAGGAGAATGCTAATGAAGTCCGGGAGAAGGAATAGAAGCAACAGAAAATGGGTGCGCAACGTTAAGACGGATTCGACACATCCCCGCAAAGGACTGTTCACCAAAAGTCCCAGCCAAATTGCGCGCGCTCTGGCTTCCAAGAGAGTTTCGCCGAAGGGACCGCAATCCGGGATGCGTATGCTGACCTATTTCATTAATCGAGGCGGAAAAGGTTTGAGCCGCACGCGGCGCAGAAATCTGGAAAGGGCGAAGTCCCTGCTCTCAAAACGAATCGCAACCCGCCGCAAACGCAAATAGCAAAATTGCATGCAGTCGCGCCAATCAGCCTTGGCGAGAGGGAGGTGAGGGTTGGTGAGTGTTAGTATGCCTCTTGTTTTCAACGAGGCCTCACGATTTCAAAGAATCACCAGTGTTTATGCGGGTCCTAATCACCCTCAAATGAAGCGAAATTGGTAGCAAGATTAGTAGCATTAGAGAGCCTTCCGGTTCTCTCTCGTCTCTTTGAAACTGGCTGCGGACAAAATGCGGAGATTTTCGATTCTCGCCCGAAACGGCCTCCTATTACGTGGGTTGTTTAACGCCCGCAGCCGCAGTCCGTATCGCAAATCCTGCTATAACGTGGTCACCGCCCCCTTCCGTAGCTAGTGTTGAGTCGCAATATTCCGAGTCCGAAGCCCATGTCCTCAACTCTCGCGCAAGGCGACGATCGGGTTCACTTTCGTCGCGCGGCGTGCTGGGAGATAGCTAGCTAGCCCGGCCACTGCTAGTAAAAGCAGAGGCACGATCAGAAACACAGCCGCGTCATGGGGGCGAACACCATAGAGCAAACTTGCCATCATGGACGCGGTGGAGGCAGAAAAGACCAATCCGGCAACGATGCCCACGGCAGCAAGCGCGACCCCCTTGCCGAGGAACATTCTCAGAATGTCGGCAGGTCGTGCGCCCAGGGCCATGCGGATACCGATCTCGCGCGATCTTTGGCTGACCATATACGCCAACAAGCCGTAAATTCCGATGGAGGCCAGAAGCACCGCCAGTCCAGCAAATCCGCCCACGAGATTCGCAGAAAAACGGCGTGAAGCGAGTGACCGATCAAGGACGTCGTTCATAGAAGAAACACCAAATACCGGCAAGCCGGGATCAATGTCTTGGATTTCATGTCGAATTTGTGGTTCGAGCAGGGCCGCGGGCAGAGACGTCCGCAACACAACGCTTAGTCGTTTGCCGTTGTCTTGATAGGTCGGAACATAGATGTGGGGAACGCCGTCGATGTCGAGACCGTCACTCTTGATATCTCCAACCACACCCACGATGGTCGTCCATGGCTTGGTCGGGTTCCGTGCGAACCGCACTCGGCGGCCCAGCGGATCGCGATCCGGCCAATACTTATGAGCGGTGCTTTCATCAATGATGGCCACCATCGGTTTGCCGTCTTCGTCGCCCTCGGTGAATGAGCGGCCGCGTACGAGGGTCGTCTGTAACACCTTAAAATAGTCGGGGCTTATCCGAACTCTCTCGGCGCGCAGATCCTGCGAGGACTCGACCGGTCTATCTTCTATGGCGAAGCTTTCATTCACTACGCCACCGACCGCGTTGGGGTTGGTATTGGTGCTCGGCAGAGCTGAGGTGATTGCGGCGAGTTCCACTCCCGGAATTGCCTTCATGCGCCGCAGCAACTCACGATCAAAATTGGCTCTGCGAGGAATATCGAGATACAGATCCATCTCGGATTCGTTGGGATTCGGAAGCTGCATGTTTGCCGCGACAACTTGAGTCGGATTAAAGCCTGGATTTTCCTGCAACAAATCCCGCAGCGTACGCAGCAGCAAGCCGGCTCCCACCATCAGTATGACGGCGAACGCCAGTTCAGAGACGATTAGAAGATCCCGTAATCGGCTGGTCTTGGCGCTGTAGCCGGACCCTCGACCGCCTTCACGAATGGCCGAGGAGAGAGCGACTTTTGCCGAATGAAGCGCGGGAGCAAGTCCAAACACCAAGCCGGTAAGAATGGAAATCAGCAGAGCGAACGCCAGCACCACCCAGTCGATTCGCACTTCGTTGAGCCGGGGAACGTTCGATGGCACGAAGCGCAAGATGAAACGCAAAGTACCCACCGCGGTTGCGATTCCCGCGGCGCCGCCGATGAGCGACAGCAGCATGGACTCTGTCAGCATCTGGCGCACCATGCGACCGCCGCTCGCCCCCAGCGCTACCCGCACCGCCATCTCTTGTTGTCGCCCCGAAGCGCGCGCCAGGAGGAGATTGGCGATGTTCAACGATACGATGAAAACCATCAGGATTACCGCACCCAGTAACACCAACAGCATAGGCCGCACCTTGCCCACCAAAGTTTCTTGCAATGGTTGAATCTCAATTGTCCATTGCGCCTGCGGCGGGTAATCGGTGGGAAAGTCGTGGCGCAATTCCGCAGCCATAGCAGTGAGCCGCGCCTGCGCTTGCGCCAGTGTCAGGCCAGGCTTAAGTCGTCCGATTCCTGAGGGTAGAATCCGGGTACTACGCGTTGGTTGGGGAAAGGGATCTGCGCTGAATCCGGCGGCGCCAAACACTTCCGGCTCGCCGGAAATCGTCGGTCCAGGATGGCGGAATTCGCGTGGGAGAACCCCAATAATGGTAAGGGGATCATTGTCGATCCGGATGGTACGGCCGACAACATTCGGGTCGGCGCCGTAGGCACGGCGCCACAGTCCATCGCTGATCACGGCCTCTGGAGCGAAACCAGGCGTGAAGTCCTGCGGACCATACAACCGTCCAATTTGCGGAATCACACCCAGCATGGAAAAGTAGCTGAAACTGGTATTGACCCCCTCGACCCGCTCGGGCTGTCCGGCGCCCGTCAAATCCTCGCTACCCTCAAGGATCGGGGTCACATCTTCAAACACACCCGCTCGCGTCTGCAGGTCATCCAGTTCAGGCTTGGAAAACCTAACGTCCCGTAATCCTACGCTGGGCTCGTTAATGAAGATTCGTACCAAACGATCGGGATCGCGGTAGGGCAGAGAATGCAGTAGAACGGCATTCACGATGCTGAAAATGGCCGTGTTGGCCCCCACGCCCAGTGCCAGCGTCAGAACAGCCACGGTCGTGAACAGGGGCTTCTTGACCAGCATGCGCAAACCATAGCGAACATCCTGAATTAAGGTCCCCATGAAGACGCTCCTGTCGTCCTACTTGGACCACGGGGGAACCACGCCGTTGCTGCGCGCATACGCGATCGCCTGCCCCAGATGCTCGTGCTGATCTCCGAGAAGCAGCATCACCGCGCCCTGCTTCGTTAGGTCATGTCCAAACAATTTCACCGGCGTCTGCAGGTCGCTGTCGGAGAGTCCTGCAATCGCTTTTTGCAAATTGGCGTAAGAATCCTTCAGAGCTTCCTGCAATTTTTCCGGATCGGTGATTGGCGCGGGCGGTGCCGCCGTATTCGGTGTGCCCGAAAGCACGCCGGCGAGCAGGCCGTTCTCTTTAACGATCAGGTTGAAGACGTCGGCGACGGAGCGAACGCCCTGGGCGGGCTTCCAGTCGTACTTGCCCGACATCACGCGCGCGAGTCCGGTGAATTTGTCCGAAAGCGTTCCGGCATCTTTTGCGAAGGCGGCCCGCAATCCCGCCGGCTGCGCCGGCGCCAACGGCACCATTAGAGCGATCGCCAGTGCTGACATCGCGTACTGAATCAGAATCTTCTTCATGTGCAACTCCTCTATGTCACTTTTGAACGACTCGTGCTGCTCGTAACGCCGAATATAATTCTCAACGCCGAGTTTTTTAACTCCCGTGCGCCAGCGAACCGGCTAGCCGTTTTCAGCACCGCCTTCCCAGCGCGCCTCTGCGGCCCCGGATTCATATGTTCCTGGCGATGCTCCTGCTCACTGGACAATATGCTGCGAAGAACCAGTGTTCGCAGGAAAAGTGACATGCGGCGTCCGAAATGAGACAAGCGGTCAGAGTTGGTCGTCAAGCACTGTTGCCACGGATCCGTTCACAGGGCAAAACCGGAATTCAAACGCAGCAGTGGTGTCCAGCACAAACGTCGCAGCGATAACTGGAGGCGTGTTCTGCGAACTCTATTAACACTTGGAGCGCGCTCTTTCAATATGTATAACAATGTCACTTCAAAATAAGTTCGTGAATATATTCTCTGCGCAGAACTTTTCTGTATTCATTCCGGCCCACTCTGGCCTTGTTCTGAAACTCGGTGCTACCGATTACTTTCTT
>DATDFA010000032.1:0-43996 GCA_036522855.1 Candidatus Acidiferrum sp. | reverse complement strand
GCTGCCCCGTCTGCTCCCGGCAACGAATTTATTTACTCTGGCAGTCAGAGAATACTTTTGATGCAAAGCGGGACAAACTACTACCTCCACAATGACCACCTTTCCTTGCGCGTCCGAACCAACGCTAGCGGCGTAGTCGCCGACCAGCGCGGCCACTATCCATTCGGCGAAACGTGGTATTCCCCATCGGGAGCTCCGCTAATTTTCGCCAGCTACTATCGCGACACCGAATCCGGCAACGACTACGCTCTAGCCCGCACCTACGTAAACCGCTTGGGCAGATTTTCCGCGCCCGACCGCCTTTCTGGCTCCACAACTGACCCGCAGTCCTTGAACCGCTATGCCTATAGCTTGAATGACCCTGTCAACCTGTCCGACCCCAGCGGCATGGACCCATGTGTGCTTATCGTAGCCAAGCACAGAAAATGGCTGGAGCGTCTCGAAATCGCCGGCCTCGGCCCTTCAAACCTGCCATTCGACGCAGACTTTCTTGGTCAGGATTTTCCGGACGGGGGATGCGACTTGGTCGGTGGCGGTGGAGGCGGCGGCGGTGGTGGCAGCGACCTACCGCTAGATGGTGGCGGCAGTGGCGGCAGCGCGGGGCCCTGTATTAGAGACGGCGTGCCCACAATTTGTGATACCGCCGTCCCGCCCGGGACCGACTCATCGACTCCCGCGCTTAATAATCCCTATTACAACGACCCTTCCAACGATCCCGATCAGTACTTCGGTCTCCCCAAGATCACTCCAGGTGGCGGTGGCCGGAATGGCCTCAGCACAAATGTGATAGCCGGCGTGAAAAATGTATTGGTCAGCGCCGGAGATTGCGCAAAGTTCTTCGACGGCGCGAAGGTAGATGCGCTAACGAGATTCGATCACACCGACTTCGTGACCGTCAACGGGCCGGATCAGGTTTCCTGGGCATTGGTCAATAATCACCGTGGAGCGATGCAACAGGCGGTCCAGGGCCGCGGAGGCCATGATGGCATCGCCCGCGAATACCTGGCCCCAGTCGGCGAACGCCTTGTTGGAAGTGAGAACGATGGCTTGTTGTTTTTCGTAGCGTTCGCAGATGGCTTGGAACAACAGGCTGGCATGCGCTGTTTCCAGCGTCAGGTAGCCGACTTCATCGATGATCAGCAACTTTGGCCGGGTGAGATTTTTGATCTCGCGCGAGAGGCGGTTTTCTTTCAGCGCTCGCGCCATGCGGCGTGCCAGGTCCATAGCCGAAGTGAAGTAAATGCGGTGCCCCAGTTCGGCGGTGAGCACGCCGAGTGCGATGGCCAGGTGCGTTTTGCCCACGCCGGGAGGGCCCAGAAAGACCACGTTGCGGCCTTCGTGCAGGAAACGCCCGGTGGCCAGCTCGTCGATCAGGCGCTTATCGATTGACGGTTGTTCGTAAAAGTCGAAGGTGTCGAGCCGCTTCTGATACGGCAGGTTGGCGAACTGCAGGTTCAGACGCACGGTTTTCTCGTGGCGAAAACGTAGTTCGGCGTCGAGCAGGTAGCCAAGGAAATGGGTGTACGACCAGTTGGCTGCTGCGGCCTGTTGTGCGGCCTGATCGAGTTGTTTTTCGGCGATGCCCAGTCCGAGTTGCTGCAAAGCGGCGCTGGCTTGCTGCTCGTGGGTGACACTCACTGGGTCTCCTGGTACGCGGCCAACGGCGTGGTGGCTACTTGCTGATCGAAAGTGAGCTGCCAGCGTGGCGGCGGAGTTTTGCCGTGATGCAGCGAAAGTTTCCAGAGTGCCGCCACATGTGCGGGATCGGCGACCGTTTCACCGGTTTTCTGGGCTGGGCGATGTTCGGCCAGGATGAGATCGCGCGAACGGATGACGATGCGTTGTTCGCGCTCTCCGATGAGCACGGTCTGTCCGGCGTATTCGGGCGGCAACGAGTAGCGGCTGCGCTGAAAGCGCACGAAACCGTCGAAGCCGGCTCTGCGCGAAACGAACTCGCACAGCGGATAGCGTGCCGCGCCGTCGAGAGTGCTGAGTTGTTCCTGTTTCCAGAGATCGACAGGGCGCTGTCGCGTGGTTGCATGCACGCGGCAGTTGGCGGTGTTCGCCAGCCAGTGCTGTGCTTGCGCGTTGAGATCGGCCAGATCGCTGAAGGAGCGGCCGTTGAGGAACGCATCCTTCACGTAGTGGACCATGCGCTCGACTTTGCCCTTGGTGCGCGGGCGCCGCACGCGATGGGTCTTGATAGCAAAGCCGTATTGCGCGGCGAAGTCCACGAACCAGGGATGCAATTCGCCAGGGCCGAGGCGCACCTGTTTCATGTTGTCGTAGAGCATCTCCAGCGTCCAGCCACCGAAGAAATCGAAGGCATGCAAGTGACAGCGGAGCAGCACGGGAAGTTTCATCGAGGAAGTGAACTCCACATAGAGCATGCGCGAAAAGCCGAGCACCATGACGAAGACGTAGACGGGCAGAAGTTTTCCGGCAGGGTCGGGAAAGCGGCCGCAGTAGGCCCAGTCCACTTGCGCTTGCTTGCCGGGTGGAGTCTCGAAGCGCACGGTGAGCTTGCGCAGGCGCTCCTGCTCGGGTTTGAGCGAGTGCAGGTAGCGGCGCACGGTGGCAATCGAACCGCTGTAGCCCAAGGCCTGAATTTCCGGCAACAAGCGCGCGGCGGAAAGAGCGCATTCTTCATAGCGATTGCGTAAGTACTCCTTGTAAGAGTCCAGACACGAGGCACGCAGCGTTTTTTGAAAGCCGGTGAATCCGCCTTCGCGCAACACGCGCCGGATGGTGTTGCGGCTACGGCCCGTCATGCGTGCGATGGCTTTGATCGAGTGACCCTCTTTGTGCAGTGATCGGATGTCCATCCATTCCTCCAGTTTGAGCACCCCGCCCTCCCCCAACCACGAAGGGTCAAGGTACGGCAGGTTGCGGTTGGCATGAGGACGAAACTCCGGCCCTCGCTACGCTCGGGCCTCCGTTCCGTCCTCACCCCTTGCCTTGGAGGGGTCAAATCTCCGTGATCGTTAAAGGGGTCAGTTTTTCATGAGTGCTGGCATTACGAGTCCAAACCGCATAATCGAAAGCCAATCTGTACGAATCATCGAGCCGGGGTACTCTCGTTCGCGACTGGATTCGTTCATCTACGTGGACGGTGCGTTCCGGTATGTCGGGAACGCTTGCCCTTTTTGGGGTTGCGGCCCCACGCTCCACCTCAAGTGACCCAATCGTTAACGCCGTCTGGCGGAACTGGCCGGATGGCTTTAAGGACTTTGAACACTTTGTCCACTAGCAGCCGAATTCGAATCGAATCAGGCATATCACCTCACTGAGCAACGGTCATTCTAGCCGTCCAGCACCTAGGGACTGGAAAGCGCCGCCCCTCGCCTCTCGGGTCGACGGACCCGGCAAGATCGATGATTCTCGCGGCCAAAGGATACGTTTGGCTTCTGTCCACGACATAACGCCGCGCAGCCAGAGCCGCTCGCCGGACTTCCTCGGTCAGATTCATGCGCGCTAGCACCCGAGGCGCGTGACTGGCGAGTTCATGCCGTGCTTCCGGTCTGCACGCGTAGCAGTAGCGTTTGGCATCGCGTTCCGTACCTCGCAACGTGGTGTCAATCAAGAGTACCTCGGCGCGGTCGTTACCGCAGTTGGGACAACGCGTCGTCATTCTTGGTTTCCTGCTCTCTAGTGTTCTTTGTGACCAAGCAGATCGTGCCAGGGCCTCTAAAAGTCATGGTAGCCCGCAGTCCTGTTCGCTTTCCGTCGCAACGAGTCGTTGGAGTTTCAGTGCGCGATAAATACAGTTCGACCTCTTGACCTTTAACAATTTTAATTCGTTTGGCTTTCATTTTGTTTTTCCGCATTTTGCCCGCGCATCCGGCGTCCCTTCTTGCTAGTTCACAACGTCAGTACGCAGCTTCGATCCGTGTAGCCACCAGAGCAAAGACTTCCGGTACTTCTGTTTTTGGTCGGGCGTTGCCTTTGCTGCTGCACGGCAAGCCATTCTCACGAACTGAATGCCGGAGTGAATCACTTTTCCGGTTTCGAGATATCGAAGGCGAGCAATTTCGTCTTCAACCTGGTTATCTGGTAGGTCATGAATAAGACGGCGCTGAAAGCGAGCGAAGGATTCCTCATCATCGAGAATGATACTCATCCTCCTTCCTCTCGTCGTGCTGCTTCGATTAGCGACGCGTATTCTTCCCGCGTGCTCAAAATAGCGGCTTCGACTTGCTCCAAACTTGGCAATTTTCCGCACTGGATTAGCCGCGCGATTTCCTGAGCGTAGTCGGCGGTCGGGTCCGTTGGTTTCATTCTGCCTCCACAATTGTTTCGCCATTGTTCACGGTCGCTGGCATGACCCAAGAAACACCAGGCACTGGCCTGTATCCGTTCTGTGTTCGTATTGCGGTCGGAATTTCCAACCTCTTACCGTTTCCAGCGATGACTGATGAAAGCCACGTGCCTGCCGGATATTGTTTCCGCATGAACGCGGCATCACCGCCGCTGCCAGTCATCTTGTACCGGCGACCCGACACGATCACGGCAATCGCATCACGGAAGTCAAGCGGACGACGCTCAAGCCAGGTTTGTGTGCCGAGGTTAGAAGTTTTAGGAAGAAGATTGTGATGCCACGCGTAATGGCGGCAGCGTTCGAAACTCTCGCCGCACTCAATTACGGTCCAGTTCGGCTCTTCGCCGTTCAGGTCGATGACCGCGACATCTTCTTTTGCGGACACATCACGGACGAAAAGTTTGCGGTGTTCTTGGTCAAATGCGTATAACCACTCAACATGAGTTCCATCCTCTAAGTCTTTTTCAGTGAACAGATACAGGTCTTCAGGACGCAATGCAAAACTTTGCGGACGGCGATAGTCTGGACGCTTCGAATAGACTTCGTATTTCGCGCCGTCAGCAGTGGCTTTCTGCCACGTGTAGCCAGGACGGAGGTTGAAGTCCTTGCCAACCAATGCCGACCAGCCAGCATGGGCATGCTTTGCATCGATCAAATATTTGAGCATTGCACTCAGGTCATCTTGGAAATGACCACGCAAGAGAGTCCACAACGTTGCGCCCATGCTGGTAGGCATTCCGTCACAGTGAACGTAACGACCCGCAAATTTTCCTTCGCCTCTTGCGCGTGCAATGACGCTACGGGTACTCATCGAGCCACCGTGGATTTGAAACCGAGCGAGACAAGCGCGTCGTCGAACAACGCGTTCAAGTCGCGGACGTTTGGCTCGACAATTTCGTACGAGACGCAGTCACGGCGGGTGTGCTTTGCGGGCCTAGAAGTGATGTTGCGGAGGATTGGCGCGGCTTTATCTGCCAAGGTAAGCTCCGATTTCAGATCAGTACTGGCGGCCTTCGTGGGAGTTGTGTGAATCTTTCGAGTCCGTTCGAATTCAGCAGAGATTTTGCGGTGGATAACAACGAGTGAGGGTGAAGGCGATGGGCTTTTCACGATTGGACCGCCAGTCCAGCTTCAATCGCGCCTCGAAGGATCGCCTCAACGTAGCGTGGCTCGCACACAATCGCTCGACCAAAAGTCAGTGTGTCTTCGTTGCCGACATTCTCATCCAGCCAGTGCTGACCGATTTCAGAACAGGGCCGGATCAGAAAAAGCGACAGATAGTTTTCGAATACCAAGTCAAGGTGTGCCGTTTCTGTCGGAACCTGCTTCAAAAAGGAGATCGCATCTTGTGGACTTAGGTTTAACTGCTGCGTGTACTGGGGGACGTGACATTCTAGATTGATACGTTCCGCGCGAGATTGGTCGATGGCGTCAATGATCAAGCGCGATGTAACCGGGCTCAGTTGCTTAAATTCGAAATAAAGAACGCTGCCGTTCGTTCCGAGAGTGCTAACGCGAACGTACCCGAGATCAAGACCGAAGTGCTTCGATGCTTTCGCTCCTTCGGGAACGAAGTAATCACGATGCTGTTTTCCTTTCTCGATGAGGACGACACCATCGAGAGTTAACCAACAATCGCGGCAAAGCACTGCAGTGGGAGAATTGCCGGAAGCGACAAACGAATCGTGCGAAGACATCTAACCCTCCTAGTTGGAGAAGATGCCCTCGAAAGTTTTGGGAAGGACTAAGGTGGTTTTTGCCCCTACAGGCCGTATCCCTTCTTTCGAAGGAGGGCACCGTGGCCTTGTCTCTGGCTCGGTTGCCGGGCAGCCTAAAAGGCCGCCGCTCTTGATACTGTTAAGAGGATAACTCAGTCCAGGTTTGGAAACCTATAGTACTTCGGCGCTGGATCGGGCTTTCGAGGACGCTAAATAAGAACGCCCTTGTCGACCCGAAGGGGTCCAGGCTCGTGCCAAGCGGATGGCAGAGGATAGCCTGCGGACCCTGCAGCGGGCGGAATAGTGGAGGGTTTTTCTGGCGTTGACTTTTGGTACTGTACGTGCTAGACTGTATTAAGATAGAAAGATAGGTTGAGCCTGCTCAGGCGGGCGGAAAGGATAAGACCGCAGCAGAAAGAGTGCCGCTGATTCTGTCAGTCGTACTCGCTGCTTAACAAACGAAGTCGGAACTGCCGATAAAGGCGCAATGCCCCTAAGGATGAACCGATTGCGGAAACCCACCAAATATGCCAGCCCAAAAACACCCCATTAGCGATGAACAGTTGATTAAGAATGTTGAATTGTTAAAGGCAAAGGCTACGGCATTCGACAACTACCTATCTAAGCCCGCCCCTGCTGGCAAGAAAATCAAAGACGCCGAGAAAATGCAAAACGACGAACTCGCTGAATATGTAGCCGGGGTCTCGCAGAGCCTGTTTCTCGGGCTGGTCAATTTTAAACCTTATATAGAGGAACTCTGGCGTCGTTTTGAAAAAATCAGGACTGACAGAAGCGACGAGACTATTGCGGGCTGCCACACGAAGGACGAATTTTGCGAGAAGATTCTGAAACGGACTCGGCGGGCCGTCAATTATATGTTGACGGGCGGAAACCCTGTCAGCAAACGGCGAGAAACCGTTTCCCGTCCTGATCTACAAAATCCGCCGCCCCCACCTGCGGCGATAGGGGAAACCGTTTCCCCTTCAACCCGTCCGTTGCTAGATGTGGCCGCCTTAGAGATTCAACAAGCCAAACGTCGCCGGGGTTTCGTTCGACAGAATCCCGAATATAAGGATAAGTCGGCGGAAGAAATAGATGCTGCCCTTCTGGCGAAATACGGGACGGCAACTTTATTGAAGGGACAGATTCCGATTCATCAGAGCGGGGCTAGTGTAAGTAGCACAGTGGAGAACCCCTCTGCAGGTAACGGTTCAAATCCGATTGCCCCGCTCCAAAATTCAGAAGACGAATTAGCCGACATGTTTTCTCCGAGACTAGAGGATGGGCCGCCACAATCTGAGTTCTACGCAATCCGTCGCAAATCAGACGGTGCTCTCTACCGCTCGCACTGGCACTCTTTCACAACAGATGTTCTAGAGGCTAATCGCTGGAAGAATCCGCCCTTCAAATTCTTGTCCGAGATAAACAGCGGCAAAGAAGACGAACCGCCGCCCGAAGTCGAAGTTGTACGAGTCGAGGTGTCGTACAAACTGGCTGTGGTTGCGCCTGCGAAATCGGGCGAAGAGGCGGCATAACTTTCATTCTGACCGCAAGCGCCGAGCGTGGAAGAGGCGCAGAAAAAGAGGAGAAAAAACCATGAGTGACGGCATAGCAAAAGGCACGAATATTCCAACCCAAAAACTCCCCGGCAATGATCCGAAGCTAAACCGGAGAGCGACCGCCGTCGAGGCGTTGCAAAAAGCGGTCGACGAACTATATGCGCTCGCCAAGGGCAGGAAAGGCGCAGAGGAACTATATGCGCAGGTCAGCCAGCACATCGAAGACATTGCGAAGTGGCGCGTCTGAGTTTGAGGAACTTTTGACCCTCATTTTTACCCGTATCCTGCAGAATCAAAAGGCAATTAGCTCAAATCTGTTTTTTCAGGCGTCATATAAGTGGAGAGGCCCACGGCGAGAAATGCAAACCCAACCGTATAATGTAGTGAAGGGATTTAATCATACAGTTTTAGGCTCTGGTAGCGGCGATTTACGCTTGTGACAGCAAAAAGCCTTTACACAATCGTTATTCTTTGGATGCCCCTAAATCGCTGTTAATGTAGATGGGTATACGCTTAAGTATTGCTCTGCGAAAGCCCCTTCCTCGCTGATTTGTTAGAAGGATATGTGTCCTTCCTTCCCCCTCGGGTGCCAGACGGCAGCCTGAGGGCTTAAAACAAAAATTCTTAGAAACACGGCCTAGTCATTCATCCATCGGATGAGGCTAGGCTAAATTTTTTGCCCCGAAGTACACGAACATGAATTTGTCGCCCAGATATCTGACCGGTATCTGGGCACCCTTTTTTGCCCTGATGGGCTTGAACAAAAAATTGTCGGAGAACATATGCAAGATCAAAGGCTACACATCGTCGATCAAAAGCTTCAAGACATCGCCTGCCCTGTGAGTTTGTTTGTTCCGATCTGCGGCGGCATCATCGGGCGCACCCGCCTAACTCAAGCTTTAAAACATGATGACTTGGATCAGAACACCGTCGACAAACTCGTTGCGATCCTCGACGAAATGGCCGAGTTAAAAAGCGTATCTCTAATTGCACCAGATTGGTCTGATGCAGTGAACATCCAGGCACAGCTAAAGGCGCGCCGCGAGCTAAAACACGCCGTTGCGTTTGACGACGACGACGTACGAAAAGCTTTTGCAGCACTAGCAGGGATAAAGTGACAACCCAGAATCAACCTAGAGAAATGTCGCCTCTTTATACGCGGGAGCTCCTCAATCGCTGTACTGCGCGTGAACTGGTGATCCTCGCGGCTGCGTTTGGAATAGAAGCAGTTGCAAGACGGATGGGTTTGGATGTTCAAAATTTACTTGAAAAAACTAATAGCGGTGACCAGCAGTAACGATGGCTTCCTCGGGATAATCCCGATGGCGGGGGTGAATCGACTCTAATCAGCAGTATCGGTGACAGGAAAATGAAAGATGTTTTTGGAGATGAAGTATGTGGTTCGAAGTTCGGGGATGTTCGTTGTTTACGACACCCAAGTCACGGCGGAAAACATTCGCACGGTTTATTTTATTGGAACGAAAAACACGCGACGAACTTTAATCGGAACTTTGGTCGTTGGGAAGCAACGCCTGGGATGCCGTGGCCCGGGGGTGATGAACTACGGCGATGGTGCCTCGATGGTGACAGGGTGCCGTCGTGAGACTCGAAGTGCGATCCCCCGAGCTTGAGGTCATCGAGCTCGATGACTCGTTCGCACCAATTACACACAAAGGCCGCGTTCGCGTGGTCAGCAACGGCGTGCAAGCGATCAGCATTCTAGGTCCTGGGAAAAAACGGGACCGACTTGTCACAGACTATTTAGCTCGACAGAAACCGAAACCAAAGATTGAAGTGATTGTACCTGAAGCACAGGCGGCACCGCCAATCATTGAGCAAACCGAGGCGGAACAAGTCATCGAAGCTGTCGAACCTTGGATTCCCGATCCAAATGATTTCTTTGATTGCACGCTGTCGTCCAGATTAGGCGCGGCAGTGATTATCGGCGAGTTATCGAATCAGGAGCTAGTGTGGGTTCACGAGCGCGACATCACAGTAAGACCCAACGGTCATTCCCTGTGTTTGCCCAAAGGCACCAAGATGTTCGTACGCTTGGCACTCAACACAAAGAACCCTCGGTTCCAGTTCCGCGCTCTTGAGTGTCAGATCGAAGACGAACAAAAAGAAAGCCACGCAACCGGTGCAATCACCTATTGGACTGGGTCGCTCGGCAGCGCTCGGATGGGCTGTGGGTGCAGCATCGGAATTGGCACAGCATCAAGAGACGATCAACTCGATTTGAACGTCGGGGATCGCGTCGAGTTCGACATAGTTTTCAGCGAGAAGCTACAAAAAGTTCTAGGAAAGAACATTACGGTCCTCGGGACCAAGGAGTAGATATGTATAGACCAAGAGTTGAGATGTCGATAGGAGAAATGGTGCGCGCAGCCTTTAAAAACTTTCGTAGATACGATACGCCTGCGAATGACTTCAAGGTTGTCGGCGCCGCCAAAGACAAAGACGCCTTCGCTCGCTCTGAAATCAGCGGCGTTATAAAACAGCTAGCGTTAGAAGGTCAGTTAATCTACGCGCCTGCTGTTTCGGCCGCACTACAAGCTGCCAAGGACCAGCATCCTTACCACGACTTTCGCGCCAAGGCTTTTGACGAACGAATTCTGGATAAGGCCGAGGAGGTCGGGTTCGATATCACGAGTGCCACTGACCTAACTGACATATGTGCGTGGTTGATCGAGGAGAAAAACGAGCGCATTGAGTTGTCGGCGTATGGCCGAGAGTATCAACAACAGCAGGCCGAAAAAAAGAAAATAGCCGAACGACGATTGCGGTTACTGTCCTCTATTTTAGCGGGTCGCAAGTCCACGTACGAACAGTGGGACCCGAAGCGTTACAAAATAGTTTACGTGGATGCTGCGGCGCTGGAACCGAAATCAATCGCTGACTTAGAACAAATCGAACGCGAAGTTTTGGAACTTAGACGCAAGCAAAATACAACCCGCGAAGATCAGAGACAAGAACTACGCCAAATAGCAGATTCTAACAAAGACTATAAACCCTATCGTCCTGGCGACACTGACAGCCTCGACACCGATGCCGTACCAAGTCGGTACTCAGATGATTCTGGGTCACCTATTGCTGGCCGAGTTGACGCTCGAAGCTATAGCAAGAATGAAAAAGTTGTTGTAGGTGGTGAAGCAAGTTCTGCGGTGAAAAACGATCCATTCATTTCGCCAGTGACCGGACGTGAGTTGTCTAAGGCCGAAGTCTATGGCTTGGCGAAGAATGATTTAAAAACGTTCAGAGCCTTGATGAAAAAAGACACTGCGCGTTTGAATCGGATTATCAACTAAGGAGAAATGATTATGGCTATGACGTTCGAAGAAAAGAGAAACATCTTGTTCAATGTACTTCGTGTACGTTGGCCGCAGGACTGTGAGCCTGCCGTCAACCCTGACGGATCGGAGGCCGATTCGACGAACTACGAGCTTATCCGGCGTGGAGTCGATGGAAAAGAGTTCACCGAAGAGGGATTGTACAACTTTGTAATGGAGCTACGAGCCCAGGGTTTGCTCGTTAAGAAGCCTGGGTATGGGTCTGCTCCAGAACCAGTTGATCCAAAGAAGACAATTCCGCACCGCGACCTCTTTCCGAAGATAGACTCGATTGAGAAAGCAATCCACTTCGTTAAGAACGCTAAAATTCCAGGCGACAGGCTAAAGGCAATCAACGAGCTTCTGGCCTATTTGCAATTACACGGCATCCACGATGGGTCCGTCGTAGAAGAACCTGAAACTGCAGAGTCCGATGCTAAGGACGGATCGTATGGTGAGGCATGCGCGGTATTGGCGGCAGTTACGCACAAAGATGTTGGTAGTGTTGGCAGCGCACCAGGACAAGGTGCTTGGGAAAAGGCCCTTTCTTTCAAAACCAGGATCGGCAAGATCATCGACCAACAACAAGCCAAGGACAAGTCTGGTAGGACAGGTGCCGAAGTTTTGGCCTGGGTAAGAACAGAACTAACAAATTTGCGTTCTAGCAGCATTAAATAAGGAGAAAAAATGGAAACTTTAATGGAACAAATTGCAACAGAGTGTTTTCGTCAAGGCAAGCCGCTTGCAGAAATCATCGAAGGCTTAGTTGAAGAAAGGTACAACCGTTTCTTAAATGGGGCCAAGGCTTTGATTCGCGAAGGTAAGAATATCGATACCGTTCGCACAATTCTGTCTGGCAACGATTTACCGCTAAAGCTTGCGATAAGCATAACCCAGGCGGCCAATGAGCAAGTGGCTAAAGAGATCGCAAACGAGAAACAACTCCGCGAGGCTACTGAAACTGCGATTGCGCTGTTTAAAAATGGCTGTCGGTTCGATTCCGTTGTAAACGGATTGCAGGCACGAGGCTGTACTCCTGACCTTGCCGACCGAGTTGCGAAAGAGAATCAGCACCATTATCGATGATATGGACGCTAAAATCAGAAAACTATCCAGCAATCAGAATCGAGAGTACCTCGCCAGTGTCAGCGACTTCGCTAGTCGCCAACGTGGTGGCGTTCACGCACAACACGTTTTGCAACACCACACGAGACCCAACCCTTTGTGCGATAGGTGCAAGGCAGAACTGAAGGGCCTAGAGCCCGAAAAGCCTTTTGCAGTACACGGAGGATGGCTGGCCGCCGTCCTTCCGACTCGCTCGCCTTCGGGTGACGAGAACTGAAGCCAATTAAGAAAGCAGGTCAAGTATGACGCCCGTGAAAACGTGGCGATTTCAAATTTTCAAAAGGAACACACAATGAAAGGTACGATTACATTTTTCCACAGTATGAAGGGATTCGGTTTCGTCACGACGACCGAAGGCCAGAGTTATTTCTTCCATATTTCTAACTTCGAGAAAGGCTCGCAACCAGTTTTAGAAGGACAGGTTGAATTTCAGGTCGCTCCACCTCTCTGTGTAGGGAAGCGCCCACAAGCGGTTTCAGTACGCTACAGAAGACCGGAGCCTGAAGCAATCGATGTGCTTGCGGGAAATTCCACGACTGCGTCTACGGAAGGTGGGAAGTGAATAGCCAACTGACTCCGTTCGAAAAAGCAACAGAGTATTACAAGACGTCTAACAACCCGCGCGTCGAAACACGTATTTTCCTGACGTCTATCCTGGGTATGCAGGCAGAAAACGTTGATGCGGCGATTGCGGAGATCGAGCAGAGCCTTTGTGTAACAGCGGTGGAAACAATTTCGCCGAGTCCTGTCGCGAGGGTGACCGAGCGGGTTGACGAGGCATCATTTGTCGATCCTATGCCAGACGTTCCTGCATCACTAAAAGAGCTTCGTCAGTGGCTGCGTTGGAAGCTTGAGCCAAATAAAGATGGCGACCTAACCAAAGTTCCGTATCAGGTCAACGGCGACAAGGCCAGTTCAACCAATCCGAATACGTGGACCGATTATCAGACAGCCGTGAGTGGCGTGATTATTACCAACACTCAGGGTGTCGGTTTCGTTGTCGACGGCGGTATCGTCGGCATCGACTTGGATGGCTGCCGCGATGCAAACACCGGCGACCTGACGGAGTGGGCGCAACGAATTGTTGATGCGCTCGATTCATACACGGAGATTACGCCATCGCAGACTGGCGTTCGCGTATGGATAACGGGTGAACTTCCAGAGAGTACGAAGGTATTTAACCTTGATCCAGCTTGTGGATACGGCGGCAAGGTCAAGATCGAAGTTTACACGGATAGCCGCTACTTTACTGTTACTGGTGACGCATACTTCGATGGTCCTGCGATTGTCGAGAAGCGTGATTTGAAAGATGCTTACAAACTCTTTCATGAGATTCGCAATCAGTATCCGCTTCAAAGAACACAAACTGCGGCGGCATCATCTGGCGGCGGTCAGTTTGTCGAGATCGAGAAGCTGGGATTCGTCGAACCCAACAAGCTGGATATTTTCACGAACGGCAATATCGAATCACAGAAACCTTTCGTGATCTCGGACGGTATTGGCAGGCTGCACTACGAATCACAATCTGAAGCGGATATGGCATTCGCTACTGTGCTTGCCATCCATCACGATTGCGACCAGGAAAAAGTCTCGCAGGACTTTCGAGCTTCGAAACTCTACCGTTCGAAGTGGGATCGATTAGAAGATCAGACAATTACAAAAGCAATCGCTACTGCGACCAAACTGAAAGAGGAACGAGCTCAGCAACAATCACAGTTGCCAGTTGACCCCGATACTTCAGGTCCAAACCACACATTGTCGGACGAAGATTACGAAAGCGAAATGGAGAAAGAGTTTCCCGTGATCCCATTGCGCTCTGCGGCGGGGCCGACTTGGGACGATGACATCATGCATGGTGTTGCTGGTGACATCGTTCGTAAGGCGGCGGAATACTGTGAAGCGCATCCAGCGGGAATGTATCTAGACTTGCTGGCCTCTTTCGGCAGCATCGTCGGTCGCGGTCCATATTTCAACGTGAGTTCCACTCAGCATCGCGCAAATGAATTTATAGTACGTGTCGGCGATTCATCCATTTCTAGAAAAGGAACAGGGCGCGATGCCGTCAACGAGGTTTTGAAACTGGTTGACCCTAACTGGTATCAGAATCGAGTAATGTCAGGGTTTGGTAGCGCAGAAGCCATCGTTAATGAACTTCGCGACGAATCAACACAGCAAGTTCGTGACAGAAAAGGCGGATTCAAATCCATTCTCGTTCCTGGCGTTCCAGACAAGCGTTTGATGATTCGAGAAGGCGAGCTCGCTTCCATCTTTCAATTGGCTGGTAAACCGGAGTCGCGCGCCGATGTTGTTTTACGCGACGGTTGGGACGGCCACCCGCTTCGTAACCTTGTAAAAGGCAAGTCGGATGGTTTAAGCAATTCGAACTCGTGCCAGTTTCCGCACATCAGCATCAGCGCGGACACGACACGAACGGAGTTGATTGCCAAGCTGCCTGACGGCGCCGCTGAGAACGGCTTCGGGAACCGCTTCCTTTACTGCTACGTTCGGCGCGTCAAGATGTGTCCGAACGGTGGTCCGCGAATCGATTGGACAAATGAGTTGATCGCTTTACGAAGGGCTATCGAATTCGCCCGCGATCTCGAATACGTCGGCGTGCAGAAATCTACTTGGAAGGTCTGGAACCGTATGTACCCAGAGATCGAGAACGATGTTCAACGGATGCCTGGGTTGGCCGGTGCGATGTGCGCTAGAGCCGTGGCACACGTTCGCCGACTAGCTCTGATTCTGTGCTTACTCGATAGCCACGACACAATCGAAACCAAGCACCTCCACGCTGCCAAACAAATATGGGATTACTGCCAAGATTCCACGAGATTTATCTTCTCAGGAACCACGGCAGACCAAGACCGGATACTCCGCTGGTTGCAAAAGAGTGGGGCTGTGACTATCCCGCAAATTCGACGCGGAGTGTTCCACGATCATCGGCCAGCCGAGTGGGTCCGCATGCAAATCAATGGGCTGATTCAAGGTGGGAAGCTCTTCCAACAAGGTGACGTGATTGCGATAAAACCATGAAGCAATATCGAGTGAAAAGATCATCGAGAACGGTGGTCTTTTCCCCTCGGGCGCGGGTCGGCAGGACACCTGAGACGATGCCGTAGCGCGATGAATAGTTCACGCTCAGTATGGGTTATAAAATGGCAAATCAAGTCACGCTAGAAATGGCACCTTGAAGAGGCGTCACGCTTCACGCTCCAGACGTGAAACACGCTTAAGTCCTTTCGTGTATATTCTTTATGTAATTTAGACGCAATATAATACCCGTTTCCAGCGTGAAGTTGTTTTAACGTTTTTGCTTGTACGAGTGTCCAGAGCGTGAAGCGTGAAGTGTGTCCTGTTAGGCCGTTCGCTCATTTTGGGCAGGGGCTAAGTCTTAAGTTCTCATTTTGAAACAGAAACTTAGCAAAAATCACCGAAAAAATGCGCAGCAATCGCTATTCTGAGAGGGTAACGATCGAGTTAGCGCATACGGCTTCCGCCATAATGCGTGACGCGCAAAAAGAAAACAGCCCACCGGTTAGGCAGGCTGTACAGACATCAGGTTAGGTTGTGATCCGCGCGGATTAGGCAAACACGGTCGTCATAGCCGACTTGGCTTTAGCATGTGCCTCGTCCTGGGTGACGTGGGTGTACATCGAGGTGGCTTTGATATCGCGATGACCTAGCAACTGTTGGAGGTCCAAGAGACCGACGCCAGCGCGGTGAGCCAGCGAGCCGAGCGTATGCTTCGCCATGTGTGGATGGCGCCGACCGCGTTCGATACCAGCGTTCAAGGCAGCGTCTTCGAAAATGTCGCCGACCGCATCGCGCGTCATTCCAGAGCCAAGCCTAGAAGTGAACAAGAACACGCTGCCAACGTCTTCGCGTTCGCGCAGCCAAGCCGTCAGGGCGCGCTTTTCGTCGAGTAAGATGTTCGGGTCCGATTCGAGCGGGCGATTCGTGTGGAGCGAGCCCTTGAGTCTTTTGACATCGATGCGGCCATCAGCAACGTCTTCGAGTTTGAGACGGCAAACTTCGGTGGCGCGAAGACCATGTTTGTAAGCCAGGAGAATCATGCAATGATTGCGAGCGGACTTTTTCTTCGCCGCTTCCAGAACTCTAAGTAATTCAACAGGTTGCCAGTATTTCATGGTGCCTCGCTTTCTCTTGATATATTCTCACGAATGCTATTGTTTGTCAATCATATTATAGCAACTCCTCCATTTGAGTTGTGTGGAGTTGTAAACACCCGTGTTTGCAGTGTGTTAGTGAATAGCAGTTGTCACCAGTTGTGATACGTTTAGCGATTATTCTTGACAGACAGGATGGAATGTAAGAACATCGGCGCATGGCTAAGAAGAAAACACACGACCGAGCTCTCGGGCTTCGAATGGACGAAGACATTGTAACAGCGCTCGAACGCATCGCGACTGAGCTTGACCTGTCTGTGTCCTGGTGCATTCGGCGCGCGTGCCAGCAATTCATTCAACGCTACGACGCCAGCAAGTCGTCGGTCGTCGCGCTTGCCGTTGAGCCATAGAGCCGAGCAAGTAGGCAGCGGAGGGTAACCCTCCTGCATAAATCAGCGTCGAGCATCGGTTCGGAGCGCCGCATGCAATGCATCGGCCTTGAAATAGGGATTTGAGCGCGATCTCTTCTAATTGTTCAGTGCATTTACAAGTTCGGTTTTATTTCGCTACGGCAATTTTGGGTCCCATTTTGGAATCTCAAAATCGGCCCGTCGTACACGCCCCAGTCAAGGGTCGTTCGGGCTGACGCCGTCGTCAGCGGTGAGCACAGTACCAAAAATTAGCTAGACAGATTTTTGCATACCGAAACAGGAGGATCGCCTGATGTGTACTTCAGTGATCCGCCTTGGCAAGCCCATGTCGATGAATGGGAAGCAGCACGGAAGGAACTTCTCAACTTCGCGAACAAACATGACGCAGCATCAGTCAACTAAACACAAACCAACAACAGTTTTTTAAACCTAAGCCTCCGAAGTTCCCTGGAGGCTTTTCATTTTTTAGGAGAAACATGTCAGACGAGAAAGTGGTGTCTTTAAACTCAGAAACGACCGGAGGGACGGAACCCCAGACCCCTAGTCAAACGCAAGCTACTCCTGTGTCAGCGGCGACAGTGATATGCAAGGAATGTGGGAAAGAAACACCTCGCACGGGTCCAGCAACCAAGTACTGCGACACCTGCAAGAAGAAGCGCAAAAAGGAACAAGATAAAAAGGCAGGAGAGACACGCGACAAGAAAGAAGTCGCCACTAGCTATGTGTACGACAGCAGAACAGAACCAAAGAAAGCGGAAGCTAAGGAAATTCTCGCCGCACGCGGAGTGAAGAACCAGCATGTTTTAGATTTCTGCTACGACATCGCGTTGATTGCCGCTGAGCTAAACCGCGTCACGCCGAACAGATTCTACTTTCAAAATGGACTTAGAAAGACTCTGGCATCGTATGAGGCGGACGCACCCCAGACCTTGGAGGTGATCCCAGTCGACGAGGTCCCAGGTGAGCTACACAACAAGGCTGAGCTCTATGCGCTTTACTGCTACGGATTCTGGCGTCATCCCGAAGTGTCCTTCGAGCAGTGGCTCGCGGATCGTCTGAGGTTCAAAACGTCGGCGTTTGAGTTATCGAAGATTCTGGGAAAAGAGGACTTCGGTGAGAAGCACAGAGAGTGGACCCAATTCGCTCCGCGTTGGAATCCTATCGGCCTGCCTCCGAATTACACGCAAAGGGAAGCCCTCCAGTGGCTAGACGGGCAGCGTTCGGATACAGAAGGCGATAAGAAGCGCTATTTATTGGTCGCATCCCGTAACAGCATGAAGTCAACTTGGGCCAGAATTCTCGCTTTGTGTCTTACCATCTGTTGCCCGGATGCGCCAATCCTCATGCTTTCAGAGACGAATTTTTTGACCGAGCAAGGAATGACAGAGTGGAAAGGCTACGTGGGAATGCAGCCTTATAATCCCAGTTTATTCCAGCAGTACTTCGGCGAGATTTGCATATCGCCTGGGTCAGGTCAGAAACTTGAATATAAAAATCCATTGGCGCATCTCAGCCTCCCACAGCCTTCACTAACTCAAAATTCCATGTCAGGGGCAAGCACGGGAAGTAGGTTTTGGTTTGCCATATTTGACGACCCCGTCTCTGATAAAAATTTCACAGCCACCGAAGAGCAACGCGCAGCCGGTCTACGCCGCTACAGCGCCGCTTTAGACCTTGCTGAGCCAGCAGCGTTCACTTTAAACATTCAAACTCCCTGGATTGAAGACGATTTGGCAGACGTGATGATTAAGCGCAACAACGAAGATTTAGAACATCCGCTTGCCGTTCGTATTGACCCAGTGATGGAAATCAAACACGAAGCCAGACATAAAGATTTGCTGGCTTTATCCGAGTCGGACGTCACTCTACATTTTCTTCCAAAGTTAAATTGGAAGTTTGTGCGAGCCAGAATGCGTTCGACGGCTGGTTTGAATCACTTTAAGACTCAATACCTCTGTCGGTGGATTAAAGAAGGCGAAGGACAGAAGGTCCAATTTGACCACGACGAGATTTGGCGCAGAGTCAAACCGATGTCGTATTTCCAACCTGTTCTCGGAGCCGAAACCTTTCTAGCTCTCGATAGGTCAGGTGGCTCGGTCGCCCGTTACGCCGACTTCAATGCTGCCGTAGTCGGGCGTCTCCACAAAGCCGATGACCGGCAAGCACTCGTGGTGCTCGATGCAAAACTTGCGCGGACCAAGGACTCAGAGTTGATTGTCGATGTTCTCATCCCGCTCATCGTCAAACACAAGCCGTCTTTGATTATCTTCGAAGAAGATCGTCACTGGGCCGACTTTGAAGAAAACCTTCGGCGCGAATTGGTGCGCAGAAACATAACTGTACCTCGCTTACGCCACATTGCAGTCGATACGACACCGAGTGCTAAGGCTAAGCGTGTGAAACGACTCGAACTCCCGCTCGCTTTGGGCAGATTATTTTTCTACCAAGGGATCGTCGATTTAGAAACGTGTCTGCTACAGCTAGAGAAATTTGATGGCCGTCCGAGCCATAGTCACAAAAAAGATGATTTTTGTGATTCGCTCGCGATTCTTGCCGACGCCATGCTTCCTCGAACGCACGAAGAACCTGTAAACCCAGAAGAGGTAGAACGACGCCAGCGCGCAGCCGAGGCAGAGTATGAAAATGAACGCCGCCGAGCCTATCACGACCGGATAGTAAATGGCGGCCAGCCCGTGGATCGATCGGTGCGGCATAGCGATTGGCAAAGGCAGCAAAGAGGAGAACCGCAGGCTCCTCCAGTCGCACAGCCACCAACAGGAAGAACGACGCCGTACCCGCGCGGTAATAATTTTGCAACTCTGCCAAATGCGTTCAGGAGAAGGAATTGATAATGAGCGAGCGCAAAAAGTGTCTTCACGGTTTCGGCAGGTGGCCACCGCAAGGTAGGCGAAGGCGCGCAATCTGGGAACCAGACGCATCCTCAATACAGCACCTGCCGAAAAAGAGTTTCACAAAGCAACAAATTGGTCCGCCCAGGACTTTAAACACGGGTGCATTTAAGGGAAACAAGTGAGTAACGAAACAGTTGAACAAAAGCTGTCCGCATTGGAAGCAGAAGTAAAAGTACTAAAAGAAAGATGTGATAACTTCTCAGCGTGCCATCTCGACAATCACGAAGAGATGCGTCGGCTCGCTACACGGGTGAACAAATATATCGGCGAGGTAGGTCGGGTAGGCAACACAGTCGCGAGTGAGATTATCGCATCCACGTCGGCGCAGTGCGATGCTGTTTCCAGCCGCGCACAAGCCGATTTCCAGAAAATCGTCTCGCAAACTAAGGCAGCGCTCTCACCTGAGAAAATCTCCGACGCAGCGATAGCGGCAGTGACTCCTGGTAAAATCGCTGACGAACTTTCTAAACGTGTATTGGTGACTAGACCTGCTAAGCGCGGAGAAACCGCTGGTGTTCTTGTCACTCGTCAAGCTACTCCCTCTGAATTGCGCGAACATAAACAATAAGAAGTCTTGTTTGACCAGACAAACACATCGAAATAACACACGAAGTAACAAACGAAATAACGAATACCCCAGAAGTTAAGCAAGACGAGCGCGGTCTTTTTGACGCGCTTTTTTCAATTTGGAGGATCGATGCCGTCGCCCGCCAGACGTGTTTGAAGTGCAGTAAATAACAGGATCGATCCCAGGCTGCACCTTGGCAAGGAAGGTTTAAAGACAGACTAGGCGCTAAAACGAGCACGCCACTGTATAGAACAAATTTCTGTCGCGACAGAACATACTTCTATAACACCGCACAAACATTGGCGATTTTGTATATTCAAGCTTGACAAATGACTGAATCTATAGTAGAGTAATAGATGTATTTGGCAGTTCATCTCAACTAGGAGGACAACGGCTCGGGGTTAAGTTCCACCCCATAGACTCATCACCCAACGGCACCAACACCAACTGGGAATAATACCCCATGCGGTTCGCACAATTACCTTGCCCTTGTCGGAATGCAGTCCCGCCAAAAAACAACGACAATGACCAACCAAAGCAACCATGTAGACCCATCAATCAGTTCTGGTTTTAGTCCACCGTTTCAAAAAGAAAGGTCCCTGAGCGCCGAGGAGTTACACCTCTGGGCTGACGCCATTGAGAAAATCTTCAATGAGCCATATCCAGCCGTGGCACAGCCTGAGTTTCGTGGCGGTGCCCGGTGAAGAAGACAGTCGCCGTAGCAACGGCAGAACCGCCCGTTGAATTCAATCCCGCAGACCTGCTTCCAATCGAAGAGTTAGCACGCCGTCTACACGCCGACGTTTCATGGGTGCGAGAAAAATGTCGTCGCCGATGCCCGAATCCTATTCCCGTTTTCAATCTGGGGAGACATCTGCTCTTTGATTGGACGCAGGTTTGCAGGTGGATTCGCAATAATCCACGCCCGATTCATGCTCGGCATGTTCGCAGGAAGAAGTCAGAAAAGAAGGCGGCGTGAATTGCGGAAAGTGATGTGGTGGGCCCGCCCGGACTCGAACCGGGAACCAACAGATTATGAGTCTGCTGCTCTAACCTATTGAGCTACGAGCCCGCATTTGATTATGCCTTGATGCCATACTTCTTGCGAACGGTTTCGGTCAGCTTCTTCAATCCAGCCTTTGCCTTGTCCTGATTCGGAAAGATGTAATAGCCTTGCGTTGTTGAGATGTTGGCATGACGCAAGATGCTCTGAATGTCGGTAGCCGCTACACCCATATCGCTAAGACGTGTACCGAGGCCGCGCCGAAATGCGTGCCATCCGAACCACGCGCCGTTAATGAACTGAGGAATATCACGGCGCGACAGGTTATCCATGTCGATTGGCTTCTTTTCTTTCTGCCCGTAAAACATCCAATTGTCGTCTACAGGCGGAAAGTCTTTCGTTTTGTACTTTGCTAAAATCTCCTGAAGAAGCGGTGCAACAGGGACCGCCGCCTCGCGTGCCTCGGTTTTTGGCTCTCCGATATGATCCCGCCATTTCTTTCGCGAGACGTGAATCTCCCCATTCTTATAGTCTTCCCACTTCAACGCAGGGATTTCACTCCTGGTTAAACCGGTAAACGCTGCAACTGCGCAAACAGTTCGCGCAGGCTCTGGTAATTTGTCCAGCATGAGTGCAATCTCGGCGTGTTCGTACGCGTGCTCGTTCGATTTCCTGATCTTAAGTTCGCGCGCCGTTAGTTCTGATTCTTTACGACCTTTGGATTTGCCGCCTGCTTTCGTAGCATCCATTGGATTCACCCCAGTGATGACGCCGGACTGCAGCGCAGTCGTTAAGACGCCCGAGAGAAAGGCCCGCACGCGCATGTGAGTTTTGTGGGATAGATTCTGTGGCAGGCTATCGAGCCAGTCCTGGCCGTCTTTCGCCGTGAACCGGCCGATTTGGATCGAACCAACAGGTTTGCCCTGAACGTGTTTACTGAATATTTTGCGGTAGCCGTGGATCGTAGAAGGTTCCATGTGATTCGCGCCTTCAAGCTGCTGGCGTTGCTCGCACCGTTTCCAGTAAACATCATTTATATATTTTTCCACCGTCAGCAAACCGTCCATCATTGCTGCACTGGGAACCTCAGCGTTGACAGGGCGGAGTAATTCGTTAATTTTGTCGGTGAATTTTTCGCGAACCTGTTCAGGGTTTCGAAACGGATACAGCGCGAACGGAGCCAGCACCGTGTGCGTGCGCTTACTCCCAACGTAGTAGACAAATATCCAATTCGCGCCGTGGTGTTTGATTTGTCCCCGCTGTCCCCGTGGTCTCGGCATGGCGCCTCCTAATGGGTACATTATAGGGACAAAATATACAAAATGTCAATAAACTCTAAGCATGACGAGCGGACTCATAATCCGTTGGTCCCAGGTTCAAATCCTGGCGGGCCCACCAAAAGACCTCAAGAAAAATCCTCCATCGGAAGTCCAACATAGTTTTCGGCCAGGGTTTGCGAAGCGGCGCGAGAGCTAGTGACGTAATCCAATTCGGCAAGCTGCCTCCGTTCATCGAAAGGATTGTCATTCGCAAACCGGTGCAACATCGAAGTCATCCACCACGAAAACCGCTGCACTTTCCAGACCCGGCGCAGGCAAATTTCTGAGTAGCGAGCCAGTTGTTCCGTTTGTCCGCTGGCGTAATATTCTCCAAGAGCTCGAGCCAGCACTCGTACGTCCGCGACCGCAAGGTTCAAACCTTTTGCGCCCGTCGGTGGCACGATATGAGCGGCATCGCCCGCTAAAAATAATTTGCCGAACTGCATCGGCTCGGCGACAAAGCTGCGCATCCCGGTGACCCCTTTTTGTACTACCGGCCCCTCGATCAATTTCCATCCATCTTTGGTTGTCAGCCTGTGATGGAGTTCTTCCCAGATTCGATCATCAGGCCACTTTGAAATGTCCTCGTCTGGCTCGCATTGCAGATAAAGCCGGCTAATTTCGGGTGAGCGCATGCTCAGCAACGCGAATCCCCGTTCGTGGCGAGCGTAAATCAATTCGTGAGACGACGGCGGTGCTTCCGCCAGGATTCCCAGCCAGCCGAATGGGTAATCTCGGTCGAAAATTTTCAGCGCTCCCTCCGGGATCGACGGCCGGCAAATTCCGTGAAAGCCGTCACATCCGGCGATAAAATCGCAATCCAGTTGCTGGGGATTTCCATTTGCGCGAAAGCGAATTGACGGCAGCGCAGTTTCCAAGCCGGCGATGCTGACATCGTCTACTTCGAAGAAAATCGGCAGATTCGCCGAAAGGCGCGCCGCGATCAAATCCTTGATCACTTCATGCTGCGCATAGATCGTGACGCACTTGCCGCCGGTCAAGTCCCGGAAATCAATCCGGTGGCCGCGTCCGCTAAATCGAAGCTCAATTCCACCGTGCTCCAGTCCAAGCCGTTTCAAGCGGTCGCCGACTCCCAGTTCATGCATCAAGTCTACGGTGCCTTGCTCCAGGACGCCTGCGCGAACGCGTTCTTCGATGTACTGCCGGGTGCGTATTTCCAGCACGACAGATTCAATCCCGAGGCGCTGCAGCAATAAAGCCAGAAACAGTCCAGCCGGTCCCGCTCCAACGATTCCGACTTGTGTTCGCATTTTCGTGCTAGTCGCGTATCAGGCGGAGGTTTTCGGCTAAAAAATGCCCCGGCCGCGCTTAGAAAACGATACTCCACCAGGCCCCGGCGTTCCAGTTGGCCACTCTCTGTTAATTGCTTGTACGCTTGGACTTGAGGAAAAAAATGAGCTCCACGTCCCGATAGCTATTCGAGTCAGCGGGCGCGATTTCAATCGTCACCACAGATTCCTTAAGAGAGCTCCGAAAGGCGGAACCCGAGACAGGGTCGAGCCGCTCGATTTGACTCGGATCCGAAACGTGGAGCTGGTATTTGTGGCCCGGCATTCCGGAAAATTTCACGTCAAGTCGGTCTTTAGCGGCACTCCAAGTTTCAGCAAGGGTATGAAGGCCTTCCGCGCCGCTACCGAGCGGAGGCAAGATTGCGGAATAGCTGACACTGAAATCATCGCGCACATTCAGCTTTAAAGTGTTCGTACCGCGAACGATGTTCGCGTCGACGATAACGTGCTGGTCGCCGGCGTGCTGCTCGACGTGAAACGCGATCTGACGGCCATTTAAGGTCGCGCTAAGGACCTTCGCTCTAGGGCTAAGCGCAGGAGCAAAGTCCAGTGAAAGAGGCTCGTTGCCATGATGATCGGCGATCATGGTAATCGAATCGGTCGTTCGCGCAAAGCGCAACTCTAGTGCGTCGTTTCGCGCGGCAACGCCATGGATCGTAAACTGTTTCCAATCCGCTGGAATGTGCGGCGCGAATGTCAGTGTCCGTTTCTGCGCATCAAACTGTAACCCGAACATTCCGCGCAGTACGGGGCTGACCACCATGGCTGCTGACCAAATCTGGTGCGGCGAACTGGTCGAGAGCGCCTGGTAATAATCGCCCGACAAAACTTCCGTCACATGGCCCGGTGATCCATCGAGCGCGAGCAATGCGTTTGCTCGCAAATTATCGTAGGCCGGTTGCGGCCGGTGATAACGGTATTCACCGACCGAAGCCCAGCCGGTAAACAGCGGCCATACCGAACCATAGTGATATCCGGCGCCGCTGAATTTTTCCGCACGATTCGAAATGATGCGCATGCCCCAATCCGTTTCGTGCTCGGGCTTTGAAAGTTCCGCAATCGTCTGCTGCGATTTGGATTCGTCCGTCAAGCCGAACCACATCGGTACTGTTGTCAGCACCGTCGGTTCGTCCACGCGCTTGTTCTCCCGATCCATCGCGAACGCGAAGATCGTTTTCTCCGGTGACCAAAAAACTTCGTTCAGTTGCTTTTGTTCTTTTGCGAATTCCTCGTTCAGCGATTTTGCTTCGGTATCCTTACCGGTTAGCTCCGAGAGGTGAGCCAGTGCTCGAATCGCCGCGACCGCCAGTCCACTCTGGTAGAACTCGCTCTCGACGGGCAGCATCGGGCCGCCTTCGATCCAGCCGTGGCCCACGCCAAAATTTTTCGGCAAACCATTCGCATCGTATGTGGATCGCAGGAATTCGTAAGCTTTCTCGATGTGTTGCCAATTGGCTTTCGCAAATTCGACGTCTCCACTGAACGTCACGTAATCATCTGCGGCAACGATGTATAGCGGTGTCGCATCGGCGGAAGCGAACGCGTATGGGTAGCCTTTGAACCAGTCCACAAAGCTCGCGCCTTGCGCAATTTCGTGCGGAATCTTGCCGTCCTCGCGCTGAAATTTCGCGATGAATTCCAGCGCCGTCTTGGTCGTCGCAAAATCCCCTTCACTGTTCAGCGCCAGATCGCACCATAGCGAATCTCTGCCAAAAAACCACGCGAAGCCCGGCCGGTAACTCTCGCCGGAAGCGCGGTAGCCCGCAATCAACCCGTCACCCATCGTGGGATTCGAAACCAGGCCTTGAATCAAACTTATGCGCGACCAGTCGTACGCCTTCTGTAGCTCGGCATCCGGCAGGTCCACGCTCGTCGTTCTTCGTAAATACTCTTCGTAGAACTTCTCGGATTCCTGCCACAGCCTCTGATAAGAGGACGTCAGCAAATGATAGGTTTTTTCCGCCTCCGCCCGTCCCTTCACGGATCCTGAAATTACGAGAATCTTGGTGTCCCGGCCCTTCGCGGTAATACCCAGTTTCATTGAACTGGTATGCGTGCCGCCATAATTCGTTTGGTATTCAACTTCTGCTCCGGTTGCGCTCGGTGACCCGGCCAGCGCCGCAAATTGCTGATGATCTTCGCCAAAAACGAATGCGTGAAGGCTTTCGTTCCAGCTCAGGTACGTGCCGCCCATCGCCGCCGGCCACTCGAGTTGGAAATCGCGAATGAAGCTCGCTTTAATCTCCAGTGGTTGTTCCGTCTCCACTTGAATTTCGATCACCGCACCCGCTTGGTTCACCGGGACAAAAAACGTCTCGCGAATCGAAAACGTATCACCCGCATAGAGCAGCGTCGTTGATTCCGGGTGAGCGATCACCGTTCGAACCAGCGTTTCGGCTGGAATTTCGCGGCCTTCGGTCAAAATCGTCAGCCGCAAGTCGCGCAAAATCTTCAGCGGATAAACCCACGCTTCCACCGTTCCCGCTTCATTTCCCAGCAAACCGGCTTGCCTGCCGACCGCAGCGAGAAATTCCCACGGACGCGCGGGCCTGATTATCTCGAGTTTTTTGGCCGATTCGGAGAAATCGGGGGAATTCCGACCACCCAGGCCGGCGGCGAAGCCGCACTGAAAGACGAACAATACAAACACTAAGAGCCGAACTGACATCGAACAAGAACGGCGCACCGGTAGTCGCATAGCGATTCGCACCAGAAATATTGGGATGCAAGGCTCTCTTGCAAAGCCCCGCCGCACTGTCTATAAAAGAAACGGCCAGAGTGTAGCACGCGACTGAACCTTACAGTAGTCAGACCGATTCGGGAAGGTACTCTCTCGATTGTTTTCTCCACGACGCAGCTTCCTCAAATCACTTAGCGGTTCGGCGCTTGTCTTGTCCTTGGAAAATCTCTTGGCCGCGGTTCGTCCGATCTTGGCCGCTCAACCAAAGCCATCGGCATCAGCTTCGTCAACTAGAATCTCTCCACCGGCCGAGCCGCCGCTGGGCGTCAACTTCTTAAACATTGCGAAAGAATCCGGCCTCAACGCGAAAACGACCTTTGGCGGTGAACACAAAAATAAATATTTGCTCGAGACCACTGGCTGCGGCATCGCGTTCTACGATTACGATAACGACGGCTGGCTGGACATTTTTCTCGTCAACGGGTGGCGGCTCGAAGGGTTTAGCAAAGGCCAGGAGCCCCATTCGCATCTCTTCAAAAATAATCGTGACGGCACTTTCATCGATGTCACGGAAAAAGCCGGGTTACTTCACACTGGCTGGGGACAAGGCGTCTGCGTCGGCGACTACGATAACGACGGCTTCGACGATCTTTTCGTCAGCTACTTCGGTAAGAACGTGCTCTACCACAACAATGGCGATGGCACGTTCGACGATGTGAGCGAAAAGGCCGGCATTCAGACCAGCGGCAAGAGATGGAACTCCGGCTGCGCTTTTGTCGATTACGATCGCGATGGGAAACTCGATCTTTTCGTCGCCAATTATATTGATATGGATTTGGTAACCGCGCCGGTGCCCGAATCCGGCCCATGCCTATACAAAGGTGTGATGGTTGCCTGCGGCCCCCCGGGTCTTGTCGGCGGCAAAAATATTCTCTTTCACAACAATGGCGACGGCACTTTCAAGGATGTCTCGGATTCCGCCGGAATTTTTTCCGCTAATGGCACCTACGGTCTTGGCGTTCTCACCGCCGATTTCGATAACGATGGCTGGCCCGACATTTACGTCGCCAACGATTCCACCGCCAGTGCCCTCTATCAAAATCTCAAAAATGGAAAATTCACCGACATCGCCATGGAAGCCGGCTGTGCCTTAAGCGCCGACGGCAAGCCGCAGGCCGGAATGGGGGTTTCCGCCGGCGATTACGATCTCGACGGCAACCTCGACATCGTTAAAACAAATTTTGCCGGGGACACGCCTTCGCTTTATCACAATCTCGGCGCAGCCACTTTTGAAGACGCCACCTTCACCGGCGGGCTCGGCAAACATACTCAATATCTCGGATGGGGATGCGGTTTCTTCGATTTTGACAACGATGGCTGGCCGGATATTTTGATTTGCAACGGGCATGTCTATCCCGAAGTCGAACAGCTCGCCACGGAAGCCGGCTACCCTCAGCGCAAATTGCTGTATCGCAATCTTCGCAATGGCCGCTTCGAAGACGTATCGCTAAGCGCGGGCTCCGGCATTTCTGCTCCGGCTCCTTCGCGAGGCTGCGCTTTCGGCGATTTCGACAACGATGGCGACATCGATGTGGTTGTGAACTGCGTCAACGACTACCCTCAGCTTCTGCGCTGCGATTCTTCGCTAAAGAATAACTGGATAAAGATCCGCACCATCGGTATCAAGTCCAACCGCAGCGGCATCGGCGCGCGCCTTCGCTGCGTAACGCAAGTTCGTGGCGAAGCCAAGCCGCATCAGCAGATCGACGAAGTCCGCAGCGGCGGCGGCTACTTTTCGCAGAATGATTTGCGTGTGCACTTTGGACTCGGCGCTGCCGAAAAGGTCGATCTTCTCGAAATTCGTTGGCCCAGTGGACAATTGGATTCGCTCAAAGAACTCCGACCCAACCGCCTCTATTATGTGACGGAAGGCAAAGGCATCACGCGTACCGAAGCGTTTCCGCCAGCCAAGCGCGCCTGACACTCAATCAGCCAGGGCTTCCATCGCACCTCCGACCAAAGTTTCTCTTTTCTAGAATCCGCCGGAAGCAGCAACCCCAGGCGCTAAAATCCGTCCAGCATCCACGCATTCGATCCGCCCGTGGATTGCCACATCGCCAAATGTTTTCCGTCGCGTGAAGGGATTGCCCATCCCATGTACGGCTTGTTGTCTTGCAATATCGGCTTGAGATTCCCTTGCAGATCGATGTTTGCCAGTGCCTGGATTCCTCCCGGCAACTGTGTGCTCGCCCAAAAGCTTTTTCCATCCGCCGCCCAGTCAATCGCGACTACGGCAGCAGACTCGCGAATTGGAATCACACGTTCAGGTCCGCCGGTAAGCGAAATCAGCCGGATGACCGCGTCCCTCGGCTTGTGTGTTCCCTTGCACAGTGCCAGCAACTTGCCATTTGGTGCTAGCGTCCAGTTATAACTGCGCCAGCCGGAATCGCTTGTATGAAAAATTTCTTTCATCGCTCCCGTCACCGAATCGAACTGCACAAATACCAGGGAATCTCTGGTGACTCGGCTGAATAAGCACATGTGCGAGGGCGCCCGCGCACACTGGAAGTTGGTCATTCCCTCAGCTTCCAGAAACTGTTGGCCAGTGCCTCCGCTGATCGGAGCTCGCATGAGCCGCACTTTTTCATGTTGGAACTCGGGACTGCGAGGCGCCGGCGCCACATTGGCATGGCTTGTTTGGCTCTCGTAAAAAATCTCCGTCGATTCCGGATTCAACCGCAGTAGCACCGGCGCGTCGTGGCCGTCCACCAGCAATTCCGGAGAAGGCGACCCTGGCGTTTTCCGATAGATGTGAAATTCGCCGTCCCGGTCGGAAATATACAAGACTGCTTTTCCGTCCGGCGTCCATTCAAATGGCAGACTCCGGCTTTCATCGAGTGTTAAACGTCGAAGCCTCTCCAGCGTCTTTGTTTTTGTGTCCACGTTCACCACGTACACGGTCGGCGCAATGGTCGATCTCAGGAAGACCAGATGCTTTCCATCCGTGGAAAGCTCGGGACGAAGTTTCCAGTCCGGCCCGGTAGTATGTTTCGTCAATTCTCCTCGAGGCTGTCCGGAATTTTCGTCCACCCGAACAGACCAGACATTCGATTCGGCATTTGCATTTTCTTCCGAACGGGTGAAATATAGCCGGCCGTCACCCGCCCAGCTCAATCCGTCCTGCAAACGGTAATCGGACAGTAGGGTAGAGGTCTTTCCGCCGGAAAGGTCGTAGCTCTCGATTCGAGATTCTGCCGCGTCGCCCGGCCAATACGTGGTTCGTAGATACGCGATGCGTCGGCTGTTCGGTGACCACGCAATTGAATTCGCGTAGCCCGCGATTTCGCACAATTTTTTCGCTCGAGCGCCATCCACGTCCATCAGCCACAGTTCCGAACCGCTGAACTTGCCGTCGCTCCGCAAAAACGCGATTTTCAGGCCGTCTGGCGAAACCGCGCCGGAATCGGTTTCATCGCTTAGCTTGCGAGCCGTCCCTCCCAGAATCGATACATTCCAAAGGCTCCAATTCCCGGCATCCCCGCTTCCGCCGACCAATACATGGCTTCCATCGGGGTACCAGCTGACGAAATGTGCCTTCAAATTTTCCGGCAGGGTGATTTGGTGCGAGTCCTCGCGTGACATCTCACGCAAAAAAAGCCCTCGCGGGTCCGTGTACGCCAGCAATCTTCCGTCCGGTGAAATCGACGCTCGCTCCACTGGAACATCGGCCGAATTGGCCGTCAGCCGAATCTCCTTCGGGGCCAGAGCTCTTGCCGTGCGATGGCTGATATGCCAGCCTGCCGAAATGCAAGCAGCCACTAGGACCAGCGCGGCTACAGTCCACAATGGCCGAGAGTTTCTCACCGTACCGGCTGCGTTTATCGCTGGGTTTCCACTAGCGTCAATCGCGCCCGCGACCGGCGCCACGAATCGATATCCGCGCCGCGCCAGCGTCTCCACAAATCGTGGATTGTCCGCCGAATCTCGCAGCGCATCCCGCAACCTTTTAATGGCTGCGTTCAGACCGTGATCAAAATCGACAAAGGTATCCGCAGGCCAAAGCCTGCGCTGCATCTCCTCGCGCGAAATCACCTCTCCCGGGCGCTCCAGCAGCATCGTCAATACCTGGAACGGTTGCTCTTGAAGCTTAATCTTGATTCCGTTCCGGCGAAGCTCTCCGGCTTGAGTGTCGACCTCGTACACCCCGAACCGCACCACGCTAGCCAGATTTCCATTGAGCCCGGTAGCCAACCTATTTCACCCTTTTCGGTGCCCCAGATGCGTCCTCGAACTTACGCTGTTTGTCATCTCTCTTACTTCTACGTACGAAGCAGAGCTTCGTTCCGTTACACAACCCAAGAACTCGTCAATTTCCGCGTTACCTAGCGCCGTAAGTTACTAAAGAGCCTACCTTTAGGCGGTCACCCACGTTTGCGCTGGCGGTTACCCTCCCGTCCTTGAGGCACCTCCTCGCTGGCAGCAATTTGGCGTTGCCAGAGGGGGGACTCCAATGTCAAAAAACGTGCTGGTTGGGTTTTCCGCCATAGCAGCGACCTTTTTTTCCACGGGTGCTGTCGCCCACGAGCGCAGCCAGCCTGCGGTCATCAACCTGTCGATCTCCGTCTTTAATGACGCGTCCGTCTCGCCATCCGTCTTGGCGCAAGCTCAGGACACCTCTGCCTTCGTCATGCGCCAAGCGGGAATCTCAGTTTCCTGGCTGGATTGTGGCGCTCCAGGGATCTCGCCGGCCGCAGCCGGTTGCAGTGCGATTTCCTTCCCTCAGCATTTCTCAATTCGGTTGGTTTCTAAAGCCACTCCAGCCAAGGAAGATATTTTCGGACAGTCTTTCCAAAACGACGCCGGAGAAGGAAGCTATGCCATCGTCTATTTCCCGGGTCTGGCATCTTTTAGGACAACCGAAATCATCCACACTGGTGATTTATTGGGACTGGTGATGGCCCACGAACTGGGCCATCTGCTTCTCGGCAAGAACTCTCATTCCGCAACGGGTTTAATGTGCGGAAACTGGCGGCAGCCTGAATTGCACCAGGCTGCACGAGGGAAGCTTCTGTTCACCCAGCAGCAAAGCAGTCTGATCCGTTCACGCTACCTCGCAGTGACTGCTCGACTCCAAGCCGCCCAGAACCTGCAAACAAGCTCCGGCAAATAATCTTGCAATCGATGCCCGCTTTATGGGGCCGCTTTATTCACGGTCGCGCCAGAACCTTCTTTCAATTGCTGTATGGCATCAACGCGCGCGACCTGAAATCTCTCTTTCAACCCGCTCGGCCAGCGCACCTCAACCCAGTCCACACGCTCAGTTCGTCCCAACCCGAAATGTACCCGCATATCGTTCTGCGAATCGTAGCTGGATCCGCTGCGGACCTCGTCCACCAAAATTCGCTCTCCCGCTTTTACGCGAATCTTTGCTCCTATCCCATCTCGGTTCGATTTTGTCCCGATGGTCTTGAACGCCATCCAGTGATTCCCACTCTTCACCTGATTTACCAGCAGGCTCACCGGAGCATTCATGTTGCTGATTACCGCGGACATTCTTCCATCGTTCCACAAATCGCCGACTGCCAAACCTCTGCCCGATTTTGCAGTTGTGATTCCTGGCCCCGCGCTAGCCGAAATATCTTCAAACGTTCCATTACCCTTGTTGTGGTACAAAATTCGCGGCTCCTGGTAATCGCTGCCTAGGTGCTGCTTGTCCACTTCCGGATAGACATGGCCGTTCACCAGTAGCAGGTCCGGCCAGCCATCGTTATCCACGTCCAGGAACATCGTTCCCCAGCCCAAATATTTCGTGTATAGGCCCAGCCCAGCCGCAAACGTCACGTCATCGAAAGTGCCGTCCCCATTGTTCCGATAAAGTGTCGCGGTATCGTCGGAGAAATTCGTCTTGAAGATGTCCAGCCGCCCATCGCCGTTGTAATCTCCAATCGTTGACCCCATTCCGGCTTGTTCCTTTCCATCCTCGTTGAATGCCGCCCCCGCCACTACCGCCACGTCCGTAAAAGTTCCGTCGCGGTTGTTGTGGTAAAGAATGCTTGGTGTGCTGTCGCAGGCCACGTAAATATCCGTCCAACCGTCATCATCGAAATCAAGTGTAGATACGCTAAACCCGTAGTGCCCGTTCGTCTGATCGATTTTCGCTTTCTTGGTTACGTCTTCAAATATCCCGTCGCCGTTGTTGTGATATAGAATATTTTTTCCCCACGGCAATCCCCGCGGACCGCACATCACGGGAACGCCTTTCCACACGCAGGAGGCTCCTTCTCCCGGCTCCGGCGCTGTTTTCAAGTCAAAATCCACATAAGTCGCCACAAACAGATCGAGTTTTCCATCGCGGTCGTAATCAATAAACGCGCAACCCGTGCTCCACACGCCATTTCCCGCAACGTGAGCTTTCTCACTTACATCCGTGAACGTTCCATTCCCATTGTTGTGATACAAAACGTTTTTCCCGTAGTACGTCACAAAAAGGTCTTCGTTTCCGTCGTTATCGTAGTCGCCCACGCACACTCCTTGGCCCCAGCCCGTGTGCGCCAGCCCGGCCCTTTCCGTTACGTCGGTAAACGTTCCGTTATGGTTGTTGTGGTACAGATGATTTGTCGGCGGGTTCGCCCCCGCCAGACCATCGAGTCTCGTTCCATTCACCACAAAAATGTCTGGCCAGCCATCGTTGTCGTAATCAAAAATGGCTGCTCCGGTACCCGTGGTCTCGATGATGAATTTCTTGGTATCCACCCCGCCAAAAATATTTGGCGCATTTAGCCCGGCTTTGCCTGCCTCATCCACAAAGTAGGCAACTTTGTTTCCCTCGGTCTGCGAAGTGTTTTTCTGCGCCTGCCCGAACGCGGCTGGACTGCAGGCATTCGCTCCGATCAGCGCGCACGCCGCAAGGGTCTTCAATCGCGCCACTATGCGCACTACACCAATGCTCGTCAGTTTTCGCCCCATATACTCCATTAGGGACATCCCGCGCTGGAGAATCTGGTTCACCCGTGCGACCGGCGACTCAGCCATTCACCGCATCTTAATGCTAGTATGAATTTTCTCGGTCTGCACTCGCTTGCGGAGGCGACTCATTGCGTGTCAGCAATTCGACAACTGGGTCCAAGTTGATCCGCAATCTTATCCCTTTCTTCTTGTTTTCCTTTTTCCTCTCCGCTCAATCCCAGCCTTCGCAAAGCTCCTCTGCAAAGGATTCGCCGTATTCCAAAGGAGCGGAAGCCCTTCAGCGCGGCGACCTGGACGCCGCACGCGATTGGTTCGAAGCGGCGGTCCGCCACGATACCCGCGATGCCGCGACGCGAAACTTGCTGGGAATGGTCCTCTTGAAACAAAATCACCCCGCCGAAGCGATTTCTGAGTTTCGGTCAGCGATTCGGCTCAGGCCTTCCTTCGCGAACGCCCACGCCAACCTTTCGGGCGCTTTGCTGCAGACAGGAGATCCGCAAGGCGCGCTCACCGAAGCACGCTCCGCCGTTCGTCTGGCTTCCGATCAGCCCGACGCGCAATTCGCCCTGGCTCGCGCCCTGGAAGCCGCATCGAATATTCCCGAAGCGATAGCGGCGCTCCACAAGGCTTTGCACCTTGCGCCCGGCCGCCCCGATCTTCATGACGGTCTGGGAACCATGCTCGTTCGTCAGAACGATCTGCAAGCGGCTACCGCGGAGTTTGAGGAAGCACTTCGTTTAAACGCAAACTACTCTCCGGCACACTTCCATCTCGGTGTCTTACAGTTCGAACGAAAACAATTCGAGCCGGCCGAAAACCATCTTGCCAAAGCAACCCAACTCGATCCTCGCAACTATCTCGCGCTCAATTACCTCGGCATGGCGCGCCGTGAGCTTGGCAATTTGTCCGAAGCACTCCGTGCTTTTCAAGCCTCCCTTAAACTCCAGGCTGCGCAGCCCGACATTCTGAATCTGCTGGGCCAAACTCTCCAACGTGTCGGGAATCCCGCGGATGCCGCTGCCGCATTTCGTGAATTGCTTCGTCTGCGGCCGCAAAGCGCTGAAGCGCAAAATAATCTGGGACTGGCCCTGCTGCAATCCGGAGACGGCGATGGCGCTATTGCGGCTTTTCGTGCCGCTCTTGAGATCCATCCTGCGGACACCGCCTACCAGGGCAATCTCGGTGCCGCCTATTTGCAAAAAGCCGATTTCGCTGCGGCGGTTTCTGAATTTACCGCTGCCCTTACTCTCGATCCCAGAAACCCAACTCTTCATTACAACCGCGGCCTTGCTCTGAAACTTCAGGACAAACTTCCCGAAGCTGTCGCCGAACTGCGCGTCGCGGAAGACATTGATCCGACGCAGCCGGACGCTCCCTATACCCTGGGTGTGACTCTTTGGCAGATGGGTGATGCGGATGGCGCGGTCAGCGAATTAAGAAAAGCCATCGCCGCAAAACCCGATTACGCCGAGGCCTTCTACACCCTCGGTACCGTCCTGAAGCAGCAATCAAAACTTCAAGATTCCGCCGATGCGCTTCGCCAAGCCCTCAAGCTTCAGCCTGATTTCGCCGGTGCCCATACCACTCTTGCCGGTGTTCTACGGCAGCTTGGTGACTCCGAGGGTGCCACCTCCGAGGCGCGCCTGGGCGCTGAACTCGCAAAACAAAAAACGAATTTGCAGTCCGCCGCGTTTGCTATAAACTCAGGCCGCCGGTTGCGAAATCTGGGTGATCTGGATGCTGCTATCTCGCAATTCCGCGCCGCGATTCAGGCCGTTCCGGATTACGCACCCGCGCACTTCGAACTGGCCATTGCACTTCGTCAACTGGGGAAAAAAGAGGAAGCCGCGATGGAATTCCAAAGAGCTGCCGCACTCGACGCCAAGCTCGCAACGACGCCGCAACCGTAAATTATACTTGGTTTGCTCTGCTATAATCCTCAGTTCAAAATGCGCAAAGCCACCAGTGAAGACTCTACCGGCACTCCTCGCGCCACTTTCACCTCAATTACCGCTTCGAATGGTTTCAGTTCGCTCGGCTGTGTGACATTCATTTTCTTTAATAATTCATTCAGATAATTTTCCCGCGTCACAAATTCCACCGCTGCTTGTGTTCCGATCGTCGTCGTGCCCGCCAGAATCATTTCCGAATGTTCCGGATTAATTCCTCGCACCAGCGCCACTACCGCATAGTCTTCCAGCATTTGCACATTCGAAGGGCTCGCCATGTATCCGGCCGCTTCCCCGGCGCCAGGCTTCACGTTTACGATTTCCATGTTTCCCGCGCGCGGTCCTTCCGTCACGCGTCGGAAAGTAAACTCCTTTGTGCTGGGTATCTCTAGCAGCGTCAAATTCTCGCCAGGCGAGCCGATGAAAATCAAATCATTGTTTTTCGCATCGTCCAGCGAAAACAAGCTTCCTCTTTTCACCCGCAAGGAACGGTGCAAACTTTGAAATGCCATATCCAGGTTGTGGACCGCCAGCACTTCTCCCACTCCTGTGTAGTGGTCCAGAATCGGCGTATTCCCATCCTTCGCAGCCTCGTAATACCTCATCCCTTTGTCTGGGCGTCCAACGAATGCCGCGTTACTAAAAATAACCCACGGTTCCTCGGGACCGGTCACGACTCCATTCCAAAATATTCGTATAGGTGCGGCCGCCGCAATTTCGGGCGCACTGCCTGGGCTGGATGCTTCCGTTCCTCGCCGTGTCGCCAAAAGCCACCCGCTGGACAGCAGCGCCGCAGCCAGCGAAAGGCTCAACACTGGCACCAGGTAACGCCTCTTCGCTGAATCCGCTTCGCTCTCTACGGGATCAGCTGCCCAAGTCCCGCTTGCGTTTCCATTTCCGTGCCCCGCGGAAGCAATCGGCCGTTCGTGAAATGCCACAGCATAGCTGCCCTTCGGCAACTCCACGATGGTCCGATCCGCTGCACCCTCATTGTTGTAATATTCCGCAAGTTTCGTTCGCAGCCTTCCTGCCTGTACCCGTACCATGGAGTCCAGCTGGGGATCGAAGTCGGGGGTTCTCCCAAAGACTTCCGTCGCAATTTGATATTCCTTAACTGGGACTCCAGGGTGCTCCACGGCCTGTTTGCCCAGGTAGCGCAAAAGCTTACACAGAGACTCTGAACCGTGCAGCGCGTGGCTCGCTACCAATTTCTCGATTTCAGCCTGAAATTGCGCCCGGTCGATCAATGAAACCTCTGTTACCTCGGTGTAACAGGAGCGTACCAACTCGTGCATCTCCTTGCAACAGCTAGCCTTTAACTGATGTAACCGTATCAGACGGAGAGAGACTTGCCTCTTCTCCCCAAAAAGCGGATAAGTCGCATCATATTTTTCGCTCGAAGTGTCCCGGTGCGAAAGGACGCGACGGGGTGTGTGTCGTTTCTTTTGCTCTTCGTAACGTCACTCTCCGTTGATTCACTTTTCGGTTCATTTCGACGCTGTCGAGGCAGGGGGCTTTTGGGGCTGTGTTTCCGGGAGCGCGCGCTCGCTAACGGCATGCTTCACGATGGATTCTTTTTCTCTCTTGCCCTTTTCTCCTTTGCAGTTCGGTTGTCGAGCAGTTTTGCATCCGGTGCATCGCTCGAATGTCGTTTGCGCGGCTGGGGTAGCCGACGTAATGCGGCACGCAGTTAGTTCAGGAGGGGTGGAATGAGAAGTCGCGTATTGTTTAGCTGGTTTGTCGTTTTTGTTCTGATTCTCGCGTTTTCTGCACCAAATTCTTCGGCCCAAGCCGTATTCGGCAATATCCTTGGCACCGTTATCGACGCTCAAGGCAACGCCGTCGCCGGCGCAAAAGTCACGGTTACTTCGATCACCAAGAACACTGTCTATGAATCTACAACGAACGAGAGCGGCAACTTTTCCGTCACTCACTTGATCCCGGACAGTTATAAGGTTCACGTCGAAGCGACCGGCTTCAAGGCCTATGACGTTGCCAGCGTTGCCGTTTCGGCCGACTCCTCCGTGAACGTCGATGCCACCCTCCAAGTCGGCGAGGTGACTCAGACCGTCGAAGTCACCGGCGAAATTCCTCAGCTCAAAACCGACCGCGCTGACGTGGACATCCAGTTCAGCCAGAAGTATGTCGAAGATCTGCCTGTCCTCAATCGTAACTTCACCAGCTTCGAATTGCTCTCGCCAGGAACTCAGAAACTTCCCGGATTCAATCACGCTGCTACGGAAAATCCTCAGGGCGGCGGCCAGATTCAAGTCAACGGCCAGCACTTCTCGGGCACCAACTTCGAGCTCGACGGCACAGATAACCAGGATCCTATCCTCGGCATCATCGTTGTAAATCCCAATCTAGACGCCATCGGCGAAGCCAAAATCGCCTTGCAAGACTACGACGCTGAGTCCGGCAAAGCCACTTCCGGAATTGTCAGAGTGCAAACTAAATCGGGATCGAACGAATTCCACGGCAGCGGCTTCTACTACTACCGCAATAGCGATCAGCAAGCCCGAGATCCATTCACCAACAAGCCCGGCGTTCCTCTTGCGGCCGCGACCTGGAAGCAGTTTGGCGGTTCTGTCGGTGGTCCTATCATCAAGAACAAGCTCTTCTTCTTCGGTGATTATCAGGGCACCAAGCAGACCGCTGGCATCACCAACCTGTACACCATCCCGACCGCGACAGTAGTCCAGACTTGCAATCCTGCTACAAATACCACGGGTTTTTGCGATTTGAGCGAATATCTCAATGCTTACGGACCGCCGGTCGGCGGTGTCGCCAGCGGCCAGATCTTCGACCCCAATACGGGCGATCGTGCCACAGGCTCAGGGCGCACACCGTTTCCGGGCAACCTGATTCCCATCGCCAGGATCAATCAGAACGTTGGCAATGTTCTCGCCTTATTTCCAGCTCCAACCGCGGCTGGAGTTGATAATAACTTCGTGAATAGTGGAGCGGGACCATTCGACCAAAAATCGTTTGACGTACGCATCGACTACAACGCCCCGCGCAACTATCAGGTATTCGGCCGTTTCAGCCTTGATTACTTTTCCCTCTCCGGTAAGGGAGGACTTGGCCAACTCGGTAGCGTCGGGTTTGGTCCCGGCGGCTTGAATGGAAGTTCCATCGTTCACAACTACAGCTTGGCAAGCGGCTTCACGAAGCCTATCGGCACCCATTGGCTTACTGACTTCCGCTTTGGCTATTTTAAATACAATCCCCAAACGGCGTACTCAGACCAAAACGTAGCCTCATCCGACGCTCTCGGGTTTCCGTGCCTCAATACCACCAGCACCTTACCCGGCACCGATTGCGCTCAAGGTATTGCCGGTTTGCCGTCAACGGGCGGTTTATCCGGGTTTCTATTCCAGAATAACGGCAACAACGGAGGGGTCAACGCTCCGATTGGTAACAACAATGGCGGTACCTTCGCCTTTGGCGACGGCTTGGACGCGGCTCGTTGCAATTGCCCGCTGACCGAGAGCGAACAGCAATTCCAATTCGTAAACAACTGGACGCGTACCCAGGGCAATCACACCATCAAGTTTGGCGCTGATATTCGCTACGCTATGAACCTTCGCGTGCCCAGCGATCAAAGCCGAGCCGGTCTGCTGTTTTTCGATCAGCTCGATACCGGCAACTCAGGAGCCAATGGCCTCGGATTGGCCACCTTTCTTCTTGGCGACGTCACCCAGTTTCAGCGTTACGTTAGCACCAGTCTAGACGCTGCCGAACGCCAGAAGCGCTGGTTCTTTTACGGTCAGGACTCTTGGCGCGTCAGTTCCAAATTTACCTTGACCTACGGTTTGCGCTGGGAGATCTACTTCCCCGAAACCGTCAATGCTAAGGGCAACGGTGGTTTTGCTAATCTGAATGACGGCTTGATCAGAGTCGCTGGTTTCGATGGCGTTAATTCCTCCGGTAACGTTGACAATACCTATAAGGCCGTCGCCCCTCGTCTCAGCGTTGCTTATCAATTTGATTCCAAGACCGTCCTTCGCATGGGCTATGGTCGTGGCTTTGATATTGGCGTCTTCGGCTCCAACTATGGCCACGTGGTCACCCAGAACTTGCCGGTCCTTGCGCGGCAGGACCTGTCGGATACCACTTTTAATACGGCCGCATCAAACAATCGCAGCGCCATTTTCACTCTGAACCCCGATAATCTTAACCCTGCTAACGCGGCGTCGCCTTTGACCTTTGGCCCGCCAGCCTTTGACTTTTCGCCAGTCTTAGGTTCCATTTCTTCTAGCGGCACTTTGCCGATTAACGGCATTGACGGCAAGACTACGGCAGGAGCACGTCCGCTCGTTCAACGGCTGCCCACCATTGACCAGTGGAATGTCACGGTTCAACGTCAGCTGACACCGACCCTCAATGTTACAGTGAGCTACATCGGCAACAAGGGGACTCACGTCTTTGCCGGAACTGGCCCTTCGTACAATAACAACGAAGTCGCCGTTGGCCCCGGCACCAACCTCGTGACTTGCACCGGAGCAAATTGCAAATTGGCTGGATTTACCCCGGCGCAGCCTGCAGCGGATCGCCGTCGGCTATTCTTGAACGGCGTGCCGGCATTCACCTATCCCGACTTCAGCTTTGTAGACCCGATCACGGGGCTGGTAACTCCCACGCCTCCTTGCTGCGCAGTTGACACCACCTATTACGGCAATGACGCCGACAATAAATACAACGCCTTGCAAATTAAGGCTGAAAAGCGTGTGAGCAATGGACTCCAGTTCCTTGCCCACTACACTTTCTCTCATGCTTACGCTTATGATAATAACTACTATTCGGTAAACAAAAAATTGTCCTGGGGTCCAAACCCATTCAACCGCAATCAAGTGGTGGTGGTTAACGCTATCTATGAGTTGCCAGTCGGCAAAGGCAAGCGGTTCATGAGTGACGCTAACCGCGCCGTCGACTTGCTCATTGGCGGTTGGCAGGTCACCAATACCACAACATACGGCACCGGTCTTCCGTTCACGCCCAGTATTGGCGAGTGCGGCTCCCTCGCAGATGCTGGGCCTTGCCGCCCGAATCTTGTTCATCCCGGCAAGCTCGTAAGCACAGGCGCGCATAACGTGACCTCTGGCTGTGGAACAACTACCGGGCAGTGTGGAACCTATTGGTTCGATCCAGTTGCGGCACTTTCCTATGGCGACCTGCTCTCGCCTGCCAATGCTGGAGTTGACTCTTGCACCTTCGCGCGCCCAACCTCCGGTCCATTCTCTCTTCCCGCTTGCGGTCAGATTGGGAATGCTGGATTCGATTCCCTTCGTGGCCCGCATGCCTTCTATGACGACATGGCGTTGTCTAAGAACTTCACCATCACCGAGCGCGTCAAGGCGCAGTTCCGCTTCGACGCATACAACGTGTTCAACCATCCGGTGCTAGCCCTTCCCGGTAACCAGTGCGTGGATTGCTTCGGCAGCGCTACCGCCGGCCAAATCACCGACATTGAGGCCGATTCCGCCCCGGGCGCGCCAATCGGCATGCGCCAACTCCAATTCGGAGTGAAAGTGACTTTTTAACCCCTAACACCCCAAAACAAAACGGGGAGTCCGCTCGCGGGCTCCCCGTTTTTTATGTTCTAATCCTTTTTTGGAGTGCGGGAGACCTTCTCCCGCTTTTTACGGTTGATGCCCTATAGCAAACCCGCGCTGCGCAATCGCATTCGTCTCGTACTTTCTTTTTCTCTTCTATTCCAGTCGTACGCCTTCGCGCAGTCTAGTGTCTCGCAGCCGCCTGCCAACGCCTCTCCTTTCGATTCAATCCATCGCCTCACCGAGCAGGGCAAATTCGATGAAGCTCTCTCTGCCCTCGCCCAAATTTCCAATTCCAATCCCTCTGCAAAAAATCTCTCTCACGAATTTGGTGTCACTTACTATCGCAAAGGCGACTATCGCAATGCGATCTCTGCTCTCCAGCGCGCCCTCATTGAGAATCCCAATGATGCCGAAGCCACTCAGCTTCTCGGCCTTTCCTTGTATCTCTCGGAAAAATCCGCCGAAGCCATTCCCTATCTCGAAAGAGTTCAGTCCTGGTATCCCAGCGCCAATGTCGATGCTTCTTACATACTCGGCGTAGCTCACATTCAAACCAAAAATTATCCAGCGGCTCGCGCCGCGTTCGCGAAAATGTTTCAAGTCCCTCCAGATTCCGCCGCCGCCTACCTATTCACCGCGCGCCTTCTGCTTCGCCTCGATTTCGGCCCAATCGCCGAAGAATACGGCAAAAAATCTCTCGAACTCGATCCCAAGCTTCCGCTCGCCCACCAGCTTCTTGGCGAACTTTATCTTTACCAATCCAAAATTCCCGAAGCCATTGCTCAGCTTGAGCAGGAACTTGCCGTCAACCCTGGCAATCCCGCCGCCTATTACAAGCTCGCCGACGCCTACTCCCGCGCGCAAAAATTCGACGAAGCCGAAAAACTTCTTCAGCGCTCCATCTGGCTTGACGCTGCCAACACCGGCCCCTACATCCTTCTCGGCAAAGTTCTCCAGAAAAAAGGCGAAACTCAGCTGGCCATTCGCGCCTTGCAGCGCGCCATTTCCATGGAGCCAAATAACAGCATCCCTCATCACCTTCTTGGCCAGGCCTACCGCGATCTCGGCCGCACCGAAGACGCCGAACGCGAACGGAAACTTGCCGAACAACTCCAGTCCGGCGAAAATCCCAAGCCATAACGATGTCCCCTCGCGTCACCGCTCTCCGCCATGCCCTGGCACAGGCAATCCTGCCTGTGTTCTTTTCTCTGCAATCGCGTCTGGCGATCATTTGACTATGCCGACTCCCTCCAGCCCCCGCCCCATCGTTGTCGGCCTCGGCGAACTCCTCTGGGACCTTTTCCCCAGCGGCAAACAGCTCGGCGGCGCTCCCGCCAATTTTGCTTATATCGCCGCGCTCCTCGGCGATTCCGGCATCGTTGCCAGTCGCGTCGGCGACGATCGCCTCGGCCAGGAAGCGCTTTGGCACCTCAAATCCTGCGGTCTCAATGTCAGCCGGGTTCAGCGCGATCTTTCTCACCCCACTGGCACAGTGAGAATCGAAGTCGATCTTCGCGGCCAGCCCGAATATCAAATCACCGAAAACGTCGCTTGGGACTTCTTGGAATTTTCCGAAGACTGGATCTCGCTCGCCCGGTCGGCTCACGCCGTCTGTTTTGGATCCCTCGCGCAACGTAGCCCCGTTTCTCGCGCCACGATTCGCGCCTTTCTTTCCGCGCTTCCGTCTTTCGCCATCGGCATCTTCGACGTGAATCTTCGCCAGTCCTATTTCAGTCCGCAAATCCTGCGCGATTCCGCGCGCTACGCCAAAATCCTCAAACTCAATCATCAGGAATTTCCGCGTTTCCTCGATCTCCTGCAATGTCCGCTAAAAAATTCCCCAGCTGCGTCTCCCACGCTCGTCAATTCTGACGCTGCCTCTCGCCCTTCTGGCGGCTATTCCGAAATCGACGCCGCCCGCTGGCTCTGCCGCGAATTCGGCGTTCGCCTCGTTTGCATCACTCGCGGCGCGGAAGGCAGTCTCGTCGTCACCCCCGACTCCCATCATGAGCATTCGGGCTTCTCCGTCAAAATCGCCGACACCGTTGGCGCCGGCGACGCCTTCACCGCCGCTCTCGTTCACCACGCTTTGCGCGGTTCTTCGCTCGCCGCCATGAATACCGCCGCCAACCGGCTCGGCGCCTGGGTTGCTTCCCAGGAAGGAGCCATGCCCCCTGCCGATCCGGAAGTCCTAGCAGAAGTCCGCATCTCCTAGCAGCGGCCCGCCTTCTGACCGTAACCGTCCCGTAGGGGCACGATACATCGTGCCCTCTTTCGCCAATCATCCATCGGGTGCCCCAGGTGCCGCTTCCGCACCTGGGATTTCTCGCTATGCGTCACCATATTTGCGTTTCGTTACGTACCCAACGTATAGCAACTTCCACTTGACTCCATTCCGCTCATCCTATACAAACTTCTCCATTGTTTCCGACGAGCACCCGCCTCGTCGAAAGCTGCCTTCGCTTCATGCATCATCTCGGGTCGACACGCCTTATGACCAGCTCGATAAATCTGTTTACGACTCCCTCGACTTCCTTCTCTTCGGCGAACAGATTGCAGGAGACACCGGCCCCACCCACAAGTTCGCCCCGCTCAATGCTATAGGTGGTGCTGACCTGCCCCAATTCTTCGCGCACGGAATCATACGACGCTTAAATCTCCTGAACTCATGACTTGTGCCTCGTTCCGTTCTTCGCATTGCGGCGCGCAGGGAGCCGTAGGCGACCGGAGAGCCGCAATACGAAGCGCAAACTTCCGCGGCGGCAAATACCCCAAACTACTGTGTGGCCGTTCTTCGTTGTACTCCTCTCTCCACGCCGCGATCTTCCTCCGTGCCTCAAACAGATTCCCGAACCAACTCGCGTTCAAGCATTCGTCCCGCAACTTCCCGTGGAAGCTTTCCACAAACGCATTCTGCACCGGCCGCCCCGGCTCAATATGCACCAACTCGATCTTCCGCTCCAGCGCCCACGCCAGAAAATGCCGGCTCGTAAACTCCGGCCCGTTGTCGCAGCGAATCGCTTCCGGCGCTCCGCGCTCCGCCACAATCTTCTCTAGCTCCCGCGTCACTCGCCGACTCGGAAATCCGCTATCCGCTTCCAGCGTCAAACATTCTCGCGTG
>DATDFA010000031.1:0-37165 GCA_036522855.1 Candidatus Acidiferrum sp. | reverse complement strand
CAATGACCACAGCGCGGTGATCGACGCGGTGCAGACTCCTTCCCAAGGCGACGCAGAGTATGTCCTGCAGCAAGGGGTGTTTGTTGTCAGTCGGTCACATCTGAAGCAGCGCTACACCGGTCCTTCCCATTAATCAGCTATGGGTCAGGGGCGATCTCAAAGGTTGCCGACGAAAGTCAAAGGAGAAGTGATAATCCCGTCCGGTACAAAAGGAGTCCCTCTCTATAGTGGTTGAGGGCGACTGAAACTGGACTAATATCGCCATTTCATCACTCGGATCCGAGATCGGCACTCCTGGCTTAGGACCGAGCACCATATCGCCTCTCCGACCTTACGCCTTTAACAGTCCTGGCGTCGCGGCCGTAGCCTTTCGGCATGGCGCCGCGAGGGTTGGAATGGGAGGGTCAATACGTTGAATAAGCTTAGAGTGTTCCTGACTTTGTTAATTGTTGTGCCCGGCGGTTTCTATTCGTATTCGTGGAATTATAAGACCTCCACTGCCGCAGGCAACAAACAAATCGTTTTCAGCGTGAAGATTTCCGACCTCGGCTTGCAGAACAACTCTCTTGCGCGCGGTAAGCAACCCACAGAATGGATAGAAGTACGGTTGCCGGGGCAACTATACGATCCAGCGAAGAGGTTCGGCCCGGTAACCCGAAAAGCGGCGAACTGGACCACACCTATCGACGCAGCCATTGCGGATTTTTCAGCGTTTAAGGCCGACGACGCCAACTGGATTCTAGACGATTTTGTGACACAGGAAAAAGACGCAGTGCGTTCTCTCCCGAACGACAAAGCTGCACGCGAGAAAAACAGCGCACTTTTCAAGGAGCGGGCCGAACGATATGTCACCGGCGAGGCCAGCTATAAAGATTACGTCTTCGTTTTTGTCCGCGACACCCGGCAAGAACATTCATCTCCTCTCACGTTCGCTCAAACCGGGGCCGCATACAAACGGACGAATGCACTTTCGGGCGACGAAACGTTTGATGTTGTTTTTTCTGCTCTTCGTAATGGGAAGAGTTTCGTTCATTAGCTTGCCCTTGGGGAACAACAAGACTTCGCTTGTTCTAGATTGTCGCAGCGAAGGGGGCTGGAAGCCAAAATAAGGAGCAACTCACCTTTCTTATCCAGAGTATTCAGAGTATGCAATCTGCCCGTGCATGGTCGTGTTTGAGTATTCCTGTTCCGAGTACATGTCATTTCAAAACCTAAAATAGGGGTTGCCTGTAGGCATCAAGACTTTCTTCTTATTTTCATTCCTTGGAACTAGACTTAAGGAACGTCTCAATCGCCTCATGCAATTGGGGTAGGGGAACGGGATCATAGTGCATGCCGTAGACGCGTGCCACATCAAGTTTTTCGCGAGACATTGCATCAACTGCTTCCTGAGCAAATTGAGGTAGAAAGATTGAGCCGTCTCCTGCGATGGAAAACAAATCGCTCGTGTAGACGAGCTTCGGTCCCGGAAAGTAGACCATCATTTGCCGTTCGCCGGTAACTGTGCGAAACGGAATCATTTCGATGCGGTTCTCCCCTGTCCCCAGTGTCAATCGTTTTGACACAAAAATGAATTTCGCCTCGTGCGGAGTCTTGGCGAGCAAATCGGGATGTAAGCGATGCGGCGCGGCCATCAGGCGCGTCAGGATCGCTCGATTCAGATCCAGCGCATAAATCGGAATTCCGCGCGCAGCGTACTCGCGCACGCCTCCGATATGCGGCCACGAATCCGACGTAGTTACCAGCGCTTTGATTGGTAATCCTGGGAACCGTTTTTGCGCGTCCTCAATGATCCGGGCCGAATATCCGCTCGAAATCACGGCTTCAACAATGACGATGCCGTCGGATTGGCGTACCTCAGTAGAGTGAAACGCAATCGGGCCGTTTACGTACACAATGCCGGGTACAATCTCTTTCGGGTTTTCATTGGGAACGCCAATAGGAATCCCGTCGAGGTCACGGGCTAGCGCGAGCGATGCCTTCCGTGCCTCTTCTGGAATGGCGAAGTCTACTTCATTCACTGGTGGGTTAAATTTGACTTCATTCGCGGTGTATGTGGAATACGGTTGGCCGTTCATTTCTCTTGACCACTGGCGCGGATAACGAATTCCAGACGGATTGAGCGACCACGTGGCGAAGGTTGTGCGAACGGTGATGTCGCCCCAAGGGCCCTGGAAATAATCCATCGGCCGGGCACGCGTGACCTCAATACATGTTGGCATCTGCGAAAAGCTGCTCAGGAGAATACGGACTCGCTCGCCTTTCCATGTGAAAGCGGCCACATGTTGCGGGAAACCGTGAAGGACCGTGTCCATTTCGGAATGCAAATCGGTAGCTTCAAGCGCTGTCAGCAAGATTCGTAGAGGATCGAACGCGAGAGTTTCCTCGATATCTATTGCGCTGGCTGCGGTAACAGGTTTGAATTTGCCTTCTGCAAATTGGGCGACGGCGCCGCCGGAAACAACCGTGATTGTGGGCGGAGACCAATGCGAGTTGTCCCAGGCTGTGAAGTTCAGCGTTCTAGACTGGCGCTCTGAACGCATCCGCGTATTCGCAAAATCACGGATCTCACTGGTCTGATAGAAGTCTGGTAGCCAGGGGCCTTCCGGACGCTCGGATTGCTCAAGTTCATTCCGGAAGCCGATGCCTTTGATTTCGATCGCATGGATTGCGCGGAGACGATCTTCGCCCCCCAAAGCATTCATTGCTGCATGAATCCAGGCTCGCGCTTGGTCTTGCCGAGAGCCATGCACAGTTCGCCCAGTCACCTGCGTCAATCCACACAGTGAAGTCAAGATGTAGAACACAATCGCCGGGCGTAGAAACTTGGGAATTAGCATGCTGGCTTCTCTCCATTCAAGAATTGGAGACAGTCGTCTCTTATTACGCTTCCCCGTCCATCATCTCGTCCGGAACCTTCATCGAAAGAGCTCAGGAACTCCGCAGATTCGGAATCGCGCGTTCTTATAGTGAAACTGTGTTTTAAGTCAAAAGTTCAGCGGCGCACTAAAGGAGCAACCGCGATCTGCTATTTGGCATTTATCGGCCCGAGCTTGGCGACGCTCCACCGCGTCAACTCCTCCAACAGATCGGGGGCGGTCAGAAACGCCGGTAATGCGGCCCATCCGGATGGGAGGCCGCCAGGATCGGGAAGAAGCGAATGGCTCACGCCCGGGAAAATGCGTACTGTGACATCCGTGTTGCCAGCGACGCGCATCGCCGAAGCGACTCTCTCCGCCGAACGCACCGGGACCGTGGCATCCGCACCACCTTGAATGATGAGTGCGGGGCAGCGCACCTGGCGATCATACTGGATCGGATCGATCGCGAGGAAACTGCTTTCGTGCGGCGAAAGATCTTTCAAGGCCTCTTCCAGCTGCTTGGCGAACTCTTTCTCCCGGTCAGCTTCGGGAATCTTCGGATCTCTTAGTATCGGTTGCTCGACTTGATAGCGGGCGACCTCCATCCCGGAAACTCCAGGACCCGCAAGCGTAACGAGTGCGGCGATGGAAGGGTCTTTTGCCGCGACCATCGGGGCGATCATTCCTCCCTCGCTGTAGCCAACCAACATAATCCGCTTGGGATCAATGCCGGGTTGTGTGCGCAGCCACGCGACTTCAGTCGCCACGTCATCGGCTTTGTCGATGCTGGTGAATTTTCCATTATCACCGGTGGACTTGCCGATGCCACGGTCATCGACACGCAAGATGGCAATGCCCGCGCGGGTCAGAGCGTCCGCGATATCGCGAAATGGCATCCAGGGCGCATCGCCGTTGTTCCGCTCATGCGGCGAAAGACCGGTGATCAATACGGCGGCGGGGATGCGGGATTTGCGCATGGGAGCCGTGAACGTGCCCGCCAGAACATGGCCCTGGGTAGCGTGGATGCTCACGTCCTGCGCGGTGTAGGCGTGGTCCGGCGGAGCGGTGTACGGCGGCCAGAGCGGATAGTTGCTGGCAGAAAAGCCAGTGCGGCGCTCGATGACCACGCCGTAATCCGGCATCGTCGCGGACAACAGGCAGCCCTGTTCGTTGGTGTGCACCAGGTACTTTTTGTCCTGATAGCTGACGATCCAATCTGTGGGAACAACGCGCTCGACCGTGATTTCCGGCCGTGAGCCGCTAAACAGAGACGCGCCCGGAATCTTGGATAACGGTTTGTCCAAGATGTACGCGCGGGCGATGGCCTGCTCTATGGAACTCGGGATGCGCGGTGACCAGTAGATGGCGCCTTCACCCAAATCGCGCGCGGCCTTCATCGGTTCGCCCTCTACACCGGCGGTGGAAGTTACTGCGGAAGAGTGTGCTGCGGTCTCATCTGGCCGCAAGTCGATCGTGGCATCGATGATGTGCGATTGCGTTTCGACCACACGCGTGTGTACCTGGTTCGCTGTGCGGTCAACCCAATCAACGGCGGCTAGCTTGCCCTGTTCGAAAATGAGGAAAGCGGCGGATCCGCAGCTGGGAGTTCCGGCTGCGGGCGCGGTCGCCGCTTGAGCGACGGTCAGCTGCGATTGTTCAACTACGCGTTCCTGCAAATGCGGTTCCTGTGGCTTCGCCGCGCCGGGCGCCGCGAGAAGTAGCGGTACCGCTATTGCAAGGCCAACCAGTTTCATCCGGACCTCTTCAGGAATTCTGTCTTCAGCACTTTTAGCGGCCGTGCGCAGCTCCGCACCTTCTTGCATGGTCGTACACGTCGCGAACCGCGTTGATCACGGTCTCCGGCTCATCGAACTGGATGTATTCCGAACTGTGGCGTGCGAATATCTGCCGCGCGTTCGCGGAAAGTGTAAGCCAGTGCGCCTGGGCCAGCGTGTTCTGCTGCTCATATTCGAGGTGCTTCGGCGTGTCCGGCGGCTTCTTCTCCAGGTGGCCGACGCCATGGTTCCCCGAGGTGAGCACGCGGATGGGCCGCGAGCCGAATGACCGGCGGTGTTGTTGGAGCCAGGCTTCGTCCGATGGTGTTTGTTCCATCTCTGAAGCGAAAGCGTCATACATGGGAAGTTTGGTTTGCGCGATTTCCAATACCTTGGCGTTCAATTCCGCAGACCACTCGGCTTCCGGCAAACCCCGGAAGAAAAACTGCTGCGCGCAAGTCTGTTGCGGCTTGTGCTTGGCAATCGCGTCACGACAGTCGCGCAGGTCCGACGGAATCGAAGCGTGTCCTCGATGGGCCTCTTCTTGCATTGCTTTCGGTCCCACGTCGTCGGCATCGGCGTCAACCATGACCAACCCTGCAACCTCGTCCATATACATGTCCGCAAATGTGCGCATGTTATCGCCGCCGAAGGCGCTCCCTACCAGAACGTAGGGGCCCGTGATGCCGGCATTGTGAAGTGCTGTGCGTAGCTCCGCGGCGATGCGCACGCTGGTGCGTGGCGTCGGACCCGGATCGCTAAATCCCGTGCCGGCACGGTCATAGCTGCAGGCGCGCGTCCACTTTGCGATCTGTGGCTGCACCTTCGACCACGCTGGCGCCCAGTCTCCCCATCCGGAATCGAAGACGACTGTCGGCGAGCCGCTCCCCATGCAGTAGAGATTCAGCCGAAATCCTCCGACATCAACGAGCTGGCCGGGTTGCCCGTAAACGATGTCCGCGGGAGCGCTGCCGCTCCCCGTCACTTGGCCAGAGACCGTGTTCGCGGAGATGAGCACGGCCAAAAGCACGATCTGCGTTTGTTTCATCTCATCACCTCGAGTTGTTGGGATTGCAGGAGCACATTTGTTCTACTACATTTGCCGTCTACTCTACTACATCTAACGTTTATTGCAATTAAGCGCTCCAGCTAGCGGTTGGTAATCAAGAGGATTACGCGGTGGTCAACGCTTTGTGACGAAACAGCAGGCGGTATGTGCGATGGTCTGAAAGACTCCGCCGCCGATAACCGCCGCGAACAGGAATATCACTAGAAGGCTTGCTACACGGTAGGAGGTTTGTGCCGGTTCGGTCAGGCGCGCCAACCGATATCTCAGATGCGATGACGCCGTTGCTTGCAAAAGCCCCGCCCCCTCCGGAACTGCAAGTTTGGCGAGCGCTGAAACCAGTTCTCGCCCGTGCGCACGCCTGATGACCGATTCATCGCAGGACAGCTCGCGATACAGGCCAATCCGCGCTCCAGCGACCCACATAAGCGGATGGAACCACAAGGCGCACAGGGAAATTTCGTATAACAAACGGATCAGGTTATCGCGGCGTCTTGCATGAGCTATCTCGTGAATCAGAATAGCGCGGAATTCACGTTGACTGAGCAGCCGGTCGATGCCGGTGGGAAGGAGGATATGCGGGGAAAGAACTCCGCGAACTGTCGGACTCGGATGCCCGTCGTGGAAGCTCACTGGAATGCCATCTGCCATGAAGTTAGATGTGACACCACGATTGCTCAGAAGAGCTTGCGTTTGCGCCTCACGACGCTCTCTGCGTATACGCGACATCAAACGCAGAAGCATGGAGAAGGCTCCGGTCATCCATATAACTCCGAGGATCGCGGCCGTCCGGCCCTGCGTCATGTCCCATACTGGATCCCCAATAGCAGCGAGCGGCCTAGCCCACGTCAAGTGCGGCGCCCACAGTTCATCGATGAGTGCTCCTGAAGGCAGAACGAAATTGAATGCGGTGACAACCCAGACCCAATATTTTGTGGTGGCACTCGCGCGCAGAATTGATGTTAGCGCCCACGCCGCCGCGGCGACAATCGAGGCAAACAGCAAGTGAACGCTGAAATAGTACATCGCGCGTGCGATATGCTCATGCACGTTTGCCTCCGCGGGTACGGCCTTTTTTGTCACTCCGCGCCGCATTCTGCAGCGCCTTCAGATCTCGTAACGTGAGGGCGCCATTTTCGAGCAGGTTAGAGACGAGCAGTCGCGGCGAGCCGCCGAACAGATCGAGCAAATCGTGTACCAGTCTGCTGCGATGCTGGGTTTCGTTGATGGATGGCTCAAAGAGCTGAGCGTTGCCGATCTTCTTTACCCTTCGCAAGGCACCCTTCTCCTCCAACCTGTAGACGAGCGTCTGCACGGTGGTGTAAGCAACGCGTTCGTCCTCAGGCAGGCTTTCCAGGACCTCACGGACAGACGCGGTCCCGAGTTTCCAGTACTGTTCCAGAATGCGGGTTTCGGCTTTTGAAAGACGCGGCTCTTTCATAATCTCCTACTTGTCCCGGCAATGCTACTACAGGAGACGGCATATTGGCTATCCCGCAAGCTTCTGATTCGGCTTCGATTCAACCCCAAAGCCGCATTGCTATAATTCCGCGTATCTACTGTCAAGGCTTTTTCTATGCGGGAGGCGATCTGTATGAAGGGACAATTAGTTGCATTTCTTGCTTTGATACTGCTCTGCGTGGGGGCGACAGGCCACCAGCTGATGGCCTCTTCGCGGAAGCAAGCTTCGACCAAGCAGAATGCCGCGCACCCAAATGGCGCAGCTCCCGCAGTTGACACTTCAGCATGGAAGACTTATCGAAATGAAAAACACGGTTTTGAAGTGAGGTACCCGGAAACGTGGGGGGTGAATGCCGGTTCGGGAACGGGGCCGGACATCATTACAATCGCCAAACCCCTTCGCAACGGAGAGCCTAACGCGTCGCTAACCTTGGCGGTTCAGAAAAACCAAAACCCAAAGAAGTTTTCCATCGAGCAATGGTTCGCGGACCAGATGAAGCTGATGAACGCGCATCCGGAGTCGAGTGGGAACTTTGCGATTGGAGGACAACCTGCTGTTTTCATGGAAAACACCAACAGCTTTGGGAAGCAGCGCGATACGTTCACGTTACTGAATCAGACGGATGTATTGTCGTTGAGCTACAAACGCCAGACGGAATTTGATGCGACGTATTCAGCGATTGTGGCTTCGTTCCGCCTCTTGAAGTGAATTCAAGTTGGATACCGGATGATTTGTCGGCAATAGGGAAATTGAGTTCCGGATTATCTGTTATCCGGCCACTACCGATGCCAAGCATGGAGATCACTTCCTCCAACCGAACTTCTGCCCGCGTCGTTGAGAGAGCACACGTGGCTTTCGTTTAGGCTGCCAGGAGCCATCCGTTGACGGACGACGCAGATTACAACAACAGACGAGAGGCCGCGTCCCACAACTCCTGAGCGATGGTGCCTGCAGGTTGATTCCGCGCCAGCTTGGCTGCCTGTCCTGCCCACAATTGCATACGATCGGCATCTCCAGCGTTCTGAGCTGCTTCGCGCATCGCACGAGTCAGCCCGCGCTGAACAGGATACGCTGCTGGCGGGGGAGCATCCGGATCACTCGCTGCCCGGACGTATGCGTTGAACACGCTGCGCCCAGGCCGTCCACTGAAGGCACGCGTAATGACAGTCTCGTGGGCTTCAGTGACGGCCAGCCTCTCTGAATAAGCGGAATGCATCTTGGCTTCCGGGGAGCGCAGGAACCCGGTTCCTATCTGTACCGCGCTCGCGCCCAGTATCAACGCCGCTGCCAATCCACGTGCATCAGCGATTCCACCCGCGGCGATGACTGGAACGGTGACAGCGTCAACTACCTGCGGTAAGAGGGCCATCAGACCTACCATTTGCCGCTCCGCATCGTCCTCGTGAAAGACTCCGCGGTGTCCCCCAGCTTCCATGCCCTGCGCAACAATGGCATCGGCGCCCGCGTCCTCCGCGGCCTTTGCCTCAGCAACCGTGGTTGCGTTTGCAAACCACAGGATTCCGCGTGCTTTCAATTCCGATACGAAGGCCGGCGCGTAGAGTCCCATGATCGAAGAGACGGCCTTCGGAGCCAGGGTCAACATGGTGTGACATTGCGCCTCAAAGTCTGGCAGCATGGCATCACCCGCTTCCAGTGGAACTGGCGGTCCCCACATCGCAAGGAACGCCCTTTGCCGCTTTTCCAAATCGAAGTCTCGCACCGGCGGCGCCTGTGGAATCCAAAGATTGATTTGGAATTCTCCTGCGCTGCCTTCGCGAAATGCCGAGCCCCAAGCCCGGATGTCATCCGGCTTCATCAGCAGAGCTCCGCACGCTCCCAGCCCACCCGCATTGGCTACGGCAATCGACAGAGACGGAGGACAGGCTCCGGCCATGGGCGCCAGCAGAATCGGAAGGCGAATGCCCAGACGATGGGTGAAATCCTCCGCGCGATCGCGGGGGGATGGATGGCTTTTGTCAAGCATGCTGAAAACCTCTGGCTCGATGTTCGCGAAGCGAGTGCATCGAAAACAGTCCTAGATAAAGGATAAATGCCCAACTGGCGATGTTCCACCCAATTGGATATCGACACCTTCTTCCGATGCCACGGGGAAGCGACAACCAAGCGAATCTCATGAGAGATTGATGGCGGATTTGAGCCCTCGAAAAAGCAGCCCCATTGCCCGAGCAAGTCAACCCCCGGAATGTCGGCTACCCGGAACCTACCAGCGGTCCGCGCGGTGTACGGCAAGGGTTCGCCATACTCTCCGCGCCTCAATGATCAACGTGAACGACTTATCGAACGTCGGTTTGATCGCCAGTCTTGTGCTCTTCGATTTGGAAGCGCAAGAATCTGTGGATTGCTTCAAGGGCTTCTTTGTTCGCGGAGGAAATAAGAACACGTCCCCCGCTGGGCGTTTCCTCGTACGAGTAATGAATATCTCTCTGCAACCGCTTCATTTGTGGCACTCCCGGCGGAACAGTATCGTGAACGAACATCGGAATGTCGAAATCTCCATTTTGAAATGCTTTTGCGATGTGTTCTAGGTGTACCCTAATTTGGTTTCGATTCGTAAAATCGGCAGGGTCCTTGGCTTCAACCTGAATCGCTCCCCCATTCGCGTTCCATAGGAAGTGGTGGGTCGTGGCAGTCTGAGAAAAGCCCATGCCTTGTTCGCCACGCGCATTCACCTGAGTATGTGAGGCGTGCATCGGACAGTCTGTCTGCGATTCCGGCTTCTGACTTGAATGACTGAAAACACCTACTGCGAGTGCGATTACAAGAATCAGCTTCATAGCTCTCCCCGTTTTTGAATGCCGCGACCCAAATGTCGTGCATGGATCTTCGGGTGAGTCTTGCAGTTTTCCAGCAGTCGAGCCTGTTTCCCGGGAGGGGCCTTGGCAAGCATCTGATCCCACGCCGCAAGCGTCGAGCGCAATTCGCGTCGCCACGATTGCAACTCTCGAAGCCTCTCATTGAGGACGGCAAGTTTTTCAGCTGCCAGCTTCCGAACGCGGCGACAGGGCGCGCCTCCGCGGTTCCGTTCGCTGAAGATGTCTGCCAATTCAGTCACCGAGAATCCGACAGATAGCCCAGCTCGAATCATTCGCATACGAGCGAGACTGTCTGGCGAAAAAACCCGGTAGCCAGCGGCAGTGCGAGCAGCCGGAACCAAAAGATTCCGTCGCTCGTAGAATCGAACAGTGTCCGCACTTACGCCGGAAAGACGGGCCAGTTCGCCGGAATACAGGGGTCGAGTTGTGGAGACTTTAGAACTCACAGGATTAGCCTAAAGCTTGGAATTAGTTCCAGGGTCAAGCAATTTCTCACTTTATCCCGTATTGGTGGCAAGCGCGACGCTTTTGGCGCACCGCCAATCGTCGTGCATAATACCGTCGGGAGCTAGAGCTACATCTTCAGGGAACGACTGTCTTTGATTCTGCGACCTCGAATTGAAGTCTTTCGGCTAGCGTGTCGAAAGCGCCGAGGGCCTCCACCGAAACATTATGCCTTTGGATTTGCGGCTGCAGACTGCAGAGGAGATCGCAGATCCACAAAGTGAACTCCCGAGTGTTGCCAAGCAGAACTTCCATTCGCACAGTGGGCGCAGGAAGGCCCGCTTCCTCGAAAGTCTGGTGGAGAGCCACGCTCATTTCGGGCGTCGCCTATCGCTGGACCGTCTCGCGCGCAATTGCAGCACGCGGACCAGAGCGAGAGGTGAGCAGAAATTGCGAGCAGCGGCGCGTAAGAAACTTGCTGGAAGACGAGGACGCCCCCTGGACGGAACAGTTGGGACAAGCGGCGCACAGCCGCAACGGCATCTGGAACAAACTGCAGAATGAAACGACCTATAGCGGCGTCAAATAACGTAGTGCTCTGAACCTCGGCGACGCGAGTTCGAGCGCGGGCTATGGAGCGAGGGTACAACCTCTCCACTTGGGCCGGCGAGCCGCGGCGCGAGCATGGCCACATCTCCCACGCCGGAGCTGAGCTCCAGAACCGGCACCAACCATTTCCGCCCTAGCTTGCTCGTAGTTCGCCCGCATAAAGCGAAACGCCGGCAGACCCGGCCTGCCAGATCGACATGCTCGCCTCGGCGGTCACGTCAGCCAGTCCGTGGCTTCGCAGTAGAGCAAAGAGCAAACGTCCGAACCGTCGTTCGACGGATGTCGGTAGCATAATTGGTGGAGCAGTTGCTGCAGCGAGCGGCCAGTAAAAACTTGCGGATGACTTCTCTGGCCACAGAACGTAAGATTTTGGCGTTTTACTTCATAAAACAAGGAGCGTCTGATGGTCGCCTCAACGGCCCAGCAACCACCGCCCACGGTCACTTCTGTCCTCAACATGCTCTATGGTGTTGTCGAGCAAGAAGTCGTTTCCGCTGCTGAAGCTATGCCCGAAGACAAGTATTCCTTCGCGCCTACCAATGGCGAGTTTAAAGGCGTACGCACTTTCGCTGAACAGGTGAAACACATCGGCTTCGCCAATCACCTTTATTTTGGCCCGCTCATGGGCGAGACGATCGACGCTAACTCCTTCGAAGAAAATCCCAACGGCCCCGCGGCGCTGAAAACCAAGGCCGAAATTGTCCAGTATCTTAAAGATTCCTTCGCGCTCGGCCATCGGGCCATTTCCGGGATCACCTCCGAAAACGAGGTCACGCCGCTGCCCAAGCCCGTAACCCCATTCCTCTCAACGCGTCTCGCAATCGCCATTATCGGCGCCTTCCATCCGAAGGATCACTACGGTCAGATGGTCGAGTACCTGCGGATGAACGGTATCGTTCCGCCCGCAAGCCGCCCGCGGCCACAACAACAACAGCCCTCGCAACCCAAATCTTAAAAATGAAGGCAGGTTTGCGGCACTTGCCGCATGGTGAGAGGTTTCCCTGTTCGGCAGTCTCACGAGCAAACTGGAAGTTGAGAACAGCATTGCGCGGCGGAGCTAGAATGAACTTGCCGGGTGAAACGCGTCGCCCGCGCACCCACAACCATCCCCCAACCGCGAAAAGCAGGACAGCAGCACTGGCCACCAAAGTCAGCACACCTCGGCGGTACATCGCCCGTTGTGGGGTATGCGGATACAGCCCCTAAAAAGGGACCACCCCCCTTCCGTTCGGGCTCTAGCCCTAGAGTTAATTCGGCGAAAGACAATGAACGGGACGGAGTGCGATAAAATCATCATGAGTCACGTCTCTTCGAGCGAACGCACTCACCGAAAGCTCCTTTAATTGGTACGCGTCACATCGGGAACAGCGTGCGTTCCTGCGTTGAATGCTCCGGTAAGGTGATTTGTGGAAATCCTCTACCATTCCAGAGTTTCATAAATTGCGCCACGGTCGCGGGTCCATGACCGGCGTAGTGATTGTTGGCGTAAGCGTAGATCACTGCTCCGCGCTTCCTGACCTGGTAGCAATAATCGACCCAGCTAGCTAGTTCCTTGGATCGATCAACGACAGCCTTGTCCCAAGTCATCGTCAGCTTTTCGATCCCTTTGCGATCGCCGAGCCATCGAATGTAGGTCCAGTCGGCTGTTATCGGATTGAACGTTTTCTCCAATTCCGCGACTCCCGGCATGTTGGAGATATCTTGGAGCACAAGTGCGACACTGCGCTCGCGCAGGGCATCTGCCAGTGTCGCGTCGAGCCACTTTTTGTTTCGAATTTCGACGGCGAATTTCCGATCTCTTGGGAGCTTTGACAAGAACGGAGCGAGGAGTTCCAGAAAGTGTTTTTGCGTTGGGAATTTCCAACGATCAAAAGCTGGAAACTGAAAAACCATTGGTCCGAGCTTCGGGCCGAGAATGTCCATAGTCTTGAGGAATTCTTCGAGTTCCGCATCACAGTCCACTAAAACTTTTTCATGAGTGATCGTCTGGGGAGCCTTGACCGAGAAGATGAAGTTCTCGGGAGTGCGAGCAGCCCAGTTGCTAACCGTGCGAGCAGTTGGGCACGCATAGAACGTAGAATCGACTTCGACGGTATGAAAGTGCTCCGCGTAGAAGGAAAGGTAATCAGCGGAGCGCATTCCTTTCGGATAGAACGTTCCCTCCCAGCCTGTGGCTGTGAATGACGATGTGCCGAGCAGAATTGGCGGAGTGTTCACGCTGAGAATATGTAGGCGTCTCGGAGCCTTGGGGCATTCGGACGAAAATCTTGGCACGGCACGGAAACGCAGGAGCGTATCTGTCAGTGCACTCTACTTCCCCACTTTACATCATCACGTGAACGATTTGAATTGCTGTTACTCTACGAGACACGCAGACTTATTCTGCCCTTTTCAGGGACACCCCTAGCAGTTCATCATGTACAGAGAAAGCTAGGCAGCAAGTTTATTTCGACCCCTAAGCGGCGGCACTCGAAGCTGATTTCCGTCCTGCTCTCGTGCTGCCTTGCTTCTTGGACACGCGCCCTGCGATAAAAAGAATCAGGTTCCGATCTTCCTGACTCATCTTGGCAAGTAAGGGCAGCATTTTCCTCATCAGCAACGCCCCGGATCGAGATGATTCCAGGGAATCTTCCTTCTTGGACTTTGCGGCCTCTGGCATAACAGGGGGCTTATCCCCGTCAAACATCAGATGGTATAGCGGTAATTCGAGAGCGCGAGCAAATTTTTCCAGAGTCTCGACGGTTGGAACGGTGTGACCATTCTCGACCCGAGAAATGTAACAACGGATCAAACCTGTTCGTTTTTCGATATCGCCCTGAGACAAATTCTTCGCTTCACGAAGCGTTTTCAGACGGTCGCCGATCACCATAAATGCTTAGTCTCCTTATGCCTGAGGTTACTTCATAAGACTTCGAGTCTCAACGGCTCTATTATTCGCGGCGCAAAGCCCGACTGCGGACGGGCCATAAATGCACGAAATGGCCGAAAATCATTTGGGGTTTGCCAGTCGGAGCATCGAAAGCGTTGTATGCAAAGGTATGGCCCGCAAGCTAGGATACGCCGCCGCCCTGGGCATTCGGATTTCGCAAAACTTACCTAACAAAACACTTTGGCGGTTCGATTACTCCATCAGGGCGGGCTACTGTCTCCTCTTCTCCCATCGAAAGGACTTTTATGCACTATTTCTTGCGAGTATCTCGTTGTCTGTTGCTTCTACTTCAGACGAATATCGTAGGCTTCTCGAGCTTCGCGATGGAGAGGCAAGGTTTGCATTGTCTTAGCTGTGCAGGCTGACGGGGAACGAATGCTTCAGTTCTTGAACGACCAAGGGCGGTGATCACGGACAAGTGTCGCGGATAAGAAATGTTTGTCTTCAGTTAGTTACAAGTACCCATTCTCGCGTTTAAGCTGGGACACGAAGGCATCATGGCTGAGCGTCAAGATCCACCCATTGCCCATTACTCTTTACCTCGATCTTTGTTAGGTGTTTAGCGCTATGGCTGTCGCACTCGTCGCGTCGCCGGTGGGCGCACATTCCGCACCTGCACCTATTTTTCCGATCGGGTCATGCATGCCATGAGCGCCATACCACGCCAAGTATTTCGTATGAACTGACGAAAGCAGCCAGGGGCGCTCCTTCGGTTGTTTCCCGAAGGGTTGGCTGTCACGCTACTGTCACGGTAGTCGTGGAAAAACCTGGGAAATCAACGAACAAAAGCTGAATACCGAAGAGAAGTTGGCTCTCGCGCTTCATCGCAACTGCTTGATTCTCCTCGGAAAACTTCCGCTCCGGCAAATCGTTATCAAGTCACTCTAAGGGCTGTTAACCGAAGGGTTGCTAGTTCGAATCTAGCCCGGGGAGCCAAATTCTCCTTCTTCTTCAATCAGTTACAAATGGCCCATTCTCGCGATTAACCTGCGAACCTTCGAGTGTCATATTAGTGTCATGTAAACCGCGTCAGTGAACTGTGACGCGGTCGCCGTACACTCGCTGATTCGCCTTCTCCATTGCTTCGCGTACCTGCTCGACCGTGCTGAGCTGGTAGATGCGTTTCGTCTCCGGGCTCGTGTGGCGCATGGCCCGTTCGATGAGCCGAACGTGAGAAGAGCGCTTAGTGCCGCACTAGGAGGTCGCTTGTCAGATCTGTCGAGACAGCCTGATTGCTGTTTCGCTCTATTTGCACAATCGAGTGCGTCATTTCAATGGTGACCTCCCTGAGATTCGGCGAGATTCGCTGCGGCGAAGCTTTCGATCTGCTTCAACTCGTTAACACCCGGCACAGCGGCAGGATCTCCGCGGTCCATGCGAACTCTGCCGCGCAGGAATTTGGCGTTTCACAAGTTGCGTCCTGCAGAGCGGCGTCGAGATTCCATACAGAGCCGTTAAGGCCAACATCGCGGAGTGTCTTAATGTTGTTGTCCACATAGAGCGCAAAAAGTTCGCGACCCAGTGAGGTGCCGGCGCACCCGGTCCCGCGATATTCGAGACGAGGCCAATCTCCCAGACCTCCCAGCCGAATTTTCGCGCCGCCGATTTTAAAAGGCACCGAACAGGTACAGGGTTCCTGCCCACGACGCACAATTACATGCTGTCCACAGCTCCTGGCCGCTTTGATTATTGTCGCTTTGCGTCGCTGGTTAAGACTCTTCCTGCGCCCGTGTTGACGAGACGGAGTTCATGGCCGTGATCTACGATCACGAAATGCAAGGTCGAGGGAATTGGTCCGGCGGGACCAGGAAGTACGAGAGAAATATTCCCGGTGCAGTCGCTATTGACAACGTAGCTTCCGCTCAGGCTGCTTCTGTTCGGCACGATTGTACCATTCAAGCTCAAGGTGGTGGTCTGAGAAACTCCACCGGCCCCATCAAACGAGATTACTCCAGCCTCAGCCACGGGCCCGATGGGTCCAAATCCAACGATCCAGCCGGTGGTGGTAATCCCGTAGGGTCCGTGCAAGGCGCTGAGAGAACAAGTGAACTGTATCCCCTCGTCATCGGCGTGAGCAGTCGGAGTGAAGGCTGTAAGATTACCTCGCACATGCATTCCAAAAAATAAGATCAGGACAGTAACTGCCAAGACGCAAATGTTCACTATCGTTTTCAATGTAATTCTCCTTTTTTTCGAGCCGCATTAGGACAAAGCGCGCTATGAGGACTTCGAGGCGACCGTTTTATCCGCCGCGAGCGCAACTTTAATCATTGCTGTTCAGGAAGCAATGCAGCGGCGAGCACGCGTACAACACGTGCGGATAACGAGCTAACGCGCTACAAATAAAAGCTTTAAGATACCCTTCAATCCCGTATCTATCGCTCTTTGTGCTGGCGAACCATGAAATGGAACGCAGCAAGTTGTGATAGGCTCTTTCAATACGTTGGTACTTGCGTGCCGCAACCCCCCACATCTGCGCAGCTAGTTAAGTTTGGACTGATCGAGGTTGATCTTCACGCCGGAGAACTGCGCCGGCAGGGCCGCAAGATCAAACTGCAAGAGCAGCCTTTTCAAGTGTTGGCCATGTTGCTGGAAAAGCCTGGAGAGGCCATTACCCGCGCCGCGCTGCGGCAAAAGCTTTGGCCCGCAGATACCTTCGTGGATTTCGACCACGGGCTGAACAGTGCCGTGGCTCGGCTTCGTGAAGCCTTGAACGACTCGGCGGAAAGGCCGAAATACATCGAAACCATTGCCCGGAGGGGTTACCGATTCATCGGGCTATTAGAAAATCAGGGCGATTCTGCTGAGGCGGCGAAGGAAGCAGGATCCGAAAAGTTAGCGAGCGCCCAACTTCGTTTTCCCGTACAAAGCTGGACAAAATGGGTGCCGTTGCTGGCAGGCCTGAGTTTGGTGCTCGTACTTGGCGCCGGGTATGTCTTGCGCCATCCAGAGCGCTCTCTGGCGTTGAACAAGATCAATTCCGTCGCAGTACTCCCGTTTGAAAACGCGGAATCAAGTGGAGAAACTGACTTCCTGGCGGACGGCATCACGCAGGGCGCGATCGATCGGCTATCACGATTGGGCAACTTGAAAGTCATTTCGATGGGATCTGTGTCGCGTTATCGAGGGCACGAGAGCGATCCAAAGCAGATTGGTCATGAACTGGGCGTACGGAGCGTAATGGTTGGTCGAATTGCTTTTCGCGGGGAACGGATGGTGGTGAGGGCTGAATTAGTTGACGTCTCAGACGGATCACACCTGTGGGGCGAAGAGTACGATCGGAAGGTATCAGACGCGATGAGTCTTCAGGAAGAGATCGCGCGCGAGATCGCGACGAAGTTGGAAGTTCGTTTGAGTGCTCAACAGGAGAAATTACTGCGGATCAGACACACGCAGGATTTCGAGGCTTACGAGATTTACTTGCGAGGGCGCTATTACTGGAACAGCAGATCGCAGCAGGACCTGCAGCGCGGAATCGCATATTTTGAGGAAGCGATTGACCGTGACCCCACAAACGCGTTGGCGTATGCGGGATTAGCTGACTCCTACTTCGTGAGGGCTATTTCCGGCGCGCTTCCAACGCGTGATGCGATGGCAAAAGCCAAAACCGCTGCGCTGAAAGCATTGGAGCTCGACGATACCTTGGCCGAGGCGCACACGTCACTGGCACAGATCACAGCAAACTATGAATGGAATTGGGGTGCGGCAGAATTCGAGTACAAGCGGGCGATCGAGCTGAACCCTAGCTATTCCACGGGCCATCATTACTACGCGACGTTCCTGATGGCCATGGGCAGGCATTCGGAAGCGCTCCAGGAGATGAAACGCGCGCAGGAGCTTGATCCATTGTCGCCGGCGATTGCCACTTTCATTGGGCACGCATATTATTACGCTGGACGCAATGATGAGGCAATCAAGCAGTACAGAAAGGTGTTGGAATCGGACCCTTCCTTCCCAATAGCGCGGACTTTTCTGCTCAATTCTTTGGAATATGGCGGTCGATATGAGGAGGTTATAGCCGAGTTAAAAATCGAAGCGGCGCAACAGGGACGTGGTCCTGAGCAAGCCGCGGCGCGCGATCGCGCGCACCGAACTGGCGGAGCGGAAGGGTATTGGAAGGAAGTTTTGCGTCAAAGGCAGAGTGGAGCGGCGGGTCCCGGACCGGGGTCGGATTTGGATACCGCCGCAATCTATGCCGCACTTGGCGATAAAGAGAAAGCGCTCTCTCTTCTCGGTCGCGCCTTCGACGAGCACAACATGTGGTTGATGAATCTGAAGGTTGATCCTAGATGGGACAACTTGCATTCGGACGCCAGGTTTCAGAATTTACTTGCGCGGGTAGGGCTAAAATAAAGCACCGATACCGCCTGCTCCACGTCGAGAAGAACGTTTGCAGCAATTTCAATTGGAGCCAACTCCACTAGTGGAGCCGACTTCGCTGCAAGTCCAGTTGAAAAACTATAGGGAGGGCAGGGATCGAACGACGTTCTTAGGCCTTTCCGACGTCGATTGGGTGCTGATCTTTGGAAATTGCTTGCCGAGGCCGCTGAAGAACTGCAGTTGACGGCTCAATTCAAATCTGTTCTCGAACAATTCATACCCTCAACGGAGAGCCAAAAGTGATCAGAATCGTCAAAGCTCCGCGAAGCGGTCCCTCACGGAGTGGCGTACCCTCTGGGGCTCCCGCTAGCTTCGGCAACTACGACGCCTTCTTTAGCCGGCAGCCAACTCACAACTCTCTTCGCAGTAGCAGGCCGATACCGAAACGAGTCTGGGTTGTTCCTATCTGCTTGAACCTGCAAGCGAGATAAAAATTCTCTGCGTGAGGATTACCCGTTACATGGAGCGCCGTCGACCCTTGCTTGCGTGCGACGTCTGCGCAGTATTCGATCATCAACCGTCCAACGCCACGCCTTCGAATGTTCGGCTCGACAAAAAGGGCATCCAGTTCGATTTGTCCGTCCCCTCGAGCCTCTATTGCAGAAAAACCTACTGTTACGCTGTTTAACTCCGACACGAATACCCGACCTGCTGCAAGCTGTTCGAGCGGAATGTTGATAGCATCCGGATTGGCAAGCAGCGCCTGGCGATCGCCATCATTCGTAAGAGATGCACGCAGTTGCAGCGCCTGGAGCGCCTCTTGCTCGGTCACCGCAGCGGTGCGAATGATGATATTGTTTGTCACAAGCAGATTGGCCATACATTCTACTCTCCAAATCACACTCTCTAGAGACGCTTTCGCGGTCACGGATGCCACGGAGTAGCCCATATAGTGTTGATAGAAGCGGCCGGCGAGGGTGTTTGAAGCGTGAAATTCCAAAGACGCGAACTGCGCACCGTGAGCGCGTCCCCAGTCCTCGCCCTCGTGCAGCAGCCGTCGACCAATGCCTCGGTTCTGAAAATCGCTTTTCACAGCGATCTCGGCAACATGGCAGCAGGTGATTTTGCGGTGCATCAGATCGGGCGACTGTTCCAGCCGGAGGTCGCCGGGCGTAATGATCAGCGCTTTCGAGGAAGGTGCTGGAAAATACTGGCGGCGTCTTCAGAATCGCCGGACGAACCCGCAATTGGCGACCGTGGATTGGGTTCATCTGTCTTTCACTTTCCAGTAGTGGTCCGCAGAGAGCGCTCCAGATCCAGCGAAGACCAGCGTGAGCAGGCCAGCCATGTATAGAAGGTTCATTTCGTATCCGATTGGCCCAAACTTAGGCCCATCGGCAGTAACGGCCAGAAGCCGGACCGACGAAAATCCATATCGTAGATGAACGCTCAACATGGCGGTCAGCATGATTGCGGTCAGTGGGACACTGAATGGGAGAATAAATGCGCCGGCCATGACGCAGATTCCGCCGGCGAATTCTAGGAGTGCAGTTGTCCAAGCCATCAGCAACGGATGTGGAACTCCCAGAGAGTGGAGAATCATAGCGAAGGCTTCTGGCCCACGACTGAGTTTGGCATATCCGTGAGCAGCAAAACCAAATCCAACAACAAGACGGAGTGGCAGAAGGGCCCAGCTTTTCTGCAGCAGCTCCTTTTGAAACGTTGTTCTCAGCATGTACGTTCAATTCGGGATTGACGGGTGGCGGTCGATTCTACCCAGGAGAGAGGGTCGAGAGCAGGGCGAGGAGGACCGCCGGGCATCATGGTGATGAACTCCAGCAGATTGTTGTCGGGATCGTGGAAATAGACGGAAGCTGCGGGCATCCACGGCAAAACCACAGCCTCTTCTATGGGCCCACCGGCAAAATCGAGCGGTTGAATTCCAGCCCTGCGCAAACGCGCTGGCGCTGTCTGTAATTCGACCTCGGCCAATTCAAAAGCGATATGAGCGCGCTTCCCACCAGGGAGAGTCCGGGTTTGCCAGAGTCCTAGCATTGATTTTCCAGTCCCGCCGATCCAAAAAATGCAACCTTGCGCGCAGGTACTACGTGCGCCAGCGGCAGCGAAAGTTTGTTGCCGTAGAATTCGATGGCGTCGCACACACCCAGGTGCGCCTCGAACTGGTTTCCGATGGGAATGGAACACTGTAGGGGCATGGTTAGAAACTAGATTCACGACGCAAGGTTAAGTTACAAGAAATTTCTACTGTCGGAACTTTTGACAAGCTGTCAATGGCGGTTCGTAATCTCTGGGCGGGCATTTGAGGTGGAGCGGGCACCAAGGGTCCGAGTGAATGATGATCAATTGTGCACTCCTAGTTTGGGAGCGGGCTCAGGGGATCAACGCTTGATATGGCTGTCTTCGTAGGCAAAATTGTTGTCGCCCTTCGCTGGCAGGGGAAGTCCGACTGTAGCGTCGTTAAAATGAGAAGGAACACTCACAACTCCGAGCATCGGCCTTCACCGATGTGGTCGGGTACACGCGTGGTCGGCCAACCGGAAATTGGCCTACACCGGTTTGTTGTCAGGCAAAAAGAACCGACTGAGCGGACGCATCCTCAGGGTCGCAGAAATTGCTCAGCCGACGCCAACCAGGCGAAACCGTCGCTGCGGGTTGAGACCGACGCGTCCGCGCCAGAACGCGCAGAGCCATGTCCCGTCTGCCGCCTACTCGAGGTGTACTCGTCAGAAATTCTCTATCTGCCACACATTTTTGGTGGGGCTGACTTCCAGTATGGCTAGTGATCGACCGTCGGGCGACGGCACTGCATACCCGATGAAATTGCTCGAACGGAGCAGGACTGACGCTTTTCCGTCGAGTGTTACCTTCAGTAATGTGCTATCCGATTCATGATTACCTACGAGGAGACTTTTGCCATCCGCTGACCAGTCTATGTGCATCAATCCGTTCCAACCCTTCACAACCAGATCGCGCGTTTTCCCTGAGACGGTTGAGCGAAGTTGGATTGTTCCTTGGTTGGAACCGACGGAGACGAAGGCTCGTTGCGAACCGTCTGGGGACAGGGTCCAAAATCCTTCTTGGTCGGACTGCGGAGGGCCGGTCCTCTTGCCACTCTTGACGTCGAACGGAATCGTCTCCCTGGCGTTTCCCCGTGAGACGCTGTACATGCAGATCGTTGAGGGTAAGCGAGCGCAAGTTACGGTCGAGATGGCAACGTCTTTGAGGACCAGGCGAGGAGTTCCGCCATGGATGGGGATAGCGAAAATGGCTGATGGAGACTCCCGAGATTTCGGTGTGGAAGTATACAAGATCTCTGAACCATCGGGCGTTAGTCTGGGTTCGGACAGTTGATCCGGGGCACTCACGAGACTTTCTGCCAAAGGCTGATCAGTGGCTTGTTTGAAGATTTCTGAAGTCCCGTTTCGATTTGAATAGAACAGGACTGCCGTGCTATCCGGTGTCCAGGAAGTCGGGACACTTGCACTCTCATCGAGCGTCAGCCGCCTGTGCGTGAGCAGTTGCGAGCCGTCCGTTGCGAGCGTGCCGATGTAAATACTAGGCGACCAATTCTGTCGAACGAAGACCAGTGCTTTCCCGTCAGCACTTCCGCCTAATTGCGTAATCGAACCTGATCCTTCTGTGATGCGTTTCGGGGATCCCGAAAAGTTTCCCGCTTCCGGAGGCGAAAGTACCCACACGCTGGAGTCTCCCGGTCCCGTAGTTTGCGGCGGGAAGCGGGTAAAGATCAGCCGACCATCAGGCAGCCAATGTAGCGCAGTAGTTAAGCCACTGTCTGAGAAAAGGGTCTTGGCTCCGCCCTTCTCCCATTCACTGACCTCGATCGAACCCTCCGGCGTGTCGTACGCTAGTGCTGTTCTGACGTAGGCGATACGTTTGCCGTCAGGAGACCACGTCGGCGTCCCCACTCGCGAACCCTGATCGGCTGCGACTCTGATCGGATCTGTTCCGTCCGAGCGTATGACCCATACCTCTCGACTGAGCGAACCGTCGTAAGTCAAGTCAGCGCGACGGAATGCTACATGCCCTCCGTCAGGAGACACCGATCCTCCCGCGGCATCATCCGCCAGCGGGCGTGGAGAGCCCCCAAATACTGATATGCTCCACAAACTCGCTTTGCGAGGCTGTTCTCGACGAGAAACGAGTAAGTGCGAACCATCTGGAAACCAGTCGTCCACTTGTGCAGAGAAATCTGGCGGCAACGCGACGGGGTGGGTTTCACCCGTTCGAATCTGCTTCAGGTAGATGCCAGTATTGTCAGTATAAGCAAGAAACTTGCCATCAGGAGAGATGCTCGCGCTGTTGACGCCATTTTCCGCTGAATTTGAGGTTATCTTCCGTTCGATGAACCTCGTGCGTCGCAACGGTAGGTGCCATACGGCCAAAGCGAGAGCAGCAATAACGATTGAGGATAGCCACGCAATCTTGGTTTGGTGTGCCCTGAAAATTGATCTGCCTTGCTCCGGCGCTTGAATGATTACGCCTTCTGCGGCCGAAGATCCGTTTACGGGAGCTATAAAACGGTAACCGCGCCGGGCCAGTGTCTCGATGAACACTGGAGCGTCCGCCGATTCGCCCAATCCATCGCGTAATCTTTTGATGGCTGCATTTAGACTGTGATCGAAATCGACAAAGGTATCCTGGGGCCACAGCCTGCTGCGCAATTCCTCCCGGGTAACAATTTCTCCCGGCCGTTCCAATAAAGCGAGCAACACCTGAAATGGTTGTTCCTGGAGCTTCACTTTCAAGCCGGCGTGACGCAATTCTCCGGTTTGGATATTCACTTCGAACGTACTAAAGCGAACTATCGAGGCTGAGGGATTGGCTGCCATGAAACGACCGACGTTAGCCGCAGTCTAGCACTTTTCAGTGCGAAAACGGTGGGGCGTCTGGATCAGCGATATCACTGAGCCGCGCGACCAACCGATCGCTTGACAGCGGTCGCCGCGAATGGCGCGGACGCATCTTGCCTTGTTATCAACCACTCGCATGGAGATGGGAGCTGCCATTTCATATCGTTCAACCATTCGCCATAACTGATCGAGTCCGCCGTACACCTTTAACTTGCAGATGGCCACGTCGGTCCATTCAGGGAGAACGATGGTGAAATCATCACTTCCTTGCGGCATTTCTGCAGTCCTTCCATTGGCTGATGAAACCAGAATCCAATTCACTAGCAAAAAGTTTTGGATGTCGTTTGCGATTACCTAGCTCCGGATTTTGCATCGAGCGGCGATTTTTCTGCATGAAAATGGAGAGGATATCTCAAGCTCTGCAAATCTCGATAGTAGTAAAGTGGAGTGGGCCGCTTTCCGTTAAGCTCAGTTTTTTTACAAGCTCGATTTCTTCCTTGCTGGCACTCCCGCTGAGGGAACTGTCGTTAGTGTATTCGGTGAGCGATATACCGTTGCCTACACGTCATACTCGGAGGATGGCCCAGGTGTGTCACTGGCCCTCACGAAAGATTTTCGGGGTTTACGAGAGACTCGGCGTAATTATGCCGCCGCATGATAAAGATCCAGCCCTTCTGCCCCGAAAAATCAACGGATTCTGGGCACTGATACATCGCCCAATGACACCTCTTGGAGCACATATTTGGATCTCGTACTCGCCAGACTTGCGGCACTGGGGGAACCACAAGCTCATGCTGGAAGCCCGTCGTGGCGCATGGTGGGACGCGAACAAGATTGGCATGTCGCCTCCACCAATTGAAACGTCTATAGGATGGTTGATGATCTATCACGGCGTTCGAAGAACTCCATCGAGCTCTATCGAAAACTGAGGAGTCTTTCCTCGGTTTAGCTTAGCTCCGGCGAATCGTGATCAGAATATTCTGCTGACTGTTAACCGAAGTTTTGGCGAGGAACTTTCGGCGGGAATTGCTCTGTCTAGTGCCACTGTCGGCGTAAACAGCCAATGCCAATTTAGTGTGACCGTAGCCGGTGTAGTCCCGGGCAACTACACCAACACAACTTCCAGCGTTGCGCCCCGGAATCGGGGACAACGTTGTCGCCATAAATCCGACGGAAGGATGGAATTCAGCTAGTTATTTCTTGCTGAAGCAGTTTGGCAGACGCGAATCGCCAAAGCCGGCAAGGAAACGGCTTGATTCACGAATGCGCGTGCGCACACCATCAATGACTGGCGGAATGGGCTCATGCGGCATCCCCTGGATCACGTAAACGACGATCGCCGCCTCACCGGGAGCGTCGGCGCTGGAAGTAATTCCTGCGCCTTGGATGCCCGGTTTTGCCATCAACTCGCCAACATGCGACGCGTGCACGGCCTTTGCGCGGTTCATTTCGAGTTCGGCGAGTGCGCCGACTGAGAATCCTTCTCCATTCGGCGCAAGGGTGGCCGATTCTTCGCGCGAAAGCGTGCGGCGCGGAGTCTGCGCATTAGCCAGCTGGACTCGCGTGCGCACGCCTTCAAGCGTTTGCGGCAGCGTGGCACGCGCTTTCATATCATCGATGAAAATCAGAATACTTGCCTCACCCGGGGCATCGAGGCTTGCAGCTGTACCGAGGGCGCGGATTCTTGGATTGGCCAAGAGTTCGTTGGCATGCGCGTCGCGTACGCCATCGGCCTTGGCCAGCCTTTCTTCCGGGACCGTACGCGGAGTGGCTTGTGGCCCAGTGGCCTGGCCCTGCATACCCTGTGCCGCTTGCGCTTGGGTTGCCTGCGCTTGCGCCGCGAGCGTGCAGCCGATCACCGCGTGCGTCGGGGCGCTCCCGACGAAGGATGGCAAATTGCCTTGGGTGTCCCGTAGCGCATTCAAAACGTCCGCCACCGGATTGCCCACTGTGTCGGAGTCGGAGGCGCCATAAAGCAGGGCGACCGGATCGGCGGTCGTCTGCGAGACGATCAACGAGCCAGAATCTCCCTCCGCGCTGAAGGTGCCACCGGCGACGGCGATCTGGTTGGAGTAGGTCACGGTGAACATGGTTCCGGTGCCGCAGCCTTTCCGGTACTGAATGGACGCGCTCAAGTTGGTCGCGCTAATTGTGGAGCACGTAAGCCCGGTAGAACGCCCGCTCTTGGCAACGCTCATGCCTAGAGTCGGCGTGATTCCCGAGCCCGCGTGGGGGGGGCCTGCATCGGCGACGGTGCCATTCGTCGTCGCCCCCAGCGAAAGAATGGTTCCAGAAGTATCAACCTCACCAGGGACGATTTGCGCGATCGCCGCGTCGGCGTTTACACCGGTTGCCTCCAGATTAGTGAACTGCGATAGGTGCGCAACGGTAAGTGTTCCCGCAGCCGAACAGTTCGCGTCCACCAAGCCGGGCTGAATGATGGATTCTCCGACGGCCGCCAGATCCGTTCGCGCCAGAACGTGGGTATTGCCGAGAACAAAAAAGGTTCCATCGCGCTCGACCAGCGAACCCAGCGTACCGCCGCAGCAGGTAATCGTATTGCCGCTGGTGGAAGAATCTTTCGCATTACTGCCGCTGCTGCCAAGTTTAATGGGCGCTGATTGGGTATTTTGGTTGGCTACGGCAGCAATGATCTTGGCAGTGGCACTGCCCGATTTGGTTGTATCTGACTGAAGTACGGCACTGATGGTTTCGGTCGGAGGACTCGGGATCTGCATTGGGGAGGTATAGAGCCCCGATGCAGTAATTGTGCCGACGGTGGGGTTGCCGCCTTGCGTTCCGTTCACTTCCCAGTTCACCGCAGCGCTGGACGTGCCGCTGACTCTTACAGTGAATTGAGCTGTTTGGATGGACTGGGCGGTGCTCACGGTGACCGAAGTTGAGGCTGGGGTCACGGTGATGGTGATCGGAGGAGAGGAAGAATGCGCGCCGCCGCAGGCCACAATGAACAGTGCAAAACTCAGGAGAAGACCAGGAACAAACCAGCGACCATGCATAGACACCCCGTTTCCCACGCTATCTTGCCTGCGGGCTTTTCCGGCGAGCGACGCTTCTCATACGGGACTATAAGCGAAGAGAAGTGTGCTGGCTGCTCGTCGAGGCGGGCTGGGGAGAGTTCGAAATGATCACTCTCAGCGATACCGGAAATCATGCCGGAGTTGATTGTCGTGGGTTTACAAACGCCACTCAAAATCCCGAGAGGAAAAGAACCAGTCTGAAGACCGGCCATCAAATTTCCTCTCGGGATGTCTTGTTGGCAAATCACTGCTTGGTGGCGCGGCTTCCCGCCCACATGGTTACCAATCAGCGGGTCAGAACGAAAGCCTGGCCCCAAACTGAATAATGCGGGGGTCGTAGGTTCCGGTGATCTGGCCGAAGGATCCGCTGTTGATGTTGGTGCCAGGCGCGCCCCCTGCGAAGGTCCCGTCACCATTGTTGATCACGTTGGGATTCAGAAAGTTGGCATGGTTGAAGACGTTGAAGAACTCCGCACGGAATTCCAGCTTCAACCTCTCGGTGATGGCCGTGGTCTTAGCAAAGGCCAGGTCAAAGTTAACGTATCCCGGTCCGCGCAGGAAGTTGCGCGGGTAGGTGCCGTAGGTGGCGAGCGAAGGATCCGCAACGACCTGCGCGTTGGATGGAAACATCCCAGGACCGGGAATGCACGCGGGATCAGATGAGTCGCACCGCGCGCTGCTGAAGCTAAACGGATCGAAATAGAAGTTGCCGGTTCGCACGTCGGTCGGATCGTTCGGATTCACGAACGTCTGTGCTTTTTTCGGATCGAAGGTCGCCGTCGAGCCCACGATATTCGCATGGACACTGAACGGATCGCCCGCTCCCGAAGGACCTTCAGCGCCTGGGTCGAAGCGATCCGGAAAGCGCGCGAAAATGTCAATGGGCAGGCCCGAACGCCAGGTGACGATCGGGAAGAGACTCCAGCCTTGAGTCAGGCGCTTCGGCCCTGAGTGCCACATATTGTCGAAAGGAAGATCCCATCCCCCGCTGAGAGTAATACGATTTCGAACGTCCTGGTCACTGGAAGCGCGAAAAAGGTCGGGCGCGTAGGTCGGAACCTGTGAGTTCCTTTGCCGGAAGCCAGAGACGTTATCGACGGAGTGAGCAAACGTGTAAGCCAAAGTGAAATAGGTTCGCCCAAGATAACGATTGTTCGAAACCTGTCTGGTCAAGCTGGCCTGTAAACTGTTGTAGCTGGCTTTGGTCAGATTCTTGAATTCCGGTATTCCGGCAAAACTGCAGACCGCGTTCGGGTCTGCGCCTGAGGTCGAGTTTCCGTCTTCGTCTACGCAAGTGGAATTGCCGGGGGTCAGATTCAAGATGTGGTCCGTGGTGCCCAGCACAAACGGGTTAACGTCAATTAGCCCGGTCAGACCGTGGGAGCTGCTACCTACGTAGCTCACTTCTAGCACGGTGTTCGGCGCAACTTCGTGTTGAACGCTTAGATTGTACTGATAAGTATAAGGCGTGCGGAGGTGCGGATCGACGACGAACACGATTCCAGAAGAGTTGAACGGCAAGAATCCGGCCGCTCCGAAGTCGATATCTGGCGGCGGTGTGTGCGAAGGAAACGGATTAGGCGTTGGGTTTGCGGCCGTTGTGAATGGATCAGCAAAGAAGGGAAACGCCGAATTCGACACACTGGTGGGATCGAAGAACAGTCCGGCGGCGCCGAAGAAAGGCGGCTGCCCATTAAACTGCAGATTGTCTTCGCCTTTCAAAATGTCATAGAAGACACCGAAACCGCCACGGATGCTGGTTTTGGCATTGCCAAACGGGTCCCAAGCAAATCCGACTCGTGGAGCCCAGTCGTTCTTATCTGGAAAATTTGCACCCTTCGGCGCTCCCGAGTCGCCGGGAAACAGCAATCCGACAGGGGCGTTCACGAAACGCTGAGACTGGGCGCCGGGAACAATCGAGAATGACCGTCCTTCCACGTCGAGTTTGGGCGAATTGTATTCATAGCGGATGCCCAGATTGATCGACAAGCGTTTCGTAGCCCGCCATTCGTCCTGGAAAAAGGCATAAGTGGATTTGCTGCGAATGTTGGAAGGAGCAGAGGGCGCTTGGAAAAACTGGTCCGGCGCGCCCAGCAGGAAATCCGCCAGAGAGTTGCCGGTCGTGCCACCGTTGAAATCGAATTCACCGTTTACGATAAAATCGAAAACGGTGTTGTTCTGATAGGCCGAAACACCAGTGCCAATCTTGAAGTTGTGGTTTCCGTGAATCAGGCTTATGGTGTCTGAAAAGCCGAATGTGTTATTCACAAGGCTGGTTGGCCCCTGCTCACTGAAGCCAAGCGACAAACCATTGTCGAAAAGAATATTCGGCGGGCCGGTCGGGTCGTCCGGAGTAATGCCAATGCCCAAGTCTGCCGCCGTGGGCAGACTGTTTGCCGGTTTGGACTGCAAGATGTTGTTCCGCTGCACGAAGAGGCGCAACTCATTCACCAGATTTGGCGTAAATGTGTGGCTGTAAGCCAGGTTTCCGAAGTAGCTGTGAACTGTGGTGGTGTCCGCAAACCCCGGAACAGTAGCAAACAGGAATGGATTTAGTTGCGGGTTGCGGATTCCGCCCAGCGTAACCGTGAACTTGTCCTTCTGGCTGAGCAGGTAATCCGTCTTGATGGTCAACTCATTGTTGTTGTTCGTGTGCGAGGCTTGGAACGTGGCCTCTCCAGTGGGCGACGTCGGAAACAGTCCCGCAGCGATGTACTTCTGCGAGACCGTATTGAATTTGGTGGGGTCGATGATTGCGCAGGCTGCTTTGGCGGGATCGGCCTGGAAAAAGGGATTCGCCTGCAGGAAAGCGGCCACGCCAGGATCAGGTTGGGAACAGTCTGCCGTCGCTCCAGGCGGTTTCGAGAAATTACCGCTGAGCTCGTCTGGCGTGTAAAGCGTGGTGCTGCCCCCGTTCTGGCTGGAGCTGAGCCGTTGTCCCTGATAGCCGACAAAGAAGAACAATTTATCCTTGCGGATCGGACCGCCTACCGTGCCTCCATATTGATTGCGTTTGAGAACGTCGCGCGACAAGCCGTCGACTTTGTTGAAAAACGTGTTCGCGTTGAGAGCGTCGTTCCTCAAAAATTCGAAAGCGCTGCCATGAAATTCGTTGGTGCCGGATTTTGTGACGACGCTAACCACGCCGCCGCCGTTACGCCCATATTCGGCAGAATAGTTGCTCTCAAGGATGCGGAACTCGGCGATAGTGTCGGGGTTAGGATTGAAAACTACGCCGTTGTCCAGCAAGTCGTTGTTCAGCGCGCCGTCGAGGAGAAATGTCACTGAGTCGGTACGCCCTCCCGCGACGCTGAAGGTTCCTGCCGCGCTCGAGTCGCCGTTGGTCTCCGTGACCCCAGGTTGTAACTTCGCAAGGTCCAGCACGTTTCTGCCATTCAGTGGAGCTTGCTGAATGGCGGGACCCGCGACGGTCGCCCCAACCGTCTGATTCACTGTCTCGATATTTGCCACTTGGTCTGTAACTTCAACGGTTTCCGTTGGCTGACCAATCGCGAGTTTGGCGTCCAGCCGCAAGGACTGATTGATCTGCAGAGTCTGTCGCTCAAATACCTGCTTGCGGAAGCCGCTGCTTTCTACGGAAACTGTGTAGGTCCCGATCGGAAGGGAGAGAACCTGGTAAAAACCGTCCTTATCTGATTCCGTTTCTTGGATGCTCCCGGTGCTGGCGTTCTGTACCGAGATTTTCGCCCCCGCGACGGAACCGCCACTTTGGTCGGTGATATTTCCAACGATGCGCCCCGTAGCGTCCTGTGCATTCGCGCCAACTACCAAAAGCGTCATGGCAACAACAACACTAACCAGCCAGAGAACTACGATCCCTTTCTTCAACTGCCACCCCCGAAAATGAACACACTCAAGCGTTTCACGCAGTTTGCAGTTACGTTACCAAACGTCATTACTGAAAACAGTGAACTTAAGTCATCGGGGAGTAATGCCTTCTTCAGTTATCCGGATTTAACTCGCCTCACTTCTCCATACTTTTGGAGTACTTCAAAGATCGGTTGGCTTCGCACAAGCGGATTTTCACAGAAAAGTGACAGAACTCCCGCTGAAATCATGGAAAATTGATAGGTGCGATTTAACAAACTTTGGGATCCCAATTGTGATCGCCGCGTTTTTCGGTTCAATTGCGGCCAACAAACGAAATAGGCTGGATCCTTAGCAAGTTGAAGACCGTCGACGCAAAGCGCAGCGTCGCGAAAGTCAGCGAGGCCACTGCCCATGCATTAAAACAAGTTGCGTGAGCGTGAACTATGGCGTGCTCACGAAGGACCGAGAGAGAGCTTTTTTTTTCTTACTCGAGCAAAGACCGCACACGCTGCCATCTTAAAGTCTCATGAAGTCAAATACTGTTACAGCGCAACCCACATCGTTGCTGTAAAGAAGTGGCATGACGAGATTGGTAAGGCGCTTTCTTGAAACGACGGACGGTTTGAAGAGCCGGGGGTTGCGACTTCCGAATAGGAATCGCGTCAAGCGCAAAGCTCAGATCCCGATCCCCGGTGTCCGGAGGTAGCGTCTCGAAATTACAAATTAGCCAAGCACGTTCACTTCAACGGGAAGTATGAGTATCCAGCGCCAGCTAGCAATGGCAACTCTTTTTCCCGGTTGTAACGGCCCTGCTCTGAGAAACTGGCACGGTCACTCCGACCGAGCTGAGAAGCAGAGACAAACCGACCACTCGTACAGGAGTAGAACCTACTGTGTTCGAAAACTTTGGCTACCGCCCCTGGTCAGTGCGGGCCGACCCTTAACCTTTCCTGAAGAGAGCGGGATTCACTGGCCGAATGACATCACGCTTTGAAGGCCCGCCGCTTTGGCCCGTTCGCCTCGAAAGTTGCGCGAAGCTTGCGGCCTCTAAGCCCGGCAGCGTCGCGGCGATCATGACTTCGGACCGTGCAGGGATGTCGTGATTGCGAACGGCGCGGTGTGGCACTTCTTGCTGGTCCGTAATATGCACCACAATCCGCTCGGCACCCCTGTCCGCGCTTAACGTCGCCGAATGACCGCTTACTTGAGCCGAAACGTGTGCGAATCCCTCTTCCTTGAGGATGGCATGCATTCGATCCAAAACCTTTCTATCGAAACTAGTTTCCATGATTCCCTCCTTTTTCACGGCAATAAGGCAAGAGCGACATCAACGTCAGCGTTTTCCGACGCATCACCCGGAGATTTTGTACCGCTGCCTGGCAGGTAATAGAGCATGCTGAAAGTGCTGCCTGCCAGGCCAGCAAGTTCGAGGTTAAGTACGCCTTGGACCGTAGGCATGCCGCCTGGAACCGCGCTATTCAGTTTATCGTTTATCGCGCCCGTGCAGAACGGTCCGCCGCCGTCATAGTGATAGCTCCAGCCGTCGACGTACCCCTGGAGATGTCCACTGCCGTCGAGATAGAAGAAGATGTAGTACGAAATGTTTCCATCCGCGTCAGAGCAGTACCAGGGCGTACCGATGTGGAAGTTGAAATAGACGCGAACCAGCATGTCCCAATCGTTGTGCGCTCCGGGGTTGTTGCTGTAATACGGGACATCGCGCCAAAACACTCCGGCTGCCATCAAGCCGCTGGTGCGGCTCGCGCCTCCCGACAGCAATCCATCCACCTGGTTCAGTACAAGAGGGTTGCTGAGCTGCGACCCCAGGTCAATTACACGTTCATTGTCGGGCCTATTCCAAGCAAGCGTTGCACCGCTTCCACCACCGTTCGAAATCCAAGCCCAGCCGCCATCGGCATAGGGTTGATTCCAAAGCTCGAATGGGCCCTGAAAGAAACCATTTTGAAACCAATACTGACTTAGGGTTGACATAACTCACCTCCGTCAGACGACTGGCAGGTTGGAGGAAAGCCCATCCCACCGGCCGAGCAAATGGGATTTTCGAAAGGTCCCATGCACGTCTTCGGAAGGTAGTGTTCGGGAAGCGTAAATCGTTACAAGAAAAGATGCGAGGCCACTTACAGAGCAAGGAAGGAAACTTTATCACGAGACAGCCAATCTTGCGTTGTCCCACTTTTGAAGATAGTATCCCCGCCATTTGTTCAGGAAGCGGACGCTATGAGTTCAGACGGAAGCCGCTCGGTAACAATCATCGTCGCTGTGATTGGCGTTGTGGGAGTCTTGGGCTCCGCAGCTATTGCGAACTGGGACAAACTGTTTCCAAAAGCTGCCGTACAAAACCCGGTAAGGACACAAATGGGCACCCAGTGTATAAGGCCGAGCGAACGAAGGTGGCGATCCAAGACGTGATGGCTGCAGAAGGGCAGCGGTTACCGGATGTTGATCACTCCCAAAGAAAATTCAATACCGGGATTGTCGTTGTCGTCGAGCACGGGCAAAGCCCGAGCCACGAACTCCTCGAACGAGCCAACGGGATTCGTCGACAGTGGATTGAATACTGGGAGACGACAACGGGACATCGCGCGTCCATGACCGCAAATCCGCGCTGAGCGTCTGGCACTCGGATCCGGTTCCAAAGCAATATCGACCGTGGAATAAGAGTTTCCGTTCGTGGAAGCTGCTTGGCTTAGCCAGAACTAGCGGCGCCGAGCGCGCCCCTCTCGATCGACTGCGCCCGCGTGCCAGTTCTACAAGAACGAGCTGCGTTCGAATGAAAGACGAGAACGAGAAGACTCGAACGTACGTGAGGTGGTATTCCTTAGTAGTCAGCTCGCCGCTCTCTCGTGGTCGTTCTTTTTTCTTTCGATGACCTCGACCTTTCGCTTGCTCGGCGTCACGTCAATAATCTGGGGTGGTTCCGTCCGATCCTGCAATCCCAGCACCCTCTTCAACCAGCCGATTGCACTTTCCCAGCATAGGGCGACGTTCGACAGTCGTTCAATGGCATCGATGAAGTGGGTTTCAAAGTAAGCGCTTGAAGCGAATTTGTCCACAACAGGGCGAGACAGCACTGACAATCGGATTCGTTCTCCCCATTCGTCAAGAGCCTTCCGCCAAAGCTGAACTACGAGGCGGGAACGATCGTGGCGGAGCGCAATTTATACATCAATGGAACACGCAGGGATGGAGTCTTTAGAGGACGGTTCGCTCGGTCCGGACGGCCCGACAGATACATGCACCCGCTGGGAAAACCATCCCGTGGTGAAAGGTCCTTTGGAAGACTCAACAACGGATAGGTGAGCAAATCGTGGTGCACTTTTGGTGCACTATAGACTGCAAATGAGGTGGTTCGACGCAAATGAAGGCACCGTAAATCATTCAAAACAAATGATTGGGCGTGAGTACAAACAGGGCAGGAAGGATTAGCAAACCGCCGCCGTGTTCCGGCTTGAACAGAGACTTAGAGCATTCGGTCCTTACCCGAAGGGCTTCGGTGTCATATAGGTGTCATCATGTGGTTCGTCATTTGTCATGCCGCATAGACGGTCTGTGTGCATTAGCTTTCTGTGTAAAGCTGTTCGCGCGTGCACGACGAAACTGTCGGTCCACAGGATGGCCACGATTGCCAGCGGACCGATGCGGCGCAATCAATCCGAGGATGGGTTGGAGATCGGTCTTGCTGGGCGGCCGGAAAGACGGCGGAGCAGGTCGCGGACGGGCAGAGCTTCAAGTTCGGCGAGATAGGAATAGGCCACCGGGACGATGAGCAGCGTGAGCAAGAGGCAAAGAGTCTGGCCGCCGATGATGGTCACCGCGATGGAGGCCCGTTGTTCGGAGCCGGCGCCCATGCCGATGGCTACGGGAATGAGGCCGGCGACGATCGATAGCGTGGTCATGAGGATCGGGCGGAGGCGCACGCGATTGGACTCGATAAGAGCATCATGGACCGATTTTCCGGCCGCGCGCAGACGGTTGGTGTAGTCGACCTGGAGTATGCCGTTCTTTTTGACGATGCCGAGGAGAAGAAACATCCCCAGGGCGCTCCACAGGCTGAGGGCGCGGCCCGTAATCCACAGCGAGAAAAGAGCAAACGGGATGCTCAATGGAAGCGTGAGCATGATGATGAACGGGTACGTGAAACTTTCGAATTGGGCGGCCAGCACCATGTACATGAAAATGGAGGCGAGCAGCATGGCGAGGAGCAAATTCCAGGTAGTCTCTTCGAGAACTTTCACTTGACCGGAGAAGCGATACGAGTAGCCGGGAGGCAAGCTGACTTCCTTGATGGATTGGATGGTGTGGGCGGCCCCGATGTCGAGCGGGTGGCCGGGGGCGACATTGGCAAAGACGCTTACCTGGAACTCACGATTGTAGCGCCAAAGAGTCGCGGGGCCGGCGCCACGCACGATGGAGGCGACGTTTTCGAGGCGCACCTGGCCCAGCTTGGTGGACGGCACCATCATGCTGGCGAGGACGTCGGGGTTGTCGCGTTGCTCAGGGAGCAGTTGCATGGTGACGGGATACTGCTCTGAGCCTTCCTTGAAGCGGGTGATTTCGTCTTCGCCGGAGTAGAAGAGGCGCACGGAATCGCTGACGTCGGTCATGCGCACGCCGATGTCGGCGGCGCGCTGGCGGTCAAGTTTGACCTGCAGTTCGGGAGTGTTGAGGTTGAGGCTGGGGTTAACGTCGACGAGTTCGGGATATTGCCGCATGCGGCTAGCAACATCCTTGCTGATTTCCGCCAGCCGATTCATGTCTGGGCCGCGGATAATGGCGGCGATGGGGAAATAGGTTTCGCCGCCAAGGACGGACGGCAAACGCACGTTGTAGGTGATGTTGCGATAGGTGCCGAGAATTCCGCGGACGATGCCGGCCATTTGCTCGTGAGTGCGCTTGCGCTCGGTGCGCGGCACGAGACCGATGAACAGGTGCGCATGATTGGTTGGGCCGTGCGTGAGCGCCTCGACGAAAGAAACCTCGGGAAGGGCTTCGACTTTAGCGGCCATTTCCCGTGCCATCTGCGTGGTCTTTTCAAGCGAGGTGCCTTCGGGAAGTGTGAAGGAACTCATAAGCTCGGCCTGGTCGTCGGCGGGAATCCAGTCACGGCCGACGAGATGGTAGAGGCCGAAAGTGGAGGCAAAGGTCAGGACGTAAATGATCAGAATGGCGCGGCGATGGGTCAACGACCATTTTAGAAGCTTCAGATAAAACTCTTCGAGGCGGTGCATAAAGCCGTGGGCGTGCGCTTCTTTCTCTTTTTCACTGACCTTGAGCAGACGCGAACTCATCATGGGCGTCAGCGTGAAGGCCACCAGAAGGGAAACGAGGATGGCCATAGCCATGGTCCATCCGAAGGAATTGACGTACTTGCGGGCGTAGCCACTCATGAAAGCGATGGGCAGGAAAATAATCACGAGAGAAAGGGTGGTGGCCATGACCGCAAGCCCGATTTCGCGGGTGGCCTGAACAGCGGCGGTGGCGCGGTCTTTGCCTTTTTCTTCCATGAAGCGAAAGATATTTTCGAGCACGATGATGGCGTCGTCGATCACGATGCCTACAGCCAGCGTGAGCGCCAGCAGGGTCATGTTGTTCAGCGAAAAATCCATGGCGCGCATAAGCGTGAAGGTGGCCACGATGGAGGTGGGGATGGCCACGGCGGCGATGATAACCGCACGCCAGTTGCGCATGAAGAGGAGGACGATGAGGCTGGCGAGAATGCTGCCTAGAATCAAGTGCTCGAGAAGCGAGGTGACCGAGGCACGGATGAAATCGGATATGTCGTGAATGATCTGGAGGTGCACGCCGGGAGGAACGGCGGTATGCAGATACTCGAGTTGCTTGCGAACGTTGTCGGCGACGCGCACCGTGTTGGCGCCGGATTGCCGGAGAATCTGCACGGTAACGACGTCTTCGGGAGGAACATTCTTTCGGAAGAATGAAGACCAGGTGCGGAGTTCGGATGCGCCGTCTTCTACTTGAGCCACGTCGCGGACGCGCACGGGTGTGCCGCCGCGCGTACCGATGACGATTTCGCCGAACTGTTCGGCGGAAGTGACCCGGCCGAGGGTGCGCAGGCCCAGTTCCTGCGGACCGGTAATCATGCGGCCGCCGGGAGCTTCGATGTTTTCGCGGCGCAGTGCGTCGCGAACATCCAGCACGGTGAAATTGTGGGAAGTCAGTTTTTGCGCGTCGAGCAGCACACGAATCTCGCGGCCCTGCCCGCCGTTCAGATCGACGCGCCCGACGCCGTCGACGGTTTGGATGGCGCGGCGGACCTGCTTGTCAGCGATCTCTGTAAGTTCGCGTCGGCCGAGCGAGCCGGTGACTAACAAGGTCATGATCGGATCGGATTGCGGGTCCTGCTTGGTGATAACCGGAGGCAGGGTATCGCGCGGCAGGCGATTGGTGGCGGAGGCGACTTTTTCGCGAATGTCTTGCGCTGCGCCGTCGATGTCGCGCTCGAGAACGAAGGTGCAGGTGATTTCCGCGTAGCCTTCCGTGGAGTAGACACTGATTTCGTCGATGCCGCTCACCGACGAGATGGCGTCTTCGAGTGGCAGAACCGCGCCGGTGATGACCTCCTCAGGCGTCGCGCCAGGGAGTTGCACTTCCACGTTTATCGTGGCGGGATCGGCTTTCGGAAATAGATCGACGGCCAGACCGCGGTAAGAAAATATGCCGAGGGTGACGAGAAAGGCGATGAGCATCACGGTGAAGACCGGATATTTAACGCAAATTTCAGCAAGTCTCATGAGTTGGCGGCGTTTCTAACTGTCCGAGAATCTACTTCGTTGATTTGGAATCTTCCGGTTGTTCGCGCACTGCGGAGCCATCCTGTAGATCGCCGGAGATGGCAACGGCCACGCGGTCGCCGGGCTTGAGGCCTTCCGCAATTTCGAAGCGCTTGCCACGCTGGTCTTCAGTTTGTCCGGCGGGGCGAATCTGGTGCTCGGAAACGCGGTCGCCCTGCAGCAGGAAGACTTTGTAAACGCCGTAGCGGTAGTTTACGGCGCGCTCGGGAAGAAAAATTGTTTTCTCGGCTTTTTCGCTCGGGATGGAGGCTTGCACGAAAAACCCGGGTTT
>DATDFA010000030.1:0-16529 GCA_036522855.1 Candidatus Acidiferrum sp. | reverse complement strand
ATTTGCCAAGGCCCTGGTTCACGCACTCCAGGTCGTCGAACAGCGCGGGACAGCAAATCGAGGTCTCGAACCACTGCTCCAATCCCTCCGTAGTCTCCGCCCATTGGAACGCTTTGTGGTGAAGGACAAGAAGCGGATTTTTTTTGTTCCCGTTTCTAACGTTTTGTGGATCGAAGCCACGGGAAACTATGCCTGCATACACACCGCCAGCGGCGGTCACCTTTTGCGGGAAACCCTCGCACACTTGGAAGAGAAGTTGGCGCCCCACCACTTCATCCGCGTTCGGAAATCGGCCATCGTGAACGGTGCCTGCATTAGCGAGATTCGTCCGATGTTCGATGGGGTATACGACATCAGACTGGCAAACGGAACGGTGGTCACGTCGAGTCGCAGATATGCTCACAACCTACGAGCTCTGCTGGAATCCTAGTCTTGGGACCTGGGATTTAAAGTGGCGCATCGACGTGGAATCCCAGCGCTGAAAATGAAATTCGGCACTTGTCTCGATCCCGATTTGGCGTGCGTGTCTTCAATCGTGGGCCTGTGGCGCAGCTGGGAGCACAAGAGTTGCACAGATGCTCCCGAACAGGAAGGTTTTGCACAAAAATGGGAACTACTCACCCGAATTCGAGTCATTGATACGCAAGTCATTGATTTCGAACACTAGGTGGTGAAAACGGTGGATTTTGCTAAACCGTTGCACGCGATGTCGAATAAACGCTAAGCTCGATGCTTTACTGAGAATTTATTTTACTTACTAGTTATGATAAAAAAAGTTGCAACACGGCGTCAAGACATGTGTTTTTAAAGGGAAAAAGTGCTATGGCGGAGAGGGGGGATTGTATCCGTTGTTGCTGAGCGGAAGGTGAGGGTTGGTGAGCGTTGGTATGTCTCTTGTTTTCAACGGGGCTTCACGATTAGAAGAAATCGCCAGTATTTATGCGGGTCCTAACGACCCTCAAATCGCCCGGAATTAGTAGCAAGATTAGTAGCACTCCTAAGGCAAACCGTTAGGCACGCGACGGATACTGTAAATAGAATCGTAGTTACTCATGCGAATCTAGCCCTGGATCCAAATTCTCCTTCTTTCTCAGCTAAATCGAGGGCGAATGAGCTTGACATGGGAGCTGCAGTGCGCTTTAACTACCGAGTCGCTTCCCAAGCATGCTGATTTCGACCCAGTCCCGCCGCCGCGGCTGCAAAATCACACATCATCGTCCCTTCCGACTACAAGCTCAAGACGCTGAGGGAACCCGAATGAGGGCGCAGGAGTGGGCGTTTCGCTGCATAGCTCTTCTGCGATTTGGTTGTCTTCGGCACGGACTTCTGCCGAGGCCAGGTAGCCAAGGTTCATGAGCTCACAATCATTATCCTTAACGCTGCGCGATTCCTGGAAGAAGCTGTCTCGGGTCAAGACGGCCGGAGAAGAGCCGGCACTTGTTCCTTCGAACGAGACCCTGATCGCATTGGTGCAGACGGGGGACCACAAAGCCTTTGAGGAGCTTTTTGACCGCTTCTACGTTACCGTCCGAGGCATTGCGCGCGGAGTGTTGAGGAGTTCGGATGAGGTGGCGGATGTCGTTCAAGAGGCATTCCTGGACATATTCCAGAATGCTCGGAGTTTTGACCCTTCCCGTGGACGAGCGAAGACGTGGATTTGCTGTTTGGCCTACCATCGAAGTTTGAAAAGGCTGCGAGTTTTGAAGTCAAAAGAGTGGCAGTCGGCGCAAGAAGTGGATGTCACAAACAGCCTGGAGGCGGATTTCCGGCCGGAGCATTTAATACATTCGCTGGATTTTCGGAGATGCCTGGAAACGGTCCTGGGCAGTCTGAATGAAAAGCAAAGACGGACGATGCAGCTTCATTTTTTCGAAGGACTGGAGCTGAGTGTGGTTGCCGAGAGGACCGGTGAAACCCTGGGCAATACGCGGCATCACCTGTACCGGGGACTTCAGAAACTTCGCCGTGAGTTGGTGCAAAACCGCCTTCTCGCCGGCTATATAGAATTTGAGCCGGGTAATGGGAAAGGAAAGGTTCGGCGGTGACTCCCCTGGAATCCAGCCACGAATATTTTGAACGCCTTTGTGCGCTGTGGGCGACGAATCAAATTTCGCCTGCGGAACAAGATTCCCTTGCTGAACACACGGCGTCATGCTCTGAGTGTCGGCACGCTATGGCACAATACGGACAAATTGTCGTGCAAATGAACGGAGAAGTAGCATCCAGCTCTCTTCCCTTGGAGTCGTCAGCCGACACAAGCGATCCGGACGCGGATCAGCTTGGAGCCAAGGAAAGATTGTTCACCAGTGTTAAGAAGCAGGCCACGCGTATAGATCCGGAAAAGATTCGTATCGCAGCGACGAACGAAAATCAGTCCGCGCTGACCGGTCAACTTGCTCGGCCTGCCCGGGTAGTGGCAGGGTGGGCTGCCGCGGCAGTTATCTTGCTCGGACTGGGCATAGGCCTCCCCCAATACTGGCTGATAAAAAGACACTCGGCAGAAGCAGAGTCCAAGGCCAAAGCAATGCAGAATGAGATTCAGGAGCTGCGCGCGCGACTGGCTGAGGTACGGACCGAACGACAACAGCCGACGAACGTCGAGCCAGAAGAGAACAAAAAGCTCGAAAGTCTAAGTGCGGCAAACGAAACGCTGCGGCTGAATCTTGCGGACGCACAAATGGCTCGCCAGCGCGAGGCCGCTGACAACGCTGACCTGCGCGACCGGCTGCGGATGGCGCAGAGTTCGCTGGATGTTTTGCAGGCAGGAAAAACCAATACGGAAGCAGAAAAGGCGGCGCTCGCGGAGCGGATAGCCAGCCTGACCGCGGAAGCTCGAAAATCGCAAGACGAATTGGCGCGAATCACAGCGCGGAATGAAGAACTCTCCCAGCAAGCATTTTCGCGAATCCGATACCTGGAGCGGCAGCAAAAATTGCTAGCCACGGACCACGATATTCGGGACATCCTCGGTTCGCGCAGCCTGAGGATTATTGATGTGTACGACGTCACCAGCCAGGGCGAGTTTGAGCAACCCTTCGGAAGAATTTTCTATACCGAAGGCCAGTCTCTTATTTTCTATGCATTTGACCTGGATCAGCAAAAGGGAGCAAAGCATGGCGCGGTCTTTCAAGCGTGGGGCCAAAAGGGCGAAGGGAAAGGAGACCCTTTAAGCCTCGGAGCTTTTTATATGGACGACCCGTCCCAAAACCGCTGGGTGCTGAAAGTGGATGATGGCAAAGCCCTTTCCCACGTGGAATACGTATTTGTTACGGACAGTTCCCGCAAAGAAGGCAGTCGGCCCAAAGGCAAGCCGCTCCTCTCGGCATTCCTTAGAAATCCCTCGGATCACCCATAACTTGTAGGGGGACTGGGCTCGTATTTCTCTGTGCCCGACACGGTTTTTCAGAATGGCCCGATTGTCCGCCCGCGACACCGAACCTACTCTCCCAAAGACAAAGAAAAGTTCGCGCGATTGGTACAGCCACCCTCTGTCAACGCTATCTACATAAGTAGCTGCAAGGGTCGTGGGCTTTTCCAAAACGAGGTCATCGCTTTCATGAACTACAGAAAAGCAGTGTGTCTCTTTGTGTGCGCCAGTCTCTTGATCCTGGGCCTGTGTACGTCAGTGATGGCGCAGGCGAACCTGGCCACAGTGTCTGGAAGGGTATTCGATCCAAATGCAGCGGTGATCATCGAAGCTACAGTTACAGCAAAAAACGTGGATGAAGGTATTGAAACAGTCGTTCGGACGAACGAAGAAGGTATCTACGTACTATCCAATCTCGCTCCAGGAAATTACGAGTTCACGGTATCCAAACATGGCTTTAAGGTTGTCTTAAAGCCCGGCGTCGTTCTTCACGTTGCGGATACGATTTCCATGAACTTTACGATGCAGGTCGGCAACGTGAATGAAACGGTGACGGTGGAAGGCGGAGCGCCGCTGGTAAACACGGAGTCAGGAACTGTGAGCACCATTGTGGACCACGAGTTTGTGGAAAATCTGCCGATCAACGGCAGAAGTTTCCAAACTTTGATCTCTCTCTCGCCGGGAGTAGTGTTGGCGCCGGCGAGCTTTGCGGACCCGGGGCAATTCAGCACCAATGGCCAGCGAACCAGCGCAAATTATTTCAGTGTGGATGGGGTGAGCGCGAACGTGGGGGTTCAGCCGATTGGATCCGGCCTCTCCCAAACCGCCGGGGGTTCAATCCCCGGTTTTGGCGTAACAGGCGGCACGAACAGTCTGGTCTCCGAGGATGCCCTGGAGGAGTTCCGGATTGAGACATCCACCTACGCACCGGAGTTTGGCCGCACACCTGGCGCGCAAGTCGCAATAGCCACCCGGTCGGGGAAAAATACCTTCCACGGAACGCTTTATGAGTTTTTGCGCAACGACAAGCTGGATGCAAACGACTGGTTCGCGGACCGCGATGCCTTGAGCAAGCCGGAAGAAAGGATCAATGACTTTGGCGGCGTGCTGGGAGGTCCGATTCATAAAGATCGAACTTTCTTTTTTGTTTCGTATGAGGGGCAGCGTCTGCGCCTGCCGCAAACAGCAAGCACTCTTGTCCCCAGCCTCTCGGCTCGGCAGAACGCATCCGCGGCGCTGAAGCCATTTCTAAATGCGTATCCTGCTCCAAACGGACCGGAGACCCTCACGCCCTGCAATCCTTCAACTGATCCAAGTTGTCCCCCGTCCGGCCAAATGCCCAGTGGGACAGCGCCCTTCGATGCGAGTTTCTCGAATCAATCCTCCCTTGATGCGGGCAGCGTCAGAATCGATCACACCTTTAACAGCCACCTGAATGTTTTCGGGCGCTACGTCAACGCGCCATCCGATGCCTTGCAGAGAGGCAGACCTGGAAACACGGTGAATACTCTGTTTCACACCGAAATCAACTTGCAGACTTTCACTGCCGGCGCGACCTGGGGGATTGGCCCAGTTTTGAGCGATGATTTTCGTTTCAACTACAGCCGGGCGGTTGGAAAGAGCTCAAACAGTCTGGACACTTTTGGCGGCGCCGTTGTTCCGTCGGATTCCGTCCTGTTCCCCTCGCCCTTCACCAGCGCTGATGCCAGTTATGGCTTCGTTGTGCTCCCGGCCCAAGCGAACGCAACCTGGTTGAGGGGAGCGGGAGCAACGAATCTGCAGCGTCAAATCAACTTTGTGGACAGCGTGGCCTTTCAAAAAGGCGCGCATAGCCTCAAGTTTGGCGTGGACTTCCGCCGGCTTACTCCAGAGTTCGATCCGGCCGCTTATGCCGTAAGTCCCGTTTTCTTCGGATTAAGCAGTGCGAACGCCGGCACGCCATTCGGCGCCTCGATCATCTCGAACACAAAGGGCGCTGTTTCCTTCAAGAATCTGGGAATGTTTGCGCAGGATACGTGGCATGCAAACCCGCGTCTTTCGCTAACTTTTGGTCTGCGTTGGGACATAGACTTCACGCCGTCCACGATAGAAGGTCCGCCTTTGGCGGCGGTCACAAACTTCAACGATCTGGCTACTCTATCCCTGGCGCCATCTGGTACACCGATTTACGGCACGAAGTATACCGGCTTCGCGCCGCGAGTCGGGACCGCTTACAAACTGCGGCAGTCCGCGAGCTGGGAAACAGTCCTGCGCGGAGGGTTCGGCGTGTTCTTTGACCTGGCATCAACGCAAGTAGGCGACGCGATTTCAACCGGCGCATATCCCTTCGGACTCAGCGAATTTCTGGCTCCGGCACCCAGTTTCCCCTTCGACCCCGCGGCCGTGCAGGCGCCGCCGATCACGCCAGCTAGCTTACAGAGTGGGACCCTTATTGCTTTCGATCCAAATCTATCGCAGCCGCGAACCTACCAATGGAATGCGACACTCGAACAAGCCTTGGGCAACAGTCAGGCAATTTCCTTTGCGTATATCGGGGCACAAGGGCGCGACCTCCTGCAGCAAGAATCCGTCCTGTCTCCCAATCCGAACATCGCGTTCGTGGAACTTGTCCGGAATGCTGCAACCTCGGACTACCACTCGCTGCAAACGCAGTATCAGCGACGTATGTCCAAGGGGCTACAAGCACTGGTTTCTTACACTTTCTCTCATTCGATTGACACAGGCTCCAGCAGTTCCACGGGCTTGAGCTCGAACGCGTTTGTACGCGGCCAAGATCCCAACGCGAATCGCGGCCCTTCGGATTTTGATGCCCGCCATATTTTCTCAGCCGCGGTAGCGTACGACATTCCTGTGGTCAGGGGAGATTCGCGCGTACTGCGGGCGATTGCATCTGGTTGGTCGATCGACAACATTATTACTGCCCGGTCCGCCATGCCCGTCAATGTGCTCGATAACAATTTCCTTGGCCCCAACTTCAATATATCGGATGTCCGGCCCGACGTAGTGCTGGGGCAGTCTTTTTATGTATCGCAGTGCGTGGATCCGGTCTCGCTCGTGGTCACTCGCTGTCCGGGAGGGAAGGGACTGAATTTCGCTGCCTTCACGGATCCGCCCATTGATCCCAGCACGGGATTCACGCCGCTTCGCCAGGGAGATTTGGGGCGCAACGCGCTCCGCGGGTTCGGGGCGTGGCAGTGGGACTTTGCCTTTCGCCGGGAATTCCATCTACGCGAGTCCCTTCGCCTGCAATTCCGTTCCGAATTTTTTAACATTCTCAACCATCCCAATTTTGCAAATCCAAATAGCGATCTTGCTCTCGGCGATCCAGGCCTCAACGATCCAAGCGTCAGGTTTGGCTCGACGTTTGGACAATCCACCCAGATGTTGGGGAGAGGATTGAGCGGAAGCATTACCGGAACCGGTGGATTCGCTTCCGTCTTTCAAGTTGGCGGACCGCGTTCGGTCCAGTTTGCCCTAAAGCTGCTGTTCTGATGAGAAGACTAGTTTGAGCAAGCACCCCTATCTCGCTTTCTTGCGGAGGAACAGTCGATTCTTCCCGCTGGCAGCCATGCTGTGTTTTTCCGTGCAACCTTCGGTAGCTCCTTGTCGAGTCCCAAGCCAGCCAGCAGCGCCTCACCCCATGACCATTGCAGAGACACTCGCTCTGCGTAAGCCTTCCGAAGTGCAGATTGCGCCCAACGGAAACGAAGTGGCGTATGTGCTGACCCAACCAGACTTGCGGGCCAATCGCGATCATGCGGCGCTTTACGTCAGTGATGCTACGCGCGCGGATCACGGGCGTGAGCTGGCTGAGGGAGTCGGCATAACGACCGTGCGTTGGAGCCCCGATGGCCGATGGATCTTTTTTGTGCTGGAGGACGAAAACGGCAGAGAGATCTGGCGAGCTTCACCGGACGAAGGCAAGGCAGAGAAAATCACAAATACGCACGGCGAACTGATTTACAGCCCCGCATATCGAGGCGAGGGCATCGCATATCAGTTGGCCCCGGATGGAAACACACTTGTCTATGCCGTTTATGATTCAGCTCAGGCGGAGCGCGACTTCAAGGCCAGAGTAGAGGGTGGTGTCGTCTATCGTGGCGATAAATGGTATGAGCAGCTCACTGATTTCAAGTGGCAGTCTGCCCGATACAAGTTGTTCAGTTACGACCTCCGGCAGAGAAAAGCAAAAGAGCTTTGGGAGACGCGCACGGTTACGCCGCCCGGATATTACCCGCCGGAAATTCAGATTTCACCGGACGGCAAAAAGCTGGCGGTATTGCGCCAGGTCAACGACGACAAGCAATACTCATTGGACTTGCTGGACATGGCTGATGGAAAGTTGCAGCCGTTCTTGCCGAATCTGGCAATCACCGTTGATCTTCGCTGGAGTGAAGACGGGCAATCCCTGACATTTGATTCTTATGGCGAATATCAACCGGGCGAGACCAACGCTCAAGAGATGGAGCACTATACGGCTCGGCTGGCCGACCACGGCATGAAGCCGGACAAGGATGCCACAGTCGCATCATTGTTAAGCGTGGATTCCCTGGCCCAAGGCATCGAGCAGAAGACCGGAAACATGGTTCATAACTGCTCGATTAGCGCGGGAAAGAACCGGGCAGCCTGCATCGAAGAAGCGCCAATGTTCCCGCCAGAGGTGGTTTCCGTACCGCTTAAAGACGGAAAGCCCGATGCCAACCCACTAGTTCTAACGCACTTGAGTCCAGAATACGATGCGATCCAACTCGGCCAAGTGAGCGCGCTGGTTTGGCCAGGTCCAAAGGGCGAGCCCGGGCCGCAGGCGGGGCTCATCCTCCCTGTTGGCTATAAATCCGGCGTCCAGTATCCGCTGATCGTTATGCTGTACAACACGTTCACTGGGAGGCAATTTATTTATCAGGCTGGTCAATTCACCAGCTTTCCCGCGCAGGCGTTCGCCGGCCGCGGCTACGCCGTGGTGCTGATGAATCTTCCCGAGGGCCACGGTGTATACAAGGACGGCGACTTCGCAGCGGCAAAGGCAACGGAAATTGACAACGTGGTTTTCGCGATCCGTTCGGCTGTCGACTTGTTGGTGGCTCGGGGCATCGTCGACGGAAACCGAATGGGAATCATGGGATGGAGTTTCGGTTCTTTCTGCACAGATTATATTGTTACGCATTATCCGGATTGGTTTCAGGCTGCAGCCTCAGGGGAAGGCGGACTCTACTATCCCGGAGGCTACTGGCTTACAGATGACTCAGCTCGGGCAAGCATGCGCGGATTTCTCGGCGGCGGCCCGTACGGCAAGTCTCTTGAGCACTGGAAAGAGATTTCTCCGGTACTTAGTGCGGATCGCTTGCGGATTCCTCTACTGATGGAATACACGGATGTCAACCTTAGCGGTCTGGAGATGCGCCAAGCCATCGTGGAACAAGGAGGCCAAGCCGAACTCGCGCTCTATTCGGGCGAGGACCATGTCTTCTTGCAGCCAAGGAATCGTTTTAGTTCAATGGCGCGCCACTTCGACTGGTTTAATTTCTGGCTGCTTGGAGAAGAGGACGCCGATCCGTCAAAGCAAGAACAGTACGCGCGATGGAGGCGGATGCGGGAGGAACTAAAGGTATCTACTTCTGCCTCTAGGCTTTAGCCTGACCTTCTCACCACCTGAATTCGCCAGCGTTTTTCTATGCGAATTTCCTTGTAAAGATCATCCGGGTCGTGAACTTCGATTCGGCCTTTCTCGGGTTTCGTCCGGAACTGTCGGCTTTATGGCTTTGCGAACGGTTCCGGCCTTCTTCGTTTGGACTTCTTGCATAAATAACCCCGAAGGTGCGTCGATCCACTCGTCCTCGGACATCGCTTCTGTGCGCAGAAGCTGTCGACCACGATTCGCAACCTCCACGGCGCTTTGCCAAGCGGAAATTGGGAGTGCAGGTTGATTGCCGACATCCAAATGCCACAAGAGAAACCGGATTCTGCCGTACTCTTGTGCGACACACGCTGCTCACTCTAGGTCCGGTGTCAAACCCGATCCAAGCAGAGTTTGAAGAACTTGCTCCGACGTATCGAGCAGGGCTGCTCGCGCCAATCTACTTGCAAAATGTGTCACGCGCAAGTTGCTGCGGCAGCACGTACAATTCGCATATAAAGTCGCGGACGAGTTATTTGTTGGTGAGTCCGCGAAACGCCTTACTAATTTGGAACGCCACCCAATGCCTTGTATAACGCGATTACCGCCACATACACATCGCGTTCGCTTTGCGCGACGGAGTCTTCGGCCTGAAGCTGCGTGCGCTCGGCATCGAGCAGCTGGAGAAAATCGATTACTCCTTCGCGATACCGCAAACGAGCGATGTCCGCGGCACGTTTGCTTTCGCGGGCCTGCTCATCGAGTTTGATGAGCTGAGCCTGCTGAGCATGATAATTCGCCAGCGAATTGTCCGTCTCTTCCAACGCGCGGAGAACGGTATCTTCATAGGATGCCAATGCTTCCTCGGTGGCGGCACTTGAGCCCCTAACCCGGGCACGTGCTCTGCCCAAATCGAAGGCCGACCAGGAAAGTCCGGGCGAGACGGACCAAGCACGTGAATCTCCTGTGAAAAAAAGACTGCCGCGGCCCGCGAGGAAGCCGACAAATCCGGAAATACTGACCTGAGGAAAGAGGCTCGCGACCGCAACGCCCTGACGTTCTGTAGCTGCGGCGAGCCTGCGCTCGGCTGAGCGCACATCGGGACGGCGCTGAAGCAACTCGCCCGGATTGCCAATGGGAAGAGTCTTGGCGATTGCCGAATAGTTGCGCGGTGCGAGATCCGCGTTCAGTTCGCCGGGGCGAGTGCCAGTAAGCACAGCCAAGCGAAATCCGGCGCTGGTGATCTCATATTCGATGGAAGGGATGGTGGCTTCGGTAGAGGCAACGCGGGCAGCGGCGCTAGCAACATCCTGCTCTTCTCCGACACCGGCGTCGCGGCGAAGTTGCGTCAGGCGAAGAGTTTCGCGCTGGTTTGTAAGACTCAGCGCTGCCACGGCAAGGCGCCACTGCGCGCCGCGGAGTTCAAAATAATTGCGTGCCAGTTCGGAAACCACGCTGACTTGCACGTCGTGAAGATTGGCTTCGATGGCCTGGTTGTCGGCGCGAGCAGCTGCAATGCCATGGCTGACTCTGCCGAAAAGATCGGCCTCCCAGGTTGCGTCGAACCCAGATTGAAATGTGTTGATGGTACGGCGTTCATTGCCGAAGCCGGGAATCTGCTGTTTTGTGTATTGGTAAGAAGCTTCGACGGGCACGGTTGGAAAACGATCCAGCTTTCTCTCGTCGAAGATGGCGCGAGATTCAGCGAGCCTGGCACGTGCGATGCGGATGCTGTTATTGGAGCGGAGTGTGCGTTCAACCAGAGAATCGAGGACGGGATCGTCAAATTGTTTCCACCAGCGAGCATCAAAGGGCGCGTTATCAACCAGTGCGGGATCCGCGGAATGGTACTGGACAGGCGCGGGCTGCGGCGCTCTGTAGCGCGGGCCGACAGCACAGCCGTTTACAAGAAACAACGCAACGAGGACGGCTACAAGTTGTGAGAGGCGGATGCGCACGAATTAAGCCTCTGCCGACGTGGCGGGAGGAAGTTCCGCGCGCGCCATGGATTTTTTGTTTTCACGCCCTTCGGCCAATCTTTGAATTACGACGTAAAAGACCGGGGTCAATACCAGACCGAATGCCGTGACTCCAAGCATTCCGAAGAAAACCGCGACGCCGATGGCCTGGCGCATTTCAGAGCCGGCGCCGGAGGAGAGTACGAGTGGAATCACGCCCATGGTGAAGGCGAGAGATGTCATCAGGATTGGGCGCAAGCGCAAACGGCATGCTTCGAGTACAGCGTCCACGCGATTCATTCCTTCCTGCAGCTGCTTTTCGCGGGCAAATTCCACGATAAGGATGGCGTTCTTGCAGGCGAGTCCGACTAGCACAATCAGGCTGATCTGAGTGAAGACGTTGTTGTCTCCATGGAGCAGCCAAACGCCTGCGATTGCGGAAAAGAGAGTCATCGGAACGATCAGGATAATGACAAGCGGAAGCGACCAGCTTTCGTATTGCGCGGCGAGGACGAGGTACACCAGGAAAACAGAGAGAGGAAAAATGTAAACCATGGTATTGCCCGCCAAGATGTTTTGATAAGTGAGTTCCGTCCACTCAAACTTCATGCCATTTGGAAGTTGTTCATTGAGGAGCCGGGCCATGGCTGTTTCGGATTGACCGGAGCTGAAGCCGGGCGCTGCCGCGCCATTAATTTCGGCGGCAGGGAATCCGTTGTAATGCATGACGCGATCCGGTCCATAGATAGGCCGAACGTTCACGACTGAGCCGAGAGGAATCATTTCTCCGGCGGAGTTGCGCGTTCTGAGATGACTGATGTCTTCTGGTTGCAAGCGGTAAGAAGATTCCGCTTGCACGTTCACCTGATAGGTTCGGCCGAAGCGATTGAAATCGTTCACGTAAAGAGAACCGAGGTATACCTGCATCGTGTCGAACACGTAATTCAAGGGAATTCCATAGGTCTTTGCTTTTTCGCGATCGACGTGCGAATCGATCTGCGGAACGTTTACATCGAAGCTGGAAAATAAACCAGCCAGCTCTTTCGTTTGGTAGCCCTTGTGGATTGCGGAAGTGGTTTCTTTGTAGAGGGCATCCAAACCGAGACCAGACCTGTCTTCCACGTAGAGCTTGAATCCACCTATGGTGCCGAGGCCCTGCACGGGTGGAGGTGGAAAAATTGCGATGAAAGCTTCCTGAATCGAGCTGTACTGTTTATTCAGGTCTGCGGCGATTGCGTTCGCCGAAAGTTCGCGCGATTTGCGTTCTTCAGAAGGCTTGAGGGTGGCAAAAACAATTCCGGAGTTCGGGCTATTCGTGAAGCCGTTGATCGACAGACCAGGAAAAGCGACTGCGCTTTGCACGCCCGGGTGTTTCATGGCGATATCTGACATTTTGCGGATTACGTCTTCGGTACGGTCGAGTGTCGCACCGTTCGGGAGTTGCGCGAATGAAACGAGATAACCTTTATCCTGCGTTGGTACGAAGCCGGTCGGCACGCGAGAGAACCCAAAAATTGTTAACCCAATGAGCCCGGCATAGACGACGAGAGCGATGGCGGTCGAACGCAATGTGTGAGTGACGAGTTTTCCATAGCCTCTGGACGCGCGTCCGAAGAAGCGATTAAACAGTTTGAAGAACCAGCCAAACACAAAATCGATTGCGCGAGTGAAGCGATCTTTTTTTGCGCCATGTGGTTGCAGGAGTAAAGCAGCCAACGCCGGGCTCAAGGTCAGAGAGTTGAAAGCAGAGATTATGGTTGAGATGGCGATCGTGAGCGCGAACTGCTTATAAAATTGTCCCGAGAGTCCGACGATGAAGGCCGTAGGAATAAATACGGCGGACAAGACCAACGCAATAGCGATGATAGGTCCGCTGACTTCTTGCATCGCGCGGCGTGTAGCTTCGTGCGGTCTGTAACCGAGTTCGATATTTCGTTCGACGTTTTCGACAACGACGATTGCGTCGTCGACGACGATACCGATCGCCAGGACAAGACCGAATAAGGAAAGGGTATTGAGCGAAAAGCCGAGCAGCAGCATGATGGAAAAAGTTCCGACGAGAGAAACAGGAAGCGCGAGGAGCGGAATGATCGAGGCGCGCCACGTTTGCAGGAAAACCAAAACGACGATGACAACCAAGATCAGCGCTTCGATGAAAGTGTGCCCAACGGCTTGAATGGACTCACGCACGAAAACGGTGGGATCGTAAACAATGCTGTAATCCACGCCTTCCGGGAAAGATTTCTTCAGCCGCTCCATGGTTCGACGAACTTGGGTGGAGGTTTCTAGAGCGTTTGACCCGGGGCGTTGCGAAATCGGCAAAGCCGCGGCGGGCTTGTTATTGAGCAGGCTTCGCAGCGCGTATGTGCTGGAGCCGAGCTCCACGCGGCCTAGATCACGGATGCGCGTGATTTGGCCATCTTTCGCAGCACGGACGATGATGTCGCCGAATTCTTCCTCAGTGGTAAGACGCCCCTGCGTGTTCACGAGCAACTGGAACGCGGTGCTGCCCGTATTTGTTGGCGGCGCCCCGAGAACACCGGCGGCAACCTGCACGTTTTGCTCGCGAATCGCCTGCACGACGTCGGTGGCCGTTAAATTGTGGGAGGCCAATTTATTGGGATTGAGCCACACTCGCATGCTGAAGTCGCCCGCACCGAACACTTGTACATTGCCAACACCAGGCAACCGGCCCAACTCGTCTTTCACCTGAAGAATGGCGAGGTTTGCGAGATACAACATGTCGTAACGGTTGTCGGGCGACTCGAGGTGAACGACCATCAGCAAGTCGGGAGAAGTCTTTTCCGTGGTCACGCCGAGGCGCTGAACTTCTTGCGGCAATCGAGGGAGCGCTTGTGAGACGCGGTTCTGCACCTGGACCTGGGCTTTGTCAAGGTCCGTGCCCAGGCCGAATGTCACGGTCAGCGTCATCACGCCGTCAGCGGTGGCTTGCGAAAACATGTACAGCATGCCTTCAACGCCGTTGATTTGCTGTTCGAGCGGCGAAGCGACCGTATCTGCGATCACCGTTGGATTTGCGCCGGGATAGGTTGTGCGTACGACGACGGTTGGCGGCACCACTTCGGGGTACTCGCTTAACGGCAGACGAAAGTAGGCCAGCGCTCCGATTACAAAAATGACGATGGAGACGACGGCCGCAAAAATGGGACGCTTGATAAAAAAATCAGAGATGTTCATGGATTTCCTGGGTTAGTCGCGTGCTTTCGATTCGCGCGCAGCATCTTTGGATTGCGGCGGCAGCTGGTTTGAATTCGTAAGTTGAGTGGTGATCATCGGGACTCGTTTAGGTGTGACGGCAGTTCCAGGACGCACGCGCTGCAGTCCGTTGGTGACGATCACGTCACCGTCGCGCAGGCCTTCGCGAACGACACGTAAACCGTCCATTATCGGACCGAGCTTTACGGGACGGTACTCGAGCGTGTTGTTGTTACCCAAGACGAAAACATATTTTTGATTCAGGTCCGTCACGACCGACTCGTCTTTCGCCAGGCAGCCAGCATATGCGCCGCCTCCTCCCTGAAGCCGGACGCGCGCAAAGAGTCCCGGTGTGAGCGCAAAGTTCTTATTTGGAAAAGTGGCGCGAACACGGATCGTGCCGGTTGAGGAACTCACCTGGTTATCCACAAAATTCACTTTCCCTGCGTGAGGAAATCCGTCTTCGTCGGCTAAGCCGAGGAGCGCAGCCGTGTTGAGCTCGTGTGAACTCGTGCCGGCAGTGCTCGACACGCGCGCGTACTTGAGAAATGTCTGCTCGTCGGCATCGAAATAGACGTAGATGGGATCGAGGGACACCAGAGTGGTCAGCGGCCGGATTTGGCCCGTGCCAGCTTCGACCAGATTGCCTTCCGTGATTTCGGCGCGACCAACGCGGCCGGTGATCGGAGCCACAATGCGGGTGAACTCCAGATTAAGCTGTGCGCCGCGCAGAGCAGCTTCCGTGGAAGCGATACGGGCCTGTGAGGAATTTCTGGCAGCGGACCGGCGATCGTATTCTTCGGTGGACATGCCGTCGTTATTGTGCAGACGCTCGGCACGCTGAAAATCATTCTGTGCGCGTGCCAGTTCGGCCTTTGCTTGCGCCAGCTCTCCTTTCAGGCGATCAACTTCGGCTTGAAAAGGACGCGGATCGATCTCGAACAAAATGGCGCCTTGGCGAACGATGGCTCCTTCCTTGAAGAGCACTTTTTGCAGATAGCCAGAGACGCGCGGACGAACTTCCACTGTATTCACCGCTTCCAAGCGGCCAGTGAATTCATCGACGTCCCCCACCTGCTTACAAACGACTTCGGCAACGGTTACTTCGGGCGGAGCAGGAGCAGGGGCTTTGGTTTGCGCCGTGCTGGAGCACCCTGAAGAAAACGCTGCGAATGCGCCAAAAACGGCCAGCAAGAGCAGTTGAAACTTAAACAAGTTGTGGCGAACTCCTGCTTTGCGAACGATACGGGTCGTAGAAGAGGTCATCTAAATTGGTCCCGAATACTCGATTTCAGCGGTCGTCCCGATTTTTGTACCAGCGTTGCGACCTGCTGTGCCTCAATAGATGTATGCGGAGTCAGGACGGTTATGTGAAAAATGGATGGCGCACGAATGCCAACATGGTATACATTCTGGTACCAGGTATGGTCCAAATGAAGCTAGCGGCCCCGCTGTGCCCTGTTGAGACCACTGCCCGCATCGTGAGTGGACGCTGGAGGGCCGCGGTTCTCGATCAACTCTTCCGGGGTGCAAAACGGTTTTCTGAACTGAAGCGCTCAATTGCCGGAATCTCGCAGCGCGCACTGTCACAACAGCTCCGCGAATTGCAGACCGCGGGAATCGTTGAGCGCACGGTCCATCCATATTCGCCACCCAGCGTTGAGTACGCGATCACTCCACTCGGTGAATCTTTGCGGCCTTTGCTGAATGCGATGTGCCGATGGGGCAAATCGCATGCCGCCGCGATGGCTTTGAAAAAGATCCGCGCTTCCGATAGATAACGGCATATTCTCATCACGAGCTGTCCGGTTTCGCAATCATTCGTCCCACAACCGGTCAGTCAGATAAATTTTGCGGTTGAGTCCCACGGCGTTTTCTTCTTTGTCATGAAGCCTTATCGAAAAGGTCGCGTTGGCAGGGCACATGCGTCTATGCTCTGCATGAGCGCGACTTCACCTACTCGGTTGTCGCTGCGCTTTCTTGCAGGTCTGCGTCGAACGGCTTAGCTTTTCTGCAAGGCGCCTTTGAAAAAATCCACCTCCAAGGCTTGTTTAGCGACCAGACGCTTCAGTTCGCGCACCTCAGTCCGGAGTCGACTCACGAGACTTCTCCGGTATCGTTTCGCTCTCTTCCGCATTCCGCTCACTCTCTTCGTTCCACCTATATAAGGTCTGCCGTGAGACACCGAGTTCCTTTGCCAGCCATTCGATGTTTTCACATCATTTGAATCGCTCGACTGCCGTGCGGCGGAAGCTCTCCGGGTCGTCGCGCATAAGAGCAGCAAGCAGGAGATCGCTAATCTGCTCGGGATTGTGGCGCGCGACCTGAAAGCCAGGCAGTCAAAGGATGTGTCGCGTAGTAACTATATACTAAC
>DATDFA010000029.1:0-120054 GCA_036522855.1 Candidatus Acidiferrum sp. | reverse complement strand
CTAAGCTTCAGGAAGAACTTTTCGATTTTTAACCGTTCTATCCGTGCGGGACAGGCTTCGAAGTTCAAGCGCAATGGCCGCTCAATACGGACCTCGCGGTAGCCAAAGTCGGAGATATCAAAGATCTTGGAGAATTCTCCGTATTCTCCATTGCCGTTAAGCATCGCGGCATATATGCGTACGATTTCCCGACGGGCTTCCTCAGGAATCTCCCGCCTTTTGGATCCCAGATTTTTCCTCAAAGGCTTCCAGAAACGCTCAGATGAAGCATCGATGAGCTGCACCTTATCGCGCCTGTTCTTTGCTTTGCGATTCGTCAGAAGCCAGACATAGGTCTGTATTCCGGTGTTGTAGAACAGGTCGGTCGGAAGGGCAATGATTGCCTCAATCCAGTCGTGTTCGAGCATCCACCTGCGAATCTCACTTTCACCCGACCCGACACCTCCCGTGAATAAGGGCGATCCGTTCATAACGATACCGATTCGTGATCCCGCCTCATCGTTTCTCATCTTAGAAATCATGTGCTGGAGGAAAAGGAGCTGGCCGTCTGAGACGCGCGGTGTTCCTGCTCCGAAGCGTCCATCGGCACCGAGCGTCTCGGCTTCCGTCTTGATCGGATCCTGATATTTCTTCCAGTCCACGCCATAAGGAGGATTGGAGAGCATGTAGTGGAAAGCTTTGCCCTTGTGGGCGTCAATCGTGAGTGTGTTGCCGAAGGCAATCTGCTCTGGATCGTGGCCCGTCACGAGCATATCGGATTTACAAATGCCGAAAGATTCGCCGTTCAACTCCTGTCCGAACAACTCGACGCGAATTCTCGGATTGAGTGACTTCATGGCCTCTTCGGCAATCGCAAGCATGCCCCCCGTCCCGCAAGCAGGGTCATACACCGTCCGGATAATGCCAGTGCCGGTGAGCGCTGCGTGATCGTTGGCGAGCAGAAGCTCGACGATTAGGCGAATTACCTCACGTGGCGTGAAGTGCTCTCCCGCAGTTTCGTTCGAAATCTCCGAGAAGCGCCGCACTAGGTCTTCGAACAGATAACCCATCTGCATGCTGGTCACGCGCACTGGGTGAAGGTCGATCTGGCAAAAGCGGTCAAATACCTGCCAGAGTATGCCTCCTTCCTTAAGGCGCTTGAGCTGATCAGTGAGAAGGAACTTGTCGAGGAAGATATCGCGGACATTACTCGAGAATTTGGTGACATAATCCAGCAGGTTTTCATGGAGTTGGCCGGGGTCCTGGCCCTTCAAGGTCTTAAAGGTGAAACGACTGAGGTTATATACCTTCATGTCTCCGCCGGCTGCGCTAAACAGGATCATGTCCTTTGTCTGGTCATCTACGCCCTTAGGCAGGCTCTTGGCAGCAACCAGCACAGCTTCCTTTGAAGCTTCCAGAATGCAGTCGAGGCGACGCATGACGACAAACGGCAAAATGACTTTGCCGTACTCTGACTGCTTGAAGTCACCGCGAAGTATCTCTGCGATAGACCACACGAAGGACCCGAGAGACTGAACGTCTGAACTCACCGTACCCCCTTCAGCGAGCCCCTCTGCTGGAGCGAGAAGTCTTCGCTGATTCCTCTGCAACGTATCTTTCTGCTGCGTCACGCACCACCCACGCTAGTGACACTTTTTTCCGCTTCGCCACCTTTTCAAGGATTTTGTAGAGACTGTGCGGAAAACTAATCGAGGCCCTGACAGAGCTAATGGTTGGCGTCCTCACGTTTTTTGGGCCTCGCAGTCTTCCTTGTCTTTGCCTTTGGGTGTTCACCACGTTACACCACACTGGTGAACACGAAATTCCTCCAGAAGCTATGTTTGTCGTTTAGGTAACTGACCTATGAACTGCAGAGCCTGGCCCGTTGCGTGTCTGCAGCCGAGACCGTTTTTCGTGTCACTTGGGCGGCAACGTCTGGAAGTCGCTAAGTCCTTCGCAAGATGGAGTGGGGTACAACCGCAAAAAATTCATTTACCCATATATAGAAATAGGAATGACTTTCGGATTGAGCAAGTCTGGTGTCAGTTCTGGTGTCACTTGGCTTTGAAACTCAGTGCGTCTCGCAGCGTATCGGTGCGACTACTTAGCGCGCCAACGCTTGTGCGCTGATGGATTTGAGTGATGGTGCATGTTGCTGCAGGACATTGCAAAGCAAGTTTTTGGATTTTAAGTCCTCAGCGTCTGCCATTCCGCCACCCGGGCGATACGCATTACAAATTTAGCGAACACCGATAGTTACTGCAACATTGCTAGGATGGGCATAGGCTGGGCGCTTGCCTCTGCGCGCGACGTGTCGGTTTAACTGCGAGTAACTAACAGGATTGCTCCGAGCATATGGATGGTTTCCCGTATAGGCGCAAGACGAAATACGATGCTGTGATGGGCGGCAAAGAGGAGGGTCGTCCGATGCAGACATGGCGAATGATATTGATGGCAGCAGCGCTTTATCTCGGTGTGGCGGCTGTAGGATACGGACAGGATTCACAAAATTCGCGGCAAAACCGAGGAGAATCGCGGACGAACCAAGATCCGGGCGCTCAAGACCGGGATTCGCGTCTGAACAGTGCAGACGAAAATACCGTTACGCTTCCGAGCGGCTATGTAATACCGGTGCGTCTCGCAGATGAAGTGAATTCCAGTCATGACAAGGCGGGCGAGCTTTTTACCGGGACGGTTGACCCGTCCGTGCTGATCAATAATCATGTGGTCATTCCCCGAGGGACGGAAGCGCATATCCGCATGGTCGAAGCCAAGAAGGGCGGCCACCTGCATGGAAAAGCAAAGGTGCGCCTGGAATTGGTTAGCCTGATCATGAACGGCGAACGGCTAGGCGTAGACACAAACGCGCCAAGCAAGAAGAAGGGGTCGGCATCAGCCAAGGCCTCTGCGGAAGCAAAAAAAGGTCCGGAAGGCGGCGGCGTATTCGTGGGAAACCCCGGTGCCGCGGCGGGTCCAGTGATTGCCGCTTTTTCGGCGGCAAAAGTCGACGTGAAGCCAGGCAGTCGAATTCAGTTCACCTTGGAATCGCCATTTACGTTCGAACCGCCCCCGGTGAACGCTGGAGAGCCACAGCAGTGACCGGTCGCAACGCCCAACGGACTAGAAAGCGAGCGATTGACTCTAAATCGATAGCGAACCGATTCAGCCCGACTAGGCGAGATACCCTCAGGAAACCGTAGGACTGCCGCGCTCTTGCGCTTTACGAAGTGAACCTGTATATAACCTCTACTCTTATAGCCTCTTTAACGCCGAAGGATTGCCCGCAGGCCAGGCCCTGGAGACCGATGGATAAGATTGTCATAAGCCCGGATGAGATCACCGAGATCAAGGAAGGTCCGGATCTTCCAGCGCGGATCGAGCCGAAATTACCGCCGGCGATACCGTGGTGGGCCCGGTTGTCGGTGGGAATTTTAGTGTTGTTCCTGCCATTGCTGTGCCTGATTACCATTATTATGCGCGTGGCATTTCGCGGACAGACGCCGCGCATCCGGTATGCCTGGACCGCGTTTCTTTCCACGCTTTTGATTATCAGCGGATTCCTGACGTCTGCCGCGTCGGTGTTGCTGTTTTCATTTGGCTCGGTGCCGGCGATCGTGGGCAGCGGGCTTTCTGAACTGGATGAGCGAACGGACTTCCCCACGCTGCCGGCAAGCAAGGACCTGAGCGGGGCGGACGCGTCATCGGAACTCAAACCGCTGGTGGCGGTGATTTCTCCAACGGCGCAATCGTTTTTCAGCAAGCGCGAGGTCCTTTCGAATAGTTATGGGGCGGGATTGCTGCTGGAGGCGAATGACAAAGGATATTTGTTCGCCACGGCACGGCACGTGATCGGACTGGGTACCTGGACTTTGAAGGACAAACATCGTGCCATGCTTTCTCTTTCTTCCGGCGTGTGGGCGGGAGCCGAAGTGGTTGCGCGGCACACAAACTTGGACCTGGTGCTGGTGTGGATCCCGCGGCACTCCGGGAACGCGGAGTTTGTGCAGCCGATTGCCACGCCCAAGGAAGGCGAATCGATTTTTGTCATCGGTCATCCGGAAGGACTGAAGTACACGCTAAGCACCGGGATTATTTCCCGGATGGAAAATAGCACGCTGCAGATTTCAGCGCCGGTCAGCCCGGGAAACAGCGGCGGGCCAGTATACGACCAGCAAGGGAATTTATTGGGAGTAGTAAGTTCGACGCTGGACAAAAGTTATCAGCCAAATGCGGAGAATTTAAATTTTGCGGTTACTGCGCAAGCGCTGTTGAAGGAAAGTGGCTGGGAATTCGCGAAGGATGGGCAGGAGCGATTGGAGTCGTACGTGAAAGCGATCGCCGCGCAAGATCAGAGAACGAAAAAATGAGGAAACGGAAGCAGATACGGCGGCGAGAATCTATTTTTCCAGGAACGATAAACGATGGCAACCATTAACGTCACGGTGTACGACTCAACCGAAAACAAAAGAGTGCCGGTGGAATTGCCGGACGACGCCCCGTGCAACAAGATTATCGTGGTGCTGATCCAGAAATTGCGGCTGCCGACCAACGGTCCGGATGGAGCGCCATTAAGTTATAAGTTCCACCATAAAAATTCCGGGCGGCAGATTCAAGATTCGCAAACGTTGGGCGAGGCGGGCGTGAAGGATGGCGACATCCTGAGGCTGCAGCCGGAAATTACGGCGGGCTGAACGTGATGCCGCCGATTCCAGTACGCGTCGGCGAAGAGGATGTAAACGAGGACCGTTTTAGCCGGTTCCGGTTGATCCCGTGGTGGGATCAGACGAAATTGCAATCAGCGCGAGTGCTCGTGATCGGCGCGGGCGCGCTGGGCAACGAAATCCTGAAAAACCTGGCGCTATTAGGATTCCAACGGATCGTGATCGTGGATCTGGACAAGATTGAAGAGTCGAATCTTTCGCGCACCATTTTGTTTCGAAGCGGCGACGTTGGTTCTTATAAAGCGGATGTGGCGGCTCGCAGTGTGAAGTCGCTGGCGCCGAGCGCGAAAGTAAAACCGATCGTCGCAAACGTGGTGCAGGATTGTGGGCTAGGCATTTTTGCGTGGGGTGATGTGATCATCGCGGGCCTGGATAATCGCGAGGCACGGCTGTGGATCAATCGCTGCGCGTGGAAAATGAACCGGGCGTGGATTGACGGCGCAATCGAAGGGATCAATGGCGTGGCGAGAGTTTTCGTTGCGGGAACAGCTCCTTGCTACGAATGTACGCTGGGGGAGACCGACTGGAAATTGCTGGAGCAGCGCATGTCTTGCAATTTATTGTTACGCGAGGCAAACACGGAAGGAAAAATCGCGACGACGCCAACGATTTCCTCGATAATTGCCGGAATCGAAGTGCAGGAAGCGGTAAAGCTGCTGCACGGAATGCCGACGCTGGCTAGCAGCGGGTTTGTCTTCGAGGGTCTGAATCACACTTCATACAAGGTGGAATACACAGCGAACCCGGATTGCATGAGCCACTTTACGTACGAGAGTGTTACGGAGCTGCCGCAGAAATCGACAGACTGGACACTGGAGGATTTGCTTCGGCATGGCGCTGAAGAACTTGGCGCAAGGCACTTGGCTGGAAGAGATGTCGTGGTAGTGGAATTCAGCAGGGACATCGTACACGAGCTGGAATGTCCGGAATGTGGAACAAAGGAAGAGGTTTTTGCTCCCGTCGGGAGCATTCGCTATGAACAGGGCCGGTGCCCGCGCGACGGGCAGATGCGAGTGGTGAAAACGATTCACAGTTATAGCGGCACCGAAGGATTTGGACAACGAACATTGGACAAGCTGGGTCTGCCGCTGTTTGATGTATTCACGGTTCGAACGGCGGATAAACAAAAGGCCTATTTAATGACCGGCGACAAAATCGCGATATTGGGGGATGAGTTGTAAGTAAAGGCGAGGAGAACCTCCTCACTCCGCTCGGAATGCGATAGCGCTTTACAGCAAGAATGGGAAATCGGGAATGGGTAAACAGAAATCGGACCAGAGACAGCCTCGGGTGACAATCGAGGGCGAAGTGCTTCGCCAGATAAGGCAGCATGCCCGTTCGAATAGCAAGACCGAAGTTTGTGGCGTGCTAATCGGGCAAGAAAACGGCGCCGGAGTGGCCATTACCGCGCGCATTCCGGGGCTGAATGCCGCTCAGGCGGGGACGTATGTGACGTTCACTCAAGATACTTGGGAGCACATTTACAGAATTAAGGATAAGGATTTCCCGGAAGCGCGGATTGTAGGTTGGTATCACTCGCATCCCGGCTTTGGAGTTTTTCTTTCCGATCACGACACCTTCATTCATAAGAATTTTTTTTCGTCAGCCCTGCAGGTCGCTTGGGTGTACGACCCGCACAGCGACGAAGAAGGATGTTTCGGCTGGTCCGGTGAGCGGCTGGAGCGGGTGGCGGAAATCCATGTGAAAGACGACAAAGGCGGCGAAGGGGCTGGCGAAACCGGCAAACCCGAGCCTGTCAGTGGGATCGAAGAACAGGATCAGTCTTTGCGCGAACATGAAATTTCCGAAATCAATCCTCCCGCGTGGCTCAAATGGGGTCTAACCATCGCCTCGCATCTTCTGTTGGCTGCAATCGCTTTTGCTGTGGCATGGCTTTTCTTTCCCCAACAGCGGATCTTTTTTGTGGACCCCTTCAACCATACAGCGATCGAGGCGCCGCCCGGAACGCGGATCAGTCCGGATGGCAATTTGAGCGTACCAAAGCCAAAGAGCTTCGAAGGGCCAACACCGGACAAGAACGCCAAGCCAACGACTCCTCAAAGTGAACCGCAGGCAGCACCTAAGTCAGATGGCGGGAAGGATCAAAATGTCCCCAGACAGTAAGGACAAGTCCATCCAGATCACCCTGGACGACCTGGCGAACGTTTCTTTACCTGACGCCGGAGGGATGATTCCTGCGGTACAAGCGGCGAGCGGTGCCAGGGTGTACGGTTCAATCAACGAAGCGTCGGATGCGCAGACACAAGTGACCGAGGAAAAGGGCAGCCTTTTGTTGCAGGGATGGTTCTATCTCGGCCTGGCTGGTCTGCTCGGCGCTCTTCTCGGTTGGGGCATTTGCGAACCGCGCTTCGTTGACAGCATGCAGCAAGGGTCAAGCCGATGGGGCAACTGGCTACTTCTTCCCGCAATCGTCGCGCTGCTGTGCGTGGGATTCGGAATCGCGGAAAGCATTGTCGAGAGGTCGCCGAAAAAAGCGTTGATTCGCGGGGCAATCTGCCTGCCACTGGGGATCGTTCTCGGTTTCATATTCGACTTCATTGCGGAAATTGTTTACGCCATCGGAATGGGAATTTGCGCGGAGCTGGGTGCGCAGACGGTACGGAATCCCTCTTTCTGGATTGCCCGCGGAATTGCGTGGATGGTTTTTGGCCTTGCCGGCGGCATCGTGTATGGCATTGCGGGGATGTCTTCGAAAAAGATGTTGTACGGAATCCTCGGCGGGGTGATTGGCGCCGGCCTCGGCGGACTCTTGTTTAATCCAATTGCCATGCTGACACACGGCGGAGCGGCTAGTCGTGCCGTGGGATTCGGGCTTTTCGGATTGGCGACCGGAGTTGCGGTCGGACTGGTGGAAAGCGCGCTGAAAGACCGCTGGCTCTACGTGACCGCCGGCCCTCTGGCCGGCAAACAGTTTATTTTGTACAAGCCGCGAACGATGATCGGCAGCGATCAGAAGTCTGATATTTATCTTTTCAAAGACAGTAATATCGCGAAGGAGCACGCTATCGTAGATATCTCCGGTTCGCGGATCATGATGCGCGCGATTGGCGAAACGTACGTAAATGGACAGCCGGTGCGGCAACAAGTGCTGACGACGGGCGCGGTGATACAGATTGGACGCTATGCGTTCCGTTACCAAGAGAGGCAGAGGAATTGAATCCGATCTGCCCGTATTGCCGAACGGAAGTAGGAGAAGCCGAGGGCGAGCGCAAAGATTGCCCGGGATGCGGGACGCCGCATCACTCGGATTGCTTTGCGGAAAACGGCGGTTGCACCGTGTTCGGCTGCGCGAGTGCTCCGTCGGATGAAGCGAAAGTCACTGTCACTGCCACCGACATGATGGGAAATGTGGTGACGAGGCAAACGCCGGCACCGGTGGCTCGGCCGGGATACTCTCTAGGTTCGGGATACACGACATTTCGGGCGCCGGCGCCGAACTTCGAGCAACCCGCGCCGCAGGTGCTGCCCAGCGGAGGCGAAGCAGCGCCGCCTCCTCCACCAATCGCTGGCACAGGCATCGCCCCTCCGCCGCAAGCGGGGTCGGTGCCGCAGGTGCAGCAGGGACCGAATTCGCTGGCCCATTACTACCCGGTCGCGCAGCCCAAGACGCGAGTCATTTTCGTATTGCTCGGAATTTTTCTGGGAATCTTTGGCGTGCACAATTTTTATGCGGGTTACGTAAAAAAGGGAGCGATTCAGCTTTGCGTTACGCTGCTCTCGTGCTTTTATGGAGCGGTCATCAGTTGGATTTGGGCAATCGCTGAGATTTGCATGGTAAACAAAGATGCGGAAGGAACGCAGTTTGTCTAAATCGAGTGGCGGCGGAGGAACGGCGGAATGAATTACTTCATCAAACGCGAAGAAAAACAGTACGGCCCATATTCGCTGGCGGACTTGCAGAAGTACGTTGCATCGGGGAATATTCTGCTGACCGATTTGTGCCGCAGCGAAGGTTTGACGGACTGGGTGCCGGTCTCACAAGTGATCGGCAACATTCCCGTGCCGGTGGCCGCGCCACAGTCAGCTCAGAGCAGCGTGTATGGCGGAACGCCGAGTTACAGCGCGCCCGCAGGTTCTGTGGCGCCTGCTGTTTCTTACTATCCGCCACCGCCAAGTCTCCATTGGGCTTTGGTGCTGCTTTTCACATTCCTCACGTGTGGTATTTTCTCGATGATTTGGCTGATTGTCGAAGGAGTCTGGCTCAAAAAAGTGAAGCCCGACTCGAAGGGAGTTAACTACCTGACGATCGCAGTGGTCTTATGGGTTTTACTTATAGTGCTCGCTGTCGCGCAGGGCGTAGCGACGGGAACATCAGGGCAATCGCAACCCGGATTGCGGGGAATTGCGGCCTTGGTGAACATCGGCTATCTCGTGTTCTACCTGATCGCGGTTTTTGCTCTGCGCTCTGACATTGAAGACCACTTCAATACCGTCGAACCGATTGGCCTGAGCCTGAGCGGTGTCATGACTTTCTTTTTCGCAGTCTTCTACTTTCAGTATCATTTCACTCGGATCAACGAGATGAAGCAGCGGCAGATGGGCGGTTACCCAGGATGATCTCCGCACGAGCAGCCACGAATCTAGTGGCAGCGGCGGGAGTTGCCGGCGCCCTTACACTCTACCGTTTTCCGCCGCAGGAATATTCGTTCTATCCGCGCTGTCCGTTTTACGCATTGACACACCTTTACTGCCCAGGCTGCGGAGCCACTCGTGCTATTGCCGAATTGTTGCACGGACATTTGGCGGCTGCGTTTCACTTCAATGCAGGGATAATACTGCTCCTGCCCGTACTGCTTTGGTATTTTGGAAAAATGTACTGCGCGGCAATGTGGGAAAATCGCGTGCAGTGGCCAAAGGTTCCGCAGTGGTCGTTAAGCGCAACGGTGGCATGTACTTTGCTCTTCGCGGTAATACGCAACATCGCGGTTTTTTGAGGAACATTGAGACGGTAAATGCTTTCGCCGCGCATACGCAGATTGAAACTCGATCACGACCAGCTCTTGCAGAAGTTTTCGGGCTGGCCGCTGATTCAGATTTCCGGAACCGCGGGAATGCCGCCGGAAGTCTACAGATTTGCGTACAACATTAAGGGACTGTTTGTCTCCGCACAGGGGGAAATCCAAGAACGCGCGCAGCATTATCTGGAAGTGAATCTTTCGCTGGGATATCCACGGCGCGCCCCGCAATGCCGCATGCTGACGCCGGTATTTCATCCGAACTTCGACGATTCGACGGTGTGTATCGGCGACTTTTGGGCGGCTTCAGAGGGGCTGGACGACCTGATCATTCGCATCGGCCGAATGATCGCCTATCAGGAATACAACACGAAAAGCCCATTGAATGGCTTGGCGGCAAAGTGGGCCGAACAGCACGCAAAATTATTTCCAGTGGATGCACGCGATATTGCGCCACCTCTGGAAAATGGAGAAGCGCCCGCAATCCCTGCTGAGCCTGCAACTCCTGCGGAAAGTACCGTTGCGACGCCCGGCGCGAGCAGCGCTGCCGACGCCGCCGGGACCGAAGCCCCAATCGTGCGGCAGAATACCAGCGACGCCGCGGACGGATCAACCGGTCCTTGGGAAGAGCGCATCACGATCGAATAATCCTTCCAATTCTGCGCGGCGTTCCTTCCGTGGTGATTCGGCAACCGACGGCCAGTTGACGTAGAATTCCCTATCCGGCGCCTCCGCCGGAGCATCTAAATCCTGTTTATCCTGCGGGCCCCTGCCCGCACAGGAGCGATCGTGAGCCAACAGAGCGCGGCAGTAAGCCAGCAGAACATGGATCAGTTGTGCATCAACACCATTCGAACGCTTTCCATCGATGCAGTTCAGCAGGCAAATTCCGGCCATCCTGGCGCGCCGATGGGGCTGGCTGCGGTGGTGTATGAACTATGGCAAAAATATTTAAAGTACGATCCGGCCAATCCAGTCTGGCCGAACCGCGATCGATTTGTGCTGTCTGCCGGCCACGCTTCCATGCTGCTTTACTCGACGCTTCATCTGACCGGAGTGCGCGCCTATACGTTGGAAGGGGAAGTGTTGAAGGATCCGGCGATCTCGATGGATGACATTAAGCACTTTCGCCAGCTGGACAGCAAGACGCCTGGCCATCCGGAGTCGCACATCACCAGCGGGGTGGAAACGACCACGGGACCGTTGGGACAGGGCGCGGGGAACAGCGTGGGAATGGCAATTGCCGGCAAGTGGCTGGCGGCAAACTTCAACAAGCCGGGATTTGAGATTTTCGATTTCAAGGTCTACACGGTATGCGGCGATGGCGACTTGATGGAAGGCGTGGCGGCGGAAGCCGCGTCCCTTGCCGGACATTTGCGCTTAGCCAACCTGTGCTGGATTTATGACAACAATCACGTAACGCTCGATGGGCCGGCTTCGTGGTCGTTCAGCGAAGACGTGATGACACGATTTGTGGGTTACGGATGGAATGTGACCCGCGTCGCGGATGCGAATGACTTGATGGTGCTGGCGCGAGCGTATGAAACTTTCGCGAAGACTCCCGATAAGCCGACTCTGATCGTCGTGGACAGCCATATCGGATATGGTTCACCGCACAAGCAGGACTCATATGAAGCACACGGCGAGCCGTTGGGCGCCGAGGAAGTGAAATTAGCAAAAGACTATTACGAGTGGCCTGCCGACTCTAAGTTTCTGGTGCCCGACGGGGTGTACGATCATTTTCGCAACGGTATTGGCAAACGTGGCGGCGATGCTCACGCGCAATGGGCAAAGCTGTATGCGGAGTACGAAAAACAATTTCCAGAGTTGGCAAAGCAACTCACGATGATGCAGAAGCGGGAGTTGCCCGAGGGCTGGGACAGGAATTTGCCCGAATTTCCGGCAGATGCAAAAGGGATGGCATCGCGGGAAAGTTCCGGCAAAGCAGTAAACGCGCTGGCAAAAAATATTCCGTGGCTGATCGGCGGTTCCGCTGATTTGGCAAAGTCCAACAAAACTAATCTGGAATTCCCGGGCGCTGGCGATTTTCTGCCCGGCGACTACAAAGGACGCAACTTGCACTACGGAGTGCGTGAGCACGCGATGGGCGCGGCGATGAGCGGAATGGCGCTCAGCAAACTGCGCCCTTTCGGGGGAACGTTTTTCAATTTCAGCGACTACGAGAAGCCAGCGATCCGTCTGGCAGCTTTGATGGAACAGCCGGTAATTTATGTCTTCACCCACGACTCCATCGGATTGGGGGAAGACGGGCCAACACATCAGCCAATCGAGCAATTGGCGGCGTTGCGGGCGATGCCAAATATTTTGGTGCTGCGTCCGGGCGATGCCAACGAGGTCGTGGAAGCGTGGAAACTGGCGATATCGAACGTCCACGGCCCCACAGCACTGGTGCTTTCGCGGCAAGCGATGCCAACTCTTGACCGCACTAAGTTTGCGAAGGCTTCCGGTGTAGCGAAGGGCGCGTATGTCTTAAGCGATGCTCCGGGCGGAAAGCCGGATGTGATATTGATTGGGACCGGCAGTGAACTGGCGCTCTGTGTGGCAGCGCAAGAAAAGCTTGCAGCGGAAGGTGTGCAGGCCAGGGTTGTAAGCCTTCCGTCGTTTGAATTGTTCGAACGGCAGGATGCCGCGTACAAAGAAAGTGTTCTGCCATCCGCTGTAACGGCGCGAGTGAGCGTCGAAATGGCTTCTACTTTCGGATGGGAACGTTACATTGGCGCCAAAGGAAGAATGGTCGGTATGCACACCTTTGGAGCCTCTGCGCCGTTGAAAGACCTGCTGAAGAAATTCGGCTTCACAGTCGAGAACGTAGTGGCGGCAGCCAAAGAATCGATGGGAAAGTAAAATCGTGATGAAAATCGTGATTGGGTCGGATCATGCGGGATTCGAATTAAAAAACGCGATGGGTGACGTGCTGCGCGGACTTGGGCATGCTGTGCTGGACGTTGGAGCGTTCAACCAAAATCCATCAGATTATCCAGACTTTGCAGAGGCCGTGGGACGCGCGGTACTCGATGGAAAAGCCGAGCGCGGCGTTTTGATTTGCGGCAGCGGAGTAGGCGCCAGTGTCGCGGCAAATAAACTTGTCGGCATACGCGCTGCGGTTTGCCACGACACTTATTCGGCGCACCAGGGCGTCGAGCACGACGATATGAACGTGCTGGTGCTGGGGTCGCGGATCATCGGTGTGAAACTGGCGGAAGACCTCGTGAAGGCGTTCCTCAGCGCGCGATTCACGAATGAAGAACGGCATAAACGTCGTTTGGCGAAGATTGCTGTATTGGAGCAAAAGCGCGGAATCTGAGCCATTTTGGGCAAAATTGTGTTCACACCCGCGTAATCCCCCGCCGCACCCACCGGGGTACAATAGAGGTATAAACCGGCCAGAGCCAAACTGAGGAGAAATATTATGACCACAACTACTACGCGACCTGACGCAACTGCAGTACAAGGTGGAAATCCTTTGCGAGGATTGCTGGCTTATGGACAGTCTCCGTGGCTCGATTTTATTCGCCGAAACATTTTGTTGAATGGTGATTTGAAAAAGATGATCGCCAATGACGGCCTACGCGGCATGACCTCCAATCCCGCAATCTTTGAAAAGGCCATCTCCGCCGGAGACGACTATAACGACGTCGTTAAAGCGCCAAACGCGAAGTCTTCCACCGCGATGGCGCTGTACGAAAAGATTGCCATCCGCGATGTTCAGGACGCCGCGGACATTTTCCGGTCCGTTCACAGCGAAACCAAAGGCCGCGACGGCTATGTAAGTCTTGAAGTTTCCCCAAACCTGGCATTTGACACCCAGGCTACGATCGAAGAGGCACGTCGGCTTTGGAAGACCGTCAATCGTCCGAATGTCATGATCAAGATTCCCGCAAGCCCTCAGGGCTTGCCCGCAATTCGTCAGGCGCTTGAGGAGGGCATCAACATCAACATTACTCTGCTCTTCGCGCAATCCGCCTACGAGCAGGTCGCTGAAGCTTATCTGGCAGCTTTGGAAGCTCGTGCTGCCAAAGACCAGGACATTTCACACATCGCCAGTGTGGCCAGCTTCTTTGTAAGCCGTATCGATTCCCTAGTGGACAGCACCATCGACGCCAAGCAGAAAAACGAGACCGACTCTGGCAAAAAGGCGCTTCTGGAATCGCTGCGAGGCAACGTCGCAATAGCCAATGCCCGCCGCACTTATGCCAAATATCAGGAACTGGTCGGTGGTTCGCGCTGGAAAGCCTTGGCTGCCAAGGGCGCGCAAACACAGCGCCTGCTCTGGGCCAGCACCAGCACGAAAAACCCAAAGTATCGTGACGTACTCTATGTGGAAGAACTCATCGGCGCGGACACCGTGGATACTATCCCGCCCGCAACCTTCGATGCGTTCCGCGACCACGGCAAACTGCGTAACAGTCTTACGGAAGACCTCGCCGGTGCCAACAAAACGATGTCTGACCTGGAAGCCGCGGGAATATCCATGAAAGAGGTCACGGACAAGTTGTTAACTGACGCGGTGAAGCTCTTCCAGGACCCATTCAAACAGCTGCTGGAGACCATCACAAAGCATGCCGGGGTGCCTGCGTGAGCATAAACCGCCTGGCCTATAAACTGCCGAAGGAATTGCAAGCGGCAGTCTCCGTATCGCTGTCCGACTGGGAGACAAACAACAAGGTCGCTCGGCTGTGGCAAAAAGATGCTTCGTTGTGGAGCAACACCGATGAAAGCAATTGGCTGGGCTGGTTAACCATCACCGAGCGGCAGCTGGCCAGTCTCGAAGACCTGAAACGGTTTTCCGTCGAAGTCAAGAAAGCTAAATTCAAGCACGTGCTGCTCCTGGGAATGGGCGGCTCCAGCTTGTGTCCTGAAGTGTTGCGCATGACGTTTGGCAAAGTGGCTGGTTTTCCGGAGCTGCATGTGCTCGATTCCACCGATCCGGTACAAATCAAAGCCATCGAGAAGAGCCTGGACCTGAAGAAAACGCTTTGCATCGTTTCGAGCAAATCCGGCAGCACGCTCGAGCCGAATATCTTTAAACAATATTTCTTTGAGCGCATCAAAAAAGCCGTTGGCGAGAAACTTGTCGGCAGCCGCTTTGTTACCGTTACCGACCCCGGCTCCAAAATGCAGCAGGTTGCCGAAGCCGAAAAATTTTGGAAAATTTTTCCTGGCGATCCGAGCATCGGCGGCCGCTATTCGGCGCTCTCCAATTTCGGCATGGTTCCTGCGGCCGCCATGGGATTGAATTTGGCGAAATTCCTGAAGAGCACCGCAGAAATGGTGAAAGCATGCGGGGCGGATTCATCGGCAGACGTGAATCCTGGCGTCCTTCTCGGGACAATTCTTGGCGTTGCGGCAAATCACCGGCGAGACAAGATCACCATCATCACATCGCCAGGAATTTCTGATCTCGGCGCTTGGCTCGAACAGCTCATCGCCGAATCCACTGGCAAGGTCGGAAAGGGAATCATTCCGGTGGATCGCGAAAGACCGGGCAAGCCGCACGTTTATGGAAACGACCGCATCTTCGCTTATCTACGCTTGGCAGATAAACCGGATTCGGCGCAGCATGCCGCCGTTGCGGCCATCGAAAAAACAGGCCATCCCGTGATTCGCATCACGCTACCGAACACCTACGCGCTCGGTCAGGAATTCTTTCGCTGGGAAGTCGCTACCGCTGTGGCTGGTTCCATTATCGGTATCAACGCTTTCAATCAGCCCGACGTCGAGGCCAGCAAGATTGAAACCAAAAAGCTGACCAGCCAATATGAATCCACGGGCAGCCTTCCGGTCGAATCGCCATTCTTCGTCTCTAAGGAAGCCAAACTCTTTGCTGACGAGAGAAATGCTGCCGCACTTTCGAGCGGTAAGACTTTTGCCGAAGTCATGAAATCTCATCTTTCGCGCATCGGTGCCGGAGATTACTTCGCGGTCCTCGGCTACATTCCTATGAACGCCGAAAATGAAAAGGCGCTGCAGGCGATCCGCATGTCGGTGCGCGATGCCAAAAAAGTGGCTACTTGCCTGGGTTTCGGCCCGCGTTTTCTGCATTCGACCGGACAAGCTTACAAAGGCGGCCCGAACAGCGGCGTGTTCCTGCAAATCACCTGTGATGATGCGACAGACCTCGCCGTGCCCGGACAGAAGTATACCTTCGGCATCGTCAAGTCGGCGCAAGCACGCGGTGATTTTGCCGTATTGGCGGAACGGGGCCGTCGCGCCTTGCGCGTACATCTGGGAAAAAATCTAAAGTCGGGTTTAAGCGTGCTTGCAAAAGCGGTTTCACAAGGACTTTAGAACTTCCGCGTGCGCTGATACTTTTCTTTTCACAACTCGCCGCAGAGGAGCATACGAAATGCAACTCGGAATGATCGGCCTAGGCCGCATGGGTGCCAATATGGTGCGGCGCCTCCAGAAAAATGGCCATACTTGCGTGGTGTACGATCGCAGCGCGGAAACCGTGAAGCAACTTGCCGGCGAAGGCGCAACCGGCTCTAACTCGCTAGACGATTTCGTGAAGAAATTGCAAAAGCCGCGCGCTATCTGGCTGATGGTGCCAGCTGGCGTGGTGGATGCATCGATTGCGGAGCTCCTGCCGAAACTCGAATCCGGCGACATTTTGATCGACGGCGGAAATTCCTACTACATCGACGACATTCGTCGCGCCAATGAATTGAAATCCAAAGGCGTTCACTATGTAGATGTTGGCACGAGTGGCGGCGTGTGGGGGCTGGAACGTGGGTACTGCCAGATGATTGGCGGCGAAAACGAGGTTGTGAAACATCTCGATCCTATTTTCAAAACACTGGCGCCAGGACGCGGCACAATCGACCGGACTCCCGGTCGCGAAAAGGCTGCCGGAACCGCTGAAGATGGCTACCTCCACTGCGGTCCAAACGGAGCTGGCCACTTCGTGAAAATGATTCATAACGGCATCGAATACGGTTTGATGGCCGCTTACGCCGAAGGTTTCAACATTCTGAAGCATGCCAACGTCGGCAAGCAGCGCCGCGAAACGGATGCGGAAACCACTCCTCTCCGTTCGCCCGAGCATTATCAATACGATTTCAATCTCGCCGATGTCGCGGAAGTTTGGCGCCGCGGCAGCGTCGTGGCCTCCTGGCTTCTCGACCTGACCGCCAGTTCATTCCTTGAACAGCCAACACTCGAACGCTTTTCCGGACGTGTTTCCGATTCCGGAGAAGGACGCTGGACCGTTCTCGCGGCTATCGAATCCACCACGCCCGCTCCGGTGCTAACCGCATCGCTCTTCCAACGCTTCGCTTCGCGCGGCGAGGACGATTTCGCAGGCAAGATCCTTTCCGCCATGCGCTTCCAGTTTGGCGGGCACATCGAAAAAAAAGCCGGCCAATAAAGCCTGCTTTGCTGACTGACGAGACTCGCTTGGGGAAAAATGGAAATGCCAACTCTAAACTCCAACGAAGTGCCGCAAAAAGCTCCTCCCTGCGTCATGATCATCTATGGCGCCAGCGGCGATTTGACCAAGCGAAAGCTGCTGCCGGCGCTTGCCAACCTTGCCAAAGAAGGTTTGCTTTCCCAACAATTCGCTATCGTCGGCTTTTCCTTCGACCAGATGACCACCGATGCGTTCCGCGAAAAGCTGACCACGGAAATGAAGCAGTTTGCGCCCGAGTCTTTAAACGACTCACTGTGGAAGTGGTTCGTTGAGCGCATTTATTACGTGCAAGGTGATTTCGGCGACGCCGCCGCTTATCAGCGTTTGAAAGATCAATTGGCCATCGTCGAGAAAAGCCATAATACGCAGAGCAATCGCTTCCATTATCTCGCCGTCGCACCAAGATTTTTTTCTCCGATCGTTCGCAAACTCGGCGAAGCGGGCCTGACCGCGGAAGCAAACGGATCTTGGACCCGAGTAATTGTGGAAAAGCCATTTGGCCACGATCTGGAATCGGCTATTCAGCTCAACAAAGAGTTAAAAGAAATCCTCAGTGAAAAGCAGATCTACCGCATCGATCACTACCTGGGCAAAGAAACCGTTCAGAATGTCTTGGTGTTTCGTTTCGCGAACAGCATCATTGAGCCGTTGTGGAACCGTACTTACATCGATCACGTGCAAATCACTGCCGCGGAAACCGTTGGTGTCGAGCATCGCGGTGCGTTTTATGAGACCGCCGGCGCGCTCCGCGACATGGTCCCCAATCATCTTTTCCAGCTTCTTACGCTGACAGCCATGGAACCGCCGATTTCCTTCGAAGCCGACGCCGTGCGCGACAAACAAGCGGAGATTCTGCACGCCATTCAAATGCCGACTCCGGAAGAAGTTTTGCAGAATATGGTCCGTGGCCAGTATGGCCAGGGCGTGATTGATAGCCAGCCGGTGCAGGCGTATCGGAGCGAACCGAACGTATCGCCCACTTCCAACACGGAAACCTTCGTCGCTCTGAAATTAAAAATCGATAACTGGCGCTGGGGCGATGTCCCTTTTTATTTGCGTACTGGCAAGCGCCTCCAGAAACGCGTCACGGAAATTGCCATCCGTTTCCGGCGTACGCCTTTCATGTTATTCCGCAAAACTCCGATCAAGGACCCCCGCACCAATCAATTGGTCATTCACATTCAACCTGACGAAGGGATTTCGCTTCGCTTTGGTGCAAAAGTGCCGGGCTCGATTATGAAGCTCGGGCTGGTAAATATGGATTTCGATTACGCGCGCGATTTCGGCACCTCGCACAGCACCGGATATGAGCGCCTGCTGTACGATTGCATGGTCGGCGATGCCACGTTATTCCAGCGCGCGGACATGGTGGAAGCCGGTTGGAGTGCCATTCAACCGATGCTCGACGTTTGGAAGGCCCTACCTGCCCGCGGCTTTCCCAATTATCCCTCTGGCTCCTGGGGACCGAAGGAAGCCGACGACTTGATGGAACGGGACGGCCGCGCATGGCGCGACATTGAAACGGAAGAATTTGGCGCGCGCAACACCGCCGCAACCTCAGCCAAACAAACCTAACGCTACCTTAGAGGATGCTCGGTGACCAAGCGTATCGTAGAACTCTTTGCCAACGGGATAGAAATTGCGCGACGTGCGGCTGACGACGTCGTGCGTATCGCCAACCAAGCAGTTTCGGCGCGGGGCACGTTCACCATCGCCCTTTCCGGCGGTTCCACGCCGAAAATGCTTTATACTTTGCTGGCCGAACATCCTTCGCTGCGTAATTCCCTCCCCTGGGATAAAATGAAAGTGTTTTTTGGAGATGAGCGCCACGTCGGGCCAGGACATGCCGACAGCAACTTTCAGATGGCCTCCGACGCGATGCTCTCCAAAGCGCCGCTCCGAGCCGAGCAGATTCACCGCATCAAGGGCGAGCATCCCGATACTGAACAAGCAGCGCGGGAGTATGAAGAAGTGATTCGAGCTGAACTTAGTTTGGCCATCGGCTCGTTTCCAAGGTTTGACTTGGTTTTATTGGGAATGGGCAATGAAGGGCATACCTTGTCGTTGTTTCCCGGAACTAAAGCGCTACGTGAAACACAACGAATCGTAACGCGTAACTGGGTCGGCAAGCTTTGCACCGAACGAGTCACGTTGACGGCCCCAGCGGCCAACAACGCGGCGAACATTATTTTCATGATCGCCGGTGCCGACAAAGCCTGCGCATTGAAAGCCGTACTCGAGGGCCCGCACGAACCGGACCAGTTGCCCGCGCAAATGATTCAGCCAGTCCATGGGAATTTATCGTGGCTGGTGGATGAAGCGGCCGGCTCTATGCTCTCAAAGGAAACTTTGCACTGATTGGCTGCTTCGGGGTCGCAGAGAGCGGCTTGCACATTTCGGGACTTGTTTTACGAGCCGCGAAATGAGCAAATCGCATTTTACATACCCGCCGCTAAAGAGGAGAAAGTAAGAGTATGGCCACAGCAACTACCAGTTCCATTCAAACTTATCTGGGCGCGAAGGCAGATTCGCTTCTCGGATTTAAATCGCCGAAGATTTCGAAGGATCGTTTGCATCTCCCGGGGCCGGATTTTGTCGATCGTATCTGGTCCGTCTCCGATCGTAATCCTCGCGTCATCGCCGCGCTGTATCGCATGTTCCACACCGGCCGCCTGAGCGGAACAGGTTATCTTTCGATTTTGCCGGTCGACCAAGGGATTGAACATTCGGCTGGCGCGAGCTTCGCGAAAAATCCGGAATATTTCGACGGCGAAAACATCGTCAAGCTTGCCATCGAGGGCCAGTGCAACGCCGTAGCGTCGACGCTTGGCGTTCTCGGCTCCGTCGGACGCAAGTACGCGCACAAAATTCCATTCCTGATGAAGTTCAATCACAACGAACTGCTGACCTTCCCGAACAAAGCCGATCAGGTCTTGTTCGCCAACGTGAAACAGGCTTACGACATGGGTGCGGTCGCGGTTGGCGCAACAATTTATTTCGGCTCGGAGCAAAGCGGACGCCAGATCGTGGAAGTCAGCCAGGCATTCGCGCATGCGCACGAACTCGGCATGGCCACCGTGCTGTGGTGCTATCTTCGCAACAACGCGTTCAAGAAAGACAAGGACTACCACCTCTCCGCCGACCTCACCGGACAGGCGAACCATCTCGGCGTCACCATCGAAGCCGACATCATCAAACAAAAGCTGCCGGAAAATAATGGCGGCTACGCGGCGCTCAATATGGGCGATTCTAGTTACGGCAAGTTCGACAAACGCATCTACACCGAGCTTTCCAGCGATCATCCCATTGACCTATGTCGTTATCAGGTCGCGAATTGCTACATGGGCCGGGCAGGGCTCATCAACAGCGGCGGCGCCTCCGGAACGAACGACTTCGAAGAAGCTGTCACCACCGCGGTTATCAATAAACGCGCTGGCGGCACCGGATTGATCTCCGGCCGCAAAGCGTTCCAGCGGCCGATGAAGGAAGGCGTTCAGCTGTTGAATGCCATTCAAGACGTGTATTTGAGCCCAGAAGTCACCGTAGCCTAGACTTGCATCGGCCCTGACAGGCTTTCACGGCCACTTAATAATTTGCATTCCCCCCAACCTGTGTGTGGGTTGACTCGCCCGCCCTCTATCACTTGCGTCCCACGAAACTCCTATCTCGCTTTTCTCCCGGCTACCGCTGCTCTGTCTTATTCTGAATGCGACCTGGACAAACAAACGTACTTCTGGCGGGAGAAAATACGTGAAAAACTTTTTTCTATTAGCTGCGGCGCTCCTCATCTTCACATCCATCTCCGGCTCCGCGCAAAACTCTGCCGGTGACGAAGCTGGACGCGTGCTGGGCCTGGAAAACGCTTGGAATCACGCGATCGAAGCCAAGGATACCAAGGCCCTCGATATGCTCCTCGCGAATACCTTCACCGCTGTCGAAATCGACGGTAGTCTCTCGTCCAAAGGCGAGTTTCTCGCCAGCATCAAGGCGCCGGAATACCAGCCTTCTCAGGCAGTCAATGAACAGATCAAAGTTCAGATGTACGGAGACGCTGCCGTGGTCGTGGGAATTTTCCGCATCAAAGGGATTGAAAAGGGTAAACCGTACGTGCACCGCGAACGCTTCACCGACACCTGGGTCAAACGCGATCAGACTTGGCAATGTGTCGCCAGCCAATCCACTCTGATCCCGGCCAAGTAGACGGTTGCACTCCTCGCGTGTACTGATTCCACTTCCTGCCGGCCCAGCCATTCTTCTTCTCGCTATACTTTCCGTGCAACTATTTCTCTCGCCGCGTATCACACTGTGTGAAATCGGCAGGGAGGAACAATGGGGAACCGGCTAGCGGGAAAAGTAGCGGCAATCACCGGCGGCAGCCAGGGTATCGGCCTGGCGATTGCGCAACGGTTTGCAGCCGAAGGCGCCGACATTTCATTCTGTTATCGGTCCAATAAAACTGGCGCCGACGAAGTAGTGACCAACATTCAAAAAACCGGCCGGAGAGTAGCAGGTTTTCAATCCGACGTCAGCAAGGTGAGCGAAGGGCAGAAATTTATCGCGGACACTGCCGCGCAATTCGGCAAGATCGACATTCTGGTGAACAATGCCGGGCTTGAACGCCGCGGCGATTTCTGGGACGTCACGGAAACGGATTTCGACGCGGTCTTGAACGTAAATCTGAAAGGCTTGTTCTTCATCACACAGGCTTTCGTGAAGAATCGCATGGCGGCTCCTTCTGCTAACAAACGGCCGGGCGGAAAAATCATCAACATCAGTTCTGTTCACGAAGAACTTCCCTTCCCGCATTTCGCTTCATACTGCGCCAGCAAAGGCGGCGTCAAAATGCTGACTCGCAATCTCTCGATCGAACTCGCTCCGTTCGGTATCACTGTCAATTCCATAGCTCCTGGAGCGATTGAAACACCCATCAACAAGAATTTGCTCAACGACCCTGCAAAGCTCAGCGCGGTCCTTGACAATATTCCTTTAAAGCGGCTCGGCACTCCTGACGACGTGGCGAACATGGCGGTCTTCCTCGCTTCTGAAGAATCAAATTACGCCACGGGAACCACTTTCGTTGTGGACGGCGGCCTCACCTGGAATTATCAGGAACAATAACGATCGTCGGCAACGTAGGAGCGCGAGATATCGTCCTGGTGTTACATCACTCTGCTTTTATCAGCGGACGCGCTTTGGGGGGTTTCTTTCCGGTTTATACTCTGCTTAGAGTCGCCGCACGCGCTGCTTCCAGCAACCGGCGCGCATTTTGCTTCGCGTCCCCATGCCCGAAGACAGCGTTTCCCGCAACCAGCAATTCCGCTCCGGCGCGGACAATATCGACGACGGTGTCCATCCCCACTCCACCGTCCACTTCGATCCGGAAATTCAAGCCGCGTTCTTCTCGAATCCTCACTAGCGCTTCCATCTTTTTCAGCGAATTTCGGATAAATTTCTGACCGCCAAACCCAGGATTCACGGACATGATCAGAACGTGGTGTACAAACTCCAGCACGTCCGTGAGGGTGCCGATCGGCGTCGCGGGATTCAATACCACGCCTGCTTTGCATCCGTGATCCGTAATATGCCGCAACGTCCGATCGAGATGCACGCAAGCTTCCTGATGCACTGAAATCCAGTTCGCGCCCGCTTCCGCAAACGCGGGAATAAAATCATCGGGATTCTCGATCATCAGGTGGCAATCAAAAATCGTGTCGGGCAGCGCTTTACGCAAAGACGCCACAACCGGCGGACCAATAGTGATATTCGGAACAAAATGGCCGTCCATCACGTCTACATGCAGCAGCGTGCCCCCGCCATCGAGCGCCTGTCTGGCATGCGGAGCCAAATCGGCAAAATTCGCCGAGAGAATCGACGGCGCGAGCTCAATTGTACGTGGCAATAGGTTTGCTCCTTCGTCCGCCGACCGGTTTGCGGCCATCTCTACATTTGATGCGGGTCCGCAGAATGATTATACGCAGAACGCCCAGCGCGCACGTCTTAATCGGCGTAGTTAGCTGCCTACGAAAAGGTCCACGGCAACGGAGCACGATTGCGGCTGCTCTCAACACATAGTTCCAACCCATATATCACCTGCAGAGCCTGCCTGGCCGTCACGGGCGGTTCCGTTTTCCGAAGAATGGCATCGCGCACCTGTGCGTAAAAATCGCGATAATCGCCACGCAGGGTCGGCACCTTTTCCCGTTTCAGCTCGCCGCCGTTCCAAAGCGTCATCGTGCCCCAGTCTTTCTTCGGTTCGACTCCCCAATCTTCGCCGCTCGCTGGATGCCCCGCTCGTAGCAATGCTTCTTGCGGATCCAGTGCATACTTCACGTAAACGCCGCGCGAACCCTGAATGCGATAGTGCGGCCTTGGATCGGGCGCCAGCATGCTCTGCGCAAGAATCGCGCGCATTCCGTCCGGATAGTAAAACGTCAAATCGAACGCATCATCGGTGAGGCTGCCCTCCCGCTCAATGCGAATGTCCGCCTGAATATATTCCGGCGCACCAAAAAGCTGTAACACCTGGTCTACAAGATGCGGCCCCAGATCGAAAAACACGCCGCTGCCGGGTGCCGGTTTCTCTTTCCACGAGCCGGTCCGCAGTTGCGGCCTGCAGCGATCGAACGCCGTTTCGAAACGAACAATCCGACCGAGGGTTTTCCGGGCAACCAATTCTTGAACCGTCCGAAAATCCCCATCGAATCGCCGGTCTTGATAAACCGTCAGCATTCGGTCTCGCTTGCGCGAAAGCTCCACAAGTTCGCCCGCTTCCGCCAGCGTAGTGGTAAACGGTTTGTCCACTACAACATGACGCCCCGCTTCCAAGCATCGTTTCGCAAACGCAAAATGAGTTTCGTTTGGAGTTGCAATGGCGACCAGTGAGATCGTTTCGATGGTCAACAACTCTTCCAGACTGCGTACAATTCTTGCTTGCGGATAAATTGCCCTCGCGGAGTTTCCGCCGCGCTCCACGATCGCCGCCAGCCGCAGGCCCTCGACCGCATGGATGATCGGCGCATGAAAAGCGCGCCCCGCCAGCCCGAAGCCCACCACGCCAACATCAATCATTCCCTTTTTCTCCGTGCACGGAGTTTCTCTATCTCGACGATCAGATTTGCGCGGCGCATTGCGCGAACAGTCTGGCTCCTGCAAAATGCCATGATGCCCTCAGAAACGCAAACTGCCATAGCCGCGCGCCCTGGCACCCAAGGCGTCATTTTCTATCTCCTTTGCGCAGGCTTTGTTTTAAATGGCATCGTCATCTGCCTCATCGGCCCCCTGCTGCCCGTCTTTCGTGACAAGTGGTCACTCGACGACAGTCACGCCGGGCTTTTTTCCACCATGCAATTTTCGTTTTCGATGGTGGGCGTGTTGATCTCCAGCCCGTTGATCTCCGCAAAAGGATTTAAACTCGCCATCATTCTTGGGCTGCTAATGCTCGGAACGGGTTTCGCTTTGTTAAATGCGACCACGTTTGTGCTGGCGCTTGCCGCCAGCGCAATTTACGGGCTGGGTTACGGCTTCGCCACACCGGGAACGAATTTATGGGTAGGCGAGTCCTACGGCGCGCGCCGCGCGTCGGCATTGAATATCGTCAACCTTGCTTGGGGCCTCGGCGCGATTGCCTCTGCTCCTCTCGCGCTGATGGCCATACGCGCAGCTCGCGTCACCCTGCTTCTTTACATCGTCGCAGGCTTCTGCCTGCTGCTGGCAATTTTTCTCTTCCGGATGAATTTTGCCCAGCCGTCGCATCAAGAGAATGTGTCGGGTCCTGATTCCGGTGACGGAAGTTTTGGCGTCGCGGTTCTTTTAGGAATTTTATTTTTCGTCTATGTTGGTACCGAAGTCGGAACATCTTACTGGGCCGCGATGCACGCGCAACGCGCTGCAACGTGGACCAGCGAGAATTTTACGCTGGCGCCCATGTTTTTTTTTGCAGGATTACTCGGTGGGCGCGGCGCCGCAGCCGCCATCTTGCTCCACGTCAAGGAAGTAATCGTAGCTGTTGGAGGAGTTCTGCTCGCTGCCACCGGACTCTTAATTTTCATCGCCGCGCATTCACCGTTTGCGTTGTTCGGCGGCGCATTGCTTACTGGCCTTGGATTGGCGAGCCAGTATCCGATTTACATCGCGTGGCTTTCCAAATGGTTTGGCCGGCGCGCCCGCAAAGTCGGAGGCGTCATGTTCGCGTTGGCTGCCGCGGGTGCCTCCACGATGCCGGCGCTGGTCGGCGTGGTTTCGCGTTATTCAAACAGCTTGCGCATCGGACTCTTCGTCCCGCTCGTCGGCTGCGTCGTAATGTTGACCGCGATTACCCTACTTCGTCCGAACTCCCGCTCCTGAACTCTCTCCATCTTTTTGCGCCAACCTTTTCGGAGGTGCTGTCATTTCCATCGACCAGATCGACGCCGGCCTCATGTACATCGAAGCTCTATAATTCCCCGTAATGTCCCAGGCTTCGGGCGTGCGGAACCAGTATCCTTTCGTTTCGTAGCTCACATGATAAATTCCCCACGCAGTCTGAAACGCTTCTTTCTTCATTCCTTCGCCCAGCATAAATCCGGCCAGCCCCAGCGTTGTGCCGGTCCACACTTCCTGCACCTGCTCATTCGTTTTGATTGGCGAGCCATCGGCTGCCACGCCATTCACCGCGCCCATTTCCCCGTTCGCAAATTTCATCACGTTGTTATCGTAAATACTTTTCAGCGCCTTGCTGCGCATCTCGCGAGGCACGATATCGCCAAGTCCGGTCACGTCCGCGTACCATTGGCCCGCAAGCTGGTCAGCTTGAATGTTGTCTTTGTATTCGCTCTCCGTGTCGTAGCGAAAATACGTGCCGTTCCACAATTTCGCGATATAGCTTTTCTGTCCTTTCGCAAACAGTTCATCATAGTGCGCGGCTGCTTTCGCATCGCCAAGTTCCTTGGCCATCGCTTCCGCCGCCCGCAGCGAAGCCAGCCACAACCCTCCCGAATAGGCGCTGTCACCCCGCACTACCCATTCGTCGTAAGTCTGGTCCGGATAACCGTCATTGTCCGGAATTCCGTCGCCATCGCGATCGAATTTTCCCAGATACAGCAGCGCTTCTTGAATCGCCGGCCACGTATAGTGCAAGAATTCCTTGTCCTTCCTCCCCGTCAAAACATAATCGCGATAGATCATCAACACAAATTTCGAATTCAGATCCTTCCAACCATTCGTGTCCTGCCAGCTGAATTGATTCACCCTGAAAAACGGATCTTCCGCGGGCACGCCCATATCGTGCGGCACCGCTCCTTTGCTCTTGCGCTCTCGGAAAGCCTGCTGCCCGGAGTGCTGTGTCTTCCACACCCACACCATGCGGTCGTTCAAGTCCTTCGGCACCGTATCCGCAAAGTCGCGCATAACCTGCTTTTCAATATCCGGCCAAAATTTCACCAATGGCATCGAACCGTAAAATCGCACGTCAAGGGTTTCGAAATATGGATAATCAAAACATTCCATGAACGAATAGGTAGACGGCGTTTTCTTGTCCGATCCAATCGGCCGCCCCCACAACGATCCGCCGTCCGCCAGCACATACAGCTCGTTGAAAAGCATTCCGCGATACCACAGCGGCTTCGATTCGTCGTTTACATAAGGCGCCTGCCACGCATCGATTGCCTCGCTCCATTTTTTTGCATTTTGCAATCCATCACGCGCGATCGCCCACGCATTCTCTCCGCTCGTTCCATAAAAATCCGTGTACTGCCGGTTCCACCGCCTTCCTGAACCAAATTCCGTAACCGGCAAGTCCCACGCGATTACCATGGGAATAATTTTATTTTCACCTGGTTCCAGGGTGAATTTAACCGCGATCGCTCCCGCCAATCGCTCCCCGCTGCTCAGCCACGGCGTGCTCGTGTTCGAAAGCATTCCATCCTTGGCAAACGTCCTCCACACTTCGTCGCCCGATCCTTCCGGAGAAAACGTCGTCACATAGCTCACTTCGACTCCCGGGGACTCCAGCGCCGCAATCGTCATCTGACCGTCCCACGGCGTAAGCTCCTTGCCGCCGCGGTTCCTTTCGAACACGATTCCCTTCATTCTTCCGTCGCTGCCCAGATGCTCGGAGTTAAACCGGTTCGAATTTCCTTCATTCAATCTCCCGCGAAAATCGCGCTCGTACCCGCGCGTCCACCCCATCATGTTCTCCCAGGAAAGTAGCACGCTGACCGTTACGCGCTTCTTCGTTGGATTCTCAGCGTGCCACCGGTAAACCGCGACCGGATAACTCGTCTCCCTATAATTGTCCGGAAGAATTGGCGAAAACTGTTCGACCGTCACGTGAGCCGGGAATTTTTCCCAGCGATAATCAAACCACGACTTTGGATACAATGCCGCGTAGTCGCCGGCCCCCACCGGATAATCCCAATCCCAGCTTTTCAGTGCATTGCCTTCAGGACGCCCGGCAAACAAAACCTTTGCCACACCGTTCGCCTCATCATCCGCTTTCTGAAACATCGCGAACTGGTTCGCCCACACCGTCTGAAATTTATGGACGCCGGGCTGCAGGTGCCAACGTGAAAAATCGCCGCGGTAACTTTGTGAAAAAGTACCTGCCCCAAATCCGCCTACCGGCGCGCCCTGCCAATAGCCATCGTCAATGTGCCCGGGCCCGAGCGAAGGTTTAGCCGTGCCGGCGTTCGCCAGCGGTTGTCCAATCGGACGCCGCCACGCAGCCTTGGGAATTTCGTCGGCAACTGCGGAAAACGCGGCTCCAAGCAACAAAACACAGCTCACGGCGAACATTCCTCGACGAAACTTCATAGGGCCTCCCCGGCAACGCGGAGGGCAGCCGAACGCTGCCCAAAGTACTCGTCAACTTGTGAAAATACTATAGAAAATCGTTATTCTACGCAACCCTTTGCCAACCACCTTTTATCGCAAGCCATTCTGAGTCTCCTTTTTTTCCGCTCCCCACGTTGCAAAGTTTGCCGCAAGCACCTTCAAGCGTTATCCTCTGGCCGTGCGCAAAGCTTTTTCCACCCAATCTTCGCCCACCGCCGCTCTCCTCTTCGGCTTGGTTCTCACGCTGGCCGCCGTTCTCGTCTACTCCTTCTACACTCGTTCGCAGCTCACCGGCTTGCGCGCGCTGCAAAGTGAAATGGTGGACCGCAATCGCCGCGACTCGCTGCAGCTTCTTCGCGTGCAAAATGATCTGAACTCGCTCGGCCTCGCGATGCGCGATATGCTCGATTCTCGCGAGCCGTATCCGCTGACCGCATGGAATGCGCAGTTTCAACGGATTCGGGAAGATTTGAATGCGGCTCTCAAGTTGGAAGAAACTTTTTCTCCTGCCACTCGCACTGCGGATCAGCGCCGGTTTCTCGGCCAGTCTCTTGCGCAGTTTTGGGATGCCGTCGACCGCATGTTCGAATTGGCCGGTTCTGGCAAAGAAAAAGAGGCTCGCGACCAGATTCAGCTCACTCTCCAGGCCCGTCAGGCAGCGCTGAGCACCGCGGTTTCCCGGTTGCTGGTGCAAAACAACGAAGGTGAAGAACTGGCGGCTGACAAAATCGCTAAAATCTACGATGGTGTGCAGCGCCAGCTCTATTTATTGCTGGGTGCCACGCTCGTCGCCATTGTCCTCACCAGCCTTTACCTCATTTTTTCAAATCGCAAAATCTTTGCGCGGATCGAACTGCTTTCCGCGCAGCGCAGCGAACTGGCGCAAAAACTCATTCACGCCCAGGAATCGACCCTGCGCCACATCTCGCGCGAACTGCACGACGAATTTGGCCAGGTGTTGACCGCCATCGGCGTCTTGCTCGGCCGCGCTGGCAAACAAATTCCGCAATCGTCGTCGCTTCACTCCGAACTAGCTGAAGTCCGCGAGATTGCTCAATCCACGCTCAACAATATTCGCGGCCTTTCACAGGCTCTCCATCCCGTGCTGCTCGAAGAAGCGGGCCTGGAAAGCACTCTGGATTGGTATATTCCTACCGTTGAACGCCAGATGGGTATTTCCCTGCACTATGAAAAATCAGGAACTCCTTTCGGCATTGAATCGGCCGCCGGTGTTCAGCTATATCGCATCGTCCAGGAAGCCCTGAACAACGTCAGCAGGCATGCCGGCGTGCAGGAAGCCTGGGTCCGATTGATCTACCAGCCGGACGCATTGGTTCTAGAAGTGGAGGATCACGGCAAGGGCATCTTGCCGCCGCTTGTGCCTGCCGGCGAAAAACAGGATCGCGGTATCGGATTGGTTGCGATGCGTGAGCGCGCCCAATTAATCGCCGGCAATATCGAATATTTGCAAGCCAACGGACGTGGCACTGTGGTTCGAATGAGCGCTCCCCGCGAAAGAGTGGAAAAAGTGGAATCGCATGACGGATAAAATCACGGTTCTTCTGGTGGATGATCACGCGCTCGTGCGCCGTGGCTTTCGCCGCATGCTCGATGACGACGACACTCTCGAAGTCGTCGGAGAGGCCAGCAACGGTGCCGAGGCTGTGAAACTCGCGGAAACGTTACGTCCGCAAGTCATTGTGATGGATTGCGCGTTGCCGGAAATGACCGGACTCGAAGCTACCCGAAAAATTCTTCAGTCCCATCCCGAATCGGCAATCCTCATGCTCAGCATGCACTCGGAAGATACCTTGGTGCGCCAGGCGCTTGACGCCGGAGCCCGTGGTTACGTTCTGAAAAATGCCATGGATCTGGACCTCGCAAGTGCCATCAAAAACGTAGCTGCGGGAAAATCCGTGATTGATCCCCAGGTTAAGCGGGTTGAGTCGCTCAAGGGCGAACGTGACAACGCTCTTACCACGCGCGAACTGGAAATTCTCCAGCACATCGTCGCTGGGAAATCGAATAAGGAAATCGCTTCCGATCTGAATTTAAGTGTGAATACCGTCTCGGTGCACCGCGCAAACATCATGGATCGCCTTGGAATCCACAAAACCGCGGAACTCGTCGTCTACGCGATCCGAAACGGCCTGGTAAACCTGCCGTGAACCGGCGCTCCTTTCTGGAAACCGGCGCGCTCGCGGCACTGAACGCACTTCTCCCGCGTCGCTCGCCTGCGATTGCGGCTCCTTTCGATCCGCTCTTCCAGCAAAAAGCTCCGCTCTTCCAATTGAAAAATATCACTGAACAGGCTGGAATCAACTTTCGCCACAACAGCGGCGCCTACGGCGGCAAGCTCCTCCCCGAAACTCTCGGATCCGGCTGCGCTTTTCTCGATTTCGATGCCGACGGCTATCAAGACATCCTTCTGGTCAACTCGATGGACTGGCCCGGCCACAAACGCAACCGCTCTGCGCTTAAGCTTTACAAAAATAATCGCAACGGCACTTTCTCCGATGTCACGCGCGCGGCAGGGCTTGATATTGAACTCTATGGCATGGGCGTTGCCATCGGCGATTACAACAACGATGGCTTCCCAGACATCTTAATCACCTGTGTTGGCCAGAATCGTCTTTTCCATAACACCGGCAAAGGCACGTTTCAGGATGTCACAAAAGCGAGTGGTCTCTTTGGGCGGCAAGCTTTCAGTACTTCCGCGCTTTGGTTCGACTACGATCGCGACGGCCATCTCGATCTCTTCATCTGCAATTATGTGAACTGGTCGCCGGAACACGATGTCTTCTGCAGTCTCGATGGAAAAAACAAATCATATTGCACTCCAGAAGCTTACCGCGGCGAAACCTGCTGGCTGTTCCGGAATCGCGGCGATGGCACCTTTGAAGATGTCACCGCGGCGAGCGGAATTTTTGACACTAGTTCAAAATCTCTCGGCGTCGCCATGCTCGATTTCGATCAGGATGGCTGGCCCGATTTATTTGTCGCCAATGATACCCAGCCCAATAAGCTCTATCGCAATCTCCGCAATGGAAAATTCAAAGACGCCGCTGTCGAAGCCGGCCTCGCTTTCAGCGCCGAAGGCAAAGCGCGCGCCGGCATGGGCGTGGACGTCGCCGATTTTGAAAATTCCGGCCGTCCCGGCATCGCCATCACCAATTTCGACAACGAAATGGTTGGCCTCTATCGCTCTCCGGCCCCGGGACAATTTGACGACGTCTCCCTCCCCTCGGGAGTCGGCGGCCCTTCGAAAACGACTCTCGGTTTCGGTTGTGGCTTTGTCGATCTCGATCTGGATGGCCGTCTCGATCTCGTGGTTGCTAACGGTCACATCGACGACACCGTTCGCAATATTCGTGGCAACGTTGGCTATGCCCAGCCACCGCATCTTTTTCTTAATCTTGGCGATGGCAGGTTTCAGGATGTCGTCGCAACGAATGGTGGCGATTTCGCCGTACCCCGCGTCGGACGCGGCCTCGCTTTCGCCGATTTCGATCGCGATGGCGACGTGGACCTGCTTCTCACCACCAACAACGGTCCCGCGGCTCTCTTCCGCAATGATGTGGTCTCCGGAAATCGTGCGTTACGTTTGCATCTCACTGGAACAAAATCCAATCGCGACGCCATTGGCGCGGTAGTTCGTGTTTCTCACGCTGGCCAGACTCAAATGCGCACCGTGCGCGCTGGCTCCAGTTATCTCTCTCAATCGGAACTCGCTCTGACTTTTGGAGTTGGCAAAGCGGATCGCGTCGACCGGGCAACCGTCGAATGGCCCAGTGGAGAGAGCCAGGAATTCAAAAATATTTTAACCGGAAAAGCTTATGAAGTAAATGAAAATAAAGCACTTAGCGAGTCACCGAAAGGATAGTATGTTTGCATTATTGTGCGGATTTGTTTGCGCCCATATAAATGGCACCAACAAAGCGACAAGCGCTACCCGATTTTACGATTTTCTTGACACCTCGGGAGCACCCCTTAGCGACGCGGCCGGATACCCCAAATGAATCTGGCCGCGTTCGCATTTCTTGGGGACTAGCGAGTGGAAAAATCTGTGTTCCGGGGCAAACGGGTGATGATCCGCTGGCGGTTCACGCTTCTTCTCATTCTTACCTTTTCGGCGATTTATCTTTACGCATTTCCAACCGCCACCATTGTCTACGGCCTCGGCGTCCTGCTCCATGCCGGAGTAGGTATCCTGCTGGCCATTGCATTGATTCCGATTTTGCGCCAGGTATTTCGTGATTGCTCACTGGAAATTCGCCTTGGCTGGCTGCTGATCGCTGGCGGTACTCTGCTGGGGTTGATCCTAATCAAAATCGGCACTCCCTCTCGGTTCCGTACTTGGCTTTATCTGCACATTGCCCTCTGTGCCGCTGGTGTGTTGCTGATCGGTGCTTCTTGGCTCGCTCGTCGTGGCTGGCTAGGCAAAGGCTTTGCCGGCGCAACCGCAAGTTTCGCGGCGTTGACTCTGTTGATGGCCGGGCTGGCTGCTGGTTCTTGGTGGATGCGCAACACCGCTTGGAAAAACAGCTATCGCGTCGCAAATCCTCGAATGCCCGCTGCAACCATGGATGGTGAAGGCGACGGCCCCGACGGAAAATTTTTTCCAAGCTCCGCGCAAACCAAGGACGGAAAAAACATTCCTGCAAAATATTTCATGCAATCGCAAGCCTGCGAACGCTGCCATTCCGATATCTACAAGCAATGGAACAGTTCCGCTCATCACTTCTCTTCCTTCAACAATCAGTGGTATCGCAAGAGCATCGAGTATATGCAGGACGTTGCCGGCGTAAAATCCTCCAAATGGTGCGCCGGTTGCCACGATCCTGCGCTCCTTTTCAGCGGAATGTTCGATACCCCCATCCGCCAGATTGAAAATACTCCCGCCGCGCAAGCCGGGCTCAGTTGCATGATGTGCCACAGCATCGTCGAAGTGAAAAGCACCATGGGCCAGGGAGACTTCGTTCTCGAATATCCGAAACTTCACGAACTCGCCGCCAGCGAAAATCCCGTGATGCGTGCGCTTCATGATTTCATGGTGAAAGTAAACCCTGAGCCACATCGCCGCACATTCTTGAAACCCTTCATGCGCGAGCAAACCGCGGAATTTTGTTCCGGGTGCCACAAGGTTCATCTCGATGTTCCTGTGAACAGCTATCGCTGGGTTCGCGGCTTCAACGAATACGATAATTGGCAGGCCAGCGGCATTTCCGGGCAGGGCGCCCGCTCTTTTTATTATCCGGCAAATTCCATGATGTGCGCCGACTGCCACATGCCGCTCCAGCCATCCAAGGACCAGGGCAACATCGGCGGATTTGTTCATTCGCACCGCTTCCCTGGCGCCAATACCGCCGTGCCTACCGCGAACCAAGATCCCGTGCAACTCGCCCAAAGCGTTAAATTTCTGCAAGATAAACAGGTCACTGTGGATGTTTTCGGAATTTCGCCCGCTACCGAAGAGACTGTGAATCCTGCTCCTTCACCGCTGGCGAGTGGCCAAGAGCTTTCCACCACCTTCGCGGTCGGTGAAGAAGCCGACGTCACTTCCCCGCAAGGCCCCAAGGGAGAGGCGCGCCCTATCACTGCGCCGCTTGGGCGCGTGCAAGCCTCCGTTCGTCGCGGCGACGATTACCGCGTCGAGGTTGTGGTTCGAACCCGCAAAGTCGGCCACTTTTTCCCTGGCGGCACCGTGGACGCTTTCGATGTCTGGCTGGAATTGCAAGCCACCGATGAAAAGGGACAAATTCTTTTCTGGAGCGGAAAAGTCGAAGACGACGGCAAAGGCCCGGTCGAACCCGGCGCCCATTTTTACCGCTCGCAACAAATCGACGCGCACGGAAACGTGATCAACAAGCGCAATGCCTGGTCTAGCCGTGCCACTGTGTTTGTGCACTTGATTCCACCGGGCGCGGCGGACACCGTGCATTACCGCATTCACATTCCGGAAAATGCCGGCGACAAAATCTATCTCCACGCGAAATTGAACTACCGCAAATTCATGTGGTGGAACACGCAGTTCGCCTACGCTGGAGAAGAAGACCCGCAACAACCGAAGGGCCTCAGCACTCCTCACTACGATGACCGTAAGTTCGCGTTCCACGGCGACACGTCCGGAGTTGCCGGCGCGCTGAAAAAGGTTCCGGACCTTCCGATCGTCACTGTTGCGGAGGATACAAAGTCAATTTCAGTGCTGCCGAAAAAAGATCTCGCTCCCGTGCCGAATGCAGTCGCCATTAAGGAAGACTGGACGCGTTGGAACGATTACGGCATTGGATTATTTCTGCAAAGCGATTTCAAGGGAGCCGAAGCCGCATTTACAAAGGCGGCCGAAGCTGACCCCGATAATTTCGATGGCTGGGTCAATATCGGAAGAGTGCGCACGCAAGAGGGCGATACCGCGGGCGCATTTAAGGTTTTGGATAAAGCGTTGGCTCTGAAGCCGGGATTGGCTCGCGCGAATTATTTTTATGCGCGTGACCTAAAGGAAGAAGGTAGATACGACGAAGCGGTCGCCAAACTGCAGAGCGTTTTGCGGCAGTATCCGCGCGATCGCGTAGTCCGCAACGAATTGGGCCGCATTTATTTTCTCCAGAAGAAATATTCGGACGCCGTAAAAGAATTTGAAGTCACTCTCAGCATCGATCCGGAAGATTTGCAGGCTCACTACAATTTAATGCTCTGCTACAACGGACTGGGTGACCAAGCAAAGGCCGAAGCCCACAAACTTCGCTACCTGCGGTTTAAGGCCGACGAGTCTTCGCAAGCGATCACCGGACCATATCGCCAGAATCATCCGGAAGACAACAACGAACGGCAATCCGTTCACGAACACGTTTCCGTTGCGCTGCACGCGGCAAAATCCGGATCTTCAAAAACGGCGAATTCGCAGAAGAAATCGGCAATGCCAAGCGCTCGCTCGGCCGCGGTTTCGACTTCCGGAAAAGATTGATGTCCGCCATTGCGATTTCGCAAAGGATCGAAACAAAATGACCTGGATTAAAACAGTTTCGATGTGGGAAGACGAACGCGTGAAAGCGGCGATGGAAGCACAGCGGAAATTCTATCCGCGTGAATATGCCACTCCCGTGCCGGCAGTGGACCACGGGCCCGAAGCGGGAATCGTCGCGTCGCACACGCTGCTGCCGGACGTGCTGTTACATTCCTTCAGCGCGTTTGGCGCGATGATGGCTCCGGAGCTGCCTCTGCAGCGCAGGCAGCATGAAATGATTGCCACCATGGTTTCAATCACCAATCGTTGCCATTATTGAATTGAATCGCACGCAGAGTTTCTGCGTAGAGTGACTTTGGACGATTCACTGGTCGAAGCCCTGCGCCGCGATTATCGCGCTGCTCCAATCACCAAACAGGAGCGCGTGATGTGCGATTACGTGGTGAAGTTGACCAAAGACGCGGTGCAATGCCGCCCGCGGGACCTTGAAGAATTGCGCGCCGTTGGTTTCGACGACCAGGGGATTTTACAAATCACGCTAATTGCATCCTGGTTTAATTACATCAATCGCGTTGCCGATGCGCTGGGTGTCGGCCGCGAAAATCTTCCGGAGAAACCTTGAAAAGATATTCACCAGTTGGGAAGTCAGTAGTAATTTTAATTTCATTTATTTTCCTGTTTTTGTTTTCTCCTTTAGCGCAAGCGCAAAACGCTGAAGCGGGCGTCACTTTTCAAGATGTGACCGCAAAATCCGGAATCCATTTTGTTCACAACAGCGGAGCGTTCGGCAAAAAGTTCTTGCCGGAAACGGTGGGCCCCGGTGTTGCCTTCATCGATTACGATAACGACGGGTGGCCGGACATTTTTCTGGTGAACGGAACGGACTGGCCGGGGCACGGGCAACGACACACCACACCGAAGCTGTACCACAACAATCACGACGGGACTTTCACTGACGTTACGCACAAAGCGGGCCTGGATATCGAAATGTACGGGATCGGCGTCGCCGTGGGAGATTACGACAATGACGGCTATGACGATCTCTTTGTCACCGCCTACGGCCAATCCCGCATTTTTCACAACAACGGAAACGGAACCTTCACGGACGTCACGCAAAAATCGGGACTGGCCGGCGTGAAGGAATTCAGCACCAGCGCTGCTTTTATCGATTACGACAAAGACGGGAAGTTAGATCTGGTGGTTGGAAATTACGTGCAATGGTCGCCGGAGAGCGATCTTTATTGCACGATGGACGGCAAGAACAAATCGTACTGCACGCCGGAATCGTACAAAGGAACTTCGGTGCGGTTGTGGCACAACAATGGCAAGGACGGTGCGGGAAACGTCACGTTTTCCGATGTAACTCAGAAAGCCGGACTCGGTGATGCTACTTCCAAGACGCTTGGAGTGGCCGCGCTCGATTACGACAATGATGGCTGGCCGGATTTGCTTTTTTCCAACGACACGCAACCGAACAAGTTGTATCGCAACAATGGGAATGGAACATTCACCGAGAAGGCGGTGGTGGCGGGCGTGGCATTCAGCGAGGACGGCGTGGCGCGCGCGGGAATGGGCGTGGATACCGGCGATTACGATCGGAGCGGAAACACGAGTTTGCTCATAACAAATTTTTCCAACCAGATGCTTTCGCTATACCACAACGAAGGCAAGGGATTATTTGTGGATGAAGCCCCGCGCAGCGCAGTAGGCCGCGCTTCCCTGCTTACGCTGGGGTTCGGATGTTTCTTCTTCGACTATGATCTGGATGGCTGGCCGGATATTCTGGTGGTGAACGGCCACATCGATCCGGACATTCAAAAAGTTCAAGTGAACGTGAAGTACGCGGAGCCACCCCATCTTTTTCGTAACCTGGGAAAAGGGAAATTTGCGGAAGTCACGAAATCGGCGGGAGCGGAATTCTCCGCGCCGCGCGTCGGTCGGTCGGCGGCATACGCGGACGTTTTTAACAGTGGCCGGCTGGACGTGCTGCTTTCGACCAATGGCGGGGCGGTGCATCTTTTCCGAAACGTGGCTGCCGGAAACGGAAAACCCAATCACAGCGTGCGATTTAAATTGATCGGGACGAAATCGAATCGCGACGGAATTGGCGCCATGGTGCGAGTGACTTCAGCAGACGGGACGCAAACGCAAATGCTGAAAAGCGGTTCGAGTTATCTTGCGGCGAATGAATTGGTGCTGACGTTTGGGCTGGGGCAGCTGAGCAAAGCCGACGCAGTCGAGATTTATTGGCCGAGCGGCCAAGTAGACAAGCTGACCGCGGTGAACGCGGGGCAAACCGTGACGATTACGGAAGGTAAGGGCCAGACTGGCGCGCGGCCGTTTGTGAAATAATCCCGGCTCATCGGCTGAGAATCAGTTCCTCGCAGCTAAAGCCTGCTCCAGATGGCCTTGGCTAAAGTCTGTGCTGAAGCTACGACCGCAGTCGGCGAACGTTCGCTGATTCTGAAGGTCGGAGCTAAGGTCGGGCTGAAGATTCGGCACCCCAGAGTGCCTCAAGCCACCCCCTCCCCCTGTTTTTGCGTAAGTATTCATTCTAAAGAGGTTACGCAAGCCACTTTCTGTAAGTATAAGAAACAAAGGACTTAGCAGGACACGGGTTTAGCACTTGGATTTACCCGCTTCTTCGCCGCAAAAAGCGGAATTCGCTGAGGAGAAAGTTTTGATGGTTTTTGTTTCCCGGGATGCGCAACTACATGAAAAAGCGGGAGTTGAAGCAGGCTGAATAATTTTTCAAATTCGGTTGTCAATGAACAGACGCCTGTTTTTAGAAGTTCGAGGTCGGAGTTAGAAGACGAACCGCTTCGGAACTTCGTTCGGCCAATCTGATGGTGATGGCCGGTGGCGGCGGGGAGCGGACGGTCCAGCCGCCGCTCGGTTCCCGAACAAAGCGCCCCTATTATACTGGAAGCGGTTTTCGTTGTCAAGAATAATACCGACCATATGATTACCGTTCGAATTGCTAAGTTCGAAACCCAGTTGGAGTGAATGCCGACCTGACGCCGGCTCTACGTGTGCCGCCTGGGTAAGGTGGACCAGAGTTCTGGGACGACTGCCGGTGCTGGCGAAAGGGCCCGCCTCGAAAGGCGGCCGCTACAACAAGCGGGCATAGAATCGGAGGTGCTGGCGGCGCAAGCACGGTCGCCGTTACCGGATCGTGCGGACCGCGATGCAATCAGCCAGTTGATAGCCAAGGTGCACCTGGAGTTCTGGGACGATTGCCGGTAAGGGCGAAAGGACGGCCTCGGAAGGCGGGGCCCTACAAGAGCTAAAACCCTTTCGCTACGGACCCGTTAGGCTGACAACCCGCAACGCGGGCATCGTGGACCTCCCGATAAGAGGGTTTGGAATACTTGGGCGAGCGGGCCAGTCTCTTCAGGAGGTGGGCTAAGGAGACGGCTTGTATTGCGAGATATTTCCGGCGAACGCTCCGCTGCCGGCAGATGTTACGTTGCTATTGGAGCTGGCGATGGGAGTTGCGCTGCTATTCGGAGCGTGGCTGGCGCGGCGGCGGCAGTATAAGGGACACGCGTGCTGCCAATCGCTGGTGGTACTTTTGAACCTGGTGGTGATCGCGATGGCCATGGTTCCGTCGCTGCATGCACAGGTGCTGCCAAAAATACCAGCGAAGTTGAACCGGTCGTTTTACGCGATCGCGACCGCTCATGCGCTTGTCGCAAGCATTGCGGAAGCCGCCGCGCTGTATATCCTGCTGGCAGCGGGAACAAAAAGCTTGCCGGAGCAGTGGCGTATTGCCAATTTCAAGCTAGCGATGCGCAGCGTGCTGGCGGTTTGGTGGCTGGCGCTTTTTCTTGGGATCGCGACCTACATTCGGTGGTATATCCGTTTGTAAGCTAGCAGCGCATAGCGGGGTCTGGGTGACCTGGCTCAAAAGGAAGAGTCAAGAACGTTTTCAGCAGAGGCCGCCGTCCTGAAGAGCGCGGCTACAGACCCGGATGGCGGCTACAGCCAGCAATTTACAGCCGGCAGATGAGGAGTTCGCGTTCATAGACCATTTCCTTGGGGAGATGGTCGTGGAGCTCGATGAAGAGCTCTTCGTGTTCGATGACTTCGTGGCGCCACGCTTTGTTCTCAAAGTGCTGCAAAGCGTTGAATTTTTCTTCTGGGAAATCGAGGCCTTTCCATTCCATGTCTTGGTAGTCGGGCATCCAGCCAATGGGAGTTTCACGGCCCTGGGCGCGGACACGAGCGCGATCGACGATCCATTTGAGGACGCGCATGTTTTCACTGTAACCGGGCCAGATGAATTTACCATCAGCGTCCTTGCGGAACCAGTTCACGTGGAAAATGCGCGGGGTGACACTGAGTGAGCGCTGCATGGTGATCCAGTGACGGAAGTAGTCGCCCATGTGATAGCCGCAGAAAGGCAACATGGCCATGGGATCGCGGCGAACTTTGCCGATGGTACCAGCGGCGGCGGCGGTCATTTCGGAACCCATGGTGGCGCCAATGTAGACGCCGGAGCTCCAGTTGAAAGCCTGATAGACGAGCGGCATCGTTGTGGCGCGCCGGCCGCCGAAGATGAAGGCGTGTAACGGAACGCCGTTGGGAGCTTCCCAAGCAGGATCGATCGTTGGGCATTGGGAAGCAGGAGCAGTAAAGCGTGCATTGGGATGAGCGGCTTTCGCTCCGGTCTGCTTAGCGATTTCGGGAGTCCAGCGATTGCCTTGCCAATCCAGACATTCGGCGGGTGGCTCGTCCGTCATGCCTTCCCACCAGACACCGCCGTCGGGTGTGAGGGCTGTATTGGTGAAGATCGTGTTTCTAGAAAGCGTGGCCATTGCGTTGGGATTGGTTTTCTTGGAGGTGCCAGGAGCAACACCGAAGAAGCCGGCTTCCGGATTGATGGCGCGCAGAGCACCATTTTCGTCAGGTCGAATCCAGGCGATGTCATCACCCACGGTCCAAACTTTCCAACCTTCGAAGCCTTTGGGCGGAATCAGCATGGCGAAATTCGTTTTTCCGCAAGCACTGGGAAATGCGGCGGCGACGTAGGTCTTTTCGCCTTTTGGATCTTCGACGCCGAGGATGAGCATGTGTTCGGCCATCCAGCCTTCGTCGCGAGCGATGTTGGAAGCGATACGGAGCGCAAAACATTTTTTGCCGAGGAGAGCGTTGCCACCGTAGCCGGAGCCGTAAGACCAAATCTCGCGCGATTCGGGAAAGTGGACGATGTATTTCTCTCTGTTGCAGGGCCAGGGAACATCCTTCTGGCCAGGGGAGAGCGGGACACCTACCGAATGCATGCAGGGAACGACTCGCGCGCCTTTATCGATCTCATCGAAAACGCGCTGGCCAATGCGAGCCATGATGCGCATATTGACGACCACGTAGGGCGAATCGGTCAGCTGGACACCGATTTTGGCCATGGGCGAGCCGATGGGGCCCATGCTGAAGGGGAGTACAAACATAGTGCGGCCGCGCATGGCGCCGTTGAAAAGCCCTTTGAGTTTGCGGCGCATGTCGTAAGGGTTTTCCCAGTTGTTGGTGGGGCCGGCGTTGTCTTTGGCGTAAGAGCAGATGAAGGTGCGATCTTCGACGCGGGCGACATCATTGGGATCCGAGCGGGCATAGAAACAGCCGGGCCAGAGCTTTTCATTCAACTTAATGAAGGTGCCGCTGGCGACCATTTCCCGGCAGAGTTGATCGTTTTCCTGCTGGGAACCGTCGACCCAATGGATATTCGCAGGGCGGGTGAGTTCGGCCATTTTTTCGACCCAGCGGAGGAGGTGGTCGTTCTTGCTTAGAGGAGTGGAAAGTTTGCGAGAACTTACAGTGCGGGAACTCATGCCAAGTGCTGACCTCCCATGGCTAGACGGAAATGGTAGCGATACCGGGATTCGAACCCGGATTTTTGCCTTGAGAGGGCAATGTCCTAACCCTTAGACGATATCGCCAGAAAACGAAGGCAGCGCGAAGCTGCTGAGCGCGACAAAGTTCCACGGAAAGCGATGTCAAGCGCAAGAAACAGTATAACCGCGGATGAAGGCTTTGTCGCGCCGGTCGAAGAAACGGCAGGGGGTATTCGAATTCTCCCCAATTTGTCACAAAGAATAAAATTCAAACGGACTCACTACTAAAGAACGGCGGTGGCTGGTTTTCGTAGAACTTGACGCGCGGGTGAAGAAAGAAATGGTTTAACTGGCGAGTTTGTCGACTTTGTAAGGGGTATCGATGACTTCCTTGCTGACGGGCAAGAGGGTGAAAAATTTGTGACGGCAGGGGATGCAACGGAAGGCTGGAACGCCAAGAAAACGCCAAAAAGGAGCAGCGAAGCCTTCAGGGAGTTCGCTGGAGATGCGCTTGAGTTCAATATTGCCACAGATAGAACAATGGGCGGAGAGCGTGTGGGCCAAAGGCGTGGCGCGGGAGCGAAAACGGGTGGAACAGCGAGCGCAACGCCAGGGGATATTGCCGACGACGCTGGCGAGATAGTCAAGTAATGTTCGTCGGCGCGACCTGCGACATTCGGCAGAATTACAGATTGGGCAAATCATCAGAGTTGGACTTCACCTGGCTGATTCCAGAACCTGGCTGACTGAAAGCTTGCGCTATGCTATGGGAATCCGCACCTGCAAGCAAGACTGAAGTGAGCGGAAGATGAGGACAAAGCGGGTCTGCGCTAAGATACATGGCGGGAAAAGGGGCAGGAGAACTCATGGCCGATTATACGGACGAACATGCCCGGTCAGGACTAAAAACGAAGCTGCCGAAGCTGGATACCTGGCCGAATCAGTTTCCGGGGTATGTGATCACAACGCGCTATCCGGAGTATACGTCGGTGTGTCCAAAGACAGGACTGCCGGATTTTGGGACGCTGACGATCGAATATATGCCGCGGAAGCTTTGTATCGAGCTGAAAGCGTTGAAGATGTATTTATTGGCTTATAGGAGCCTGGGAATTTTTTACGAGAACGCAGTGAACAAGATCCTGGAGGACATTGCGAAGACGATCGAGCCGGAATGGTGCGTAGTACGAGGAGAGTTCACGGCTCGGGGCGGCCTGAACACCACGGTGGAGGCACGATGGCCGCGACGGAAGCGTGGCAGCAAGTCTTAGCGAGGAGTGAGAGCTGCGGTATTGAGGATTGGCCGTTCGCGATTGGCGGCGGGCGTGGCAGGCGAATCTAGACAGGCGAAACGGCAAGAGACATAATCTTTGGCATACCTTTTTGTGACTGCGGAAGCGGATTCGCCTATGCAGGCCGAGGATTCTGGCAGTGGACCATTTTGCTTTTATCAGGGTGATGAGCAGCCCTGAAACGATTTTGAAACCCTGAGGAGGGGAAATGAGCATTTCTCCAAACGTGCCGAGTCCGCAGGACTCATACCACTACGAAAATACCGGAACGCCGCGCTGGATCGCGGTGCTCTTTGGTGTACTGTTCGTGGCGCTGGCGGCGATGGGATTTTTTGGCTACACATCGCAATCGCGGATGTCGCAGCAGCTGGCGAAGGCTGAAGATCAGAATAAGCTGTTGTCCGCGCAACTGACGCAGGCAAATTCAAGCCTCGCGGACCTGAAAGGCCACGTCGAAGTGACCGAAGAAAAGATGCACTTGACGCAATCGGAGCTGGCCCAGGCTCGAAGCCGCGCGGAATCCATACGCAAGGAACAGGTGGCGGCAGCACAGAAGTTGAATACGCAACTGACGGAAGTGCAAAAGAACAGCGAAGAGAAAATTGGCGCTGTCGCAACGGACCTGGGCGGAGCACGGAAAGATATCGAGAGCACCCGCAATGATTTGGAAGCAACCAAAGGGAAGCTGGACCGCGCCACCGGCGACATGGGCGTGATGAGCGGCTTGATTGCACGCAATCATGACGACCTGGAAGACCTGAAGCGGCGCGGCGATCGCAACTACTATGAGTTCACGGTGCCGAAATCAAAGACGGCGCAGCGGGTAGGTCCAGTGCAGGTGACGTTGAATAAGGTGGATCCAAAAAAATCGCGGTACACGATGACGGTGTTTGTGGACGACCGTTCAATTGAGAAGCGCGATAAGACGGCTGGCGAACCGGTGCAGTTCTATGTAAAGGGTGGTCGTGGCGCCGCGCCCTACGAACTGGTGGTGTTCGAAGTAGCAAAAAACCAGATTACTGGATACCTGTCGACGCCGAAGGAAGGTGTGGCGGGCGGATCGGCATCCCCTGCGGCAACACCACCGGCGGCTACGCCGAAGCCATAGCCTAGACATCGTTCGAAAGACCTGGCCGCCAATAGATTGTTGTGCAAGAGGCCCTGTGCTGCGTTCTGGAAACCGGACGCGGAACAGGGCTTCTGGCGTTTTGCGGGGTGACCTAGGATGGAATTACCGGGCGATGTGTGTCGGGAACCGGCGTGATGGAAAGTTGAACGGAGAGGAATAATGAAGCGGGGCAAATTCAAGTGGCTGCTTGTGATTTTCGCTTTCGCGATTGCGCCGGTTGCGGCGTCCGGACAGTCGAACCTTGATCCGGGCCAACTGCCGAAGAGCACGGTGTTCTATCTGGCGTGGCATGGAACGCCTGGCGGTGAGGTTCGAAAGGCGAATTCCCTGTGGGCGCTGTGGGATGACGCGGATTTTGCTCCGGTGCGAGCGGCGATGATTGAGAAGATGACCCACAAATCCGCGCGTCCGGAAAAAGCTGGGGCGCCGGTGACACAAGAGGAACTTGCGCGGTATGCATCGCTGCTCGACAACGAATTTGTTGTGGGTTACATGGGGAATCCGAATCCTGCGAAGAACGTTGGAAAGCCAACCAGTTCGCAGGCAAACAAATGGAATGGTCTGTTTTTTGTTTATGATCGTACGGGCAAAGAGGCAACGATTGCGAGTCTAATGATGCGCGGGCGGATGAACGAAAAGGATCCCCCGAAGATTTCCGCTACAACGATCGCAGGAATTTCTGCGATCAAAGAGGAACGAAAGAGCGGTACATCCTAGTGGGCGGAAGATGGCAAGTACGCGTTCGGGGCGACCGAGCCGATCGTTTTTGAGCAGATCGTTGCATGGACGAAACACGCAACGGCGGAGGAATCTTCGCTGGCGCAAACCGCGGGATATCGCGAAGCCAGCGGGATTTTGAAGGGCGGCCTGGTAGAGTTCTATTTTCATTTTCCCAGTCTTCAAGAGATGAATTGGGACACGAGCCTTTTCGGATTTCGAATGAGGCCATTGGTGCGAAGCCTAAAACTTGAAATGGTGCACTCCATCTCCGGGCGCGTATTGCTGGAAGGTACGCGGACGCGAGTCCAGGGGGCAATCCTAGGCGAAACCAATCCTGGATCGCTTTTTGATATTTGGGATGAAGGGACTACGACGCCGTCGTCCTGGCAATTCATCGGTTCGAATACCGTTTCGTATCAGGAATCGCGGGTCAACCTGCCGGGAATTTATGGCGTGGTCAAACGCGCGTTGCAATCCGCGGCCGGCGATGGGCAGCAGAATCCGCTTGATTTTATGGAGACGGCATTTACAACACGATTGGGGATGCCACTACCGGCAGCACTCGGAGTATTCAGCGGGGAATTTGCAGCGTTGCAGACGAGCCCTGTTCTTGACCCGACGAAGCAGAATTATGTGATTGGGATCCGAAAAAAAACGGAAGCATTGAAACTGATGCACGCGGGGTTTGCCGAACGATTATCAGCAGAGCGATCAGATGGGGACACTACTTTTTTTAAGATTTCTGAAGGGGGAATGGCGAGCGCGGCGGGAACAGCTTCATGGAAATATTATCACGCGGGCATGACCCCAGACTTGATCGTGTGGTCGAGGAGCAACGCAACCATGCGCGAAACACTCGCGAGCGGAAAACGCACCGCTGGAGAAAATACACAAGTTCCGCCAGCATGGCAAGCGGCGCGCGAACAGTTTCCCAGGAGCATCAACGGGTTGAGCCTTTTCGACTTCCAGAAAATCGATTGGGCGGCGACGAAGGAGCGGTGGGCGGTAGAACCGCTCAACGTTTCATCTTCCAAAAATTCGGCTGGAAATAAGGCATCCACGGGGCCCGATGCGCCTGCATCGGTGCTGAAGGGCTTGGATCCAAAAATATTTCCGCGGCACCTGCATCTGGCGGCTAGCGCGAGTTGGAAGGATGCGCACGGCATGCATTTTGAAGGATGGATCGAGTAGCGTCAGTCGGGGGAGAACAACCAACACGCGGAAGGCGCCAAAGCTCAAGAGGGCAAATAGAGGGAAGCAAAAAAGAAGGCGGAGGGAAACACCGCCTACATAGGGGCTCTTACCTGAAATAGAAACTCTTACGTAGGTCAGAAGTTATTCATATTCCTTAAGAGTTTTGGCCATTTGGGAGAGGCGCTCGTCCAAACGGGCGAAGGCAGTACCGGCGGGAAACTTTGCATCACCGTTGCGATCGCCTGCGGGAATGCCGGTTAACAGTTCAATTCCCTGCTCAATTCTGGCGACAGGCCAGATGTGAAATTTTTTCGCTGCCACCGCTTCGAGCAAGTCTTCGCGGAGCATCAGATCTTCCACGTTCGCGGCCGGAATCATCACTCCCTGAGTCCCCGTAAGTCCCTTGATGCGGCACACGTCGTAGAATCCCTCGATTTTTTCGTTAACGCCGCCAATGGCTTGGATGTCTCCTTGCTGATTCATAGAGCCAGTCACGGCCACGTCCTGGCGCAATGGCAATCCCCCTAAAGCAGAGACCAGCGCATAGACTTCCGTGGAGCTTGCACTATCGCCATCCACGCCGGAATAGGACTGCTCGAAGCAGATACTGGCGGCGAGAGAGAGCGGCTTATTCTGCGCAAAATGGCTACGCAAAAATCCAGAAATAATGTGGACACCCTTGTCGTGGAAACGCCCGCTCAAGTTTGATTCACGCTCGATATTGATGACGCCCGATTTGCCGAGTGCGGCCGTTGCCGTGATGCGAACGGGCTTACCAAAGGAATAGCCGCCGATTTCGAGCACGCTGAGGCCGTTTACCTGTCCGACGCGATGGCCGGAAACATCAACGAGAAGGGTGCCTTCTTCGATCATTTCGCGAATACGCGTCTCGATCAAATTGTGGCGTTCCATTTTTGAGCCTAGCGCTTTGCGGACGTGCGCGGCGCGGACGACGGTTTCCTTCGCCTCGGTGGCCTGGTAATTGGCTTCGCGCGCCAGGTCCGCAATGTCAACAAAACGGGCAGTCACTTTATTTCTGCGGCCAGCCATACGGACGCCATATTCGAGGATGGCCGCGAAGGCTCCGCGGTCGAACGGCCAGAGAGTCTCTTTTTCGGACAGTGCGCGAAGCCTGCCAGCATACTCCGCAATGACGGTATCGTTCATAGCCATTTCTTCGTCAAACTCGACGCGCACCTTGAAAATCTTGCGAAAGTCTTCTTCGTAATCGTAGAGCAGTTCGTACATTTCGCGGTCGCCGATCAGGATGACCTTGACGTTGATCTGGATGGCTTCCGGCTTCATAGCACTGCCACCGAAGGGATAGAACATTTCGAGCGGCTGAATCTCAAGCCGATTGTGATTCAGGGTGCGCTTCAGGGCACGCCATACTCCAGGCTCGGAAATGGTCTCCAATGAATACATGATGAGGTAACCGCCGTCAGCTCTCAGCAACGAGCCGCCGCGAAGGTCCATGAAATCGCTGGTCCATCCGCCACGGGCGTCATAAGCGCGCTGGATGGTGCCGAAAAGGTTCGCGTAAGTAGGGGTGGTTTCAAAGATGACGGGAGAGTCCGCCTCGCCGTCGTGAGAAAGAATGACGTTAACCCCGTAAATGCGGAAGGGATCACGTTCGGGCCCTGGCGACTTCGGCAATCCTTCCACGGGTTCTGCGCGGTCTTCGGCCTCGCCTTCGCGCTCCTTGAACGGATCGAGATTGTCGAGCAGATGATGCCGTACTTCCTCCAGATACTCTGAAACGCTGATGCCGGGATATTTTTCTTTCAACTCCTCGATTACGCCATCGACCAGGACGGAGGCGGCTTCCTGTTCGAGATAGCTCAGCTCACTGGCGAGTTCTCGCGAAAGTGTCAGGGTTTTTCTATAGACAACGGTAAACTCCTGCCGAAATTGTTCATATTTTCTTTCGATTTCTTCGGCAACCGGCGAGTCGAGCTTGCCTTCATGGACCATCTTCGAGATGTCCTCGATCGGGACCATCTGGCCTTCCAATACCGGAAAAATTTCTGGCAGCGCGACGGCACCCACTTGCATGTGCCCAAGGGCGAACTGCTCGCGGGCTATCTTGCGGGTAAAATCGTCCATTAAGTCTTTTTCACGCGCGGTGAAACGCTCAACGATCCTGCCCTTTTGCCTTTGGAATGGTTCCCCTTCGAAGACCTGGGGAATGCGGCGGCGCAGAAAATCGATACCGGCCTGCATGTCTTTTTTGAAGGAATTGGCCTGACCGCGAGGAAGAGTGAGCAAGCGCGGGCGGTCGACAGTTTTGAAATTATTGACGTAACAACGGTCGGGCGATTCCTTAGTGCCGGGATGCAATTCGCCAATCATTCGGGCGATGGTGCCACCGCGGCTGGTGCCGGCAAGACCACAGACGAAGACGTTGTAGCCTGGAGCGGTAAGTTCGACACCCATTTTCAAAGCGCGGAGAGCGCGCTCCTGGCCCACAAATCCCTCGCGCAGATCCGCTTGTGCAGTGGTCTCAAAAGGCAGGCGGGCAGGCTCGCAGCGCCAGCGCAATTTTTCAACGGGCAGCGGCGCCGGTTTTTCCAGTCGTTTGGTCAGTTCATTCATGTTCGGCGGGTACTCTAGCATACCCGGTCGCGGGATGCCCGAGTGTCAGGTTTTAAAATTTTCCACTAAACACGCGTGGTATCCAGCTGGTCGCGATGCTGCATATAGACACGGAAGACGCCCATGCCGGCGGCCACGATGGTAGGGCCAGCGACCAGCCCAAGCAGCCCAAAGACTTCGATTCCTCCAAGCACACTGATAAAAAGCAACAACTCGTTCAAGTGAGTGCGATTGCGAAGCAGCAGCGGACGCAGAATGTTATCGGCGACGCCGGCGACGACACCACAAATCACCAATATCAGCAGCCCTTTTCCTACGTGCCCGGTGACCGCGAGCCACAACGCAGCGGGCACCCAGATCAACGCTGAACCTACAACGGGAATAAACGAAAAGAATCCGATCAGCACGGCCCAGAAAATCCCCGTGCCAATTCCGGCAAGAGTGAAGGCAAGTCCACCAAGCGCGCCCTGAACGGCCGCGATCAACAGCCCAACCGCGACGCTGGCGAAAATGAGTTCTTTGGATTCCTGCATCATGGCCTCTTGAATAGACTCGTCGAACGGCAAGAGATGGCGAGCCGCGCGGGCAACACCTTCGCCATCGCGAAACATAAAAAACAGGGCGAAGATGAGCACAAAAAGATCGAGGAAGAATACAAAAACATTTTTCACAAAGGCGCCAACTTTTGCGGCAAGGAATCCCGCCACTCTTTCCGCGCCACGCTTAACGGGGTCCGTGAGATCCGTGTCTTGCATAGAGTCTGGCAGCTGGCTCTTGAGCCAGTCGAGCATTTGCGTGGGCACAGCCTTATCCGGAGACTGCAGAACAATTTGCGCTTTTGCACCCGCGTCGATAGCCTGTTTGGTGGTAAAGAACAGAATTATAAGAGATGGAACGATCAGCAGCAGGGTGACGCCGAGCGTGCTGGCGATAGCCGCAGGATTGGGTTTGAGCCTGCGAAGAACTTTTTGATGAAGGGGAAAGAAAAATATGGCGAGGACTGCCGACCAAGCCAACGGGACTAAAAATGGAGAGGTAATTTCGTAGACCAAGTAGCCAAGCAGCAGCAGCGCCCCGTACGAAAGCACTGTAGTCACCTGGTCACTGGTTGTAATGTTTCTTTCGCGGACCGTCTTGGTCACCGTTATATAATCCAGTTAGCTCTCGACACCAGGTTACGGACAGGATCGCCGCAAATCCGCATGTCATCGAGCCCCATTCCGCTTTCGCGCTACCAATATCGTCTTCTTGCTGTACTTACTTTGATCAACTTTGTCAACTTCGCGGCTCGGGTAGTCATTGTGCCACTGATTCCGATGCTCCGCGTGTCGCTCAACGTGAGCGACGACCAACTCGGCTCGTTGCATACGGTGCTGTACATCGTCCTGGCCATCGGGAGCATGCTGTTTGGAATTTTCGCGGATCGGTTCAGCCGAAAGTTCGTGATCGGAATTGGCATTCTATCCTGGAGCCTGGCAACGTTCGCAGGCGGGCTGGCCACGAGCTTCGTTTTCTTGTTGGTTACGCGGTCCTTCGTAGGGCTGGGCGAAGCGGCCTACGCTCCGGCAGCCCAATCCATGATTTCCGGCGGATTTCCAAGCGAGAAGCGAGCATCGGCACAAGCTATTTTTGCCGCTGGCATGCTGTTGGGCGGTGCCTGTGGCCAGGCGCTGGGCGGAATCATTGGCCCTCGCTACGGCTGGCAAGCGGCACTGTTCGTCCTGGCTCTGGCCGGTCTTCTGCCTGGAATCGCATTGTTCGCGATTGACGAGCCGCCCCGCGGCCCGCGCTCTGAGGTCGTACCTTTCCTGCGGATCCTCTCCGTTCCCGCTTTCCTCTCGATGATTGCCGCGGGAATTTGTATCACGTTTGCGAGTGTGTCGCTCTTCTCCTGGGGTGTCGACTTCGCGCAGAGCTACAAAGACTTCAGCTTAAAGGAAGCTGCCGTCTCGCTGGCCGTGATTTCTCTTGTCTCGTTGGTGCTCGGTGTGATGATGGGCGGTTACGTTGCCGACCGTCTTCAGCGCCGTTACACCTTTGGCCGGTTGATCGCCATCAGCGGCGCCTTGCTGGTTGCCACACCGTTTCTTCTGGCTGCGATCCTTTCCGACCAAAAATCGGTGGTCCTCACGGGCCTATTCGTTTCCGGTTTTTTTCTATCGTGGTATCACGGGCCGGTTACCGCCGTCATTCATGACATGATGCCGCGCCGTGCCCACGCTACTTCGATCGGCATCTACATGCTGTTTACGCAACTGATAGGCGGCACCGGCCCAAAAATTGTTGGCAGGATCTCCGATCTTCACGACTTACAATTTGGCCTGGAGATTGCGGTGGCGGTGCTGGTCTGTGGCGGGCTGTTGATGCTGCTGGTTATTCACTTCATTCGGCGAGACGGCCTGCGGCATCCGGAGCTGGAATGTTTTCATGCGGAAGCACTGCCGGACCGGCTGCCATAGCGCAAAACCGTCTGGAGATTCGCGGCTATTTTATTCCGACCTGACCGATCAGCCGGGTCACGTCCTCTTCACTGACGTCGTACATTTTTCGTTCATCTTCTTCCTCCAGGCGCTCCCGCAAATATTCGGCGGCAATGAAGCTGGCTTCACGATCGGACAGATCACGCCCTGTCCGTCCGCGGAACTTCACAAAACCGGTGTGAGCGAGCCCGACAATCAGCGCCTCGCCATCGACAAAAAATTTGGTATCAATGGTGTCGCTGTGGCGCGTGGCGATGCCATTCCACATGTGCGAGAAGCGGCACTGATAAACCTTGCCGCTCAGCTTCGAAACGACTTCGAATGCGCCCACGAACTGGCTCATGGCCCCACTGTTCGCCAAAACGGGAAATGTCGGCACGGTTGCTCCTCTTTATTTGTTCGCGATTCGTTCGCAAATTATTTCGCGAAATTGGTCCGCGAATCCATTTTATGACTCGATTTTATGAGTTGTTGCCGTCGAATTATGCTCTGGTCGATGCAACCGCAGCCTCAGCTCCCGCGTAGTTGCGGATTGCCGCCGCGACACCAGCACCGGGTTCGACGCGAGCGCCCTGTTCTGCCAGCACTTTTTCCATCGCGGAAAGTAGCAGGAGCACATTGGATTTTTGTGCGCAGTAGCCCATCAGCCCGAGACGCCAGATTTTTGCCTTGAGCGGGCCGATGCCGCCGGCAATTTCGATGTTAAATTCATCGAGCAACTGGTTGCGGAATTTTACGTCGTCAATCCCGGGAGGAATCATTACCGGCGTGACGGTGACCAGCCGTTCTTTCGGATTTTTTACAAGAAGCGCCAGCCCCATAGCTTCGACGCCTGCAATCAGGGCCTGCTGATTAACGCGATGGCGCTCCCAGCGAGCCTGCAGACCTTCCTCCAACGTCAGGCGCATCGCTTCATGCAACGCGTAGATAAGAGAGATTGGCGGCGTGTGGTGATAGAGACGATCCTTGCCCCAATAATTCATGGCCGTTGTCAAATCGAAATACCAGCTCTGGACTTTTTTCTGGCGGCCCTTCAAGACTTCTTCAACGCGCGGGCTTATCGTTATGGGCGACATGCCTGGAGGAGCGCTCAACGCTTTCTGCGAGCCACTAAAGACAATGTCCAGGCGCTGTTTGTCCACGTGAATTGGCTCTGCCGCCAACGATGCCACGGTATCCACAACCAGCAGCGCGCCTAAGTCATCGGCAACCTTGCGGAAAGGATCGAGGGCGGTTATCACACCCGAGGAAGTTTCCCCATGCGCGAACCCGACAATCTTGATTTTTCTTCCTGCTCCCGCCTTGCGCACGTCTTCTGGGTCCACGGCTTTACCATAAGGCGCTTCCACTTTGGTAATTTTGGCCGGCGTGCGCGCAGCAATCTCGTACATTCGCTCGGAAAAATAACCGTTCACGCAAATGATGGCCTCGTCGCCTTCCTCTAGGGTGTTAAATACCGCCGCTTCAATCCCGCCAGAACCAGACGCGGAAAGCGGCATGGTCACCCGGTTCTCTGTCCGGAAGACCTGGCGCATGAGAGTTTGCGTTTCGTCCATGCAAGTCTTGAACCATGGATCGAGGTGGCCGACAACCGGAGCAGAAAGCGCACGGTAAACGCGCGGATCAATCGAAGATGGCCCAGGAGTCATCATTAAGCGCGCTGGAGGAACGAGCGTACCAATTGTTTTGCGTTCGAGATTTTGACCCATGTCGGGTAACCCCTGGAGACTTTAAGGTATGCGCTGAACAGCGTTAATTTTCCCGCAACCTCAAGTAACTCGCAACCGCCATTTTGTCCGCATGAGCGGGGTCGGGTCCATTGGCCTGGCTGGCAAATTCAGGCAATGCGCGGCCGAGCTGTAATTTGTATCGTGGCCATCCCGCATGAACAGGGCAAGACTTTGCTCTTTCTGAGCTTAACTGTAAACTCTCTGCATGGCTGACCGCTCCGTTCTTGTTGGGCTTTTCCCTGAGACAGTTGTACTCGATCCGGGCGACCAGGTTTCCTGGCTCTGCGATGCCGGCAATCTCCGTGTTGAGTTCGACGTCAACCGCTGCCCGTTCAGCTCGAATGTTTTCCAGGCGCCTCCTGGAATGCGGTTGCAAACCGGACCGCCCCGAGCGGGTTCGAAGGCCACCAATTACAAGTACCGCGTATGGATCAATGATCAACTGGTCGGCCGTGGCGAGGTGCTGCTGCGAGATTAGCACCGTCGCGCCAATCTATGGCTTCAACCTATCCCGTCAATCCATGGCGCCACCGTCGGTGATACCTTCTCTGCTTTAAGAAGCCGCTATGGTCTTCAGCGGCAACTTTGCAGCTTCCCAGCCCGCGATGCCGCCAGCGATTTCGCTGATATTTCTAATGCCATGCAGTTGGAGCAGACTCGCAGCAATCGACGAACGATATCCGCCCGCACAATACACCAGGAGTGGACGATCTTTCGCAAACATTGCCATATTTTCTGCCAAATGATTTAAAGGAACACTCAAGCTGCCGGCAATGAACTTCTGCTCTCGTTCACGCGGCGCGCGCACGTCAACAGCCAGAGGCGGCTGCGCAGATGCTAACAGTTCCGCTGCAAACTGCGCGCTAAGCCTTTCCGTTTTTACAGTTAGGTCGGGCCGGGATTCCAGGCTGCGTAACCCATCTTTCAAATAGCCAGCGACGTGATCGAAGCCGATGCGGCCCAGGCGAATCGCGGCTTCGTTTTCTCGTCCCGGGTCCGCGATAATCACGATCGGATGTTCCCGATCGAGCACGGTTCCGGCCCACGTCGCGTATTGTCCGACCAGACCAATGTTGATGCTCCCCAGCAAATGCGCCGCGGCAAATTCTGTGGCATCGCGCGTGTCTAGAATCTGTGCGCCGTTCGCTTGCAAGGCACGCACAGCATCCAAAGTGAGCGGATTCATTTCGCGAGCGAGTGCCTGATCGAGCGTTGGTCGTTCCTCGCTGTTCAGCACTGCGTCATAAGTGAAATACGCAGGAGCATCGGGCTGGTCGGCCGTCACTACCTTGATGAAGGCTTCCTTACTGATTGGTTGCAGCGCGTAATTCGTGCGCCGCTGTTCGCCCAAAGTGGATACCGTCTCTTTGCTCAGTGCTTTTCCGCATAGCGAACCTGCACCATGCGCGGGATACACGAGGGTCTCGTCGGGAAGCGACAGCAATTTGTTGCGAAGAGAATCGAACAACATGCCGCCAAGATCGGTTGCTGACCAGCCGAGAGCCGCCCGTAAATCCGGCCGCCCGACGTCTCCGATAAACAAGGTGTCGCCAGTCAGCACCGCATAGGGCTCGTCGTTGCTAACGTTCAAATCGAAAACGAGTATAGAAACGGATTCCGGAGTGTGACCGGGCGTTTCCAGTGCTTGCAGGCGAATCCGGCCTAATTCGACGATCGCGCCATCGCGGAGAGGCGTGAAGGCATACGTGGCTTTGGCCCTTGCTCCCAGATAGATGGCTGCGCCGACACGATCGCGGAGCTCCAAATGTCCAGCGATAAAGTCGGCGTGAAGATGGGTTAAGAAGACATGACGGATTTCCAAGGAGTGTTCAGCGGCAAAGACGATGTACTGGTCGACGTCGCGCTGCGGATCGACAACCGCCGCTGTTCCCGTAGCTTCGTCTCCAATGAGGTAGGAAGCGTGCGCCAGACAGGGCAAGTAGAACTGTTTGAAAATCACAGGGTATCACCTCGCAGGCGATCGTATCTTCGCGCTTCCGTTTCTACTTTGGTTGCGGCACGATTCGCAGATATGGCTTTTGCGCTTTCCAGCCTGCGGGATACTTCTGCTTCGCTTCTTCGTCTGAAACCGACGGAAGAATAATCACATCGTCGCCATTTTTCCAGTTCACTGGCGTCGCTACCTTGTGCTTTGCGGTGAGCTGCATCGAATCTACCACTCGCAATACTTCGTCAAAGTTGCGGCCGGTGCTCATCGGGTAGCTGAGCATTAGCTTGATCTTCTTGTCCGGACCGACAACAAATACCGTTCGCACTGTCGCGTTATTTGCCGCCGTGCGTCCCTCGCAACTCTCCCCTGCCTCCGCCGGCAACATGTCATAGAGTTTTGCGATCTTTAATTCCGGGTCACCGATCATCGGGAAAGTCACTTTGTGTCCCTGAGTTTCTTCTATGTCGGCAGCCCACTTGCTGTGCTGGCTCACCGGGTCCACGCTCAACCCTATGATTTTGGTATTACGCTTCTGAAATTGCGGCTGTAGCCCCGCCATATATCCCAGTTCAGTGGTGCAGACAGGCGTAAAGTCTTTGGGGTGCGAGAACAAGATCGCCCATCCATCACCAATCCATTCATGGAAATTGATGGTGCCTTGCGAGGTCTCGGCCGTAAAGTTCGGCGCTTCATCATTGATACGTAGCATTTTTCTTTCGCCTCCGCGGTATTGTTTCGACGCCGATGATCCAACAGCGCGGTAACGTTGGGCTTCTCCTGGCAGCTCAATCGGACTCCCTCTCGTTTTGCGCTCATTGCAATGTATTCTTTTTCGACAAAAAGATAAAGCATTCGCTGTACGGCGATTATCCTCGACGCGTGTCGAATTTCCCCGCCGGGTGGGTTTTGTAGGTCGTCTGCCATAGCTCCAATCAATTGAATTGTAAGGAGATGCATTTTTTACAGCACCGTTTGGCCCAGTGGTTGCACCTTTCATATCCGGGATATTTTCACCCAGGAGGTTTTGGTATGACCGGTAATCGATATTTGCACGTCAGGAACACGATAGCGTGGTTGGCAACGACGCCGCTATTGTGGCTGGCCCCGCCGATTCACGCGCAATCCGCGCCCACCCAAAGCCCCACTCAAAACACCGGAATTCGTCCTCAAGCCCAGGACAACGACACTACGCGCGCGGAACTGGCTCGCTTCGATCAGTTCCTCGACAGTCATCAGGAAGTCGCCGATCAGCTTCGCAGAGATCCGTCTCTGGTAAACAACCGGGAATTTTTGGAAGGCCATCCAGCCTTGCAAACATTTCTGCAGGACCATCCAGGAATTCGCGAGGAAATAACGGAGAATCCCAGCGCGTTCATGCGGCAAGAAAATAGGTTCGACCGCCGTGAAGACGCTCGCGATCGTGACGTGACGCGCGGCCAGCTAGCCGCCTTCGACCAGTTCCTAGACAGCCATCAAGAAGTCTCCGAGCGACTTCGCCGAGATCCTTCGTTAGTAGACAATCGGGAATTCTTGCAAAGTCACCCGGCTCTGCAAACGTTCTTGCAGGAGCACCCGGGAATTCGGGAAGAAATAAGAGAAAACCCAAACGGTTTCATGCGCCAAGAAGAGCGCTTTGATCGCCGTGAAGACGCCCGCGATCGCGACGCGACGCGCGGTCAGCTGGCCGCTTTCGACCAGTTTCTGGACAACCATCGGGAAGTTTCCGAGCAGCTTCGACGCGATCCGTCGCTGGTAAGAAATCAGCAATTCGTTGAAAACCATCCGGCGTTACGAACCTTCTTGCAGGAACACCCAGGAATTCGCGCGGAGATCGCGCAAAATCCAGACGCATTCATGCGGCAAGAAGAGCGTTTTGATCGTCGTGAGGATGCGGGCAACCAGGGCATACGCGATCGCGATACCACGCGTGCAGAACTGGCTCGCTTCGATCAGTTCCTCGACAATCATCGCGAAATCTCCGAGCAGCTTCGTAAAGATCCGTCGTTGGCGACGAACCGACAGTTCGTGGAGAACCATCCGGCTCTGCAAACCTTCTTGCAGCAGCATCCGGCAATTCGCGAGGAAATAACGGAGAATCCAAACGCATTCATGCGGCAGGAAAATCGTTTTGACCGTCGCGAGGACGCGGCCAACCAGGGTGCGCGTGATGGCGACGCGGATCGCGATGACGCACGACGCTTCGATAATCGTCGAGACTCCAATCGCCAGGACGCCGACAACCGGCAAGATACCGGCGATCGCGACGTACGAGATCGTGACTTCGCACGTGACGATGCGCGCCGTTTCGATGACCGCCGTGGAGACACGGACAATCGTCAGCCCATGCGCGATCGTGACATCACGCACGGACAGGTTGTAAGTTTCGATCAATTTCTCGACAAACATCGGGAGATCGACGAACAGGTTAGTCGCGATCCCTCGCTTCTAAAAAACCAGCAGTTCTTGGATACCCATCCAGCACTGCAGGCTTTTCTACAGGCTCACAAGGGCGTTAGCACGGAGATCAGTGAAAATCCGAACGCCTTCATGCAGCAGGAAAAGCTTTATGAGAGCCAGGAAAAGGGTATGGGCTCTGATATGGGTCGCAGCGCGGGTACAGGAGACATGGGTCGTGAACGCGCTAGCTTCGGAGAATTTCTCGGCGGCCACTCCGGCATCGCCGACCAAATCTCCAAGAACCCTTCCCTGGTGAAGAATCAGGAGTTCATGGCAAACCATCCTGAACTGCAGAGCTACCTGAAAGCCCATCCCGCCGCGCAAGCCGAGATGACGCAGAATCCGGGTAGCTTTATCAAGGCGGCCCAACAGTACAACAGCACCAAAACGGGAACCAGCACATCAGGAACAGCAACAGGAACCGTGAAGACCACGACACCTGACGCGAATAAACCGCCAAAACCGTGAGCGTAAAACACCACAACGAGAAGGCCGGCGCACTTTGCCGGCCTTCCCATCTTCTAGTTCGAGTCAGATCCGCGAGCTTCATAACGGGGGCTTTATGAAAGTTAGGTTGTTTGTGATTGCGGGGCTTTCACTGCTTACGGTGATACCGCTAAGCGCAAGTCCTAAAAAAAAGAAAGTTGAACCGCGCGCAATGCTGGAACGCATGGAAGCGGTTCCGTGCGGCGCCAAACAGAGAGGTTTGGCTGGCCTGGGAACGATCTGGGCGTCGGCAGGAATCACTCACGTGAACTCTGATGAAAAGCTTTGCCCGCAATACCTTCTGCGCACCGACGATATGGAGTATCACATCCGGCCAACAGATGGAAAACATCCGGCGATTCTGCCGGTTGGTCACGAGGTCGTGTTCAAGATCAAAAACGATAAAATGACCATTAAGGTGCCGGACGGTGATCGGAAGACACGCACTTATCGCGTAGTAGCGATGAATCCGACAAACCAAGACACATCATCGGCGCAATACAGTTCGGGCAGGACGCCAGAGAAACCTTAGGGAGGGCAGACCTTTAGGCGACTTCAAGAAGCTTGCTCAGCAGCCAAGCCCTTCATCGCCAAAGCGCACCACTGCTAGACCCTCGACCGATCGGTTGGTGCTGAGCAGCCACCATTGGGCGGCCGGCCCTTCTGCACGATTTATCAGGCAGCCAGCCGGGGCATATTCAATCGTCGGCCCACGTAATCCAGGCGCCTTCTGGACTTATTTCTGCTTTGCGATCACCAACCCGGCGATTTTCTTATAGGTCGCGGCTGGAATGATTTTCTTGTTTAGCAAGTCGGTCTTCTTTGCGTAGGGACGGCCATCGATGATTTTCTGCGCATAGGCATCGCCAATACCAGGCAGGGCTTTCAATTGATCGAGCGACGCGGAATTCAGATCAACCAGGTCCTTTTGTGCGGCCTTCGAACCCGCGGTAGCAGACTTCCCGGCTGCTTGCGGAACCGGGCGGGATGCCGCAATGGAAATCCCGAGCATCGCAATGAGCACCGCCATAGATAGCATTTTCAAGATTCTGACCATTATGGGTTCTCCTTTTCACATTGCCTAATACGCCCTACTTCTCGGCGGCCCTGTATCCTGCCTTTTGTGCGTCAGCTTCCGTCATGTATTTCCCCTGCTTGGTCTTGCCATACCATCGGGTTCCAGGCTTGTGATACACGCCGGAGTCGGTATTGACCCATACCATTCCATTGCTATTTGCCGGAGGCGTCTGCCTCTTGCTGGCGCTAGCCTTTGTGGATGAGGCCGGTGCGCTGGAGGGAGCAGCTTCCGCCGCCTCTAACGGGCCAGTGGCGGCAGATGTTTTAGTTGACTTGCTCGCTGAAGGAGTGCTCGCCGCAGGTGCTGCAGCCGTAGGATCGGCAGTCGCCGCCTTCTTGGACCCGCTCTTATTCGGCGCAGTCGTGTCCTTACTCGCTGTCTCTGCGGTCGACTTCTCCTCCGCCTTGGTCTTTTTTGAGCTCGACTTAGTCTTCGTCGATTTGGTATGACCCGACGCCAGTTCTGTATTGTTTTGTGAGGTATCCGCAGCGGTTGCCTTCTTGCTTTTCTTTTTTGTTGTGGCGGTGCTATCGGTCTGGTCTGACGCTGTGGAAGATCCGGACTGCTGTGCCGCCCGTGATGCCCGGATGCCGCCGAACATCAGAAGCGCCGAAGCCATGACGGCTAAAACTAGCCCCTTACGTAGCTTCATCTGACTTCCTCCGCACAACAGGATTTTGCCTTTTGTAGAAACACGTAACTTTGGCATGTAGGCAGATTTGACTCGCCTGGGGAATACCGAGCAGGAATTCCCATGCTGGAATGCGCGAATCATCCCGAAGAAACAGAGTGAAGTCAAGTTGAAACGGAGGGGTCAAATCGCCCAAAGATTACGAGATGAACAAGGCGCACACGAGTGTGAACCGGATTTTGCGATTTCGGATGGGCGTAAACAGCCCGCTAGTCAATCTCCCGCAGCCATCGCGGCCCTTGGCGCTTCGATTCCTTCGGCCAAACCCCTACGCATGGGTCCGAGTGCATAAGCGGGAACTTCGCGCTCCGGTAACACTGAGACATTCGCAGCCTTGTGCGGGAATTCCTGTCGACGGTCGAGCCTGAGACCGGCTTCCTTTAGGAACTCGGCCGAGAATCCGAGATCTTCCGCTCGGTCAACGCCCCAGAACCAGAGCTTTTCTTCATTGCGCTGCAGGAAATCCAGGCCTTCTTCCAATTTCTTCATAGCCCGGTCAAAGGAACTGGCCAGGAAATATACGCCCAGATTCCATGCGTGGCGCGGGTAGTGCACCTGAATCCGCACACAGTACTTGCCGCTCTGATTCCGCTCCATACTGCAACGGTAGTCGTTCCTTACGGTTCTTACAGTCTGAGTTCGCGATGCCATGGCGGTCACCAAGTGAAGGTTGTGATTTGTGATTGCGTTCCGATTTATTGGATCCGCTGGTCGGGCCTAGCGGGTACCCCAAAGAAACACAAATAGCGTAATGGGACGCTAAAAATAGCGCAAGTGCCCGGAGAAGAAATATAAGTCTATTGTTTACAGCAAGTTGGACTAGGTCAGGTCGCCGAAGCCTCTCAACTTTTCGGGCATAATCTTCAGTTTGCCTTCTTGCTTCAAACGCTGTTCCAAAGCGGTGCGGAACGCTTCATATGCCAATCCACGCTTCTCGTTCAGGACTTGATCAGCTAGATCCTTCTTTTGTTTGTCAAAATCAGCTGGATTGGGCTCCGTTTTTGACTCCACACGATAAATAAGCCAGTTCAAACCCAGATTCTGTGCTGGAGATATGTCGCCTGTCTTCATTGCGAAGGCAGCGCTAAGCTGTTTGCCGCTGCCGACGCCCGAGATCGAACCGGCTCGGGAGAAGTCTTCGCTCATTTTTGCTTCCAGACCAAGCGCTTTCGCCGCGGCATCGAATTTTTCGCCGGCTTTTGTACGTTTGCTCAGCTCGTTGGCCTTTTCTTGGGCCATCTGCTGAGATTTTTCCAGCTTAAGTGAAGAGACTATTTTTTCGCGTACCTCATCCAGACTGGCCTGATGGGTGGCGATCACTTCTTTCAAACTTAGAACTACGTATCCACGATCCGTCCGGACGGGCTGGCTGACTTCGCCCGATCGTAATCGGAAAATCGTGTCTTTTACTTCGGGCGAGTTGCCCAGTTCCAGCAACGGGTCAGTTGCAGCAACTGCTCTGGTTTGAGCCACTTCCAGATGGAACTCTTTGGCCAAATCAACCAGCGGAGTACGATTCGATTTGCGAATGGCTGCGGAAAGTTGATCTGCAACCCGGCTCGCTTCGTCATCGGCTTTAGCCAGCAGCATCGGCGCGCGAATGGATTCCTTTACTTCGTCGAATGGCTTGGTGTGGGCGGTCTCTTTCTCCAGAACCTTGATGATATGGAAACCGTACTGGGTCTTGACCAGGTCGGAAATGCCGCCCGGCGGCAGCGAAAACACGACTTTTTCGAATTCCGGAACGGTCATACCCTGCAAGACCCAGCCTAAATCGCCGCCTTTGTCCTTGGTTCCTGAATCCTCGGAGTATTTCTTTGCCAGATCCTCGAATTTCGTTCCCTTTTTTGCTTGTTTAAGGACGTCTTCGGCCTTTTTCTTGATTTCGTCGACCTCGGCATCTGTCTTGCCGACCGTCATGAAGAGGATGTGCTCCGCGTGGACGCGGTTGGGCACCTGATATTGCTGAATATCCTGCTGGTACTTCGCTTTCAGAGCGTCATCGGACACTTGCGCGCTCTGGCGAAGCTTGGCCAAGTCCACCAAGCCGTATTCGACGACGCGTTTTTCGGGAATTTGGTACTGAGCCTTACGCTTTTCGTAAGCAGCCTTGATTTCCGCATCATCGGGCGTAATTTTTGCCTCGAGGTCTTCGGGCTTAATTAAGACGTAGTTTAACTTCACTTTTTCGTTCTGATAGCGATATTGCTCGGCTAATTCAGCGGGACTCGCGCTGATTCCGTCCGTCACAAGGCGCCGAAATTTCTCTTCCAATAGAAGCTGTTTGATCTGGTCCTCGAACACCGGTACAGTCAAGCCAAAGCGCTGCTGCACCTGTTGCGCGTACTGATCCATGCCCACCGGATTATCGCCATTGAAAGCTGTCGGAAGATACTGCTTCACGCGGTCGGCGATTTCTTCATTGGTGACCTTAATGCCGAGCCGATTGGCTTCATACTGAATTTCCTTGGCGAAAACCAGTTGCGACAAAATCTGCTTCGCATAGACGGCTTCCAGCATCTTAGGCACTTGGTTGCGCCGCTGGATTTCAGCAAGCTGCTGGCGCACTTCGGCGACTCTTACCGTTTGATCGCTGCCGACTTTGGCTACTACGTCACTGGACTCGACATCAGAATTCGGCCCCTGCGGTACCAGGTACAGCAACATACCGATCCCGAGCACCCCTACCACGGCGCCGAGAAGAATTCGAACTCCAAGTTTTCGATTGTCAAAGACTCCAGCCATCCGTAGCGTCTCCCTGGACTGTCGGTCAAACAAAACATTATAGACGAGCGTGTTGCCTCATCCCAAATCAATTCCTGAAGTTGCTGTTCGGACACCCTTAGGAGCGTTTTGGCTGCCAGCAGGTGCAGCGCGTGTCGTTCTATTTTCGTTAGAGGCTGGATGCGTCAAACGGCTTAGGAAAAAGCTGTTTCATCTGGACGATCTCGATTTTGCCTTTCAGGTTGGCCAGGATCACTGGCACGTCACCGCAGAATTCCCAGATCAGTTGTCGGCAGGCTCCACAGGGCGGCGTCAGGGAATCGGTGTCAGTGACTACGGCAATCGCATCGAAACCGCGTTCGCCTTCGCTGATGGCTTTGAAGATAGCCACCCGTTCGGCGCAGATCGTTAGCCCATAGGTGGCATTCTCCACATTGCAACCACCAAAAACTCTGCCGGAGCTGGCGCGAAGGCCAGCTCCAACGCGGAAATTCGAATAGGCAGCATGGGCGTTTTCGCGCGATTGCCTGGCTGCTGCGATCAGGGCTTCATATTCGCTCATGCAACGGCCTCCGCAATTTTTGGAATAACCGCTTTCAAAAGGGAGATGAATTGGTGCTTTACGCGTGCGCCAGTCTCAAACACTTCCTCAGCTGTGAGAGTGGCACCGGTGATGCCTGCCGCCATGTTGGTGACGCAGGAGATGCCGAGAACGCGCATGGCCGAATGACGCGCGGCAAGGACTTCCGGGACGGTGGACATGCCAACCAGGTCCGCCCCGAGCGTGCGAAATGCATGGATTTCAGCCGGCGTTTCGTAGTTGGGACCGGCCAGCGCGAGATAGACACCTTCGTGCAATTTGAGAGCCAGCTTTTTCCCGGCTTCTGCGACGAAGCGCCGAAAGTCTGGATCATACGCGTGGGTCATATCAGGAAATCGTGGGCCAAAGCGGTCGTCGTTAGGACCGAGGAGAGGGTTCGCACCCTGTAGGTTGATGTGGTCACACAAAGCAACCAGTGCGCCTTTAGAATAATTCAGATTAATGCCGCCGGCGGCGTTGGTGACGATGATTGCCTTGACTCCCATGCGGGAAAAAACGCGTATGGGGAACGCGATCTGCTTCGCTGTGTAGCCTTCGTACAAATGTACGCGGCCCTGCATGCCGGCGACCGCGATGCCATCCACACTTCCAAGTACCAGTTGCCCCGCGTGCCCGATTGCAGTGGAGTGCGGGAAGTTGGGGATTCTTGTGTAAGGAATTCTCGTGGCGTTCTCGAATTCGTCGGCGAACGCGCCTAGGCCAGAGCCAAGCACCAGAGCCATCTGGGGGCGGAGTTTGGTTTTTGAAAGTATGAATTTCGCGGCTTTTTCGGCTTGCTGGAATTCGAGCGAGCCTTTAGCGTTTTGTTTTTTTGTCGGCATCGAAAAACACGGCCTCAAAACAGCGGGATAAACCCGGCACTACATAAACCAAAAAACAACGACAACGAGGCAGAACCCAAAACAATGACTAAGTCAGCAGGCCGACGATGGAGGCGGACATTAGGTTGGCCATCGTGCCCGCTAGCATAGCGCGTACGCCAAACTTTGCCAGGTCGTTGCGGCGGTCGGGTGCCAGCGCTCCGATTCCACCGATCTGAATGCCAATGGAACTAAAGTTCGCAAAACCACAGAGCGCGAAGGTCGCAATCATGAAGGACCGCGGGTCAAGCGTACTTTTCATTGGGCCGAGCTGCGCGAAGGCTACAAATTCGTTGATGACCATGCGCGTGCCTAGAAGATTCCCGATTGCAGGCGCATCGTGCCAGGGGATGCCGATGAGCCAGGCGATGGGAGCAAAGACCCATCCAAAAATCGTTTGCAAACTCGGGGGAAACCATCCCATGTGCGGCCAGTTATGGACACCACCCATCATAGCGTTGAGCAGCGCCAACAGCGCGATAAAGGTGATCAGCATTGCTCCAACATTTAGCGCGAGATGAAGTCCGTCAACGGTGCCACGCGCGATGGCACCGAGAATATTGGTTTCTTTTTCCATTTGCGGCATTTCCAGGCGGCCCGCCGTAAGCGGTTCGTCCGTTTCAGGCACCAGCATTTTGGCCATAAGCAAAGTACCAGGCGCCGTCATGATGACTGCGGTCAGCAGGTTTTTCGGATCGGCCCCGCCAACCTGGATGTAACCGGCCATCATGCCTCCGGAAATGTGGGCCATGCCGCTGGTCATCACTACCATCAACTCGGACTTGGTGAGTTTGGGAAGAAAGGGACGAATGGTGAGCGGCGCTTCGGTCTGGCCCATGAAGATGCTGGCAGCGACATTAAGCGATTCGGCGCCGCTGGCACCCATGACTCGTGTCATCAGCCAGGCGGCTCCGCGAATGATGATCTGCATTACGCCAATGTGATACAGCACGGCAAAAAACGCCGCAATGAAAATAATCGTCGGCAAAACCTGGAAAGCAAATGAGAAGCCCAAACGCGATAATTCCTTGGGGAAACCGATGTCTCCAAAAACGAATTCGGAGCCGGCGTAAGAAAAACTCAACAGCTTGTTCGCACCGTTACCGAGAAAGCTAAAAATTTTTGCGCCGATGTTGGAACGAAGGACGAAGAAACCAAGGAGCAGTTGCAGACCGAGTCCCCAAAGAATGGTTTTGAGCTTGATAGCTTTGCGGTTAGTGGAGAAGGCGTAGGCCCCAACCAGGATAACCAGCATTCCAAGGATTCCGGTAAATCGGGCCATGCACGCTCCTTTGACGGAAGGGGAACTGTATCAGGTTCTGGAGGAAAGTCGACAACTCGAAGGAAAAGGACGATAACGCAAAGACGCCAAGAGCGTAAAGTTATGCGGACGCGCCAATGAGACGGCGGATGAGCTTTTTGGGCGGGACAGAGTGTTCCGAATATGCGAATGCTTGCGCGATGCGTTGCTCAGCCTCCGGCAGCTCGGCTGCGGAATTATAGAAAATGGTAACGAGCGTGTCGCCGGCGGCGACGCGATCACCGATGCGTTTATGGAATTCCAGGCCCACGCCGGGATCGATGGTGTCTTCTTTTTTTTCGCGGCCGCCACCGAGCATGGCGAGAGCCGTGCCAAATTGCATGCAGTTGGTGGCGGCGAGGTAGCCGTTCAAAGGGCTTTTTACTTGGTGGCGATTCTTTGCCTGCGGGAGAAGGCCGTAGTTATCGGTTACGCGGGCATCGCCGCCTTGTAGCGCGATTCCCTGCTGGAATTTTGACAGCGCCTCGCCGGAGGCCATTAATTTTTGCGCGAGCACACGACCTTCGTCGACGGACCCGGTTCGTTCACCGAGGCAGAACATCCAGGCGGAGAGCTCGACGCTTAATTCGCGCAAATCGGCGGCGCCGCGACCTTTCAGAACTTCGATGGATTCCATGACCTCGTGCGAGTGACCAGCGAAGCGGCCGAGCGGCTGGTCCATGTCGGTGATCAGCGCTACAGCCTTTTTGCCCATGCGGCGCGCGGTTTCGACCATCAGTTCGGCGAGACGGACAGAGTCTTCTTCCTTTTGCATGAACGCACCCGAGCCGGTTTTCACGTCGAGCACCAGCGCATCAATTCCTTCGGCCAGTTTCTTGCTCATGATGGAGGCACAAATCAGCCCGACGTTTTCGACGGTGGAGGTTACATCACGGAGCGCGTAGATTTTTTTGTCGGCGGGAGCGATTTCGGCGGTCTGGCCAATCAGAGCCATGCCGCACGCACTCAGCACACGGCGAAAATCTGCCAGCGTCAGCGCCGTGTTGAATCCCGGAATGGCTTCCAGTTTGTCGAGAGTGCCACCAGTGTGACCGAGGCCACGCCCACTGATCATTGGGACATTTAAGCCTCCCGAGGCGACGATGGGGGCTAGAATGAGTGAAGTTTTGTCGCCGACACCGCCCGTAGAATGTTTATCCACTTTTTTCGCGGGGAGTTCCGGAAACGTGATCACTTCGCCGGAGTGCAACATCGCTTCGGTCAGGCTGGCAATTTCGGCTCCGCTTAAGCCGCGAATCCACGTGGCCATCAGCCAGGCAGCCATCTGGTAATCGGCAATTTCGCCACGCGTGTATCCGGAGATCAGGAAATCGATCTCGTCGCGGGAGTGTTCTCCGGAATCGCGCTTTTTTCGGATGAGGTCGACGGCACGCATGGGTGAGAAAGGATGGGCAGCGTAACATCCACAATTTGCAGCGTCAAACCCGCGGCATCTTGGCCAGCATGCTCTCTAAAGCTTTGATATGCAGTTCGGACTGGAGCCTAGCTGGCTCAGTAGAATCTCCCAAAATTCAAGGTTTATCTTTGGGTTGTGAAGCCGTATTTCCGTGAGAGCGGAGTCTCTTTCGGAACGAGGGAGGGGATTTTTCTCTAATGCCGTCGGATTCTCTCTGCCGCGAGCGACCCGAGCGATGGTGGAAAGCGCCTTGCCAAACCCGTTCAGCGAGGCAGCAATTTGTACGGGATGCCAACTCCCTTCCCCGTGCATCGCAGTATATACCGGGAAATTCGGCTCGGACTTATCAATGAAGATTGGATCGCCGCACTGTTCTTCGTGCCCTATGACGACCCAGTTTCCAAGCCAATCTCCATTCTTGTCTCCGATCAGTGACTGGCTCTCTGTGCCTACCGCGTAACCGACCTGGGTCGATCGAAGCTCTTCTGGGCGACAAATTCGGATTGTTTGGTAACCGAAAGAGAGTTGAGGTGCGATGGCTCTGAGCTGACTTTCGTAGGCTTCCATAGCTCACCCTCAGCGGGGAGGCGCGTCGTCGGCTTCGAAGGTGGCGAGCTGTTCTTCCCAGGCTAACGATGGCGTTTGCAAGAGGCGCACACAACGATTCCAGCGCAGAATAGAGTCGTCATTGCCTGCCGGACGGATTTTTTCGGCCTCGGCAAAGCAGTGCAGGGCGCGCTCCAGCAAGGGATAAATCGCGTGAGGCAAATGTCCAGCCCGGAGCTGGGCCTTGGCTCGGCGTTCCTGCACAATTCCCTTGTAGTAGAGCTTCTCGTAACGGTCGGCGAGCCGCGCGAACAATTCTTCGGCTTCCTGGCAGCGGTCGGAGACTCCACCGGTGAATTGATCCGTGATGGAGAGGCCCAGCAGGCGGAGAGCTAATTGTTGATTCGGTTCGACGGCAAGAATATCGCGGCAGATAGACTCGGACTCCTCGGGTTCGTTAAGGTAACGATACAACTCGACTTTCGCCAGAGCCTCGGCGATCCCTTCTTTTGAGATGGATTTAAGTTGGTATTCCATTGGGACCTCCTGCAAAACGCGGTCATCATGCGCCGATCTGTCACGTTCCCGCCTCGGTTTACGTTGAGATCGTTCACGCATCCTTGTCGGATGCGTTCAGGAAGATATGCAAAACTCAGCCGCCGCGAATTTTGCGGAACAGCATGGTGAGCGGGTCGTAGAATTCGTCCACTACGCGTTCCTTCAACGGGATGATGGCATTGTCGGTTATGTGGATCTCTTCGGGGCAGACTTCCGTGCAGCATTTGGTGATGTTGCACAAGCCGAGGCCCAGTTCATCCTTCAATAGTCTGGTGCGCGAAACTCCGTCAAGCGGATGCATCTCTAAGCACGCGGTGCGAACGAAAAAGCGCGGTCCGCCAAAACTCTCATGCTTGGAGTGATCGCGCAGCACGTGGCAAACATCCTGGCAAAGGAAACATTCGATGCACTTGCGGAATTCCTGTACGCGATCCACATCGAGCTGATACATTTTCCACTCGACGCCGGCTTTTGGCTGGAACGCGGGAATCTTCTTGTTGACCTTGTAATTCCAAGAGACGTCGGTGACCAGATCCTTAATCAGCGGAAACGCCTTCAGCGGTGACACGGTAATCGGCTCGTTGAGCGGCAGCGCGTCCAAACGCGTCTTGCAAGTCAACCGGGGCCGTCCGTTCACCTCCGCCGAACACGAGCCACACTTCCCTGCTTTGCAATTCCAGCGCACAGCTAAATCAGGCGATTGGTGAGCTTGAATCGAATGCAAGGCATCGAGAACCACCATGCCCGGAGCAATTGGCACAAGATAGTCCACCGGCTTGCCGCCTTCTGGACCGCCTCGAAAAACGCGCAGAGTTGCTTCGGCCATCGTGCCGTCTCCAACTGGTTCGCTCGTCGATTCCATCACTGATTCTCCGCCAGGATCGCTTGCAAGTCCGCCGGCATTTCGGACACCGGCCGTTCTTCGCGTGTCATCTCATCGCCGCGTTTCACGATGACATTATTCTTTTTCCCCCACGCGTCATCCACGTTTGGATAGTCAATGCGGCTGTGCGCTCCACGGCTTTCGCGTCTCGCCAAAGCACTGCGGGTCACCGCCTCCGAGATCAACGCCATCGATCGTAGATCGCGCGTCAGATGCCATCCCGGATTGAACATTCGCGAGCCATCGGCGCGCACTCGCTGCAAGCGTAGTTTTATCTTTTCCAGTTCGTCGAACGCCTTCTGCAAATCCTCTTCGGTGCGGAAAATCCCTACGAGCGATTGCATGGTTTCCTGAAGGTCGCGGTGAATCTCGTACGGAAATTCTCCGTCGGTTCGTTCGAACGGAGCGAGCATTTCCCGCTCCGCCGCCTGCAACTGACCGGCGTCCAGAGCGCCTGGCTGCACGCGCGCCGCGAATTCTGCCGCGGCTTTACCTGCACGCTTTCCAAATACCACCAAATCGGAAAGCGAATTCCCGCCCAAACGGTTAGCGCCATGCAATCCCGCAGCGGCCTCGCCGGCCGCAAACAGTCCTGGCACCGTGGATTGTCCCGTCTCGGCATCCACGCGAATTCCGCCCATCATGTAATGGCAGGTCGGACCGACTTCCATAGGCCCGGTGGTAATATCCACGTCCGCCAGTTCCTTGAACTGGTGATACATGCTGGGCAATTTCTTTTTCACGACCTCGGCAGGCTTGTGCGAAATGTCCAGATATGCGCCGCCGTGTTCCGAACCACGACCTTCTTTCACTTCGGTATAGATCGCTCGCGCCACAACATCACGCGTGGAAAGCTCCATGCGCTTGGGATCATACTTCTCCATGAAGCGCTCACCACGATTGTTTTTCAGCGTGCCTCCTTCGCCGCGCACAGCTTCGGTCACCAAGAGACCCTGCACACCCGGCGGCCACACCATTCCAGTCGGATGAAATTGCACGAATTCCATGTCTAGAAGTTCCGCGCCTGCTTCGTAGGCAAGAGCCATTCCATCGGCGGTGTATTCCCACGAGTTCGAAGTAATTTTCCAGGCTTTGCCGATTCCGCCAGTGGCAATGACGATAGACTTCGCGTTAAAGGTCACGAATCGCCCTTGTTCACGCCAGTACCCAAAGGCTCCCGCGATGCGGCCGTCATCCTTAAGCAGCCGCGTAATCGTGCACTCCATGAAAACGTCGATGCCCTGCTGCACTCCGCGATCCTGCAGCGTTCGAATGAGTTCCAGGCCAGTGCGGTCTCCTACGTGGCAAAGACGCTTGAACGTGTGCCCTCCAAAAGCCCGCTGCAGAATTTTTCCGTCATCGGTGCGATCAAACAGCGCGCCCCATTGTTCCAGTTCGCGAACGCGTTCCGGAGCTTCCTGAGCGTGAAGCTGGGCCATGCGCCAATTGTTCAAAAATTTTCCGCCTCGCATGGTGTCACGAAAATGTGTGCGCCAATCATCAGCTTTGTCGACGTTGCCCATGGCCGCGGCGATTCCGCCTTCCGCCATCACGGTATGTGCTTTGCCAAGGAGCGATTTGCAGACCAAGCCGACACGGGCACCTTGGGCCAGGGCTTCAATTGCAGCGCGCAGCCCGGCACCGCCGGCGCCGATGATCAATACATCATGTTCATGAGTCTCGTAGGGAGGGGTCACAGGATTCGCACGTCCTTGAAAATTCCGGCAGCCACCATGCGGATGTAAAAATCCGCGAAGCCGACGGAAATCAGGCTGGACCAGGCTAGCAGCATGTGGCGTTCATTCAGCTTGGTAAGCCAGCTCCACGCCGAATGCCGTGGCGGCCCAAAAGCCGAGCAGGAAAAACAATCGAGCTTTCCGCCCGCCAAATGTCGCAGCGAATGGCAAGAAAACGTGTAAAGCGTGAGCAGAGCCACATTTGTCAGAAGGATCAAAGAGCCGAGACCCACGCCGAATTCCGGTAGCCCGAGTCGTCCGCGAAAGAAAAAGCCCTGATACGCGTCACGCCAAAGAAAAACCAGGAAAAGAATCGCCACATACAGGAAATAGCGATGGACGTTCTGCAGAATAAACGGGAACGAAGTCTCGCCCTTGTAGCTACCTTTACCGCTTTCGCTGACCGCGCAGGCAGGTGGATCGAGAAAAAAAGCGCGGTAATACGCTTTGCGGTAGTAATAGCACGTCGCGCGGAAACCCAGCGGGCCGGCAAGGATCAGGAGCGCCGGGGAGAATTTCCACCAATGATGTGAGGGATCAATCAGCGGCGAATAAAAAGGAGAAAGATATGGACCCCATTCATAAAATTTCCCTTCGAACGCGCGCAGCGTGGCGTAAACGCCGAATCCGCCAAGCAAAATCACGACTGGAAGAATTTCCAGCCACCAAGCATCGCGCCGCTGCGTTTCGCCGAAGTGCGCGAGCTTGCTTTCCACGGGAGCAGAGTCCATTTTAGCTAAATCCCCTGGCGCATAGCGTAATCAGTAATCCAATTTTTGCAAGCAGGAAGTTATTTTACTCGCAACAAGCTCTGATAATGCGAAGTTTTTGCGCCCGATGGTATACTTGCGCCGCCTTTCCAATGGAAAAGTACGACATCATCGTCATCGGTTCCGGACCTGCCGGTCAACGTGCCGCCATCCAGGCCGCGAAGTTTGGGAAAAAGGCCGCTCTGGTCGAAAAAATGGAAGTGATTGGCGGCGCTGCGATCAACACCGGCACCATCCCCAGCAAGACGATGCGCGAAGCCGTGCTGCATCTCTCCGGCTTCTATTATCAAAGCATTTATGGCGTGAATTATCGCGTGAAGGAACAGATCACCATGGCCGATCTATCGTTCCGCGCGCAACATGTGATCAAGACAGAAATTGACGTCACCCGCGCGCAGCTTTCACGAAACGGAATTGAAGTGTTGAACGGCATTGCCAGCTTTACAAGTCCCAACGGAATTCGCGTGACGGGGGTTCGTGGCCAAGCCGACTACGAAGCCGAAAAAATCATCATCGCCACAGGCACCAAACCCGCCAGTTCGCCTCTGGTGCCATTCAACAATCGCAACATCATCAATAGCGATCAAATTTTGCAGATGCCGCAAATCCCTAGGACCATGATTGTCGTGGGCGGCGGCGTGATCGGCGTCGAGTATACCTGCATGTTCGCGACGCTGGGCGTTCGCGTGACGCTGATCGAAAAACGTCCTCGTTTGCTCGAATTCGCCGATACAGAAATGGTAGAAGCTCTCTGTTATCACTTGCGCGATCGCCGCGTAACGCTTCGTCTGAATGAAGAAGTGGAAAGTGTGGAAGAAACTCCCGATAATGGCGTGGTCGCAAATCTCAAAAGCAAAAAGAAAGTTGCCGGGGAAGCGCTGCTTTATGCAGTTGGGCGCCAAGGCAACGTCGACGAGATGAACCTTGCGGCGGCCGGCCTGGAAGCCGATTCACGCGGACGCATTACCGTGGATGCAGACTATCGCACCAAACAGCCGCACATTTTTGCTGTAGGAGACGTCATCGGTTTTCCCAGTCTCGGTTCCGTTTCGATGGAACAAGGCCGCATCGCCGCAGCAAATGCCTTCGGCATGCCAATCCACTCCGACCCGGCTCATTACCCTTATGGTATCTACACCATCCCGGAGATTTCGTTTATCGGCAAAACGGAAGAGCAACTTACTGATGCAGGTATTGCTTATGAGGTGGGCATCGCCTACTTCCGTGAAATCGCGCGCGGTCAGATCCGTGGCGACACCACCGGCCGCCTAAAATTAATCTTTCAGCCTGACAGCAAAGAACTTCTGGGTATTCACGTAATCGGCGAAGGCGCCTCTGAATTGCTCCACATCGGCCAAGCAGTCTTTGCCCTGAAGGGCACTGTGGAATATTTTGTGGATACGGTTTTCAATTATCCGACGCTTGCGGAGTGTTACAAAACTGCGGCGTTCAACGGTTTGAACAAGCTTTCCAAGATGTAGACTGACGCGAAACTATGGATAGACACGCAGGCGTACTCGTCGCCGAACACATTGCGGCTGGGCTGGTTACAAAGGACCAGATCGCCGGGGCCGTAAAAGTGTTTCCCGAAATCGGCGCTTCGCGCGATGCACTTCTTTCCATGCCCGCCAACATCATGGCCACAAAAATCTCGGATCTCATACTTTCACTGGGAACCGTCTCGCTTACTGCGGCCGGCGTGGGATTTCCCGGGATCATTCGCGAAGGCGTCGTCGAAGAGTCGCCAAATCTTCAGCAGATTAAGGGATTCAATCTCCGTGAAGCCATCGAAAGCGCGCTTGCTGCCAGCGGCACGCGTGTGCCGGTACGCATTTACAATGACGCTGACGCTACCGCGGCGGGCATCGCGGCGACGCGCGGTGTCCTTCACAAACTGAACCGCGTATGGACTCTCGGCAATGGCGTGGGCTTCGGTCGCTATCCGTGGAGCAAAGGTGCGTGGGAAGGTGGCCATTCCGTCGTCACGCTCGATCCGAAAGAAAATTTTTGCGGTTGCGGCGGACGTGGTCACCTGGAAGGAATTCTGGGTTACCGCGCCATGCGCCTTCGCTTCCTGGATCTGGAGCCAGAGGAAGTTTTTGAGAACGCGAAAAATGGCGATACCCGTTGCGCGGATTTCGTCGGACGCGCACATCGCGCACTTGCAGCAGCGACAGCCACTAGCATTCACATGGAAGGACCCGGCCCGTTCTATCTGACCGGGCCAAATGTCAGCTGGATTGATGTAAGCACGATTGACCGTCTGGTTCACGACATGGTGAAGATGAGTCCACTACAGGGCAGCCGTTTTGAAGTGATTCCAGCCAATGACGAGCTGGGCATAATCGGGGCAGCTGTAAATGCGGCCGGGGCCATCGACACTTAAACATTCGGACTAGCGGTTCACATCCGTCACCAGCTTCGTCTCCAGTTGCGAGACGATTCTCCAGCCGCGCGGCGTGTTCACGTACACTCTTAATATTCGAAACTGGTTGTAGAACTTTTTTCCATTCATATGTCCCACTTCCGATCTGAGACTCAAAACGTACGCCGCGTCACGAAACATTCTGATCTGCGCGTCGCTACTTATCACCGAATCGAATTCAAGCGCCATGGTTTCCAATTCTCGGACGATCCCTTGTTTGTTTACGATTTCTCCGTAGCGCGAAATTCCATGAAAATCATCCGAGTATGCGGCCTTGAAAAACGTGGGATTGTGCAGCTTGATGGCGCGGGCGTTTTCCAGTTCCAGATTGACCAGTTCCTGCCGCTGCATCTCGGGATTCGGGGGAAGTTCATCCGGCTCTTGCGCGCATACGACCGCGCCGCAGAGCAACCAAGCGCCAATAGATAAGGCTAACGTTTTCACGAAAATTCTCCTCATTTGCGAAGTTTGTCTGGGGCAAACGGGGCGTCATTCAGTATAGTGCTTGCGGCACGGCGGTACAGGAATCTAAAGTAACACTGCGTCTAATTCGGCATCCAATCGATCGACTCGGAAATCGCGCGGAAGCGCGCGGCGGAATATGCCGCCACCATCGGCAATATTTTTGGCGTCGCGAACTCAAGCGTTCTCTCATCCCCGAACCGTCCGCTCGATCCAGCGAAGCTGCCCGTAAACCTTGATCTTGGCGGCTTGACCGCCATCGTGGAAACGCATCCCGGCCACTCCGGCACTGACCTTATCGTTCGCGTGCCTGAACAAGGCGTGGTTTATACGGGCGATTTGCTCTTCAACCACATGTATCCCGTGGCTTTCGATGAAGAGGCGACTGTTTCTGGGTGGCGCGCTACCTTAAAAAAGTTCTTGTCTTATGACCGAGACACCATCTTCGTTCCGGGACACGGACAAATTACCGGTCACGAAGGCGTACAATTGTCCGCCGATCTCTTTGATGACATTGATTCTCAAGCCGCAAAAATGCATAAGGCTGGCATACCGGCAGAAGAAGCCGCCGATCAATATGTCGCTCGAAAAATTCAAAGATGTAGCTATTTTTTCCTGGAATCTTTCTATTGGGCCCACCATCACGAAGCTCTATAAAGAGTGGGGCGCGAAGTAATTTTCTTCTGCCGTTTACAGCGTCTTACTTTTTACCGCCTGGATGGGCGTCTGCAACGGCGCGCCAGGTTCGCGTTGCGAAATGGCCAACGCCATTTCGCGCATTTCTTCGTGAATAAGCGAATTGGTAGCAAGAATCACGGGGCCGCCCAGGTTGTAGATCTGCCCGCCAAAGTCGCTGACCACACCGCCGGCTTCTTGCACCAACAGAACTCCGGCCGCGGTGTCCCATGGTTTGAGCCCAAACTCCCAGAACCCATCGAAACGCCCAGCGGCGACGCATGCCAAGTCCAGCGCCGCAGAGCCGTCACGCCGTACACCATGTGAACGCAGGGTGAAATCGTAATAGTAATGAATGTTCTGTGTCGCGCGGCGCTTATGAACCGGAAAGCCGGTACATAGCAGGCTATTGGAAAGCGTCGCAACCTTGGAGACAGAAATTTTCTTGCCATTCAAAGTCGCTCCTTCGCCGCGCGCAGCCGCGAAAAGCTCCTCGTAAATCGGGTTGTAAACCACGCCGGCCAGAACGGTTCCCTTCCGCTCAAGCGCGATAGAAACTGCGAAGCACGGATATTTGTGCGCAAAGTTGGTGGTACCGTCCAGCGGATCGACGTGCCAACGGAATTCGGAGCTGCGTTCGTAGCCGGTGCCTTCCTCGGCGGTAACATTATGCTCGGGGAAGAATCTTGCGAGCCGCGCGACGATTGCCCGCTCGCTGCGACGGTCGGCCTGCGTCACTAGATCAACCTCACCTTTATAATGAATATCTGGCGGCAGTGCGTATTCTTCGCGCAAAAGTTTGCCAGCTTCCAAGGCCGTTTCCACCGCCACGTCTAGAAAATCTTTGCAATTGGCAGTTTCAGCAGAACCGTTAGTCATACGTTTCTAGTTTAGCGGGTTTCGGACACGCAGGCCTGCTCAAGGTAATCCGGTGTAATACGATTTGCGATGACGGACAGAATAAACGGGCGCCTGAGCTGGCGAAGCGCCGCCTTGCACGGATACCGTCGGATGAACCATAACCTCGATCCGTCGGTAGGTATCCGCGGGTCCGCGAGGATTGGGATAGTAGGCCAGGCGGTATTGCGTGCGGAGTTCGCGATCAATTCGTTCGAAAATAGAATTCAACTCGGCGCTAGAATCGGGATAGAACACTGCGCCACCGGTCGTGTCGGTAAGCGTTTCCAGCGCGTGTTCGCCGGCCGTATTGCGACCGCTCTCGTTCTTCATCGTGCGAATCACGACGGTATACAGAAGCGTATTGCTGCGAACCGCTTCACGGCGCGCAGAATCGAAATCAGCGCGGCTAGTGGTTTCGCCGCCGTCGGTGATCAGAATGATTACTCGCCTGCGGTCAGAACCCTGGCGCGACAGTGCTTTTGATCCCAGCAGCACTGCATCATAAATGGAAGTGCCGGCGCCCGCAGGGATGCGGCGAACCGCGTCCTGAAGGCGCCCTACGTTGTCAGAAAATGCCGCCACCTGCGTAACGTTTTCGTCAAAGGAATAAACTGCTAGACGATCGTCCTTCCGGAGTACCTGTTGAATAAAATGCGAGGCTGCTTCGCGCTGCGCGGGCATACTCAGCTGCGCGCTCAGGCTCGCATCAATCATCAGGGCAAGGTCCAGCGGCTGTTGCGTCTCCTTTTCAAAAACCGCGATGGCCTGCGGATTGTCCTCATCAAAAACCTGAAAGGCTTCGATCGGTAGATCCGGGGCGGGACGGTTGTGTTCGTCCAGCACGCTAACCAATACGTTGACCAAGCTTACTTTGACTTTGATCGTCGAGCGATCCTGTGCCACTTCGCCGGGATCCGGTTTCACAATTGGCGGTGGTGCGTTGGCGGCGGCTTTCGATTTTTGCGCCCACGGTGGGCGGTTCGGGTCTTCCTGTTGATTCGCAGACACTCCCGCCCAAAGCGCTCCGGCTACCGCCATCAGAAGTGCCAAGGTAATGACAAAGGGCCAGAGACTTGCAAAGGATTGGCAGCGACGAAAGGTTGGCATCGATTTACTTGGATGCTGGTTTCGCTGCGGGAGTCTCCGCGGGGACAAGAGGCAGCTCGCCATCGGCCCATACCGCGCCATCCGCGAAGAACTCTTTCTTCCAAATGGGCACTGTCTTCTTAAGGGTGTCGATCGCGTAGCGGCAGGCGTCAAAAGCCGCTGCTCGGTGAGCGGCGCTGACCGCAATAAAAACGCTCGTTTCACCGATTTCCAGCCGGCCCAGCCTATGTACGATAGCTACCCTATTGATTGCATAAACTTCATGCAGGTGCTCGGCGATTTCCCGCATTTTTGCGATGGCCATCGCCTCGTATGCTTCATATTCCAGATATAGAGTCCTGCGGCCGTGTGAGTGGTTGCGGACGCAGCCATCGAATGTAGCGACGGCACCATCTTTATCGGTGCGAATTTCGCAAGCGATAGCAGCGTTAGGAATGATGTCGCGGGTAAGCTCGATGCGATCGTTGCGATGGGCGGCAGACATGTGAATTCAGCCGCCGCTGACGGGCGGAAGAAAACCGATTTCGTCGCCGGCATGCACCGGAGAATCCCAGGTGGCAAACTCACGATTGCGCGCAGCAACCAGGGAGGACCGAAATTTGCGAAGCTCAGGCCTCGCCGAACAACAATGGGCAAAAAGATCTTCGATGCGCACTCCATCTCGCACTTCGACGGACTCCTCCGACGAGCCGAAGAGATCCTTTAATCGCCCAAAATAGAGCACTTTGATGATCATGTCTGTCCTTTACGCATTTTACCTGAAAATGAGCGTGTCAGGCGTCACCCTGCTTGACCGTCATCAAGCGATTTCGTAGCGTCAACCGTGATCGGTGATCGCATCGTACGAGTAATCTGACCGGTATGAGACGGAAATTTGAGGTTTTTCAAAGGAAAAGATGAAAATTTTGGTCACTGGCGCAACTGGGTTGGTAGGTAGAGCTTTGGTAGCTGCTCTGGCTCGCGAAGGGCACACGGTGTGTCGTCTTGTCCGCCCAGAAACAAAACCTCAAGGCGACGGCACAGGAACATTTGACGTGGCTTGGAATCCCAAAACAGGTGAGCTAGGCGGAGCCGCAGTAGGCGCCGAAGCTGTCGTAAATCTAGCTGGAGCGTCCATCGCGGGCGGACCATGGACAGAGGCGCGCAAGAAGCTTTTGCGAACCAGCCGCGTTGACACTACGCGCTCTTTAGTAAACGCACTGGCGAGAATGAATGCCAGGCCCGCAATCTTGGTTAGTGCTTCTGCAATTGGATTCTACGGAGACCGGGGAGACGAAATTCTCACCGAAGAAAGCGCCGCCGGAAGAGGTTTTCTCGCCGACACTTCCAAAGACTGGGAAACAGAAGCATTGCGTGCGCAGGAATTCCACACCCGCGTGGTGATAACACGGTTCGGAATTATTTTGGCGAGACACGGAGGTGCGCTCCCCAAGATAATGCTGCCATTTAAATTTGGTTTAGGCGGTCGAGTCGGCGACGGCAAGCAGTGGATGTCTTGGGTAGCGCTGGAGGATGTCGTGGCGACCATTCGATTGGCACTAAACGACAACAAACTCCGAGGCGCAGTGAATGTCGTGGCACCGCAACCCGCAAGAAATGCCCAGTTCGCAAAAGAACTGGCCAGGGTTATGCACCGGTGGGCCGTCTTCCCGACCCCTGCTCTTGCTCTGCGCTTGGCGATGGGAGAAATGGCCGAAGCGCTGCTCCTTGCGAGCCAGCGCGTCGCGCCGAAGGTACTCACAAACTTTGGTTATCGATTCGCAATTCCCGATCTCCAGTCGGCCCTGAAAAAGATCCTCGGTTCATCGGACTGATTGTTCGGCTTGTTATTTCATTGCGTTCAGAGTCACGCTAACGTGATACACGTGTCCGCTTAACGGATCAGTTGCCACGATGCTCTCCAGGGTTTGGCCATCCTTCAGCACCGGGTTGATCTCTGCGCGGAATTGCCTAACCACTGGGTTGCTGCCTCCGGAAGCATTTTCAGGCGTGATGGAACTGCGTTCCACGGTCATTTGAAGTTTATAGCGCCCGTCCTCTTGCAGCGTGGCGGAGCAATCAATGTTGGTGCCTATGTCCAGGTACATCGACTGCTCTTTGCCAACCGCGATAGGAATTCGCGCTCCGTTCCGGATCTGTGAACCTGGACGCGCTCGCCGTTCGTCGGCGTTCACCGTAAAGGAATACGGCAAACTTGAAATTTTCTTTTCGCCGTCGAATTCGGTGAATACGACTTGCACCCGCAGAGGAATTACCGCGGAAATGTGTTCATCCGATTTATTGCCGCCCGGACTCTTCGCAGTATCTTGTGCCACGATCGCGAGACTTGCGAACGCTAGTATTGCGAGGGCCATTCCAGCTTTCTTTTTCATCAGATGCTCCTATTTTGAACTTCACTCAGCAGATTAAAAATCACTTCGACCCGTCACCCTCGAGTGGATCGATAGCCAGCTGCTTTAGGTCAATCTCTGCAATTTCCAGAGGCCGGATTTCCGGGCCATCATGACGTGCTGCCGTCGCGCGTGCGGATTCAGTCAACGACCGTGTTCGCAAGAACGCCACATAGTGCCCCAGGCCAGCCTGTTCCTCTGGCGAGACGAGAACTTCGAATCCAAAAGGGGCTCTAACCACAGCCATGCTAATTTTTTGTCGTATCGGGAGCCGCCGACTTACCCCGCTTGCTGCTCGTGCAGTCAATCCAATCTTTCCATCGCGCGGCACGGACTCAACCGGAGCGGCGTGGGTCGGTTCTTTCGCTACCGTGAGACGCTGCGTCGCAGGCCAATGCAGCCTGGGCGAAAGGACGGACGCACCAACTACCAGCAATGCGGTCACGAATACCAGAACCGGCGTTCGCCAGGACGCCTTTCCTGAATGCGCCGCAATTTGCGTCCGCACCCGCGGTACCAACGAAGCCGGAACTTCCGAATTGGCGACGGTCTGCAGCGCTCTGCCAATCTCGTGCAACAGGGCCTGCTCTTCCGCAAACGCTCTCCGGCAAGTCCCGCAAGTGGCGATGTGCAACTCCGACGCGCCGGACAATACTTCGCCGCGGATAGCGGCCTCGGTCAGCGGTTTACGATAGGATTCACAAAACATCGCAATTTCTCCGCAAGAGTTTTTCGTGCAAAAAAGAGCCGGGACTTCACAGTGCCGACAGGAACAGCCAGTAACAAAGAAACTTCTTCCAGGGAATGTCCCTCCATGGCCGCAAGGAGGAGAACCAGCCGCTGCTTTTCCGGCAGTTCGTCCAGTGCAAGTTCGAACTGTCGCTGAAATTCCGCGTTATTCCCTCGATGTAAGGCGTTGCGACTATTTTCGAATACCCATTGCGCCTCGCGTTGCTGGCGGCGCTTAGCGGAACGCAGCCGATCGAGAGCCAGGCGAAAGCTGATTCGAACTAGCCATGCTCGAAACCGCGTACGGTCGCGCAATCGTTCGAACCGACGATACCCGCGGAGTAGAGCTTCTTGGGCCACGTCTTCAGCGTCCGCATCATTTCGCAAGACCCCTCGAGCCACTCGAAAAGCCAAAGGAGAATTTTCCACCAACAGCGATTCCCATTCGCGATGTGCGCTCGCGGCCGCTTCCGCTCGGAAATTTTCTTTGTAGGCCACGCCCGCGTTGGGCTCTCCAGGATGAATCAGGATGCACTCCTGCACGGATTGATTCAGACGAGCGGAAATAGCTCGGCTCTCCTTATTCATACGCAAGACGCCACCACTGTCCGAAGGGTTCATTTGCAGGCGAAAGAAGTAATGACGCAAACCAATGACGAAGTAAAGAGCACGCACGGAGGCGCGGTGCTTCGACGCTGTTTCAAATGGGGAAGTTGCTCCAGGAGCGAATTCCAAATCGGGAAATTCGGTGAGCCCAGAACGTCAAGCGGTCAGATCCAGTGTCCTGCCAACATGAATAAATGACCGCCAACGTATTCAAACAAAAAAGGTTAGGTTCATGTTGGATTAAGGACCTATATGCTCGCAGAGCTCATTAGAGTCATAAAAGTGCTGGCCCTCAGACTGCATTTCGGCTCTTCATGCGAAAGCCGCCTGGAAGGAAGGGTCGATCGTTTCAAACGCGGCCGCCTGTAAAGAATTGGCTCCTCGGATCGCTGGGCGCCATCGCAATTTTTTCGGGCTGCGGAGGTGGAAACGCAAGCTCGGGTCCGCCCCCGCCGCCTCCTCCGACCGCAAGTGTTTCGGTCACACCGCCAACTGGAAGTGTCTTGCTTGGCACGTCTTTGCAATTTTCAGCGACAGTGACCGGAGCAGGCAAAGCGTCGGTTATCTGGAGTGTGAATGGCGCGAACGGGGGGAGCATTGCAACCGGGACAATTTCTGCGACTGGGATGTATACCGCTCCAGCGGATTTGCCTGCGCCCACAACCGTGCGAGTTACGGCCACGAGTTCGGCTGATCCTTCCACGAATGGCACAGCGCAAGTCACGGTAGTCAGCGACATCGCAGTCGGCGTTTCCCCTGCCACCACTAGCCTTGAGTTGGGTGCGAAACAAAGTTTTGCCGCGACGCTGACCAGCAGTGGTCGCCCTGACACTTCCATCCGCTGGACGCTCAGCGGCGGAGCATGCCCAAGTCATTGTGGCACCGTGGACGCCAATGGAAATTTCACCGCACCGCAAATTCTGCCATCGCCTGCAACCGTAACAATCGTCGCGCAAAGCGCCGCGGATCCCACGAAACAAGCCAGGGTCAGTGTGACCATCACCAGTCATTTCACACTGCAACTGACGGCACCCGGCACTGTAGTCACCTCCGCGACCGCGGCAATCGTCGCGACGCTCACGCCCGCATCAGGCTCGAATCCAAGCACAACTATCCATTGGTCGCTCGCAGGGACGGGATGTGCTGGCTCCGCGTGCGGAACTCTCAGTTCTGTAACCACGCAAAATTCGGGCACGGGCGATTCTGCATCGGCCGATTCCGAATCTGCAAACTATACTGCACCGGGCAACGCACCTACTCCCAACAGCGTTACCATTACCGCGGTTCCGGCCGCCGATCCCGCTAAACAAGCGCAAGCCACAATTCTCGTTCAGCCCAGTGTCGGAGTCAGCCTGACGCCGGTCACCACGACTCGCACGATAAGCCATCGAGTCACGCTGGCGGTTCAACTAAATGGGACGTCGAATCCCGCCGTCAGTTGGACCGTGGCGGGTGTAGCTGGCGGCAGCCCAGCCCTCGGTCAAATCTGTGTCGTGAGTTCCAACCCATGCACACGCGTAACCAGCAGCACAGCCTCCCAAGTGGACTACTTGGCACCGGCCTCACTTCCTTCCCCGAATCCTTTGACGGTGCTGGCCACCAGCGTCGCCGACACAACCAAGAATGCGAGTTCACAAATCACCGTGGTGAATCATGATTTGGTTTCTATTTTGCCGGGGAATGTGACACTGGCTCCAGGTGGCATACAAGTCTTTTCAGCAAGCGTCCTGGGCACAACGAATCAGAACATCGTTTGGCAGTTACAGGGCGCGGGGTGCGGCGTTAGCGGCGCGTGCGGCACAATTACTTCGAGAGGCACTTACACAGCGCCTCCTGCTCCTCCCACTCCGAATTCGCTTCAAGTCGTAGCTATCAGTTCCGATGACGTCACGCAATCGGGCGCCGCGACGATCACTATTTCTGCCGGCGCAAACATTCAATCGCTGCATCCGGCAAGTGTTTACGCCGGCGGAGCTAACGGATTCACGTTGCGCGTAGATGGCGGCAGTTTCGCTTTGTCCAGCCCTGGTCCGGGATCCACTTTGCTGATTGGTGAAACCGCCAGAACCACAAATTGCACCAGCGCCGCTGCATGTAGCGCCCCCGTGTTCGCGTCGGATGTGGCCACTGCAGGGAGCCTCATCGTGCAACTCCAGAACCCCGATGGCACCCGTTCGAATTCCGTAACGCTAGTAGTGGCCGCGCCAAATGTCAGCGATGGCAGCATCGCCCTAACGAACGACGCGCCACTCGCCAATAGTATGGACATCGTAGTGGTTGAGCCAACGACGGCAGGTATTTCCTTCCCCGGCGATGATTTGGATCTGAATATCGCGGCTCTCGGCGTCTTCTCGGTTGGCACGAACACCTGTTCCCTCGCGGGAAATCCTGTAGTGCTTCCACGGCCCGCCAGTGGCGCGGCAACCACGGACATTTGTCTCTTTTCTCAAGCCGGGCTGGATTCGAGCATGGCCTACTCCGTCACCGGCGACGGCGACGTATCGGTCGTTGCCAAACAACCCGCCGGGCTCGGAATCATCCATTTGACCCTGCAAGTGCAGTCCAGCGCCCAGCCGGGCGCTCGAACTCTCTTCATTCAGAACGCAAATTTGGACAAGACCGCCGCAAGCGGCATGTTGGAGGTGCAGTGAAATGTCTCGATGGCGACGAATTCGATTCTTGTGGATGTTATTTTTGATTGGGCTGGCGCTCTTAAGCATCGCGATCATGGCGGACATCGCGAGCGCCACTACATTGGCAAGACTAAAGTTCGAAGACTTGGCTTCCCAAGCCAGCGCCGTGGGTCGTATGCGCTGCGTGCGAACCGAGAGCCACTGGAAAAATGGCGAGATCTGGACGCGGACGGAATTCATCGTTGTCGAACAAAATAAAGGGTCGCTGCCGCAAATCGTCGAAGTCGAAATGCCCGGTGGCATCATCGGGCATCTTCATGCCCGCGTGGAAGAAGTGCCCGCGTTTACGCCCGGAGAGGATGCCTACCTCTTCCTTTGGTCCGCTCCAAACGGAACATATCGAATTCTCGGATGGTCACAAGGTGCGTTTCGAATTCGCAAGGACAGTACGGCGGGAGTCGAATTAGTAACTCAGGATTCTGCGGATGCCCCTCTCTTCAATCCTATTACCCGGCAGTTCAGGCATGGTGGAGTCCGCAACCTCCCCGTCGCAACCTTTCAATTGAAATTGAAACGGGCATTCGAACACCAGTAAAGACCGAGCCAAACCACGGTGCGATCCGCCGAAAAGAGTCAGTCTGAACAAGAGAGAACAATCTGAGATGAGTAAACTTGAATATTGCAAAAAGCTAGCCGCGCTAACGCTTGCTTTGATCTTCGAATTCGCAAGCTGTGAGGCAGCGTTTTCCTACGCTTTCAATTTGCTTGTGCCAGATATGCGGCAGCCCTCTTCTGTTTCCGGCGGATCAGCATGCCCGGTGCCGGCCCATCAGTTAACTGCTGCGGGGAATATCGTCTTTCGCTGGAGCACCGCGTTGGGCAGCGACCCTCAGACAATTTTTACGCAGAGCCAGGTCACAAGCTCCCAACTGGCCGAAATCGAGCAGACCATCAATGCGACAGTGGCGGTCTGGACGGGCGTAAGCGGCACAACGTTGACTCCGCAATCGTTCGCGCCTCTTTCTCGTGTCAGCAGCGCGACCTCTTGCGGAATCGACGGCCTGAATTCGCTATGCTTCGATCAAACCGACATGGCTTTCACTCCCGGAGTCCTCGCGTTCACTCGCGTGGTCACCTCGGATCGCATTGGCGAGCAAGCCGGCGCCAGCGAAGTTTCCGTCGCGCCAGGGCAAATTTTGGATGCAGACATATTTTTCAGCCCCGGCGATTCCAACACTACATTTGCCACTCCACTCGCACTCAGCGCCCATCCGAAAAGTTACGACTTGGAATCGATACTTACTCACGAGTTGGGGCATTTTCTAGGTTTCAGCCATTCGGCGGTCTGGAACGCGATGATGTTTCCTTACGCTCACATGCAGGGAACATTTTCCATGCCTCGGCCGACCACGCAGCAGCCAGACTCTCCGCTGGGCGACGATGATCGAACTGGACTTCGCGTGCTTTATCCCGATCCGTTGGATCTGTTGCATACCGGAAGCATTGCGGGACGAATTGTCCCAGCCAATCCGCTTTCCCTCCCTGTCAGCCCACAAGGCGTCACGGGAATTTTCGGAGGACAAGTGGTCGCGGTCGACACCACGAACGGCGTCGTCATTGCCGGAACCCTCGGTGGATGGAGCTGCGCCGCCGCCGGTCCGGTACACTTCGATGGTGCCTACAAGATCGAGCGATTGTCCGTCGGTCACAGTTACACCCTATATGCGGAGCCGCTCGATGGCGTCGTCGATCCGTCACAAATCGCGAACGCCATTCAGACTTTATGCCGCAACACCACGACGGATACCGGCTGGCCTCCAGAATTTGGCTGCGTTGTTCCCGCAATCAACGCAGAATTTACCGTCAGGACGCTGCCGGGGCCCTAGTTCCTTCAGCAAAGAATCCAACTTACCGATGTAGTCCCGCAGCCGATGTCAGCCAACCGCCGCCGTACAACAGGCCCGGAGCAAGAGACGCTACAAAAATCGTTCGACGCGATTGCGTTCCGCCTAAGCTAGTCGCCCGCAGCGCAAAGTGCAGCGACGCTGCGCAGGTCGTCGAACCTAGATTACCGCGCCTATCGACAATCAACGGAAACCGCTCCAGCGGCACTCCACATTTCTTGGCGAGAAGCGCAACCAGCCTCGGATTCGGCTGATGCGTCGCAAAAGCAACCACCTCGGAACGAGAAACGCCGCTCCGGCTTTCCAGCTCTTGAATACACTGATCTAGTCGCGCCGTCGCGGCACGGGATAGCGCATCTCCATCGAAGACAACCTTTAGGCGATCGCCGGGTTCAGCCGAAACCTGAATCGCCTGTTGTAGCTGCGAAGCGCACCCAAAAAAGAAATCTTGTAACGAAAAATAATTTTGCGATGCCGTCGGTGGTTTTCCTTGTATAAGGAACGCAGAAGCCCCATCTCCAAACAGACCGCCGAATTCGCCCGCGACGCGTCCAGGCGTGAGCGTGCGTGAATGTACATCCGCTGTCACGACAAGCACCGTGTTAGCTTGCCGGGATTCGATAAAGGATTTCGCAACCGCGAATGCGTGCAGCGAACCCAGGCAAGCTCCACCCACGTCCAGTGCGCCACAAGTTTCCCGCGCGTCAACGGCAAGGTGCAGTTGCGCGGCGAGTGACGGAAAAGCATGATGTGTTTCACTGGAAGCAATCACCCAGTCGAGCACGCCGGGATCGAGGTTCCCTTGCTCCAAAGCCATTCTGGCCGCTCGCGCGCCGAGTGTCACTTCGCATTCATCGGCTTCTGCATACGCCACCGACACAATCCCTGCACGGAGCCGCAGCTTTTCAGCGGGCATGCCAAAGTCAGCATCCACTTTTTCGGATGGAACGGTTCGAGAGCCAAATGCGACGCCGGAGGATCGTAACGTTACAGAGGTTGGGCGGATCGCCATGAAAAGTATGCCCCGAATCGGGCTTAGGCATTGTGAGCGATTAGCCCAGTCGCGGCAAGAGTGTCGCGGGAAGGCTGTGATTCCTTTTCAAGGAGAGGTTTGTCGAAACAGCCTTCGGCAGCGTCGCCGAGCTTCGAATCCCGTGTGGTATTTTGAGAAGTCGATGCCAAATGGCGCACACAAGTCTTATCGTGATCGCAGGGAGCGTTGCTTCATTTGCTTCTCCGTGTTGTTTTTGGCCTCTGGTCTTATCGTTTTCCCGAATCCCGCAAACGCTCAGCGCGAACGAGGTGAGCTACAAATTGAAGTGGGCGATCCTCAGGGTCAAACTACGGCCGCGGCCGGCGAACTGGTCAGCGAATCCAATCAGGTAAAAAAGGAATTCACAATCGGGCCGGATGGGAAATATCTAGCGCCGGAGCTGGCCTTTGGTGTCTATCGGTTGACGATCAACGCGCAGGGATTCTCATCTTGGTCACGGTTGGTTGAGGTTCGCAGCGAAGTGCCGGTGCGCATCGCCGTCGTGCTCGGCGTGGCGGCAATCAATACCAAGATCGAGGTCTCGGACGCCGCGACAATTCTTGACTCTTCGGAAATTGGCACAGTGTTCAACATCGGCTCTGAAGCCTTGCGCGAACACGGGGCGGCACAGGCAGGACGGGATCTGTCTGACGCTGTAGACGATCAACCCGGCTGGCTTTATGAAGCGAATGGAGTTCTTCATCCGCGTGGCTCCGAATATCAAGTCCAGTATGTTTTGGACGGAATGCCAATAACACAAAACCGTTCGCCCGCTTTTGCGCCCACTTTCGACACCAGTGATGTCGAATCCATGCGCGTGATGACGGCAGGTTATCCCGCGGAATACGGCCGCAAGCTTGGCGGAGTAATCGAATTGATGACCGAGAAGAATCCGCCTGCGGGCTGGCACGGCCGATTTGATATCGGAGCCGGCAGTTTCGATTCGGTAGATGGTGCTGGAGAGGTTGGATACACGGGCGGCAGGAATCATTTTGAACTGAGCAGCCAGGGATTTCATACCAAGCGGTATCTCGATCCGCCAGTCCTTGAGAATTTTACAAATGAAGGGAACGGGGATGGTTTCTCGTCGGCGTACGAGCGGGATTTTTCAGAGCGCGACCGCTTGCGTTTCACGGTTTCCCGAAACGAAACGCGCTACAGTGTTCCGAATGAGCTTGTGCAACAAACTGCTGGGCAGCATCAGGATGCCGAAAACCTCGAAATCAGCGGACAGATCTACTACCAGCATATTAGCTCGAACAATCTCTTGTGGACTCTGTCCGCCAGCGTGCGCGATGCCAGTACGGTTTTGCGCTCGAACAACCTCGCAACTCCCATAGTTGTGTCGCAGGATCGCGGGTACCGCGAAGGATACCTCCGCGCCGACCTTGCCGGGCACTCCGGCCGTCACGACTGGAAAACAGGGATCGATTCCCTCTTTACGCCAGTCAGTGAATCGCTGGCCTACCAGATCACCGATCCGGCGCAATTTGATCCGGGCACTGCATTGCGGTTTGCATTCAACTCACGTCAGTGGGACACCGAACCAGCGTTCTATGCCCAGGACAATTTTCACCGCGGAAACTGGAATGTCAGTGCCGGTCTGCGCTTCGATCACTATGGATTTGTGGTCAGCGAGTCGGTCTGGAGTCCTCGCGTGGGTGTATCCCGCTATATTGAAAGATGGAAAACGCTGCTGCATGCTTCCTACGACCGCGTTTTTCAAACGCCAGCGATGGAAAATCTCTTGCTCGCAAGTTCGCCAGAAGTGCAATCTCTAAATCCTGAAGTGCTGCGGCTGCCGGTCCGCCCGTCGCGTGGGAATTATTTCGAAGCTGGAATCACAAAAGCGCTTTTTGCGAAGTTGCGCCTGGATGCCAACGTATTTCGTCGGAACTTCCGCAATTTCGCAGATGACGATGTGCTCCTCGAAACGGGAATCAGCTTTCCGACCGCCTTCGACAGAGCACGAATTTTTGGAGAAGAAATTCGCGTGGCTGTCGCCGAATGGGCCAGATTTTCTGGGTTTGTCAGCTATTCAAATCAGTCAGCGATTGCGCAAGGCCCGATTACTGGCGGACTTTTCTTGGGCAGCGACGCAGCAGGCCTTCTAAGGGACAACAGCAAGTTCGCCGTCACCCAGGACCAGCGCAACTCGGTCCGCGCGCGAATTCGAGTTCAGGCCACCAAACGCGCGTGGGTGGCAGTTAGGGGCGATTATGGCAGCGGATTGCCCATTGAAATTGATTCCCAAAGCGTCGACGTGAATTTTTTGCTGGCACAATACGGTCCGCAAATTCTCTCGCGTGTGAATTTCGACCGGGGCCGCGTGCGTCCCAATTTTTCTCTCGGTGCAGCCGCCGGAGCTGAACTCTATCGCAAGGAAACACGCAGCTTGAACTTCAGGGTGGAAGCAAACAATCTAACCGACCGGGTAAACGTGTTGAATTTTGCGGGGCTATTTTCAGGGACCGCCGTCGCCGCTCCGCGCAGTGCCAGCGCGCATCTTTACTTTGCGTTTTGAGAGTTTCTGCCGGTCCAGCGGCAGTCGCGAAACGCACTGGGATGCAGACACATGAGATGCCGAAGTTTGGTACCGCTAACGGGAATCGAACCCGTATTTTAGCCTTGAAAGGGCTACGTGCTAACCGTTGCACCATAGCGGCAAGGAGCGAGAACGACTTCGACAATTATAAGGGAAACGCGGCGAATCCGCCATTCTGCTGCCATAACCGCCGCATAGTCATCGCTACAGAGGGACTTGACGGAGCGTTGCAAGCATCGTATTTTTCTGATGGCAATTCCTCCCGCGGAGTCAGGTTTGCCTCGACGATTCATTGCAATTCGTACCTTGCCGCCGATGCTTGCGCTGACCTTGTGCTGCTTTACCGGTCAGGTTTTTGGCCAGCTTTCCAAGATTCCGACAGCCGCAACCGAGGCAACCGTTCAGGCCGACGCAGTCACCGTTTTCGCCGAAATGGATTCTTCCAGCGAGCAGACTTCGACGCTTAAGAAAGGCAATTCCGTTTACGTGGACTTGCGGATCGACCAGAGCGGAAAAAGTTGGTGCGGAATCCGGTCCTCCGCACAGACAAATCGGATTGGCTTCGTGGACTGCAAAACTTTGCAACGAGTTGCAAGTTCAGTCCCAACGATCCGGCCGGGCGCCAATGTGGCCGCTTCCGGGCCATCGCGAAGTGCTCCCGCAGAAATTCCGCTGGCTCGGTCAGCAATCCCAACGGCGAGCGGATACGATGCGTTAAAGAACCAGATAGTTAAAGAAGGAGTAATTGACTCCGGCTTGATCGCAGCACTGGAGGAGCAAACTTCAAACGGCGGATCAGCAGCGATGGCGCGCGCTGCCTTAGCTCACCTTGTCGCGGGAGAGTTTGAATTGTCGCAACATGAACCGGACAAAGCGACAGAACACTTCGAAGCAGCGACAACGTATGCGGGAAACCAGCGCAATTTGGTTTTGGCGAGTCTCGAGGGGCGAGTTTACGCTCTTCTGATGGAAAGCGAATTTGGTTCCGCCCAGGACCTCATCGAAAGGGCCAGAAAACTTTCGCCGCAGTCTGCCCAGTTAGCGGCGCTCTCAGGTTGGGCGCACTATCGGCTAAATCAACTGGATGCGGCGATTGATGATTTCCGGCTGGCGCAACGGATGCGTCCTGACGCAAACGTAGCGCGACTTTTGGAACGGGCAACAAGCGATAAGGAAGCAGAGAGCGATTTTCGCGAAGGAGAATCGCAACACTTTGTCGTGCGCTATCACGGCGGAGCAAGTCGGGCTCTCGCTTCCGACGTGACTCGCACTCTGGAAGAGCAGTTCGAGGAACTTCGCAACCAATTCCGCTACACCCCGCCGGAACCGATCGGCGTCATTCTGTATACGCAGGAAGCCTTTCGCGATGTAACCGGCGTGCCGAGCTGGGCGGGTGTGGTGAACGATGGCCGCATTCGCGTGCCGGTGCAAGGAATGGAGACCGTTTCAGAACCACTGGCGCGAAGCCTAAAACACGAACTGACGCACAGCTTTGTTTTTCAGAAAACCAGCGGACGCTGCCCGACCTGGCTGCAGGAAGGAATTGCGCAATGGATATCGGGCCGCCGATCCTCAAACGCCGCGGCGCTGTTGGTATCGATGTACCAGGATGGCAAGGAAAAGTCGTTGCGGCACATGGAAGGATCGTGGATGAAATTGTCTGCGGCCGAGGCGCAATTTTCGTATGCCTGGGCGCTGGCAATGGTAGAGACGATTGAAGCGGATTCCGGCAGCGACGGGCTGGGGCGCTTGCTCGATGCGGTGCGCACGGAATCCTCTATGGGTGCTGCATTGTTACAAGCGCTGCGCACGAATTACTCCAGCTTGGATGACGCCACAGCCGAATATCTTCGCAGAACCTATTTGCAGTAATAGCGAACGCCGCAAGGAATTATGATTTCGTGCGGTCGGACCATTCTTCATGCCATGCGGATTGGATGGCTTCCAGTTTCCCCTCGTTGGACTTCGCCGGATCGTCCGCGAATTCCGGAAGCTCAGTAATCCATTTGTGCATATCGGTGAAGCGCACGGTGTACGGATCTACATCGGGGAATTTATCGGTCAGCGCGATGGCGATGTCTTCTGTACTGTTCCAGTCAAGCTTTGGCGGCATGATTAACTCCTTGCGGAACCTTGAACGGACGCTTTTTTGCCAGCGCCAAGTCTGAAGATGGAATCTTACGATAACTCAGTGCTCGGCTTCCTTTGCGTAATTTTTATTCCAGTCGGGAATCTCCACAACAATATCGGTAGTGCCGTCCGGCACGGTCTGGCAGCCGAGACGCGATTTCGGAGTAATTCCCGGAGCTTCGTCAAGCTCGTCCAGTTCAGCGTCGGTGGCCTCGTTGCAGGATTCCAGGCCTTCCTTGACGATGACATGGCAAGTGGAGCAGGCGCAGACGCCGCCGCACGCGTGGTCCAATCCCGCCCTCAGCGCTTCGGAAAAATCCAGAATACTTCCTGGCAGTCCGTTGTGGCCGTACGGAACCTTCTCGGGATCCACTTCCAGCGTTTTGCCACCGGGAAGAAATGTCACCTTGAACTTCTTTGTCGCCGGCTTGTACTTTACTTCTTCAATGTACGGGTTGCTGCCACCCATGAAACTTCCCTCCTAAATATCCTACCCATAAGCCATCCTGGAAACCTAGAAATCCGCCAGCTTCTTGCCCTGTAGCACTGTGTTCACCGCGCTGTTCATCATGGTTTCTGCAAGATGATTGGTCGCGTGATTCAATTGATCAATATTTTTACGTATCAGGCGATAGTCGCTGCCCGAAATTGATTCACGCAACGCGGCTACCGCGGCGTCAATTTTGGCGCGCTCGTCGCCCGTCAAAGAGGCGGACTGCGGATTGGCCAGCGCTTTTGCGGTCGCGACCAAAATAGCTTCCGCTTCGGTGCGCGCCTCGATGGCTTGGCGCTCGGCAAAATCCTGTTCGGCGTATTCGATCGATTCTTCCAGCATGCGTTCGATTTCGGAGTCACTGATTCCGTAACTGGGCTGTACTTCAATCAAGCGTTGCTCGCCAGTGCGAACGTCCTTTGCGCCAACTTGTAGAATACCGTTGGCGTCGATTAGGAATTTCACTTCGATGCGCGGGAGGCCAGCGGGCGCGGGAGGAACTTTTAAGGTAAAACGTGCCAGCGAGCGGCAGTCTTTCGCCAGTTCGCGCTCGCCCTGCAACACGTGAATATCGATACCGGTTTGGTTGTCCACGCCGGTGGTGTACATTTCCTGCGCGCTAGCTGGTATGGTTGAATTGCGGGAAATAATTTTCGCAACCGCGCCGCCGTAGGTTTCGATTCCGAGGGAAAGCGGCGTCACATCCAGCAGAAGCATATTGCTGACGCCGTGTTCCAGAATATTGGCTTGTACCGCCGCTCCCAGAGCCACAACTTCGTCCGGATTGAGTTCGATGTGGGGAGCGCGCCCGAAGAAATCCTGCACGGTCTTGCGAATCAGTGGCGTGCGCGTTGTTCCGCCAACCAGAACAACCTCCTCAATTTCGGCAGGTTTTAGTTTAGCGTCGGCGAGCGCCTGCCTTACAGGGCCGATGGTGCGGTCGACAACCGGACTGATCAGAGCGTTCAGAGCACCTCGCGTAAATTCCTGCGCGAACATCTTGTCATTGGGCAGCGGGAATTTCAGAACCGCGGATTCCTTCTCTGAAAGTTCGTGCTTGATGGCGATCAGCGCCTTGCGAAGCTCTTGCGCGATTTCTCCATGTGGCGAGAAATCGATTTCATCGGTTTGCAGAATTTTTTCGTGAACAAAGGCCTGCAGAAGATTGTCTATGTCATCACCGCCGAGGTGCGTATCGCCATTCGTGGAAAGCACCTGATAAATGTCGCCTTCTTCGGTGGAGATCAGCTTCAGTACGGAAATATCGAATGTTCCGCCGCCCAAATCGTATACCGCAACTTTACCGCGCTGCTTTTCATGCAGACCATAAGCAAGGGCTGCGGCGGTCGGTTCATTTACCAGCCGCAACACTTCGAGCCCAGCAATTTTGCCAGCGTCCTTCGTAGCTTGCCGCTGCGCATCATTGAAGTATGCGGGCACGGTGATGACGGCGCGGTCTACGGACTCGCCAAAGAAGGCTTCGGCCCAATTTTTCAGTTCACGCAAAATGAAAGCCGAAATCTCCGGCGGAGTGAAAACTTTCTCGCCGAGGCGCACGCGAATCACACTGCTGCTGCTCGGATCGAGGCGAAACGGAAAAAGCTTCAGTTCGTCTTGAACATCTTTCACGCCTCGGCCCATCAGGCGTTTGACGGAATAGATCGTGCGCTCCGGCTGGGTTAGAAGGCGTCGGCGAGCCGACTCGCCTACAATTACGGTTCCATCTGGATCAAGGCTCACCACAGAAGGACACAAAGTAGAGCCGTTCGGCCCCGCAATACATCTCGGCTGCTTCGTCTGCAGATCAAGATATGCGACGAGGCTGTTAGTGGTACCCAAATCAATTCCGACGATGCGTGCCATTTCAGTATCCAGTGACCGACGACCGGTGGTCGGAGATTTTGTTGCAATCCATTACGCTTCTAATTCCTTGCCAACGCTCGCGACGAGGTTACGGATGTAAGAGCGGCGATTCAGCAGCTCGTTCATGCGAGCAAACAATTTTTTGCGCCCGACGCTGTCCGTAATTGCATCGACTGCCGCGTCCCATTCTTTGGCAACCGATCGAAGTTGCGCATCGACTTCTGCCAATTTCCCTTGAAAATTGTTTTCAGCTGCCTGAAGTCTGGTTTTCAATTCAACCAAGTTGCCACCAGATTCTTTCGCTTCGCGCAGTTCGTCGAGCGATTCATTCAGCTCAAAAACTTCCTCCAGAAGCTCTGGCGGAGCTTGCTGTTTTTTTTCGCCTTCTTTGCGCTCGCCTTCGATTTCGAGAAGATATTCGACACGCGCGAGCGGGTCGCCAAGGACGCGGTAAGCGTCATTCAATTCGGAGCTGCGCTTCAGAGAAAGTTCGCGTTCTTCCTCGGGTAGGTTCACAAAATTGTCGGGATGCAGTTTCCAGCTAAGCTGCAAGAATTTTTGTTCGAGCGCAGACATCTCGATCCACAGCTTGCGAGGCAAGCCGAAAACGGCGAAATAGTCGGTGCGAACGTTTTGAGCCTGAGAAGTGGCGCTCATCACGGAACTACCTTCTCCCGTAAGCCATTGTTCATGCAATAGTTATCGCGAAACTGTGCGAAAAAGAGGCAATATAGTGCCTCTTTTCTGGCGTAGAGAACATGCCCATTCTCACCGCCAAAACTGAAACGGCTGGCGAATTCGCCAGCCGGGTCGAAGCGTAAAGCACCGGGTTTAAGCCCGGCCACTATAAAACCCACCATGAAAATACTGGCTAGCCCAGCTGGTAGTGGTCTCAGGCGGTAAAGGAGCTACCGCAACCGCAACTACGCGCTGCGTTAGGATTTACAAAAACAAATCCCTGGCGCATCAGGGTCTCTTCGTAGTCGAGAGTCGTGCCGTTCAGGTACAAAAGACTTTTCGGATCCACGAATATGCGGGCGCCAAATTCCTCGAACACTTTGTCGCGATCGCGGACTTGGGTATCGAGGCGCATGGCATAGGACAAGCCGGAACAACCGCCGCCCTGCACCCCTACTCTGAGGCCGCCTTGTTCCGGAGACACGCCTTCCTTGGCAAGCAACGCGAGGATTTTCTTCGCCGCGCGCTCGGAGACTTGAATCTTTGGAATCGCCGGATTGGCAACTTCAGTAGTCATAAATTGACCGATTCGTCGCCCCTACAAAACAATGCTCTGCCAACATAAATGCTTAGTGTGCGGCCTTTTCAGCGGCAGGGGCATCGATACCCTTTTTATTCTTCCAGTTGCCGATGGCGGCCTTGATGGCATCTTCCGCGAGCACAGAGCAGTGAATTTTGACCGGAGGAAGCGAAAGTTCACGAACGATATCTGTGTTTTTGATGGACAGTGCTTCATCGACGGTCTTGCCTTTCACCCATTCGGTGGCCAGCGAAGAGCTGGCAATCGCGGAGCCACAACCAAAAGTCTTGAAGCGGGCTTCCTCGATGACCTGGGTGTCCGGGTTGATGCGCATCTGCAGCTTCATAACGTCTCCGCACTCCGGCGCGCCCACGAGGCCGGTTCCAACGTTGGGGTCCTCTTTCGGAAGACTCCCAACATTGCGCGGATTATTGTAATGATCTACAACCTTGTCGCTATAAGCCATGATTGCTCCTTAAGCCATAACCATAATGCAGCCCAAATCCGAAATTTCAATTGCTCCGTGCCAGATTTCCGATGCTGACAAAGCCAGCGGTACGGAGAACTTTTTCCGAAATCGATACGTTAGGTACCCAGGCGGAACGTCCAGCAGTCAATTGACGGAGAACGTCCTTAATGTAGTCGGCGCCGATGCCTAGCACTTTCAGGAATACACGCACTTCCTGAAGTTGCTGGAACGAACGCTCGCCCGCAGGCTTGGCATCGTCGCCCTCGCCATAGGGCACAAACGCGACACGGAATGCCGCCCCGGTACCGCCGATCGAGCGGTGCACCCGAATTGTTCCTTCACTCACGGTGGTTGCCATTGCTTTCTGTCCTACCCTTTCATCAAATTAGCCGGTCTTCACGTTCTTAGATGCGCGGCAGGGCTAGGCGGTCTGCCAATTCATCTTGGAAATGTCGATGCCCTCTTTTGCCATTTCATAAAGAGGAGAGAGTTCGCGAAGCTTGGTTACTACCGTCACCAGCTTATCGGTAACATAGTCCACTTCTTCTTCGGTGTTGAATCTGCCGAGGCCAAAACGGATCGACGTGTGCGCCAGATCTTCGCCAACTCCAAGAGCCTTAAGGACATAACTGGGCTCGAGCGTAGCAGAAGTACAAGCCGAACCACTGGAAACAGCAATGTCGTTGATACCCATCAGGAGCGATTCGCCCTCTACATAGGCAAAGCTCATATTGAGGTTGTTAGGCAGACGATGCTCCATCGAGCCGTTGATAAAGACCTCATCCAATTTTGCTTCCAGGCCAGCCTTCAGGCGGTCGCGGAGTTTGCGTAAACGGACAGACTCTTCCGGCATCTCTTTTTGCGCAATTTCACAGGCTGCGCCAAGTCCGACGATGCCAGGAACATTGAGCGTGCCGGAACGCATACCGCGCTCGTGCCCGCCACCATCGATGATGGCCGAAAGTTGGACCCGAGGATTACGTCGACGAACGTAGAGTGCGCCGACGCCCTTGGGACCATAAAGCTTGTGCGCAGAGATCGCGAGCAGGTCGATATTGTCCTTCTGCACGTCCACCGGAACCTTGCCAACCGCCTGGACACCATCAACCGCGAAAAAGATGCCCCGCTCTTTGGCAATTTTGCCAATTTCCAGAATCGGATTGATGACGCCAATCTCATTGTTGGCGTACATGATGGTGATTAGAATCGTCTTGGGCGTAATGGCTTTGCGAACATCTTCCGGGTCGACACGGCCATCCCGCTGAACCGGGAGATAGGTCACTTCAAATCCGTCTTTTTCCAGACGCTTGCAAGTATCAAGAACCGCCTTATGCTCAATGGCCTGGGTGATGATGTGATTACCCTTTTCGCGATACATTTCAGCGACGCCCTTGATCATCAGGTTGTCGCTTTCGGTGGCACCACTGGTAAAGATGATTTCCTTCGGCGTGGCGCCGATTAGAGAAGCAACCTGAGCGCGGGCATTTTCCACGGCTTCTTCGCCGGCCCAGCCGAAGGGGTGGTTGCGGCTGGCAGCGTTGCCAAATTTCTCGGTAAAATATGGCAGCATCGCTTGAACGACGCGCGGATCGACCTGCGTGGTTGCGTGATTATCAAAATAAATTGGCAGCTTCACAGCCATGTTTCTATCCCCCGTTTGCTACTTTCTAAGCCCGCAAAGCGACCAGCGCCGGCTCTTGCGGTTCGTCACACATCTGCGAAATGGTGACGGTATTCAAAACCTGCATCACGCTTTCGTTCACACGGCGCAACGGCTCGCGCACCGAACACTTGGATGACGCGTCGCAATTTCCGTGACTTGTCACGCACGAAGTAATCAGCACTGGTCCGTCAATCGCGGTAATGACCTCTAAAGCCGTGATATGTTCCGGATCCTTGGCCAGCTGGTAGCCACCGGTTGAACCATGCTTCGCGGCTACTAACGCATGTCGCGCCAGCCTTTGCAAAACCTTCGCCATCAGGGTCGTTGAGATGCCATATTCTTCGGCAATTTCGTTAGCGCTGCATGCGTGGTTCTCATTGCGATGCATTGCCAAATGCTTTACGGCGATCAGGCCGTAATCAGCTTTTTTAGAAAGCTTAAACATCCGCCCCTTGCTGAGAGCCCTATACTGGGCATATAGGACTGAATCAGTCGGAATTAGTTTATGCGAATTACAAGGCAAAGTCAAATGGGTCTTCTGACTAACGGCTAAAGTGTAACCGCTTTATATTGAAGCAGATACATTCGAGTCCGGCGTGCCAACGTCTCGCGCCGTGATTTGCGCCGAATTCCGATTTCGAGAACATAATCGATGTAATGGCCGGTGAATCCCAAAGACCGAATAACAGGATGAAATCCGCCGCTCCATTGAAGCCACCAATCGAACTGTGGCGATGTGCTAATCTGCCGCAGCTTTGCCAACGAGAAGCGAGGGCCAAATTGACCTTGGAGAGAAACCGCGGAACGAAGGAACGAAAAATGATGGTCAAGGGAGCCGCTGTCGGCTTGTTTTGCGTACTGTGCGCAGTCCCTGTATTCACTCAGAGTAAGCCGGATGCGTCAGCGAAAGACACTGCCAAGTACAGGGTTGGATCGGCGGGAAAATCCGAACCGAAAAATTATGTATTGGTGGGTGCGGGAGACATCGCCGGCTGCTCATCGTTGGCGGGCGCGGCTGCTACGGCTAAGCTGATCGAACAAATACCCGGCACCGTTTTTGCAGCAGGCGATCTGGCATATGACCGCGGGACAGCAGAGGAATTTCGGGACTGCTATGGAACCACTTGGGGAAAGTTCAAAGACCGGACGCGGCCGGTCCCGGGGAATCACGAGTACGCGACAGCAGGCGCGTCAGTGTACTTCGGTTATTGGGGCGAGCGGGCCGGTCCGCGAGGCAAGGGCTATTACAGCTACGACCTTGGAAATTGGCACATCGTCGCCCTGAATACGAACTGCGATATGCCCGGAGTCGGAGGATGCGGCATAGGCTCTGCGCAGGAGAAATGGCTCAAAGAAGACCTGGCCGCGCACGCGAAATCATGCATTGTGGCCTACGGGCATCACGCGCTTTACAGTAGCGGATTGCTGAGGAGACACGCGGTTCATCCGGAGTTGCGGGATCTTTGGCGCGATTTGTATGCAGCGCACGCGGATTTGATGTTGGCCGGGCACGAACATTCTTACGAGAGATTTGCTCCACAGGATCCGGATGGACATCTCGATATGCAGAATGGAGTTAGGGAAATTGTGGTGGGTACAGGTGGGCGCAGCCATGATCCACTGGGGTTAGCGCTGTCGAATAGCGAACAGCGCAATTCGGATAGCTTTGGCGTGCTGAAGTTGACCCTCTCACCAGAAAAATATTCGTGGGAGTTTATTCCGGTCAATGGCGAACAGGGCTTTCACGATTCGGGCGAGGGAACGTGTCACAACGCCACAGAGAATCGGCATTAGCGGAGCTACAACAGAAAACGAAGGGAGACTTCGGCGTCGCGGTTTACCTACCTGATTTGCACGGATTCCTCGGAACGGCATTTTATTCGTTACGGTTTCGTACTGGCGCAAGCACCAGGTAGCGAGGCTGTGTCAACCAGTTTTTGAATAGTCGGAGCAGGCATCAGTAGCAACTGTGCTTTCCCTTTGCTTGCCGCCGCGATGACCGCGGTGGCTTGCGTCTTTGCATCTTCGCTCAGCGGTGTTGCCTTTGCGATAGCATCCAATGCGGACAGACCCAAGGTCGCCACTGCGGTTAAATCCTGTGAATTGGGCGAGACTTCTTTCACAAACGACGATTTCTGCCCTAACGATTGGACGGCCGGATCATTGTCCCGCCACATCGTCAACCACATGCGCAAACGAGCCACGGCGTTTGCGTTCCGGCAACTTCCACTCACAAAGGTGTTCACCGTATCCGTAAAGCGACGCGCGACATCACTTTCCGGCGGTACTGCATCAACCACGCGATTTAGAGGCGTTGTCGTAATCGCTGTATACGATGTTGATTCGCCGCGTGTGTAGTCCTTAACGGGCTCCAACACGGCGGCCAAGGTCTTTAGCGCTGCAAATTCTTCCGACGTTGCGGGTCCCGCAAGTCGCTGCAACATCTTTCGAGGTTGGCTACGGTGTGTCAGCCCGACCCATTCCAATCTTTCGCTGATTACGCCCAAACGAGCGTACATCGAATTTACGTCGGTGACGGACTGCGGCGACCAATAGCGCTCCGCGATCGCCGCGGTTCGCGGCCAGATTCGCGAATCAATATTTTCTGCGTTTACATATTCCGACCACATGGTCGCTTCACCGCCCAGAACAAACTGTTTTTGCTCTGGCGTCAAGTCGGCAGCCGCGCCGCCCAGTGGATCGACGGCATAGTGCCGCGCCGCACTCCACATCAAATCAATGTAGTAGCCATTCGATAGAATTCCGCGGTACCCCTGTTTCGCCGCCGCGGCCAGCGCGTCCGGCCCGCGCCAGGACTGAATCACGATATCTTTCGGTGCACCTGAGACAAAAATTTCATCCCAACCAACAGCGGCCTTCTTGTGTTTGTTCACGAGTTTTTGAACGCGCTGGCTAAAGTACGTCTGCAGCTCCTCGTTGGACTTATAGTTGTGCGCCTTCTTGAATTCTTGAATTTTCGGGTTCGCGTCCCACGCCTTCCCATTTACTTCATCACCTCCGATGTGGAAATAATGGTCTGGAAAGAGCTTGGCCATTTCTCCAATGAATTTGTCTAGAAATTTATAGGTTTTTTCGTTTGTCGGGTCCATCGCTGGGTCCATAACGCCCCATTCCTCGTCGATCTTGAATGGCCCCGGTGTACTGGCTATTTCGGGATACCCGACAAACCACGAACTGCTGTGACCAGGCATGTCAAATTCCGGTACGACGCGAATCCCCCGGTCGCGCGCATACGAAATCAAGTCGCGGATTTCATTTTGCGTGTAGTATTCGCCTCCCGAACCCAAGGTGTGCAGCTTCGGCAGTTTCTTGCTTTCTGCGCGAAATCCCTGATTGTCTGAAATGTGCCAATGGAAGACGTTCATTTTCACCGCTTCCATACCGTCCAAATTTCTTTTGAGAACATCCACGGGCGTAAAATGGCGGCTCGAATCAATCAACAAACCGCGCCATGGGAAACGCGGCTGATCCTGAATCGATACGGACGGAGCAGCGAAACCGTTCGAAGTTACTTCAACAAGCTGCAGAAATGTTTGCAGGCCACGAAGAACGCCGAGAGGATTTGCGGCATTGAGTTTTGCTCCGGTTAGCATGACCTCGAGCGAGTAAGACTCATCTTCACCCAATTCCTGAATTTCCTTGCTGGAGTTATCGGTGTGAATGACCAGCGTCGCTCGCGCGGCATCCTGAATTCGCTTGGCGGGAAGCAATCCTGTTTGACGCTGCAATTGGGTAAGAAAGCGGTCGGCTGCGCGATCGAGTCTGGGTTCGCCGTGACCAGTGAAAGCAATCGTAAAGTTTGCGTCAATCGGAAGCGCGCCGGCGCCGAGTTTCACGCTGGCCGGCTGCGGCATCAGATTCAGCGATGGCGGATTCTGCGCAGCAGAGTACGGAACAGCAATAAGGGATAGAAAAAGAAGCGAGGTGGAAACCGCGATAGCGCACGGTGCAAGACTCAGGGCGGCAAACTTCATGGGAAAAATCCTCCGTAAGGGAACCGAGACTCATCCCCAAAGTGCTATGTAGCAGCGGACCGCCGATAGTGGCATACTCCCGGCGGAATGCGAAGAGCAAAATTTTGCGTTGGTCCAGTGCGGCCGGGTAGGTGGAGGTTTCAAGCAACCTCTTGTAAGCGTTACGCCAGCTTGGCCAGCTATAAACTTGCGCTACAATAAAGGAGAATTCCTCAGCCGATGAAAACGTCCATCGCCATTTATCCAGGATCTTTCGATCCAGTCACGAACGGCCATCTCGACTTGATCGAGCGCGGGGAAAAAATGTTTGACCTGCTGATCGTGGCGGTGCTACAGAATGCGGAAAAGACTCCGCTATTTTCGGTGAAGGAGCGCGTGGAAATGCTCCGCGAAGTGACCAAGCAGTGGAACGACGTGGAAATTGACGTGTTCGACGGATTGCTGGTGGACTACGCGCGGCGGCGCGGCGCAGGAGTGATCCTGCGCGGCATTCGCGCTGTAAGCGACTACGAATATGAATTGCAGATGGCGCTGATGAACCGCAAGCTGGAGCCGCGCCTGGAAACGGTTTTTATGTTGCCGGGAGTTTCGTACAGCTATTTGAGTTCGAAGCTAGTGCGCGAGATTGCGCAGCTTGGCGCGCCGCTTACGGGATTGGTGCCTTCGATTGTGGAAGAGCGGATGAAAGCCAAGATTTCTTGAATCTTTTGCAGTGGAAAACAATTGCAGTGCTTTGGAGCGGGATAACCGGCAATTATAGGAGACGCAGTGAAACTGACAGACCGAATCAATCGAATGCAGGTTTCGCCGACCGCTTCGGTAATTACGGCAGCCGATCAATTGAAGGCCAAGGGCGTGGACATCGCCGACTTTGGACCCGGCGAGCCGGATTTTGCGACGCCGGATCACATCAAGCAAGCGGCGATTAAAGCCATCCACGATAACAAGACGAAATACACGCCGACCGGCGGAATCATGCCGCTGCGCGAGGCAATCTGCGCCTGGCACAAACGGGAATTGAAATCGAGCTACGAACCAAAAGAATGCGTGGTCAGCGTTGGCGGAAAACATTCGATCTTCAATGTGGCAAGTGTACTGGTGCAAGCAGGCGATGAAGTGCTGATCCCAGCACCTTATTGGGTAAGTTTTCCGGACATCATCAAGTACACAGGGGCCACGCCAGTGTATGTACAGACGAACGTGGAAGATGGATTTGCGGTGCGCGCCACGGCGATTGAGGCAGCCATCACGCCGAAAACGCGTCTGCTGATTTTGAATTCGCCGAGCAATCCCACCGGTGGAGTAACACCCCCCGATGAATACGAAAAGATTCTGACGGTCTGCAAAAAAAATAATGTCTGGCTGATGGGCGATGAATGCTACTCCCATTTTACTTACGAGGCTCATAAGCCCTATTCGATCGCGAGCGCTGCAGGCGCTAAAGAAAATGTGGTCATCATTGGGTCAATGTCGAAAACATTTGCGATGACCGGATGGCGCATTGGCTACGCGCTCGGTCCGGCGGAACTCATTCAAGCGCTAGTAAAGCTGCAAAGCCAGTCGACGTCGAATCCTACTTCGATCGCGCAATATGCTGCGCTCGCCGCGATGACCGGCACGATGGAAACAGTGCCGGTGATGCTTGCCGAATACGCAAAGCGCCGCAAACATATCGTGGAAGGCCTCAACACGATTCCTGGCGTCATATGTCGGGAGCCAGGCGGAGCGTTCTACGCGTTTCCAAATGTTTCGGAGCACTTGCGCGGACCGCACGCGATTGCCCGCGACACCACGGAACTAGCAACTCTGTTACTCGAGAAGGCGCGCGTGGCATTGGTGGGAGGAGACGCGTTCGGCGCACCTGGCTATCTGCGACTTTCGTATGCGACTTCGATCGAGCGGATTGAGGAAGGATTGCGACGCCTGAGCAAATTCTTTTCGCGAGCAGAAGCGGCGGCTTGATTGGTGAGAGCAGCCCCGTTTCGAATCGTGCCGACGTTTCATCCCAGGATTTGGGGTGAACGTTCGCTTGCGCCGCTTTTCCCGGATAAGGTAAACCTTCCCGCGCCGATTGGCGAAGTGTGGCTCACCGACGCGAAATGTTTGATCGCCAGCGGTCCTTTCGCCACAAAAACTTTGCAAGAAGCGTGGCCCGAGCTTCCTGTGGATTGGCGCGGGCCACGGTGCGCGGGAATGAAGGACTTTCCGCTTCTTGTAAAATTTGTTTTCCCTGCCGACAAGCTTTCCATCCAAGTACATCCCGACGACGAATATGCGAGCAAGCATGAAGTTGCTGCCGGCGGCCGCGGGAAAACGGAAATGTGGCACATAGTTTCCGCGAAGCCTGGCGCCCAGCTGCTTTTGGGACTGAAACCGGGGGTGACAAAAAAAGAATTTACCGCCGCGATTCCCACTAAGGCGGTAGAGGACTTGTTTCAAGTGCATGATGTCGAAGAAAAAGAAACGTATTTCGTTCCGGCGGGAGTGCCGCACTCGATTGGCGGCGGCATGATCGTTTGCGAAGTGCAGCAGTATTGCGATTTGACCTATCGCGTTTATGATTATGGCCGTGTGGACGCACAGGGCAAACCGCGCGAGTTGCATGTCGACAAAGCGATGGACGTGATTCTCTTTGACAACCACAGAACTCTCAGAGTGCGTTCGCTGCACTGGGCCTCGCAAAAGATGGGAATTTCGTTGCTGATGGCGTGCAAATATTTTGCGACCGAAAGATGGCGTATCGCGGAATTTTTTACTGCGCGGCCGAAAACAGACGCGTTCAATCTGCTGATTTTTTTAAGCGGCACCGGGATTATGCGTTGGGACGGCGGTAAAGCGCATTATCGGCAAGGAGAATGCTGGTTCATGCCCGCCTCGTTGAAGAGCTATGAACTGATTCCGGAAGGCGAGAGTTCGCTGATTCGCGCTTTCCTGCCGGATTTACAAGCCTTGCGCGAAAACTTGCACATGCTTGGCATCGCTGACGGCAAAATCTCGGACGTTGTCTTCTAGTAGGATCGATGGCCCGCGAAAACCTTGCAGTTCATGCGGTCATTCTGGCGGGTGGGCGTGGAACGCGCTTCTGGCCGCGTAGCCGCGCGAAGTTTCCAAAACAGCTCCTGAATATCGTGGGCCGCGGAACGATGCTTGAGCAAACAGTCGCCAGACTGCGTTCGCTGGTGCCCGCAGAGCGCATTTGGACGGTCACAAACGCCGAACAAGATGCTGCTGTGCGTAAGCAGCTGCCCCACGCTTCCCGCAAGCGCGTGCTGGTGGAACCGGTCGGACGCAACACAGCTGCCGCGATTGCCTTGGCTGCGTTTCACATCCGGCACGCAATATCTCGGGGAAAGCAGGACGATGCATTAATGGCGGTATTGCCAGCCGATCATTACATTGCGCAGACTCACGCATACCGGAAAATTGTCGCTACGGCACTAAACGTTGCACGCGAGCCGGGCCGGATGGTGGTGTTGGGGATTCCGCCGACGCGGCCGGAAACCGGGTTCGGCTATATCGAACGAACGGAACCGACCATTGGCGCGTACGGAATTCCAGTTTATCCGGTGCACAGATTTGCCGAAAAACCGACGCTGGAAACCGCAATGGAATATCTGGCTTCCGGAAATTACCAGTGGAACGCGGGGATGTTTTTTTGGCGGGTGTCGACCGTTCTCGACGAGTTGCAGAAATATTTGCCGCGAACCCACGAGATTTTGAAATCCTTGTCTGCGGACATAGGCACTCGGAAATACCCGAATCAGCTTCGTAAAGTCTACTCCACGCTGGAAAACATTTCCGTGGATTACGCGATCCTGGAGCATGCGACGCGCGAAACGAACAAACCGCAGGTCTTTGTGATTCCCGCCGAAGTTGGCTGGAGCGATATTGGCTCGTGGGAAGCCGTTTACGAACTGCTGGCGCAAGCGCCAAGCGAAAACGTATGCGCGAACCTGAGCTGTTTCATTGAGTCGAATGGGAATTTTATTTCCAGCTCAAGAAAATTTATCGCCGCGATCGGCGTCGATAATCTGGTCATCGTAGACACAAAGGACGCTATCCTGGTTTGTCCGCGCAACCGCGCGCAGGATGTCGGCAAGGTCGTGAAATGGCTAGAAGAACGCAAACTAACGAACTTAATTTAATCGCTGCAAACTTTATGACATCTCAGTAACGCCCCGTAAGCAGACCAATCCGGCTGTTTCCCCAGCCACCGCCTCGCGTATACTGACGCAATGGCCTCGATAAAGTTCGGCACCGACGGTTGGCGGGGTATCATTGCCGACGATTTTACGTTCGCGAATGCCGCCACCGTGGCCACTGCGATTGCGCGTTACGTAATGCGCGAGGAAGATGCAAGGAAAGGCGTGATTGTTGGTTACGATCACCGATACTCTTCGGATGCGGTGGCGCGACGAGTTGCAGAAGTCTTTTCCTCTACCGGTACTCCAGTGTGGCTCACAGATCGTCCTTGTCCCACCCCTACGGTTTCTTATTTAGTGCGAGAACGTGGCGCAGCCGGCGGCGTCGTGGTCACGGCGAGCCACAATCCCTACCAATGGAACGGGATTAAATACAAAGCCAGTTACGGCAGCAGCGCATTGCCGTCCATCGTCGCCCAGATTGAAAGTGAACTGCAAACGATTGAGTCCTCCGGAATCCGATCGCTGCCGCCCCGCGCAGCGCTGATTCACTCGCTCGATCCCCGCAAACCGTACCTTGACGCGCTCGAAAAGCTTGTGGACTGGGAGCGAATTCGCAAGTCGAAATTCCGGTTTGTTTTTGACGCCATGCACGGAGCCTCGGCTGGCCTGCTGCCGGAGCTTTTTCACCGTCGCGGTATTGTGTGCGACGAGATTCGCGGCACGCGCGATCCCCGCTTTGGCGGAGCGCATCCAGAACCAATCGAACCGCACATTGCGCCATTGCAACAGGCAGTTTCCAGTGGAAAGTACGACGCGGGTTTTGCGGCGGACGGCGATGGCGACCGGATTGGAGCAGTGGACCGTAGTGGCGCTTTCGTGAACCCGCATCAGATTTTTTCGCTGCTGGTATGGCATTTGGCGGGGATGCGCAATCTTCCTGGCGACATCGCAAAAACATTTTCGGTGACCAAGCTGATCGATAAACTCGCGGCCAAACTCGGACGTAAGGTACATGAAGTCCCCATCGGGTTCAAATATATTTGCGAGTTGATGCTGGAACAGAATATTTTGATTGGTGGCGAAGAGAGCGGCGGAATCGGCACCAGCCTTTATCTGCCGGAACGGGATGCCACAGTCTCGGCGCTATTTCTTGCAGAGCTGATGGCGTGGCACGGTAAAACGCTCGGCGATTTACTGGACGACCTTCATCGGGAATTTGGAGAACACCATTACGGCAGAGTGGACCTGGACGTGACCCCGCAACGGAAGCAAAAGGCGATCATCTGGTTCTCAAACGGCGACGCCACCAAAGTCCTCGAATGGCCGGTGATCCGGCGTGAAACGATGGATGGAGCGAAACTTTATCTGGGCGAAATTGGCTGGGTGATGGTTCGCGCATCCGGAACGGAAAATCTTCTGCGAGTTTATGCGGAAACGTCACAGCGGCAAGCGACGCGGCGCGTCTTGAACGCGGTCGTGGAACAGATTCAGAAGTTATAAATCGGGGAAAAAGAATGAACACGATAAATATTGCGGAAAAGCTCGGTCAGTTCAAGGAGATGTGGCGTCCAAAAATAATCGGTGAAGTGAATGACAGTTACGTGAAGGCCGTAAAGTTTATCGGTGAATTTGTATGGCATCATCACGAATGTGAAGATGAAATGTTTCTAGTGGTGAAAGGCCGCCTGCGAATGAAATTCCGCGATCGCGAAGAATTGGTTGGCCCCGGCGAATTCATCATCGTTCCTCGCGGGGTCGAACATTTACCAATCGCGGACGAAGAAACACACGTCCTGCTTTTTGAGCCGAAATCCACTTTGAATACCGGAAACGTGGTGAACGAAAGGACTCTGCCTCAACTGGAAACGCTGTAATCCAGTTCCGCGACCCGCGCCATGAGTCATCGCTTTTATACGCTCGATGTTTTCACTAACACGCGATTCGAAGGCAATCCGCTGGCAGTTTTCACGGATGGCGACGGCCTCTCGCAGGACACCATGCAAGCGATCGCGAGAGAAATGAATCTTTCGGAAACGGTTTTTGTCCAGAAGCCAACTGAGGATGACGCGCTCGCGCGGCTTCGCATTTTCACCACACAAACGGAACTGAAGCTCGCGGGGCATCCGGTGATTGGGACATGGTTCTTGCTGGCCGAACTTGGCGTGGTGCCGGCGCAGGAAGGTGGTGTACACATTCTTCAGCAGACTGGCGCTGGTATCCTCCCTGTCGAAATTCTCTTCAAGGATGGGCGGCCCGAACGCGTGACGATGACCCAGAAGGAAGCGCGGTTTAAACCGATAAAATTCAAGAAAGCGGCACTCGCAGCGGCTCTCGGTCTATCTTTGAAAGATTTGGATTCGTCCGCCGAACCAACTTACGTTTCCACAGGGTTATTCAATCTGATGGTGCCGTTACGAAATCGAGCCGCGTTGGAAAAGATCAAGATGAACATAAGTGAGCTACGACGATTGATCGGAAAAGACGCCACGATGGCTTATTGTTTCGCGTTAAATGGAAACGGTAAGGCCTTTGCGCGGGGAATGCTTCCCTGGGGAATGTACGAGGATGCGGCAACGGGTTCCGCGGCGGGTTCGCTCGGAGCATTTCTCATAAAACACAAGAAGCTCAATGCGGGCCACACTCTGAATATCCAGCAGGGAGTCGAAATGGGCCGGCCGAGCCAGATCGCAGTAGAAGTTATGGGATCCGGGAAAAGACTCATTCCGCGCGTCAGCGGCGCCGCTGTACGCGTATTTGAAGGAACGATCTAAGGCGCCTTTGCCGGAGTTGTGCGTAGCTTGCTCGCTGCATCCAAAATGCCGTTGATGAAACTTCCCGACTCGTCACCAGAAAATGTTTTCGCCAGATCGACAGCTTCGTTGATGATTACTTTTCGCGGCGTCTTGGTAACCAGCAGTTCGTATATGGCCAGCCGCAGAATGGCGCGGTCAATAGCGGCCAAACGTTCGAAGCGCCAGTTTTCGCAGTGTCGGGCGATCACTGTGTCCAACTCTTTCGCGCGACGCGCTGCGCCTTCAAATAATTGATTCGCAAATTTTTCGGTATTCTCGGCCGCGGTAGCGCCTCTCCAAAATTTTATCTCGAGCTTGCGCAGTTCTTGTGGGCTCATCTCCCATTGAAACAGCATCTGCATCGCGAACTGGCGTGATTTTGTGCGGTAGGCCACGTTATTTGCGCCGCTTTTTTCCCGCAGGTGTGCCGGCCGCGACACGCGGGGAGTTGAGCTTGCGCGAGAGCTGAGCCATTTCGATCGCGCTTAGAGCCGCTTCGAATCCTTTATTGCCGCCCTTCAAACCCGCACGGTCAATGGCCTGTTCGAGCGTATCGCAGGTGAGCACGCAAAAAATTATGGGAACTCCGGTGTCCATCTGGGCGAGTTGCAGGCCACGTGAAGTTTCCGCGCAAACATAATCGTAGTGGGTCGTCTCGCCGCGCAGAACACAACCAATCGCAATCAGCGCGTCGTAGTTCCCCGTTCGCGCCATTTTTTTCGCGGATAGCGGAAGTTCGAAGGCGCCCGGAACGCGGACCACATTCACGTCTTCCGCATGTGCGCCAGCTCTCTCAAGCGTATCAACCGCGGCACTGAGCAATCGCTCAGTAATGAAACTGTTGAATCTGCTCACTGCGATTCCGAAGCGTAAGCCACGCGCGGTAAGTTCTCCAATAATTTTGTCGGGTTGTAGTTTTGTCGCCATGCCGCCTTATTTGCCTTTAAAGGCAGCCGCGCGCTTTTCCAAAAATGCCTTGGTCCCTTCTCGCATATCTTCCGTGGCACAGGCCACGCCGAAAAGAGTCGCTTCCAGAAAGAGGCCCTCTTGCAATGGCATCTCGATTCCACGTTCGATGGCTTCCATCGTGAACTTCACCGCCAGCGGGCCGTTGGCGATAATTTTCTTCGCCATTGCTTCCGCCGCGGGCAGAAGTTCGTTCGGCTCGTAAATATGATTCACCAGGCCGATGCGCAGCGCATCTTCGGCCGTGATCATTTCTCCCGTCAGGCACAGTTCGTGGGCCATGCCCTTGCCGCACAGGCGAGTGAGGCGTTGGGAGCCGCCATAGCCAGGCAGAATTCCGAGTTTTACCTCGGGCTGGCCAAGCTTTGCGGACTTGCTGGCGATTCGAATGGAGCAGCTGAGCGCCAATTCGCATCCTCCACCCAGAGCGAAACCGTTGATGGCGCAGATGGATGGCTTGCCTATGGTTTCGAGGAGATGAAAAACACTCTGTCCAAAGAGAGAAAAATCCTTTCCATTCACCGGAGTCTGCTGGGAAAGCTCTCCGATGTCCGCGCCGGCAACAAAGGCCTTCTCGCCAGCGCCAGTCAAGATCAGTACGCGCACGCTAGCGTCGTCTCGCGCATCCAGCAAAGCATTCTGCAGCTCTTCAACGGTTTTGCGGTTCAACGCATTCAACACTTTCGGGCGATTGAAAGTGATCTTGGCGATACCGCCGCTCTTTTCGAATAAAATGTTTTCGTAGCTCATTGCGCTCTTCTCACCGGACTTTTTTGCACGAAAAACTACAGTTTCTGCGCTACTGGCTTTTGGGGATCGCTGTAGTCATAAAATCCGCGTCCCGCCTTGCGGCCGTTCCACCCTGCCAGCACCATGCGCTTCAGTAGTGGCGGCGCGGCAAAACGGCGTTCCTTGAATTCGTCGAACATGATCTGAGAAATGTAATACGTGGTGTCCAGACCCACAAAATCAAGGAGCGTCAACGGTCCCATGGGATAGCCGCAGCCCAGTTTCATCGAATTATCGATATCTTCGATCGAGCCGACGCCTTCTTCCAGCGCGCGAATGGCGTCCAGAAGATACGGCACCAGCAGGCGATTCACGATGAAGCCGGTGGAATCATTTGCCCGCACCGCAGTTTTGCCGAGTTTCGTTCCGAACGCCACCATTTGATCGTAGACCGCCGCATCCGTGGCAATAGTTCGGACGACTTCCACCAGTTTCATCACCGGAACTGGATTGAAAAAGTGGAGCCCGACAAATTTTTGCGGGCGCTTCGTTGCAGTTGCGATTTCTGTGATCGTCAGTGAGGAAGTATTGCTGGCAAAAATGGTGGCTTCAGGGCACAGCCTGTCGAGCGTCGCGAATAATTCTCTCTTAGCGGGTAGCTGTTCGATGATCGCTTCAATCACCAAATCGCAATCTCTTAAATCTTCGATAACAGTGGTTCCTTTTAACCGTCCATGGATTTCGCTCTTTGCAGATTCGGTGATGGTCCCTTTTTCTACCAACCGCGAAAGATTTTTTTCTATCCCTTTGAGACCTCTGTCCAGAAGCTCCGGAGTTACTTCGCGCACCAAGGTCGAAAATCCGGCGGCGGCGCTGACCTGAGCGATTCCCGCGCCCATCAGCCCACACCCCACGACTCCCACTCTTTCGATCGCCATGCTTTCCTCGTTTGAACTGTGCTGGAAAATCCCCGCTACCGCCAGCAGGATGCGACCGGCGGTGAACGCTCCAATGGGATCAGAGCCGGAACAGAGAGTGTACCAAAATCCTGCCGGTTCGCAGTTGCTTCGGGCTAAGTGATGCTTTCCAGAATCATTGCGATTCCCTGACCGCCCCCAATGCACGCCGTCGCGAGACCATAGCGCAGACCGTTTCGGCGCAATTCATTCAACAGCGTAATCACCAGACGGGTTCCAGAAGCGCCGAGCGGGTGTCCCAGCGCGATGGCTCCGCCGTTCACGTTGGTTTTGTCGCGATTCAATCCCAGCGCTTTTTCCACCGCCAGATACTGCGCTGCGAAAGCTTCGTTGACTTCGACTCGATCCATCTGCTCAATCGACAAGCACGCGGATTTCAGCGCCTTCTGCGAACTGGGGACTGGTCCGATTCCCATGATGCTGGGATCGACTCCGGCGGTGGCCCAAGAGATGATTCGTCCAATCGGTTTCAACCCGCGTTCTTTAGCCGTTTTTTCTCGAGTAACCACGACCGCTGCTGCGCCATCAACGATTCCGCTGGCGTTCCCGGCCGTGACGATTCCGTCCTTCTTGAACGATGGCGGTAACTTCTCGAGAATCTCCATGCTCGTCTCTGGCCGCCGGTGATCGTCTTCGTTCACTACAATCATTTTCTTGCCCTGCTTCACTTCGACTGGCACTAATTCTTCCTTCATGCGGCACGCCTTATAGGCTGCGTCCGCCGCTTGCTGGCTTCGCAGCGCGTATGCGTCAGCGTCCTTCCGGGTGATTCCGGACTGTTCGGCTAGTTTTTCCGCCGTCAGCGCCATCGGCAACCCGCAGTACGTGTCCGTGAGCCCTGCCATCAGGGAATCTTCCAGCGCGCCGCCACCGAGCTTTAGCCCGTTGCGCAATCCCCGGATGACGAATGGTGCTTGCGTCATATTTTCCATCCCGCCGGCAAGAATCAGCTCGCACTCTCCAAGAAGCAAGCGTTGCGCCGCCTGCGAAATCGATTCGATTCCTGACCCGCACAACCGGTTCACCGTCACCGCCGGCGTCTCAGTCTTCAATCCCGCTTTCAACGCGACATGCCTTGCTCCATACAGCGCGTCGGCGCTGGTTTGCATGACGTTGCCGAAAATCGCGTGATCGAACTCGGCGGGATTGGCATTCGAACGACGAATCGCTTCCTTCGAAGCAACCGCTGCCAGATCAATCGCAGAAACATCGGAAAACGCGCCGGTATAGCGCGACATCGGCGTGCGCGCTCCAGCCACAATCACTACGTCGGTGGGAAACATGTTTATCCTCGTTTGGGCTTTCATCCTTAATTTTTAAGCTTTGTAAAATGCATCTGCCGCGCTAAAGCCGTTCTGAGCTCATCGAATTCTCGGGCGGGTCACAGCTTTGGAGCTTCGAGAGTGACCACGATATCGCCCCCGCGCTTTCTGGCTTCTTCCACCGAAGTTTCAGCACGGTTCATCAGGTCGGTAACAATGTCCTCACTCTCGAAATCCGATTTTGCTACCGCTTCCACAATTCCCGCACTCAACGTAATTGCTACTGAATCCCATGGTGGACGAATTCCGGACGCAGCGCGACGCAGTTTTTCCGCCAGGTTCTGGGCTCCCTCCAAAGTCGTATCCGGTAGGATGAATGCCAACGACCACGAGGTATATTTTACCGCTACGTCGTTCTGCCTGACGATAGGTTGCAATGAGCGGGCAAGTTGTTCCAAGAATTTCTCCAGGGGCGATTCGCCCTGCTGTCGCAACAATTCTCCGCCTCGATCGATCTGCAAAATCGTCAGCGCCAACGGCGTTCCTTGTGTTCGCGCGCGATCGGCTTCCGTCAACAGGCAGTTCTGATAGGAGCTGCGACTGAGAAGTCCGGTGCGCTCATCGGAAACGCCCATGCGTCGCACCAGCGACCGTAGCCGCGTGTGGCTGACGCTCATTAACATCTGGTCGCCGATGGCTTGCAGAAAATAAGTTTCGTTGGGCTTCCATTTGCGCGCTTCCGCCTGGCCTACGATAATCATGCCCGCCGGCTGTTGCGTTTCGCGGTCAGTAATTTTCACGCCTAAAGCCGTTCGCAGCGCCAAATCCCCGAGCACCGAACCGGGCGTGTTCTCGACGATCAATCCTCCGAGTTCATCGCCCTCCACCTTTTCCACTTGTGCCAGCAAAAAAACCACTTGTGCGCCGGGCGCAGGTTTCATGTTCTGTCCGCAATATTCCGCCGCCAGATCTGGCGGCCTGCCCGGAGAACCAATCACTGCCAGCGCGCGGCTGACCCGCAAGTATTCACCAATCTCGTTGACTGCGGTATTGAGCATCGCGCGAGGCGTCTGCTGCCGGAATATTTTCTGATTAATATCTGCAATTTTTGAAAGATCGCGCAACGTGTCCGAAGTGTACGTGCCCGTCTTTGCCGGACTTGATTTCGCAACTTCTGCGGTCTGCGGACCAGCCGATCGAGTCTGAGGTTCTACTTTTCTTGCCGGCGGCGCGCCTTGGGGCCACCAGTTCGCGGTCTGGTATAAACTTTGCAACCGCGAATTCTTTTCCTCTTCTCCAGGAAACATTTCGGCAATTCTATGCAGCCGGTCCAGCGCTTTATTCTGCAACGAATACTGAAGAAAGATTTCCGTCTGAACGATTAGGTCTTCCAGTGCCTGCGTCCGGCGCCCTTCGTCTGTGACTGGTGCAGCAGGCTCAGACATGCTTCGCGGCCCGGCCTGCGGTTCGGTTTCCGAAGTTGAAACCGTCGTGCCCGATCGCGTAAGGCGGCTCGCGACTCTTTGGACGAAGCTTTCGTCAGCCTTCCCGCGCAGGCGCTGCAGGCGCTCCTGATTGCGATAATCGTACGAGTCGATGTCCACCAGCCGCTCCAGCGAATCGCACGCTTTTTTGATATTTCCTTCCTTCAGGTAAGCGTCGAACAAGTGAATCATGATTTCGAAGTACTTCGATTCGCGATTGAGTTCGTTGTAGAGTGCTGCCCAAAATTCCAAAATTTCACTCGACTCGGAATGGCGTCCTGCTACATCGTCCAGTTGCGCGGCAAATTCGTTTTGCCGCTTGTCCGCAAACATCTTGCGCTTGAGCACGGCCAGCAATTCAACGGTCTTGTTCGGCGCCCCGGCTGTTGCATACTGGTCGGCAAGCTGAAACAATCTGGCGAGTCCCGCATTCTTTTCTCGCAATAATTTCTCGAGAACTCCGCGCGCGTGATCAAGTTGTCCCGAGCGCATTAACGCCTCTGCAAAAGTCTCCAGAAAAACCGGATCAGCTTCTCTTGCCGCGAATGGTTCCAGCAATCTTGCCGCGTCGCGGGCCTCACCCCGGCGCAGCTTGGCTGCACCGTAAAGGAGCGCTACGCTGCGCTCTTGAGGAGCAAGTGCATGCGCGTGCGCCAGGTATTTAAGAGACTCCTCGGCTGAACCGGCGGCAGTAGCCAATTGTCCGGCGCGCAACAACGCGCGAGCCGCAAGGTTGTTCCGCCCATTGCGTTCGGCAACCTCCGCTAGGTTCACTTGGCGTGAAAGGTTTTCGGGCTCGAGGTGTGCCATGCGTTCCAGGCAAAAGAGCGCGTCTTCCTCGCGTCCGGCTAGGCTGAATAGTTCGGCGGCTTTTCCGTATTGCTCGCTTGCTTCTTCTGGCCGGTTTTGTTTTTGCTGCAAAAACGCATAGCGCGCGATTCGCTCGGGAGGCTGATTGGCCGACAGATTCTTCAGAAATCGGTTGTAGATCGCGAGTGCTTTGGACTCATCTTTAGGGTCGATCAGCAGATCAAAAAACATTCCGTAGTAGACTGCCGCCCGTTCAGGCTGCTCCTGCCGCGCGTAGAGATCGCCGAGCGCTTGGGTAGCCTCGGGATGCGATGGTGCGTCTTCCAGAACGGCGAGATACGCATCGATGGCGTCCTCAATACGATTCTTCTCGAGGAATTTCTTCGCTCGCTCCAGTTGCTTGTTAACGTCAGACATTCCTGCGGTTTGCCTTTGCGGAGCCTGGCGTGCGGGCGCCGAGCAATAGCCGCGCGGCTGGGGAAGAGGGCTTCGCCCTTAGACTATATACCGTACCAAAAATGCGGGCAAAAGCTCAGCCTGTGGTGATGCGGAATCATGCACCATTGGACTCTTCGGCTGCCCCGAAGCTCTTCAAATCGCGTCCAAACTCACGCAATTCGTCCAGTTTTTTCGCGGCCGCGCCGCTCACTATTGCTTCTTTAGCCTTTTTGGCACCATGGCTGAAATTTTCGGCTACACCGGCCGCAACGAGAGCCGCTGAAGCGTTAATCACCACAATGTCCTGCCGGGCACGGCCTTCTTCGTTCTCTATGATCCCAGCAAGCACTCTTTCCATCAGCGCGATGTTCGCTTGTAGCGAGCCCCCGCGAATGGCTTCCATCGGTGCGCTCTGCCTCCCAAAGTCCTGTGGAGTCACTTCGTACTTACGCAAATGCCCGCTGTGAACTTCAGCAATGATTGTTGGCCCGGCCAGCGAAATTTCATCCAATCGTCCCGCACCATGGACAACGAACGCATGTTGCGTACCCAGTTCCGCAAGCGTTTCCGCGACGACATCGAGAACTTCTGCAGAAAATACTCCAAGCACTTGGGCTTGCGCTTGTGCGGGATTGGTCAGCGGGCCGAGGAGGTTGAAAACAGTGCGAACGCCCATTTGCCGCCGTGCTGCCATGGCGTGCCGAGTAGCAGTGTGCGCGGCTTGTGCGAACAGGAATCCTATTCCAATTTCGCGAATTCCCCTTCCGATTGCCTCAAACGGTAAATCGATGCGAACCCCGAGCCCCTCGAGCACATCGGCGCTTCCGCATTTTGAGCTGGCTGCTCGGTTTCCGTGTTTCGCTACGCGCGCCCCCGCTGCGGAAGCCACAATCGCCGCTGCCGTCGAAATGTTAAATGTTCCGGAATCGTCGCCGCCGGTTCCGCAAGTGTCCACCATCCGTTCCGGCAAAATTTCGCCTTCTCTGAATACCGGCGTAGCACACCGGCGCATCGCTCGTGCAAACCCCACCAATTCTTCCGCGCGAAAGGGCCGCGCATTCAACGCACGCAAAAACTGCACGATTTCGGGAGTCTGGAGCTGGCCGTCAAGCAACTCCTGCATGATTTCCTCGGCCTGCGCACTGCTGAGCAGACTGCCGGAAGCCACAAAATCCAACAGACGACGCATCAGACGTAACCTGTGCGGATCGTGGGCATTTTGGCGTCAAACGGATGCGTTAGAAATTCATGCATTTCCCGCGTTCTTGCTCCTCTGTCGCGTTCCGAGTAAACTGCTATGTTTTGCGAACGCCAAAATTCTAACACTGGCTGGTGTTCCACAGCCGAACACGAATGGATCATTGATGAAGATTCATGAGTATCAAGCCAAAGCCATCCTCGCACGCTACGGCGTGACTACTCCTCGCGGCGAAGTCGCTTTTACCATGGAAGAGGCCCGCGAAGGAGCGCAAAGGCTCAAGTCCAACATCGTCGTCGTCAAGGCCCAAATTCATGCAGGAGGACGCGGTAAGGCCGGTGGCGTCAAGCTGGCTCATTCGCCCGATGAAGCCGCGGAAATCGCCTCGCGCATGCTCGGCATGAACCTGGTCACGATTCAGACTGGCCCGGCAGGCCGCACTGTAAAACGCCTCTTGATCGAAGAAGGTCTCGACATCAAACGCGAACTTTATCTGAGTCTGCTGGTGGACCGCGCAACTTCTCATGTTGTTTTTCTGGCCAGCGCCTCAGGCGGCATGGAAATTGAGGAGGTCGCCAAGAAAGATCCTTCCTCGATTCTGCGTGAAGTCATCCATCCCGCGATTGGCCTGCAGCCCTATCAAGCGCGGAAGCTCGCTTTCGGCCTGGGCCTTTCGGGCGAAGCTGCCAACCGTGCGGCTCCGTTCTTCCAAGCGCTACATCGCGCGTTTGTGGATACCGATGCGTCCATGCTCGAAATTAATCCTTGCGTGCTTACCGGCGACGGAAAATTGGTCGCCCTCGACGCCAAAATGACTTTTGACGACAACGGACTCTTTCGGCACACCGACCTTCGCGGACTCCGCGACCTGGACGAAGAAGATCCTCTCGAGGTCGAAGCCTCAAAGTATGGACTAAATTACATCAAGCTGGATGGCAACGTCGCCTGCATGGTCAATGGTGCCGGACTTGCTATGGCCACCATGGATATCATCAAGTATTCGGGCGGTGCGCCCGCGAATTTCCTCGATGTGGGCGGCGGCGCTTCCGCCGAGCAGGTCAAGAACGCGTTTCGCATTCTGCTCAGCGATTCCGGAGTAAGAGCCGTATTCATCAACATTTTTGGGGGCATTCTACGCTGTGACGTGCTTGCCACCGGAGTCGTCGCTGCGGCAAAGGACCTTCACGTGAAAATTCCGGTAGTCGTTCGCATGGAAGGCACCAACGTCGAGCTTGGCCAGCAAATCCTTCGCGAATCAGGGCTGAACTTCACTATCGCCAACGGCATGAAGGATGGCGCGCAAAAGGTTGTGGCGCTCGCCGGAGGTGCGCGATGAGCGTGCTCGTAAATGAAAAAACGAAACTGATTGTGCAGGGCTTTACGGGCCGCGAAGGCACTTTTCACGCCCAGCAAATGATTGAGTACGGCACCAATGTGGTCGGTGGCGTTACCCCGGGCAAAGGCGGCACCAAACACCTGGAGCGTCCGGTATTCAACACGGTTTTGGAGGCGGCGAAAGGCACCGGCGCGAATGCATCGGTCATTTTTGTTCCACCGCCGTATGCGGCTGACGCGATTCTAGAAGCTGCCGACGCTGAGGTTCCCCTGGTCGTCTGCATTACGGAGGGAATCCCCATTATCGATATGGTGCGAGTCGCGGCTGTTGTCGATCGCGCAAAGACTCGTTTGATTGGCCCGAACTGTCCAGGCGTGATTTCCCCTGGCAAATGCAAAATCGGCATCATGCCTGGCCGCATTCACAAGCAGGGCAACGTCGGCGTTGTAAGCCGCAGCGGCACGCTTACCTATGAAGCCGTAGATCAGCTCACGCGTCTCGGCATTGGACAATCCACGTGCATCGGAATTGGCGGCGACCCGATCATCGGCACTTCGTTTCTCGATGCCATCAAACTCTTCAATGACGACGCTGAGACCAGCGCTGTCATTTTAATCGGCGAAATCGGCGGCAATGCGGAAGAAACTGCCGCCGAATGGATCAAGGCCAATATGAAGAAGCCCGTTGTAGGATTCATCGCCGGGCAAACCGCGCCTCCTGGCCGCCGTATGGGCCATGCCGGAGCTATCATATCTGGCGGGCAAGGAACGGCCAAAGACAAATACGCCGCTATGAACGCCGCCGGAATTCGCACCGTCGAAACTCCAGCTGACCTCGGCTCAACTCTCGCTGCGGCTCTGAAATGAGTTTTTGCAAAGTTTTTGTTGGAGCGGCCGCCTTCTGTGGCGGGCGAATTTTATAGCGCCGGCATTTAGTTAGCCTGCGATTTGAAAAAACGTTCGACTCGGAGGAGTCCAATTGGCCTTAGAACGCACTTTCGCAATCATCAAGCCCGACGCCGTCGCTGCCGGCCAACAAGGTGAAATTCTTTCTCGGATCCACAAAGCGGGATTCAAGATCATCGCAGCCAAGACCATGCGCCTGACGAAAGAAGAAGCGGGCGGCTTCTACGCCGTCCACAATGCCCGCCCCTTCTTCGGCGAACTCACCGACTTCATGTCGTCCGGCAAAATTATTGCGATGGTCCTCGAAGCCGACGGCGCAATCCTCAAATGGCGCGACACCATGGGCGCCACCGATCCCAAGAGAGCCGCTCCTGGCACGATTCGGCACGATCTCGGCACCAGCATCGCCAACAATTGCACTCATGGTTCCGACGGCGCGGACACCGCCGCCTTCGAAATCCGCTACTTCTTCTCCGGCCTCGAATTGATTTAACCGCGGCAGCCGCTTCCACCTCGCGCAGCCTATCCACAGCGTCAGAGGCACCGCAGATGTTAGTCCCGCGACAACGGCTGTGTATATTACTTAAGCTGTACGTAACCTTCGTAGCAGCCCTACGCGCTTCTGTCGCATTCGCAAAACGTTTTGCCTTCCTCTCCGTCCATTCAGATGTAAGCTGTTCTTAACCAGCCGGAGGCACTCATGCTCCGTCGCGATTTCCTGCACCACGGCTCCCGAGCCGCAGCCGGAGCTCTTCTCGCCTCCAACGCCATCGCAAAGGGTCTCTCCGCTATTCCTGCGTTGTCGCGCAAATTTTCAGCCTCCGACATTGTTACGCTCGGCAACACCGGCATTCAGACGTCGCGGCTCGCCATGGGCACCGGCACCGTCGGTTCAGGCCATCATTCGCATCAAACCGCGCTCGGCATCGACGGCCTGTCTCGGCTCTTGCTGAACGGCTATGACAATGGTCTCCGTTTTTTCGATACAGCCGATACTTATGGCAGCCACCCGCACGTTGCCGAAGCCCTCAAACGTGTGGACCGCAGCAAGATCACTATCCTGACCAAATCCTGGTCGCGTACCGCTCCGGAAGTCCGCGCCGACCTAGACCGTTTTCGCAAAGAACTTGGCACGGACCATCTCGACATCGTTTTGATGCACTGCCTGACCGAACCTGACTGGCCCACGCGCTTCGAACCGGTCATGGACGTTCTGTCCGAAGCCAAACAAAAAGGCATCGTTCGCGCCCATGGCTGTTCCTGCCATTCCATCGAAGCGCTCCGAGCCGCCGCGAAGTGTCCTTGGGTCGACGTCGATCTCGCTCGCGTCAATCCAGTCGGCGCATTCATGGACGCCCAGCCCGATACGGTCGTCAGCGTGCTCCGTGAAATGAAAGGTTCCGGCAAAGCGGTCATTGGCATGAAAATCTTGGGCCAGGGCACGCTTCGCAATCGTCAGGACGAAGCGCTCCGTTTCGCGCTCGGCCTCGGAGTCCTCGACGCTTTCACCATTGGCGCCGAATCCATTGCCGAACAGAACGACCTCACCCGCCGCATCGCCACCGCTTAGTCGCGTCGCAAGGCCCAAGCGGCGCTACACTGTCTCCGTGGAACCTACTCAACGACTCGGCCGCCTATTGCTCTCTATCGGAGCGATGCTCATCCTCGTCGGCTTGCTGTTTCATTTCGGGCCAAAACTCCCGCTACGCCTCGGCCGGTTGCCCGGGGACATCGTCCATCGCGGCCAGCACGGAACGTTTTATTTCCCGCTTGTCTCTTGCATCGTCATCAGCGTCTTTCTCAGCCTGATTCTCTGGATCATCAACCAGTTTCGCCGCTGAATCGTCCTGCCCGCGGTCGCCGTGCCCCACGTCGGCTGACGCCTAGCCGAATCTATGGCACACTAATTGTTCCAAGATTGCGATTTCGCGCAGTCCGTCTGTGCTCCCATCGCGAAACTACTGGATCGGCTGCTTTGCAGCCGCGCTTGAGAAAGACACAGGCAGGCGGCTTACTACCTTTCCGCTTCTGCCGGCTAAACAGGTACATGGACCCTCAGTTCCAGCGAAATTTTTGCATCATCGCGCACATCGATCACGGCAAGTCCACTCTTGCCGACCGCTTGATTGAAATGACTGGCGGCCTTTCCGAACGCGAAATGCACGCCCAGGTCCTTGATTCCATGGACCTCGAACGCGAGCGCGGCATCACCATCAAAGCCAAAAGCATTCGCCTGCATTACAAAGCCAAGGACGGCAACCTTTATCGCCTGAATTTAATCGACACCCCCGGCCACGTGGATTTTTCCTACGAAGTTTCCCGCGCGCTCTCCGCCTGTGAAGGCGCGCTGCTCGTCGTCGACGCTTCGCAGGGTGTCGAAGCTCAAACCGTCGCCAATACTTTTCTCGCTGCCGCCAACAACCTCACCATCATTCCGGTCATAAATAAAATTGACCTTCCGGCTGCGCAACCCGAATTCGTCAAGGAACAAATCGAAAATGTTCTTGCCATTCCCGCGCACGATGCGCTTCTCATCAGCGCCAAGAGCGGCCTCGGCGTGGAAGACGTTCTCGAAGCCATCATCCATCGCGTTCCCGCTCCCAGAGGGAGTGCAACGAATCCCTTGCAAGCGCTGATTTTCGATTCGTGGTTCGATCCTTACCGCGGCGCCGTGGTTCTCGTACGGGTCATGGAAGGCCGCATCATGAATCACACGAAGATTCGGCTCTGCGCGAACAACGATATTTACGAAGTTGAGCAGCTTGGCGCTCTCACGCCCAAGCCGGTCGCTTTGCAAGAACTCGAAGCCGGCGATGTCGGCTTCATCGTTGCCAACATTAAGCGTGTCGCCGACGCCCGCATGGGCGACACCGTGATCGAAGCGGGCAGCACCGCCCTTCCGCTCCCCGGCTTTGAGGCTACCAAGCCAATGGTTTTTGCTGGTCTCTTCCCCGTTCTAGCCGATGATTACGAGCCGCTGCGAGACGCGCTCGGAAAGCTTCAACTCAACGATGCCGCGTTCTTCTACGAGCCAGAAAACTCGGTCGCTCTCGGCTTCGGTTTTCGTTGCGGATTTCTCGGCCTCCTACACATGGAAATCGTGCAGGAGCGTCTCGAACGCGAATTCGGCCTCAATCTGATCACTACCGCGCCCAGCGTGCGCTATCGCATCACCCGCGTCGGCGGCACAGCTTTCGAAGTCGACAGCCCCGCAAAGTTCCCCAATCCCAGTGATATCGAAATGATCGAAGAACCCATTATCAAGGCCATGATCATCACCAGTGACGATTCCGTCGGCGGGATTCTTGCCCTCTGCCAGGAAAAACGCGGCATCCAGAGAAATTTCGAATATCTTTCACCAACCCGCGTCATGCTGACCTACGAGTTGCCATTGAACGAAATCGTGCTCGATTTTTACGATCGCCTCAAATCCGTTTCCCGCGGCTACGCTTCTCTCGATTACCACCTCGAAGGCTACAAGGAATCCGATCTCGTAAAACTCGATGTGCTCGTCGGTGGTGAACCCGTCGACGCGCTGGCCATGATCACCCATCGCGATACCGCTTACGAACGCGGCCGCGAACTCGTCACCCGTCTCCGCAAACTAATCCCTCGCCAAATGTTTGAAGTTCCTATCCAGGCGGCGATTGGCAGTCGGGTCATCGCCCGCGAGACTGTCGCGGCTATGCGCAAAAACGTTCTCGCCAAATGCTACGGCGGTGACATCTCCCGCAAACGCAAACTCCTCGAAAAGCAAAAAGAAGGCAAACGCCGCATGAAGCGTGTCGGCCAGGTCGACATCCCCCAGGAAGCCTTCCTCGCCGTCCT
>DATDFA010000028.1:0-87001 GCA_036522855.1 Candidatus Acidiferrum sp. | reverse complement strand
AATGGTGATGCCGGGAGATAACGTGAGCTGCGAAGTGACGCTGATTACGCCGGTAGCGCTGGAGAAAGGTTTGCGATTCGCGATTCGCGAAGGCGGCCACACCGTCGGCGCTGGAGCGGTTACGGAGATTATTGAGTAGTTTGGCGCCCAAGGCCAGACGACCATAAAAGAAAACACATGAGACAAGGCGACAAAATCAGAATTCGTTTGAAAGCATTCGATCATCGCATCCTGGACCAGTCCACACGGGAGATTGTCGAAACCGCGAAGCGTACCGGCGCGGATGTTGCCGGGCCGATTCCTCTTCCGACGACCATCAACCGCTGGACCGTGTTGCGGTCGCCGCATGTGGACAAAAAGTCCCGCGAGCAGTTCGAAATGCGTACGCACAAGCGGTTGATCGATATTTTGGAGCCAACACCGGACACGGTGGATGCGCTGATGAAGCTTGATTTGCCGCCGGGAGTAGACGTGGAAATCAAGGCTTTCGGTCACGCAGCGAAGTAAGCCGGCAACGAAGTAAGAAAACGATGAAGTAAGAAGTGGCGAAGCAAAGAAGGAAAAACGCAGCCAATACCGGAAGTAGATGGCATGCTGCGAGAGAGACAGGGGGAAAATGGCGGTCGAAGGAATTATCGGAATTAAATTGGGTATGACGCAGGTGTTCGCCGAGGACGGGAACCTGGTGGGCTGCACGGTATTGCAGGCTGGCCCGTGCGTTGTGGTGCAGATGCGCACCAAGCAGAAAGATGGTTACGAAGCGGCGCAGCTTGGTTTAGTGGAATTCGTGAAACCGCAACGCGTGAACAAGGCTATGACCGGGCACTTCAAGAAGGCGGGCGTAGCGCCGATGAAAGTGACGCGCGAAGTGCGAATTTTCGAAGCGTCGAAAGGTGACGCGAAAGATGAAACCAAAGTCGGCGATCGCGTGCTGGTGGATGGTTTCAAGCCCGGCGAGTTGGTGGATGTCAGCGGCGTGAGCAAGGGCAAAGGTTTTGCCGGCGGCGTGAAGCGTTGGCACTATGCGGGCGGCGACGCCACGCACGGTTCGATGTTCCATCGCGCACCAGGCGGAATCGGCGGCAGCTCGTTTCCGTCGCGTGTCTGGAAGAATCAGCATTTTCCAGGTCATATGGGCAATGCCAGAGTGACGGCGAAAAATCTGAAAGTGATCAAGGTAGACACCGACGAAAACCTGCTGCTGGTGCGGGGATCGGTTCCAGGGCCAGCTGGGCAATACATTTTCATCAAGAAGGCGCGCAAGGCGAAGTAACGGAAATTGGTAACGAGAATTTTGTAAGCGGGATAAGGAAACGAGATTATGCCAGTCGTGGACGTAGTCAACCTGGACGGAAAAAAAGTCGGCGAAGTGCAGCTGGCGGATGCGGTGTTTGGCGCGAAAGTGAATCCGCATCTGCTGCACGAAGCTTCGCGCTGGTATCTGAATAGCCTGCGTCGCGGCACGCACAAGGTGAAAGAGAAGAGCGAGGTTTCCGGCGCCGGCCGCAAGCTGTGGAAGCAAAAGGGAACCGGCCGGGCGCGAGTCGGCTCGATCCGGTCGCCTTTGTGGCGGCATGGCGGCACGGTTCACGGGCCGCGGCCGCGCAGTTACAGTTACGCGTTGCCGAAAAAGATGTTATTGGGCGCACTGCGTTCGGCGCTTTCCGCAAAGCTCGCGGACGAAAAATTGACGGTAGTGGATGGCTGGGAACTGGAGTCACATAAGACAAAGGGCCTGCTGGCGACTCTGGAGAACCTAAATTTCACCAAATCAGCTTTGCTGGTTTCGCATGGCGAAAATCGCAACCTGGAGCTGGCTAGCCGAAATCTGGAGGGTGTGAAACTGTCGGCGCCAAATGCTTTGCAGCCTTATGAAGTGCTAAAGCATGACCGGTTATTGTTGTCGAAGGATGCGGTAGCGCGGCTTGTTCGTACGCTGGATCCGGAAAGCGCTGTGGCACAGGTTCCGGACGTGCAATCGATTGCCGCGGCTCCGAAAAAGAAGGAAGCGACAACAAAGAAGTCGGCTGCGAAGAAGACCGCCAAGCCTGCAGCCAAAAAGAAAACGGGGAAGGGATAAATCATGTCAACCCCTCACTACCAGATTATTCGCCGCCCGATCATCACGGAGAAAGGGCTGGGCGTAAAAGAAATTCAGGGAACGGTGGTATTTGAAGTTTCTGCGAAAGCCACCAAGACGCAAATTAAGGAAGCGGTACAGCAGATTTTTAAGGTGAAGGTTTCCGGTGTGCGTACCGCGAATTTCTACGGGAAAATGCGCCGCCGCGGCCAGACGGAAGGATATCGCCGCGACTGGAAGAAGGCGTACGTGAAACTGGCCGAAGGCGAAAAGATGATCGAGTTTGCCGAGAATTTGTAGTCGCAAAAGGGGTCGGGAAGTGCGTCAGGCAATAAAAGCGCGGCCGGTGCAGGCCGCCGAGAGATGAGCAGGGCAAGAGGCAGAGATGGGACTGAAGAGCTTTAATCCATATACGGCGTCGCGGCGGTTTATGACCGTTCTCGACAAGAGCCATATCACCAAGCAGACTCCGGAAAAGGGTTTGTTGGAACCGAAAAAGCGCTCCGGCGGACGCAACAACCAGGGCGAAGTTTCGGTTTGGCATCGCGGCGGCGGCCACAAGAAGCAATACCGCAAGATTGATTTTCGCCGCGACAAGGATGGTGTGCCGGCCAAGGTCGAAGCAATCGAATACGACCCCAATCGCAGCGCCAACATCGCGCTGTTGCATTATGCGGATGGCGACAAGCGCTACATTTTGCATCCTGTGGGGCTGGAAGTTGGAGCGACGGTAACGACCGGCGAGTCTGCGGATATTCTTCCCGGCAATGCAATGAAGTTCCGCCACATCCCGCCGGGCACCATGGTGCACAACATTGAGCTATATCCCGGGCGCGGTGGCCAGTTGGTGCGGACCGCGGGAGCTTCCGCACAGTTGCTGAGCAAAGAGGGCGATTTGGCATTGATTAAGCTGCCTTCCGGCGAAGTTCGCAAGTTTGCGATTGACTGTATGGCGACGGTTGGCCAGGTTGGCAATCTGGATCACGAGAACGAGACGTATGGCAAGGCTGGGCGCACTCGTTGGAAGGGAATTCGTCCCACAGTTCGCGGTGTAGCGATGAATCCGGTTGACCACCCGCATGGAGGCGGCGAAGGACGCGTAAAGGGCAATCATCCGGTAACACCGTGGGCGTTCCCGACGTTGGGCAAAAAGACCCGCCATAACAAGCGCACCGACAAGCACATTGTCGAGCGCCGGAAGTGATGAAACGAGATTGGTGAGGAGAGTTGCACAGTAGCTGAGGGAGAACATTCGCGGAGCAAGCACGCTGCGAATGAAGAGCACAAACGATGCGAGCGACACGAACGAGCCGTACAGCAGGGCGCCGGGCTGCAGTGCGCCGCGGCGTGAAACGGTCCAGCAAGCGTGTAGCAAAGCGAGTGGCGAACCGGCGGATCACTAAGCCGGTAAGCAAACCGGCGGTGAAGGCGCCGGTGCTGCTCAAACGGCAGCCTGCGGTTCCACTGGAGCCGATGCTGTACAAGTTGTGCAAGCCGGGATGGGCGGTGATTGTAGACCGCGCGCCGAATGCGATGGGAACACGGTTCGTTTGCCCGTTTTGCCCGAAATCGCATCGTGTTCCTGGTCCGGTACGGGGATTTAAGAAGATGCGGCATGCGCCATGGGCGCGTTTGCGTCGCGTCGAGGAATAGGAGAGAGATGGCACGTTCACTGAAAAAGGGCCCGTTTGTTGATGGGCACTTGCGCGAAAAAGTCGAAGGACTGAACACGCGCAACGAAAAGAAAGTGGTGAAGACCTGGTCGCGGCGTTCGACGATCGTGCCGGACATGATTGGCCACACCATCGCGGTGCACAACGGCAGAAAGTTTATTCCGGTCTATGTGACGGAACAGATGATCGGACACAAGCTGGGTGAATTTGCTCCAACCCGCACCTTTAAAGGGCATGCCGTCAAGGCCGCCTTGGAGAAGGCCGCGGCACCCGCTGCAGCGGCAGGAGGCGGTGCTGCTCCAGCAGCGCCGAAGGCATAAGACATGGCTGACGTACAAACACAAACTCCGTTGATCGAAGCGCATGCGTTGGGCCGGCACATTCGCATGTCGCCGCAAAAAGCGCGGCTGGTGATTGATTTGATTCGCGGCCAGGCAGTGCAGTCGGCATTGCAGACACTGCGCTTTACTCCGAAGCGCGCCGCCAAGCCGATTGAAAAGTTGCTGCGCAGCGCGGTAGCCAATGCGGAACGCAAAGCAGAGGATGCGGGTGCGCCTCTGGATGTCGATGAGCTGTATGTTTCGAAATGTTTTGTGAATGAAGGGACACGCTGGAAGAGGTTGCGTCCGGCGCCCATGGGCCGCGCATTTCGCTATCAGAAACGTACCGCGCATGTTTGGGTTGCGGTGGCCGAACATCATGTGGCGGCCGCGGAACGGCATGCCAGCAACGTAGCGGAAGCGGAAGCGAACAAGGGCGTTCGTGGAACCGCGCGGCGCGTACGGAAGGCTCTGACAGGAAAACAGCAAGCTGCAAAGAAGGGCAAGAAGGGGTAACCAAGCACAATGGGACAGAAAACACATCCATACGGATTCCGCCTGGGCTACAACAAGCCTTGGAAGTCGCGCTGGTTTGCGGGACGCGACTACGCCGAACTGCTGCACGAAGATGTGAAACTGCGCAAGGAATTGAAAGAAAAGCTGAAGTCTGCCGGTATCAGCTCGATCGATATCGAACGCGCGGCTAACAAATTGGTGGTGCGAATCTTCACCGCGCGGCCGGGAATCATCATCGGCCGCAAAGGCGCGGAAATCGACAAGTTGAAGCAAGACGTGCAGAAGCGCACCAAGCGCGAAGTGCACATCGACATTCAGGAAGTACACCGCCCGGAGTTGGACGCGACCCTGGTTGCCGAGTCGATTGCGCTGCAATTGGAAAAGCGGGTAGCGTTTCGTCGCGCGATGCGCAAGTCGGTGGATTCGGCGCTTCGTTTCGGGTGCAAGGGCATCAAGGTTCGCGTGGCCGGCAGGTTGAATGGGGCGGAAATCGCCCGGAAAGAATGGTACCTGCAGGGGCGGTTGCCTTTGCAGACGCTGCGCGCCGACATCGATTTCGGAACGGCGGAAGCGAATACCACGTATGGCGTAATTGGCGTGAAGTGCTGGATTTATCAGGGCGAAAACGTGCCAAAACGCAACAGCAGGGTACAGGAAAAGCCCGCAGTGGTCGCAGCAGACTAGGAATTTTCGCGGGACATTAGGGAAAAGAGAACAGAACGATGTTGATGCCGAAGAAAGTGAAGTACCGGAAGCAGATGCGCGGACGCCGCAGAGGCAAAGCGTGGAGTGGGGGGGCATTAGCATTTGGCGAGTACGGATTGAAGGCCATGGAAAACGCGTGGATCACCGACCGTCAGATTGAAGCGTCGCGCGTGGCCATCACAAGGTTCATCAAGCGCGGCGGCAAACTGTGGATCCGCATTTTTCCGGACAAGCCGTTTACCAAGAAACCGGCGGAAACCCGCATGGGCAAAGGCAAAGGGGCGCCGGAAAAATGGGTGTCGGTGGTGAAGCCGGGGCGGATTATGTTCGAAATGGCGGGAGTGGATGAAGCGACGGCGCGCGAGGCTTTGGGCTTGGCGTCGCACAAGTTGCCGATTCCGACGAAATTTGTTTCCCGTGCAGGAGAACTCTAATCATGGCCAAGCGCATGACAAAAATTCGCGAAGCGGGCGTAAACGAGCTTACCGCGCAACAGAAAGAATTGACGGAAACGATTTTCCGGCTGCGGTTTCAGTTGTCCACCGGACAAGCGGAAGCGTTGAAGCGTCTCCGCGAATCGAAAAAAGATCTGGCGCGCGTCAATACGCTTCTCCGCGCACACGCTTTGAAGAAGGCATGAGGATATTGGAATGACAGCAGAGACACAGGCCACACCAGAAACGCAGAAAACCACAGGGTCGGATCGCGGCGAGCGCACTGAACTGATCGGCAAAGTCACCAGCGCGAAGATGGAGAAGACCATCGTGGTCGAAGTGATCCGTCTGGTTCAGCACGCCAAGTATCGCCGCGTGATCCGCATCACCAAAAAGTTTTATGCGCACGATGAAAAGCGCCAGGCCAAGCTGGGAGACACGGTGCGCATTTCGTCATCGCGTCCGCTGTCCAAGCTGAAACGCTGGCGGTTGAAGGACGTGCTGACGCGTGATGCGTCGGTGGCGGTTAGGGAGAAGGCATAGCCATGATTCAGATGCGAACCTGGCTGACGGTCGCGGACAATTCCGGCGCGCGGAAGCTGATGTGCATTTTGCCGGTCGGCGGCGATGTCGGTTTGAAAGCGGGATTGGGCGACATCGTTACCGCTTCGGTGAAGGAAGCGACTCCGGAAAGCCAGGTAAAAGAAGGCACCGTGGTGAAGTGCGTTGTAGTGAGAATGCGCAAGGAACATCGTCGCAAGGATGGCACGTATATCCGGTTTGACGACAATGCCGCGGTTTTGATTAACGATGCCAATGAGCCGGTCGGAACCCGCGTATTTGGACCGGTGGCCAGAGAGCTGCGCGAAAAACAGTTCACCAAGATTGTCTCGCTGGCTCCGGAAGTCTGGTAAAGAGATTATGAGCGCACAACAAGAAACCAAGCGGTACAAGATTCTGATTCGCAAAGGCGATCAGGTAAAAGTGATGACCGGAAAAGACGCCGGCAAAAGCGGACGGGTGCTGGCCATCAATCCGCGGAAGAATACCGTGGTGGTGGAGCATGCCAACCTCATCAAGCGGCATACACGCCCAAATCCGTCGAAGAATATCAAGGGTGGCATCATTGAAAAGGAAGCAGGCATCAACGCTTCCAACGTGATGGTGGTCTGCGGAAGCTGCGGAAAGCACACTCGTATCGGTCACAACATTGGCAAGGATGGCAGCCGCTCTCGCGCGTGCAGACGTTGTGGAACGGTTTTGGACAAGTAAAAAAGCAACGAAGCGATTTTAGAAACGAATTTCGAGAAAACGGAAAAAAGAGAAGAACCGAAATGAAGAGCAGAATGCAGGAAAAATACCGGAACGAGACGACGCCCGCGTTGATGAAACGGTTTGGATTGAAGAACGTGATGGCGGTGCCGAAAGTCTCGAAAATCACGGTCAATATCGGTTTGGGCGAAGCCAGTCAGAACGTCAAGCTGTTGGACACCGCGGCGCAGGAACTGGGCCAGATCACCGGCCAGAAGCCGATCATCACGCGCGCCAAGAAATCCATTGCGAATTTCAAGATTCGCAAAGGAATGCCCATCGGCTGCGCTGTTACGTTGCGTGGCGACAAGATGTACGAATTTCTGGACCGCTTGTGCAATGTGGTTCTGCCGCGCGTTCGCGATTTTCGCGGTTTACCGTCAAATGCGTTTGATGGTCGCGGCAACTACACCCTGGGATTAAAGGATCAGCTGGTGTTTCCCGAAATTGATTACACGCGCGTGGATAAGATCAAAGGCATGAATATCACCTTGACCACCACGGCAAGGACCGACGAAGAAGGCCGCGAACTGTTGTTAGCGCTCGGCTTTCCTCTACGCAAACCCGGAGGAGCGAGTTAATGGCACGCACCGCGAAAATAGTTAAGGAACTGAAGAAGCCGAAATTCAAGGTTCGCAAACGCAATCGTTGCCGGGTGTGTGGCCGGGCGCGCGCGTATATTCGCAAGTTTCAAATGTGCCGCATCTGTTTCCGCGGCATGGCGCTCAAGGGAGAAATTCCTGGCGTCACGAAAGCTAGCTGGTAGGAGACGCAGAGAACTATGCAGACCGATCCGATTTCCGATTTTTTGACCAGCATCCGCAACGCGGTTGCCGCCAAGCATCAGCGCGTCGATGTGCCGGCCTCGCGATTGAAGAGCGAGATTGCGCGCATCCTGAAGGAAGAAGGCTACATTTCGACTTTCAAGATGGTGGACGAAAATAAGAGCCACAAGACGTTGCGGGTATTTCTGAAATACACGCCGGACCGCCGCAGTGTAATTTCGGGCATTAAGCGCATTTCGCGTCCCGGTGCGCGCCGTTATGTAGGTTCGCATGACGTCAAACCGGTGGTTGGCGGACTGGGCATCAGCATTGTCACCACGCCGCAGGGATTGATGAGCGGACGTGCTGCGCGGAAAGCAAACATTGGCGGCGAACTGCTCTGCGAAGTCTGGTAAGGGATTAGCGAAGGAATTAGCCAAGATTTGCTGAAAATGTTTTGCAAGAGGCGGTACAAGAATTCAGGAAGGGTTGAACGAGAAAAATGTCACGCATCGGAAACAAACCAATTCCACTGCCCTCCGGGGTAAAGATCGCCGTGGCCGCGGACAAGATCGATGTTCAGGGGCCGAAGGGCAAGATGTCCGTCGCGGTTCCGCGCGGCATTTCGTTTGAACAAAAGGATGGCGTGTTGAATGTGAAGCGCGCCGCCGACGATTATCGCGCAGTGCATGGGCTGGCTCGAGCGCTGGTTGCTAATGCGGTTCATGGCGTGACCAGTGGCTTCAAGAAGGACATGGACATTGTCGGAGTCGGTTATCGCGCCGAGCTCAAAGGCAAAGTGGTGAATTTCGCGCTTGGCAAATCGCACCCGATCGAATTTCCGGTGCCGGAAGGAATCCAGATTTCGGTGGATAAGCAGACCCATCTGGTGATTACCGGCGCGGACAAAGGCCAGGTTGGCCAGGTGGCCGCTGACATTCGTTCGCTGCGGCCGCCCGATCCGTACAAACAAAAAGGAATTCGCATTACCGGCGAAAGACTCAAGAAGAAGGCTGGCAAGGCGGGAGCGAAGGCCGGCGGCGCATAGAATACCGGCAATTGCGGCGTAAAAGTTTTGCAGGATTTGAAGGAGAACAACAGTGGCATCCGTACCGGTTCGCAGATTATCAAGAGACCTCAAGCGCCAACGCGTTCACGACCGCGTGCGCATGAAGGTTTCCGGCACGTCCGAACGTCCGCGTCTGTGCGTGTATCGTTCGCTGGACCATATTTACGCGCAGATTATCGATGACCGCGCGGGCAAGACGCTGGTGGCCGCCAGTTCCGCGGACAAGGACACCAAAAAGAATTTGAAGGGCGGCGGCAACGTCGCGGCAGCCAAGGTGGTCGGCAAAGAAATCGCCACACGCGCCAAGGCGGCTGGTTTGGCGAAAGTAGTGTTCGACCGCGGCGGGTATAAATACCACGGCCGCGTCAAGGCGCTCGCGGATGCGGCGCGGGAAGCGGGGTTACAGTTCTAAGCCTATGTCGAAGCAAACTTTAAGGGACAGCTTGTCGGTGCGGCGGTTGCTTCAGGTAAATCCTTCGGACTTGAAGGACGATGTGATTGCCATCAACCGCGTCACCAAAGTGGTCAAGGGCGGCAAGAATTTGAGTTTTTCCGCTCTGGTCGTAGTGGGCGACCACCACGGTCACGCAGGATTTGGCATGGGCAAAGCGCGCGAAGTGCCGATGGCCATTAAGAAGGGCATCGAGCAGGCAAAGAAGAATTTGATTCAGTTGAATTTGATCGGCTCGACGATTCCGCACCAGGTACTTGGCCGTTACGGCTCGGCGCAGGTGCTGCTGAAGCCGGCTCCCGAGGGCACGGGCGTAATCGCCGGAGGTCCAGTGCGCAAGGTGATGCAGGTGGCGGGAATCCATAACGTGCTGACCAAGTCGCTGGGCACATCGAATCCACACAACGTCGTGAAAGCCACTTTTTCCGCACTGCTTGGCTTGAAAGATGCTGCGCAGGTTGCGGAAACCCGCACCAAGACGGTGGAAGAAATTACCGGGCGCGACAAGAAAGCGGAGAAGGCAGTAGCAGGGGAAGCGCAATGATGGCACAAAAAAAAGGCGCCGCGACCGGCATCGTCAAGGTGAAGTGGGTGGTCAGCTTTATCAGCTGCACTGATGACATGCGGCAAACCATTCGTGGGTTGGGCCTGCGCCGCCTCAATCAAGTAGTCGAGCGGCAGGATACCCCGGAGACCCGCGGGATGATCCACAAAGTACGGCATCTTGTGGAAGTGGTGGACTAAGTCATGGCTAAAAAAATTACCAGGAAACGCAAGGTCACCAGATCCAACCGGACGAAAAGCTCGAACAAGACGGCTGGCAGCGGCGCGCACAAAGCTGCTAGCGCAACGCGCAGCCGGTTCGGTCTGGAAACGCTGAGCCCCGCACGTGGTTCGCGTCACCGTAAGGTGCGCGTTGGCCGCGGCATTGGCTCTAAGCTCGGCAGAACTTCCGGTAAGGGCAACAAAGGCCAGAAATCGCGCCGCGGGTATTCACGGCGGCGCGGATTTGAAGGCGGCCAGATGCCATTGCATCGGCGAATTCCGAAGCGCGGTTTTCGCAGCCCGTTTGGGACGACATTTGCGATCATCAATCTGCAGGATTTGAATGTATTTCCGGCCGGCGAAACGGTGACTCCAGACTTGCTGAGGGCGCATGGCTTTGTCCGTACCCGGCAGCAGGTAAAAATTCTGGGCGATGGCGAGCTGCAGAATAAACTCGTCGTTCACGCTCATGCTTTCAGCGGCTCGGCCAAGGAAAAGATTGCCAAGGCCGGCGGGTCGTTCGAGATTTTGGCTTAGCTTTTTGGGGATAAAATCGGGTAACGCATGAACCGTTTCTTACAGGCACTATCGAATCTCTTCCGTGTGGAAGAATTGCGGAAGCGTGTTCTCTTCACGCTGGCATTGCTGGCCGTGTATCGCATCGGTGCGCACATTCCCACTCCGGGAATCAATAGCGCCGTGCTGGACCAGCTTTTTTCGCAAGCGCAGGGAACCGCGTTAGGCATCTTCGACTTGTTCAGCGGCGGCAATTTCCGCCGTTTGACGATTTTCGCGCTGGGCATCATGCCCTACATCACTTCTTCGATCATCTTGCAGTTGATGACCGTGGTCTTCCCCTATTTGGAACGGTTGCAAAAAGAGGGCGAGCTGGGCCGGCGAAAAATCACGCAATACACGCGGTATTTGACGATTGCTTTGGCCATTATTCAATCGCTTTCGACCGCCAGCCTGCTGCAGACATCGCCGGGCGCGGGTGGTCAGTCGCTGGTCTATCATCCGGGCTATGGGTTCACGCTGATGACCGTATTGACGCTCACTACTGGTTCGGCGTTCATCATGTGGCTGGGCGAACAGATCAGCGAACGCGGCATCGGCAACGGTATGTCGTTGATCATCTTCGTCGGTATCGTGGTCGGCTTGCCGCGTGCAGTTCTGGACTTGTATGAGAAGTTCCGGACCGGCGCCTGGGGCGTGTTCACTCCGCTGGCAATCCTCCTGCTTCTAGCGCTGATGATTGCCGTGGTAGCCTTCATCGTTCTGGTGGAGGGCGGCCAGCGTCGCATTCCCGTGCAATATGCCAAGCGCGTGGTGGGCAGGCGGGTTATGGGCGGGCAATCTTCTTATCTTCCGCTGCGCGTCAATTCCGGTGGCGTGATACCGCCGATCTTCGCCAGCTCGTTGCTGGCGTTTCCCGCAACCATCGCGCTTGTGCTCGGCGCGAAATATGCATTTATCAAGACTTTTGCCAACGCCGTCAGGTGGGGAGAGCCGCTCTATACCGTTCTTTACATCACCATGATTCTGCTGTTCGCGTTTTTCTATGTGGGCATCGTATTCAATCCGACTGAGCTTGCGGACAACATGCGGAAGAATGGCGGTTTCATTCCAGGTATTCGGCCGGGCCGTAATACCAGCGATTATGTCAGCAGGATTCTGAAGCGGCTGACTTTGATTGGCGCCATCTATCTGGCCATGGTTTGCCTGCTTCCGGAATGGATGATCGCCGGTATTCACTTGAACCATTTGCCGATTTGGCTTGGCGGCAACTGGTTTGACCGGCATTTTCCGCAGTTCATCTTGAACGGGCTGGGTGTGCAGTTTTATTTTGGCGGCACGTCGCTGCTGATCGTAGTCGGTGTGGCGATGGATACCGTGCAGCAGCTCGAAGCGCAGTTGGTCATGCGCAATTATGAAGGTTTTGCACGGAAGGGCCGACTTCGCGGCCGGCGGTAACTCCGGTGGTAAGAGGGAGACGACCGAGTGACGCCGGACATTGGCCCGCACGAGAAGCTAGACCGTGCAGTGATTTTTCTCGGCCCTCCGGGCGCCGGAAAAGGTACCCAGGCGAAGGAGCTGGCGCGCAAATTTAACGCGCCGCATCTTTCGACGGGCGACATGCTTCGCGAGCACGTAGCGCAAGGTACTTCGCTCGGCCAGCGCGCGCAGCCGATTATGAGCCGCGGCGAGCTGGTGCCGGATTCGATTGTGCTGCGTATGGTCGCGCATCGCATCGAGCGGCCGGATTGCTCGCATGGGTTTGTGTTCGACGGGTTTCCTCGGACCGTGGCCCAGGCGCAATGGCTCGGCGAATTGCTCAAGCAGCATGGCTTCAAGCAACCGCTGGTGGTGCATTTCGTGATTGACCCGGGATTGTTGCTTCGGCGCATTACCGGACGGCGAATGTGCAAAGTAGGCGGAGAAATCTACAACGTCTACGAGCGCCCACCCAAGTGCGAAGGCCGTTGCGACAATGACGGTGGCGAACTGGAACAGCGGCCGGACGACCGGGAAGAGATTGTCGGTCCCAGGCTTGCCGCGTACGAGAAACAAACCGCTCCGCTGGCGGCGTATTACCGGCGGCTTGGCAGGCTGCGTGACGTGGATGCTTCCAGAAGCGTCGATGAAGTGGCCAAGGCGGTTCTGGATTTTGTTCGCGAAGCGCAGTAAGGGATTTGTTTAATGAGCGCCAGTGTGCGCTCGCGATCAAAGAGATGGCGATACATCTGCGCAGCGCGGACGAAATTGGCAAGATGCACCGTGCGGGTTTGATCGTGCATGAGGTGCTGAACGCCCTGCGAGCCAGCGTGCGGCCCGGAATGACGACGATGGACCTCGAGAAACTTGCCGAGGAAAAAATCGCCGGCAAACCCGGACACCCGGCATTCAAGGGGTATCGCGGCTATCCATGCGTGCTTTGCACGTCGGTGAACAGCGAGATCGTTCACGGGATTCCGTCGCCGAAGCGAAAGTTGAAGGAAGGCGACATCGTCTCCATCGACTTCGGGATGGAAGTGGACGGGTACTTCGCGGATTCAGCGGTAACTGTGCCGGTTGGCAAGATCAAACCGGAACTGCAAAAACTGCTGGACGTAACCCGTGATTCGCTGGACCGGGCCATTGAAAAGATGCGCGCCGGCAACCGGCTAGGCGACGTTGGTTACGCGGTGCAGAGCCTGGTCGAAGAGAACGGCTTTTCGGTGGTACGCGAGTTCGTGGGACACGGCATCGGGACCAAGATGCATGACGAGCCGAACTTACCGAACTACGGAGAGCCTGGCCGGGGAGCGCGGTTACAGGAAGGAATGGTCATCGCGGTCGAACCGATGGTAAATGCGGGCGGCCACGAGGTTCGCATGCGCGATGAATGGGTGGCGGAAACGGCCGACGGCAGCCCATCGGCGCATTTCGAGCACACCATCGCGGTCACGGCGAACGGCCCGCAGATTTTGACGCGGCCGAAAGAGGTAACCGGGCCGTCCTGGTGATCGATAGTGGAAGCGATTTTAGATTTTTGTAGACCGGGTTTTTGACTTGGGAGTATATGGCGAAGAACGTAGACGACAAAAAAAAGAACGACTCGGGTAACTCGAAAGAGGACGCCATTGAAGTAATGGCGACGGTGATCGAGCCGCTACCCAATGCCATGTTCCGCGTCGAGCTGGAGAACAAGCATCAAGTTCTCGCGCATGTTTCCGGCAAAATGCGCAAGAACTTCATTCGTATTTTGGCGGGCGATAAGGTGGCAGTCGAGCTTTCGCCGTACGATTTAACACGAGGTCGGATCGTCTACCGCTACAAATAATGGATCGGTTCTGTAGCGTATGGGCAAGGCCTGAGGGCTTTAAAAGGGAGTAGCGATGAAAGTACGAGCATCGGTAAAAAAGATTTGTGACAAATGCAAGGTGATTCACCGCCGTGGAGTGGTGCGGGTAATTTGCGTGAACCCGAAACACAAACAACGGCAAGGATAAATTGAATTTGTAATGCCGGGCGCTGGCCCGGAGCTGTTGGAGTTTTTCAGCGTTAAGGAACAGGAGAAGTCATGGCACGTATCGCAGGTGTTGATCTTCCGGTGCAGAAGCGGCTGTGGGTTGGATTGACTTCGATCTATGGCATCGGGCAAGTGCGCGCGAAAAGGCTGGCGGAAAAGGCCGGGGTCGATTTCACGAAGAAGATCCGCGACCTCACCGAAGACGAAGTGAACAAGCTTCGCCAGGCCATCGAACAGGAGGGCCGGGTGGAAGGCGATCTCCGCAAAGAGATCCAGATGAATATCCGCCGGCTGATTGAAGTGCAGGCCTATCGCGGCATTCGTCATCGTCGCAATCTGCCGGTTCGCGGCCAGCGTACGCACACTAACGCACGCACTCGTAAGGGTCCGCGCCGGGGAGCCGTGGCAGCGAAGAAGCAGGTAAAGGGTAAGAAGGGCTAACTTTTTTTGGGGTTTCTGTAACAGCGCACCGTGCCGCAGCCATAGCTTGGCGGATTTTCGGTTTTGGAATCGGACGAAATGGAGTGAAACGTGGCAAAAGAGCAGCAAAAAACAGCACCGGACGGAACAACAGCACCGGCAAAACCGGCCGCTGGAGCGAAAGCAGCCGCGCCGGGCAAGCGCAAAAAAGAGTTCAAAAAGAAACGCGAGAAGCGGGTTGTACCGCACGGAGTGGTCCATGTGGCAGCTTCGTTTAATAACACCCAGATCACCATCGCGGATACCGACGGCCGGACGTTGTGCTGGTCTTCGGCAGGCGCCATCGGATTCAAGGGTTCGCGCAAAGGCACACCGTACGCCGCGCAGCAGGCTTCGCTGAACGCAGCGGGGAACGCGCGCGATCAGTACGGTATGAAGAGTTGCGAAGTCCGGGTACAGGGTCCCGGCTCCGGCCGCGAGTCTGCTGTGCGCGCGCTGGCCGCGGCTGGATTACACATTGTGGTGATTCGCGACGTGACTCCGATTCCACACAACGGATGCCGTCCGCCGAAGCGACGCCGGGTGTGATGTTTGTAGCGCGGACCATCTTGTCTGCGTACTGCGGTATCTGAGAAAAAGAACGCGGCAAGATTGCCCGCGCACCAAGGGTTCAGAAGGAATTGAGAAGGGAGAAAAGAAGTTGGCAAGACATCGTGAAGCAGTATGCCGCCTTTGCCGTCGCGAGACGCAAAAGCTGTTCTTGAAAGGATTGCGGTGCTTTACCGAGAAGTGCGCCATCGAAAAGCGCAACTTCGTTCCAGGTCAGCACGGGCAGTCGCGCCGTGCGAAGATCGCGGGTTACGGCTTGCAATTGCGCGAAAAGCAAAAAGTGAAGCGCACTTACGGTTTGCTGGAACGCCAGTTCCGTAATTATTTCGAAAAAGCCGAACGCGTCAAAGGCCCGACCGGCGAAAACCTGATCATCATGCTGGAACGCCGCCTCGACAACGTGGTATGGCGCGCCGGCCTGGCGTCTTCCCGCGCGCAAGCGCGGCAGCTGGTGCTGCACGGCCACGTGCGCATTACCGGTAAGAAGGTGAATATCCCTTCCTATCAAGTGAACGTGGGCGAAGAAATTGCCATCAAAGAGAAGATGCACCAGAACGCGATGGTGATGGAAGCGCGCAACGTGGCGCAAAGCCAGAGCAGTGTGCCGTGGCTCGAACAGGACCGCGAACAATTCAAGGCCAAAGTGGTGGCTCTGCCAAGGCGTGAAGACGTGCAGACCCCGCCCATCAATGAACAACTGATCGTCGAGCTGTATTCGAAGTAACGGTAGCGCAGACAATCTTGTCTGTGCGGGTTTTGTAGCGCCGGTCTCGGGTTTCAGGGCCGGTACTTACAGGCCCTGAGGTGACGAAGTTGTACTTGCAAACGCCGAGTGAATTTAGACCGGTGCTTGTTCCGAAGGTTTTGTAGCACAAGGTCTTTAGGCCCGCGTTTTCCGGGGATTTTCGCAATTATTGCAGCATGGGAAGCCGTCACAATCGGCTTCCAGAAGGAAGGAACAATATGTGGAAGGGTTTTCAGAAGCCAAAGCGGCTTGCGCCGGAACTGGAATCGTTGACCGAGAAGTACGCCCGTTTTTCCGCGCAGCCTTTCGAACGCGGATGGGGCACAACAGTGGGAAACACTTTGCGTCGCGCACTGCTCAGTTCGATTGAAGGAGCGGCAATCACCGCGGTCAAGATTGAAGGCGTGTTGCACGAATTTTCCTCGATTGCCGGCGTTGTGGAAGACGCGACGGACATCATCCTCAATCTGAAGCAGGTGCCGATTAAGTTGAATACCGATCTGCCGAAGACGATTTACCTCAACGTTGAGCACCCCGGCCCGGTAACCTCCGCGCAAATCGAAGAGGACGCCGACTTCGCGGTGTTGGACAAGAGCGTATACATCGCGACGGTCAGCGAAGGCGGCAAGCTGCAGATTGAAATGCGCGTCAAGAATGGCCGCGGCTACGTGGCGGCCGACCGCAACTACGACGAGGACCTGCCCATCGGCTACATCCCGGTGGATAGTGTTCACTCGCCAGTTCGCAAGGTGAACTATTCCGTCGAGTCCGCCCGTCTCGGTCAAATGACCGACTACGAAAAGCTGATGCTCGAAGTGTGGACCAATGGCGCCATCACCCCGAACGACGCGATTGGCTTGGCCGCCAAGCTGGTAAAGGACCACATGAGCATCTTCATCAACTTCGAAGAGCCGACCGACGTCATCGAAGCTCCGGTGGAGATGGCCAACGATCCGCGCCTCGAACATCTGGACCGCTCGGTCGAAGAGCTCGAGCTTTCCGTGCGCTCCTACAACTGCCTGAAGAATGCGAACATCCAGACCATTCGCGAACTGGTGCAGAAGAGCGAAAACGAAATGCTCAAGACCAAGAACTTCGGCCGCAAATCGCTCAACGAAATCAAAGATATACTGGTGAAGATGGGCCTCGCGTTGGGCATGAAGTTTGATGAGCACGGCCGCATAATCTGGCCGCCATTGCCAAGCCAGACTGCCGCGCCAAGCAGCGAAGACACGGTCGGATTGTAAAGGCCCGGGAGAAATAGCGAGATATGCGACACCTGAAATCAGGCTCGAAACTTGGCCGCAATCCGTGGCATCGCCGCGCGACCTTGCGGAACCTGGTCACCAATTTGTTTGAACACGGGCGAATCACCACCACTTTGACGCGGGCGAAAGCCGCACGTCCGGTGGCGGAAAAAATGATCACCCTCGGCAAGCGCGACACCCTGACGTCGCGCCGGATCGCTGCCGCCTACATCATGACTCCCGCCGTAACCAAAAAACTTTTCGGCGAAATCGCGCCCAAATTCGCCGACCGCGCCGGAGGCTACACTCGCATCATCGCCGCCGGCAATCGTGTCGGTGACGGAGCTAAAGTCGCCATCCTCGAACTCGTCGGTTACGAATTCAAGAAAAAAGAAAAGAAAGAAAAAGCCAAAAAAGAAGAACCAGCGGAAGCCGCCGCCAGCTAGAAGCTGCCCAGTTCCAGTGCAATTCCGGTTCCCCCAGGGGCACGACATGTCGTGCCCTTTTCTTTTGTTCGGAGCTTATCGCCCGGTCCGCCAACGCAAGAATTGGCTCCTGCGTTATAATCGTCCCGATGACCGCTGCTCACCCATCGCCCCTGCTTGCGCACCCACGCTGCAGTTTTCATCCGGATCGTCACGATCCCTACCTCCGCCTCGGAACCATCGCCGTTTTCGTTCGCGACAAAGAGCGCAGCCGCCAATTCTACGTGGATCAACTGGGATTCCGCCTGGCCATTGATGTCCGGCTCCCCTCTGTCGAGAATTCTGTCGCTGTCACTCCCCCCGATGGCACCGCGGTGCTCTCGCTCGTTGCTCCCACAGCCGGCTCCGATGAATACAAGCTTATCGGCCGCGCCACTCAAATCATCTTTTTGACCGAAAACGTTTTCGCCAAGTTCGAAGAATGGAGCGGGCGGGGGGTGCGTTTTCACCATCCTCCGCAGGTTCAGTCCTGGGGCGCGGTCTCCGCCACCTTCGAAGATGTGGACGGAAACTCCTTCACGCTTTTGGGTTATGACGCCATCAACCGCGAGCTTGAGACACAGCGCCGCGCCCACGCCGAGAGGTCGGAATCCGAGCATCGGCTGAGCCAGGAACTCGAACTCGCCAGGCATGTCCAGGCCAGGCTCCTCCCACAGGCGCAACCCGCTCTCACGACTCTGGAGTACGCCGCTGTTTGCATCCAGGCGCGCCACGTCGGTGGCGACTATTACGATTTTCTCGACCTGGGCCGCGATCGGCTTGGCCTGGTGGTGGGCGACGTTTCAGGCAAAGGAGTCGCAGCAGCCCTGTTGATGGCCAATCTCCAGGCGCATCTCCGCAACCAGTGCGTCAGCTACTCAAGCCGCCCCTACGTGCCGTTTGTTTTGGAACAGCCCCAGCGCTTCCTGCTCTCGGTAAATCGTCTTTTCTGCGAAAACACCGCCGACAGCGCTTATGCCACCCTCTTCTTCGCCGAATATAACGACAAGTCCCGCCGCCTTCGCTATGCCAATTGCGGTCATCTTCCCGCCCTGCTCCTTCGCCAAGACGGCCAACTTGAGCGCCTTGAGCCCACTTGCACCGTCTTGGGACTCTTCAAAGGATGGGACTGCAGCGCTGGCGAATGGGATCTTTCGCCAGGAGACACCGTGGCCTTCTACACCGACGGTGTAACCGAGTCGTTCAACGGCGACGGCGAAGAATTTGGAGAATCTCGCCTGGTCGAAGCGTTACGCCGCTATGGCAACTTACCTCTGCCGAACCTGCTCGCCTCGCTTGTGGACACCGTTCGCAGCTTCAGCCCTAACGAACAACACGACGACATCACTCTGCTCGTCGCTAAGTGCAAATGACGCACACGGATCTTGCTGTTCTTTAGTGGCCGGACCCGGGTTTCAGGGCCTGCACTTACCAGCCCTGAGGTGAAGAAGTCTTACTTGCAAACCCTGAGTGAATTCAGACCCGCGCATTTTCTGCGTCCATGATTTTTTGATTACGGGACATTACTTCGGCGATGAGTAAAATCTGTATTCCCATGCTGTACCACCGTCCAGCTCTTCTCTACTTCAGCACATTCGCATGCGTTGCTCCTTGCGGCGTTGGCGCCGCGGAGATAGCCTCGTAACTGTTCAGGTCGAAAACCGCCAATCGGCTCGTCATCGAGCGGACGGCCCATAAACAAAGGATCGCGTACCCCGCGGAGACTTCCCATGCCCCTTCGCACTTTGCATTTTTCTCTCAGTGTTCTCCTGTTATTGGCGCTTTCCTGCGTGGCCAAGTCCTTGGCCGCGGCCGATGAACCCAAAGCCACTCCGGGAAACACCATCACCATTCAGCTTGGTGACCCCGTTCCCGCGCAAAAACTCGATCCTACGCCCAAATTCTGGATCACCGGTGTTACGGACCGTTCGGGTAACCCCCAGCCGCTCCTGGTCCTGAAAGCACGCGGCGGCATCTTTCTCGATAAGCAGCCCACCGCCATCGTCAAGGATTCCCTCGAACACTCGCTGAAGGCCGCCAATCTACTGGCCGCGGACGAAGCCTCCGCTGACCTCGTCCTGCGCGTCTACGTCTTCCAGTTTGGTTTGGCCTCCGGCTCAGCACTCGATTTTTTCGGCAAAGTGGAATTTTCCGCTATGGTCAAAAACCCGAAAACCGGCGAATCCACTGAAGTAAAAGCGGCGGGAACGTCGATCGCCAACGGCGCTATGCGCAAAAAAAACATGCAAAAGAACGTCGAAGAAAATATCGAGTCCGCATTGCGCGACGCAACCCGCAATTTTCTTCGCGGCGCTCAGCTGAAGGAAGCCGTAGCCGCTCTTTCGAAGGCGCAGGAGACGCGGCCGGCCGTTACGCCCGTGGCCGACGCGGCCAAGCCGCCATCCACAATGTAGTTGGAGCCTCAGGCCGCGGGAGTTGCTCACGCTGTATTGAAACGACTTTGCAAGCAAACAGAAGAGGAGACCAGCATGCGTATTTTCACCATAGCCTTGATCGCGGCCGCGTTCGCCGTCGGCGTGAGTGCAGCGCCGAAGGACGAAGCTCCACAATTCAAGTCTGCCGAAGCGAAACATTTCACCACCGCGGAAGGTGTCGAACTCAGTCCTGCCTTTGTGGACTATTTCTACGCCGAGCTGCGCAACGAACTGACCAAGGCCAAGGTGGTCAAAGAAGTTATCGGCGAAGGCGAAACTGTCGACGACGCCGACGCTCCGCACTCGCTTATCGTCAGCGGCACTATCACCGAATTCAAAAAGGGTAGTGTCGTCAAAAGCGCGCTAATCGGCTTCGGCGCCGGTTTTAAAAGCTTGAAAATGGATGCCGACGTATCCCGCCGCAGCGACAAACAGAATCTTTGCGGCTTGCATGTCCACGTCAAAATCGATCCCCGCTGGAGCGAAAAGGTCATGGCCAAGGGCGCCGCTCATGAAATCGTTAGGGAAATAAAGAAGGCGCTAGCCGAAAACGCGAAAACTGCGGAACTCCAGGCGGCCAAGTCGTCTTGAACCAGGAGCCTCCCATGCTCGGACCGTCAGGCTGGTATTACGCTCGCCTCCGTTGGATGCTTCGCCGGGTGCTGACCTTTTCCCTGGCGCTTACCGCCTTCAGCGGCAACGCGGCCGGCGCCAAAATGAAGCTGGCGGGCTACCTCACCGCCCGCGCCGATGCCAACACGGTCATGATCCTCGACGATCGCATCGAGCTCACTTCCGCCAGCAAAATCTTCGGCAAGGATGATTCCGGCGAGCATCCGTTCCAGCTCGCGGAACTCGCCCCCGGCATGTTGGTCGAAGCCGAAGGCCAATGGCTTGATCGTCACCGCTTCTTCTCGGAAAAGCTCACCGTCGATCTCCGCCAGAACGACAAAAAAATCCGTGGTACGGCGTACCTCCAGGAGGAACCGCAAGAGGCCGCAAAAATCGCCTCTGGCGAAGCCGGCGAGCTCCGAGTGGATGGTTATTGGCTGGCGATAGATGGTGCCACCAAGCGTGCCTGGAACGTCACGAAAGCCAGCGCCGGCTTACCCGCAAAAGATCCGGGCGCTGGCACTTTGTTGGCGGGCTACCACGTCAAGTACGCGGGTTCAGCCCGCAAGGATGGCCGCATCGCCGTCGAAGAAATCGAACTGGGCCCTCCTGCTGCCGCCGATGACTACAAGATGCCGCACAATCTCGAGGTCGCCCGCGCCAAGGATCCGCAAACCGCAATTGACGTTCTGGAATTTCGTCAGGGAAAAAAAGTCCAGGGCCGCTTGAAGCTGCTCGCCGAACGCACCGTTCAGGAATACGTTTCGCATCTTGGCGACTCGCTGATACCGGACGGCGCCAAAGGCACTAGCCGCCCCATCGAATTTCGCTTCTTCGTCGTCGAAGATTCGGAGATCAATGCCGCTTCGCTCCCCGACGGCACGCTGCTCATCAACACCGGTCTCCTCGGCGCCATTGAAAACGAAGCGCAACTCGCCTTCATTCTCAGCCATGAAATGGCGCATGTGTTGCAGGTTCACTATCGCCGCGAAGTTGCGGAAACACGCGGTTCGCGCGTCGGATTGACCATTGCCGGGCTCGCCGCCAGCGCCTTCATCGGCAACACAGGCATGTTCATGGCCGAGATTGGAATTGCTTCGGCGGTCAATGGGCATCAGCGCGAATTGGAGAATCAGGCGGATCGCCTGGCCCTTCAGAACGTGATTGAACACGGGTACGATCCGCGTGAAGCAGCGAACTTTTCGCGCATCATCGTCAACCGCTATGGCAATCGCACCACCAGTAAGTTGTGGTCCAATCACGACTCCAGCCTCATCCGAGGCAGCTTCTTGACCGTGCAGTTGCTGCGCGAATACCCCGATGGCCGCTGGGACGCCGTCAAGAGAAACTCCCCCGCCTTCCAAACCATGAAAGACGACCTCGGCCCCGTAAAAATCATGTAATAACCGCAACGGGCTGTTGGACGGATCGCGGAAAGATCTACTGCAATTGGCAAGGCTACGAAGAAACGTTCGGTGGCGGCGACCCTTTCCTCGGCGGCGGCTCTTTGTTCCCTCGCGGGCAGGGCAGTCCGGGCGGCGGCGGTAGCAGTGGTGGCCAGCTTCCGACAGCTCGGGACCTTAACAAGTCGGTGAAAGACTGCCTCGCCATACAATACAAGATAACAAGCCCTACAAGCCTGACGGTGGTTCCTACTTCGCCCGGTTCAAATGGATATTTTTACGCGAGAAATGCAGGAGTTAGCGTGACTGTTGAAAACGACGTGGGAAGCTTTACGCAGAGAACTTTTAATCAAGCCTTCGACCCCCTCGGCATAAACGGAGGCAGACTCGTTGGTATCACCCCCCTCAGATCGCCAAACATGGGTTATACCGCGAGCGATATCTCACCACTCGAAATGCTCAGAACACAATTTCACGAGTTGGGCCAGTCGCTAGACATGCTCATCAACCAAAACCCGTTTGCTACATCCGAATCTTCAGCCGATGCCTTTATGAACTGCGTGCTGAAGCCCTTTGGCCTGGAAGCAAGGTAACCTAAGGAGGTTGGAGTTATGATGATTCAGGGTGAGATTACGTTCTTTTGCTACGCCCTGGTGCCAATACTTGCTGTTCTCGCTTATCGAAGCCATTCGGCGACACGCGCGCAGTTGCAACCTTGGCGTAATTCCATAGGGGTCGTCGCGCTAGCGACCATAGCAATCACTTGGTTTTTCTGGGTGACCATGTTTATCCTCGGGCGTTACCAAATCGGCATCGCGCGCCCTTATTTGTTAAGCTTCTTGTACGCTGGCCCTATCGCCGCTGTCCTTGCGTTCGCTATGAAAGGGCGACCTCGAACATTTACAATCGCGGCAGGAATTCTCTTATGGGCCGGCTTGCAGCTTGTCAGCTACACATGAGGGTTGTATTGCAGCTCTCCAGAAAACAGGGAAAAGGACTCGAAAACTCGGGGACATGTCTAACGAAGTCGGCGGTGTCAACGATAAATCTGAATAGTTCTTGACTTCTCTTCTCGGGACTCATCGGCTCTGGCGAGGCCAACGGCTCAGTTTCCGTTGGGAGCGGGCCGGGCAGCTTTGCACTCGCAAAATACAACTTCACTTGTGGGACGCATTGCTGCACCGGCCAGACCTTTCTAATGGAAACTAGGACCTGTCCTCTTTTCGTCTCTCAGTACAGTAGACAGTACTTAACCAAGTCGTTACCATAGTCGATGCTTTAGCGGCTGTCATGGCATCGCGACGGGGCGGCGGGATCGTTTCCGAACAGTTCTTTGAAAACTTGGCGCGCGTCTCAAATAAGTTCTTGGTGGCTTTGTGTCTTCGTGGCATTCCGCTGCCGTCCTATTGCGTAACTCTTTCAGAATGTGCGGTGATAGGGTACGGTTCCGCTAAGCTCTTTGGAATCTATAGTCGAGCATCGGAGCACGAGGCGAGTCTTGAGCGAGTCGAAAGACGTCCCTTGGCAATTTGTAACTCCTTTATCATCTGCAGTTACGGAAAAAGTGAGGGGGGGGTAGGGCGTTATGGTTAACTGGCGTTCCCCACGGAGCGGCCTGACGCGGTTCACTCGTTCTACTGAGCCACCCTCAATAACATGCCGCTCGCGCCTCTGATCTTTACGTCGCCGGTGTCGGCGGAAATTACGATTTCTCCCAAGGGCTCGGTTCTTCCTGCATGTAGAATTCTCACTCCGGTCATGCCGTACACGCCACAAGCGTCCGACGAGAAAACCCATACCGCCTGCAACCGTGCCAAACCTTCCCGTTCTCCCCGGCATCGCCCGTCTGCGCTTGCCCTAAGGTGTACCAGCGCGCCATCCACCGTGCCCTCTCCGATGGTTTGGCTGCCACTGTCCGTGACCGGCCCTCCCACGCCGTACTTCACGTCTCCGCCAATCAAGTCGAAGGTTGACCAGCGGTACGGCGTTCCGAATCCAGGAGTTGTTTCCGGCGTCTGCGCAAACTGCACTTCCATGAACGAGGCGAGCGCTCTCAGATCCGTCACGATCGCAACACCGTGCCGATGTACCTCGATGTGATCGAAGCGGAACGAGATTCTTCCCGTGACGGTTTTCCCCGCGCTCGAAACCGCTGCGACCGTTCCACGGAGCCTGGCGCCTTCAGGAATCTTTTGCGCGTTTGGCAACGGCACGTCCTGCATCAGGCGGCCGGTAATCTCTTGTCCGGCGTGTGCATTTTTCGAGGAGAGACCGTGGTTCAGTCGAACGGGGAGAATGGTGCCAACGGGTATCTGAATATTGTCGCGATCAGAAACGCGGCGAGCATCGGCGCTTGAGGCTCCTGAGATGTTCGTTTGCGCTCGTAGTGCGAGTCCACAGAGCAAGGCGAGAACTAAAACGCTGAGACCAATCGAGCCACGAATGAACATTGGAGGTAAGGTCTGCTCCAGACGCATAGTCGCCGCGATTCATTAGATGCCGGCAACCCGTTTCCAGGCTTCTATCGCTGTTTCATCGGGAAATCCGGTGGAGATAAGTCAGCCGGTTTTCGAAACCGGAACCACAGGAACAGCGTCACGGAAGCGACGAACGCGCCCGCAGAATCGAGCAGCGAATCCCACGGCGAAGCAGTCCGCGAAGCTACAAACGCTTGATGGATTTCATCGAGCGCGGAATAGCCTGCTGCGATCGACAGTGCGGCAAGCGCCCAAGTCCAGCGCCAGCCGACGCGCTCAGCGCGAACTCCGCGAAACAGCAGCACGCAGAAAACGAAATATTCCGTGAAATGGGCGGCCTTGCGAATGAAAGAGTGAATTGGCTCAAATTGATCGAGAGTGAGCGAAGGAATCAGCCAGTGAAATACCGGATACAGAATCGATCCGGTGTGCTCTGAGGAAAATGTATCGCTGGAGAGAGAAAAAATCACGCCGGCCCACAGCAGCGCTGGCCACCAGGACCGCAGGAATTGAGGGAGGTAGCTCGAGGCGGGAAGGCGCTGGCGGATTTCATCGAGTTGCGGCGCGGGACGCGGATTGCGCCAAGGTTGTTCAGGCAAGTTCTGGAGCTCCAAAGTAAGAACTATTCCATTCGGTAGTTCGGCGCTTCGCGGGTGATGATCACGTCGTGAACGTGCGATTCGCGCAAGCCCGCTGCGGTGATCCGCACGAAACGGCCCTTTTCCGCCAATTCTTTTAGCGTGCGCGCGCCGACATAGCCCATGCCGCTCTTCAGTCCTCCGACCAGTTGATCCGTTAACGCGCCGAGCGGGCCTTTGTATGCTACGCGGCCTTCAACGCCCTCGGGAACGGATTTGCCGCTGTCGCTCATTTCCTGTACCACGCTATAGCGATCGGAGCCGGCGGCCATCGCCCCGATCGAACCCATGCCGCGATATGCTTTGAACGTACGGCCTTGAAAGAGGATTGTTTCGCCGGGCGATTCTTCCGTGCCGGCAAACAGGCTGCCGATCATGACGCAGGAAGCGCCCGCGGCCAAAGCTTTGGTGATATCTCCGGAAAATTTAATTCCGCCATCTCCGGTGATCGGCACGTCCGTCCCTCGCGTGGCTCGCGCCGATTCCAAGATCGCGGTAAGTTGCGGAACGCCGGCGCCTGTGACGACGCGCGTGGTGCAGATCGAACCGGGACCGATACCGACCTTCAGGCCGTCGATTCCCAGAGAGATCAAGTCCTTCGCGGCGTCATAGGTGGCCACATTGCCCGCCACGATTTGCATTTCGGGCAGCCGTTGGCGGATGGATTTAATCGCCTCCATCACCTTTGCGGTGTGTCCGTGAGCGGTATCGATCGCCAGGACGTCCGCCTTTGCCTTGGCCATTTCGAGGGCGCGCTCCATAAAATCGCCAGTTGCCCCAACTGCCGCTCCGGTCAGCAAGCGCCCCTGGCTGTCCTTCGATGCCCGGGGATACTCTAGTTTTTTTTGTATGTCCTTTACCGTGATCAGACCCTTAAGATTGAAGTCCTGATCCACCACCAGCAGCTTTTCGATGCGGTGTTTCTGCAGAATTTTTTCCGCTTCTTCCAGCGTTGTGCCGACCGGTACAGTAACAAGATTTGTCTTGGTCATGATCGCGCTGACCAGTTGGGTATGATCTTTCTCGAAGCGCAGATCGCGGTTAGTCAGAATTCCGGTCAGGCGGGTTCCGCGGGTTACCGGAAGGCCCGAAATGCGGTACTTGGTCATGATTTCGAGAGCTTGGCGCACCGTAATGTCGGGAGAGATGGTCACTGGGTCCACAATCATGCCGGATTCGGAACGCTTCACGCGGTCGACTTCCTCCGCCTGGCGGTCAATCGGCATATTGCGATGAATCAAGCCGATGCCGCCCTGGCGTGCCATGGCGATCGCCAGCCGCGATTCGGTTACGGTGTCCATCGCCGCGGAAACCAGCGGCACGTTGATTTTCAGTTTGCGAGTGAAGTGTGTTTGGGTATCAACTTCGGCGGGTAGCACGGAACTTTTGCCCGGTACCAATAAAACGTCGTCAAAGGTAAGACCTTCCTGAATGGGACCGTCAATCATTCCAGCCTCGCGATTAGAATTCAGGGTTTGTTTTGCAAATCCTGAGTGAAACGGTTTCAGGGCTCTACTTACAAGCGCCGAGCTAGCGTTGCGACCCTAAAACAGCGCAGCCCAGCGGGTGGCCGCTGGGCCGCAGGAAAAATTCATCGCATCGAAAAAATGAATCACTGTGAAAGATTAGTTTATGGTGTGGAGCGGGTTGGGTCAAGTTGAGGACCTCCGCGGTCCGAACCCTCAAATAGATACGAACGGGCCTTCACCGCGATGCTAGAGATCGATATAACCGCTCAGCGTCCTGCGTTCCGGGCGCTCTGGGTACGGTAAGTATTGCTAAGGGCGGAGGACAGGTACTTCGCGAGAGCGGTATCGGGCTCTTTGCGGAGAATGGTTTCGAGCATGGGAGCGAGAAAGCGGCCGTACAGGGCGAGAGTTGTCTGGTCGCCGGACGCGGCAGCCGTCTCTATGGCCCTCTGTGTCGCAGGAGTGAGCAGTTCCATGCGGCCGACGAAAACTCGACGGATGGCTGCCGGCTGTGGCTGAATTGTGAGCGGCAGGACTTTTTCGACGAACGAACTGGGAACAATGTAGATCAGGCGGGCCCCTTCTTCGAACCAGGAGTCCTTCCAGGATCCGAGCATCGCGTGAGCTTCTTCGGGATAGAGACCGGCTGAAACCAGGGAGTCTTGGAGGTCCGCCAGCAAGGAATCGAGCGATGCATCCAGGATCGGCGGATTGAGCAGGGCACCTTCGCGAAGGGAATTGATTTCACGATAGCCGATATTGTCGCCTCGTCGTTCGAAGAGAATGAGCTTTTGGATTTGGTCAGCAGTCTGGTTCATTGCTTCGATCTGTCCATTTGGTAGAACCAGTGCAGAAAGCGGAGGCGAGGCAAGCGAAACGCCACGATAGAAAAGAAATTTTTCATTCTGTTCGCTATTTTCCGTTGAGACACGCAGCGGAGAAGAGTCTGTAGCGCGCGCCGCGTAGTAGTGGCTAGGCTGAGCTTCTTGAGGGAAGGCGTTGCCGGCGGATACCTGAACGCCCACCGATTTCCAGGAGATGCTTCCGCTGGATTGCCGCTGAAAAAGCGCAGCATTGTTGAGAGAGGCGGACGGTTCGACGTTGCTGGCGTGCGGATACCACTCGGTGATCAGGCCGTGCAAGAAAGAAACGCTGACGTCAACCGTAGTGTCGTGCGCGGAATAGAAATAGAGAACAGGCGTTTCCATACGAAGAGTTCCGCTTAATCCCCCCTTGAAGCCGGTACCGCGAAAATGTTCAACAAAACCGGGAAGATCACTAGGACCGTTCAAAGGAAACCATTCGACGGCCTGGCCGGTTTCTCCGGCGACTGAAGTGAATGTACCCCATTCGTGTGCAATGAGGCCGGGATCGGTCGCTGAGTTCTGAGCGTTGCCGGCAAGACAAGCGGCCAACAAAAGCGAAGAGAAAAACACGCACGCCCGCAGGGGTGAAACGCGGGCATGCTTGCGCCGGACTGGGTCAGCGTAACGCGAGAACACTGGTTTCCCTACGAATCTCATTGCCTGGCCACTTTCATTTCATTGCCACGAAGGATCATCTCTGCCATTGTCGGACTCTGTCCTCCGAGAAAGCGGGTCGCTAGATTGCGAGCGAGTAGTTCGTCGGCCTTGGCGCCTGCTGCCGCCGCCCGTGCGTACTCCAGATGCTCGGCCTGCGGGTCCTGCAGCGTGACCAGTGCCGCGGCAAATTTCATTTGCGGATCGTTGCCGCGCAAATGGTCGGCTTTCTTGATTCGCTCACGACCATCGAGACCGTTCGCGGGGTTCTGGCCTTTCTCTCCCAGCCATTGTTTATAGGTCTCGGTGACGTACCCAGCGTCGAAAAGAGCGAACGCGTCGGGCTGAGCAGAGGCCTCGCTGCTTTGTGCGCGGGCAACCAGCTTTACGAGCAGCTCTTTTGCGGCGACAGGATCTTTTCGTGCGTACAACGTGGCGCGGCGAAGCGTTTCCATGTGAACCAGCGGAATGGTGCTTGTACTCAGAATGGTTAGCGTGTCGTTGACCAGGTTATGAGTGTCGTAATTTTCTCCTCCGGAAAGATTCCAATCGTGGCTGACCCACGGCAGGGATTTTGCGTTTCCGATGTCGAAGGAATGGCAAATCAGCGGCGGACCAGCCACTGCCACGCCTACCAGAAGGAAAAATACCGCTGTCGCCAAAGCTGAGAGTGTGACTCGAACACAACGAAGGGAATTCGAATGCATGTGGCTGTTCTCCTTTGCACGGGCTGAGCGTCTACACTTCGCAAGACGCCTGCAAAGTCCAAGTGTTAACGTGCAGCTTTCTTGAGTATGGGCGGGGCTTGTTTTTGTTCCCAAAAGCGCCAAACCGAGATGTCGCCTAGATCGAAATCGTTCCACCAGGCATCCAGCGTCTGCGGGTCCAAAGCGAGCGTTCCTTGGCGGGTTGTTCCCCTTGGCGGCGGCACCAGTGATGACAAACGGTTATACACGAGCTCGCGTTCCTCGCCGTTCACGCGGAAGAGTAAGTGCCACAACGTGAACGCATCGCGAGGGCGAGCTTCGGCAAGAATCGCGCGCAAGGTCTGTTCGCGGGCGTCCGGAGACAAAGAAGCAAAATCAAACGCTTGCAAGGCATCTCGCAATTTTTCCGAAGCGTCTTCGAAATAAGGAGTGCCCGGCCCCTGTGCAGGACGCGTCGCGCACATAGCGCCAGCGGGAATGAATGAATCGTGGCCGTCCTTGTGGAACCCCACCCAGCCAAGAGTAGTGCGAAGGGTGCCGGAGCCGTCGTCGTTCACTTGAAGCGTGTACGCGCATCCGAGATCGACCGCGGACGCGGAGGGCGTATCTACTACAAATTCTCCCGGAGGCGCCCAGATCGCCGCGTGGATAGTGCCCAATTCGAGCGCCAGGCGATTGCGATTAGATCCTGATTCCACCACGCGAACGCGGGAACCGGGATCGACATTGATTTCGCCGACGTCAGAAACGTTCAAGGACGCGCGCGATGAATCGTCGGTGACGAGAACCTGACCTACGCGTAGTTGCGCTTTGCTGGCATCGCTGGCTAAGGAGAAATGCCCGATGCGGGGCGCGCCGGCCAGCCGAGCAACTTCCCAGCCAGCGGAACTCGAAGATTCCGTGGGCGAGAATCGCAACAACAAGCCCGAAGCGACCAACGCGAGGGTCAACAGCGCTGCGGAAGCGAACCTCGGATTCCAGCTTGCCGGCAAGAATGAAAATGGCGACGATTTATCGCGCTTTGAAATGGCGGCCGGGAACTCTGGCGTTTCACCGCTGTAGCGAAAACGTGCCAGCGAATTTTCCATGAGCTGAAGTTCAGGGTCAGGCTTCCCTGAACCGTCCCACAAATAATCATTTTTCATGATGCTTTCTCTTTTTCCGCGCCAGACCGGCTGTTTTGCCACTTTTCGCGGAGCAACTGCATCCCGCGGTGAAGATTTACGCGAACCGATCCGTGTGTCAGGCCCGTGCGGGCAGCGATTTCCGGCCCGCTCATGCCTTCGACGAAACGCAGGATTAATGGCTCACGGTAAACCTCGGGCAATTCGCGCAATACCTTCAATAGCGCGATTCCTTCTTCGATTGCGATCTTGCGTTGCGAATCCTCAAGCGCTTCGGCTTCTTCAGGCCGGGTGTCCAGAGAGCAATCCGGCTTAGCGCGGCGGTGAAAATCGGCGGCGCGGTTGCGAGCGATGGCGGCCAGCCAAGGCCCGAAACGCGAAACATCGCGCAAGGAAGCCAGCTTGGGCAGCGCCTGCAGAAACACGTCCTGGACTAAGTCCTCGGCGGCGTTGTGGGGGACTCGCGCGAGCAATATGCCGTGCACCATTCGGGAGTAACGTTCGTAGAGCTGACCGAAAGCGGCGCGATCGCCGCTTTGCGCCGCCGTAACCAGCGGTTCGTCACCAGTATCCGTGCCGGCAGTGGTATTCACTGTTGGCCATTCCAATGCCTCGACCCGCGCTCCTACAGTGATTACCATAGCGGTTCAGCGAGTCATCCAATACAGCGTCTTACCCATTGGTAGACGCAATGCACCGCGCGAATGTTAACAATACCCCTGCGTGGTTGGTTTAGGTCAACTTGTTCGCAACGGCCAGGTCGAATAGATTGGAAAGATGACCGTAGGAGCATCAAAGCCGTTTCGACCCCATCCATTCCTCAAGAACGGTCACGCCATGACGATTGTTGCCGCGTTTTTGCCTCGCCGCTTTGCGCTGCCGCCTGCCGAAGAACGGCGATTCAGCGTGGAACCACATTCCAAGCTGCTAGGCTACTGCCACTGGCAGCCGGGCAAAGAAAAAAACGCGCCGGTGCTCGTCCTGGTCCATGGATTAGAAGGCTCCTGCGATTCCAGTTATATGTGCGGAATCGCGGAAAAGGCCTGGCAGCGCGGGTTTCATGTCATTCGGATGAACCAACGTAACTGCGGGGGCACGGAACGATTGACGCCAACGCTCTATAACTCCGGGATGAGCGGCGATTATCGCGCGATTCTTGACGAACTCAGCGCGAACGACGAATTTTCATCGATCTTTTTCGCTGGATATTCGATGGGCGGCAATTTGGTCATGAAAATGGCCGGGGAGTGTGGCGATGCTGTTCCACCGGCGCTACGAGGCGTTGCGGCTGTCTGTCCGGCGTTAAATCTGGGAGCTTGCGCCGACGCGCTGGAACGGCGGAATAATTATTTTTACCAGCGGCACTTTGTGGCCGGCCTGATGTCGCGATATGCCCGCAAGGCCGAGCTGTTTCCGGAACAGTATCCGCAAAATGGATTTAAGCGCATTCGAACCGTGCGCGAGTTTGATGACGTGATCACCGCTCCGCGATTCGGGTACCGCGATGCTCAGGAATATTACGAGGCCGCGGGGGCCAAATGTGTGGTCGACAAAATTCGGGTGCCGCTGCTCCTGATTACCGCTCAGGACGATCCGTTTGTGCCATTCGAAGCCACACGGGCCAGCGGCGTCGAGAAAAATCCCGCGATCGAATTCGATGCCCCGGAGCATGGCGGCCATTGCGGATTTATCTCGAATGAACCTGGTGACGGACGATTTTGGGCCGAGCGTCGAATCGTGGAGTTTTGCGCGTCGCTAGCAAAGCGCGGCTGAACGAGCGGTGGACGAATGCGTTTCAACCGAGTGGTTTTTCGAGAGAAACCTGGAATCCCGGAGTTAACAGCTGCGCTGGACCGTCTTCAGTAATCGCCATCAAATCTTCGCAGCGCAGGCCAAATTCGCCTGGGATGTATACGCCGGGCTCGTTCGAGAACGTCATTCCTGGCATCAGTGTGGTCTTGCTGTGACGCACGAGATAAGGATGCTCGTGCCCGTCGAGGCCGATTCCGTGTCCCAGACGATGCGTGAAGAATTTGTAGTCAGGCCCATATCGGGCGGAAGTGATTACACCGCGCGCGGCGTCGTCAACGGTTCCCGAAAGTTTTCCTTTTCGGGCGGCATCGAGAGCTGCATCCTGTGCTTTCCGAACAGTTTCGTAGGTGCGCTGGATTTTTTCGAACGGCTTGCCAAAAATCCCTGTGCGGGTCACGTCGGATGAGTATCCTTCGACTTTGCAGCCGCCGTCTATAAGCACCACGTCGCCTTCGCGCAGCTTTTGCGGCTTGATCGAGCCATGCGGAAGGGCAGCGGAGGCTCCCAACAGAACTAGCGCATCTCCGCGTAAGTCCATCCTGGAGAAACCGTCTTCCACGAGTTTGCCGATGTCGTGCTGCGACATGCCTTCTTTCAAGGATGCAAATACCGCACGGTAGACATCGCAAGTGGCTTCACACGCCAGGCGCATTAATTCCAGTTCATGAGCGGACTTGACCCCCCTACATGCGATCGTGACCGGATCGGCGGACGAGAATTCGAAACCCGCAGCGGCCTGCCGGAAATGATCGTAAAACGTAAACATCGTGGCTTCTTCGACGCCAATCCGTCCGGTACGTAAACCCCGATCACCTAGGGCGGTCGCCAAAAGCTTTGTCGGGCTTTCATCCTCTTGCCAGACACGGACTTCGGCCGGAAAGCGCAGTTGCTCGCGGAAACGGCCCTCTTCAAAGGCTGCGCAAACCACGAGAGGGTCGCCTTTTTGCGGAATTACGAGTCCCAGGAGACGCTCGCTGGGCCACCAATGGACGCCGGTGAAGTAGTAGAGGGAAGTTCCCGGAGCGACAAAAAGAGCATCCAGCTTGGGGTTTTGCTCGGCCAGGAGCTGCCGCGCATGGGCGATACGGGCTTGATATTCCTCGGTACTAATTGGCTTGACGCGGCTGCCTAGCGGACTCAGTTGGGTGAAGCCCGGTGGCAGGGAACCGTCGCGCTTCTCCTGAGCGATCGTGGAATCGGTGGACAGCAGGGAGAGAGGAGCAAGCGCCCCTAAGGCTGCTGTGGTTTGGAGAAGTTCCCGCCGATTGAGGTGATTCAGCCGAAAGAGTTCAAGTGGTTTCATAGGTCGAGAACATTGAGCCGTTAAGGGCGGACTGTCAAGTGGCACAATCTCATTGCACTCCAATAGCCGGTATCAGGGCCAAACTGCAAGCACATCCATATTTTCATATGCGGTACCAAGGCTTGTAGTTAGAAGACCGTATGGCTATGGCAGCTTTAGCGACAACCAATGTAAATCATACATAAAGATGAAGTTAAGTCTTCGTTTTGAAATATCTAGAATCAATAATTATGGCTAAACGATTGCAGGATAATGCGACGGCGGGGTTGTCCGCGGTTCCACTAAAAATTGATTTTGTCGTTTCCATGGGGAAATTCAGGAGGGGAATAGTGAGAAAGCAGCACAGGAATCTGTTTGTGTGGGTAGGAGTGGTTGCATTGTTGGCGGTGCTCGCGCTGGGTGTGCAGGTTAGCGCACAAGTCATCAGTGGCGACCTGGTCGGGACAGTATTTGATAAAACTGGCGCCGTGGTTCCGAATGCTTCAATTGAGGCCGTGAATGTCGGAACCGGCGAGAAATATTCCGCCACGGCGAACGAGGCGGGCGAATATCGCTTTACGAATCTGCCGGTAGGTTCGTACAACGTCTCAGCGGAGTCTTCGAATTTCGCGAAGACGACGGTCAACAACTTCAAGATTGAACTCAATAAGACGAGCACCCTTCCGATAACACTGGAAGTAAAAGGTGCGCAGACTTCGATCGAGGTGTCGGGTGCGCCGGTCGCGCTGGATACCACAACCGCCACGCTGTCGAACACCTTCGACAATCGCTATAGCGAGGATCTCCCGGCAGCCTCAATCGGCAATGGAGTTTTGAATCTTTCTTTGCTCAGTTCGGGTGTCGCCAGCAGCGGCGGCGTGGGGGCAGGCACGGGACCCTCTATCGGTGGACAGCGGCCCCGTAACAATAACTTCATGATTGAGGGCGTAGATAATAACAGCAAGTCCGTAACTGGCCCGCTGGTTGGAATCCCTAACGATGCAGTGGCAGAATTTTCGGTACTCCAGAACCAATATTCGCCGGAGTTCGGTCATTCTTCCGGCGGTCAATTCAACACCATTATCAAGAGCGGAACGAATAGCCTGCACGGCGGGGCATACCTGTATTCCCAGAATCGGAACTTTAATGCAATCGACGTTGCCTTGAAGAATCAAGGATTCACAGAGAATCCGCGGTTCGACAGCAATCGCATGGGCGGCGATGTTGGTGGTCCCATCATCAAGAACAAGTTATTCTTCTTTGGCGCCATGCAATACAACCCGGTTGGGCAAGCGAGCGTTTCCGCAGCTGCGTTGTGCTCTCCGACGGCTAACGGCTTTACGCAATTGCAAAATATCGTCACAGCGAATGGATATAACCAGAATAATCTCGATATATTGCAGCAATTCTCGGCGCCGGGGACCGGCGGTGCCTGCCCCAGCGTGCCGGCGACCGACCCTAAAGGAAATCCAAACACGAATAGTCAGATATTTATCACCGATCCGACCAACCCGAACGGATTTACTGGAGTGGACGTCGCGATCAACCCGGTAGCTGCGCCGAATTTCACAAACAATTGGGTGGCAATCGGCGCGATTGACTACAACATTTCATCGTCCGATCAGATGCGCGGTCGTTACGTTTACAACCGCTCGGTCGGCTTGGATTTTACGCCAAATCTACCGGCGTTCTTCTTGCCAGCGCCGACCAAGAACCATCTTTTGACCATTAGCGAATACCATACCTTTAGGTCGAACCTGACCAACGAATTTCGCGTCGGTTATAACCGGTTTACAAACGTAACGGATACCGGAAACTTCCAGTTCCCGGGACTTGATAGTTTCCCGAACTTGGAGTTTTTCGACATCAACTTGCAAGTTGGCCCTGATCCGAATGGACCGCAGTTCACGATTCAAAACCTGTATCAAGCGCTGGATACGGTCACGTGGACCAAAGGCAGGCACGCCTTTAAGTTTGGCGTTGAGGGGCGTAAATACATTTCTCCGCAATCGTTTACACAACGCTCGCGTGGAGATTACGACTATACGACACTCGATCTGTACATCCGCGATTTCACTCCAGATTTCCTCGCGGAACGCAGCCTCGGAAATCCTGTTTATTACGGCGACCAGTCAGCTCTTTATGTCTTCGCGAATGATGATTGGAGAATTCGCCACAATCTGACGCTAAATCTGGGCGTTCGCTACGAATACACTACAATTCCTGCGGGTGAGCGCTTGCAGTCTCTGAACCAAGATGCCAGTGTCCCGGGGCTGATCGACTTCAGTGAACCTCGAGCTTCCAAAAACAATTGGGGACCCCGTGTCGGGTTGGCATACTCTCCCGGAACCAGCGGTCGCACCTCAATTCGCGCGGGTGCCGGCATTTCCTTTGACGTTTTGTACGACAACATCGGCATTCTTTCCTTGCCTCCGCAATTGAGCGGCACAATTGATTGTCCTGGTCCGGGCTGCCCACCAGACGGGAGTTTCCTGGCTGACGGCGGCATCCCGCCAACTGCTGGTGGTATCGTCACTTTTCCCGACCTGCTCACTCAGCGTGAATCTACCGCCAACCATATCGTAGTAAATCAGCTATCTCCTACTTCTTATCAGTGGAGTTTGGGCGTCCAGCATTCCTTCGGTAAGGACTACACCGTTGAGGTTCGCTACGTTGGAACAAGAGGTGTGCATCTCAACACGCAGGAGCGTATCAATCGCCAGACGAAGACGTCGCCAACGGAGTTCTTGCCGACGTTCACTACTGCTCCTGATCAGGCGACTCTAGACGCTTTGCCACTGACTCTGAACGACATCAATGCTAATTCCAGCTTCGTACCGGCGTATGCCAACGCAGGTTTCGATGCCCAGAGCCTGGTGCAATTCACTCCGAACGGCGACTCAATCTACCATGGTCTGGCTACACAGGTGACGAAGCGCATGAGCAACGGCTTACAGTTCATCGCCTCCTACACTTGGAGCCATACGATTGACGATTCGACTGCCGACTTTTTCACTACCGTGCTGACGCCGAGGCGTACTCAAGATTTCCAGAATCTGGGTGCTGACCGTTCGAATTCAGCCCTCGATCACCGTCATCGGTTTACGGTGGCCCTGCTTTACGATGTTCCTTTCTTTAAACAAAAGAATAATTGGTTTGCGAAAAACATCATCGGAAACTGGAAACTTGCTCCGGTTTACACTTATCAAACAGGCGAGTGGGCAACCGTCGAAAGCAATCAGGATGCCAACCGTAATGGCGATGCCGCCGGAGATCGTGCAATTCTTAATACCAGCGCGACCACCAAAGGAACAGGCACCGATGTTACAGCTCTTACCAATTCGAGCGGCGATACGGTGGCTTACCTCGCAGATGATCCCACGGCCCAATACATTCGTGCAGGCCTAGGCGCGCTCGCGACTGTCGGCCGCAATACGTTGCTGACAAAGCCAATCAACAATGTGGACCTGACCGCCGCTAAGGGCATTAACCTGACCGAGCGTTTCCGGATAGAATTCAATGCGAACGCCTTCAACCTGTTCAACCATGCGCAGTTTGTGCCTGGATCGTTGAACGACATCCTTTCCATCGGATATACCGGTTCCGGCGTCTCGAATTATCTGACCCCGGGAAACTCCGTGTTCAACAACGCCAGCCAGACCTTTGCCAGCAATGCTCGTGTTCTGCAACTCGGCATGAAGGTGACGTTCTAGTTGTAGCGGTAAGGAAACTCACTAGTTTCGACAAATCTAGAGGGGCGCCCCATCAGAACGATGCGGCGCCTCTTGCATTTTGGCGCACACCCTTGGGCTCCATGCGCAAGTTGAGCGAATCTCGTTTATTCCATTCGAACTGCGAGGATGTCTTTTCCGTGAATTTTATTTTCGATGCCGAGCGGTGGGCGGAGGTCAGAGCCTTGAACCACGGCTCCGCGGGCTAGAACATTTCCTGGTAAGGGAGCGTACTTCAGCGGATCATACAACGACCGGTTACAGGGATTTCTCACCATCGGGTGCCTGGCCGCAGGATAACCATACTCTGTCCTGAGCTTTTCCAGATCTTCCACGTATTCCAGCTGGCAATTGCCATAAGCCGCCCTCATCGCGAATGACCAATAGCCCGAGGCTTGTGCGGAGGAGCCGCCCGGCAGCCGGATGATCAGGGCGGACACGTCTTCCCCTGTCAATCGATTATGAAAGAAGAACTGCTTCGAACCCCAGGGTTTGAGCTCGGAAACGGTCGCCACAACCGGATCTTGGGCGGCGGCCATAGGGAGTGACACCGTCAGGTCCGCGGCCGGAGCGGACACATCAATCTGAGGCAATGCAGGCGAAGCCACTTCCGTTCGGCGCGGCTTGGAGAGCATTCTTGCGCCGACAAACACCGCGACCAAGACCGCGATCAGCCCAACCATTAGAAGCCATGGACTGCTGGTGTTAGCTGGTTTAAGCGCCGGAGAAGAAACACCGGGGATCCGCGGCATTTCCGCTTTGAATTTTTCGCTCGGCGGATGGATGGGTTGATCCGGCATGCGCTAGTCTCCAGCGGTCCTAGTTCTTGAAACTGACGATCTTTGCGGGTCCTCTCACCTTAACTACTCGATCTTATGCCTCTAGAACGTTCTAATACCGCTACAAGCCTATTCAGGGGTCATTGTATGCTCGCCCAGGAAGTCCGGCAACCGATTGCGGGAAACCGCGTTTCCGTGACCAACGCTCCTACCGTACGCCACCGCGCGCAAACTTCGTCGTGAGCTCTATTAGTGAGATGGTTACACAACCCTGCGGAGCTCTTGTCACGTGCTTGGCTCCACCCTACTGTAATAAGTAACGCCTTCAAACCGGCTGTAGACCGGTGCGTGGAAAAAGAATGAGCGCTGACCCTCGAGCAGCTGCGCGGCAGTTTGTGCGCAGCCTGAACATCTTGCTTAAGTTCGCGCGGCTATACGAATTTGGCCACGTGCGCACCGCTGCGCAATTTGAGACCACCTGGAAGGAATTGCGGTCCGCACTGGACGAAAGCGGAGAATCGGGTCTATTGCTCGGTGCGTCGGGCACGCAGATCCTGCTCGATGGAGTTCCACTAGGAGCGGCCGCGGCGGAACGTAGTTTCGCTCAATTGCTCTCGGGCTCTGGAATTGCCAGCATCCACTTTGGCGGGAATCTTTCGCAGGCGCATTTTGCGCGGTTCGTTCGCGCTTTTCCCACCGGAAACACAAAGTCGGTTGCCCTGGCGGAACAATTGAAAGTCGCTTTGGCCGGCGAAACCAGCATTAAGGTCAATGAAATACGCTATATCGCGGAAGATTCCTCCATCGCAGGAGCGAAGATCGCGGCCAACTTGACGGCGAAGGTCCTCGGCGCGCAAGGAGATAAATTCAAAGACTTCCTCGATGATCCCAATCGTTTGTTGCAGATGATTTTCGCGGCCGAAGGTTCGCGGGGACCTGGCGGGTCGGGCGGCGGAAGTGGTCCAGGATTTGGCGGCGGAAGTGGAGTTCCGGGTGGAGGCGGTTCAGGGTCCGGCGCAGGAGCCGGTCTACCGGGAGCGAATCTCTGGAATCCGACTTCTGGCACCGGCGGAAGGTCGGGATCAGCCTCTGGTCCGCAAAATTCCGCGCACAGTTCAGGCACCACTGTAGCGGAGAATCCGTTCCCGGCGCTTTCCAGCGCTGCGGCGGCTTTCGGTAACGGCCAGCCGGCGACTTCCAGCAAATGGTTGACGGCATCGGCCCTTCTGCACTCTGGCGAAGAATTCAGCAGCAGTCCGCAATTCGCTGTCGCGGAAGAAGAAGTTCGCTCGATGCTTACGCTTTTTGCGCAGCTTGGCCGTTCCAGAAAAGATGGAACCGGCGGAATGGACGCGAGCACGTTCCAATCGCGGCTATCGTCAATGCCGATGCGAACTCAGGTCACATTGCAGCAGGCTCTTTCCGGGCTTGCGGCGCAAGCGCCCAATGAAAAGCCGGATCGTCCGATGCTGCTAAAACTTGCCGAGCATGTGGCCATCCGGTTCGCTCTCGACAGCTACGAAAAAGGGGAATTACGCGTTAATGCGGTGAAACAATTGCTGGACCGCATGAACACCGAAATCGAAGGTCTGCGAAAAATTCTCACCTCGCAAGAAGAACAGATGGCCAACGCCGGGCTGCAGGTGCAGTCCTACACCGAACTGCTGGATCAGGAATTTTGGGAACAGGTTCCCGACGAGAACAAGAAAGAAGTTTTGGTTTCGGATGAGTCCTGGTGTGTCCCGCCGCGAAAGGTCCGCGCATTCCTGGAAGAAATGCTGCGACGCGGGGAGCTGAAAACCGTAAACGAAATTTTGATGAAGTACGCAACGTGCATCGGACTAGAAGCCGACGAAGCGCGGCGCACCACCGCGATCGGGCTTGGCGAATTGGCCGAACTCTATGGTAGCGGTGATGGCAGTGCACTGATTGAGTCCATACGGCGCGTTGGAAATCAGCTGGCGGCGGAGCGCGACGCGGAATTACAAACGCTGGTGAGCGCGGCATTCGTCCGGCTGAGCCAGGAAGCGGCATCAAAGCGCTGCTACCCGGCGATGCAGCAGGCTCTGGCTTCGCTGGACAGCGTCGAAGCGCAGCGCCCTGGATCGTCGCAGAGTTTGCGGCCACGTATCGGCGCGGAAGAACGCGTTCCGGAATTTGTGGAAGAGAGCTTGCGCTCGGGCGAAATTGCAGATGGGCTGCCGGATATTCTGGCCCTGATGCCGAAAGCGACGCTGCAATATGTGACCAATCGATTTGGGCATTCCGGCTTTCGCGAAGACTGCGAGCTGTTGGCGGAGATCGTAAAGACTTTGGGCGAGGATGCCATCCACCAGCTCAGCGACACTTTACAGACTGCTCCGCCAAACGAAGCTGCCGAGGTGCTCGGTCTGCTGGGGCAACTGGATCCGGATGCGGTTGCGCGACTTCTGCCGGTGCGGCTGGCGCAGTGGCCGCGTTCGATGCACGATCGCTGCGTCAGGCAATTGTCGTCGGTTCCGCCGCACACGCGGGCGCGGCTGCTCCTCGCCATTCTTGATTCGCTAGACGTCTTGATTCAGCCACTGGCGCTGGACGAAATCAGTATGACCGGGTATCCGGATTCGATTCCCACATTATTGGATCTTGCCTCCAGTGACGGTATTTCCGGATACGTTCGGCTGAAGGCTATTGAAGCTCTTGGGCGTTTGCGTGCCTCGGCCGCAAATCAGACGCTGCAAACAATTCTTGAAGCGCGGCAAGTTTGGCGTTGGCAATATCCTTCCGAGCTTCGCGTTGCTGCGGCGCAGTCGCTGCTGCGCATCGATCCCATGGTAGCGCTGGGAAAAATCGCCGCCGCGGGCTTCGACAAGAAGGACCTGGTGCTCGAGCCGATTGACCCAGAGACCAACAGCTCGGTGATCCGGCAGCGTCGCTATGCGCGGTTGAAGCTCAGCCGCAATTTGACTCTGACGACCACCAATCTTCGCGAAAACTTCCGGCTCACCGTGCCAGAGCTGAATTTGGGCGGCGGCATTGGCGCCGGAGAGAGGCACCTTGCGCCGGGAACTTTGATCACGCTGAAATTGACGCAGGGAGTTCGAACGATTAAAGCGCAAGCCATTGTACGTGGTGCGCGGCCCCAGGCCATGGCGTTCGAATTTGTGGACATGGATCTGGAAGATCGCGCGCGGCTCCGCAAAGTTCTTCTGGACCTGGGCGGATTGCCACAGGCATCCAATGTTGCAAGCCGAACGCGGCGCCGAGGCCGTATTGCGCTGCTGAAATAATCTCACTGGCGGAATTCTTCCGCTATTTCCGGTTTTTTCCAGACGATAACCAGCCTGGACAACCCAAATATGTCTCGATTGGCGCGCCTAACATGAAACCGCTACAATTGTAGTTTGTGCACTCCGCGCGGAGTGCGGCTATCTGTCCGGAGTGCTCGGTCGGTTCTGCGCGGAAACGGCAAAAACAATTCATGGACGTAGCCAAAATAATCGACGGCGTGGTCGCAACCTTCATTGGGACCAAGCACGAGCGCGATATTAAGAAGCTCGAGCCTATCGTCGCGGCCATTAACGCGAAAGAGCAGGAAATTCAGGCCCTGTCGGATGACGCGCTGAAGGTTGAGTTTGCAAAGCTCCGCGACGAAGTGCAGGACCGCCTGAAAGACTCCGACCCTTCCGACGCCGCTTATCGCGAAAAAATGCAAACTGCGTTGCAACCGGCCATCGTGCCGGCGTTTGCTCTAGCGCGAGAAGCCGGCCGCCGTTTTTTGAATATGAGGCATTTCGATGTCCAGCTAATTGGTGGACTGGTCTTGCACGACGGCAAAATCGCGGAAATGAAGACTGGCGAAGGCAAGACGCTGGTGGCGACGCTCCCCGCCGTGCTGAACGCGCTGGCTGGCCGCGGCGTACACATCGTCACCGTAAACGACTATCTGGCGCGGCGCGACGCGGAATGGATGAGCCCGCTCTATCGCGGACTGGGCATGAGTGTCGGCGTGATTGTGAACGATCTGGACGATGCGCAGCGCCGCGCTGCCTACGGCGCCGACATCACGTACGGCACCAATAACGAATACGGATTCGATTACCTGCGCGACAACATGAAGTATGACATCGCCCATTGTGTGCAGCGCGGTCATCACTTCGCGATCGTCGACGAGGTCGACTCGATTTTAATTGACGAAGCGCGCACGCCGCTGATTATTTCCGGTCCCGCGGAAGAATCCACCGACAAGTATTACAAGATCGATAAAATCATCCCCAAGCTCATCCAAGAAATCGATTACACCCTGGACGAGAAGCATAAGACCGCCACGCTCACCGAAGAAGGTTTTACCAAGTGCGAACGCCTCCTGGGTGTGCAGAACCTTTCAGACCTGGTCAACATCGAGCTGATGCATCACGTTCACCAGGCATTGCGGGCACATGCCCTCTACAAACGCGATGTCGATTACGTCAACAAAGACGGGGAAATCATCATCGTGGATGAATTTACGGGACGTCAGATGGTTGGGCGGCGCTGGTCCGACGGTTTGCATCAGGCAGTCGAGGCCAAGGAAGGCGTCAAAATCGAACGCGAGAACCAGACGCTCGCGACCATCACTTTCCAGAATTATTTCCGCATGTACAAGAAACTTTCCGGCATGACGGGAACCGCGGAAACCGAAGCATCCGAATTCGATAAGATCTATAAATTAGATGTGGTGGTAATTCCTACCAATCGCCCATTGATCCGCATTGAAAATCCGGACGTGGTTTACCGTACCGAGAAAGAAAAATTCGAAGCCGTCGTGAACGGCATCATGCAGGAAGATAATACTTTCGCTCACGGAATTAAGCACTTTCACGAGCGCGGCCAGCCGGTGCTTGTCGGAACGATCTCCATCGAGAAGTCGGAAACTATCGCCGGAATCCTGAAGCGCGCTGGTGTTCCTCATGAAGTACTCAACGCCAAGCAGCACGAGCGTGAGTCCAATATCGTGGCCCAGGCGGGACGCAAGGGCGCGGTGACCGTCGCGACCAACATGGCCGGCCGGGGAACTGACATTTTGCTCGGCGGAAATCCCGAGTCCATGACCCGCGAATATTTCTTGAAGAATCGGCTCGCCATGCCTTATGCGCAGGCACCGGCGGTCATTGGGGCGGACGCGCAAAGCTCTGATGGCGCCTCGGCTCCCTCAGCTGTGCCGATGGTCTTATTCCAGCACGAAGGCAAGATTTTTCAGGTTCCCGTCGATCAGTGGAGGCCGATCTTCGATCAGTTCGCGCAGCAATGCAAAGCCGAACACGACGAAGTCGTTGCGCTCGGCGGACTGCACATTTTGGGTACGGAGCGCCACGAAGCTCGCCGCATCGACAATCAGCTTCGCGGACGTGCCGGCCGACAGGGCGATCCAGGCTCATCGCGTTTTTTCCTGTGCCTCGAAGACGATTTGATGCGCATATTCGGTGGCGAACGCATGAAGGCGCTGATGTATCGCTTTGGAATGACCGAAGGTGTGCCCATCGAGTCGAAACTGATTTCCCGCCGCATCGAGAATGCCCAGAAATCGGTTGAAGCCCAAAACTTCGACGCGCGCAAACATTTGCTTGAATATGACGACGTAATGAACAAGCAGCGCGAGACGATTTACAATATCCGCCGCTCCGCGCTGGAGGGTAAGGACCAGCGCGACTATGTGATCGGTATCGCCGAAGACATCGCGCGCGAGTTTGTGGACACGTATTGCGCCCGGGAATTGCATCCTTCTCAGTGGAATACGGCGCAGTTCCTGGCGGAAGTAAACAGTCAATTCGGCATTGATGCCAAAGCCGCCGACGCGGATCCCACCGCGCTGAATCACGATCAACTTTCCGACGCGATTGCCGAGGCCGTAGCCAAGAAATACGAAGAGAAAGAAAAACAGCTCACGCCCGACCTGATGCGCTGGCTCGAACGGCGAATTATTCTGGATGTCGTCGATGGCCAGTGGAAAGACCACCTGTTGTCGCTGGATCATCTCAAGGAAGGGATCGGCCTGCGCGGCTACGGACAAAAAGACCCACTCGTCGAATTCAAGAAAGAAGCTTTTATTTTGTTTGAAGACATGATGGCGCGCATCGATAACGAAACCATTCGCTATCTCTACAATGTGCAGGTACAGATGGGAGAAAATCCGCCCGGACCTAGCGGACCAGCTCCCGAAGGTGACGGAGGTCCGAGGCGGCCTGCGACCACCGCGCCCAGAACTCCGCGCCCGCTGGCCGCCGCAGCCAGCGCTGCCGCGCGCGCCTCAGATGAACCTGCGGTCCAGCTTCCGGCATTCGCGCGCGAAATGGAGCGCAGGCAGCAGCGCCAGGAAAAAGAAATGCAGTATCAATCCGGCGCGATGCAGGCGGAGGCGCCAAAGCCGGTTCGCGCTGGAACCAAAGTCGGGCGCAACGACCCTTGCCCTTGCGGCTCCGGAAAAAAATACAAGAAGTGCCACGGCCTCAACGCATGAGTATTTGATCTTTCTCTGGGCGCCGCGCTCCTTCGGCTTTTAGAAGGCGGGTTTCGTAGTGACGGGCCTCGGGCTTCAGGGTTTGTTTTACAACCCTGATCAAGGCGGACCGTCCTTTTTTGCTGTCATTCCGAGCGAAGCGAGGAATCTGCTTTTCGCTCACACGAGAAAGGCCTTTCAATCCAATGCCCCCATCTCCCGCACCGCAACCGATGCCCGAACGCCAGCCCATCCCGGGCGTAAAAAATCTAGTGGCGGTGGCCTCCGGTAAAGGCGGTGTGGGCAAGACCACCGTCGCCGTCAATCTCGCTCTCGCTCTGCGCAAACTCGGCCATAAAGTTGGCTTGATGGACGCCGATGTCTATGGACCCAATGTTCCTATCATGCTTGGCACTAACCAGGAGCCAATCGCGACCGCGGATCGCCGCATCGTTCCCGTGGAAATTTCCGGGCTCAAGATGATCTCGATGGGACTGCTGAATCCAGGCGACAAGCCGATGATCTGGCGCGGGCCCATGCTGCATGGCGTAATCACCCAATTTCTGCGCAGTTGTGAATGGGGCCAGCTCGATTATCTGATCATCGATTTGCCGCCTGGCACTGGGGACGTGCAGCTCACGCTAATCCAGACCGTTGCGATTTCAGGTGCGGTCGTCGTGACGACGCCGTCCACCGTCGCTCTGGCCGACGTCCGTAAAGCGATCGAAATGTTTCGCCAGGTGAATGTGGAGGTCCTGGGTGTTGTCGAAAACATGAGCACGTTCGCGTGCCCGCACTGCGGCAAACCGGTGGACATCTTCGGTCACGGCGAAGGCGCAAAGACGGCGCACGCCTACGGAGTTCCGGTGCTTGGCGAAATTGAAATCGACCCGCGCATCCGCATCGGTGGCGACACCGGTAAACCAGTCGCCACTCTTGGCGAAGACGCTGCCGCCGCAAAAAGTCTTTACGCTGTCGCACGCGCCGTCTCCGCACGCCTCGACGAACTAGGCTCCTCCACCCTCGGCCCCTCTGTCCAAATCGACTGAGGCTTTCCCGGAGCGGTTATTGCCCGAAATACGAATTCATTGAAAACGGATGCTCGAAATAGCTGTTCTTCCAATTCGGTTTGTACCGATCGAGAAAGAACCCTTCAGCTGCCCCAAATGCGTAGACCGAAATTCGTTTCGATTTCGCCAGGTCCGTCTGTTTCAATTCCGCTAGCGTTCTCTGCCGCGCGTCGGCGCCTTCGGAGGCGAACGGCTTGTAATCGGGCAGCCTGGAAAATTCTACGGAAGGCTGGTAGTGCGCTGCGACCTCCGCGCATTTTACTTCGGTATAGCGCGCGATGCCTTCTTTCCACAACTGGAATTCGAAATACTTCCGTTCTTCAGGCGAGACTTTTGCGAAAAAAGCATGCCGCTGCCGCAGGTAGTCCTGCGCAAGTTTCCCGAAGCTTGTCTCATCGGGCTGCTTCAGCGCTCGCAGCAGAAGATCGCGCAATTTCGCGAAACTCTCCGCCACGGCCGGTTTCTCGTACGGAAACGGGAAATTCAGCATCCACATGCCGGAACTATCTCCGTGGCTCAGCCCCAGTTCGTCGATTTTCTTGTAAAAGTCCGGCTGGCTGTCTTGCAATTGGTGAAAATGCTCGTGCATCAGCATTAGTAGCCACGCAGTGCTAGTTTTGCTGTCTGTCTCTTCCGCCGTACCGACCGCGATCACTGAAGGTGGGCCAAAGGCTGGAAATGTCGCTTGCAGATTCGGCGGGAACTGCCTCGCACGCGTGTAAACGTCATCGCCAGCCCCGGCAAATTGCTTCGGCGGGTTCGGGAAGTGAATCAGAAATTCCAAGTCCTTGGTAATCAGCAGGATTGGAGCCGCAGTCTGACTCCAGCCTGTCCAGACCTTGTCCTGGATTTCCCCGGTTAGCCGATAAAACTCCTTCACTCGAACACTCTCGGTCGAGGGCAGCGTTTGTGCCGGTGTGGAAACCGCCGCCAAGAGTGCGATAACCGCCGCTATAATTTTTATGTAGTTCATATTAGTTAAGGACGCCATCCCGATAGCCTGGTAAGCGCGAATTTCAAAAGGCGCCGTGGCACTGGTAAAGTTTGAATCGGCCTAGAATCGCTTCCCGCTAGTTTTTTCTTGCGCGGTCTGCCAGACTGTGCCCATGCCAAAGAAGAAGAAAGCCAAGAAGCCAGCCAAGCGCGTCCAGACTCCCAAGCCAGATGTTAACCAGATAGCCTTTCGCGCCCTCCAAGAAGCGTTAAAACGCCAAAACTGAATCACTACCCGCTTTCGCCTAGTACGTATTTTATTCGCCTGCCTAATGGCCTAAATTGCCACTTGCAACAAAGCTCCCGCCCTGCTCTAATGGGGGCACTGAAAGGCGGCGACCAATGGCAATAGACATAGGCGCAATTGACAGGGCGATTGCGAAGCTTCAGGAACTTCGCAAACTAGCAAGTGACCCTGACGTGGCACCGTTCCTAAAAAATGGCAGCGGGCCATCGAAGCAAGAAACACCGATTTACAAAACTGCATTGGGTGGTGCCGTGATTAATGCCTGCCGAGAACAGACCGATGATTTCACAGTAAAGGACATCGCCGATTTCCTAATTAAGATCGAATATAAATTTCGTGGGCAAGACCCAAAAAAAAGCGTCGGGAATGTGCTTCGGGCTTTAGCTCGCGATGGACACATAAAAATCAAACAACAAGGGAAAGGACGGAGAGAGACGATCTACCAGCGGAATTAGAAGCGAAAGGGGTCGCCAAAAAGCGACCCCTTAAGCCTTCTCTAAAGTTTCACGCAGCTACCAACTGCGTGGGAAAGGAGGTGGACCGTGCTGTACCTGGTTCACATCCACCATGCGGTCACTGGGCATCCGGTGGCCGTATGGCAGGCTTGGCACCCCTCCCTAGGGATGGGCCCCTAAGCCTGTAGGCTCCCGAGGGCAATTATATCATGTTTCTCTGGTACGTTGCCCCAACGGGAGTCGGCGGCCTTCTTCGCTATAGCGGTTCTCTGCTCCGGTGTAAGTTTTGCAGCCCTAGCTTTACCACCCTTCAAACCACCCAATTTTCCAAGCATTTGCGCAGCTTTGTTCTTTCGCTTCGCCATGCATGGAATCTTATGCTTGACCGTGTAAGCACGTCAAGAGAAATCGGCAAAAATAATGCTTGACATGCTTGAGCGCTCAAGCATAGAATTGGTCTATTATGAATCGCCTATCACTCACAAAGCGCACACAAGTAATCTCGGCTCTGGTCGAAGGAACGGCTATCAACGCCATCGTTCGCATGACCGGAGTGTCTAAGCCCACGATTCTGAAGCTGCTGAAAGACGTTGGCGAAGGGTGCATGTGTATTGGGTGCCGCATGGTCGAAGTAACGGGCTCTCCCGACCCCAAGCACATTTCAACCAGCTACGTCGAACGGCACAATCTCACACTCAGAATGCACATGCGGCGCTATACACGCCTGACCAATGCCCATTCTAAGAAGATTGAAAATCACAGCTATGCTTTCGCCATTCATTCCATGTTCTATAATTTCGTTAAGATTCACCAGACATTGCGCGTAACCCCCGCCATGGAAGCTGGTGTTTCAGACCACGTCTGGACGGTGGAGGAGCTTGTAGGGCTGGCGAAATGAAACTTTACCAGTGCCGGCGCCGTCTTTCCCTTGTAACTCGTCTGGATCTCGCGTATAATCCTTTTAATTGCGGTGCTTAACCACCGCGCTGCGGCAACTCTCGTTGCCGCATTTCGTGTTTTTGGAGGGCTTTATAGGCGCTATAAGTCGAGCAGAATGAATACTTACAAAACCTGGCCTTGCTAACCCTTTCAGAATCAATACTTACAGAAAAACAGGGGGAGGGGGTCCCACCAAGCTTAACTCGCCTATTCACAATCACTTATGAGCGTTGCCCGCCAGCCTGACATCCGCCCCTACCGCGACAAGCGCCCGCAAATCGCCTCCTCCGCTTACATTGATCCCGCATCGGTCCTCATCGGCGACGTGGTCATTGGGGAAGACTCCAGCGTTTGGCCGCTCTGCGTTATCCGCGGTGACGTCAACTACATCCGCATCGGCGCCCGCACCAATATTCAGGACGGTTCCATCTTGCACGTGATGAAGGACGAGTATCCGCTCATCCTCCACGATGACATCACGGTGGGCCATGCCGTCACGCTCCACGGCTGCACGATCGAATCCCGCTGCCTCATCGGCATGCGCGCCACCATCCTCAACGGTGTCGTCATTGGCGAAGGCAGCATCGTCGCCGCCGGCGCGCTCCTCACCGAACGCACTATTATTCCTCCGCGCAGCCTGGTGATGGGTACCCCGGGCAAAGTAAAACGCACTCTCACCGCCATCGACCAATCCACAATCGACATGTATGCTCAACGCTACGTCGATTACAAAAACATCTATCGTGCAGAATCTGCGGGTGACCGGTGACTTGTGATCTGAGCATCGCATTTGAGTTCAAATCTCCAATGGCGAATACAGCTAGACTTGTCATTCCGAGCGAAGCGAGGAATTTGTTTTTTCTTTAGAAATGGCCACCAAACCGAAATTCCAAGCCATCCGTGGAACTCGCGACCTCCTTCCGCCTGAAACCGCGCTATGGAATCGCGTCGAAGAAACCGCCCGACAAGTCTTCGGCACCTTCGGCTTCGGCGAGATCCGTCCTCCCATCTTGGAGCCCACGGAATTGTTTGCGCGTTCGATTGGCGCAGAAACCGACATCGTTGGCAAAGAGATGTATTCATTCCCCGCGGTCAGACCCCAAGGAAGTGTACCGGAGCTGTCGGATGCCGTGGAGAGGGCCTGGCAAGGTGGCGAGATCGAGAACACGTCCGAAAATGAACGAAGGATGCAACAATTCCGTGACTTAGTCAGCCAAGTTGTTTCCATTGTAAGTAGCGACACGGCGGTGACAAACCCTTCGCCTCAGGTTCAACTCATCCTTGTTGAGATGAACCGTAGAATCGAGGAGATGCAGAGATCCTTCAGTTTGCGTCCAGAAGCTACCGCGAGTGTCTGCCGCGCATACATCGAGCACAATATGCAGCAGCTGCCGCAGCCGGTGAAGCTGTACTACATGGGGCCGATGTTTCGGCGAGAACGTCCGCAGAAAGGCCGCTATCGCCAGTTCTATCAAATTGGCGCAGAAGTTTTGGAGAATGTTCGTCCCGATGTCGCGAGAGACGCCGCGAAGGAATTAGCAAAGGACGCAGCAGTGGACGCCGAAGTCATCGAAATGGTGATGACCTTCTTCGAGCGTTTGCAACTTCCTGGCGCGCAACTCGAGATCAACTCCATCGGCCACGCTGCCGACAACTGTCGCCGCGGATACGTCGCCACACTCAAAGCTGCTCTCGAAAAAGTGAAAGACAAACTCGGCGCCGACTCGCAGCGCCGCATCGAGACCAACCCGCTCCGTGTGCTCGATTCCAAGCTCGAACACGAGCAGCCGATCATTGAAACGCTGCCGCGCATCGCCGATCATCTTTGTGACGAATGTAAAGCTCACTACGCCGCCGTGAAACACCAGCTACAACTGCGTGGCGTAATCTTCAAAGAAAACTGGCGGCTGGTGCGCGGCCTCGACTATTACATGCGCACCACGTTTGAAATCACCGCCAAGGGCCTCGGCTCGCAGAACGCCGTCTGCGGCGGCGGCCGCTACGATGGTTTGGTGGAACTCCTCGGCGGGCCACCAACCAAGGGAATCGGCTTTGCGATTGGCGAAGACCGCCTGATTCTTTCGTTACAAGAGAGTGGCAAGGGTGCAGCGCCGGAAGGACGCGATATTTATATCGCGTGGATGGGCGAACACGCTCATGCCACTGCCATCCGCGCTGCCAGGACTCTCCGCGTGGCCGGCCTGCGAGTCGAACTGCCTCCCACCGAACTGAAATTCGGCAAAGCGCTCGAGCGCGCCGACAAGCTCGGCTCGCGCTATGCCCTCATCCTCGGCGATAATGAAGTTTCCGAAGGTTCGTGGACTTTGAAAACGCTGGCCGACGGAGCGCAGCAAAAATTCACGGAACCGGACTTGTTGGATTTTTTGCAGAAGCAAATTCACCGCTAACCTGTAGCCGCGGGCTTCAGCGCGGGGTTCGCGGCGATCCGGCGCAAGCATGGATCGAAGATCGATTCGCGGACTTACGCTCTCTGAAGAGAACGGCTACAGGAAAAAAAATTGAAAGGACGGTCTCGTGCTGGATTTTCTCGGTGATCTGAAGCGCACACATTATTGCGGAGCGCTTCGCGCTTCGGACGCAGGCAAGCCGGCCGTCGTTCTAGGATGGGTTGCGCGCCGGCGCGACCTCGGCAACTTGTTGTTCCTTGACGTGCGCGATCGGACCGGAATCGTTCAGGTGGTCTTCAATAAGGAAACTCAGCCTGAAGCTCATGCGAAAGCCGAGCAGGCGCGCAGCGAATTTGTCGTCGCCGTGGAAGGTGAAGTGGTCAAACGCCAGAAAGCGAATCCCGAATTAGCCACCGGCGAAGTCGAAATGAACGCCACCAAGTTACACATTCTGAATAATTCGAAAACACCTCCATTTCCCATCGAAGAACACATCAACGCTGCCGAGGAGACGCGGCTGCGCTTCCGCTATCTCGATCTGCGTCGTCCCAAGCCTCACGCGAACCTCGCGCTCCGTCACAAAATTATTCTCGAAATCCGCAAGACCATGGATGAACTGGGCTTCATTGAAGTGGAAACCCCGATGCTCACGCGCTCCACTCCCGAAGGCGCGCGGGACTATCTTGTGCCCAGCCGCGTGCATCGCGGCCAGTTTTATGCGTTGCCGCAGTCGCCGCAAATCTTCAAACAGATCTTGATGATTGGCGGCCTCGATCGCTACTTCCAGATCGTTAAATGTTTTCGCGATGAAGATTTGCGCGCCGACCGCCAGCCGGAATTTACGCAACTCGATTTGGAAATGTCGTTTCCGCGCCAGGAAGATATTTTTCAGATTATCGAACAGGTAATGATTCGGGCATGCGCAGTTGCCGGAGTCAAAGCGGAAGCGCCTTTTCCGCACATGCTCTACAAAGATGTGATTCGCAAATATGGCAGCGACAAGCCGGACATGCGTTTCGGCATGGAATTGCGTGAAGTTACTTCGTGTTTTCCCCTCGAGGCAAAAGAAAAGCTGCAGATCGAGGGCAATGTATTTGCCCTGGCCGCTCCCGGTGCAGCGGGATATTCGCGCAAACAGTTAGATGAAATGACGGAAAAGGCGAAGGCCCTTGCCGCTCGAGGGGTCTATTTTGTAAAAGTGGCTGCGGAGGGGCTGACTTCCACAGTCGAAAAATTGATCGGCCCTGAAAACGTCAAGAAACTTGCGGAAGCTTGCGGCGCAAAACCCGGCGACCTGGTCGTGGCGGTTTCTGCCAAAGAACAAATCAAGGGGACCGAAGCCGCCGCTTTGATCGCTGGGCAATTGCGTCTGCAGCTTGCGGATGCTCTCGGCGCAATCGACAAATCAAAATGGAAGTTTTTATGGATTACGGGATTCCCCCTGTTCGAGTGGAGCGAAACGGAAAAAACATGGTCTAGCGCGCAGCATCCTTTTACGGGAATCGTTGAAGAGGACCTTGAGAAGTTAGAAACCGCTCCGTGGGAGGTCCGTTCGAAAGGCTACGACCTGGTTCTCAACGGCTATGAACTTGGCTCTGGCAGCATTCGAATTCATCGCCAGGATATTCAGGAGCGCCTCTTCAAGGCGCTCGGCCTCAGCGAAGAGCAGTCGCGCAAACGCTTCGGCTTCTTCCTTGACGCTCTGACGTACGGCACGCCGCCACACGGGGGAATCGCTCTCGGAATCGACCGCGTCGTCATGCTCCTCGCTGGAGAAAAATCGATCCGCGAAGTGATCGCCTTTGGCAAAACTACAGCCGCCCAGGATCTTATGGCCGAATCCCCCAGCGAAGTGGACACCGCTCAGCTCGACCAACTCGGCATTGCCCTGAAAAGTGTTGATAAGATTTGAGGCACCTATTTATGACAGCCAGCGCTTCTTATGCCGTGGTTGTGGGATTTGGGGGTCGGAGCTTTAGCTCCGCTAAGCTCGTCGAAAAACCGGAGGGCTGGTCCTACAGCTCGGCGAGCGGCGTATTCGTTCTTGACCCACTTCCTCAGGGGCGAAAGCCTCATTTTACGCCAAGTACTAAAGTCGGAGCTAAAGGTCCCACTCCAAACAGCTTCACCCGGAAACATCGCGCTCCCAAGGCCTCGGCAATTAATGTCCCAATGGGCGAGACTCTGCCCGCGCAACTGCGTCGGCTCCATGGAGGTCCAAAACCATGAGCCGCATTCGCATACTTCCGGAGGCTGTTGCCAACAAGATCGCCGCTGGCGAAGTAGTGGAGCGTCCGGCTTCGGTAGTGAAAGAGTTGCTCGAAAACGCTCTCGATGCCGGCGCAAAAACGATTCGCGTCGAAATCGAGTCAGGCGGCAAGCGCATGATTCGGGTGATCGACGATGGTCACGGCATGACTCATGACGATGCGCTTCTCGCCTTCGAGCGACACGCCACAAGCAAACTCCGGTCCGCCGATGATCTGCTCTCGATTTCGACGCTCGGTTTTCGAGGCGAAGCCTTGCCTACGATCGCAGCGGTCTCGCGCTTGCTGCTCGAATCACGCGATGCCGCGGAAACCGAAGGTACCCGCATCGAATTCGCGAACGGAAAGCTGATCAGCGTGAAGCCTGCTGGCCTTCCGGCAGGCACGACTCTCAGCGTGGCGGATCTGTTTTATTCAATCCCTGCGCGCCGCAAATTTCTGAAATCAGACACCACCGAACTGGGCCACATCGCTTCACTGGTCACCCACTACGCGCTGGCCAATCCTGATAAACAGTTCGTCCTCTCCACGCCAACACAAACAATTATCGATTGCCCGCCGGCGGAAAAGCTGGCCGATCGCGTTTACCAGCTCTTCGGCCGCCAAGCCCTTGATGAACTGGTTGAGATACCCGCCGTCGCTGCACCGTTTCGGTCAGCGATCACCGAGCCGGCTCTGGACCCGGAAGAAGAAAAAGCAACGCTCACGATTTCCGGATTTACTTCGCGCCCCGAAATCCAGCGGCCAAACCGCAACGGCATCTACATTTTTGTGAACAAACGGCTGGTTCGCGACAGACTGATCCTGCACGCGATCCACGAGGCGTATCGAAATATTCATCCGCATGCCATTTTTCCGGCGACGCTGCTTTTTCTGGAAATGCCTTATGACGAAGTGGACGTGAATGTCCATCCCGCAAAAATCGAAGTGCGCTTTCGCCGCTCGCAGTTTGTGCATGACGCCACACGCGATGCGATTCGCCAGGCGCTGACCAGTGCTCGCCCAATCGCCAGTTTTGCGGTAGCAGCAGGAATGGCCGCAGCGCAACAGCGCTTGACGAACCAATCCAGTGGGGATCGAGCGCCATCCGCCCTCGCAGCGAGCGCTCCTGCATCTACCGAGTCCGGCATTCCCCGCGCGGTGATTCCGCCAATGGAAGAAATCGGACTCGGCAGCGGGGTAGGTTCTGACGGGGGCTTCGATCTCTCCTCGGCTCCGATGCAGCCGATCGAGCAACGTTTTGCTTTCGAATCTGGTTCGTCGTTGAGTGGAGGCGCGCCGCCGATCGCATTGCCAACTTCGACTGAATCGAACTGGATGGCGAATCTCGCCGGCGCAAATGGCGACGCTCCGGCTTCGCTGCCACATCCCGATCAAATTGCGGACCTCAAGCCGCTTGGCCAGGTTAGCTCCAGTTTTATCATTGCGGTGAACGGCCAAGGCCTGTGGATCGTGGATCAGCACGTTGCCCACGAGCGAGTGCTCTTCGAGCAGCACCTGGAAGCGCGCCGCGCCGGCAACGTGGAATCGCAGCGCATGCTGATGCCGATGATCGCTGAGCTTTCTCCACGCCAGATCGTCACCTATGAAAAAATTGCCGAAGAACTCGCCGCGAACGGTTTTGAAGTTGAGCCGATGGGGCCGCGCAGTTTCGCGATTCAGTCCATGCCTGCGGGCATCATTTCGAGCGACGCAGAAAAGTTGCTCACGGAAATTCTGGATGGGATCGAGCGGGAGAACGCCGCCATCTCCATCGAAACACTGCAGGCGAAAATCGCCGCGTCCACCGCCTGCCACGCCGCTATCAAAATAAATATGCCGCTCGATCAAACTAAGATGGAATGGCTGCTTGGGGCGCTGGCAAAAACGGATTGCCCGATGAGCTGCCCGCATGGCCGGCCGGTAGTTCTACGGTACTCGGTAAAAGAAATAGAGCGAGCATTCCACCGCATCTGAGGACAGTGGCGAGGTACCAGTGGCGAGTGGCGAGCCAAGACTGATAAACTTTGCGAGGCTTTTCTTACTTCACTTAGAACTGATAACTAATCATTTATACCTTGCTCTTCCGAGGCCCTCGTGAGCGATTCGCAAAAAACCGCAGTCATTTTCGGCTTGGCGAATAAACGCAGCATTGCCTGGGCGATCGCCCAGAAATTGCAAGAGTCCGGCTGGCGGCTCGCCGTGTGCTATCAGAACGAACGTCTCGAACAGGAAGCCCGAGACCTGATCGCCGACCTGCCCGGCGCCGCGGGTTTTATGTGCGATGTTTCTTCTGACCAGCAGATTGCGAAACTTTTCGACGAGCTCAAAGCAAAGTACGATACGCTGCAAGGCATTGTGCACAGCGTGGCCTTCGCTCCCGCAGATGCAATGAAGGGAGAATTTCTTAATACGTCGCGCGAGGCATTCCGTATCGCCCATGATGTCAGCGTGTATTCTCTGGTGGCGATTTGCCGCGCGGCGGCGCCGCTGATGACGGAAGGCGGCGGGGTGGTGACACTCTCCTATTATGGGGCGGAAAAAGTCGTACCCGGTTACAACGTAATGGGAGTGGCGAAAGCCGCGCTCGAAGCAACGGTGCGGTACCTGGCCGGGGACCTCGGTCCCAAGAGAATTCGTGTGAATGCGATTTCCGCCGGTCCGATCAAGACGCTGGCCGCGCGAGGCGTTGCAAATCTCGGCGAAATGCTCAAGGCGCACGCCGAACGCGCGCCGCTCAAGCGCAACGTGGACGCCAGCGAGGTGGGTTCGACGGCCGCTTTCTTGTTGTCGCGAGATGGTTCGGGTATTACGGGCGAAACCATTTACGTGGACTGCGGCTACAATATTATGGGTTTTTAGCTGGATTGTTTTGCGCTCCCAATTCACAACATCGGTTGCGCCGTGATGACGCCGGCAAGAAGACTGACCATCGCCATCGATGGGCCAGCGGGCTCGGGCAAGAGCAGCGTTGCGCGGTTGATCGCGCAAAAGCTGGGGTACACCTATCTTGATAGCGGCGCCATGTATCGCGCGTTAGCCTTGAAAGCGCTAGAGGGCGGCGGCTTCGCGCTGTCGTCGGAGCGCGAGCTTGAAGATCTCGCGCGCAGTACGCAAATTGAACTTCGTCCTGTGCCTGCCACCCTGCAGGATCCAAGTATCCACAATCAGGTATTCCTGGATGGAGAGGATGTCACGCAATCGATTCGCACCAACGAGGTGGCTCAAGCCGCTTCGCGTGTGGCGACCGTACCCGGCGTGCGCAGAATTCTGGTGGCGCAACAGCAGCGCGCCGGGGCCGACGGAGGCGTGGTAATGGAAGGGCGCGACATCGGAAGCGTGGTTTTTCCGAACGCCGAACTGAAAATCTTCTTGGACGCGGCGCCGCAGGCGCGCGCCGAACGCCGTTCCAAGGAACATATCGAAAAAGGCGAGCATGTGGATGCCGGCAAGGCGCTTGAAGAAATCCGCGAGCGGGACAAACGCGACAGCGAACGCAAAGAATCTCCGCTCGTTCGCGCAGCCGACGCCGTGCTTGTGGACAACACCGCGATGGACGTTAAAGAAACCGCGCGCCTGATTGTTCAGCTTGCTCGCGAACGTCAACTTCAACTCAACAAAGATTCGGGGGTGGCGGTCTGATGCGCATCATAACCATCGCCGGATTTTGCTTCGGCTCCAGTTTGTTGTTTATTCCGCTGCTCGCGCTCGCGCAGGACCGGCTCCAGTCATCTGAGCAATCCGGCCAGGCGAAGGAATTCCGCGCTTACCTTGTCGCCGACTGGAAAAGCTGGATGGAACTTTATCCGGAACTGGCTACCGAGGTCGGTTATCCGGGCCAGAATCGCCGTTGGGCGGACGATTCGAGGCAGGGAATTGAAACCCGCAAAGCCCATCTCGCGGCAAGCCTGCAAAAACTCAAAACATTTTCACGCGATTCCTTGCCGGCGTCCGAACAATTGAATTACGACCTTTATCGCGAACTTCTGGAAACTGCGGAACAGGGCTTGCAGTATGGCGACGATCCGATGCCGTTCCGCAACGTCGTTCCCGCGAGCCTGTGGATGCCGCTTACCCAAATGGGTGGTGTGCAGCAGGGCGCGGCGTCAATTCTTGCCGATATGCCCCGGCAATCGCACGCGGACTACGAAAGCATTCTGGCGCGCTTGGAAGCGTTGCCCAAGCATGTGGAGGAACAACTTGCGTTGCTGCAGGAAGGCCTGCGGCACGGCTATTCTCCGCCGAAGATCACCATGCGCGATGTTCCCAAGCAAATCGCCGACCTGGTTCCGGAAGAGCCGCTAAAGAGCGCATTGCTGGCTCCGTTCACGGACTTTCCGTCGGGTATTTCGCAGGCTGATCGCAACCTTCTTGCGGCTCGCGCGAAGGAAATTTACTCAAGCGCAGTTCGTCCGGCATTTCTGAAATTGCACGAGTACGTAACATCCACATATCTTCCGGCTTGCCGAGAATCCATAGCCGTCACGTCGCTTCCCAACGGGTCAGCATCTTACGCGTTTCATGTGCGCTGGCAAACCACCACCAGCCTGACGCCGCAACAAATTCATGAAATCGGTCTAGCTGAAGTGACACGCATTCGCGCGGAGATGGATAAGGTCATTGCGTCCACCGGATTCAAGGGCAGCTTTCATGACTTCACCGAGTTTCTGCGCAACGATCCGCGTTTTTATTTCGAGCAGCCGCAGGATTTGATCAATGCGTACAAAATCATCGCGAAATCCATTGATCCGGAACTGGCCCACGACTTCGGCAAACTTCCGCGAAACTCGTATGGCGTGACGCCGATTCCAGATTTCAAGGCGCCGTCGCAAACGACCGCGTATTACCAGCCAGGAGCGCCTGCCGTCGGACGACCTGGCTATTATTTTGTGAACACCTACAATCTACACGCGCGGCCGAAATGGGAAATGGAAGCGCTCTCTCTACACGAATCCGTTCCGGGGCACCACTTGCAGATCTCGCTGGCGCAAGAGCTCGAAAATGTTCCGGAATTTCGCAAGCACGTAGGTTATTCGGCCTTTGTCGAAGGCTGGGCACTGTACTGCGAAAGCCTTGGCGAAGAACTTGGCTTATATAAAGATCCGTATTCGAAATTCGGCCAGCTCTCCTACGAAATGTGGCGCGCCGTGCGCCTGGTCGTCGACACGGGTATGCACACCATGGGCTGGACGCGCGAGCGAGCTATCCAATTTTTCAAGGATAATACCGGAAAAACGGATCAGGACATCACTGTGGAAGTGGATCGCTATATCGTGTGGCCGGGGCAGGCTCTGGCCTACAAAATCGGCCAGCTTAAAATTCGCGAGTTGCGCAGCGATGCGGAAAAGCAGCTGCGCGACAAATTCAACGTCCGCACATTTCACGACACCGTGCTTGAAAATGGCGCGGTCCCTCTCAGCGTGCTGGAGCCACATGTGAAAGCATGGCTCACGCACCAGCCCGCGCATTGAAAAACGCTTAAGCCGGCGTAGACATCGACGCGAGGAATTCGCCGTTGGATTTTGTCTTGGTCAGACGACTGAGCAAGAGTTCCATGGCTTCCACGGTGGATAGGGGGCTCAAAACCTTGCGCAGCACCCACACGCGGCTCAGTTCTTCCGGCGGCAGAAGCAGTTCGTCCTTACGCGTCCCGGAGCGCTGAATATCAATCGCCGGAAAGACGCGCTTATCCGCGAGTCGGCGGTCCAGATAAATTTCCATGTTGCCGGTGCCCTTGAACTCTTCGAAAATCACGTCGTCCATGCGGCTACCAGTGTCAATCAGAGCGGTAGCAATGATGGTCAACGATCCGCCTTCTTCCACGTTGCGGGCTGCGGCAAAGAAACGCCGCGGCCGCTGCAATGCATTGGCGTCAATACCTCCTGAGAGAACCTTGCCGGAGGGCGGGGTAACCGCGTTGTAAGCTCGCGCAAGGCGTGTAATCGAATCGAGCAGCACCACCACGTCGCGCTTGTGCTCGACCAGGCGCTTGGCCTTTTCCAAAACCATTTCGGCAACTTGAATATGGCGTTGCGGTGCTTCGTCGAATGTCGAACTGATCACCTCGCCCTTGACGGTCCGCTGCATGTCGGTGACTTCTTCCGGGCGCTCGTCAATCAGCAGCACGATCAGCGCGACTTCCGGATGATTGGTGGTGATGGAATTGGCGATGGCCTGCAGCATCATGGTCTTGCCAGTACGCGGCGGCGCATTGATCAGCCCGCGCTGGCCCTTGCCGATGGGGTTGAGCAAATCAAGCACCCGTCCGGTCATGATTTCCTTGCTGGTCTCCATCTTTAGCCGGCCCTGCGGATACAGCGGCGTCAGGTTGTCAAAGAAAATTTTGTTGCGCGCGACTTCGGGATCCTCAAAGTTGACGGCTTCCACTTTGATCAAGGCGAAATAGCGTTCGCCGTCTTTCGGAGGGCGCACTTGGCCCGACACGGTATCCCCTGTGCGTAGATCGAACTTGCGAATCTGCGAGGGCGAGACGTAAATGTCGTCTGGCCCGGGCAAATAGTTGTACTCGGGCGCGCGGAGAAAACCGAATCCGTCCGGCAGGCATTCGAGGACTCCTTCCGAGAAGATGAGTCCGCTCTTTTCGGTCTGCGCTCGCAGGATCTGGAAGATCAACTCCTGCTTGCGCATGCCGCTGGCTCCAGGAACGTTGAGTTCCTTGGCGATCTTGGCCAGGTCGGTGATGTTTTTTTCTTTGAGTTCCGCGAGGCTGATGCTGATTTGATTGTTGCTTTCTGCAGTTTCTTTAGGCATATGTCCTTAACTTCGTAGTGTTTGAGTGTTGAAGAGTTCCTGTTACAGAGTTTTTTCTCGGGATGGATTACCGCTTTGGCGCCGCAGGTTAACTCAGAGTTTGGAAAACAAACTCCGTACCCCTATCCGCCAAAATGGGCAAACCGTGTGATTGGCAACTTTCGCGCCCCGCTTGGAATTCCGTGAAGCACCTGTGGCGGGAACCGCAGGCAATGCGGGAAACGTCAGTTAGTCAAACTCGAGTCTTTCTCAGCGCCACCGACAAAATTTTCGGCAACCGCCGGCGCAAGGTCGGCGTGCTCCGTGGGCACAATCGGCCGCTCAAGAGCAATCTGCAGCACTTCATCCATCGTCTCAACCGGGTGCACTGTCAGGCTTGCGAGGATCTCCTGCGGGATGTCCGGCAGGTCCTTCTCATTGTCCTTCGGAACCAGTATCGTACGCAAGCCCATTCGATGGGCAGCCAGCAATTTTTCTTTGATGCCGCCGATGGGCAGCACTTTGCCCCGGAGGGTGATTTCTCCGGTCATCGCCACATCGCAGCGAACCGGGATCCGCGTCAGGGCGCTGACAATCGAAGTGCAAATCGTAATGCCCGCCGATGGGCCATCTTTTGGTATAGCGCCTTCCGGCACATGCAAATGGATATCGAGGTTGCGGTAGAAATCCTTCTGCAAGCCGAATTGCGCGGATCGCGAGCGCACGTAGCTCATCGCGGCTTGCGCCGATTCTTGCATCACTTCGCCGAGTTTCCCAGTGGGCGTCAGCCGTCCTTTTCCTTCCATCACCGCCGCTTCGGTCACCAGCACGGAGCCGCCTACCTCGGTCCACGCCAGTCCCGTGGTCAGCCCAATTTCGTTGTGTTTCTCCAGCCAGAATTCGCGGTACTTCAAAATGCCCAGGTATTCGCCCACGTTTGCCGCGTTGATTTCGATCTTAACGGCTTCCGGTCCTTCGGTGACTACCTTGCGCGCCACTTTACGCCCGATGTTCTGGATTTCCCGCTCCAGACTACGCACACCGGATTCGTGGGTGTAGTGCCGAATGATGTGCAGCAGCCCATCGTCCTGGAAGATCAGATTTTCTTCGCTGAGCCCGGTGGCCTCGCGTGCGCGTTTCACCAGAAAACGCTTGGCGATTTCGAGCTTTTCCTGTTCGGTATACCCCGCAAGCCGCAAAATTTCCATGCGATCCTGCAACGGCTGCGGAATCGTATGCAGCACATTCGCAGTGCACACGAACATCACTTTCGACAAATCGTATTCCACGTCCAGATAGTGATCCGTGAACGCGTGATTCAGTTCTGGATCGAGCACTTCCATCAACGCGGCGGAAGGGTCGCCTCTAAAGTCGGTGGACATCTTGTCCACTTCATCCAGCACGAAAATCGGATTGACGGTGCCGGCCTTCTTCATCATCTGGATGATCTGGCCCGGCAACGCGCCGATGTAGGTTCTGCGATGGCCGCGAATTTCCGCTTCGTCGCGAACGCCACCAAGCGACACGCGCACAAACTTGCGGCCAGTCGCGTGACCTATGGACATTGCCAGCGAAGTTTTACCCACGCCGGGCGGCCCGACAAAGCACAAAATCGATCCTTTTGGATTTTTCACCAGTTGGCGGACCGCGAGAAATTCCAGTATGCGGTCTTTGATCTTTTCCAGGCCAAAATGTTCCTTGTTCAGGATTTCTTCCGCGGCTTTGATGTCGCGAATTTCCTTCGAGCGTTTCTTCCAGGGTACCGCCAGCAGCCAGTCCAGATAATTTCTGCTGACCGTCGATTCCGCGGACATTGGCGGCATCAGTTCCAGCCGCTTTAATTCGGTGAGAGCCTTTTCTTGCACCTCCGGAGACATCCCGGCGCTCTCGATTTTCTTTTTCAGCTCGTCGAGTTCGCTTTTTTCGCCGCGCCCAAGTTCCTTCTGAATAGCCTTGAGTTTTTCGTTGAGGTAATACTCTTTTTGCGCGCGTTCCATCTGCCGTTTGACGCGGGTATTGATGTTTCGGTCCACGTTCAACTTTTCCAGCTCAATTTCCAGGATGTCGCAAATACGCGTTAGCCGCTCCAGAGGATCGGTTGTCTCCAGTAAGTCCTGTTTCTCGTCCACGGGCAATTGCAGATTCGCGGCGATGGTATCGGAAAGCCTCGCGGGATCATCCACCCTCGCCGCGGCGATCATGGTGTCATAATTCAAGCTCTGCGAAAGCTTGATGAACTGTTCATAAAGCCCGGTGACTTTCTGCACCAGTTGCTCGACCTGTGGCGAAGGTTCGACTCGCGCGCCCAATAGCCGTACCGTGGCGCGGAAAAATCCCTCTTCTCCGGCGATGGAGAGCGCCCGTGCTCGTTCTACGCCTTCGACCAGTACCTTGATATTGCCGTCAGGCAATTTCACGCTCTGCACGATATTGGCAAGCGTTCCGACGGCGTAGATTTCTTCCGGCTTTGGATCATCGACCGAGGCGTCGTGCTGCGTGGAAAGGAAAATCTTCTTGTCGCCTGCCAGCGCTTCTTCCAGCGCGCGAACGCTGGCTTCGCGTCCCACGATGAATGGCGTCATTTGCTGCGGGAAAATGACCATATCCCGCACCGGCATCATCGGCACGCGCTTCATTTCTTGTTTTTCGCGATTGAACATTAGACCCCTGGGCTCTCCCGGAAACCAGCTCGGCATGAGCTGGTAAAACTTGACTGATCCAAAGCGTCCCGAACCAGAGCAGAAATCATCCTGCCTTTTCGAGCAAGCTCCAGTTAATTTCGTGTCCGCGCACCATGTCCGCGGTCACCACGAAATCGCGCACCTTTCGCTGCATCGGCAGGTGGTACATCAGTTCCAGCATGAGGTCTTCTAGAATCATTCGCAAGCCTCGTGCGCCAACCTTGCGCTGAAGAGCCAACTCTGCAACTGTTTCCAGCGCATCCTCGGTGAACTTGAGGCGCACATTTTCGAATTCGAAAAGCCGCTGATATTGCTTAAGCAACGCGTTTTTCGGCTCGGTCAGAATCTTCATCAAAGCGGACTTATCCAAGTCGTTCATCACGCCCGCCACGGGCAATCGTCCAACAAATTCAGGAATTAATCCGTAGCGGATCAGGTCGCCGGGCTGAACCTGTTCCAGCAATTCCGTGTTGCGCCGCTGGGCCGTAGACGGCGTAGTCTCGGTGTGGAAGCCGAGCGCCCTGGTTCCCGAGCGTTTCTCGATAATTTTTTCCAAGCCGACAAACGCTCCACCACAGATGAACAATATGTTCGTCGTGTCCACGGGCGTAAATTCCTGATGCGGATGCTTGCGGCCGCCTTGCGGCGGCACATTGGCGATTGTGCCCTCCAGGATCTTCAGTAGCGCTTGCTGCACGCCTTCGCCTGATACGTCGCGAGTAATCGACGGGTTTTCATCCTTCTTTGCGATCTTGTCGATCTCGTCGATGTAGATGATTCCTTGCTGCGCCTTCTGTACGTCGCCTTCCGCGGCTTGCAAAAGCTTCAGAATGATATTTTCAACGTCTTCGCCCACATAGCCTGCTTCCGTCAGCGTGGTGGCATCCACAATTGCAAATGGCACTTCCAGCATACGGGAAAGCGTTTGTGCCAGCAGTGTCTTGCCTGTCCCAGTCGGCCCAATCAGCAAAATGTTAGACTTGCTCAACTCGACATCGCCGGGCTGCTTGTTCAAGAAAATCCGTTTGTAGTGATTGTAAACCGCCACCGCCAATTTCTTTTTCGAGCGGTCCTGCCCAATCACATACCCGTCGAGAAACTGTTTTATTTCGGGAGGGCGGGGAAGCCGTTTTGCCGGGGCCGCAGCTTGTTCGCGCTTCTCATCTTCCAAAATTGTTTCGCAAACGCTTACGCACTCATTGCAGATGTAAGCGCGTGGATAGTCCGAAGGGGAGCTGATCAGTTTTTCGACCTGCTCCTGCGTTTTATGGCAGAAGGAGCAGCGTAGCGGCTCATCGGGATTGTACTTTTGTTTCACTGGTGTGGAAGCCTCCGCTTCACCACGCTTTCGGTGGAGCGCTTCTAGTTCATTCTAGGCCGAATTTGCCCCCCGGGCCAAAAACAAATCCGCACGCACTACTAACCTTTAGGAACGCACTTTCTTTTTCGTGCTCGTCCGCTTCCCGCCGCTACTTATGCTTAAAAATGATCTCGTCAATCACCCCGTACTCCTTGGCCTGTTCCGGGTTCATAATGTAGTCGCGCTCGACGTCTTTCTCGATGCGCTCGACCGGTTGCCCGCTGTGCTTGGCTAAAATCTGATTGATGGTCGTCCGCATGCGCAAAATTTCTTTTGCGTGCAGATCGATATCCGTCGCCTGGCCCCCTAAACCAGACATCCATGGCTGGTGAATCAGCACTCGCGCGTTCGGCAGTGCAAAACGCTTCTTCGGCGAACCGCCCGCCAGCAAAACCGCGGCAATGGAAGCTGCCTGTCCCACGCAGGTCGTCACTACGTCGGGCTTGACGAATTGCATGGTGTCGTAAATTGCGAAACCGGCAGTGATCGATCCCCCGGGTGAATTAATGTACAGCTGAATATCTCTTTCGGGGTCTTCCGCTTGCAGAAAAAGCATTTGCGCGGTGGCAAGGTTTGCGACGTGGTCGTCAATCGGCGTGCCGATAAAAATAATATGTTCCTTCAACAGCCGCGAGTAGATGTCGTAAGCTCGTTCGCCGCGGCTCGTCTGCTCGACCACCATCGGTACAAGCGTCGTGCCGCGATATACGGGTTCTTCTTGGTTTCTCATTTGTCTCGAGTTTTCCGCTGTTTCTGGAAGTGGCTTGGTAAGGCCGCAGCTTGCGCCCTTTAACCGTTCAACTGGCTGCTGCGGCAGCCGCGGTACGAACATTGGCATTCCGTGCGAGCCAATCGAGAGTTTTATCGCTCCGCAGCTTAGCCTTCATCCTATCCAGCGCTCCCTGCTTTGTCAAACGAGCGCGGATTGCCTCTACCGATTCGCCACTATGGCTGCTCAAGTGTTGCAATTCCTGTTCGACTTCTTCCTCGGTCACGTCGATTTTTTCGGTGGACGCGATGCGATCGATGATCAATTCCGCCTTCACGTCGTCTTTTGCACGTTCTTGCTGGCGTCCTCGCAGCGCGGACCAGTCCACATTTACCGCCCGCGGATCCACACCTTGTTGCGCCAGCGACCGCACCATTCGTTCCAGCCGCACGTCCATCTGCGATTCCACGAGCGATTCCGGAACGGGGAAGTCGTGCAGCTTCACCAGTTCGCCAATCACTCTTTCGCGCTGCAGATCTTTCTGACGGTGGTCTCTCTGGTGCTCGAGGCTTTCGCGGATCTTGGTCTTCAGCTCGTCCAGCGTGGCCGCTTCGCTTACGTCTTTGGCAAAATCATCGTTCAATTCCGGCAGCTTCTTAGTTTTGATGCCGGTCACGTCCGCTGAGTAATGAAATTTCTTTCCCGCCAGTTTTTGATCCGGATAATCCGCCGGATACTCCGCGTCAAATTCCTTGTGATCTCCGATGTTTGCACCGCGTAAGTTCGCATTGAAGGCTTCCATCGTTTCTTCCGCGCCCACATGACAGAGCACGCTGTCCGCCTGGATTGGATCGCCGCCGCCTTCGGGTGTTCCTGTCAGTTTCAATTGCGCGAAATCGCCGTTTTCCACCGCGCGCCCTTCCACAGGAGCAAATGCTGCCGCACGTTCTCGCGTCTCTTCCAGAGCCTTATTGACGTCCTGATCCGTTACGTCCATCGGCGGCATCTCGATCTCAAGACCTTTGTATGTCCGCAACTCGAAATCCGGCAAAACCTCAAAGACCGCGCGGAATTTCAGCGGTTGCCCTTCATTAAAATCCAGCTTATCTACCTGCGGTTGTGATACCGGGTTTAACTTCTGCTCCGCCACGGCTTTTTCCACCCGCTCGGGCACCAGTGACTGCAGCACTTCTCCCTTAATGTCGTCCGCAAACCGCCGCTTGATCAGCGCTACAGGCGCCTTCCCAGGACGAAAGCCAGGTACGCGCGCAACTCGAGCCAGCTCTTTCGCCACACGCTCGGTCGCCTTGGTCACATCTTCAGCCGGAATTTCCAGCTCCAACTCACGCCGGCAAGTTGCTTCAGCCATGCCACATTCCTCTTTTCCACCGTTTTGTTCAGGACGTTTGCTTCAATCAGGGCAAATCAGGTATGCCAGGCGATAAGTTACCCCGCAAGACGAAATCCAAGTATAAGTTACGATTTAGGCTCGGTCAATTCTGGTTTGCTGCGCTTCGCGCGCACGATCTGAAGATTTCGTCGGGCCCTTACAATCTCAACTTTGCGGGAGTCACTCAGAACCCAGACTGCTTGCGGACACTTCGCTAGTAAGTCTTTGCGACCACGCCAATCACAAAACGAATTGCCGCCATCGCGGCTTTAGTAAAATTAAGCCGACCTTCGAAGACGATTTTTCAACGGAAACCCCGGCAAAGGCGGCTCGCGTGGTCTGTTTTTTTCTCTTTTTTCTGGTGTCAGGCTTTTGTGGCATTCTTTATGAGCTGGTCTGGCTGCGCCTGGCCATGGCCCAGTTCGGCGTCACCACTCCGCTGATCTCGATCGTGCTGTCCACGTTCATGGCAGGACTCGGCGTCGGCTCCTGGGCTGCGGGCGCGCTGATTCGCCGCTTCGAATCGAATCCCTCCGTCCCACCGCTTCGTCTCTACGCAATTTGCGAACTCCTGATAGGTGCCAGCGCTCTAATCGTCCCGGTCCAACTTCTCTGGGGCCACCGCATCATCGAGTCGATCTCCGGTCAAAATGGAATCTCTTCCAGCTCTTTCTATTTGATCACCGGCGCGTGGCTGGCATTCACGTTGATCCCCTGGTGCGCGTGCATGGGCGCAACGATTCCGCTGGCCATGTTCGCCATTCGCAGGCAATTTGCCTGCGAATCAGAGCGCTCTTTCAGCTTTCTTTACGTTGCCAATCTGGTCGGAGCAGTCGCCGGCGCGTTGCTCCCGCTCTTGTTCATCGAAGCTTTCGGATTTCACGGCGCACTCCGCATTGGCATGGCTTTGAACTTCACCGTCGCACTTTCCGCGGCGGCGCTTTCCTTGCGGGCCAAGAGTTTTACTGCGGCAACATTAGCTTCCGATTCCACACTCTCCGCCAAACCCACAGGAGCACCGCAAAAGTCCGCGCTCCTGCTTCTTTTCCTCACCGGCCTCGTCACCATGGGCATGGAAGTCGTCTGGATCCGCCTCTTCACGCCGAGCATTGGCCCCATGGTCTACTCGTTCGCGCTGATCCTGGCCTCGTATCTTTTCGCTACTTTCGTTGGCTCTCGTCTCTACCGGGTTTGGAGCCGCTCGCACCTAATCGAAAGCCCTGTGCTCTGGGTTCTGCTTTCCGTTCTCGGTTTATTGCCGTTGCTCACTTCGGACATGCGCCTTCAATGGAATCCCGCTGTCCGCGTATTTCTCGGTGTCATGCCCGTCTCCGGCCTGCTTGGTTTTCTCACTCCGATGCTGGTTGATCGCTCGTCCAAAGGAAGCCCAGCCCTCGCCGGTCGCGCCTACGCAGTCAATGTCTTCGGATGCATTCTCGGCCCTTTACTCTCCGGCTTCTTCTTTTTGCCAGAGTTCGGCGAACGCGTCTCCATGCTATTGTTTGTCGCGCCGTTCCTGCTGATGGCATTTGTGCCGGTCAGCCGCGCAAAGTTCAACGCGCCAAGCCGCGTGGCTTGCTACGCCACGGTTGCCGTGGCCCTGTTCATCTTCTTTGCCGCAAAAGATTTCGAAAATCTTTTTCAGTCCCGGGTCGTCCTCCGCGACAGCGCCGCCACCGTTATCGCGACGGGCTCCGGCAATCAGAAACAGCTTCTCGTCAATGGCATTCCCATGACCGGCCTGCGCGCCATCACCAAACTCATGGCCCACCTCACGCTCGCGTCGCACGACCAGCCTCCGCAAAGCACACTGGTCATCTGCTTCGGCATGGGCACAACGTTTCGTTCGGCCACCAGCTGGGGCGTTCCCGCCACGGTGGTCGATCTCATTCCCAGCGTCCCTAAGCTTTTTTATTACTTCCATCAGGACGCGTCTGAGGTTCTCAAGCGCCCCGATGCCCGCGTTATCGTCGACGACGGCCGCCGATTCCTTGAGCGAACCTCGCAGTCCTTCGACTCCATCATCGTCGACCCGCCGCCGCCGGTTCCGGCTGCCGGTTCCAGCCTTCTCTATTCAAAGGAATTCTATGTTTTGGTGAAGCACCACTTACGCCAGGGAGGAATCTTTCAGCAGTGGCTGCCCGAAGGTGATCCCGACACGCAATCAGCAGTCGCTCGCGGGCTTAAGGAATCGTTCCCATACGTTCGCGCTTTCGGCTATCCCGGCGATTCGGGTCTGCAATTTCTTTGCAGCATGAGTCCAATTGCCGTGCGCACACCTGCCGAACTGGTGGCCCGCATGCCCAGTGCCTCCATTCCCGATTTGATCGAGTGGACTCCAGAACTAACGCCGGAATATCTCTTCCGTGTTCCGCTCTCTCACGAATTGACTGTCGATGAAATCATTGCGCGCGCCCCTGGCACTCCCGCTTTGCAGGACGACCGCCCCATCAACGAATACTATTTTCTCCGCACGCCCTGCGAAGAGTGCCTGCCCGGACTTGAGCCGCTGCGCCGCGGCGTCTCCGCTTTTTTCGGCGTAGCTCCTCATGCCACGGCATCCGCCATCCGCGCTTCTCACTAGTCAACCTGAAAATGCCAACTTTGTTACTCCGAACCCGCCTGCCGCAGCTTGGCTGACGACCTATCCCCGCGCCCCGGCCGCAATCTCGCCCCGCATTTCCCGCGTCAAATCCTCATGCAGCAGCCGGTGAAACAAATGCTCCCCCGCCTCGCGCCTCACTGACAGCCTTCCCGCAAAGTACGCCCGGGAAGCCAGTCCGCGCTGCACCGCATCGCAAATTGCCATGTCCTCGTCCTGCACCTTCTCACTCACTTTGATGCTCGACGCGTTGTGTCTCTGCGCTTTCTTGCTCACATCGCTGAAATAATAATCAAAAATCACCGCGCATTTATCCACCGCCAGCGGCAGCACCAGGTTGGTGTCCATCACGCCCTCATACGCATTGATCATGAAGTTCGGATACATCCACAGATAAAAGGCTCGCCCCTGCCGCGTGGCCGCGACACCCTTCTCCGATTTTCCGTCTGAACTAAGAGGGCTCGACTGCAGGCATGCCCTTGTAAAATTCTCAATCGTGTAGCTAGTGTATTCGATCACGCTGCTCAATCCCTTGTGCGCATGCGGCACGTGGTATCCGCCATCCAGATAATTGTCCACGTACACTTTCCAATTGCAGTTCAGCGAATAAACCCGCCGGTCAAAGAATTTAACTTTTTCAGTCAATCGCAGCGGAGCCACAAGCTCCGGCACTGTGCCCAGAAAGGCCTTCAGTGGCCCGGCCGCGCCATCCAAATTCACAAAAACAAAATTTTCCCAGGTATCCACCGCCACTGGAACCAATCCGTTCTTCGCGCGATCAAAATCGCAAACGCCTTCAAATTCCACCATCCCCTTTAGCGCGCCATCATTGCCATAAGTCCATCCGTGGTACGGGCAGCGGAATTGTTTCGCGCAACCTTGCACTTCAGTCACCACCGCGGCAGCGTGATGCCTGCACACGTTATAGAACGCGCGTAGCACGCCGTCTTCTCCGCGCGCCACCACAATCGGCTCATCACCAAGTTCCGCGGTGAAGAATTGCCCCTTCTCGCGCACCTGATCCACGCGTCCGGCAACCTGCCAGGCATGCGCGAACACTCGTTCGCCCTCCAGCCGCGCGATTCGCGTATCGAAATACCACGGCGAAGGAATTGTGGAAGCCTTCTCCAGCGGATTCTGTGGATCGTACAGGTTCAGGAGTGACGCAACGGTGCGCTCCATGCAAAGCTCCTCAGATACTGGCAGTGCGTCAGTTTGAATTGCGTGATCGCGACAAGAAGTGTTCTAAAATTCAAACTGATTCCACTACCCAAATACTGCACTTGCCTGCATTCTAGTCCAAACTTGGGCGATTCTGTAAGGACGGTCGAAGGAAACTTCGACTTCGCGGCTTGCTGGTGTTTGATTGAAAAGAGTCTGGTGCGGGAGAGAGGATTTGAACCTCCACGGTTTTAAGGCCACAAGATCCTAAGTCTTGCGCGTCTGCCAGTTCCGCCACTCCCGCGTGAGCTTTGTTATTGACAATTATACAGGCGTTTGGTCATTGACGGCAGCCGTTATGTAACCTGGATTGAAACTGGATGTGTTCGGCGCATCGTTTGTCTAATACCACGCCGGCGGAGAAAAGGCGGCATGAAGCTGCTCCAAAAAAGTTTGACGGTATGCTTGCTATTGTTCGCATCGAGCAATATCGCGATCTCGGCAAGAACTGTGCCAGAGCGCTGGAGCGATAAAAGTGCCGCCGCGTGGTTCGCCCAACAGCCCTGGCTGGTTGGCAGTAACTACAATCCAGCTTCGGCCATCAACGAACTTGAAATGTGGCAGGCCGAAACTTTCGATCCGAAGCGTATCGACCTGGAACTCGGTTGGGCGGAATCGCTTGGCTTGAACACTATGCGAGTGTTTCTGCACGATCTTCTCTGGCAGCAGGATGCACAGGGATTCAAAAAGCGCATCGAAGTTTTTCTGAAGATTGCCAGCAAACATCACATCAGACCTTTGTTCGTTCTGTTCGATTCGTGTTGGGATCCCAATCCTCATCTTGGCAAGCAGCACGAACCTCGTCCAGGCATTCACAATTCAGGCTGGGTGCAGAGCCCCGGCGCCGCAGCTCTCGAAGATGCTTCTCAGTATCCGCGCCTAGAAGCTTATGTGAAAGGCGTTGTTGGCGCGTTCGCAAAAGATCCTCGCGTTCTTGCGTGGGACGTTTGGAATGAACCGGACAACACCAACGAGGGCAGCTACTCTGAATTGGAACCCAAGAATAAGGTCGGTCTGGTCCGTGCGCTTCTGCCAAAAGTTTTTCTCTGGGCGCGTGAAGCGCATCCTAGGCAACCGCTCACCAGCGGTGTTTGGAAAGGCGATTGGTCCTCACCGGATAAATTGGACGCCGTGGAAAAAATGCAGGTCGAAATGTCCGACGTGATTTCCTTCCACAATTACGATAAGCCGGAAGAATTTGAAAAACGCATTCTCTGGTTGCAACCGTACCATCGGCCGATTCTGTGCACCGAATACATGGCGCGCGGGAATGGCAGCACTTTTCAAGGTTCACTTCCTATTGCCAAAAAATATCGCGTCGCCGCCATCAACTGGGGATTGGTGGCAGGAAAAACGCAAACGTATTTGCCGTGGGATTCCTGGAAACATCCATACACCGATCGGGAGCCGCCGGTTTGGTTCCATGAGATTTTTCGCACAGATGGCACCCCTTATCGCCAGGAAGAAGCGGACTTCATCCGCGACATGATCGGTAGAAAATAAACGCCCCGTTTTTGCGCGATGTTTACTGGGAGTACGCCGGTACTATGGCTACTGATTCGGCCAATTGCGAACATCCATACGTCGAGTACCGTTTCGTCCGCTCGCGTGGTGTGCGTTACCACGAGACGGCGATATGTACTTGCCGAATTCCTTCCTCCAAACGGGGACAAATTGGCTTCATCGGTGAATCGGCGATCCGGCTTGCTTGCGGCAGGCGCGTTGCGCCCGCAGCAAGGAGATTCCCAGGAGCCGGTGGCGCTGGAAACGACCGTGGTTGCCACTGGTGCGCGCCCCGGCGACACGACTGCGAAGCGCGAACTCTTCACGGAACAGACCCAGACTGTTCTCGTATTCGAGCACGGCGCGGTAATTCGGCTTTCCGCGGCGGTGGCCGATGGGCAGTTGCTTTTCCTCTCCAATAAAGCTACAGGCAAAGAAGTGGTGACACAGGTATTGCGGAAGCGAAGCTTCCGGCCAACGAATTGTTACGTGGACCTGGAGTTCACGGAGGACTGTCCGGGCTTTTGGGGAATCGAGTTTCCGAAGAGGAACGCCGCAGCAAGTGCAGCTACTGGCGCGGCGCCCGTTGCGGGGGACGATGACGCGGAAAGCGAACCAGCCCCGTCCGCGAATCCGCCAAGCTTGCAGGAGGTCGAACGCCTGAAGCACGAAGTCGGAGAGCTGCAGGGCAGAGTTAACTCTGAGCTGAAGGTGGCACCAAAAACGAGCGGTGAAAGCGTTGCGGAATCTGGCGTAAAAGCCGCGTCGAACATCAGCACTGAACTTGCGAAAAAGGAAGAAGAAAAACGGCTGGAAGAACTCTTCGCAATGGAAGCGAAGCAAGAAGAATCGCTTTTGCCGAAGAGACTGGTCGCGTACCCGCAAAAATCAGCAAAACAAATCGCACGCCAAAAGGGCATTAACAAGCTGCTGATCGCGGCGCTGGCGCTCACCGTGGGAGCGGGGGTCATCTACTACTTTGGCGCATTCGGCGGCGCAGCGAAGAAAATCGCAAGCAACGCAGCCCCGGCGCAACCAGCTGCACTTCCTACGCAAAGGGCGGGTTCGACTTCACCAGTGCAGAGCGCTTCCAGCGAGGTTGCCAAAGTGTCTGAGGCGACAAAAAAGTTCGCGACAAATGCAGTCAATTCGGCCATGCCGGCAAATGCGGATGAGAGCGATCGTTCCGCAAGTTCATTTGACTCCGCTGGTGCCTCCAGCGGTGCTGTTTCGAGGAAGCCAATTGCCACGGGCGTCTTGAATTCGCGAAACACGGCTGCTGGGAGCCTTCGAAGCCCGGACCCGCCTGCGCAAATGGAACGCCACACCGAGCAAGCAGCGGTGGAACTTGGACGCACCCCTCCGAAGGTTGCAGCCGCGGGCAACGCGAGCGCTGTCGCGGCTCCATCCACAAAGCCAGAAACCGATACAAGTTTCACGGCGGCTCCCGAGGATTACGTCGCTCCGAAGCTCATCAAGGGCTCGAACACGCTGGCGCCCCCCGAAGCGATCCGAAATTATGTGGCGGGAAACGTGTTGGTGGATGCCATTGTGGACACGACAGGGCATGTGCGAACGGTGACGATTATTTCCGGGCCAGCGAAGCTATATCCCAACGCGACCGATGCGATGAAGCAATATCTGTATCAGCCGGCAAAGAAAAGCGGGAAGCCGGTGACAGCGCATGTACAGGTGAGTTTGCAATTCTGGTACTCGCCGTGAAGGATTAACCGCCAGTCGAGAGGCAGATCAAGCGGGGCGAGCTAGGCGTGCTCTAGCCCGAGATTGTCGAAGGTGGCGTTGAAGCCGGGGCCTTCCGGGGCGGCGAACATGATACCTGCTTCCACTTGCACTCCGGGCGGGAAATAACCTTGGCGAACGGAGGTGAAATTCTTCCCGTCCAAGGAACACAGAGTTTCGATTGAATCTTTTTTGCGAACGGCACGCCACCGGATGGGGGCCGTGTTCGACAGGTCGGCATCGTTGACCAATCGGAGAAGTCACGCGTAAAAACGACACTGGCGTGGCGGCGGCCATCGAAGAATTCTGTTCCGCATTTCATCCAGTTCTCGGCATTCAAGCGAACCATGAGTCCGGCCTGATCGTATAGCGCTCCGTATTCGCCATTCACGGGCCTGGAACATGAAATCTCCGCTGGCCGCGAGACCAAAGAAATGGCCATTGTCAGTGATGTAGCCGTAAAGGGTCTTGCGCCAAAAATCGGTTTTGGAGCGGCTGCGCACCAAGAGCTGGTCACCGGAACGCCTTGAGGAGGCGGGCTCGTTCAACCAAGTCATGCGTTCCAGCAGGTTGTCGCTGCTGCTGGCGGCGGGCGCAACTTGCGAAAACATTTGTGTGAACGGCCGTTCACTGATCAGACTTAGCGGAGCCGCCGTAGCGGCGGCGCCCGACCTGGACAGTTGCAGAAATGTTCGTCTGTCACACTGTATCCGGTTCAGTTGCATGGAGTCGCTCCTTTCGATCCTTCTCCACCTGTTCTGGCCGCTGCTAAAGACCTCCACGCGGGCCGGCACGAGGACTGTATTCTACTGGAAACCGACATATCCTTAATTTCTCGTGATACACAAAGCCAAACTGAGTTAGGGTAGGCAAGGCTAACGCAGGGTTCCGTTCGCAAACAAGCGATAGGGAGAGGCTGAACTTATGGTGAACGTGGCGACGGGAAGTGCTCCGGCAGCGAGTGGAAGTTCCGGCGGACAGACGTACCGCGCGGCGCTGGCGATGGTGACAATGCTGTTTTTCTTCTGGGGATTCGTCACGGTGTTGAACGACATTCTGGTGCCGCATCTGAAATCCATTTTTGATTTGAACTACACCAAAGTGATGCTGATTCAGTTCGCTTTTTTTTCGGCATATTTTATTTTTTCGATTCCGTCAGCCAAGGTGATCGACACCATTGGTTACAAGAAGACGATGGTGGCGGGACTTGTGACCATGGGAGTCGGCGCATTTCTATTCATTCCGGCGGCGAGCGCGCCGTCGTTTGCATTGTTTCTCGGCGCGTTGATGGTGCTGGCGGCGGGAATTACGGCCTTGCAAGTAGCGGCGAATGCCTACGTGTCCGTGCTGGGACCACCGGAGACAGCATCGAGCAGATTGAATTTGACACAAGCGTTTAATTCACTGGGCACGACCATCGGCCCGTACCTCGGGGGATTATTTATCTTAAATGCCAATGCGAGTTCGTCGACGGCCATGCAGCAAATGTCGGCGGATGCATTGCAAGCGTACAAAATTCAAGAAGCTTCGTCCGTGAAGTTCCCGTACACCGTTATCGGGATTGCGCTCATTGTGTTCGCAGTCCTGATTGGAATGTTCAAGCTGCCGCCAATGCCGGAAGCCGAGAAACACGGGCTGCAGGGCCCGGGCCCGAGCATTTGGAAATATACGCACCTCGTACTTGGAATGGTTGGAATCTTCGTATATGTGGGAGCTGAGGTTTCGATCGGAAGCTTTCTGATCAATTATTTGAGCCAACCGGATATTGGGAATATGACAGAAATCGCGGCTGCAAGCCTCGTCGGATGTTATTGGGGCGGCGCCATGGTTGGTCGATTTGTGGGCTCGGAATTATTGAAAGAACTAAGAACTTCGCAAATTATACGGTCCATTTTGATTGCGGTCGCGTTCTCCATTATCGGATTCTTGATTCCAGCCAGATTCGTCGGCGGCCGTGCAACGGGAGGCGTGCAGATCCTGCTAGGTCTTCTCGGGCTGCTGCGATTATTGAGGCCTGTCTTTCTCCTGAGCGTGGCTGTGCTGGCAGTGGTACTAGTGATTTCGCTTAAGCGAGGCGGAAGGTTTGCCATTCCAACGGGCAGTTTATTAGGAATCTGCGGCACCTGTGCAGTAGCGCTGGTCGTGACATCCATGCTAACCACCGGTGGTTTAGCTATGTGGAGCATCATTCTTGTTGGTTTCTTTAACTCCATCATGTTTCCGAGCATTTTTACATTAGGCGTGGCCAAGCTTGGGCCGTTGACTGGTGACGGTTCGGGATTGATGATCATGGCAATCGTGGGAGGCGCGATTATTCCGGTCGTACAAGGAGCGATCGCGGATCGAGTTGGGGTTCATCACGCGTTTATTCTTCCAGTGCTTTGTTACGGGTTCATTCTCTATTACGGATTTAGAGGGTCGCGGCCAGTGGTTCCTGCTTCAGCGTAGCTGAAAACTTTTGCGTGGAGAGCGGTTCATGAATGAAGCGCGCGAAGATACCCGCTGGATGATTGGTGTGGACGTAGGCGGGACCAAGGTTGCGGCTGGTTTCGTGAGCGAACGCGGAGAGATCGGAGAGCATTTGCGCTTGCCGATGAATCCGCGTGGGACGGCGGAAGAGGGTTTTGCGGCGGTGACGTCCGCACTAGACGAATTGTTACGGCGGAAGAACATGGGCAAGCCCGCTTCATTTTCGATCGGAATTTGCGCACCGGGCCCGCTCAATCCGCGCACAGGCGTGGTATTGAATCCGCCGAATGTGCCATGTTGGCGCGATTTTCCTTTAGCGGCACAGATCGAGCGCCGGTATGGCGTTCAAGCGAAAGTGGATAACGATGCGAACGCAGCGGCTCTGGCGGAAAGTTTGTGGGGCGCGGGTAAAGGTTACGGGAATGTTTTTTATACCTGCATTGGGACCGGAATCGGTACGGGCATCATTTTGGACGGCAAAATTTTTCATGGGCGGACAGGTTCCGCCGCCGAAGGGGGCCACGTAAGCATTGATTTTCGCGGAACGCGCTGCAACTGCGGGAAGAAGGGATGCATCGAGGCGCTGGCTTCCGGCACGGCGATTGCGCGAAGAGCGCGCGAAGCGGCCGCGGCGGATTCGGTCCGTGGCGCACAGTTGATAGTACTAGCGGGTGGCGACGTTGCGCTTATTCGAAGCGAAACGGTTAGGCGCGCTGCGAGCGCCGGAGATCCGCTGGCGCAGGAGATTTTGTCAGAGACCATTGAATATCTCGCGATCTGGCTGGGCAATATCGTGGACTTGCTAGAACCCGAGGTGATGATTTTGGGTGGAGGCGTGGCGGAGATGTTGCGGCCGCACTTTGACGAAATTCAGGCGCGGATGAAGAATTGGTGCGTCAATGCGAGATATGCGGAGATTCCGCTTCTGGCCACGCACTATGGAGAAAATTCCGGCGTAACGGGCGGCGCGGCGCTTTGTTGCCGGTAGTTGTTTTGCCTCTATTTCTTCTTGTTAGGTTCCTGCGGAGGGATGTCCGCATAACCCGGAGTGACGGCCAGAAGATTCGTAGAAATGTCGGCGTTGATTTCGCCGAGCGACCAGCGAATCCCACCTGCAAGCAAATTCAGGAAAAACGGATTTTGCCAATTTTCCGGCCGGTCGCCCATCGCGGTGTAGAACACGCGGCCCTTGTTGTGCATGCGTGCCCAAGTGCTTGGGTACGGACGGCGCTGATAGCAATTGCCTTTGAGCTTGCCGGTATCAATGGTGAGAATCACGTGGAGATCGGGTGCGAAATCTTTTAAGGAATACCATTCTTCGTTGAACTCGACGGGAGATCTTAGACCTTCGAGGCCGGGGAATTTCGGATCATTGATGATCAGATTGGTGGTCTGCAAGCGTGGGCTGTCACCGTGAATGATGAACTCGCCCCCGAGCATTCGTAGGTAAGGATCGGCTTTCTCGCCGTAGGCGACGTAACGGGTCGCGCGGTTTTCGGAATCCGGTTGTGTGTGAAACGTATCACTGGCGGCGTGAACACCCGCGAATCCCATCCCGTTCGAAATAGCATCCAAAAAACTTTGTTTTCCCTGACTCGTCATGGGTGGATTCTTGTCGGTCGCCGATTGCGTGAGATCGCCGGTCGTGAAAAACAGTGTTCCCTGGAACGCGTGAAATTCGGGCGAATCAAAGATCCTGCCGTCTTTAGAACATTCCACCGCGAAGCCGTGCTTTTTCCCCAATTCGGTGACCGCGTTTTCGACGATGCTTGGCTTGCCGTCGGCGCGTTTTACGACGTCATGCTCCCAACCGGACGATTTTGTAAAGACTAGCAGTGACTTGGAAGACGGGTGCGAGAGCGGTTTGGGCAGGATGGCCGTGGCCCCCACCAATGCTGCGGTCTTCAGGAAGTCGCGGCGATTTGCTGGATTGTTCACAAGGGGTCTCCTAGCGTGGTCAGACGTGCGTATCCGGATGCGAGCAGGCGGGAAAAGTGGAGAAAACTCGATCCGGCGTCCAGCCGAGCTCGCGCATGCCAGTTTCCGAGGAATAGTAAGCCCCGGCGATCCAATCTTTGAGGTTGTTGAAATGCTGATAATTCGGAGACGTTGTGTCGGAAACATCCACGAGCAGATCATGCAGTTCGGCCGCGGTGAGCGCGACAATCGCGGCATGGAATTTTTTCTGCGCAACAGATTCCATAGTGTCTAACGCGGCTAGAAAATCCTGTTGTGCATGATTAGTGTCCGCGTTGAGCAGCAAATCAATGAACAAGGTGGACTGCGCTTCACGCGAGCCGGGAACAATTGCTTCGGCGAGTACATCAAGCATGGCAAATCGCCCCTGGGACAAAAAGAGAGGCTTGCCATTTTCAACGGCAAGATCCTCGTCGGCGGAATCAAGAAGGATTTGGTTCAAAAGGTGCCGATGAATCGGGTGCATCGCAGAGCGGAGCGGCGAAACAAAACCCGCAGCCAAGGCAGACAGAAGAGTTTGTGCCAGCTCACGCCGCGAGACGCGGTGCACAGCGTGTTCGTCAACAGGCAACACGCGGTTTTCATTTGTCGAGGACATTATCGAAGCCCTGACTCCTCCGGCGCGTGATGTTACCATTCCGCGGGGACAGAAAGGAATTCGAGACATGAAAAGCGCCGGTCAGCCGAAGTACGACGCCGTTGTAATCGGTTCAGGTGCCTCCGGTGGCTGGGTCTGCAAGCGGCTCGCGGAGGCGGGGCTCAAAATCGCATTGCTGGAAGCCGGGAAGCCACAGTCCGATCGGAATTTTTCTGAACACAAGCCGGAATTCGAATTGAAATACAGAAATCGCGCTTCGGAAATCATGCGTAAGACGCGGCCAGTGCAGTCGATTTTCGAAGTTTGTAACGAGTACACGGCCGACTGGTTTGTGAACGACTTGGAAGAACCGTACACCACTCCAAAGGATCAGCCGTTTTTGTGGATGGGACGACTGCGTGTGACGGGCGGAAGGACGAATGTTTGGGGTCGAGTGAGTTTGCGGTTCAGCGATTGGGATTTGAAAGCGGCTTCACACGATGGTTACGGAGAGGACTGGCCGCTGAGTTACAAAGACCTGGAGCCCTACTACGAGCTGGTGGAAAAATATGTAGGCGTCACAGGAATGGCGGAAGGCTTGGAACATCTGCCGGACGGACATTTTCAACCACCCATGCCATTGACTTGTCAGGAGACATTAGTCCGCAATCGCCTGAAAGAAAAATTTGGACGAACGGTGACACTGGCGCGCTCCGCCAACCTGACGCGGCCGCAGAATGGCCGTGGGCCGTGCCATTACTGCGGGCCTTGTGAGCGCGGCTGCGTGACCCATTCGTATTTCAATTCGGCGTTCACCACGGTAGCGGATGCGCTGCGAACGGGGAATTGCACTCTGATTTCGAACGCGATGGCACATAAGGTTCTGATGGACGAGAAGACGAACCGCGCAAGCGGGGTGCTCTACGTGGACCGAAATACCAAAGAGACGCGCGCCATTCACGCCAAGGTAGTGATTCTGTGCGCGCAGACGCAGGAAAGTACACGAATCCTGTTAAATTCCGCAACCCGCGATTATCCGAACGGGCTGGCAAATTCGAGCGGAGTGCTTGGCCATTATTTGACAGCGCACGTTAGGAGCGGCGGCGGGAACGGGGAATTGCCGTCCTTCGGAGAACTTCCAACCATGGGCGGCCCAACGAAACCGGTGGGGGTTTACGTCGCGAGATTCCGCAATTTGAAAGGGCAAACACCCGCCAAGAATTTTATTCGCGGTTTTGGCTACGAAGGTGGTTCGAATGTAGAGTTCAATTGGAGAGCTCCCGGATTTGGCGAAGCATACAAGAAGGCAATACGGGAACCGCGAGTGAATTTCGATCTTACCGGATTTGGAGAAGTGCTGCCGCGCTGGGAGAATCGCCTAGAAATCGATCCTGGCGTGAAAGATGTTTATGGAATTCCTGTACTGAAAATTTATATGAAGGACAGCGATAACGAACGGGCCATGATCAAAGATATGGGAGACTCCGCGGGAGAGATGCTGGAAGCGGCTGGCGCAAAAAATATTCGGACCTATGCGCACCCGTCCGCCCCACGATGGGCATTGCACGAGGCCGGTACGGCAAGAATGGGTATCGATGCCAAGAAATCCGTATTAAACGAATTTCAGCAAACGCACGACGTGAAAAATTTATTTGTGATGGATGCCTCGGGGTTCAGTTCGAATCCATGCCAGAACCCTACGCTAACAATCATGACTTTATGCGTGCGTTCGTGCGATTACTTGATGGGCGAAATGAAGCGGGGAGAAATTTAGCGGAAGAGCAAAGTGGTTCCGGGACCTGGACTCGAACCAGGATACTCGGCTTCAAAGGCCGATGTCCTACCGATTAGACGATCCCGGAATGGCAGAGGAAAGTTTAGCAGAGAGGTTTCGGTTCGCCCAAGCGATGGCGGAGGCAATGACGTTAGAAACCTGAAGAAACGAGCTCGAATGCGCTGCCGGTGGGTTTCTGTTAAACTGAAAAACTTGCCGCATCGCCGTGTGGCGCTCTGTGGCAACTTCGGAGAGGTGGCCGAGCGGTTTAAGGCGCACGCTTGGAAAGCGTGTGTAGGTTAATCCCTACCGTGGGTTCGAATCCCACCCTCTCCGCCATACCAAAAAACCCGCTTAAAACACACCTATTGACACCTTGCTACCGTTCTGCTACCATATTTTGATATTTAATTAGGACGTTCGAGCGTCCTTGGGAGGAACGATGGCAGCCGTTTACGCCCGATTCAAGAATCTGCAAGGAAGCTGGAAATACGCAAAAGTCGGGAAAGGCCGTCCTCCGAAGGATGCTTCTTTTCACGTACGTTTCACAGACGCCACTGGCGTGCGCCGATGGTCAAAGCCGTTTCCTTCCGTAGAAGCCGCCAATGAGAACTCAGACGGCGTCAAGCTCGCCTCCGAGGCTGCCGCAAAGGGCCTTACTGTTTCCGAGTTCAAAGACACGCTGAACGCTGGTAAGACCACAATCAAAGATGCGGTGGAAGCGTTCCTGCGGCTTAACAAGCGCAAACGTCCGAAGACTATTCAACAATACACGAACGCGCTAAATCACCTCGTGGCGCACCTGCCGAAAGGTGTGCGCTTCGTCGGCGACCTAGCCACCGCTGACGCGCTGGATGAATATCTTGAAATCTTGGAGTCTGATGGTTTCGCGAAGAAAACGGTTCACACGCGAATGGGCGTGATCTTTTCACTATTAAAGGATCACGTGAAAGAAACTGGTGTTGAGTATGCTTCGAAACTCGTTAGCGTTGCCAAGCCGGTGAAACAGAAACCTCGCGCATATTCGGATGCCGAGATCAAAAAACTTTTTGAAGCGATGAGCGAGGAAGAATGGGAACGGTACGCGTTCTTTCTTTCCACGGGATGCCGCGAGCAGGAAGTAATGTACGCAACCTGGGATGAGATCGACTTCGCGCGTAAGACATACAAGGTTGAGGGCAAGGATGATGTGAACTTCGTCCCGAAGAACCATGAAGTTCGCGTGGTGCCGCTGACTACAGAAGTTTGCGAAATGTTGAAGGCGCGGAAAACGCGGGTGAAGGGTCGTTGGATTTTCCAAGCCGAAGGTGGGAAACCTGAGGGGCACTTCCTTCGGAAATTCAAGGCGATTGCCAAGCGGGCTGGTTTGAACTGCGGTGCGTGCAAAACGAAGATGATGGACGGGAAATACCACTTGCGGAAACTGGTGGACGTTACCTGCGAGACGCGGCCGGTATGTGAAAAGCACTATCTGCATCGCCTACGTAAGACCGCCGCTACGCGGTGGCTTCACAACGGGATTAACATCCGCAAGATTCAATCGTGGCTCGGCCACTCAAGCTTGGAAGTCACCCAGCTTTATCTTGATGACGTAGCGCCGAACGGTGAGGACGAACAGTCAAAGATCGACAAGGCGGGGCGGTTATAGCCGCCGCTATTTTAGTCGTTTAAGTATTTAATTTCTTATTTCTTGATGAATCTCTCGAATGCGGGGAAGATGGTCGTTTCAATCTGCTTAAGAATCAACCCCAGCAGGTAATCCACCGAGAGGGCTTTCGCCTCCCCCAAATACCTTTTTTCATTGAAAGCTACAAGGGCTTCATATCGACGCTTCACATACAGAGGTTTCTCCGGTTCGGCGCTATAGGCTGATCTGAGCGGTCGTTCCGCCGGAACGGGATTAATTTCTGCGCCACGGTCCAGAGTCGAGTATCCACTACCGCTCAACCCACTCGGATATCTAACGCTCTGGTATTGCCTAATGCGGGGACGAAGCAAGTTCAAATGCCTGTGCTTGTCGATGTTCGAGAGATGTCGAAGAAATCGCAGGGCATTATTGACGGCTCCCACACCATAGTACGGCTGAATACTCTCGATGAATGCAAACGGCGCATCGGCAATCCCCGGAAGATCACGGCTGAACTCAGCTTTTTTAAGCGGGGGCCTGGACTGCTTGGGCAGTCTGACCCGCATTGGAAATTGACAGTTGTCCTCCCACTCGGGATCAATGGTGGCAACGTTCGGATTTCTCCTAATGAGATCGAATACAAGGTGATCCAGGGCAGACCGCATTTGGTAGATCATCTCGCCAGCTAGAAGCGATATTTCCAGCGACGGAGCCTTGGGGATATTCAGCTTCTTTTTGCGGCGCGACTTTTTGACAATTTTGTGCGGCTTAGCTTTGGCATAAGCTGCACTGTGTTGCTTGATGGTGCGCAGGTGTTTCGCTGCCCTGACGAGTTTAAATTTTGCGGATTTCAGGCCACGGGTGGCACGCATGACTCGGCATCATAGCAGGTTATGCCGCCCTTTCTTTCTTCTGTTGCGTCCTGCGATCTTTCGCACGTTCAATCGCTTGTTCCGCGAGTCCATCAAGATACTCGTCCAGATGTTCCTTAAGAATTACGTACGCTGCACAAATGCCACTGTTAGGACCGCCGACTGCTGGCAACGTACCATTGCGAATGTTTTCTTCAATATAAAACGGCGAGAGACCTGAATAGTCAGCGGCATCTTCAATACGCAAACCACGTGGGTGATTTTTAGTTTTTAATGATGGGGCTGGTGTTGCTACGGCGGCTGGTTTGCGAGACATCTACGCAGCCGCCTTGCCGAACAAGCGAGCCATCTCTTGAACAAATGACATAGAAACACATCCAGATTTGGAAGGCGCATTGCGCCCGACCTTGGTGTGTTCCTAAGCGATTGCTTTGGCTTGTACCGTCTTAAAGGAGTCAGCCCTGAGGGTGTTGCGGTGTTTCTCAGCGTCTGCTGGACGGTGTCGGACCCCGTTTGAACGATTGCACCCAGGTGGCTACCAAGACGCTCATGATTAAAGCGAATGCCATTGCTGGATTTGGCGTATTCTCAGCCCCGCCTACGTCGTTTTGGGCTTCGATGCGAAAATCATCCTACACTAAATTTACGCTTCTGTCAACCGAAAAACGCTAAATCATCAATGTTCATGCGGTGATATAGAAGTATGTTCTGTCGCGACAGAAATTTGTTCTATAACAGTGGCGTGCTCGTTTTAGCACCTAGTCTGTCTTAGCCTTCCTTGCCAAGGTGCAGCCTGGGATCGATCCTGTTATTTACTGCACTTCAAACACGTCTGGCGAGCGATGGCATCGATCCTCCAAATTGAAACTTTTGTTAGTTCTTTTTCGCTGGCTCGAACTCGTGACGGAAATAGTCCGCACTAGGTGCGCCATCTTTTAGCAAATGGTAGTCGTGTAGGGTCCTTAGGACTTGCCCATCGACTTCGCCTGCTATGGTTTCGCGAACGAACTCCTGATTCGCACTCAGCTCCTCGCGACACTTCGCTATCACATCTCGCGTTTCCTTTTGTGCGTTCTGGAAGTCAGTTCGAACGCGCTCTTCGGACTCGCGCAACCGTTTCGAGAATTCATCGAGTGCATTAGCAACGATGCCTCGTAGTTCCTCAACACCAATGCGGACTTTTTCTTCGGCGTTTTTAACGGCAGCATCGATTGGGCCTGCCGCACCGCGTGGGCCTGGAATCCCTTTGAGTTTCTTAATTTCTTCGAGGGTTGTTTCAACTGCATTTAAACGTTTTTCTAATTCTGTACTCATGAATTTTCCTTTCGGTGTTTTCAGTCCCCGAGGACTTTTTTACTTTCGTTGCCTAAGTTCGGCGAAAACTTTTTGGAGACAGATTGCCGCCAGGGAAGGGCCTGGGCTTATGGCTTATCTGTCTCCTCTTCCCTCGTTGGCTGACCAAAGCTACGAGGGAAACTTTTGTTTATCTTTTTGGTGTCTGCATACGACGGAAGCTGCTTGGTAACTGGGCAAAACTACCTGCGCCCGTTGGGAAAGGTCTATGGACTGCGGGCTGTGGTGTTCGTGGCTGCTCTACAGGTTTCGGTGGCGTGTAGTTCGTGCCACCAAACATCCTTGAATGAAACTGCCGTCTTGCCTCGCGCGCTTCTTCCTCTGCGGCTTCCTGTTTGCGTTTTTCGACATCTTCGGTTTTAACTTCGTCTTTGTGCTTTGGACCGAAATGTTCCCAGGCGAGCGCACAGGAATCGGGCCAGTCGTCCTTTCGGTGGCTGTTGCTCGATGTAATTCCGTCGAACTTTTCTAGCTGTAATAGACCAGCCTCCAATACTGCGTTACCCGCAGAAAACCAAAGACGGCCGTCGCTAATGGGTAGCTCAAGCGCTTTCACGCGGCGAACCTTAGCGCGCTCGGCTGTATTCACCGGCACAAAACGGAGCCAGGGTGTCGGGAGGTTGCGGTTAAAGCATGCTTTGCGTAAGGAATCTTGGAGGTCGAGATAGCCCTTATCTTGTTGCGCGAGAAGAATCGTCGGCTTCCATTTCTCGATAAGCTTGACCAATTCGCGGATAAGATCGCTTTCCCTTACGCGCTCCATAAACGTGTCGAGCACAACCATCGCTTGCTTATTTTCAACAGACTGGATGCGACAGACATTGGCGCAAGAAAAATCAGCGTACCTTGCTGTCGACCAACTCCTGTCGAGCGAAATAATTGTTTGGGCGACTAGCGGATTTGCGAAGAAAGACGAAGGCCGAACTCTAGCGTAAAGTTCGTCGTGGTCAAACTGGCAAAGCAGATCACTTTCCTCATCCGGCACCCAGCTAACGAGTGATTGCTGACGGAAAATTTTGGCGTTCTTATCTGTTGCCAAATTTTCTTTCAGCTTCGCCATCAAGTATTTGTATGTTAGGCGGGATGGGAATAGCAGATCGACTTCATCTTCAGTCAGCGTCGGGTCCCAAGCCTTCTTGCGGACTCCAGGCTTAACTGTCCATGCGGGGCAAATCGTGTACAACAACTTCGGATCGCCACCTTCCTTCTGGTTCTTTTCCTCGCGACGAAGAAGCACACTGTACAAATCACCAGGGTCTTCATCGGTCCCTGCCCCTTGACTAATCGGCGTGCCCACGTAGTTTGTAAGGGAGTGTGGCTCGCCTAATTCACGGAGCATATCGATACGGGTTTGCGTCTTCTCCCGCATCTCTGGATTGTTGCTGTTGGAAATTTCAGCACAGTCATCAAATACAGCGAGGTCGTAGCGGGAACCAGCCTGACCCTCCGAAATTACTGATGTGATGAAAAGCGTAGGTTCGATGAGTGCGTCCAACTGACGAAAGGGTGACGTATACTGATTCTCTTTCATCTCATCTGGCGCCACGCAGTGCTCAGGCCAAAGCTGGTTCATCAAGCTCGGATTGTTTGGATCGCGAACCTCTAGAATCGACTTGAAAGCCCGTGCGAATCCTTTTGCCAGTGGCTGGGTTGCCGTACATACCAAAGTCCTTAAGGACCCCGCGAAGCACAACATCATTTGCAACATGAAGACGGTTGAGAAAGTCGACTTGAAAGAACTGCGCGCGCTGATTAAGCAACGCTGGCGGATATCGGAGATCGCCCTAAACGCGTTGGCGATATCTTTCTGTCCAAACTTTTCTGGCAGTGACAACAAAGCTGGCTCTAGTTGCGGGAACAACTCCGTAGCCCAGCGGCCGTGTGGCTCTGGTTGAAAGTCCTTGCCTAGCGCGGCGTTGCCAAACCACACGATGTCTGTGATGCAGCGGCGGCGATATGCCTTCCAATCTTCAAACGACAGCTGTGTGCCATCGGGCTGAATGCGCCAGGAGCATGCATAATCGAACTCGGCGAACAGTTCGTGCTCCCTGACCCTCTCGCCAGCGTGCCATATGTCGTCTGGGAAGGCCTGGGGCTCATCCCCCCTGGCTGCCGCAAGAGTGCCTTGGAGCCCCTTCTTAAAGAGGCTTGCGTTGAACGGGATTTTGAGATTGCGACTGGCGACCTGGGCGAGCTCTACGCAGACGTCTAGGACGCGCGGGTTCCGGATATTGCGTTCCTCTTGAAGGATCAAACGAGCTTCCTTAGGTTTGATCTCGATTGTCGAATTGTATGCAGTGCTGGCTTCTTTCTTTTTATTGCGGCGGTTCCTTTGAGCCTTGTCGTTGATTGCCTTCTTGTGCTTTTTCAACTCATCGGGCGATAGCTGTGATAGGTCTGTACCACTGCGAGCTTTTCGCTTTGGCTCCGGGGAGGCAGGAGTCTCTTGCACGAGAACGGTGGCCGGGGCTGCTGCCCCTCCGGTCTCTTCGCTATTTGAAAACACCTCTACTTCCTCCGACTGTGTCGGCTTTATTTCTTCTGACATGTTGTCCTCAAATGAAAACCGCCCCAGAACTCAAGGGCGGCGATTACGCTTAAAATGTTGTTATTTCTTATTCAGTCTGTTCAGCTGCGAACTTCATTCCACCGTATAAACCTGCGGCAGAGAATGTTTCATACGCGATGTCGAGTCTGCCGAACGTATACGGGAGATTTTCAAACACGTCTTCCTGAATTCGCCTCCATGCGTAAGCGTTGTCTTTCTGCCACTGTTCGTTGGGATGTTGCTCTCCGAGTCCACATTTATCCAGTTTCAGCTTCTCTACGTTCTTACGTTCCCACGCGCGAAGAACGAACTCATGCTGACGGGCCGACTGCATAACATCAGACTTAAATCCCCACTCGTTAATAACAAACAGTTCGAGATCGCCCTCGTATTCAGGATAGTGATTCACAAAACTTTTCATGATAGCTTTTGATTCAGGCTCGTCATCAAAAGCGAACTCAAGACAGGTCTCTCCCCATGTCAATGTCTTGGGAATAGCCTTGGCTTCCAGTTTATTCCACCACACGATTAGGGCATCTTTTAACTGCATGAGAAAAAGTTCTTTAGGATGCACTGTCTCCCGCTTTGGGCATCTCGCATCTAAATCCGATTTCCACCGCTTGAAGTTGTCTGCGTTAGACATTTAAGGCGCTCCCTTCTGATCTCAACAGTTTCACAAAAAGTCGTCGGGGTACATGGAACCTACAGAACCTTCGCTGAGGGACCCTAAAATTTTGATCTCCCCCTGGCACTCCTCCGGCCTCAGAAAAATGAGTACATCTTTCTAGGCGATGTGCCTGAACTCCCACGACCATCCCCTGGGAAAAACGTGACCTTTAGGGGGCTGCTACGCACGGGTCAAAACTCAAAGCCAAAAGGTACCGAGAATTTACTGAATAAAAATCGTCTCTTTAAAAGCGAAGTACAAACGTGATCGAGAGGAGATCAACCGCTTCCCATTTTTCCGGCCGAAGTGTTGCGCGCGTCTGCGCTCCGGATTGTTGCATGAGGCAATTTGTTGCAGGCAGGCAGGCGGGTAAATGCGTTACTTGCTCGGCTTTTCCTGGTCCGCTGCTTGCTTCGCTGCGCGCTTGGCGGCTCGATCTCGCTCTATGAACTCTTGCACGGCTTTGCGCGTGAGCCAGGATTGCGTTCGCTCCTGCTCCTTAGCGATGCGTCCCAGAGCATCCCAGTACTCGTCCTCGCATCGAAACGTTCGAATTGGCGTGTTTGCCATGCCGCGAGACTATCGTCTCTCTAGCAGCCTGTCAACAGCATTCACCGACTTGCGTGTGTATTACGCCTAAGTCCTTTATTTTAAGTAAATTCCACTTTGACAATCGTCGTATTTGACAAACTCAAAGAAAAAGATTGACAGCAATCCTATATGTGTTACACTGTGTGTGCATAACACACAGGAGCCTCGACATGGAATATCTCAAGCCAAATGAACTACTTAAGG
>DATDFA010000027.1:0-47110 GCA_036522855.1 Candidatus Acidiferrum sp. | reverse complement strand
TCTTTAGAATCTGCAGTTACAGAAAAAGGGTGGAGGGAGGAGTAACTCAAAAGTAAGGCGGAAACGAATAGGGCTGATAGGCCCAGCCCAGCCGATCCGGGCTTACCCATAAACTGTGAACTCGCCTCTGCTACCGCTTCTGAACCCGATACAGCGCTAGCACATCGCCCAGCGTCACTATACCCAGCATCTGATGCACGTCCGCGCGACTCACCACTGGCAGCAGATTCACATGAGCTGCTCCCATCCGCTCCAGCGCGGCGTGCAGCGAATGATCGGCATGAACATGCGGAAAATCGTCTCCCGCCGCCAGAAGGTCGCTTAGCGTTTTATCAACTTCGCCATCCTTCACTGCCGCCTCAATGGTTTCCCGCGCAAGAACGCCGATCACTCCCTGGTGAGAGAGCACCGGCCAAGTGCTCAAGCTGCTGGCCTGCAGTTTCGCCGACGCGTCGCGCAGCTTGGTCCCCGCGTCCAGCGTCTCGCTTGCCGCGCGCATCGCTTGTATCACCCGGCGTTTGCCTTGCGTCGCGCGCGATTCCGCGGTCGGCAAATGGATGCCATCCTGATGCGCCAGGACGTCGTAAATCGGTTCTTTCTGGAATCGTGAAGCGATAAAAAAACTCACCAGGTTGGAGATCATCAAGGGCACAATTACCGCATAGTCCCTCGTAATTTCAAAAATCATCACCACGCTGGTCATCGGTGCGCGCACAATTCCCGCAAACGCCGTTCCCATTCCCACCAACGCGTACGCACCCGAAGTCGCCACGTGATTGGGAAACAGCGCGTGCCCCGCGGTGCCAACCACTCCCCCCAGCATCGCACCCAGAAACAAACTCGGACCGAAAATGCCGCCCGCATTTCCCGAAGCGTAGCTGACCGCCACCGATACCAGCTTCAGCGCCAGCAGGATCGCCATCAACTTCCATACCATGTGGCCGTTCAGCGCGTCGCCAACATGTTTATATCCCACCCCCAGCGACTGCGGCACGAACCACCCGAACAAGCCGACCACCAAGCCCCCGGCCACCGGCTGGAACCACAAAGTTTTTCGCGGCGCCGCCAAAAACTTTTTTCGCAAGCCCAGCAGCAATCGCGTGAACGCCGCGGAAACCAACCCGCCCGCCACGCCCAGCACGGCGTAAATCGCAAACTCCGCCGGATGCACCAGCTGGTATTGCGGAACCTCGAACAGAGGATGATTACCTAACAGTAATCGAAGGACGGCCCAGGATGTCGCCGACGCCAACACCACCGAACCGAGCACCGGCGCATGTAAATCGCCGACAACTTCTTCCAGCGCGAACAGCACCGCCGCCAGCGGAGTGTTAAATGCCGCGGCAATCGCCGCCGCCGCTCCCACCGGGATTAGCGATTTCACTTTTTCCGCGCTCAGCCCGAGTTGTCTCCCCAGCACGGAAGCGATGCCCGCGCCGACTTGTGTGGCTGGCCCCTCTCTGCCCAGCGGAATTCCGCTAGCCAGCGTCGCCGACGTGCAGAAAAATTTTCCTAGAATTGTTTTTGGGGAAATCCTGCCTTCGCGCGCGTACAACGCGGCTTTCGTTTGCGGCACACCGCTGCCGCGCGCATTGGGAAAAAAGCGGAACAGCAAATATCCCATTCCGAGCGAGCTGCCGATGGGAATGAAAATCCGGCGCCATGCGGCTCCTCCCTCCGGGTACAGCCGCGCTCCGAAGCGCTCCGTCAGCAAAATAAATGCAACCACCACCAGGCCGACCAGGGCGCCTATGACCAGCGTCAGGATCAGAAACACTTGGTCTTCGCGGTCAACCATAAAACGCCGCCAATAGCCGTGGAGCTCACCAGCGTCGCGCGATTGTGACAATTGAATATTTTCTTGCACTGTCATTGTTTTCTGTTTCGGGTATGAAACTTGAGTGCGATCAGCTGCCGACGGAAGTGACGACGGCGGGTGGTTTGCCTTCGCTACCCGCGTCGCCGTCGCCGCGATCTCTCCAGGGGAGATAATTTTGGATTTGGATGCTTCGTTCGCGGCGGCGCTCTTCTTCCAGATGGCGCGTGCGCGCTTTCAGCAAATCGTCCAGTGAAATCAGTCCCAGCAGTTGCCGCGTTTCGCGCTCAACCACGGGCATCCGGGTCACGCCTTTTTCCGCCATGCGATAAACCGTGGCGCGCAAAGGTTCATCCGGGTAGGCCTCCACGACTTGCGGCAACATGATTTCCTCGAGCCGTTTGGAAAGCAAAGCATCGCCTTCCACTTCCAGGCGTTCGCGAATTTCGCCGCGAGTGATCACTCCGCTGAGCATGCCCGCAGCATTCACGACCGGCAGCAACCGCTGGCTTTGCCGGTGCTTGGTTTTCAGCGACTGCAGAATATCTCGGAGCGTCGTGGTCGCGGCCAGCGCCGCAATCTTAGTACGCATGACTTCCCGGACATAGAGAAGTTCCAGCGGGTCCACGGCGTATTCCCGGGTGAGATGAAATCCGCGCCGCGAAACTTTCTCGGTCAGAATGGATCGCTTTAAAGTGAGTACGGTAAAAGCGTGGGCAATCACGCTGCCGACCAACAGCGGCAGAAAAACATTCGCGTCGTGCGTTAACTCGAAGGCAAAAATAATACTGGTGAATGGCGAGCGCATGGTACCGCCAAGAATCGCGCCCATGCTGACCAGCGGCCAGAAGCCCAGTCCTTCATTCGGAAGGAACATCGCCTCGAGTCCACCCAGCGCGCCGCCCATCATCAACAGCGGGGCGAGCACGCCGCCGGACGTTCCGGAACCGAGCGACACCGCCCAGATAAACCACTTTACCAGCAGCACGCCGAGAATCACCGCGGTGGTGACATGGCCCTGCAACAAATTCCCAATCGTGTCGTAACCGACGCCCAAGGCCTGCGGAAAAACCAAGCCGCCCAATCCGATGGCAAGTCCGCCAATCGCCGGCCACCACATCCAGTGAATTGGAATTTTTTGAAACGCGTCTTCCGCAGCGTAAACCGAAAGGGTCAACAAGGCGGAAAGAATTCCGGCAAGAAGTCCGACCAGCGCGCAACCCAATAAAGCTTTAGGCCCGATAAATAAGGGATGCTCCGGGACCGGGAAGAGCGGACCAAATCCCAAGAGGTAGCGGCGCAAGACGGCGGCGACGGCACTTGCCAGAGCCACCGGAATTAAGCTGCGTGGCTTCCATTCGAAGAGCAACAGCTCGACCGCCAGCAAGACGGCAGCGACCGGCGAAGCGAATGTGGCGGACATTCCACCAGCGGCGCCGGCAACCAGCAACGTCTTTCGTTCCGAGCTCGTCAAATGAAACAGCTGCGCGATCAGCGATCCGAAGGCGCCACCGGTCATGATAATCGGGCCTTCGGCCCCAAATGGCCCGCCCGATCCAATGGAAATCGCCGAGGATATCGGTTTCAGAATGGCGACCTTGGGTTCGACGCGGCTTCCGTTAATCAAAATTGCTTCGATGGCTTCGGGAATGCCATGGCCGCGAATTCTTTCGGAGCCGTAACGGGCCATCACTCCGATGACCAGAGCGCCAATAATCGGCACGAAGACCGCGTAGATGCCCAGGTGGTTTCCCACAGGAGAAACCATGGCCGTGCTCCAGCGGCCAAAATAAAATAGATTGGTGAACAGGCCGATCAGCCGGAGCAATACCAGAGCCACCACCGCGCAGACCGCTCCAATGAGGATTGCCAGCGCTGAAATCGGCAGCACCCGCAGAGAAGTTGTAAAATCGCCCAATTGTTCCGCGCGTTTTACGCTCTCGTTGAAGTCATTTGCACTTTTCTTTGCTTCTGTTGTTTTGTTCACAATTCTCGCAGTGGTCCGAAGGTTACTCGCCGAATCTCCATGACATTCGCGTTCCGATAGATGAACCGCATGTTGACAATTGCAGCGCTCCGGCAATCATCTATTACCATTGCGCGCGCGGCCATCCCGCAGCAATGCCTCAATGGCGATTACCAATTGTCTTCCGTTTGCCCGCAATTCACCGATTCGCTGCTGAGCCACTTTTTCGAGCACTCTTTCACCTTTTGAGAGCAGGGACACCAGCACCTGCCGGCGGTCTTGGCGATTGCGCGTTCTTTTCACCAATCCGCGCTGCTCCAGCCGGTCCAGCAACTCAACCGCGCTGTGATGTTTCAGCGCCAGGCGATCTGCAAGGGTTTGGATTTTTGCAGGATCTTCCGGGGCGAGTCCGCGAATCGCCAACAACATCAAATACTGCTGGGGCTCGAGTCCGGAAACACGCGCCGCCGCGTCGCCTTCTTTCAGGAAACGCCTCAACCGGTATCGCAGCTCCGCCAATGCCTGGAATTCCGCCGAGGTAATCCGTTTCGCCATAAATGAATTATATCGTGTGGCGATATGTTTTGACAAATTCCGACTGTCGGGGTGATTCCAAGTTAGCTACGGCCGAACTTAGAGAGGTTTTCGAAAGGCTTTCTGCGTCTTGTAGTGCTCGTAACCGTTGCGAATATAGAATGCGTGCGCTCTATCGCGAATCACATTCGAGCGCACCGACATGCTCTTGCAGCCCCTCGAGCGAGCCCAGCGTTCCGCCGCTTCCAGCAACTTTGCTCCGGCTCCCAGGCTGCGCTGATTTTCATGCACAACCAGGCCGTTGACTTCCGCTCGTAACGCCACCTCCAGGAGCGGGGTCACGCTGACGTGCAGCCATCCAATCACTTCGCGAGAAGAAGTCTCGGCAATCAGAATCACGCCACTGCGAATACGAAGCAGCGTCGCGAGCCGCTGCGCCATTTCCTTTTCTGGAGTAGGGTAACCCAACTGGCGGCTGAGCTCGGCGATCACGCGAGCGTCGGCGAGCCGCGCCTTCCGTACTCGTACGTTTGTCTTAGCGTGTATCCCCATGTTTCGCCGGCGCTCAGAATGTTTTGTCGGAATCGAGAAGGATGGTGACTGGGCCTTCATTCACCAACTCCACCGACATCATGGCTTGAAAAATTCCGGTTGCGACATTGACTCCGAGCCCTCGCAGCGCCTCGCAGAATTCTTCATAAAGTGATTTTGCCAGCTCCGGAGGCGCGGCTGAAATAAAACTCGGCCGCCGTCCGCCGCGTGCATCGCCATAAAGAGTAAACTGCGAAACCACCAGCACACTGCCGCGGACGTCCAGCAGGGAGCGGTTCATCTTTTCGCTTTCATCTTCGAAAATGCGCAGATTCGCCGCCTTTTCCGCGAGCGCAACGGCGACCGCGGAGGTATCGCCGCGCGCGATGCCCAGAAGAATCACCAAGCCCGCGTTGATTTCCCCGGCCATCTCTCCCTTCGCGGTCACTCTTGCGCGGCTCACGCGCTGCAGCACGGCTCTCATGAAGTCATACCGCTGGACCGAGCAGGTATGAACCGGTACGCAATGGTTCCTCGATTCTGGTCAATGGTTGCCTGATTTCTGATCCCGAGGGTCGCGACTGCCGGCGCGTCCCTCAGTATCTCAATCTGAACTTCAAGCAAACGCTTGTAGTACACGCACCCAAGGGGTTGGTTCTCAGGCTGGCGTTCACAGCGCTTCGGTAAAAAATTAATGAGCGGCCGGTTGCTCGGCTTTAGCCGGCTTGCGGGGCAACATTTCCGGCAACTGCGCTACGTTGTAGGCGTAAACCGCGAGAACCTGCGCGCCTTCCGCCAGATCATCCCATCGCACGCGGTCCAGCGTATCCGCCTGTGAGTGATGATCTTTTTCGTAGTTCGCGACTTCCTGAATGCACCAGAAAGCCGGCACGCCCTCGGCATCAAAAGGAACGTGGTCGCTGCCGCCTTCCGAGCGCAGACTCGGTTCGGCAAGGCCAATGTTTTTATCTTTTGCCAGCGGATATAGCAACCGGTCCATGGTTTCGCGCGCCGCGTAGTTGTGCATCAGTCCGATGGTCAAAACCTTGCCGGCGCCAGTGTCATGCACCAAGACACCCGAAATTTTATTCAAGTCGCCTTTGTGCGTCGCTACATACGCCTTCGAACCATTCAGGCCTTGTTCTTCGCCTGTGAACAGCACAAAGCGAATGGTGCGTGCCGGCTTTACGCCAGATTTTACCAGCGCTCGAGCAGCCGCAAGCACTGCCATCGAACCGGTTCCGTTATCGGTCGCGCCCGTACCGAGATCCCACGAATCAAGATGCCCACCGATGATCACTACCTCATCCGGCTTTTCGCTTCCTTTGATTTCCGCCACAGTGTTGTAGACGGTTACCGGTTTTCCGCTGAAGCTTCCTTCAATATTAATTTCCGCCTCCACCGGTCCGGTGTCCAGCAGCCTCCACAACAGAGTGGCGTTTTCGCGGGTCATGTAGGCAGTCGGAAGGGCGCCTGGTTGATATTCGCGAGAAAATCCCGTGCCCATATTCAGCAAGCCATACCACTTTTCAGAAACCAGCAGCACCGCTGCCGCGCCTTCCTCTTTCAGGAATTTCGCTTCGTCCGACAACATTCGGAAACGCGCGCGAAAATCCAGCAAGGCCATGTTTTTGGGATGATCGAGCGGAAGATTGCTTTCGTCAAAGGGAGTCAGCATCGGGTTTGAAGGCCCTTCCGTTTCTCCTGGACGATCCAGCAGGACAATTGCGCCTTTCAATTTGCCTTTGTATTTCTGCAAGTCGTCGAGTTTTTGCACCCCGACACCCACGACCGCTCCGCGCACGGCACCGTTGGTGCTGGGCGACCATCCGGCGGCGGCAAGAGTCAAAGCCTGTTCGGTTGGCGCGATTACTTTTCCTGTGGCTGGCCCGCGAGTCCAACTGTTCGCTATCGTCCACGGCTCCAGATGGGCATTTTCCAGTCCAAGCGCTTTGAATTGCTCCATGGTCCAGTGACTGGCCTCGTCAAGTTTCTGCGATCCAGTCAGCCGTGGACCGATGCGATCCGCCAGGTAAGAGAGGTCCGCCTGTAACTGGCTCTGATCCGTTTTTACTTGCGCGATTATTTTTGCATCCATTTCCGCAACCGGATCGGGCCGCGTGGCTTCCGTTTTCGCCACAGACTCGGCCGGTTGATAAGGCAGCGGCCGGCGCGGCAACATGGCCGGCAATTGCGCGGTATTGTACGCCCACGCTGCCAGCACTTCCGCGCCCTGGTTCAAATCATCTTTCCACACTTTGTCGAAAGTGTCGGACTGGCTGTGATGGGTCTTTGCATATTCTGCCATGTTCTGGATGCACCAGAAACCCGGTACGCCGACATCGTCAAACGAAGCGTGATCGGTGCCAAAAGTGCGCGCCAGGCTGGGTTCAAGCAATTTCAATTCGTGCAGAGGGGCAAGCACCTGATCCACAATTTCGCGGTCTTGATAATTGTCGTGAAGGCCGAGCGTCAATACGCGGCCAGTGCCGGTATCGTGAACCAGGACAGCGGAAATTTTTTCCAGATCGTTCTTGTGCGCTTCGACGTACCGTTTCGAACCCACCAAACCTTCTTCTTCGCCCGTGAACAGCACGAATCGAATGGTGCGCTTCGGTTTCAAATTCAATTTCGCCAGGGTTCTCGCGGCTTCCAGGACCGCCATGGATCCAGTTCCGTTGTCGGTCGATCCGGTGCCCAAATCCCAGGAGTCCAGATGCGCGCCCAAAATCACCACTTCATCTGGCTTCTCACTGCCGCGAATTTCTCCCACGGTGTTGTAAACCTCCACCGGCTTATCGCTGAAGGAGTTGGTCATGGAAATTTCCATATTTACAGGACCGCGCTTCAACATTCTCCAAATCAGCCGGTAACCTTCGCCGGTGATAAACGCTGACGGAATCGCGCCGATATCAAATTTTTCTCCGCCGATTCCGGTCATATTCAGCAAGGCGTGGGGCTTTCCCGAATCACGCAGGACCGCCGCGACTCCTTCCTGCTTGAAAAAATCGTTACGGGCCCGAGCCATTTCGATCAAGGCCGCGAACGGGGATGGCGGCGCGGGCTGTCCCTTGACCGGAGGCGGGGCTTGCATGGCGCGCACATATTCGCGGTTCAGATCTTCCGGGTTAGGCGGCGACAGGCTGGCCGGCTCCTGGTAAATCACCACCGCGCCTTTCAGTTTTCCACGAAATTTTGCGAAATCGTCTTTGGTTTTTGCGTCGAAGTACACTACAGGCCCGCGGACCACTCCTGGCGTGCTTGGCGACCATCCTGCCGCGGCAATCGTTAGCGGATGCTCGGTTGGAGATGTGATTCGCGCATTGGCGGCGCCCCGGGTCCAAGAATGCGCGATGGTCCAGGGTTCCAGGTGCACATTCACCAAGCCGTACTTCTTCATCTGGTCGGCGGTCCAGTCGTTAGCCTGTTTCAATTGTGAAGAGCCGGTCAGGCGCGGCCCGATGCTGTCGGACAAATATTCGAGATTCTGCATCACTTCGCTGTGGTCGCGGATCTCGCTGAGAATTTGCGCGTCAGCAGCCGTATTCTCCGAAGCGTCGTCATCCGCTGTTCTTGCGAAGCCCTTTCGCGCCGCGACTCCTGCTAACACCACAACACACAACAACACCGCCACTCGTTGAAAACGCATTTCTCCTCACCTTCTAAAGCTGGAAAATGACCGGCTACCTCTTCGACGTTCGGGGCAGCCCCTTACGTTTCGTGTTCTTTTTTATGCGAAGTGTCCGGCGCGGCGCGCGCTGGCACCAAGGACAGAAATGGCTGCTGCGACCAGCGACAACAATTCGCCGGATTCTGGCTCCGCAGCGAAAACACTTTTCGCCTTCGCGCCCATACACTCGATGCCGCTGCTGATAATCTCCGGCGAGGCCTTCGGCGTCCACAAAATCGGCAATCGTTGAACCGCGCATCTGAATCGCGCGACGCAGGATTTTTTGCAGTTCTTTTCGCAGCGTGCGTATTTCCCTGGAAGTGAGCCGAGCGCCTGATTTCGCCGGATGGATTCCCGCCTTCCACAGACTTTCATCCGCGTAAATGTTGCCCACTCCGCGCAACACGCTTTGATCCAGCAGCAGCGCCTTGATCCTGGCTCGGCTTTCGCGAATGCGCTCCGCGAATTCTTCTTCAGTCACCAGGAGCGGATCAGCGCCAAATCTTTGCAGCTCCGTGGCCAGCGTGTCGCCCGATAGGTAGGCCATTCGCCCAAATCGGCGCGGATCCGTGTAGCGCAATTCACGGCCATCATCCAACACAAATGTCACATGGGTATGCTTGGCCAGCGGCTGGCCGGCAAAATGCGGCGAAAGATTTCCGGTCATTCCCAAATGAACCAACAGCGCTTGCGAACGGGTATGTTCCTCGTTCGACGCTGGCTGCGACTCCACGTCGTCGCCTAATGGCTGGCTTTCCAGCTGAAGCAACATGAACTTCCCGTATCGCTCGACTCGCGCAATTTTTCTTCCTGGCAATTCCCTCTCGATCAGGCCGGGATCATCCATGAAATCGGTCTTGCGCAAGGTGACCGAGAGGATTCGCCGTCCCGCAATCGACAGTTGCAGCCCGCGCACAACTGTCTCGACTTCAGGAAGCTCCGGCATCTTGGTTCCATTTTCCCGGGATCGCGGGCGCGGAGCGCCGACGGGCTACTGGCGATTGTGATAATTCGGAAACGGCGGATGATCCGGCAGCACCACTGGATGTTTCTTCAATTCTTCCAGCGTGACCTGAACGGCGCGCTCCAACTGAGGATCGTGTCCGGCCGCCACGGAAGCGGGATCGTTTTCCACTTCAATGTCAGGAGCGATTCCGCGATTTTCCACTTCCCAATCACCGTGCAAACCGTAGATTGCGATACGCGGCGAAGTTACGCGTCCTCCATCGAGCAGCGGTGGATAGTTGTAAATTCCGACCAGACCGCCCCAGGTACGCGTACCGACCAGCGGACCAATTTTATCCTGCTTGAACATCCAAGGCAGCGCGTCGCCGCCTGATCCGGACATTTCGTTGATGACCATGGTCTTCGGTCCGTAAATTTGCGCGAGCGGAGAGCAGGCCTTTTCGCCCTCTCTCGAAAGGTCGCAATTGCGGAGCGGCCGCTCCAACAAATCAATAATGTAATCGGCGATCGAGCCGCCGTGGTTATAACGCTCGTCGATCACGGCGCCCTGTTTGCCAATCTGCGCAAAATAGAAGCGGTTAAAATTCAGAAAGCCGCCAGTGGAAGTGTCCGGCACATGCACGTAGGCAAGTTTGCCGCCGCTCAGTTCATCCACTTTGCGGCGGTTGTCTTCTTCCCACGCGCGGTTGCGCAGCGGAAATTCGTCCGCCACGGGAACCACCGTCACTTCGCGCGCGTCTTTTCCGTCCGCGTTCGAACTCACTTTTATTTTGATTTGTTTGCCCGCGGTGTTTTCAAAATATTTGTAGACTTCGCCAGGCGGACGCACATCAACGCCGTTCGCTTCGATGAGGTAGTCGCCAACTTTCACGTCCACGCCCGGCTGTGTCAACGGAGCGCGCAACTCCGGGTTCCAGTTTTCGCCATTATAAATTCTCGCGAACCGGTAGCGGCCGTTTTCAACTCTATAGTCCGCGCCCAGCAATCCGCCTTTCACTTCGGTGGCTTTCGGCATGTCCCCGCCGGCGATGAACATGTGACCCACGGTCAGTTCGCCAAGCATTTCGTCAAATAGATGGTTGATGTCGCCACGGCCACCGGCGGCTTTCACGAATGGCAGATATTTCTTCTCCGCTTCCGCCAAGTTCAATCCGTGAAAATGCGGATCATAAAAGAAGTCCCGCTGAATGCGCCATACTTCGTGATACATCTGGTTCCATTCGACGCGCGGGTCGACATACACCTCGAACTCGTCGAGCTTCAACGCACCTTCTCCCGGTTTCGGCGCCGCCGCAGTCGGCGCAATAAACCATGCGCTTGGTCCTTGACGATACAAGACTTTTTCCCCGTTCGCGGAAATTGTGTAGCCGCTAACCCCCGCGAGGAACGATTCCGTCTTACGCGTGGCCAAATCAAACTTGCTTACAGTCAGCTGTGGAGGACCCGGCGGCGCGATTACCGGCGCTTCGGTCAGATAAAGCACGCCAGGTTTGCCGGGCGACAGTCCAACATAGTTTGCTGATTTGATGGGGAGAGAGACGATGCGCTGGCCGATTCCGTCCAGATCAATTGTCACCACCACCGGTTCGTCTTTTTTTTCTTCTTTCTTTTCGTCTTTCTTTTCGTCTTTCTTATTGCTGTCTTTGCCCTTGGCAGAATCCTTCTTCTCGTCCTTGGATTTTTCCTCGGACTTCGCAGGCGCGATTTTTTCGTCGTCGCTTTCTGGCTCGACCGGCGACGGTTCGCCTTTCTTCAACACCACGGCATAGATATTTCGCGATACCGGATGCTGATAGCTGGTCAGATCCAACCAGCCTGCAGAAAGGCCGAAATCAGTGCTGGCTCCGAAGTAAATATATTTCCCGTTTTTGTCGAACACCGGGAAGCGCACGTCGCTCAGTCCATCGGTAACCTGTGAAATTTTCCCGGATTCCAGCGAATACACAAACGCTGCCCGGAAATGGCTGGGCAAAAACCGTGAATACGTCAGCCATTTGCTATCCGGCGACCAGGCCGGATCGAGAGCGTATGTTGGGTCTTCGAACAAATCGCTGTCGACTTTTTTCATCGAACCATCTTTGTCGATTTCCAGATACCACAAATTCAGCCGCTTGTCCGTAAACGCAATTTTCTTGCTGTCCGGCGACCAGTTGGGACCGTAAAAATATGACGGCGGATTGCCTAACGAGATTTTCTTCACCTCGCCCAATCCGGACTGGTTCACCAGATGTAATGCATATTCTCCAGACTCGTCAGAGAAAAAGGCGATCCACTTCCCGTCCGGTGACCATGCCGGATCGCGCTCTGCGACGCCTGCAGTTCGCGTCAAGTTTCGGATATCGCCTTTTTCTCCCGGCACGGTCAAAATTTCGCCACGCGCCTCGAACACCGCTCGGGCACCCGTAGGCGAAATGCCTGAGTTCTCAATTTTGTCGGCTACCTTTTCCCAATGTCCGCGCGTAGCCGGCAAATCGCCCGCAACGTGAATTTCCACGTGCCGTGCCTGCCCCGACTTCAGGTCATACACACGAATTCCGCCAAACTGTTCGTACACCAGTGCATCGGGTCCGGCAGAAAGACTCTTCAGATCCAAACCCTTGTTTTCCAGAACCTGCTTCACCTGTTTCGTTTTTGTATCGTAGGCAAAAATGGTGACCGGGCCGTTGCGGTCCGAAAGAAAATACACCGTGTCTCCCACCCAGACCGGCTGCGAATCATTCGAATTTTCGCGCGGCACTTTTTGCAGATCGAGGTCACGAAGCCGCACGATGTAAACGGGAGTAGTCTGTCCGCCACGATAACGTTTCCAGGCCACCTGCCATTGAATGTTCGGCACGTACGCCAATTCCGAGCCGTCCTGAGAATACGACCCCTCCCTCGCGCGCCACATCGGCAACGCTTCCACGACTCCGCCTTCCGCGGGCACGGTGTACAAGCGAGTGGTGTCCGCATAAGCATCGCGCGTGGACACAAAAAGAATACGCTGGCCATCGCGGGTCCATCCGACTGGAACGTCTTGCGACGGATGCCAGGTGAGCCGCTTCGGTTCTCCACCTTGCGCGGCGATCACGTACACGTCGCGGTTTCCGTCGTATTCTCCTGCAAAGGCGATCTCCTTTCCGTCCGGAGAAAAAAACGGGGCAGACTCATGTCCGCCGGTTGTCAATTGCCGCGCTTCACCGCCGTCGCGCGGCACGCTCCACAGATAACCTCCGTAAACAAAAACGATCTCAGTCGCGTTGATCGTTGGTTCCGTCGCCAGCAGCGGCGCATCTTCTGCCGCATAAGCACTTCCCGAGAACAGCGCCAAAACAGCCACCCACAATACGAATCGAAGCCGCATCACGCCTCCTGAGCTGAAATCGACCAAATCCGTTCGTTCACTTTCGATTGCCCCGAGTAATCAAAACTATGCCGCGCACAAACGCCAGCGCCCGAGCAGATCCTTACTTAACACCTAAAATTCAGAACTGAAGGCCGCCTCACTTAGCGCCGGGCCAAAAACCCGGGTCGCTGATCTTTCGCGCATCGTGCTGCGTCGCATATTTTTGCACTTGCGGCCCAATTTCCGAAGCTTTTCCAATCAACATGAAAGCCAGATTGTCTTCCGGAAAATGTTTTTCGATCACTTCTTTGGCCATGGCGGGAGTAACCGCGTCAATCCGGGCTTCCATCTGATTAATTTCATCGTCGCCCAGGCCATAGAACTCGTTGCGGGCGATGCGCTCCGCGAGCTGGCCCGAAGTTTCGATGGAGGGAGGGAACTGGCCCTTGAGATACGCCTTCGCGGAAGCTAGTTGCTCCTGCGTCACTCCGTCCTTATGCAACTTCGCAAGCACCTGCAGAGCGAGATCGATGGCTTGGGCCGTCGTTTCATTTTTTGTAAAGCTGTAAATGGCAAAGGCGCCCGGCTGCTTCCTGGAATCAAAAAACGATTGCGCTCCGTAGGTAAGGCCCGACTCGACACGCAACGCTTCGTTCAATTCCGAAGTAAATCGCCCGCCAAAAATAGTGTTCACTACGCGAATGGCTACCCGATCCGGGTCGGTTTCGGCGGTTCCGATATTCCCAAACACAAAAAAGGTCTGCGTCGAGTCCGGTTTGTCAACCAACAATAGCTTTTTGCCTTTCACCGGAACGGGCGGAGCCATGACCGGCGATGGGCTCGTTTTTCCTTGCCAATTTCCGAAGAATTTTTCGATATTTGCGCGCATCAGCGCCGGACTGAATTCCCCGGCCACTGCCAGAATTGTATTTCCTGGCGTGTAATTTGCTTCGTAAAACTTGGTGATATCACCGCGCCTGATCCGCGCCAGCGAAAGCTCGTCGCCGCTATCCGGCCGCGAGTATGGATGCTTGCCAAAGAGATATCCGTAATAATAATTGAGCGCAACCGATTGCGCTTCGTCCTTGGCGCCTTTGATTCCATCTATATCCTGCGCGAGCATCTTGTCCACTTCCGCCTGGACGAAGGACGGATGTAGCAGCGCGTCGGAGAATAATTCCAGTCCTCGATCCAGGTCCTTGGTCAAGAACTCGCCGGCGATGGACGTGTAGTCCGGGCCGGAATCCACGCTGAATTCCGCGCCCATAAAATCCAGGTCCGCCGCGAATTGTTGAGCGCTTCGTTTCGCCGTGCCTTTACGCAGCAATCCGGCGGTAACTGAGGAAAGACCTTCTTCTCCCGTGGGATCGGACACATCCCCGGCCTTTACCAGTGCGGCGAGACTCACCATGGGAACCCCAGGTTTTTCCATCAACAGCACCGTCAGGCCGTTTTTCAAAACAATTTTTTCGTGGGGAGGAAGCTTCAAGGTTTGCGCGGACGAACTGCCTGCCATTCCCGGCGTCAGAGCCGCAACGAACAAGAAGCGCAGCAGCTTTATTTTCGGGTTCATTGCTTGGCGCTCCCTGATTCTTCTCTTTCGGGAATCAGCGTGGCCACAGTGCGATTGTTAGCGTCAAAATATTTTTGTGCCACGCGCTGCACATCGGCCTTCGTCACCGCGTCGTAATTTTTCGCGGCGTCAAACAGCTTGCTATAATCCCCGAAAAATATTTCATACGTGCCAATCGTATTTGCGCGGCCGTTGATGGTTCGCATCTGGTGATAGAACTCCACCAGACGCATGTTCTTGGCTTTTTCCAGTTCCTGATCGCTAATCGGCGTTTTTTTCACTTTGTCGAGTTCATCGTAAAGCGCGGCTTCGCATTTCTGTGGATCCACGCCCTGCTTTGGCTGCACGGCAAAGATGGCCAGCATCGGGTCAAATCCTGGCTGCTGGTGCGCGCTTACTTCCAGCGCGATCTGATCTTTGTCGACCAACCGCTGGTACATCCGGGAACTTTCTCCTTGCGTCAGCACGGTGCGCAAAATATTCAGCGCGTAAAAATCGGGGCTGTTGGTCCGAGGAGTGTGGTAGCCAATCATCAGCAGCGGCAACTCCGCCGGTTTTTGTACCGTCAAACGGCGTTCGCCCAACTGCGCGGGTTCCACCGTTGTCACCGGTGGCGGAGGATCATGCTGGGGAATCGGCTCGATATATTTTTCGCAGAGCTGGAAGATTTCCTCGGGAGAAACGTCCCCTACCACGACCATCGTGGCATTATTCGGCGCGTAGCCCATTTCGAAATGGTGTTTCAAATCTTCCATGGACCAGTGTTCTATATCGCTCATCCAGCCGACCACTGGCCACTGATAGGGATGCGCGAGGTAAGCGGTCGCCCACAACTGCTCATCGAGAATCCCCGCGTTATTCGCGTCGACGCTGGTCCGGCGCTCGGAAGCCACCACTTCGCGTTCCGAAGCGATTTTTTTAGGGTCGAAACTCAAATACTGAATGCGGTCTGCCTCGATATCGAAAATCAAATTCAGCGCGGACCGCGGAAACCAATCCTGATAGACGGTGACATTTTGTGTGGTGTAGGCATTATTCGCGGCGCCATTGGCCTCCATGGCTTTGTCCAGATCGCCGGGCCCATATTTTTTCGCGCCATTGAACATCATGTGTTCAAAAAAGTGCGAGATTCCGGTAGTGCCCGGGCGCTCATTGCGGGAACCAATGCGGTAAAAAACATAGAGCGCGACGTTGGGGATGCTGTGGTCGGTCTGCACCAACACTTTCATCCCATTCTTCAGCGTTTTTGCGGCGACAGGAAATTTCCGCGCTTCGCTCTGCGCGCGAACGGAAATGGCGGCGGCCAGGAATGCGGCTGCAAGCAGCGCTCCGCGCACCGCCAGTTTTGTTTTCGTCATGAAAACCACCCTCAGGGACTTCCCCAGCTATTCAGACGTATCAAACCCAAAAAATGTTCGCAGTTTTTTCGCTGGCGGCAAGCCTCACCATCGAAAATCGCGTCATTCGGGAACTCGAAACACGGATGCGACAAATTTGGCTTAGCGCTCCGCAACCAGCGCGAATACCCGTACCGCGCCGCCCGACCCGCCTTCCAGCTTGATTGGCGCGACAGTTAAAAATGCGCCAGCCTCCGGCAAATCTTTTAAATCAGCCAAATTTTCCAATTGATAGACACCCGCGCCCAATACCGCATGGTGCACCGGAAAATCTGGCGAATCGCCGGGATCGATGCTGAGCGTATCGCAGCCCAATCCGCTGACTTTGCGGCTCAACAGAAATTTCGCGGCCTCCACCGAAAAACCCGGAAAGTGCATGGCACCCTTGGCGTCCTGATTGCGATATCGCGCTACGTCCGGCCAACGCGAAGCCCAACCGGTTCTCAACAGAACAATGGCGCCAGCGGGAATCTTGCCGTTCTTTTCTTCCCAGGCTTCAATGCGCTTCACACTGAGTTGGTAATCCGGATTACGATCCGTTTCGCTGCGCACATCCAGGACCACGGCTGGTCCGAAAAACTTTTCCGCGGGAATTTTGTCCACCGTCACCGTGCCGGGCGGAAAATGCGCCGGCGCGTCCAGGTGTGTTCCGTAGTGCTCGAGCATCCAAAAGCTGCGTGTAAAGTAGCCATTCTTTTCTACGGTCGCATTTATTTTTGCTTCGAAGCCCTTGGTGTCCCCGGGCCACAGCACCATTTTGTCGCTGATGGGGTAGCTCAAATCGATGACGCGGGTCTTGCCGCTGGAAATTTCCTCTAGGGCTGGCCGGTGTATTGCGTCTTGTGCCAAAGAAACGATTGCCGCGCAATGAAGCGCAGCGGCAAACAAGGCGAGTCGAACGGGCAAAGTCAATAGGCACCTCTCCGCACACAGCATGCTGGATTGCCAGAATGCGACACCTTCAGGGCAACGGAATTCCCGGCGTCGCCACGATTCCGGCCATACGCAGGATTTCCTGATATTCCACGTCGCTGATGGCCGACACAATCAACCGTACATTTTTTAGGAACTTCACTTTTCGTAGCGCTTTGTTGGCCCGCAACTCCGCTAGCGTCACCTGGCGCGGCAGCTTTTCAAATGCGCGCAGGTCGGCAACCAGGTTCTTGCCCTCGTAATCGTGCGGGTCGGGGTAAGGGTCGCGCGTCACTTCCGCGATCGAATAGAAAGAACGTTCCGGCGCGGCGTGATAGCAGAGTACGCGATCACCTTTGCGCACCTGTTTCAGCGCGCGTATGGCGTCAGGCTTCGAACCGGCACCATGCCACATTTCCTTTCCCTTTACGAAAAGGGTATCCCAGTGGTAGTGGTGCGGGTCCGCTGTAAAGATCCAGTAATGGCGAGTCGCTGTCGGAGTGGTCATCGAACCCGGGTCGCAGGGTTTATAACTGCAAACTCTGCCTTCGAGTTGGGTCGGCGGTAATATACATGGCAGCGCGAGCAAAGCCAAACAAAATGTGAGGGTTAGAGGAAATCGGGGCTAGAAGGCCTCGAACCTTTCAATGGTTCCGCAGCATTGTTACATAAGTCTTTTATTTTATTACAATTATGAGGGCCGCGCCGTGTCGACATAGATTTCGTCGCCACGGACTTCCGTGGCAAAGCATGCGACGGCAGCGCTGGGGTTTTGCACAGCTTTTCCCGTGGTTACGTCGAACTGCCAGCCATGCCAGGGACAAGTGACCACTCCCCCGTCCATTTGGCCTTCGCCAAGCGGGCCACCACGGTGCAGGCAAGTATTGCTGATGGCATATACCACGCCACCGACATTTGCCAGGGCAATGGCCTGTCCCGCTACCTGCACTTCCTTGATCGAACCTGCCGGAATCTGGGACAGGTTTGCTGCTTTCTCAAATGCCATCGTAGCCTTTGGTTCGAGATGTACGTTCCAAACCCAGTTCAAATCTGACAGGGGTCGGCTCACCGGGAAGTATAGTCGCTGAGTGGCCCGCCGTAAAGAAAAGCACGCAAGGCGATGTCAGTGGGGCGTTCGCAGCCGCGAACTTTAGTTTAGTTTTTCGTCAGCTCAACTTCGCCACGCGGACACAGTTCCGGCCCGCGCGTTTCGCTTCGTAAAGCATTTCGTCGGCTTTGCGAACTAGTATTTGGAATTCTTTCGCGTCTCCGGTTTCGCTCCCCGCGACTCCGAAGGTCGCAGTGACGCTGACACTTTGCCCGTGGAACGGAAAAGAGAGAGCGCCAAATTGCTGGCGAAAACGATCAATGGTCGATTCTATGTTTTCCGCATTCACGTGGGAAATTACCAGCAGGAATTCGTCGCCGCCGAGACGCCCGCACATGTCCGATTCTCGCGTCTGTTTTCGCAAAGTTTCGGCAAAAGTGCGCAGCACAATGTCTCCGGCATCGTGACCGAACGAATCGTTAATTTCTTTGAATGAATCCAGATCGCCAAGGACTACCCATACCGGGAATCCGTGCCGCGCTGCGCCTTTCAGTTGCTTGTTGGCCCAATCCTCAATGGCGCGCCGGTTTGGAAGGCCGGTCAAGGCGTCAGTACGCGCAGCTTGTTCGAGTTGGGCGCTCTTGTGTTCGAGTTGGCGATGCAAATCGATAATGCGGCGGCCCACTCCAATGCGCGCCAGCATTTCGCTGGAGTCGAACGGCTTGACGAGATAATCGTCGGCGCCGGCTTCCAGGCCTTTCACAACGCCGTCTTTTTCGGTATTGCTAGTCATCAAAATCACATAAGTGTAAGGCGCGGTATGGTCTGCGCGAATGTGCCGCTGGCACAATTCCAAGCCGGAGAAATCCGGCATAACCCAATCGGTGATGACGATGCTGGGCGACTTTTCGTTATACAGGCGGACGGCGTCGCCTCCATTGCACGCAAACGATAAAGAATATTGTTGGCTGGAAAGAATCTGTTCGAAGAGTTTGCGGTAAACGGGTGAATCGTCAACAACCAGCACTTCGTATTTGGACGTGGGCGCGGTCATGCTGAGTTTGGCGGCGATCTCGTTGTGCGCAGCTGTTCCGTGGGGGGCGCCAGAAATCTGCGATTTCCTTGAATGTAGCCAATTTTTAGAAAGAATTACAGACAGGAAATAAAACGTGTCGCACTAGTTACAACGATTTGGATCAAGTGCCAACGGGACTCTCACTCCATCCCGCGATGCGATTTCGATAGCGAAATTTATACGGTTCTACCGCACGCCGCGCAGAAATGCGCTCCGGCGTGAGCCAGTGTGCCGCACTGCGAACAGAAGCGCCCAGCGCCGACCGGGACGTAGTGCACGTAATGCGGGCGGTCAGAAGAAATTGCCCAAAGAAATGCAGCGACCCAGCCGATCAAAGTCCAGCCGAGAAAAAGATTAAGCAGGAAAATACCGGTAGCGTCGGATTTATCCCTGCCGATGATCGCAGGCAAAAAATAGAGAAGCGTTAGAAGCAGGAGACTGAACACTTTGGCCTCCTTCGGGACCGCGCAATGCGGCCATCCACAAGAAATACGCAAACCGGCAGCGGAATGTTCCGCGGCTCACGCGCCTTGGACTTTCACCAGGAGCTCGGCGAATTTTTGTTTGCGTTCGGCCTGGTCTTTGCCGGATTCGGCTTCAGCGAGCTGTGTGATATTCATGCTGCAGAATTTTGGGCCGCACATGGAGCAGAATTTGGCTTCCTTGTAGAAATCGTCGGGAAGAGATTCGTCGTGCATGGCACGAGCAGTTTCGGGATCGAGCGAGAGTTCAAACTGTTTGTTCCAGTCGAAGAGGAAGCGCGCGTAGCTGAGAGCGTCGTCGCGATCGCGTGCGCCTGGGCGGTGACGAGCAACGTCGGCGGCGTGTGCGGCAATTTTGTAGGCGATGACACCCTGCTTGACGTCGTCGGCGTTGGGCAGGCCGAGATGCTCTTTCGGCGTGACGTAGCAGAGCATGGACGCGCCGTGCCAGCCGATCATGGCCGCGCCGATGGCGCTGGTGATGTGGTCGTAGCCGGGAGCGATGTCGGTAACGAGCGGGCCCAGCGTGTAGAAGGGCGCTTCGTGGCACCACTCCATTTCCTTATCGACTTGTTCTTTAATTTTGTCGAGCGGAATGTGGCCGGGGCCTTCAATCATGACCTGCACGTCGTGTTCCCAGGCTTTCTTGGTGAGTTCGCCAAGGACTTTCAGTTCGGCGAATTGCGCTTCGTCGCTGGCGTCAGCGATAGAGCCGGGCCGCAGACCGTCCCCGAGAGAAAAGCTGACATCGTGCTTTTTGAAAATTTTGCAGATTTCGTCGAAGCGTTCGTAGAGAAAATTTTGCTGTTTGTGATGCTCCATCCAATGCGCCATTAAGGAGCCGCCGCGGCTGACGATGCCGGTGATGCGTTTGCGCACCAGCGGAACATGCTGGCGCAGGACGCCGGCGTGAATGGTCATGTAATCGACGCCCTGTTCGGCTTGCTCTTCGATGACTTCGAGCATTAGGTCGAAGGTGAGGTCTTCCGGGCGGCGCACACGGGAGATGGCTTCGTACACGGGAACAGTGCCAACAGGGACGGGAGAAGCGTCAATGATGGCTTTACGGATGGTAGGGATATCGCCGCCGGTGGAAAGATCCATGATGGTGTCCGCGCCGTAGTGCACGGAGTGGTGCAGCTTTTTCAGCTCGTCGTCAATGTTGGAAGTGGTGGCGGAGTTGCCAATGTTGGCGTTGATTTTGCAATTGAACGCGATGCCGATGCCCATCGGCTGCAGGTTGCGGTGATGAATGTTGGCGGGAATGATGGCGCGGCCCCGGGCAATTTCGCTGCGCACAAGTTCGGGTTCGATCTTTTCGCGCTTGGCGACGAAGAACATTTCTTCGGTGATGACGCCTTTGCGGGCCAGGTGCATCTGCGACATGTTGCGCGCGCCATTTGCGGCGGCAGATTCTGTTTCTCGCTTTTCAATCCAAGTGTCACGCAAAGCCATGTTGCCCCCAGTGAGTGCGGCTGATCCGGTTATTGCGGTCGCGGCCAAAAACCCGTAGCGCACGCAAAAACAAAGTATGGCATCGAGGCGGGGCGGCGGCAACCGAGGGAGGGAGGCAGAAGGATCGCCACAGAGCCACAGAGCGCACGCAGCGCGGACGGGAAGTGACGGGAGCAATCCCAAAACCGAACGATCGACAATGAAGCGGCGAAGTAATGAGAGATCGGGCCGCCAAGTTCGAGCATTGGCTTAAGAATCGGGAGAGAAGGAGGGGGTACCCGGTATGTTTTTCAGAATTAATTGAAGATGAAGGAGATATTTCTTTAAGAGTGAAAAAACGTGAAGAAGAGCGAGGCAGTTTTATTGAAAGGAAAGGGGTTAAGGAATGGAGGTTTCGTGAATGTTTCTGGCGAAGAGTGGAAAGAGTGAAAAACAAAGACATCGAGGGCTTAACGCGAAGGGCGCAGGGGGCACGGAGACTTGGTAGGAGGAGAACAGGCCGAGCTGGACTGGAGCGAGCGGGACGGGACGAATTCATACGGAATGTTAGCATGAAAGTACCGTAGCTCAAAGTAAAATGCAGGGAGCGGGGAAAAATTGTGGTTGAACGGACGTCGGCAGGATTGAATGGGGTTTCGAACCAACCCCGGATGAAAAATACTCCGGTTTGCGAAACGCGCACACCTATCCAAAGAGTGACGCAATGATTCATTTGTGTTCGGCACCAAGGAACCGCACTCCACGTCTTTCTGGGTCTGCGCGACTGATCCCGTGTAGAGCGTCTAGTTCTGTGTAGGGATTTGTGCGGTGCCTCCGGCGCTCGGATCTGTTGAATGACATGTCGCTACCGAACCACAAAGATTGAACAGAGAGGATGCGTGGACGGCGGGATCGTGCGGACAAGCTGCGGTGCTGCGCTTCTGCGTAAGAAGGAGGAGCTGGATGGAGTGAGGGATGGAGTGAGGGCTAGAGTCAGGCGGAGGTTTGCGAGGATTTGAGGAGGATGTCGAGGTCGTCTGGGTGGATGGAGCAGAGGAGAGCGTCTTCGCGGTCGACTTGGTTGGAATGGATTAATTGGACGAGAGATTCTTCTAATGTGAAGGATCCCTTCTTTTTTGTCAGCGGGATTTCCTGGTGCAGGTGCTGCAGGCTGTTTTTGCGAACGTGATGGCGGGCGCCGTAGCCCATCATAAGGAGCTCCGCGGCAGGGATGCGGCCGCCGCCTTTTCTCGGCAGAAGGATTTGCGTGTGGACGGCGGCTAAGGCCATGGCCAGTTCCTGGCGAATAGCGTTCTGGCGCTCGACGGGAAACGAATCGGTGATGCGGGAGATGGTTGAGGCGACGTCCACGGTGTGCAGCGTGGAAAGGACAAGGTGGCCGGTCTCCGCGGCAGCAACGGCGATGCGCATGGTTTCCGGATCGCGCATTTCACCGACGACGATGACATCGGGAGCCTGGCGAAGGGCGGCGCGCAGAGCAGTGGGAAAATCGGGAGCGTCGGTGCCGATTTCGACTTGTTCAATTACACTGCGCACGTGCTGATGCTCGTACTCGATGGGATCTTCGATGGTGACGATGTGGCGGGCTTCGCGATGATTGATTTCGTTGATGAGCGCGGCCATGGTGGTGGATTTACCGGAGCCCGCTGCGCCGCCGAGAAGAACGAGCCCACGCGGAAGTTTAGAAAGGTTTTCAACCGTGGGCGGAAGGTGAAGCTCTTTGAGCGACGGAACTTTATTGTGCAAGGCGCGAATTGCGACGGCGGCGCGGGAGCGTTCGCGATGAAGATTGATGCGGAAGCGGCCAAGGCCCTCAATGCGGTACGAGGAGTCGGCAATGCCGGTTTCGCGGAAGCGGTCGAGGGCATGAGAAGAAAGCGCGGGAACCACAGCTTCTTCGATTTCCGCGCCATCGAGAACGCCTGAAGCGATTTTGCGTACTTCACCATCAACGCGGATGCAGGGCGGCGCGCCCTGTACCAGAAGCAGATCGCTGCCGCGACGATTGACAAGACCGGCAAGCCAGCGGTCGAGCCGACCCGTGAGCGTGACCTCATCGGAACCGGCGGTAGCGCCGGGACTTTCGAGGGAACGCGCGACTTTATCGAGGTAGGAGGAATCATTCATGGCGGCGGCACCAATCGGCAATCGGGGGGACCCGCAGAGTGTGCCGCAAAAGAGTGGGATGGTCTAGAGAAAGATGTTCGACGGTAGCGCTTTTTGCGGTTGCGACGGCCGCGGTAAGAGAGAGCATCAGGCCAGATTAGCTTGGCGAGAACTTTAGGTTGAGATGCTTCGGGCCGCGACAAGAGTCGCGACCCTCAGAATAACAACCAAAGAAATTGTGGAAGTGAAACCCGCGGACGGCGCTTAGCGACGAAATCCGTGGCCAAAGCGGTGGCCAAAGCCGCCACCCCAATAGAAGCCGACTGCCGGGCCGTAGTAACCGTAGTATGGATAGGGATAATAAGGCCCGCAGCCCCAATAAGGATTGCAACCAGCATAGTAGGGATAGGGATATCCCACAGGGTAGCCACCGGAGCGTGCATAGCCACGGCGACGGATTGAAGGCGAAGTGTTGTAATCATTGGAGCCGACTGGTTGAAATGCCTGCGCGCTGCTTTCGGTGGAGATGGTCACCGCTTCTTTAAGGCGGAAGCTGACAGGCGCTTCGGGACCAAGGACCGTTGGCCTGCCACGGGTCAAAAGAACGGCGGCAATACCGGCGACCGCGCCAGCGCCTGCTCCGATGCCTGCACCTGCGCCGCCGTCAGCAGCTGCGCCAATAATCGCGCCTGCACCGGTGGTGGTAGCGATTCCGGCAGCATCTCTCCCTTGAGAAGTTCCAGCAGAACCTTTCCACAATTCGGTTGCGACGGGAAGCTGATTGCCATCCGCAACGGTGATATCGGTAAGAGCGAGGCCAAGTTGGGAGACCCCCTTCACGCGACCGGCTTTTTTGGCTTCAGTCACGGTGCCAACAACGGTTTCGCCGCGACGCGCAACAACCCAGCCGTTAATAACGATGGGCTGATCCAATGTGGCGGTGAAGGTATCGCCAGGGTGATTGTGGTCGCTGGATAAAGGCTGATTCAAGCGCGCGAAAATGACTTTACCGGCGGGAATGGTGAAGTTTGCCGGAACCGGTCCACTTGGCTGCGCGGAATATTGCCTGCGATTCGGTCCTGTGTGGCGGTGCCGCGGACCCTGATCATTGTCCTGGCGATCATTGTCCTGGGCCTGCGAATCCTGAGCGTTCGACTTGTCTTGCGGAATGGTGTCTCTTGAGATGACTTTGCGCTGATCGGTTTGCGGCTGGGTTTGCTGGGCGTCGTCGGAGGGAGAATCGTTGGGATTTTGCGCAGCAACGCGCGGAGGAGAAAAAACGGTAATTACAACAGCCACGGCAAAGAGGGAAATATAAGGCAAAACGCGTGAAAACGAGCTCTTGGACGAACCTAACTTCAGAATATTCAGGAACTTAACCATGATATCCCTTCTGGAACCGGAGCTCACGCCCGGCTGGAATCATTCTATTTAACACCCACATTGGATGGAAGTTGCGCACTGTTGGATGCTCCGCGACAGGTAGTAATCAGCATGCAATATAACCGTAGAGGAGCGAATTTGTCGGAAGGGATCATCGCGGCGCGGGTGGAAGACTCAAGCGAGCAAGGGCTTCGGCAACGAGCTTTTCGGGCGGGTGCGAGACGTCGAGGACAATAGCGTTGCGCGGCTCTTCGAGGTCAGCAAATTGTCCGGCAAGAATAGATTCGCCTGCGAAATGGCCATGGCGCGATTGGATGTGGTGGCGCATGGCTTCGAAGGTTCCGCGGAGGTAGACGGTTTGCAGGTCGAGACCAGCGGAAAGTTGATCGCGATAGATTTGTTTTAAGGCTGAGCAGGCGAGAACAGCGTTTTGTCCTGCTTGGTTGCGGCGCACAAGTTCGGCATGAATATTTGCGAGCCAGGGAAAACGGTCCGCGTCAGTCAGTGGAATGCCGTGCTTCATTTTTTCGATATTGGCGGGAGGGTGAAAATCGTCGCCCTCCAAGAAGGCCCAGTGAAGGCGCGCTGCGAGTAAGTCTCCGATGGTGGACTTGCCGGCTCCGGTTGTGCCCATCACGAGAATAACCATGGCGAGGTCGGCGCGGTTTGCTTAGGTCAGGAGCGGCGCAAAGTGAGTAAGGAAATTTCCGGCGGAACACCGAGGCGAACGGGAGCGCCGACCGTGCCGAGGCCGCGATTCACATAAATTGCGGAGTGCGGACCGTGCAATTTCGCGGCGTGCAAGAAGGATTGCGATGCAACGGTTTTCGCAGGCGTGAAGAGAGGCCGCATGTAAAGTCCAGCGACGTAGTCGGTGATGAAACGCGCGGGGCTAAGGCGATGATCGAGAATTTCCACTTGAATCTGGCCGCCGTGAGTGTGGCCGGCCAGAGAAAGTTCGATACCCAGTTCGGCAGCGCGATTGAAGCTGTTCGGATTGTGAGAAAGAAGAATGTTCGGGACGTCTTTGCGAACGAGCGGTTCCAGGCCGGACAGCGTGGAGATTCGGCGGCCGCCGGGAGCGCGTTCACGTTGATAATCTACGCCGATCAAATTAATTTGCGCGCCGCGGAAGGATATGGCCACGTTCTGATGGCGGAGCAGCTTCATTCCCTGCTGAGCGAATAACCGCTGCGCAACGTCCTCGGCGTCGGCGTAAATTTCGTGATTCCCGTTGCAGCCGTAAATGCCAAGCGGCGCGGACAGGCGGCGGATTTCCTCAATGCACTCTTCGATCGGATCATTCGAACCAGTGATGAAATCGCCGGTGACCACAGCGAGATCGGCGCCAAGGTCGTTGGCCATATCCACGGCGCGGCGCACCTGCGAGCGTGGCATGTAACCGCTCATGTGAATGTCGCTGAGCTGGGCGATGGTCATACCGTCGAGTGCTGCAGGCAGATTTGAGACAGGAATCTCGATACGGTGGATTTGATAGTTCAAGCGTTCCGCAGCGAACCCGTACATCGCGCCAAGGAATGGTGCGGCGCCGGCTGCGGCAGTGGCAGTCTTGAAAAAATAGCGGCGGCCAGGGTCAACAGGCGGTTCATCATTCTCGCCCGCGGGATTTGCGAAGGCTGGCTTGCGAGCTTTGAAGAAGCGCCAGGCTTTTTCGATTACGTGAACGCACTTGACCGCGAGAAATGCGAAGAGCGCGCTGAAAAACCACAGGCCTGCCAGCACATTCAGAAAAGTGCCCCGCGGAAGGAAACTACCATGGCCGTTGCGCAAGGAATCTGCCAGGCTGGCAACGATGAGCAGCAGTCCGATCACGTAGAGAGCGCGAACGAAAGCGCGAAGAGGTTTTTTTCCCCAGCGGCCGCTCCAACGCCAAAGCGAGCGGTACCAGAATCGCTGCGATAGGAAGAGCACAAGCAGCAGGCATAAGGCGATCGCAGCGCGTAGGATCAACCAGGAAAGAAGCAAAAGGCTAAGCCCTCCTAACGAACACTTCTAGTCTAACACGCGCTGGACAGTGGTGAGTTTGCACGTGCGCAATGCCGCCTCACTCAGTAAGATGCTGGCGGCGGGAAAACCGACCTCAGGCTGGGCTTACGTCTGAGGCAGGTGGCCGTCGAACCATGCAAGCCCTTGCAGGCATTCGGAGTTATTCCCTGTGCAATAGGGCATCTGAGGAGAGTGCGATGAATCGAATGAGATTTCTGGCTGGAGTATGTTTCGCAGCGTTATTGGCCGCAGTACCTGCTTTTGCCCAGACCGACGCCAACAAACCCAAGGAACCGCAGAAACCTGCACTTACCGGATCAGCGGCAATTCTGGAACAGTGGAATGACGTGGGACGAAAACTGATCGCTATCGCGGAAGATCTTCCGGAAGCTAAATACGACTATAAACCGAATCCAGAGTCGCGCACCTTCGTCGGACAGTTGCTGCATGTTTCGGCTTCCATGTATTACTTCACCGATCTGGCACAAGAAAAGAAGCCGCGCTATCCGGATGATCCCAAACGCGATGAGCTGAAGACTAAGGCGCAGATCGTGGCGTTTGTGAAGAAAGCGGTTCAGGACGGGGCGGATTTGATCAAAGAAAAGGGCGACAGTGGAATGAAGGCCAGCGTGAATGCCGGAGGGCCGCGGCTGACCGAAGTGGGCGATCTTGCTTACGGGCTGATCGAACATTCGGGGGAGCACTATGGACAGCTAGTGGTGTATTACCGAATCAACGGAATGGTGCCGCCCGAGTCGCGACCCAAGAAAAAGTAGGGAACAATCAAGCATAAGCCCGCGAGATGTAGCAGCCGGGGAAGAATGATCTGCCGCCTATTCTTCCCCGGCTTTTATCTTTGCGGGATTCACTGAAGCAACATTTGAGGCCGGTCCTACCCGGCTACCGCGGTGTTCTGTTTTCCAGATAGCTGAAGCTTGAGTTGGTGCGGATCGCTTGTTGGCGGAAAGCAAGTGGTGCCGGAGCAGACAATCGCGATGGCTTTGTCTTTGGGCAAGTGCGTGATGGTTTCGCGAAGGGCCACCGGAAGCGAGGCCGGCACAACGCCGGGGCGAATGCGCAGCACGGATTTGCCGAAGCGGAATACCGAGTTCGCTGCGGCTTCGAGCGATTGCGAAACCGGATCGTCGGCAGCGCCCAAGACCACCACCTGTGTAGGATGGTGAGCGAACAGAGTTGCAGCGAGTCCATACGTCGCCGCGAACATACCGTATTGCGGCGCGATTCCGGCGAAAGCTTCGAGAGTTTTCTGCGCCCACTGCTGATACTTTGAGTCATTGGTGAATGCCTGCATGCGGATCAACGCAATGGCGGCGACCGAGTTTGTTCCGGGTGTAGGCGAATCCTGAAATGGTTTGCGGCGAACGTCCAGGCCGCCCATCGGCGGCGCGTCGCAGGAGCGATCGAAAAATCCGCCGCGCTCGGTGTCGCCATATTTTTCAATGGCAATGTCCATGGCGCATTGCGCGGCACGGAAATATTTTTCATCGAGTGTGGCTTCATAGCCGTCGAGAAGCGCGAGCACGCCAAAGACCTGATCGTCGAGCGAGCCGTCGAGCGTCGGGCCACCGATTCGATGAGCAAATCCTTTTTGCGGCGACCACGCTTCGGCGAGCATGCGATCCAGTGTTTTCAGCGCGAAGGCGCGGCAACCCAACCCCAGCGAGTTCTGAAGCACGCGCGCCGATTCGAGATACGCGGAAACAAACATGGCATTCCAACTGGAATAGAGCGTTTTGTCGATGTAAGGAGTGGGCCGCGGCAGGCGCGCTGCGAGCATCCTCTCCTTGGCGGACGCAATGGTCAACCGGACGACGGATTCCTCTGTTTCCAGTTGCCCCGCGATTTCCCGTGGACCGCGTGCCACCCACAAAACGTTTTTCGCTGGATTGTGGTGCATTTCGCCATGCGCTTCCACGTCATAGTAAAGCTCCATCACTCGCGCTTGATGCTGCGGCAAAGCATTACGCAATTCTTCCAGGGTCCAGGTGAAATAATCGCCGTCGTCGTCGAGCGAACAGTCAGCATCCTGGCTCGCATAAAATCCGCCGTGCTGCTGGTCGGAAAGCATTTCGTTAACCCAGGTGATGATGCCTTCGGCCGTTTGTTTCAAGAGCGGATTCTGCGTGATTTGCCATGCGTGCAAATAATTCTTCAGTAGCTCCGAATTGTCGTAGGACATTTTTTCAAAATGCGGCACCAGCCATTTCTCGTCGACGGAGTAGCGGTGGAATCCGCCGGCGAGCTGATCATAGACTCCGCCGTGCGCCATTTTCTCCAGCGTAGTTTCCGCCATGGCCAGTAGATGCCTGTCACCATCAGTGCCACCGCCGGCGGTTTGCTGGTATCGCTCGAGAATCAGGTCGAGCGAAGAGCAATGGGGAAATTTCGGAGCGCGGCCGAACCCGCCATTGCGAATGTCGAAAAGTTGTGTCAGCGAACTGATCTGCGAATCCACAATCGCGGCGTCAAACGCGCCTTGAGCGCCAGTAAACGTTTCGGCCTGCGCAATTGCATCGGAAACGGATTCCGCCGCGCGGACCAAATCGGGGCGTTTATTCTTGAAGGAATCCGCGACATGCAGCAGAACGCGCCGAAACCCGGGCCGGCCCATCTGGTCCTCTGGTGGAAAATAAGTTCCACCAAAAAACGGTTTGCCGTCCGGCAACAAAAATCCGGTGAGCGGCCAGCCACCTTGCCCGGAGATTGCACTGATCGCGGATTGGTAGCGTGAATCGACATCCGGACGCTCGTCACGGTCTACTTTGATGGCTACAAAATGTTCGTTGATGATTTTTGAAATGGCGGGATTCTCGTAGCTTTCGCGGTCGATGACATGGCACCAGTGGCACCACACGGCGCCAATGTCGAGAAGGATCGGCTTGTCCTCCGCCGCGGCCTGCGCGAAGGCGTCATCATTCCATTCATGCCAATCAATCGGCTGATGGGCCGCGGAACGAAGATACGGACTCGCGGAATTCTGCAATCGGTTCCTGGAGTGTTCGGTCAAGGTGTGCTCGCTTGTTGGGAGGACATTGATTTCTGGCAAAAACCGGGAGGCAAGCCCCTACGGACAGACATTGAGGCAGGTACCCTGCTTATTGAACCGTATCTCCTGAACCGGGATCGCGCGGATCAATCGGCTTACGGCCGGCGAAACCTTCGTCCTGGCGGTGATAATAACGAATGCGGTCTTCCCCCAGCTTCCAGCAGAGATAAACTTCCTCGTTGTCGATGATGGACGGAAAATCGAGCAGGCCGAGATCCAAGTCTTTGATGACGCAGCCGGTCTCAATAATTCGTTCGAGCGAACTCTTCAAACTTTCCGCCAGGCGGGTATGTTCGCGCCGCAACTTCGCAAGAGACTCATATGGCACCACAACTCCGCCCATCATCATAATGCGCGCCGCAACCGCGGAAAGATCGTTGTCCAGGCCGGAAAGCTTTTTGCGGCACTCCATGGCCTCGACCAGAAACGGCTCAAGTTCGCGGCGAGCTCGTTCCGCCTCGGTCAGCGTGAACAGGCGCTGCTCGGGCTCCGGCGTGTCGTCCTGCGGAAGCTCGTCATCTTCGTCGGCCATGGTTCTCCCCTGGCTAGCGGAATTGGGGGACTGATTCTTAGGCTAGCGCAAAGCCAGCATGCGGTCGAGCGCCGCGCGCGCGAACTGGCGCGTACGTTCATCAACTGAAATCTGGTTGACAATTTTCCCTGCGCCAAGGTTTTCCAACGCCCATAACAAATGGACCGGGGTAATGCGGAACATGGTGGTGCAAACGCAAACGCTGGGATCGAGCGACATTACGCGGCGATCTTTTAGTTCTTTACTCAAGCGATTCACCATGTGAATTTCCGTGCCCACTGCCCATTCCGAGCCTGGATTGGCGGCCTTAATCACCCGAATAATTCCTTCGGTGGAGCCGATTTCGTCGGCGGCTTGGGCCACTTCAAATTTGCATTCGGGATGCACGATCACGCGGATACCCGGATGCTCGCGACGCACCTTCGCGACTTGTTGGGGCGTGAAACGCTGGTGCACGGAACAATAGCCTTTCCACAAGATTACGCGCGCTTTGGCAACTGCTTCGGGTGTGTTACCACCTAATTCCCCGAACGGATCCCAAACGATCATTTCACTGAGCGGAATGCCCATTCGATAGGCGGTATTGCGTCCGAGATGTTCGTCAGGAAGAAACAGAACTTTTTCGCCGCGCTCGAACGCCCACTTCATCACAGCAGCGGCGTTTGAGCTGGTGCAGACCGACCCGCCATGTTCGCCAGTGAAAGATTTGATGGCGGCCGTCGAATTCATGTAAGTCACCGGCACGATTTTTTTTGTATCGGTCACGCCGCTGAGTTCTTGCCAGCAGGCTTCGACTTGACCGATATCGGCCATGTCCGCCATCGAGCAGCCCGCGTTTAAATCCGGCAGGACCACTACCTGATTGCCGCGCCGCAAAATGTCCGCGCTCTCGGCCATGAAATGCACTCCGCAAAATACAACGTATTTGGCATCGGCGGCCGCGGCTTGCTGCGAAAGCTTCAACGAATCACCGCGAAAATCGGCGAATTTCACAACTTCGTCGCGTTGATAGTGATGGCCGAGGATCACGACGTCCTTGCCTAGCTTGGCTTTCGCCGCGGCGATGCGTTCGTCAAGCGAGGTGTCGGGCACGAGCAAATAACTGTCAAAATCGCAGCCGACGCCTTTTTCGATTTCCGGCGCGCGCAAAGTTTCCGGCTGTTCAATGCCGACAAGCTGCGCGGCGCTCAGGATGGAAGTACTTTTGCTCATATGTTTGCGCGGTCGGCTCGACGTGCGGAATGGTGATCCTGCTCGGCCTTTAGACCCGTTCCGCTGGTTAGTATTATTCTAAGCGATTAACCGCCGATAAAAACCATGGTGCGCGACGGCGATACAAAGTCCGGCTCGTTAATCCGATGGCCTTTCTCTTTTTCGTTTACCACCGAACGAATGTAAATCGACAAATCATCATCGCTGGCATTTTCGCGCAAAAGACCGCGCAAGTCGTGATCATCCTTGCTGAAAAGACAGGTGCGCAATTTTCCATCCGCTGTCAGACGAATGCGCGAACAGTGTCCGCAAAATGGCTGGCTCACCGGAGCGATCAGACCGATCTCGCCGGGCGCGCCGTCAGCAAACCGATATTTCCTCGCGGTTTCGCTGGCTTCATGGGGAATTTGCGTCAATGGCCAGCGCGCATGGATTCGCGCATGGATTTCCGCTGCCGGCACCATCAAGTCGCGCGACCAGTGGCGGTCGGCGTCCAGCGGCATAAACTCGATGAAGCGCATAATCACGCCGCGTTCGCGGGCAAATTCCGCGAAGGATTCCACTTCATCGTCGTTGAAGCCGCGAACCAGCACGGCGTTGATTTTTGCTGGCCCGAGCTGTGATTTCTGCGCGGCGTCAATCCCCGCCATCACCGACGAAAACGTTTTCGTGCGTGTGATTTTTTCGAATTTCGCGGCATCCAGCGAGTCCAGACTGATGTTAATGCGGTCTAATCCCGCCGCTATCAGCCGCCCGCAACGTTCGGCGAGCTGATGGCCGTTGGTAGTCATCGACAAATCGGAGAAACCTATCTCCGACAAACAGGCTATGAAATCCTCCACGCCAGGCCGCACCAGGGGCTCGCCGCCGGTCACGCGAACTTTCTGGATCCCCAAGTTGCGGAATACTCGGCCCAAACGCTCGAGTTCCGGCCAGGACAGAATCTTGTCATGTTGCTGATAATTTTCCGGGTCGGCCGACCGGCAATAAATGCAGCGGAAATTGCAGCGGTCAGTTACCGAAATTCTCAGGTCGGTGATCTGTCTGCCGAATTGATCTTGCAACGCCATTTGCCTTGATATGTCCGAAAGAAGAGATGCACGAAAAAACAAAAGCCCGATCCGGCATCGGAATCGGGCGCACACGGATTACAAACTTCCGTGTAGCGCTCCTTTCCAACCAGCCGGTTTGTAAGCGACTGGCGCGAATCCCATCTTTTTCTGACGGGCGCGTGCGGGAGGCTCGCGCGTTTCCGCTTGAACCCTCATCCCAACGTTTGGGGATCGCCAGGACCGCCATAGGTTGTTTCTCCCGTAGGCCGTCCTGGTCGGAGCTATAAATGCAGTTTACGCTTCTGCTTGCGTCCCTGCAATCGTTCGATGCCGGACTACACGGTTCGGTACCTATGAATTCGCTCAAATTCGCGCAAGCTAAATACGTATTAAGTCGGTTTGACTTAACGCTATCAAATGTATTGAATTGACTCATGCCGGCCGCCGCCAGTTCTAATCGACAATGAATCAACGGGAGCTTCCAGATGAATCCGAATCGATTGCTCGTGCCCGCGGCGAGGCCTGTGCGTCCGTCTTTGCGCGCAAGGTCTACGGGATGGTTTCCGGGATTGGTAGCCCTGGCGCTTCTAGCGATGGAAGTCTTGCCCGCGGCCCAGGCCCAAGTTTCCGCCAGCATAAAGGGGACCGTTACCGACGCTTCCAATGCGGCGGTTCCCTCGGCCACCGTAACCGCGAAAAATCTGGAAACGCGAGCGATTCGTAGCAGCGTTACCGATGATGCCGGCAGATATTTGCTGCTTGCGCTGCCGGTCGGTGAATACGAAGTGCGCGTTGACAAGAGCGGCTTTCAGGAAGCCGTGCGAAGCGAAATTTACTTGGTCGTGGGACAAGAAGCCAACGTCGATCTGCAACTGCGAGTTGGCGCGGTGGCATCGAAGGTTGTCGTGCGGGGCGATGCGCCGATGGTCGGCACAACGACCAAAGATGTCAGCGGCCTGGTAGGCGAGCGCGCGATAAAAGATCTTCCGCTGAATGGGCGAAGCTACGATCTGCTGCTGCCGCTAAATCCAGGCATTGTTAATTTCACTTCGCAGAAAACCGGCGGCACGGGAATATCGAATTCCAGCACCGCGAATAATTTTTCTGTCTCGGGGAATCGCCCTCAGCAGAATCTATTTTTGCTCAACGGAGTGGAATATACCGGCGCGGCGGAAAACAACATGCAGCCCGGCGGAGCGAGCGGCGAACTGCTGGGAGTCGAGGCGGTGCGCGAATTCAACGTGCAGCGCGACAACTACAGCGCGGAGTTCGGCAAACGCCCCGGCGCCCAGGTGATCATCGTCACGCAATCAGGCAGCAATCAGTGGCACGGCTCTGTTTACGAATTTTTGCGGAATAACGCGCTGGATGCGAAAAATTTCTTCGATCAGGATTCCGCGCCGCCATTCCAGCGCAATCAGTTCGGCGTTTCAACCGGCGGACCAATTCGGACTGACAAGACCTTTTTTTTCGGGAATTACGAGGGGTTGCGGCAGCATCTGCATCAAACTTCCGTGGCATTTGTTCCGGATGCCAATGCCCGAGCGGTTGCCGATCCGAGCGTCCAGCCGCTCTTAAATCTCTGGCCGGTGGCTCCCTCAGGCGCGCCGGACGCCTCCGCAGGAACGGTCAACGGGATACCCATCGGAATCGCGACCGTGTTCAGCAGTCCTTTGCAGACTATTCGCGAGGATTTTGGAACCGTTCGCATCGATCACACCTTTTCCGCGAAAGATTCCCTGGCCGGAATTTACACCGTCGACGACGGCGGCGATGTCACCGCAACGCCAGTCAATCCATTCAGCTCCGATATCCTGGATTTGCGCGAACAAGTTTTCAGCGCGGAAGAAACTCACGTCTTTTCGCCAGCGCTTTTGAATCTCGCGCGGTTCGGATATTCGCGCGCCGGTTACTTCTTCACGGGAGAGCCTACGCCGGGGACTCCTGCGGCGAGTGTTCCCGGTTTTCTTTTGGGACTTCCCGTTGGCGCAGTCGTCGTCGGAGGGAGCGCGGCATCGAATCCGCAAGCCTCTATCGGCTTGGCAGGAAGCAATAATGGCAGCAATCTGCACATCGCACGGAATCTCTTCACGTATGAAGACCGCGTGACGCTGAACAAAGGCCGCCACCAACTCAGCTTTGCAACGTGGTTTCAGCAATTCCAGTCGAATGAGATCATTGCGCTGAGCCAGTACGGCCAGGCGACGTTTTCCAGCTTGCAGACTTTCCTGCAAGGGACTACTTCGTCGTTTCTCTTTGACCCTGCGCCGACAGCGATGAACTGGCGCTCGCTCTTCGGCGCGCTCTATGCCGAGGATGTTTTTCGAGTCAGCCCAAAGTTGACGATGTCACTGGGTTTTCGTGATGAGTTTTCCACCGGATGGAACGAAGCACATGGTCGCGCAGCGAACTACACATTTTCCGATGGGGTGATTTCGACTGACCCGCATATTGGCGGATCGTTCTTTACGAAGAACAATGCAGAATTCCTGCCGCAGCCGCGCCTTGGAATTGCGTGGACTCCACTAGGCAGCAAGACCGTAGTGCGCGCTGGGTTCGGCATCTACAACGATTTGCAGGATGCGCTCGGCTATCGAGCGGACCAGAATGCGCCGTTTAATCCGACCTTTAGCATCGCGAACTTGGCGGTTTCCAAACTTCCCATTGATCCGAAGGCAGCGGTGCCGGCGGGCGCAAAGCTGGTGCCAGGCGGCGTTCAGCCAGACATGAAGACTCCTACTTTGATTTCGTGGTCTTTGCGACTGGATCGCGAACTTTCTCCAAACATGGCTTTGACGGTCGGTTATATCGGCTCGCATGGATATCACGAGCTGATTGGCGTGGATGCGAACGAATCAATTCCTGTCGTTTGCCCCGCGTCACCTTGTCCGGCAGTTTATCCAACGGTGGATCCCACGGCAGTTCCACCCGTAACGATTTCGACTGGATTTCCGGCGGATTCACCACTGGCAGGCGCTCCGGTCCCGCCCGGTGCGTTCTACACTCCGGCTGGAACGCCTAAAGCGAATCCCGCGATTGCAAATACGTGGACATGGTTTTCCGAAGGTGTGAGCACATACAACGCTTTGCAAGTCGACGTCCGGCGGCGCTTCAGCCACGGATTTTCGATGCGCGGCGTTTATACCTTTGCAAAAACTTTAGACGACGGCGATTCCCTGAATCAGACGACGGCGGGAAACGCGCCAGGGCTGGTTTCGAATCCGCTGGACTTGGCGTCGGATAAAGGGTTGGCGACCTTCAACGTGGAACACATTGGTGTAGTCAATGTTCTCTACGCCCTGCCGTTTGGGCGCCAACAGCGTTTTGCAGCCGGCTTTAACGGCTGGGCTAGTGCGCTGGTCACAGGTTGGTCTGTCTCGAACATCATTACGGCGCAAACGGGATTTCCGTTCACTCCACAGCTCAGCTATAACCCCTCGAATAGCGGCGACACACGAAATCCCGTCCGGCCATTCCTTAATCCCAACTTCACCGGCAGCGTGATCCTGGGCAGGCCCGACCAGTGGTTCAACCCAAGTGCATTCATTGCGCCGCCGGCCACCAGCGGATTCTACGGTAATGTCGGTCGCAACACCTATATCGGTCCGGGATTGGCAACATGGGATTTTTCGGTGTTGAAGGACACCAGGATACGCGAACGGCTGAACCTGCAATTCCGCGCAGAGATCTTTAACCTGCTGAATCGGGCGAATTTTAATACGCCTAACCTGATCGTGTTCACGCCGCCGACCGCCGCAAACTCGAGTGGACTGTCAGGCACTGCTGGCGCGATTACCAGCACGTCCACCACCTCCCGCCAGGTCCAATTCGCGTTGAAACTGCTCTGGTAGAACCCGTAGGCCATCATTCGTGCATGGCAGTCTGTGATAGAGTTTTGCGACGCCATGCGCATCTTTATCCTGGGAGCCGGGGCGACTGGCTCGCTTCTCGCACAACTACTGGAGCGGCAGGGTCACCATGTATGGTGCGGCGATCGCGACCCTGAACGCGCACGACGTTTTCTCGGCAAAAAAAGTCGCATCGCGATCACACAGGTAAACGCCCGTAACTTTCGCGGCGTCGTGCGGGCTGCTAAGGGGTGTCAGCTAATCATCAACGCTTCTGCTTCGGTGTTCAATGAGATTGTGTTGCGAGCAGCGCTGCGCTTGCGTTCCCACTATCTCGATTTAAGTTCGCACCTCACGCGCGATCCATTTCGCGCCGAGCAATTTCGCTACGTCAAACGTTTCGAGGAAAAAAACCGCGCCGCAGTCATCAATGCCGGCGCGGCGCCGGGCTTGACAAATCTGCTGCTGAAGCGAGCGGCCGATCTCTGCGACGAAACCGTCTCCGCGCAGATTCGCCTTTACGAAAGCTCCGAAAGTGACGACCCGATTTCGCAGTGGTCGCCGGAAGTTTCCTTTGATGAAGCGGTATCCCGCCCACGCATTTTTCGCGACGGTAAATTCAAGCTGGCAAAGCGGTTCTCCGAGGTCGAGAAGTTCCGCTTCATGGACCCGGTCGGCGCGGCGCGAGTGGTGCTTGCCGCACAGGATGAAATCGCGACGTTACCGCGTTTTGTTCCGATGCGCGATCTCGATGCAAAAATTGGCGGCAATGAGATTGACCGCCTGCGCCGGTGGCATAAACAAGGCAAGCTCTCGAAATCGCGCGGGATGACCAGGAGGCGGTTTCCGGAAACGGCCTCGCCTCGCACGATCGCGAAACTGATCCGCCAGGGCCTCCTGCAGAACGCGCGGTTCGCGGCAGCCGTTTTGGTCCGCGGGATTCAGCGCGGCGCAAAGGAAGATGTCCACGTATTAATGCGCAGCGACGTGCTCTTTCCTTCGCTCTATACGATTCGCCGACGAGGGCTGTTCACTACGCCGGTAGCCTTCGCCACCGCGCACGTGGCCGCACAGTTCGTGAAGAATTTTCCGAAGAAAGAAGCCGGAGTTTTCGCGCCGGAAACCCTATCGGCGGAGATTCGTCGAGAAATCCTGGCCGGCGTTCGTTCACAGGGACTTAAAATCCTGCACAAGGTGACAATTCTTAAAACTACGGATGATGAAGACGAAATTTAGCGGCGAAATTGCGGCTACGGTAGCGCACGCTGCAAATTAGCAGACAGGCGCTGCTACGGCCGTGCTTCAAATATCAAATTGAATGGGGTCTGTGTCGCTCTCCGGAATCTGGTGAAGCCGCTGGAAGTGACGACGTCGCGAATTCGCTGTTCGCCGGCCTGCGCACCCAGCGCCAGGCCAACTTCTTGCGAAAGTGACGCCGGCGTGCACAGGAGAGTCGAAGCTCCATAAAACGCGCGGCCGATGGGATTCAGATTCTCTTCGATCTTGTCGCCCGCAAACGGTTCGACAATCATCCAGGTGCCGTCTTTTTTCAGGCTGTCGTGCACGTGCGCCGAGGCTCCCGCCGGATCGCCCATGTCATGCAGGCAATCGAAAAATGTCACGAAATCGTAGTCTCTGCCCGGATAAGTCTTGGCCATTGCGACTTCGAAAATAATTCGATCGGCAACTCCCGCGTCTTTGGCGCGCTGTTTCGCGGTCTCAATCGACTTGTCATGGTAATCGAACGCCGCGAATTCTGATTTTGGATAGTGCTTGGCCATCAAAATTGTGGAGGCGCCGAGTCCGCATCCCACGTCGGCCACGCGAGCTCCAGCGCGCAGCTTGGCGTCAACTTCGTGCAGCGCTGGAATCCAAGCGCTTATGAGATTTGCGGCATAGCCGGGGCGAAAGAATCTTTCTGTGCCGACAAACACATTCGCGTGGTGCTCATGCCAGCCCATTCCCTTCCCGGTCTTGAATCGTTCTTCCAGTTGGTCTTTGGCCTGGATCGCGCCAAACGCAACCTGAAACGCTCCCGGTAAAAACGCCGGGCTGTTGTCGTCAGCGAGCGCGAAAGCCTGTTCTTCGCTTAAATAAAATTTATCTTGGCTGGAGTCGTAGCTTATGTAACCGCCCGCCGCCTGGCAGCACAGCCACTCTCTTACATATCGTTCGGAAGTTTTGGTGCGTTTGGCCAGCTCGGCCGCGGTTTGCGGCCCGCCAGCGGCCAGTCCTTTGTATAAACCCAATTTGTCGCCAATACCAATCAGCGCCGCATGGAAGGTGGCGCCAAAATCCACAATTCCTTTGCCTAACAATTCGTGGAGCTTCTGCTCATTGATCGCCATGGTTCCTCCGCTCGAACAGCTCATGATAAAAATATTTTACGAACGACCCAGTTACGAAAAATCTTAAGGTTGAAATCGGGGGAACGCAAGGTACGCTACCGTACTTAGGTTAACAGCAGCGGTTGACCTGTGAATATTTTTTCTGCAGCTGCGAAAGATAGAATTCCTGGCGAGTCAACAGTTCGCATCCACAAGAATGTTTCGCGTATGACTCGGCGTATCTTTCGTACGCAGCATCTCCACACCACTCACGAATCCCTCGAAAGACTCTTTGCAACACGCTTCCTACGTAACTCGGTGCTCCGAAATGGACATTCATCGGCCACTCTCCGTTCCCACCGCCCAACCCGTCGCAACATACGGGGTTTCATGAAGCACCGCGGTTCGCCGCTCAGTTAAAATAGCCGTCCACTGGATTACCGCTTCCACCAGCAGCACCAGAACCATAAAGGCCAACACCGCAGTAACGACCGCATCAAGCCGCTGATTGAAAATCAGGCGTTGCGTCTCAGCCATTTTTGCGGCGGAGATTTTTCCGGCCGTAATTTGCGCGGCCATGGCATTGGCGGCGGAAAGGAATCCCACGCGCGGGCTTGGGCTGAATATTTTTTGCCAGCTTGCGGTCATGGTGATGATCACGAGCCAGGCCATCGGCGCCAGCGTTACCCAGATCCAGCGGAGTTTTCCCATCTTCAGCAGGATCGTCGTCGCCACCACTAACGCGACCGCTGCCAAAAGCTGATTGGAAATTCCAAACAGAGGCCACAGCGAATTGATTCCTCCGAGCGGATCGACTACGCCTTGATACAGAAAATATCCCCACGCACCGACGATCAGCGCGCTCGAAAGGATGACCGCGGGCAGCCATCCGGTTCGCCCGAAAGGTTTCCACACACGGCTTCCCAGTTCCTGCACCATGAATCTGCCGACGCGTGTACCCGCATCTAGCACCGTCAGAATGAACAGCGCCTCAAACATAATCGCGAAGTGATACCAGATACTGAGCAGCCTTTCGCCACCGATGGTGCTGGAAAAAATCTGCGCCATGCCGACCGCCAGCGACGGCGCGCCGCCGGTGCGATTGAATAGCGTTTGCTCTCCAACCGCGTGCGCCATGCCCGCCATGGTTGCAGCGCTGACGGGAAACCCCCAACCGGAAATGGTCGCCGTTGCAATTTCGGGAGTCGCTCCGACAATCGCAGGCGGCGAATTGATGGCGAAATAAACGCCCGGCGGCATCGCACACGCCGCAATCATGGCCATCACCCCGACAAAGGATTCCAGCAGCATCGCGCCGTATCCGATGAACCGCGCATGGCCTTCACGCTGAATCATTTTGGGCGTGGTGCCGCTGGAAATCAGCGAATGAAATCCGCTGATTGCTCCGCACGCGATGGTGATAAAGCAGAACGGAAAAATCTTTCCGGCAAACACCGGTCCGGTGCCGTCCACGAATTTCGTCAATGCGGGCATGTGAACTTCCGGCCGCACAATCAAGATTCCCGCCGCCAGGGAAAAAATGGCGCCCGCCTTGATGAACGCGCTCAAGTAGTCGCGCGGCGCGAGCAGCAGCCATACGGGCAATGCCGAGGCGGCAAAGCCATACGCCATCAGGATGAAGGCCAGCGCCACGCCTCCGAATGTGAACGCATGAGCCCAGCTTGGCGATTGCGCGACCCATTGCCCGGCGACCACTACGAATATGACCAGCGCCACGCCGATGAGCGAAGCCTCCAGAACTCTGCCCGGCCGAAAATATCGCAAATACAGGCCGAGCAGCAGCGCGATAGGAATGGTCGTCGCCAAAGTGAACGTCGCCCAGGGAGAAGATTTCAGCGCGTTGACAATCACCAGCGCAACGACGCCAAGCAAAATCACCATGATGGCCAGCACCGCGAGCTGCGCAATGAAGCCGCCCCTCTTGCTGACTTCGTCGCGCGCCATTTCGCCCAGCGTTTTTCCATCGCGGCGAATCGAACAAAACAAGATAATAAAATCCTGCACGCAGCCCGCGAACGCACAGCCTGCAATCAACCATAAAGTGCCCGGCAAATATCCGAACTGCGCGGCCAGCGTAGGACCCACCAACGGCCCAGGCCCGGCAATCGCAGCGAAATGATGTCCGAAAAGCACCCACTTGTTGGTCGGGACAAAATCGCGGCCGTCGTCGAGACGTTCCGCGGGCGTAGCCCGCGTGTCATCCAGGGCCAGCAGTTTCGCGGAGATGAAAGCGGAGTACAGCCGGTAAGCCACCAGGTAGCAGCAGACCGCAGCAATCACAAACCACGTCGCGCTGATCGCTTCTCCGCGGTACAGAGCGATCTTCCCCAGCGCCACGGCGCCGCCAACCGCAATTGTCAGCCAGGCGCCAAGAGCCACCAGCCGCTTCATTTTGTCGTACCTGTTTGTACTGCGGATTTCTGTTCGACGCTCGTGCGAATAAATTGCGCCAGATCCTGTTTCAACTTCGCCAGCGAAGGCTGGTGCACATACATCATGTGGCCGGCCTCGTAGTAGCCGCCGGAGAGATGCCCGCGCAATGACTCATCAAGACTCAGATGATCGAAGGTATACTCAGCGGCGAAAAAAGGCGTCGCCAGGTCATAATAGCCTTTACCGACAAACACCCGCAGGAACGGATTTTGCGTCATCGCGCTGCGCAGTGTTTCCGCCACGTTCACGTAGCGGTTTTCGTATGGCTCGTAGTTCCACGGCCGCACACGGCCGGTCAAATATTCGTAAAAGAGATCGCTCTCGAATTTCAGATCGCCGCGGACATAGTCGTTAAATGTCGCGGTATATGGGCCAACAATCGCTGCCAGGCTGGGATCGTATTCTGGCCGCGACCCAGCCGCATCCTCGTCGATGCCGGTAAAGCGGCCGTCGAGTCGGCCTACGGTACGACGTTGATCGCGCAACAACTCCTTGTCAAAACGCTGAATCTCAATGCGCAGGTTGCTGCGTTCGATGTATTCCGCCGAAAGTCCGGTCAGCCGCGAAAGTTTCTGCGCGATCTCCGCGCGCCGCCCAGGGGGCAGGTTGTCTCCGCTCATCAGCGCATCTGCGTATTCGTGCGCCGCGAAGCTGCGGGACTCCTGGATGGCGTGCTGCAGATCGGTCTGCAAATCCGCCGGCAATTTTTTGTGATACCAGGCAATCGCGGTGTAGGTCGGCAAATACAAAATATATGGCAAGTCGTTGCCGGTATCGAATTCCGCGGTCTGAAAATTCAGAATCGAGGAAATCAGAATGATCCCGTTCATATACATTCCGTAGCGCTGTTGCAGATATCCGGAGAGTCCCGCGGCACGCGTGGTGCCATAACTTTCGCCAGCCAGAAACTTTGGCGAAGTCCAGCGCTTGCTGCGCGTCGCATATAGCCGGATAAAATCGCCCACCGATTCGATGTCTTCCTGAATTCCGTGAAATTGTTTTGGCGCTTCGCCAGGAACCGCCCGGCTGAAGCCGGTCGAGACGGGATCGATGAACACCAGATCGGTCATATCCAGCAACGAGTATTCGTTATCCACCAGTTTGTACGGCGGGGGCAACAACGATCCCGCGTCGCCCATCTCCACGCGGCGCGGACCGAGCGCGCCAAGGTGCAACCAGATCGACGCGGCGCCAGGCCCTCCATTGAAGGTGAAGGTAATCGGCCGCTTGGTGGTGTCGCTGACATCATCCTTCATGTACGCGACGTAAAACACGCTGGCCTTTGGCGTGCCGTCTTCCGTCTTCAGCAAAATCGTGCCGGCGGTCGCTGTGTACTTAATCTCCTGTCCGCCAATCTTGATGCTGTGCTTGGTCTGCACAACTTTCTCTTCCGGCTTTTTCTCCTCCGCCTTTTTTTCTTCCGCCTTTTTCTCGTCCTTTGCTTTGTCCGCTTTTTCCCCGGACTTTTCAGCTTGCTTTTCCTCGGGCTTTTGCCCCGTTTTTTGCGCATTGATGCAAGTTCCGGCAAAAGCCGCCAGGACTCCAGCGGCGATTAGTCGTGCAAATCTTGGCATGGCCATGCATTCCCCCGGCAAACACGAATAACTTCGCGCTCCGCATCCTATGCGAGTCCTTGCGGACCGTCAATTTGTTGCTTACGAGCGTGACGCGCCCTGCCGAAGCGTTCCGGCAGCTATACCTCGCAGCCGCGGAGTTACTCAAGCGAGGTGAATTTGAGCAGAGGGTAGAGGTCGCGGAAGATTTTGCCTACATCGTTTGGGAACGATGCGCGAGTCGCGGAAGCGGGAGAAAGTTTCTTGCGCACGATCCAGGCTTGCAGTTTTGGCCAGTCCGCAATCGCCGGCCAGCCGCCATTTTTGGTCCACTCACCCTTCACCGTCGCGTACCAGTAGCTCTCGTATTTATGGCTCAGCCGTTTTTTCTGTTGCGCGAGCCATTTGGGATTTTGCGCAAGGCGCGGTTCGGCAATCAGAGCGATTGATGAAAGTTTCCGTTTTGGCTCTGCATAAAGGCGAAAGCCAGCGGTTACTGTTTTGGCGGAAATTCCGGTGTACAGCTGCCCGCTCTTCATTTCGCCCGGAAGCGGCGCGCCGAATTTCAAATACATTTGCGCGCGATACGGCGTTTTATCTTTTGCGAAACGGATGTCGCGATTGATGCGGGAAAAATTCGTCCCGCGACGGCCCAAGGCGTCGAATCGCGGATCGAGTCTTAAAATCGCGGGCGACATCTCCTCGCATAACCTGCGGAACGGGAGCACCACGGTTTCCTGATAGCGATCGCGGTTCGCATCCATCCAGACTTTTGTGTTGTGACGCTTGAGTTCGCGGAAAAATGCAAAAATTTCTTTTGTGAAAATAGGCCGCGTTACTACTGTGAGGCTTTTCATTTTCTGAGAAGAAACAGCATAACGCATTCCCAATTCGCGTCAATTCGATTATGCTGTGCGGCGCAACGAAAGATTCTCTTCGGCATCGGCCAAATGCTTTTAGCGGCATTTGCAAAGGGCAGGCGAATGCGAAACTCCGGGTTTGTAATCTCATTTTTTGTGGCAGTCACGCTTTCGGGCGCGGGTACAGCTGCTTCCCGACACACGGTTCAGACTGAGCAAGCGCAGTCTTCCGCGAAAGACGGGGTGAACAGCGGCTCCAAGGAGAAAGAACCTTGGAAGGCGGAAGACGTGATTTACGCCGAGTCCGCTGCTCCACAAACACGGATTTCGCCTGACGCAAAATGGCTGGTGTGGGTGAAATCCACCGGCGACAAGGAAAAAGATGTGCGCGTCTCCAATTTAATGTTGTCGAGTCTGACCGAGAATAAGGAAATTCAACTTACGCGAGGCAGCGACAACAACGGCCAGCCGCAGTGGTCGCCCGACGGAGAACTGATCGCGTTCACTAGCAATCGGGCGCGCTTTGGTGCGAAGCCGGAGACGGCTCCGGTGCAGATATGGCTGATCAATCCTCATGGAGGAGAGCCCTGGGTGCTGACCGAACTGGCTCGCGCGCCTCGGCGGGTGGATTGGTTAGACAAGGACACAGTCATTTTCAGCGCGCAGGAAGACCCCACGCTCTACGAGCAGGACCTGAAGCGCAAAAAAGATGATTCAGAAAGCATAGACGATGCCGAGCATGAACCCCCGGTGCGGCTCTACAAAATTAGCGTGAAGGACAGAAGAATCGCACGGCTGACGAACAATACGGATTGGATTGGCAACTGGTCGGTATCCAAAGATGGAAAATACGTCGCCGCGGTCCACGCGAAGAGCTTGCACTACACGTTCGATCAGAAAGTTCCGCCGATCACGATTCTGCACAATATAGCGGATGGAACGGAAAAACAGATTTTCACCGAAGGGCGCATCCGTCCGTTTGGATTTGAGTGGGCTCCGGATAATTCGGGTTTTTATGCGTGGGCACCGTTTTCAAATGATCCGAAATTTCTGACTGCCAACGTTGTGCGGCTTTATTTTTACGATGTGGATGCGAACAAGAGCTCACCGGTGCCCCTCGATTGGGAAAATGGCATCGGCTCGGATTTGGCGGCGACGCCGGATGGATTCGTGGTGGGATTGGCGGCGGGCGCGCGTTATGAAACTTCCCGCTACACGCGAACAAAATCAGGAGATGGCTGGAGCTGGAAACGGTCTGTTCTTGAAGGCGAGCACGCCAAGAGTATTCAATTCTTCGAAGTCAGCGAGGATGGCAAGACAATTGTCTACTTTTATTCGACGGCCAGCGTGCTGCCACAGATTTACCGCGCACAACTGGATGGAACGAAAATCGTGTCCCCGGTGCAGGTCACAAAGCTAAATGAAGGACTGAACAAGAATCGCGCTTTCGCGAAAAGCGAAGTGATTCGCTGGAAGGGCGCAAACGATGAAGAGGTCGAAGGAATTCTTTACTACCCGACAAACTACGAGCCAGGAAAAAAGTATGCGCTGATCACCGCGATTCATGGCGGGCCAAGCGGCCACGATGGCGACACCTGGGAAGACAGTTGGGCGTACCCGAACAATTTGTTGACGCAGCGCGGGGCGTTTTTGTTGAAGCCGAATTATCACGGCAGCAACAACTACGGATTGAAATGGGTGGAATCGATTTGCTGCGGAAAATATTACGACCTCGAAACTCCCGACATCAATGCAGGTGTGGATTATCTGATCGCGAAGGGGTTGGTCGATCCGGATCGTGTCGCGACGATGGGCTGGTCCAACGGTTCGATTCTTTCAACGAGTTTGATCACCACGTATCCCGATCGCTACAAAGCGGCGAGCGTTGGCGCGGGTGATGTCGAGTGGATCAGCGATTGGGGCAATGTGGTGTTCGGCGATTCTTTTGATTCGTATTATTTCGGAAAATCGCCAATGGAAGATCCCGAGCTGTACATTCGCAAATCGCCATTTTTCAAGATGGATAAGGTGAAAGCGCCAGTGCTGATTTTCCACGGCACGGCGGATACGAATGTGCCGCCGGCTCAGAGCTGGTCTTATTTTCGCGTGCTGCAATATTATGGAAAAGTGCCGGTAAAGTTTGTGGTATTTCCAGGAGAGCCGCACGGTCCGCGAAAACTGACGCACCAAGTCCGCAAAGTGGAAGAAGAAGTGGCCTGGTTCGACAAATATTTCTTCAAGACGGAAAAGCCCGCATCCGACGCGGTGAAGAAGGACTCGCCACTGGAAGACTCGATGCGCCGCAAAAATGCTAAATTCGCAGGTGCCCAATACGGAGAGGGAGTGAGGGGACGTGGCGCAGCAAAGAAAACCATCGAGTTGTTGCCTGAAGTCATAAGAAGAGGTGATCTCGAAATCGCTAGATTTGAAGTGACCCGAGCACAGTTTTACGACTGCGTGGCTAAACATGATGATAGGGACCCAGTTCACGAACATTCGGCTCATCCAAACTATCCGGCTTCCGGAGTTACCCTCGACGCTGCAAAGGAATATGTGTCGTGTCTCTCGGCGAGAACCGGGCAAACGTGGCGGTTGCCGTATGAGGATGAGGTGAAGAGCCTCTACGAAAAGCGGGATGGAGAGAACACGCTGGATTATTGGGCGGGGTATGCACCGAATCCGGAGGATGCGGCGAAGTTGCGCGAGGCGGCGAAGAAGTTGAATGGGACGGCACCGCTGTTGAAAGAGGTTGGCAGTTTTCATGGCCAGGGAAAGGATGATGAAGAGCCGATTTACGATCTAGGCGGCAATGTGGCGGAATGGGTGCTGACGCGCGCCGGCAAAGGAAAAGTGATCGGCGGCAGCGCGGATTGTCCCGCGGATGTGAAGTCGAACTGCACGCCTGCTCCGGAGTACGTGGGGTTCCGCGTGGTACGAGGCGAGGCGAAGCCGGGGCCAGCGGCGAAGCCGTAAGACGAACGAAACCGGATTTTCGCTTCGCTGGGAACGACGAGGACTGCTGAAAACGTGCATCCAGATTGGCTCTTTTGCAGGCCACCCTTCTCCAATAGCATGGGATGAGAAAGGCGCCGCCTCGGAAGGCGGCCGCTACAACTATGAGCACATTTACACCGACGGACCGGACGCAAGTGAAGCGATTGCCGAAGCGGGGGGCTTATGACCACGATACGGTTTTCAAAATTCTGGATGAGGCATTTGTTTGCCATGTGGGATTTGTGGTGGACGGGCAGCCATTTGTGATTCCGACGAATTTTGGCCGTGTGGGCGAGACCTTGTACCTGCATGGATCTGCCGCGAGCAGAATGTTGCGCACGCTGAGCGAAGGAATTCCGATCTGCGTGACGGCTACGCTGATCGACGGTTTGGTACTGGCGCGATCGGCGTTTCATCATTCGGTGAATTACCGGTCGGTCGTTGTTCTAGGAACGGCACGGCTGGTGACGGAGCCCGCGGAAAAAATGGAAGCGCTGCGTCTTTTTACCGAGCACATCATGAAAGGGCGGTGGGAGCAGATTCGCTGGCCCAGCGAACAGGAGCTGAAAGGGACTACGGTACTGGCGCTGCCGCTAGAAGAGGTTTCGGCGAAGGTACGCACGGGCGGTCCGGTGGACGATGAAGAGGACTATGCGCTTCCGGTCTGGGCGGGGGTGCTACCACTGCCGGTAAGGGCCGGCGCACCGATCGCGGATTTGCGGCTGGCGTCCGGAATTGCGGTTCCTGAGAATGTGGCGAAGTATTCGCGAAGCAGTGATGTAAAATAAGCTTTCCGCTCTCGGGGATCGGTAATTTCACTCGCTGGGCTACCCCAAGCAGCGCGCGCTCTACAAACTATAGAGAGCAAGGCACTTGGATCGGGAGGAGCTGACCAGTCCTGAAAGTAAGGAAATCCAGGGCATGGGGCATTCGACCAGTGCCTTGTACCCCACCCCCTCCCCCTT
>DATDFA010000026.1:0-66747 GCA_036522855.1 Candidatus Acidiferrum sp. | reverse complement strand
CCGGCGGCGTCCCAGTTTTGCCAAGCTTCGATGAAGCGGCCATCCTTGATGCGGACAATGGAAGTGCCGGTGACATGAGCCCGTTTGCCGGTGGCGTTGTGTTTAAATTCCGAGAACCAGTGCATGCAGACGAGGTCGCCCTCGGCGAGAAGGAGAGCGGGAGAAATCTTGAAATCGGAGAACTGCGCGTGGAGACGGTCGTAAAAGCCTTCGAATTCGGCCGGGCCATGGATGATGGCGGGCCCGTCATAGATAACACCGTCAGGAGCGAGTAGTTTGGCAATGGTGTCGCGCTGGCCCTGGTTCCAGACTTCTTCGAACCAGCGGATTACGAGCTGCTTATTTTGATCGAGGGTGGAAACTGCAGGAGAGGCGGACATGAAGGGGCCTCCTTACGGTGTCGAGGCGAGTATACAGGAATGTGCCACGCGGTTGGGGACACAAACGGATTTAGGGCCAGGCTATTTGTTTTTTGCGCCGGAGAAGGCGGAGGCCAAGCCGAGAGCGATGAGAGCGCCGCCGGAGATGTTGCGTTGAGCTCGACGGAGACCGATGCTGGCACGAAAACGGTCGGCTATGGTGCCGGCAAGGACGGCCCAGATGGAATCGCTGCACCAGCCCATAAGCGCGAACAAAATTCCCAACTGGAAAATTTGCAAAGTGGGATGGCCAAGCGATGGATCCACAAATTGCGGCAGAAAAGCCAGAAAGAAAAGCGCGGTTTTTGGATTGAGCAAATTAACCAGAACGCCTTGGGCGAAAATGTGAAGGAGCCTACGGTCGCCGTTGGCGGCTTCCAGTAGTTGGGAATCGTTGCGGCGAAGGGTCCGAACGCCGAGATAGATCAGATAAGCCGCGCCGAGGTACTTCACAAATTGAAATGCCAAGACGGAAGAGGCGAGCAGCGCGGACAGGCCGAGGGTGGCGGCGACTACGTGGAAGAGCGTGCCGACGACGATGCCCATGACTGAGACGAGGCCCGCGGCTCGTCCATGGCCAATACTGCGGCTGACGACGTAGGTTACGGCCGGGCCTGGAATGATGAGAAGAACGGCAGCGCCGGTGACAAATAAGAGCAGAGAGGAATGGCTGATGAGCGTAAGAGGCTCCTGAGATGATTCGGTTTGATTCAGGAAAAAGAGGGCGCGATGTACGTATACGTGCCGCTACGAGGAAAGATTTAGTGGCAGCCGCAACCGCCGCCGCAGCAGCTTCCTCCGCCGCTGGAACCGGAGGAGGATTTGGAGGAGCCGCCGGCTATGGCGGAGCTGAAGACAGAAAGTTGGATGGTGGCTCTTTTGCTGGAACAGTTGGGGCAGGAGATTTCCTGCTGGCGGTTGATGACGATCTTTTCGAATTGGGACTTGCAGTCGTCGCAGATGTATTCGTAGATGGGCATTCCGAAATTATACCATCGCCCATTCGATTCGACGGGAATGCGGACGCCTTAGGGGAACAGCCAAGCTAGCGGGCGGTTTGTCGCTGTTTTTGCAGTTCCTCGATTTTGGACCAAGGCGTGAGGTTCAGATGCTCCGCAGCAGTGCGCTCGGGGCGAAGCCCTTCGCGCTGCGCGGCTTTCCACACCTCCGAGGCGTATTGGCTGGGCTCGTCGACGGTCTGAATGAAATCCGAAGCCCAGAGGAATCGCTCCGAAGGAATGAACGCCATGAGCGCTCCTTCGCTGCCGATACCGTCGATCGGATGGAGGGTAAGCGCGCCGTTGGCGAGAACATAGCGGCTGTCCACACCGGTAAATTTGAACGTTACATTTTTCCGGCGCTGCTCCAGAAAATCGGGTGCGAGCGTCCACCTGCGATCGATCGCGCGTTGCAGAAACTCGCGCGCGGTAGAATGCGCAACGATGGTGGCTCCAGTCGCAACCCAGTAACGAACTCCGGAAACGTGAGGCCAGGCGAGATCGGTCACAATAACCGTGATCTTGTGTTTGCCAGGAAACAGTTTGGCGATCTGCTCCTCATCTTCGCGGGCGCGCTGCTCACCCTGGGTCGCGTCGAGCAGAAAAACCTCGTCGCCGATTTTTGTGACCACTTCCCGGTAGCCTGGATTTTGCAGGATGTACGTTGCCGGACCGACTGGCGTGACCTGGAGGGGCAACGGCTGCAAGAATCGGGGAAGTGTGTCTTCAGAGCGCAGCGGTTCCACGGGAAGCGAAAGCGATGGGGCGGCCGCTTCGGCGATCAGTTCGGCCTCGCCGATGGTCTGAGAAATTTCCGTTGCGCCGTCAGCAAGCTGATAACTTGCGCCGGGGAAAGCGAAGCCTTGCTCGCTAACCCAGGTTGTATACAAATATTCGAGACGGCGCTGACCCCAGAGATAGTGCTCCTCGGTAAATTCCAGCTTCACGGGGAAACCGGATTTGGGATCCAGAAAGAGACGCTGCTCGCCTTGCGGTGTTTGGCGTGCCAGGACGGTGCGGGGAAAATCGCGGTAACGTTCAGTTCCGGTGACGCGTGCGTTGCCAGCCTGGATCCAGTCGTGGATCACCAGCCACGGGTTTAAGAAGCGTGGTTGCATGGCGGAACGGGGCAAACCCTGCAGTCCATTCTCGCCTGCCGAAAATGCGCGCTCGGCGTCGGTAAGGAGTATGGAACTCTGAGTTTTCGCTAACGGGTATGAGGACCGGATGGTCGTGCGCTCGACGGCAGTTTGCGGGCTAAACCAGGACTCCTGTTCCTGAAAAAAATCGAGAAAGGGCGGATACATGCGGTCGGATTGATAGTTCTGCGACACGGATGCCGAAGCGTGATAGTGGACCAGCTTTCCGGCGGTTTGACCGCCGGAAAGCACTTCCCAGGCGCGTTGCAGCAGAGTTCGCGCGTCGGATGGTTGTTGGACCTGTTGAGAGCGAGCCGGTGAAGAAAGACCAGCGGACAAGAAAGCGAGCAAACATGAGAATACCCGCTTGTGAAACGAATGATTGAAAGAGAACCGATTGCGTCGCGCTGAAATTCGAGAAGTGTCAAACACGGTGCCTCACTTTTTTCACCTTAGACGGCGCCTTGGCATGTGTCAGGCCATCATGTCAACCAGGATCACGTCGAACACGATGGCCAATATCGAGATAAACGATAGGATGCGTGTCCGCCTTGCACCGAAAATTGCGAGCAAAAGAAAAACCGGAGCCAGCCGCACGATCCATCCTGCGAAGGACCTCCAAGCAATAACGCAGGACCAATCTCCAGCATCGGCGTTACAGTTGTTCCCGAAGAATTTTACGGTACAAACGGCCAAGAGCGCCGAAACTGCGATTAGATTCGCAGCTCCGAGAATACGACACCATTTCGATTGCGGCGTGGCCGCGTCACTTTTGAGAAAGCGGGACCAAGCGAATCCCAGAAGGAAGGGCGGGGAGAACAAGGAAAAGCAGCCAACGAGATTGAACAGCCACAAGCCATGCATGAGTGGAGAGATGCTAGCAGATTCAATGTCTTCGATAACACAGCGGGAGCGTTGTCCAAGAGCGAAACAAAAAACGCCCGCCTCGGAAGGCACCGGTGACGAGAGCGATGAGAAAGGCCGAGCCCTGCGGACGATTTACGCAAAAGAAAAACGCGCCTTGACGAACAGTGCAAGACTTCATGCAACGGCCAGACAAAAATAAAGAGCGGCCCGCCGCGGCTGATATGCCAGGTCGGCAGAAAGGTTCTGTACTCCAGAGCCAGATTCTGGTGGGGTTCGTATCGGACCGAAAAGAAAAAAGGGCCGACTCAGAAGTCGGCCCCTACGACTGCGCAAAGATTCGGTGGGTTAGTCGCCGGCTACCGGTTCGGCTTCTTGTTGTGGGGCTGGAGCGATTTGGACTGGTGCTCCAGCGTTGGCTTTGGCGAAGTTGGCCGGAGTGGCTTGCTTGATGTCGGTCAGTGAGCCGATCTGGACGACAGTCGGTTGCGGCTTTTTGAGAACGAGTTCTTCGTAGATAGCGCGGACTTTGGCTTGCTCTTCGTAAGCCTTTTTGCGGCGAGCGCGTTCTTCTTCGGCGGCGGTGAGAGGTACGTCGTGTTCCAGATGGCGAACACGGGCGGCATCGTTGGCGTCAATGACCAGCGAGTGTTCGAAGCTCTCGAGGTTGACGGTCTTGCCCTTGGCGTAAATTTCGTGTTTGCCGTGATTTTTATACCACTCGGCGACAGTCGCGTTCTTGTGCATGTTTTCGATGATCTGGCGCCAGCCAACGCCGGTGTTGTAGGCGCAGAAGCTGATTTCGCCCTGCTGCGTGGCGTAGGGAATGATGCACATTTCGGTGCGGCGGAAATCATAGTTGAAAAGATCCTGGAACCACATGCCGGCAATGAAGAGGAAATTCCAAGGGTCAGTCTGGCGGCGCTTCATGGCGTCTTCATAGGTACGCTCGGGTGAAGTGCGGCCGTACTTGGTGGTGGATTTCTTGGTGAGCGCCCAAGTCTTGTCGAATTTCTTGAAAAGGTCGTAGAGCTTGAGGCCCTTGGGTCCCTGGAACGGTTCGTAATTCTTCAGGAGCGCCAGAGCCATCATGAAGTTGGAAAAAGTTTTGCCGCGCGCCGCGTCAGTGATAGCGGTGACATCCTTGGTAAGCTGCTCGGCATTGAGGAAGCGCGGAACGGGAGCCCATTCCTTGGTTTCCTTGTTGATCATAAGCGCGGTGCCCACCCCGCAATTGGGGTGGCAACCGCAGGAGAGGGAACCCCACTGAGATTCGTTGCCCTTAACCATATCGGCGAAGCCGGCGAAGGTGCTGATGAAGGAAATAGGAAACCAGTCGCGAGTCGGTTCGACTTTGCCGACCTGGGCGCTGACGTCTTTCGCGAGGTGCGAAAGGGTGTAGCGCTGGCGGAGGCGGCGCTCCGGAGTGATATCTTCGTCGCGGCCAGTGAAGGAAACCGGCTGGAAGCTGACGAAAGAAATCTTCTTGGGGTTTTCCATAGCAAACTTGACGACGGTGCCGACCTGATCGTTGTTCACGTTGTTGACGATGGTGACGACCAGCACGATTTCGATGCCAGCTTCGTGCATATTTTCAATAGCGCGAAGCTTTACGTCGAAAAGATTGCCGATCTGGCGGTGGCCATTGGCGTCGTTTCCGATGCCGTCGAATTGCAGGTAGGCGTAGCGCATCCCCGCTTCGAACGCCTTCTTGCAGAATTCCTTGCTCTTGGCAAACTCGATGCCGTTGGTTGCGGCTTGAACCGAGTTGTAACCAATCTTTCGGGCATAGGCGACGGCGTTGAGGAAATTCGGGCTCATGGTGGGTTCACCACCAGAGAATTGCACGGACATCTGGCGGCGAGGCTTGATCTTGAGCGCGTTATCGAGAATTTCCTTGATTTCGTCCCAGCCAAGCTCGTGAACATAGCCAACCTGGTTGGCATCCATGAAGCAGGGATCACACATCATGTTGCAGCGATTGGTGAGATCGACGGTGAGGACGGAACCACGGCCATAGAGAACGGTGGATGAGCCATGTTTGTGGAGATCTTCGTCGTTGTGGGCAGGAATGTCGCGGCCGGGATACTGCTTCTCGATCCAGGAGAGCCACTTGGAGTCGACAGCCATCATGTCTTCGTAGTGGCCGTGAAGCGGGCAATCCTTGATCATCCAGACTTGGCCGTCGCGCTCGATGATTTGGGCCTTAATTTCGCCGACCTTTTCGTGCATGAGGTCGCGCCAGTCTTTTTTACCGGCGATGATGGCTTCGCGAGCTTCCTTGACGCAGCCGGGACAGAGCGAGTCTGTCTGACGGGGGAAGCCGAGCGTGGGCTTGGTCTTTTCCCACGACTTGAGCAGCGGCTTATCGGACCACTGCGGTGTGACGGAAGGATTGGGATTGCGCTTGTTGAAGTATTGAATGCTATTGAAGGTGACCGCCGCGGATTTGCAAAGGACCCAATCGATGGACCTTGCGATTTGCGTACCTACTGAGTTCGGCATAAACCTCGAACCTCCACTTTTCAGAATGCGGAACTCTCCAGCTAGAGAGGCACCCGCAAAAACCTTGGGCCGTGCACATTAATTTTAACGCCGACCGGCCTCTGCTTAAATCCAGAGTTTGCGGAACAAACCCTGGTTCCCCGGAGGCCAATTCACCGTAACACGCCCAGCATTACGAGCCTAAGTCTTTCGGCACGAATAGTTTGCCGCAGGGGTAGGAACGAGGCTAGGAAGTTGCGTTGAATGGGGAAAAACAGGGGTTGAACGGGGAATTTGGGCATTGAATGGTATGGAGGCCCATCGGAACTAGGGGTAACGGATAGGGCGCAAAACGACGGGAATTTCACTTTTTGAGCAACGAGATGGATGGCGGGGGCAGTTTGAATTTTAGACGCCCCTTGTCAGGCTCAAACAGAACTCAAACAGACGCACTACTGGGATTTTACTCGTTGAGAGTCGGACGAAGAACGGCAATGGCAAAGTGTTGAAAATTCACAGCACCTTCATCGAGCTGAAGCCAGCGAACCACGCAATGATCGCTAAGGTACTTGGTGACGCGAGCTTCTGGTATGCCGAGATGGTCGGCGAGCAGCGATTTGAGGTTGGTGCTGCCGCGGCGTGACATGCCAGAACGCGCTAGGCTGCCGATCGCGATACGCAGACTGTCGCAGGCTTCTACATAGAAGTAGGTAGTCATGTCGTCGTCAGTCAAAACAAAAACACCGGGGCCGGCCGGAGCGTGAGAGGCGTCTTCGAGTTTTGCGGCCGGACAGGTGAGCAAGCGGCGGAGTTGCATCTCGAGCAGGGACAGGCGCGAAGCCAGACCGGGATCACCGAAACGCCCTTTCACGCTGGGAGCGGCGGATTCCGGAATCTGTTCGACGGGAATGCGCGGGATGGCTCGGCTATCCACCGTGCGAGGAGGAAGAATTTCGACTGGCTCCTCAGCCTCGACAGCGGGCAAGGCCGCGCGCGAACGCGTGGAGGGTCTGGCGGAACCGCGCGTTTCAGTTGGAGCGTGCGCGGGGGATGTCTGTACGGGAGACGGTTTGCGGCGATTGCGGCCGCCACGGCGTCCGCGACGGCGATGCCGCTTATCGGGGTCGGCAGCGGGAGAGCCAACCTGGTGGTCCGCGGATTCCGGCGAAGGTGGATTCTCCGCGCCTGCAGCGACTAACGATTCGAACGCGGTAGCCGTTTGTTCGAAAGGGACGGCTGGCTCTGGAATCAAAATGGCGGGTGCCGAAACGGCGGATTCTACTGCCGCTACGTTCGTGGAAGATGGCTCAAGATCAATGTCTGGCGGCAGTTCGCCGCCGAGACGCACAACGGCATCGCGGGCCTTGGTCTTCCAATCGCCGCGGCGGAATTTAGCGGCGGAAGCAAGATACCAGTGAAGGGCCTGGGGAGGATCCTTGGCGATTTCGAAATGACGGCCAAGCTCGAAAGCGACCATGGCGTCGCCGGTTTTTTCATAGAGCAAGGTAAGCTGGCCTGCGGGGTCTCTGCTACCGCGTGCGCGCCGAATCCGGGCCGTGATTTGTTTCCAGTCCGCCATCGATAAGTGCATTGTAGCAGTGACGGATGGTACACGGCCAGCAGAGCAAAGCAAAGATAACAACGATCAAAAATACGGGACAATCGGTATGCGAATAGCGTTGACGGCCCACCAAAACGCTGGGTATTCTTGAGCAGCCCTCCGGGAGGGGAAATGTTCCGTGCGGTGGTAGCGGTGGCGGTGGCTTATGCACTACTTCTGACGCCGGTGAATGGTGCGCCGCCCTCAGCGGTCGGCACTGTCACGTCCGCAACGAGCGCGCATGTAGGCACGACATCCGCGTCAACTGGTTCGACAGTTTTTGCCGGGGATCGTATAAGCACCGAAAAACTTGGCAGCATCCAGGTGCGATTGGGAGCTGCGCGGTTCCTGCTATCCAGCGCTAGCACCGTTTCGCTCGGCGAAAATGCAGCCGCGCCTTCGGCGAGGCTGCTCGGCGGCACAGTGGTATTTTCAACGGCAAACGCGAAAGCGTTTGTGCTGCTTGCGTCGAAGGCAGAGATTCGGCCGCGAAATGACGAGCCGACGGTTGCGCAGGTAACCTACATAAATGACAAGGAATTGCAGGTAAGGAGCACCCGCGGCTCACTGGCAATCACAGTGGAAGGCGAAACGCAGTTCGTGCCGGAAGCGACCGCGTACCGCGTAATTCTCGATCCAGATTCCTACTATGCGGAACATGGGCAGGGTCCGCAAGGCGCTGGCGGACGGCGCCAAGGCGGTCCGCCGCTAAAAGCCGGTAAGAGCCATTTTGTGCTGATCGCGATTGTTCTGACGGCAATAGCGACTGGCGTGTTGTTTTACGAAGCATGGCAAAGCCCGTCTTGCCCTAACAACTGTAACTGAGGGCTGTCGGTCACTTTGATTTTAGATACCGCTTGCCACGATCAAACAAAACTCAAACTGACGCAGTACTAATCAGGCATCGAAATTAGGGCGTCGAAGCAGTTCGTCAAAAAAAGGAATCAGGTTCCAACCCGCGTAAAAACCTTTGCGCTCATACGTCCGTTGCGCAAAGGTTTCTCCGCCTTAAAGCGCCGCTATGAGTTCGATTTCGATCAGCGCGTCCTTGGGAAGGCGGGCCACTTGCACCGTGGAGCGGGCTGGAGGAGCGGCGGTAAAATACTTTCCGTAGACTTCGTTCATGGCCGCGAAGTCGTTCAAGTCTTTCAGAAAAACGGTGGTCTTGACGACATGGTGAAGATTCGAGCCACTGGCTTCCAAAATTCCTTTGATGTTTTCCATCACGCGCTCGGTTTGCCGCCGAATATCGCCGGGAACAAATTCGTTGGAACGCGGATCGAGCGAGACCTGGCCGGACGCAAACAGAAAACCGTTGGATTTAACGGCCTGGGAATAGGGACCGATGGGCTTTGGCCCCTTGTCTGTCAGCACGATATCTTTCACCTTGTAGCCTCCTGAACGGAAATATTTTGTCGAGCGGATGACTCCGAATACCTTGCACGAAATCCATCGGGAACGCCAGGGCGCTTGATCCACTGGCGCGCGAAAGGGCCGATGCTTTGGCGCGATTCTTCCTCGAGCGCTGAAATGAGATCGGCGATATTGAAGCCGCGCTGTCTGCGCGCATAGAGCATATGCTGAAGGGCCTTCTGGAACGCGCTGGGCCCGACGCGATCGCGAAGTGCGTAAAAGAGAAGCAAGCTCTTGGCTCGCGAAACCACCGGGTCGTCGTTGGACTCGCGCGAAGCGTGAACAGGAATCTGCGCGAGGCTGCGGCGAATAATGGGCTCACGAGCTTGCGGCCCATTGGAAACTTCCAGCGCGAGAGCGGCAGCGAACGCCGGAAGAGCGGACACGGGAGGCTGCTGTTCATAGAACCCCGGATTCTGGCCGTAGCCAAGCCAGCCCGCCGCAAGAGCCGGCCCCGCTAGGGCTTCCGGGCGCGCCAGCGCCGTAGCCGGATCGAACAAAACAGTGTCGCGCGAGATCATTTCCGCGGAAACTTCTGAATCTCTTCCATACAAAAGAGCGGAATAAGCGGTTTTCTGCAACAGACAACCGGCGACTTGGGGACATTCGACGATCCACAAAGGAGGATTGGACTTGCCGCGCGCGCCGAAAAGCGAATCGTAAATGGCCAAAGTCTTGGAAAGAGACTCAGCGACCTGCTGCAACTGGCCGGAACTTAGATCGGCACGGCTCCAGATTTGGAAATTTTGATTACCGGACAAGCTTTTTCGAGTTTCGCGATAGCGTCCGGCAACAACAAACGGATTCAAATCCTCGCCAGTCTGTTCGAACCGAAATTCGGTTTCGCCGTTTCTTGCGGAATGTTTTTGCCTCCCGCCACTGGCGTGTACGAGGAATTCGCTGGGGACGCGGACAACAAGCTCCCATTTGTTGGGCGGCACCCCGCCAAAACCAAACACTCCGCGAGCCTGAGGCAGGGTGGGTGTCCAGCCCTCAGCCGGGAGAGCAAAAGCGTCTTGAGAAAAGCCGGAGCCTGCCTGCGGCACGGTAGTCGAATGCAAATCATAGGTGAACTGGATGATGCGGTTCTCGCCGATGGCCCAGGGCTTAGGAAAGGAAAGCAAAGTATCGCGTGGATTGCCGGCAGAGGTGGATTGAGGAAGTTCAGCGCCATTCCATAAAACCGTGAAATCCGAAGCGCGAAAACGGCGGCCGGGAAGCCGAACGTCGAGAGAATCAAGCTCGCGAATGCCAGTATTTCTCAGATGATATTCGGCAACGACGTGAATATGAGGTTGGGGTTGCGGAGCGAACGAAATTCGGATTTCTTGTTTGTCGACAAGATATCCAGGACCGAGTGAGGCAGCGCAAGCGCCGAGGAAGCAGGCCAGGACGGGAAGGAGAAACACAGGAAGAAAAGAGGATGTAGAGGCGCGGGTCACGACCTGCTGATTGTAACGGCGCGAAGCAAGCCTGCAAAGCCTGAGTATCGAGCATACAAGCTCGCATACGATTTTGAAAAAGGCTTGCGAACTGAATTTTAGCGACGGCGTCCGTGAGCATGGACAAAGCCGGTACCGTGGTGCGCTATGTCTCTTTCACGAACGGAGGCTTCGGCATCGGCCTGGGCGTCGGTCATACCGTTTTCAACGCGTGCAACAATTTCTCTTTCAGAGAGTTGGGTATTTTTCAGTCGACCGATTTCAGCGCTGGAAAGAGTTGGAATGCCCTTAATACGGCGTTGCAAAAGAAGTTGCACCGTAGGGTCGGATAGACCGATCAGACGAAGCATGACTGCATCTCCGCTGAGAGAATCGAGCTGATCATTTTTGGCGATGGCGAGAATCTGGTCGTCACTGAAGCCCGCAGAGTTAAGACTTCGTGCGGCAGAGGCGCTGTTGAAAGGATGGTGGTGGTTGTGCGCCGCAGAAACCAGCGCCACGCACATATCGTCGCCAAGTCCTGAATTTTTTAGAGTGATCAATTGACCGACTTCAGCGTCGTTAACGTTAAGTTTCTTTAGCTCCTCAAGGCCGCTGGACCACATGCCGGCTTTGTCCAGTTGGCGATAGTCGGTTAGAGGATGCGAGTTGCAGCCTGCGACCGAGGCGGCAAGCAGAGGAATCATTGCGAGATGCGAGGATTTCCGCATGTCACCAGTGTAAATGCGGAGGGCGCGGCCACCCGCTGCATGTGTTGTTGCAGATACCGGCTGAAAGGACAGGAAGAATTTTTAGTCGCCAGCGGGCTGGTACACGCGTTCGACGCCGTGGACACCGGAGATTTTGCGGATATTGGCTAAGATGCTCTCCAACTGACGGCGGTCGGCGATTTCCAGGCTGGCTTCAATGCGCGCATTCAAGCGGTCGGGACGGCTTTCCAGATTTCGAATATTGGACCCGGCGCCGCTGATAACCGTGGTGATTTCGGCAAGCAGGCCGGCGCGATCCTTAGCGCGGATAGCCAGTTGCACGGGGAAAGTGGCGGCGCTTTCTCCGCCCCATTCGACAGCGATGCGGCGCTCCGCCTGGTACATCAGATTTTGCACGTTGGGGCAGGCGCGGGTATGGACGGCAACGCCGCGGCCGCGAGTGATGTAGCCAATGATTTCATCGCCGGGAATCGGATTGCAGCATTTGGCTCGGAAAACCAGCAGGTCGTCATGGCCCTTCACCACCAGCGGGGCTTCGCCGATTCCCAACATGCGCTTAACGGTCCTCACCAAAGTGGGCTTGGTGTCGTCCATATCGGAACGCGCCGGCTGCGCCGATTCGCCCAGAACTTTTGTGAGTATCTGCCGCGCGGAATATTTTCCAAACCCTACCGCGGCGTAGAGATCCTCCACTTTGGAGAGACCGTAGTCCGATGCCGCCTTCTGCAGATCGTCAGCATTTATTTTTTTCAGACTGCGGCCAAAAACGCGCGATTCTTTTTCAAGCAACCGGCGGCCGACATCAGTGGCTTCTTCCCTCTCGTGGAGATTGATCCAGTGGCGAATTTTGCTTTTGGCGTGCGAGGATTTTACAAAACTGAGCCAGTCACGACTGGGGCTGTGACCTTTTTGGGTAAGAATTTCGACCACGTCACCGCTGGAAATTTCCTGCCGCAGAGTCACCATTTGCCCGTTTACTTTAGCTCCGACACACTGGTGGCCTACTTCGGTATGAACAGAATAAGCAAAATCAACGGGAGTAGCGCCAGCGGGCAGTTCAAGAACACGCCCCTTGGGAGTGAAGGCATAAACCTCGTTCGGAGCCAGATCCACTTTCAGAGTGGTGAGGAATTCGCCAGGCTCCTGCAGTTCCTGAGACCATTCGATCAATTGCCGCATCCAGATGATGCGCTGATCGTCGTCGCTGGACGGCTTATCGTCCTTGTATTTCCAATGAGCGGCCACGCCTTCTTCAGCGATGCGATGCATTTCCTGGGTGCGGATTTGCACTTCAAAAGGCTGGCCACCGTGAATCACCGTGGTGTGCAGGGACTGATACAAATTGGGCCGCGGCATCGCGATGTAATCCTTGAAGCGGCCGGGCACAGGACGCCAGATATGATGCACCACACCAAGCGCAGCATAGCAGCTTCGTTCGGAGTCGGTGATCACCCGAACCGCGAGCAGATCGTAAACCTGCTCAAGGCCGCGTTGCTGGCGCTCCAGCTTGCGGTGTAGCGAACACAGACCCTTTACGCGGGCTTCCAGCTCCGCCGGAATGCCATTTTCAACAAGTTTGGAACGGATCTCGGCTTGAACTTCTTCAAGGAATTTTTGGTGCAGAGGCTGCTTGTCGCTGACTTCCTTCTGTAGAGCAAGAAATGCTTCCGGCTCGAGAACACGGAAGGACAGGTCTTCGAGTTCATTGCGAATAATTCCCATGCCGAGGCGATGGGCGATGGGAGAATAAATTTCCAGGGTTTCGCGGGCGATACGCTGTTGCTTTTCCGGCTCCAGATACTGAATGGTGCGCATATTGTGGAGGCGGTCGGCAAGCTTGACCACCACCACACGGACATCGTTCACCATCGCCAGGACCATTTTGCGAACGTTTTCCGCCTGCCGCGCTTCGGGCGCAAGCATGTTCAGACGTCCAATTTTGGTCACGCCCTCGACCAATCGAGCGGTTTCGTCGCCGAAACGTTCTTGAATGCGGGATAAGGGGAATTCCGTATCTTCGATGACATCGTGAAGCAGCGCAGCGGAGAGTGTGGTGGCATCCATGCGCATGTCCGCCAGAATATGCGCTACTTCAAGAAGATGGGTGAGGTAGGGATCGCCGGAACGGCGCAATTGATCGCGATGGCGTTCGGCCGCAATTTCACAGGCGCGGCGGACCAGCCACGGATCGTCCGATGGGCGATTCTTTTTCAGCTTTTCGATCAGTTCGTCAAGGCGAGCATCCAGCACACGCTCGGTGCGGTCGCGATTAAAGTGTAGCGGCAGATTGGCCGAACCCGACATCCTGCCATTTTACTCCTGAAAGAGCGGAACGGCGAGCGAGCGCATTCGTGCCGGTGCAATAAAAAAGGGGCATCGGAGGATGCCCCGCTGAAGCCGGATGAAATGTTTTCGCCGGTTCAGGTGGTGGGAGCGGGTTGCGAAGCGCGCTTCTGCTTCACTTCTTTCACTTTGTCCACCAGATCGTCGGCTTGCTTCTGGAGGGAAGCACGTTCGTCGGCGCTCTGGACCGTATCAGCTTTACGGCGATAAAGCAGGTTGAGATAAGCCATCGCGTCATCGTAATCGGGCCGAATGGAAATGGCTTTCTGAAGGTCGGCAATGCCTTCATCAATTAGAGAACCGTACTTCGAAAGATAATCACCACGTATAGCGGGGGGCAGAGGATCGGTATCCTTGACCTGCTTGCGAATATTTTTTTCGTTGTATTCCTTGCGCGCTTCACCATTAGCCCGGAAAGCGAGAGTCCAATCGATGACGCCAATCCAATAATAGGGTTCGGGGTCTTCCGGCTTCAATTGAATATGCTTCTGGTGGTAGGTCTTGGATTCCTCGAACAACTTGGGATCGTAGGGCGTGCCGGCCATCTGGAACAGGATAGAACCGATGCCGTCGATGGCACTGAGATTATCCGGATTGGTGGATAGAATGTCCTTGAATTCCTGAATAGCCTGTTTGCCAATATTCTTGTTCTGTTCGGAGGGAGCGCCCGGAATGTACTGGCTGGCATAAGCAGTGGCCAAATAGAGACGCGCATTGAGGAGCGAAGGGTCAAGGTCCTTGGCCTGCTTAAAGTCCTCGACGGCGGCGTCATACTGACCGTTCTTAAAAGCGCCGACGCCCTTGTTGAGAAGGTCGCGAGCCTTTAGTTTGTTGCAACCGGAGAGTCCGGTGGCGAGAACAACAAGCGACAAGAGAGCCGCAATCCTGCGGAACGAAATTGCGGACGAAACGTCCGTTCGTGCAAGCGATGCATGAGTCATCGAAGCGTCCATCCCCACGATGCGCGTCCGGTTAAACGGCGCGCGAGATTTCAGTTCCGCCCTGCGCGAGCTATTCCATCACAATCAACGGTTTTGTTCCAGCCCCGGAGTCAACAAGCCGACAGAAATCCCGGAACCGTGCAGAACGTCAATTACACGGGCGACCAATGCGAACTCTACAGGAGCCTCACCCCGAATGAAAGCAACTTTAGAGGCACGTTCTTTGTAGATGGTTTCCATGAACTCCGTCAGATGATCCCAACTGACCGGTTCCTGATTGACGCGAAGATCCCCGTTGGACAGCACCTGCACAACGATGAATGTTTCCGGCCGGGGAGCTGGCGCATCGGTTGCCGGCTGGGGCACCATCGCGTCCAAGCCCTTCTGGTGCGTCGGAATGATCATGAAGATCACCAAGAGCACCAGCAGTATGTCAATCAACGGAACGACGTTCATTTCCGCGTGAATGCCGCGGTTCGAACCTACTTGCATTCCCATCATCCACCTCGCAATTAAAATGACCCGGCGAGGAGGACACTCACAACCTTGCGAAAGACAAACCAGCAGCTGGGAATTTACTGTCCCGCTTCGAGTTTCGCGGTAATCAGGCCGACTTTGTCGATTCCCGCGCCGCGCATAATGTCGATGGCTCGGGCGATATCTTCAAAGAGCACTTCGTTGTCACCCTTTACGAAAGCGACCTTTTCCGCGCGCTCCTTGAAAATTTCCTCCATGCGCGGCCCGAGACGGTCCCAGCTGGAATCTTCGTTGTTAATTTTGACTTTTCCGTCTTTGGTTACCTGGACGACGACTGTCTTATTCTCAAGATCCTGATTCTGCTGCTGGTTCGGATTGGGCTGCGGAACCAGGGTATCGAGACCCTTCGGCGTCAACGGCGTAATCACCATGAAAATGATCAGCAGAACCAGCAAAATATCGATCAGCGGAACGACGTTCATTTCCGCCATCGCACCGCCCTTGTTTTCACCTACCTGCATCCCCATTGCGAGTCTCCTGTGGCTGATCCCTGCGAAGGACCGGAGCCTTTGCGCCGTGCCGGGTGGGAGCCAGCACGGCAATAGAACTTATACAAACGAATGGTGCAAACCGGCCGCTACGAAACCTCAGTCAGCGCTAGGCGGTGGCGGAGGTGGCTGGCCTTGTCGTTCATTGCGATCGGTCAAAAGACCGAGCTGATCCACACCAGCGGAGCGGATCTCGTCCACAACGGCGACGACGTCACCGTACTTGGCGCGCGCATCGCTCTTCAGGAAGACGGTCTTGTCGAGTTTGTTAGAGATGCGGTCTTTTACCTGGCCGGTCAAGTCCGCTTTCTGGACCTGCGTGTTGCCGAGGAAGATGTTGCCATCGCGGGTGACGGCTACAACGACGGCATCTTCTTTGTCGGCATCCTGCATGTCGCGGGCGGTGTTGGTGCGCGCCAGGTCCACCGGCTTGTTTTTCTGCAACATAGGCGTGACCACCATGAAGATGATCAGCAGGACGAGCATGATGTCCGCCATCGGAATGACGTTAGGCGAAGCCATCTGGCTGCCCACCTGCGGCTTATAACGGCTGCCCTCTGATGGAAGCTTTCCTCCGGCCATGGCAGACCTCCTTACTTTTTCGAGCCGCGACGAAGGATGAAGTAGTTGATCAATTCCATCGAGGAGTTATCCATCTCGACGTCGAATGCTTCGACCTTGTTCGTGAAATAGTTGTACGCCCACACGGCGGGGACAGCAACGATCAAGCCGAAAGCAGTGGTGACCAAAGCCTCCGCGATACCGCCGGCGACGGCCGACAAACCGGTAGCGTGGCTCTGCTCGATACCCTTAAACGCGTTCAAGATACCCACCACCGTGCCAAACAGTCCGACGAACGGCGCTGTCGAGCCGATGGTAGCGAGAGCCGAAAGGCCGCGCTTCATTTCCGCGTGGACGATGGCGACGGAGCGTTCCAGACCGCGCTTGGCGGCTTCGACGACGTCCGCATCAGAAACCTGCTGCGAAGCGGATTGGAACTCGGAGAGGCCCGTGGCCACAACCTTGGCGATGTGGCTCTTCTTGTTGCGTTCCGCGATGGCGATGGCTTCGTCCAGCTTGCCGTCTTTCAGGGCGCCGGCAACCTGCTGAACGAAGATGCGCGATTGTTTGCGTGCGGCGCTGTACATCAACGCGCGGTCAATCATCACGCCGAACGAGTATACGGAAAGAATGAAGAGGACGATGACGACTAACCGTGGCAGTAGGCTCATCGTACTCCACATGGTCCTCAGATCCCAGGTGTTGCCGGTAGGGCTCTGAAAAAACATGACGGCGTAAACATACAAAGTGGCTACCATTCGTTTTGCTCCTGTAGGCCGGCCGCCGAGCGGCCAAACCCGTATAAGTTCCGCGTGATTTTGCAGCGCTGTTCGCGCTGCTCGTCAACGAGTTACAACCCAATCTACTCGAAGCGTCCCACAGGTCCCACGATCGGCAGAACGCTCCGTTGTTGCTACTGGTTCAAAGAAAAGATCACGTCAATCGTGGTGTCAACTTCAACCGGTTCTCCGTTCAGAGTGGTCGGTCGGTATTTCCATTGTTTCACTGCGTCGAGCGCGGCTTGTACCAACAGTGGATGCCCTGAAATCACCTCGAGTTGCTGCACCGATCCGGTCTTCGAGATGATGGCGTGGAGACGGACGGTGCCGGAGATGCGTGTCTGCCGAGCCAGCGGAGGGTAACTGGGCTGCACACGGTTGATCAGCGAGGCCGCGGTGACCGCGCCACCCTGTCGAATTCGAGTCTGCGTTGGCCTCGGCGGAGGAGGCGCACCACCAACACCACCGATTACACCACCGATTACGCCGCCCATCTGGCCTCCCGGAACACCACCGGGAACGCCACCGGAGACTCCCATCTCGGGTTCGGCATCTTCCTTAATAATCTTGATGTCTTTGGGAATGACTTTTGGCGCGACCAGCTTGCCGGCATCCATCAGATGCACCTGCGGCTTCACGTGTACGACCGGAGTGGCCGCGGGAGGAGGCGGGGGCGGCGGGGGCGGCGGCGGAGCGATCAAGAGCGTTGCCAGGCTGGCCTTCGGCAATGCTTCCGTATAAATCAGCGGAATCAAAATCAGTACGGTGAGAAAAGTCACCTGCAACAGCATGGACAAAAAGACGGTCCACGGCTTGTTGGTCTTTTTTGTTTTTGGACTGGAAACAACCATTTCTTCAAACATGGTCCCTTACCTCCTGCCGGCGGTAGCGAGACGCTTTTGCGCGACGTCGCCACTCCGGGATTTGTTGCCGGCTGCGGGTCCGGTCCCTGCCGCCGCTCCATGGTTCCGGTAACGATGCCACCAGACCACTAACGGAGCGGCAATTCCAAAACTGGAGTACGTTCCTACCACAATCCCCACCACCAGGGCAAAGGAGAATGCACGGAGCACCTGGCCGCCCATAATGAAAAGTACGAGCACGGTAAGGAAAGTTAAGCCGCTGGTAAGTATAGTCCGTGACAACGTTTGATTGATGGACTTGTTGACGACGACAGCGAATTCCTCTTTGCGCAGCAAGCGATTGTTTTCGCGGATGCGATCAAAAATCACAATGGTATCGTTCATCGAATAGCCAACCAACGTGAGCAGCGCGGCGATCACGGTGAGCGAAATTTCAAAATGCAGCAGGGAAAAGAATCCCAGCGTGATTAGAACGTCGTGGAATACGGCCAGGACAGCGGCCGCCCCGAAAACCCACTCGAATCGGAAGGCAATATATAACAGCATGCCGCCTAAAGCATAGAGGGTAACAAAAATTGCCTGGCGGCGAAGTTCAGCGCCAACTTTCGGGCCGACGATTTCGACGTTGCGAATAGCGAAGGGCCCAAGGGCGTATCCGTCTTTCAGGGAAGCTACAACGGCAGGGGTAACGCCGGGGGCCCTGGCTAAGTCATCTAAATTGGTAACCATGCCGTTCATGGTTTTGTCGCGGTAGTCCAGAATCTGCCGAACGAGCTGCTGATACTTGTCGCCTGCTGCGGCGGATAGGTGAAGAGGATCCTTCTGCGTGAGATAAGTGAGCAGACTTGTGGGCGTGGCGGAATTGAAGTCGGTCTTGCCCGCGTTTGCGGAATTGTAGGTAGCGTTCAACGCGGCTAAAACCTCGGCCTTGCTTGAATCGCGCGCTTCGTCGCCGGTGCCATTCTGCCCGACGAAGATCAGGACTTCGTTGGACTTACCTTCGCCCATGGTGCCGATGCTTTGGATTTCGCTATTGCCTAGTCCCTGTGAGGATAGAGCGCTCCGCAGGTGTTCGATATTCGGCGGTTGGGCGAACCGCACGTCTACGTTGGTCCCGCCTTTGAAGTCGATACCATAATAAATGCCGTGGGCAAAAATCGAGGCCCAACCAATGAGCAGCAGCAATGCGCTAAACCCATAAAAATATTTGGCTTTGCCCATCCAGTCGATGTTGGGCTCTTTGAAGAACTCTATCATTCGGATTTTGCTTCCCTTCTTTAGACTCCAGGCGGTGTCCGATTGTTCCCGTTCCCAGACAGAGCGAAGGCAGCAGTTCGCCATCGTCCACCAAAGTCAAACCAAGACCAATCCCACAATCCACCTAATTCGCCGACATAAAGCCCGATTTAGCAGTTCTAGTACAGACTTGGGCTAGATGCTAAGCTCCGCTTGGCGGTCCATCTTCACCAGGTGATATTGGAAAATCGTCTTTGACACGTAAACCGCGGTGAAAATGTTTGCAACCAAGCCAACCACCAGTGTGATGGCAAAGCCGCGGATCGGCCCAGTTCCAAAAAAGCCCAAGAACGCAGCGGACACCACAGTCGTTACGTGGGTGTCAATAATAGTCAGGAACGCCTTGTCGAAGCCGGCGTCCACCGCGGAAGCTGCTGACTTTCCGTTGCGCAGTTCTTCGCGGATACGCTCAAAAACCAGTACGTTCGAATCAACACCCATGCCAATGGTCAAGATAACGCCCGCGATGCCGGGCAGGGTCAGTACGGCACCAGACATAGCCATGAAGGCGAGCAAAATCACCAGGTTGAGCAGCAGCGCCACAACCGCGTTGGCTCCAGAAAGCCGGTAATAGACCACCATGAACAGCATTACCACAATCAAGCTAAGCGCCGAGGCCTGCACACCGTGGCGAATGGAGTCCGCTCCGAGCGAGGGACCGACGGTACGTTCTTCCAAGTACTTAATCGAAGCGGGCAATGCGCCGGAGCGCAACACCTGCGCCAAATCATGCGCTGACTCCTGGGTGAAATTTCCCTCAATCATGCCGTTGTCTTCGATTTTTCCATTGATGACCGGCGCGGAGTTGACACGGTGATCCAGTACAATGGCCAGCTGCTTTCCAATGTTCTGTTCGGTTACCTGACCGAAATGCCGAGCGGCATCCTGGGTCAGAACGAAATTCACTTGCCAGGAATTTGGATTGTTCGCCTGGCGGGATTCCTGGACCCCGGCGGGTTTCAGGTCCTTTCCGGTCACTTCCGGAGCGCGCCGGACCAAATACCAAACTTCGCCGCCAGTTTTTGCTCCGGAGGCGTCACGAGATTCGTTGTTCCCTGGAAGCAGTTCGGTGCCTTGCGGCAGAAGCCCGTTGTGTGCTGCCATGGCTTCCACCTGTGAAGAATAGGTACGGGGATCCTCCACCAGGCGCAATTCCAGCTGGCCCACTTTCCCGATCACTTCCTTTGCCCGTTCGGGATCTCCTTCACCCGGCAACTGCACCAGAATTTCGTTATCGTTTCGGCCACGCAATTGAATGGTGGGCTCGGTCAACCCCAACTCGTTGACGCGCCGCGCGATGGTTTCCACCGACTGCGTCATCGTTGAAGTCTGGATAATCGCAATGGCGCTGGGTTTGAGAGCCAAGGTGTAACCGGAATTCTCGCCGGCTGTCGGAGCCATTTCCCACTCACCGCCAAACTGCTGTTGTACAAAATCGCGAAAGGCGGAGGTCTGGGTGGAATCCACGTTGCGTATAGAAATGTGGGTATCGTCCACGCGGCGCAGTTCGTCGTAGCGGATATTTTTGTCGCGCAACTGTTTGGTCAGTCGATCCACCGTCTGGTCGGTTTCTTGCGCGATGGCTTCCTGCACTTGCACCTGCAGCACCAAGTGCGTGCCGCCCTGCAGGTCCAGGCCGAGTTTGATCTGCTTGCTGAAATTGTCTTTGATTTGCGCAAGCGAGGTTGGGAATGTCGGAAGTCCGATCAATCCGTAGATGCACAGAAGAATCACCACCAAAATAAACAAAGCTTTCCACTTCAGGTTAGGGTTCATGATTGAGATTGGCGGCTGAAAATCTGCCGCGAAAAATGATTTTTTGCCCGCGACGACGAGGCGGTGTTAGCCGGCATTTTCTTCCGCCTCTATTTGCGCGATTGCGGAGCGCAAGATGCGAATCTTTACCTGATCCGCAATTTTAAGAATCACCGTGTCGCCATCAATGCCGTTCACCGTGCCGTAGATGCCGCTGCTGGTGACTACCTTGTCGCCATTTTTCAGCGCAGCCAGCATGGCTTGCGTCTTTTTCCTTTGCCGCTGCTGCGGCAAAATGAGCATCACATAAAAAATGCCCATTACAATGACCATCATAATCAGCGGGCTGCCAAGAATCCCCGGCGTCGCGCCCCCTGCCTGTAATAAAAGTGAAGCTACCATCGAATCGGTTGAACTCTTCCCTTAAGATAAGCCCATCCGCTCCTCAATCCAAGAACCAGGCTTACTGCTGAAAATATTCACCACTCGCCAGGTGAAGTCGTTCCCCTCGCGATCACGGACAGATGGACTCTCTGTGCGGAATTACGCCGGGCCTGCCGCGTAGCGCGCTCGCACGCCGGATGAGAATTTCGCTAGATTCCCAAACTCGATAGCCTCGCGGATTTGCTTCATTAAGTCAAGGTAAAAGTGGATATTGTGGTGGGTAGCGAGAATGGCGGCAGTGAATTCTCCGGCGGAGAAGAGATGTCGAAGGTAGGCACGGCTGTAGCGGCGGCACACGCTGCAACCGCAATTGGGGTCGAGCGGCTTCTGATCGTGCGCGTAGCGGGTGTTCTTGATGAGCACGCGGCCTTCGCTCGTGTAGATGCAAGCGTGGCGCGCCGCACGCGTGGGTAACACGCAGTCCATCATGTCAATGCCGAGAGCGACATACTCCGCGATTTGTTCCGGTCGGCCAACGCCCATCAAATAACGCGGCTTATTTTCTGGCAGAAGGGCGGTCACTTCCGCAGTCATTTCGCACGTCACTTCGTGCGGCTCACCGACGGCAAGACCTCCGACGGCGTAACCGGGAAAATCAATTTCAAGAAGTTGCCGCGCGCTTTCACGGCGCAGATCGGCGAACGTCGCGCCCTGTACGATCCCGAATTGCCACTGCGGTAGTTCGCCGTTTCGGTGTTCGCGCTCATGGAAGTAATTTCGAGCGCGCTTCGCCCAGGCGGTGGTTCGGTTCAAAGCCGATTCCGCCATTTCGCGAGGCGAGGGCGTTTCAATACATTGGTCAAGCACCATCGCGACATCCGAACCGAGCGCGAGCTGAACTTCCGCCGCCTTCTCCGGCGTAAGCAAATGCTCGGAGCCATCCAGGTGCGAGCGAAAGCGGACTCCTTCGTCGGTAATTTTGCGAAGTTCGGAAAGGCTGAAGACCTGATAGCCGCCAGAGTCAGTGAGAATCGCGCGATTCCAGGACATGAATTTGTGCAGGCCGCCGAATTTGCGAATCAACTCATGCCCCGGCCGCAGATAAAGATGGTAGGTATTGCCAAGGATAATTTGCGCGCCGAGTTCTTCCAGCGCTTCGTTGCGAAGCGCCTTTACCGCTCCTTGCGTGCCCACAGGCATAAAGAACGGTGTATCGACCGGTCCGTGCGGCGTATTCAAGATGCCGCGGCGCGCTCCGGCCGGATCTGTTCTTGAGATTCCGAACGAGAAGTCCACCCGCTCAGTGTATCAGGAGAAAATCCAGGCTCCGCCCATCTTGATGGCCACGTAGATGGCCCAGACCGCGATCACGATACTCAAGGACTTGCCCTTCAGCTTTTTGGGATTGACCGCCACAAAACCGACCGAGATCAGCAGTATTGTCCAGATACTAAGAACGTCGATCGACTTTGCCAGCGACATCAAAGCCTTGGGCGTACTTTCGGGCAGAAACGCACCCACATTGGTCGCCACAGGGTTATCCAAATCAATTGTGTCAGGCGGCTTTAGGTACAAAACCAGGATCAAAAACACCGTCCCGATGAGTCCCACGATCATCGCATGCGACACAATGCCCATCGCTTGAGCGAAGTTTGCGTTTGCGCCGCCAACCAGGTTGTAGGCAAGCAGCAAAACCGCCGCTGTGATGACGACAGCCAGAATTGGAATCAGTGTTCCAAAGACATAGACGAAATAAGGAGAAACCTTTGCGCTCATTGCCAACTGTTGCTCTTTCTGCTCGGCGCTCATGTTGGCTGCACGCGGACTCTCTTCGAGCCTTTTGCTGGCCACATCGCGCCAGTCCACCTTCTGATTCATCACAAAAGCAGTGGCAGTTCCAAGAACCACCATCAGAACGACCGGGACCAGCCAGCTCGGCCTTGCCGCAATGCTCTGAAGGGTCTCTTTTGGCGAAAAGAAAACACCGATCAATCGTCCCAAATGGTTGATGGAGCCAGACGGCCCATTCGGTTCAGGCGCTTCCGGCGCCATTACAGGTGTCATCGTGGACATGAGTCACTCCTCAAACACAAATTTAGGAAACGGTTGGTTGGCCGTAGTACGCCGGGGCCGTGAGGAAAATATCACTGAATCAGGAAGAAGTGAATTACCGTCTCAAAATTCATGCTTGGTTCAAGAAGCTGAGATTTCGGGGACTGCGGCGAGCAGGTCTTTCGTATATTGTTGGGCCGGGCGGAAAAGTATCTGATCCGCTTCGGCGACCTCGACGAGCTTCCCGCCGCGCATCACTGCGATTCGGGTGGCAATCTGCGCTACGACCGGCAAGCTGTGAGAAATAAACAAGTAAGTAAGGCCAAATTCGCGCTGCAAATCCTGCAGCAGGAGCAAGACCTGCGCGCCGACCGAAACATCCAGCGCGGAAACCGGTTCGTCTGCGACTACTAATTTCGGTCGCAAAATAAGTGCGCGGGCAATTCCGATGCGTTGTCTCTGGCCGCCGGAAAATTCATGGGGATAACGGACGAGAGCGTTCGGTTCCAGTCCAACTCGCTGCAACATGGCCACCGCGCGCTCGCTGCGCTCGATCTTGTTGAGCCTCGAATCATGAATCGCCAGCGGCTCGGCAACAATGTCTCCAACGCGCATCCTCGGGTTCAACGAAGCAAACGGATCCTGGAAAATCATTTGCATCTCGTGCCGGACCGACCGCAATTCGCTTGCGCGGAGTTTTAATAAGTCTCGCCCGGCAAAATAGATTTCTCCTGCATCAGCTTCGATCAGCCGCAGCAGCATACGCGCGAGGGTCGTTTTCCCACAACCGCTTTCGCCCACAATCGCAAGCGTTTCTCCTCGGAGCACGTCGAGGTCGACGTTGTCCACAGCTGCAAAACGCGTGCCACCAAGGGCATCTTCCTTGCCGCCGCGAGAATAGCTTTTCGTCAGCCCGCGAGCCTGCAGCAAGATTTCACGTTCCGTCATCTTTTTACAGGCCTTTCACCGCAATTTTCTCACGTTGCTCTTCGAGCTCGGCGTCTCTGCGTTATAGTTTTCGTTCTCGCGGGCGGGGACCAGTAAGCACCGGGCAGAATGTTCGACCGAGGCAGCGCGCAATTCCGGCACCGCTTCTCTGCACTCATCAAATCGCAGCGCGCACCGAGGCTCAAACGCGCACCCCGGCGGCAACGCTGTCAGTTGCGGCACGCTGCCGGGAATCGGCGAGAGCGCGCCCCGCTCCAACCGCGGTGATGCCGCCAGCAATCCCTGCGTATATGGATGTTTCGGTGAGCGCAGCACTTCTTTCGCTGGGCCTTCTTCCACCACTCGCCCCGCATACAAGACAGCGACCCGATCAGCAACTTGCGCCACAACTCCTAGATCATGGGTGATAAATAAGAGCGCCAACCCAAGTTCGCGTTGCAATTTTTGCAGCAACTCGAGAATTTCTTTCTGTACGGTCACGTCAAGAGCTGTTGTCGGCTCGTCGGCGATGAGCAGCCGCGGCTTGGCGGCGAGAGCCATGGCGATCATTGCGCGCTGCCGCAATCCTCCGGAGAGTTGGTGGGGATATTGCTCCGCGCGGCGTTCCGGTTCACTCAATGCAGCTTGCCGCATGGCCGCGATCATCAGCTCGCGCACTGCGTCCTCCGTCAAGTCTGGCCGGTGTGCCCGGACCGCTTCCTCAATTTGCGTGCCAACGCGCATCACGGGATTTAGCGAGGTCATCGGCTCTTGAAAAATCATGGCGACCTCTTCCCCGCGTACCGCCCGCCATGCTGGTTCGCTTAGTTTTGTCAATTCTCGTTGTGTTGTGCCGGTCAGAACAACCTGACCACGCACTGATGCGCCAGGCGGCAACAATCCCATCAATGCCAGCGACAACATGGTCTTTCCGCTGCCCGATTCGCCTACCAGTCCTAGACATTCACCCTCATTGATACGCAACGAAACGTCATTGACTGGGCGCACCCATCCTTGCGGAGTCGGCAGTTCGACCGTAAGCCCGCGAATCTTCAATAATTCTTTCACCCAATAATCTTAGAGAGGTGGGTGCAAAGTTGGAACCGCTTTGCCCGGAACGCAATCCAAAAGAATACGAGGGTTAGCGCTTTGCAACCGGGATTACAAACTTCAGCGCGGTGTGCGTTGTTGAAAATCCCACAACTTTCACATCCTTTAGTCCGGCTTTTCTTCCGGCGCCAATAACGTCCCCTTCAGTAATCTCTCTTTTCGCCTTCGGGTATACCATCCACAACACTGCCGCGCCTTCCATATTCCTGGCAATTTTAGCCACATCGCTCAATCCATTTTTCGTTTCCACCGACACAAAAATCAATTCGGCTGGGGCAGCGGTCTTTCCATTCGTCATTTTGGCCCCGGCGCATTTCAACTCCTTGACGAACGCAGGCTCGGCAGGCCCCACCAATTGCACCCGCGTTCCCAACTTCACAGCCAGTTTTTCGATCCTGGTCTTCGGATGCAGAATTTTCTCTCGCCACTTTTCGGCAGCGGTTCGACCAATCTCAAAAACCGTTTCCCCATCCTTTGTCTTTACGCGCAGTTCGCCGTCCACCACTTCCGCACTCTCGATCTCGCTGAACAAGATTTTCGCCCGGTGCGTTGCGCCGCGGAAGACCAGTTCGCTGGTCTCCAGCAAGACTTTTCCTTCGTGTCGTGTTCTGCCGATTCGAACCGCGGACTGCAGTTCATTCCCCATTCTTCACCTCCGAATGCGCGCACCGCGCAGCATCTTATCGCCGGCGGAAACTTGCTCTTACTGAGCGCTGAAAATGTAAAACGGTTAACGGTAAACTGTACTGTCCCGATGTCCTCGCCGACTGCTACCGCCCCCGTTCGCACCGATTGGTCCCTCATCTGGGCGGAACGCGGCTTCCGCTATTTCTTCTTCGCCATGTTCATCTCGCTATTCGGCAGCGGCATGAACTTCGCGGGCGTGAGCTGGCACATCCTCGCGCTAACCCATTCGACCGTCAAGGTCAGTTACCAGGTGATCGTGGCTACGGCGCCGGGCTTGCTGATTCCTTTCATCGGCGGAGTGTTGATCGATCGCTACGACCGCCGCTATCTGGGCATCGTTCTGGATTTCGCGCGTGGAGTCGCCGTGCTGGCCACGGCTTATGTAGCATGGAGCGGCCACCTGGAACTCTGGCATTTATACTTCATCACTTTTATCACCGGAACGGGTTCCGCAATGTATTGGGCTAACGTGAACGCTCTGGTCCAAGAAGTAATGCCCGCCAGCCAGTTCACCGGTGCAAATGCCGCGGTATTGATCGGCGTGCAAACGGGAATGTTATTTGCGGGCGCACTCGTCGGTTTTATTTACGATAGTTCAGGGATCGCCGGAATTCTGGGCATTGACGGACTGACTTACTTTGTTTCCGCCTGGTGCCTGTACAAAGTCCGCAAAGGTTACGTTTCGCCGCGCGAGCACCTTACAAAATACCCGCGGGAATTTTCGGCCACCACTGAAGCGACTGCCGAGGCTCTGGAGACCGCCGAAATGCCCGAGGTCGCCGAAGCCGGCCTTTCGCTAGCCGTTTATTCCGATCTGAAGGAGGGTTTCGCTTATCTGCGCAAACAGCCGACCGTGCGCGCGCTAGGCACGACGCATTCCATCCTGATGGCGGGGGTGGTCAGCGCCAACGTTTTAATCGTCGCGCTGGCGGCAGACATTCTTCACGCCGGCGCGCGCGGACTGGGTTTCCTCGAAGGTGGCTGGGGCCTGGGCGCGATCATCGGCGGCTTGCTGGCATCGCAGCTTCCCCAGCGTCTGCGTATGATGTTCTACGCTCTGTCGATAGCGGGCCTCGCGCTGGGCCACTTAGCGATGCCGTTTATCACCTTCGTCGCCGCCGCGGTGTTCTTCCAGGTGCTCTTTGGATTTTTTCGCGCGCTCTCCGGTGTGGTAGCGCAAGCCACTCTCATGCAAATCGTGCCGCGGCACTTCATGGGCCGCACGCAATCGGCCATGGCCATTCTTACGACCGTGCTGCAGCTCTTGATGAGCTTCGCGCTCGGTTGGCTCTCGCAACAACTGAGCCTCTTTGCTGGATTCGCTCTGCTAGCGCTGATCTACGCAGTAGGCACGTTTTCCGCATTTCACGCGCGAAGCTTGACCCGCAACGAAGCTGCCTGAAGTCGAACCGCACTTGCCAGTACTAGCGACCGTCCGCTTGATTCCCTTAACTCTTAGACTCAGTTCTCTTGACCTGACCGATGCCCGAAACCGAATCCCATTGCATCCGGCCGCAAACTCTGGCAAAACAAGGCTTCATGTCTCAACGACCTGCCTTAAAAATTTCCGTTCGCCAGCACGGCGGCACCACCATCCTCGACCTTGCCGGGGACATCACGCTCTTCAACTCGCCCGAAATTCGCAAAGCCCTGATCACTCATTTGCGTGAAAAGCGCGTCCCCCACCTTTTGGTCAACATGCTGGGAGTGCCTTACATTGACAGCTCCGGTGTAGCTTCGCTGGTCGAAGGCCTGAAGATTTCACGCGATCTCAATTCGCGCTTCGCTCTCTTCGGTCTTTCGAAGTCCGCCAGAACGGTGCTCGAACTGACTCATTTGCTTCGCGTGTTCGAAGTGCACGAAACCGAACAGCAAGCTCTGGACGCTCCCGCGCCGCCTATTGGTTCTTCCACGTCCCGTGGAGAAGGCGCATAACGATTTTCGGCAAAATTGAAAATGGCCTCTCTGCAAACCATCGGCACAGCCACCATTGACGGCCTGGCTTACCTCGGCGGCCTCGCGCGGCTTAGCGCCAACGCCACCCGCGCCCTATTCGCTGATATCTTTTCTCCCCGCCGTCTGGCCTATGGCCGCGCCATTCATCAAGGAATGGCCATCGGTATTGGCGCTCTGCCAATCCTTTCGCTGATTTCCTTTTTCATCGGCACGATCCTGGCGCTGCAAGCCGCTTACGAACTGCGCAAATTCGGCGCACTGCAGTTCGTCGCCAGTGCTGTCGCTATTTCCGTGTCGCGCGAACTCGGCCCTTTAATGACGGCGATCCTGGTGATCGGACGCTCTGGCTCGGCGTTCGCCGCCGAACTCGGCACGATGAAAGTGAACGAAGAGATCGACGCCATGGAAACCATGGCTCTTGATCCGATCCGCTTTCTTGTTGCGCCAAAGCTTTCTGCCATGCTGCTGATGATGCCCTGCCTTGCTATCTGGGCGGACTTTATGGGCTTTCTAGGCGGCTCGGTATTTGGAATCATCGCCGCTGGGTTTACGCTGAAGACCTACTTCATCGCGACCATGGACGCTCTGGTGCTTCGCGATATTCTCACTGGTCTGGTCAAAGCTCTGATGTTCGGGCTGGTGATCACGGCGGTCGGCTGCCAGGAAGGCCTGCGCACCGGCCTGGGGGCTGAAGAAGTCGGCCGCTCCACAACTTCAGCGGTAGTTAAGTCCATTTTTCTGGTGGTCATGGTCGATCTGGTCTTCACCGCACTCTTTTATGTCAACGCTAAACCGTGACTGCCATGTCAGCTGAATCCATCGCCAAAGCGGTTCCGCCGAACGTTCTGCAGGGGCCTGCGATTTCCATTCGCAATTTGCACGTGGCCTACGGCGAACGCGAAATTCTCCACGGTATTACGTTTGACGTTCCTGCTGGAGAAACCGCGGTGATCCTGGGCGGCTCCGGCTCCGGCAAGAGCACTTTGTTGCGTACTCTGGTCGGACTTGAGCCTCCAACCAGCGGCGAAGTCATCGTCCACGGCAAAAACCTGCAGAACCTTTCGCCAACCGAGTGGCGCGAGCTTCGCCAGCACATCGGCATTTCGTTCCAGAGCGGGGCGCTGTTCGGCTCGATGACCGTCGGCGAAAACGTAGCGCTTCCGCTGAATGAACATACCAATCTCGATCCTGCAACCATCGAAATCATGGTGCGCTTGAAACTAAATGAAGTCGGCCTGAACGGTTATGAAGATTACATGCCGGCACAGCTCAGCGGCGGAATGAAAAAACGCGCTGCTGTCGCTCGCGCCATGGCCATGGATCCCGAAATCCTTTTTTTCGACGAGCCTTCGGCCGGGCTGGATCCCATCATCGCCGCCGGAATCGATGAACTCTTGCTGAAATTGAAAGAAGCGTTCGGGATCACCATGATCGTCGTAACCCATGAGCTTGCCAGCGCGTTTCTGATCGCCGATCGAATGATTCTGTTGGACAAGGGCCGCATCGTAGCCAACGGCACTCCAGCCGAACTCCAGGCCAGCACGCATCCACGGGTCCGTCAGTTTCTGGACCGCGTCGCGGAACCGGAATTAAGCCAGGAAATTGATTATTTGCAGATGCTAACTGGTGAAGTCCCCCGGTCGCGTCAATGAATTTTGCCTACCGCTTGCTAGAACGCACCGTTGCCAGCAGAACTCAAATTTCGTTTGGCCTTCATGCTATACTCCCCAAACTTTCCACTCAGTTCCCGACCGGAATTGTGTGCAGGTCCGTGCGCGCATGAACGCAGCCTCTACCAGACGCCAGGAAGCCATTGTCGGACTTTTTGTTCTGATCGCAGCGGCTTTGCTCATTGCCACCGTTTTTTCGCTGACCGGCTTTTTCAATCGGGGAGATATCCCCTATCGCGCATTTTTCAAGAATGCCGGCGGTCTGCGCGCGGGTGGGGAAGTTCGTTATGCTGGCGGCCCGCCGATTGGGCGCATCGAAAGCGTGAAAAGCGATGTGCACGATACCACGCGAATGGAAATTACCTTCCGGGTGAATCCTGACGTCCCAGTCAAAACCGACAGCGGCGCGGAAATCAGCAGCAACAGTCCGCTGAGCGACAATTTTTTGGGAATCGTTCCGGGCACTAACGCTGCCCCTCGCGCACCTGCCGGTTCAACTCTCAAGTCCAAGGAATATGTCGGCTTCGGTGACCTGGAGGCGGAAATCTCGGAGCTCGGTCCGCAAGCGAAGGTCCTACTCGGCAATCTCAACGACCGCATCATCGAACTGCAAGTCACGGTCGCTCGTGTGAATGATGTCTTGAACGATAGGAATCGTGCCAATCTGAGCGCCAGCTTGGGAACCGCCCGTGGAGTACTCGAAGAAAATCGCCAGCCGCTTCACTCCGCGGTCACTCACTTTGACGAAGCTAGCGCAAAAATTGCGCCGCTGCTCGACGATTTGAAAAAAACTAACGCCGATGCACAGAAAACCATCAACACGCTGGAAGGCACTATCGCCGAAAACCGCTCCGACTTGCGTGAGTCCATTGCCGAGCTTCGCCGCGTTCTGGCCACTGCCAACAATGTAACCGACCAGCTGGACCGCACGCTGAACGCCAACGGCGAAAATATCGACGACATCTTGAGCAACTTCCGGCAAGCCTCGCAAAACCTGCGGCAGTTCACGGAAACACTGAAACAGCGCCCGTATACACTTTTGCGTTCTTCGCTGCCGCCGGCGCATGTGCCGGGAAGCGTTACCAAGCCGGAATGATAGAACCGAGGAAAGTCGAATGAAGCGTAGCCTTACGTGGACAATTTTTCTCGTTTGCCTTGCCGCAGGTTGCACCACCGCCAGGGCGCCGCGCTACTACCGCCTAAACCTCACTCCAGTTGCCACTCAGGCTAATGCCGCGGCTATCCCAGCAACGATACTGGTCGGCCGGTTAAGCGCACCTCGGATTCTGCGTGATGACCGCGTCGTTTACGGCATGAGCGATGTGGAGTTGGGAGTGGACGAATACCATCGCTGGACGGAAGCGCCCACGGAAATGATCGAGCAACTTTTGGTCGAACAGCTTCGGCGTTCGGGTCAATACAAATCCGTGCAGCGCATCTCGAGCACTGCACGCGGTGATTACCTTTTGCGTGGACATCTTACATCGCTGAACGAAGTCGACGACCCCGCAGGGCTCAAAGCGCGTTTCACAATTCAACTCGAACTGTTCGATCAAAAATCAGGCGGCGTGGTCTGGACGGACAATTACACTCACGATGAGCCGGTCGAAAAGAAATCGGTCACCGCCATCGTGGAGGGGTTGCAGAAAAATGTCAACGAGGGGATTTCGCAGCTTACTGGCAATCTTGCACAATATTTCGCGTCGCACCTTGCGAAGTGAGTTTAATTTATTGGGACTGCGGGAAATCCGCAATAACTGCTACGCAGAAGCTTTTGGCGCGGATGCAGTGACAGGAGTAGCTGAGATTGCTCTGTTACCGAGAAGTTCCACCGCCGCCTGATTCAACTTTGTTCGCAGTTGGAACCGCTGATTTGCTTGGGTAATGTATCGCACGGAAAGCTCGACGCCGCCCAACACCGGCCTTAAATTGATGGACGGCTCCGCGCTGAATAAACCGATGTCGCGATTCCCCGCAGCGCTCTTCAATTCCTGCGCGGCCCTCTTCGCGGTAGCCTCGGTTTCAGCCAGCACACGTTTCTGAATCGCGTCAATTACCGGATAGGGATCCTCGCCTGTGGGCAACACCACCTGCAGTTCATCCCACAGCCATTGACCCGATGTCGAAAAGTTAAAATAGTGCCCTTCAATCGCATAGCTATTGGTGAATGTCACGCGCCGCCCGGTGGGATGGCCGGAGTCAGTCCAGTTTCCGGTTTCCAGCAGCACCGTGTGGAACAGTCCGATCTCAACAACTTCGCCTGTCACTCCATTAATCTCAACCCAATCCCCAAGCCGGATCCCGTTCTTGCCCATCAACACAAACCACCCCAGAAATCCCACAATAAAATCTTTTAGCGCAACGGTCAGGCCTGCGCCTGCCAGACCCAGGAAAGTGCCAAGTTGATTTGGCGGCCCAAAGATCACCAGTAAAATCAGCAGCACCGCAACCACCTGTACTGTCACTCGCGCTGTGGCCTTCAGCGTCTGCATCTGCCGGTGGTCCAGGCTGGTTTTGCCAAGCAGCTTTTCCAGCCAGGTTCCGAAGAACAATCCGAAAAGGGCAATTCCCAAAACGATTGCCGTGCCGATCAGAATGCGACGCACCACTGCGCGCTGCCGTTCGGAGACGCGATCCATCCATTGCCCGTAGGTCTCCGAAAGTTCCTTCTCATTGTCGATTCGTTTATCCAGCCCAGTCAGGTTGTGTTGATCGGCGGTAATCGCTTTCGTCGTAGCAAGCGCTGCCTTCGCTTCCGTCGCCGTACGAGTCTTGCGGACACTTTCGGTGACCGAATTCGCCGCCTTGTCAGCAGCCGGACCTGTGCCACTCATTTCATCAGCTAGCTTCGAATGCGCCGCCAGATCCGGCGAATTGAATTTCTCCGCGTCAACTTGCGCCGACAGCGTGTTGTGTTGCTCCGTCAATGAAGCGATCAGGCCGTCGGCTTCTGTTTTTCCGCGCCGCAACAGATTTTTCTTTGCATTTAACGCCGTCCACTGCTGAATACGATGCACAATACCGAGCTGTTCGGGGGCTTCGCTGGGGAATTTCTCTTCAGCCGCGGCACGCGCTTTGTCCGCTTCTTCGTGCTGCTGTTTCATTTGTGCGATACGGTCGTGCGGATTGCCGCCGGCATCGGTCAGGTCGCGCTTCGCGTCGTCCACATCGTTACTGGCGACGTCCAAGTTTGCCTTGGCCAGGTCCAGCTGGTCCTGTAACGCTTCTTTTTTCGATAGGGGCGCTTTTGCAAGCTCGGTCGTCATCTGGTCCACCTGCGCCTGTACCGCTTGCTGAATCTTCTGCGCTTTCTGCAGCTGTTTTTGAATTTCTTTGGCTTCGCGGGAAAGTTCCGGCGGATGCGCCTCCGCATCCTGCAATGCGATGTTGAAAGACAAATCGAGTTCGCGATCGCTAATCCGCAGCGCGTCTTTCGCGAGCTCTTGCTCTTCCGGTGTATCCGCAAGCTGCGCGAGTTGCTGCGCGGTCTTCAGCGGCATCAGATCGACCAGCGACGATTGCGCTTCAGCTGCCTTCCTCTGCGCCGCCGCAGTCGACGTCTTGCCAAGCGCAAATATGCCGTAACCGGCCGCTCCGAGTGCCAGAATCAAGCCGCTCGCGGCAACCTTTTGACTCATCCTCATAAGTTCACTCGCACGTCTGGTAGTTTAGTACGCGACGGACATTCATGCAGTCTGAAATTCGAATGCGACGGCCGCCGAAAGTGATAAACTTCGAGACTGAAAAAAATAAAAACGCTCCGTAAAATGTGGAGCGTTTTGGACTTTCTAATTTCAAGTTTCTAATTTCAATTTTCTTATAAATAATCCCGTGACGGCCCTTCCAGGAAGGCGCGAAGTTTGCGCGAACGAGACGGATGCCGCAGCTTGCGCAGGGCTTTCGCCTCGATTTGACGAATGCGCTCGCGCGTTACAGCGAACGATTGCCCAACTTCTTCCAACGTGTGTTCGCTGCCATCGTCAAGCCCAAACCGCATCTTAATGACTTTTTCCTCGCGCGGCGTCAGCGTCTTCAGCACCGAAGAGGTTTGTTCTTTTAAGTTGAGATTGATCACCGCATCCGACGGCGAAACCACCGCTTTGTCCTCGATAAAATCTCCCAGGTGCGAATCTTCTTCCTCGCCAATCGGCGTCTCGAGCGAAATCGGCTCCTGCGCGATCTTCAGAATCTTGCGCACTTTGGACACCGGAATATCCATGCGCTTGGCGATCTCTTCGCTCGTCGGTTCACGCCCGAGTTCCTGTACCAGTTGCCGGCTGGTTCGAACCAGTTTGTTGATGGTTTCGATGATGTGCACCGGAATACGAATCGTGCGCGCCTGGTCCGCAATCGCGCGGGTAATCGCCTGCCGGATCCACCATGTTGCATAAGTCGAAAACTTGTACCCACGGCGCCATTCGAACTTGTCTACCGCCTTCATCAATCCGATGTTGCCTTCCTGAATCAAATCCAGGAACTGCAGCCCGCGATTGGTATATTTTTTTGCAATCGAAACCACCAAGCGTAGGTTGGCCTCAATCAATTCTTTTTTCGCTTGCTCCGCTTCCGCTTCTCCGCGATGAATAAACGTGAGCGTCCGCTTCAGCTCGGTCAGTCCAACTTCGCTGGCATCTTCAATGTCCTTCAGTTCCGAACGGCGTGTGCGCAATTCTTTCCGGGCTTCGGCTGCCACATCACCCTTGGCCACATCCGCCCGACGTTCCAGACGTCCCGCTTCGCGCTCCAAAGACTGCAGACGCTCGACCGTGCCGCGCATCTTGTCGATCAGCCGCTTTTTCTCAAACGGATTGAAGTCAATTCCGCGAATTTCCAACGAAATTTCCACGCGCGTCCGCGCCACATCCCATTTCGCGCGAATGTACGGCCGCTTCTTTGCCTTCGGAGTTTTGTCCAGCTTCACGGCCTGTTTGAGCGCCGTGTCATAGAGCTTCGCAATCTTCTCGATGTACTTCAGAGTTTGCTTGGTCTTGTTGGCGATCTTTTCTTCGGTCAGCTCTTCATCGTCGAACTGCACGATCTCTTTGATCGACCGCGCGCCTTTGCGCAAATCCTCGCCAACCGCAATCAGTTCCTTGATGACGATTGGCGACCGGGTGATGGACTTCATCACCACCAGTTGCCCCCGCTCGATACGCTTGGCGATCGTCACTTCGCCTTCGCGCGTCAGCAACGGGACAGTTCCCATTTCGCGCAGATACATGCGCACGGGATCGTTCGTTTTTTCCATCGAACCCGGAGTCAGATCCAGGTCGCTGCCCGCGCCTTCTTCCGCGTGCCCGTCTTCTTTGGAGCTACCGTCGCGATCGGCTTGTTCAACCGACAGCTCGACCGCGCGCGCCGCTTTCGCCGCCGCTTGGTCTTCGTAAATTTCAATGCCGTTCCGTTCGAACGTCGTCAGCAGATCATCAATTTCTTCAGAGGAATGTACTTCGGCAGGAAGCGAATCATTCACTTCGTCATAAAGCAGATAGCCGCGCTCTTTGCCGACCGCAATCAGCGCGCGTACTGCTTCGTATTTTTCTTCTAAGCCCTGAGCCACAAAAACTCCTTCAAGAGGCAGCAAGCATCGGCCGGAAAGCGTTCGCTTCAGTCTCCGGGCTCTGTGCCCGACATCCCGCACCCCTGTATCATCGCTTGCGATCAATTCCGGCGTGTTCGCAAGCAGAAACAATTCCGCAATGAGACAGTCGGGCGCAGCGCGTTAACGCACGCTCGGGGACCTTGCCCGTGTTCACTGATAATTTGTTGTGAAGCTCGCTGCGCCGCGCTACCGCTTTTCGCTCGCCCGGATGCTGCCCGTTTCGCATCACAGGGGCCGATCCCCGCCGCTAACTACATTAGTATAGATGCAGTTAGGCCGAAAACCGTTACCCGAAAAACCCTTCTACGCTACATGGTTAACTCCCGCGAGGTCAATATTTTACTTCTGGGAATTCTGATTGATAACCAAGCGAACTTAGTTAGTCGCCGCCAGCCGCCGCATCAACTCCTGCTTTCGCGTCAGCAGTTCCGTCATCGCCGTTCCCTTTGGATTCGCCTCAATCCCGCGCTGCACGTCCGTCAATTCCCGCTCAATTTTTTTTCGTGCAAGAGTGTCCAGGCAGCTTTGCGCCTCTTCCCATGCGGGTTCCTGCGCTTCTTCGAACAAAATCTCAAAGAACAGCCGCCGCTCGCAATCCTGCAGCAACGCGCCAATCTCTGACGCACGAAACGGTTGGTCTGTCAGACTCGTCGCAATCAAGGCCGCGAAAATCTTCTCCGTCTCCAGGCCCAGATAAAGGTGTGACGCTTGCAGGTGTTGCGCCAACTCTCGCCTGAATCCGTCCGCCTCCGCCAGCATTCTGATCAGCCGCCGTTCCGCCGGCATGGCCGATTGCCGAACCAGCTCCGGCTGCACTTTTACTTCGCTGCGCCGTTCTGCGGCCGCCTTGCGCAACGCCGCGCGTAATACCGGCTCCTCGAGTCTTAATTGCTGCGCAATCCGCGTGGCCCATTCCGAGCGCAAAATACTGTTGGGAATTTTCTGCACATACGGCAAGAGAAAATTCACCGCCCGCTTCTTCCCTTCTCCGGTAGTCAAATCCATCTGGCTGGCGCGCCGGATTAAGTAATCCACGTACGACGGCGCTTCCTTCACCTGCTTCAAATAAGCGTCCGCTCCCTTTTCGCGAATAAATAAATCCGGATCGGCTTTCTTATCGCCAATCGGCGGCAGTGCCAGCACTTGTACTTCGAAATCGTGCTCCAGCAACGCGGTCAGGGATCGCTCAGTCGCCGCCTGCCCGGCCGTGTCGGGGTCGTAGTTCACGATCACGCGTTTCGTGAACCGCGCCAACAATTTAATCTGCGATTCCGCCAGCGCCGTTCCGCAACTTGCCACCACGTTGCTGATTCCCGCGCGCGCCACAGCGATCGCGTCCATGTATCCTTCCACCAAAATCGCGAAATCTGCGCGTCGCAGCGCATCTTTAGCGCGATCCAGGTGGTACAAAATATTGCTCTTGGAATAAATCGGCGTCTCCGGCGAATTCAGATATTTCGGCTGCTCATCGCCTAGTGCCCGCGCACCAAACGCCACAATTTTTGTCGATTCATTCGCGATTGGAAACGTGACCCGCCGCCGAAACCGGTCAAATAGCCGCCCGCTCTGGTCCCGCGAAATCAAGCCGGACTCCGCGAGAGTTTTCTCGGGATATTTCCCGCGAAAATGACGCAGCAGCAAATCGCCGCCGCTCGGCGCATAGCCAATGCCGAACCGGGCAATCGCATCCTTATCCAGTCCGCGATCCTCCAGATACGCACGCGCCGCCTTTCCCTCCAACGTTCCTTCCAGTTGTTTGACAAAGAACGTTTGCGCTTCGCGATGCATCTCTACCAACACGCTGCGCTGCTGATTTTCACGCCGCTCTTCCGGTGAACGTTCCTTCGGGTGCGGGATCGCGATTCCGCATTTTTCCGCGACAATTCGAATCGCCTCCGGGAATGCGCATTTCTCCATCTCCATCACGAATTTGAAAACATCGCCGCCCTGCCCGCAGCCAAAACAGTGATAAATCTGCTTCGTAGGATGCACGTTAAAAGATGGCGTCTTCTCCGCATGAAACGGGCACAGCCCACGAAAATTCTGCCCCGCCTTTTTCAGCTGGAGGTATTCCCCGATGACCCGGACAATGTCCGCCTGCTGCTTCACTTTCTCCGCAAATGATCCCGCTTCCGCCATATCAACCGCGCAATTCCACGATCGTAACTGCCTTACCACCCCGCCCCTCAGCTTCAGAAGTGCAATTGGAGACTAGCGGATGATTTTTCAAGAATTCAGACAATCCGCGCCTAAGCGCTCCCGTTCCGTGTCCATGAATAATTCGCACGCTCGGCAAATGAGCGATGGTCGCATCATCCAAAAATTTATCCACCTGCTCCGTTGCCTGCTCAACCGTTTGCCCAATCACATTAATTTCGCTCGCGACTCCAAATCGTGACGGCGTACTTACAGAACCGGTCGCAGCACCCGAGCTCTGAGCTGTTCCAATAGCCGCCGACTCCACTGCTACAATCTCGTCCGTTGGAATCTTCATCCGCAACGGCCCCGCTTCTATCTCCGCGTTGCTTCCCTCCAATCTCCGCAAAATCACCGGCTTTGAAAATCCCCGCACTCGAATCTTGGCCCCTGGTTGCAGCAACTCCGCACTCACACGGCCAGCGGCACTCCCCGAAGCTCCCAAATCGGTCTGCGATTCCGAAATCGTCTGCACCACCGCCGCGTTCAACTCTTCCCGCGCTCTGCTCCGCACTTCGCCCAATCTCCGCCGCGCCAACTTTTCCGTCTGCACACGCAGCTCACGCTCCTTTACAGCCTCGACAACCCGCGCCACATTTTCCTCAAATCGCTTGTGCATTTCCGCGAATTGCGTTTCGAGTTCTTGAATGCGCTTCTGCTGACGCGTTGCCCACTCCGTCCGCAATTTCGCGCGTTCTCCTTCCAACGCACGCCGCTCTTCCGCCATTTGCTTCTGCATGCGATCCAGTTCTTCTCGGCTGCGATGCAAATATGCAATCAAGTCCGCCGCTTCACGCGATTCCGGCGAAAGAAGGGCACGCGCCCGCCCAATAATTTCTTCCGATAGTCCCAACCGTCGCGCAATCGCGATTCCGCTCGACCCGCCCGGCACTCCCACCATCAGCCGATATGTCGGCTTCAAATTCACATCGTCAAATTCGACCGAACCATTCAACACGCCTTCGGCGCTCGAAGCATAGGCCTTCAACCGATCGTGATGTGTTGTCGCCAGCACCAGGCATTCCTTGGTGCGAAATTCTTCGAGCAACGCCACAGCCAGCGCTGCTCCTTCCTCTGGCGCGGTCCCCGTTCCCATTTCGTCGACGAGTACCAGGGAATCGGCAGTCGCCGTCGTCAAAATCGTCTTCAGATTCAGTATGTGCGCCGAAAATGTGGATAAATCCGCCGCGATTGACTGCTCATCTCCAATATCCACCAGCACGCGATCAAATAAGGGCAACACCGCTCGCTGCGCCGTCACCGGGATTCCCGTCAGTGCGGCCAGCGCCGCTATCCCGACAGTTTTCAATACCACGGTTTTTCCGCCAGTATTAGGCCCGCTGATCACCAGTAGTCGTTCCTGGCGATTCAACGATAAATACATCGCCACGATCGCGCGATTCTCGCGTTTCAATTTATCTTCCAGCACCGGATGCCGCGCCGCTTCCAACCGCAACTCTCCGTCATCCGAAAATTCCGGCAGCGTCGCATCAAAATCCCGAGCAAACCTCCCGCGCGCAAAGACCCCGTCCAGCAAGGCAATAGTTTCCACTGCCACCACCAGAGCGGGGCGCATCGCCTGCAATCGTTGCGTCAACTCACGCAATACACGCGAAATTTCCGCGGCCTCATCTTCCGAAAGCTGCACTAGCTGATTGTTTGACTCCAACGTCTCCAGCGGCTCAAGAAAAACGGTCTGCCCCGTTCCACTCGCTCCATGCACAACTCCGGGAATGCTCCGCCGGTTTTCCGCGCGCACCGGAATCACAAACCTTTCATTGCGCAGTGTGACGTAATCCTCGCCTGCTTCGGCATTCCGCAAATGCAAGATCTGCTTCAGCGCTTTCTGAATTGACTCTCGCGTCTGCATGATGCTCATACGAATTCGCCGCAGCGCCGGCGACGCGTCGTCGCTAATGTCACTATTCGGCAGAACGCATCTTCGGATCGCTGCGAGTACATCGCGAAAATCACCCACGACGGCGGCCCTAGCATTCAGCAGCGGAAATTTTCTTGCCTCTTCGCAAAACTGTACACGCAACCACGATGCCGTTTCCAAGAGCGACGCCGCTTGCAACAATTCCGCAGCTTCCAGCACCACTCCCGGACCTTCAATTTTCGCCAGCCATGATTCCGGATCGGCCAGCCCACCAAATCCCAGTTCATTTCCCAGCCGCAACCACTCTCGCGCCTCGCGAACCAACGCGAATTGCCCCTGTAAAAATTCAACATTGCGCGAAAACGCCAGCGCCTCCAGCGCCCGTCGCCCCAGCGCACACGTCGTCCTCAGCCGCAGCAATTCCCGCAGCTTGTCAAACTCCAGCACCTCCTCCGCGCTTCGACTCATGTCTTTGCTCTTTCCACTTCGCTGCCTGCTCTGTTAGGTCCTGTCCTCGCTTCAACGGTTTTTCTGTGGATGCCGCATCCTTCGAATTTAAGGGTGCGGTTCTTTCGAATGGCCTTCTGAGTTTTTCATCAGCGCCCGTCGCAAAAATTCCGCCGCCTCCAGCGGCGTCGCCATGGTATGCACTAATTTCCCGTTCGATTCGCCCCAGACCGTTGCATGCCCCAACTCCACCTCTCGCACTCGATCCAAAATCGGCACCCAAAAATCGCCTAGCACCACCATGGACTTCCCGGAAATCACCGCCTTGTTCAACATTTCCCATACCACTGCAAGTTCCACCAGCGTTCCGGTACCACCCTTGCACGCTACAAATCCATCCGCAATCCGAATCAGCTCGAACAATCGCTCTTGCCACGTCTTCATTCGAATTTCGGTATCAACCCAGCGATTGACTTTCGATTCGAAGAATTCCGAAGTAACACCGTACGTTTTTGCTCCAACGTTTTTCGCGCCGCGCGACACGGCTTCCATCACTCCTCCATAACCGCCGCTGCATATGGCAAATCCCGCTTCTCCGAGCGCCTGTCCAAGCATCAATGCCTCTTCATAATCGGCGTCGTTTTCGCGATGCCGCGAACTGCCAAAGACCGTAATGATCTGCTCCATTGTCCGCTCTTCCAGAATTACTGTGTCTTCAGGCAACACGCTGCGCCAGCCGCGTCAAACTCCTCCATCATCGCAATGCTCAATGCATCCAGAGCATCCGTCGCTTCATGGCCCCTCGAACCCATATTGTTGCTCAAAAAAGAAAAGACCAGCCGTTTGCCGTTCGGCAAATCCGCGTAACCCGATCTTGTCCGCACGTGCTCCACCGAACCTGTTTTTGCGTGCATCCGGCCATCTGCGATGCTGTTCTTCATCCGATCTTCGAGCGTTCCATCCACTCCAGCCACCGGCAAGGACGCAAAGTACGCGTCAAACCATGGCTGTTTTTGTGCATACAGCAGTAACGTCACTGCTGCACGCGGTGTGATCAGATCGTGGCGAGACAATCCAGACCCGTCGGTCTGTACCACATCTCCAGACGGAATACCGACGACCGCATAAAAACTCGATGCAAAATTCGCCAGGTCTTCCGGCACCGTCCAGGCTCCACTCTGCCTCGCCGCTGTCCTCAAAAGCATTTCCGTGTGCAGGTTCTGGCTGATCTTATTCACTAACTTTAGGGATTCACCCAGGGGAATCGACAGATGCTCCGCAAACACCACACGCGTTTCTCCGGGCGGCGCTCCAGGCGGCAGAGAAAGTTTCCGCACCTCCCCGCGCACCTTAATTCCGCGTTCTTCGAGCAACCTTTTCATCATCGCTGCGGCGTGCAGTGCCGGCTCCTGGATCGCCAGGATCAATTTGCGCGGAGTGCTCTTCGCGGGCAGCGTTCCCACCACCGACACCACATTCGAACCCGGCTCACGCTTCAGAGTCAGATCCGGTTTCGCTCCGACGGCCGAGGTGACCACCTGATTGTCCACCGTAAATTCCGGCGCGCTCGGCGATACTAGCGCATCCACGCGATCTCCGATTTTTTCCCCCGGCGTCAGCGTGAGTTGCACCGTGTTGTCGTCGACCACGATCGCGGAAATTGCAGCGCCATACTCCCAGACCATGTCGTCAATTTCCCAGCCATTCGGGTAACGCTCACGAGGAAAGTAACTGTCGTCGCCTACGATATCCCCGGAAATTTCCTTGATTCCTTTCGCGGCCACCTGATCAGCCAGCTCCGCGATCGCTTTTTCCGACGGCCCGTCGAATTCTTCCTTCAGTACGTATGGAAACTTGCGGTTCGAAAGATTCGGATCGCCGCGCCCCACCAGATACAGCGGGCCGGCCAACCGCCCATCAGCCCCGGGCTTTTCCAAAGCCTCGACCGTCGTTCGAAAGCGATACTCCGGGCCGAGCTTTGTTAAAGCGAGCGCAGTCGTAAACAGCTTCATGTTTGACGCTGGCACAAAATATTGATCGGCATTCTGTTCGAACAGCACTTGCCCGCTGCTGGCGTCCGCGACCAACAATCCCCAGTCACCTTTTGCCGGTTGCACGCCTCCCAGAATCATTCGAACCCGCGCCGCGAAAAGCTCCGCGGGTTTCAGGGTTTGCGCTGAAAGCGTGCCGCTTGGCTTCGCTTCGCGCTCCGCGCCCACGCAACATTTTTCCTGTGGTTGCGCAGGCGCCTGCGGCTTCGGCGTTTCCTGCGCGACGCCACACACCGCGGAAAAAAAAGGGATCGCTACACAAATCACCAAGAATCGGACTCCCCGCGGCTTGAACATGGACGCGCTCTTCCCCCCGTGCTGGAATATTCCGGCCAAGCCAAGTATATTCCATACGCCGCGGAACATTCCTCGAAGCGGGCGCCCTCAGCCTCAGCACGCTTCCGAAATTGGTTTGGCGTTCCGCAGCCCGCACGCGACTCCCAGAAAAATCCCGCGATTGCGGGCTCGTCGTTATAAAGGAGAAAGCAAAATGAAAAAGACATTGGCCCTGTTTCTCGCCCTGGCGCTTTTGGGGTTGCCTCTGGGCGCTCAAGATAAAAAGGATTCCAAGGAAGCAGACCGCCTCGAAAATTGCGGAAACGTCATCCGGGAAATCATGGACATTCCCGATGACATTCCTCAGGACCTGATCGACAAAGCCGAATGTATTATTGTTTACCCGTCAGTATTGAAAGCAGCGTTCGTCGTGGGCGGCAGCTATGGTCGTGGCGCCATGACTTGCCGCACTGGCCAACACTTCACCGGCCCTTGGAGCGCCCCGACGATGATGGCTTTGGAAGGCGCAAGCATCGGTTTCCAGCTTGGCGGCCAAGCCACTGATTTCGTGTTGCTCGTCATGAATCCACGCGGCGCTCGAGCCATTCTTTCCAGCAAAGTCAAGCTCGGCGCGGACGCTTCCGCGGCAGCCGGGCCGAAAGGCCGCAACGCGGAAGCTTCCACTGATGTCACCTTGCGCGCGGAAGTACTTACCTATTCTCGCGCGCGTGGGCTCTTCGCCGGTATCTCTCTTGCCGGTTCCACCGTTCGGCCAGACAAAGGCGCGAACGAAAGCGTCTACGGCAAGAAAGTCGAAGCGTCGGATATCATCTTCAACGGGGCAGTCCGCGTTCCGAACTCCGCGCAATCGCTGGTCTCGTACTTGAACAAGAAAACTCCCAAGAATCTCTCGGACCCCGCTTCGTTGAAGTAGTCTTTGTTCGTTTGCTAATTGGTTCTCACCAAAAGCGTCTCTGGCCGCAAGGTGGAGGCGCTTTTCGATTTGGCCGCTGTTTTGCGCTATCAGCTGGCACTAGCAATTTCGGGCGAAATGACCTATAGTCACATGTGAGTATTAGTCATATGCCTCGCTCCCCTTCCTCGTTACAACCTTCGAATCGCGCCCCTTCCGGTTCCCGCCGTTCCCGCCGCAGCGCTGAACTTCGCGATCGTCTCTTCCGCACCGCTTTGGCCCTCTTCGCCAAAAAAGGTTACGCCGAAACGACCGTCGAAGACATCACCGAGGCGGCGGACCTCGGAAAGGGCACTTTCTTTAACTACTTCCCTAGCAAGGAACATGTTCTGCTCGGATTCGCCGAGATGCAGCTCGCCAAGCTCGAAATCATCATTCGCGAAATCCGCCAGTCCTCCCAGCCCATGAGCGAGAGTCTTCGTGGGCTCGTTCATCGCATGACCGAGGCGCCGGTGCAGAATCCCGCCGTGGTTCGTGCTCTGCTGCAAGCGCATCTTTCTTCGCAAGTGGTTCGCGAGGGAATGTTTCGCTTGCATCGCGAACATCAAAAACTGATCGGCGGCCTTTTACGTTACGGGCAGGAACAGGGTGAAGTGCGCCGCGATCTGCCGGCCGAAGAAATTGCCCAAGTCTTGCGGCAACTGATTTTTGGCACGCTGTTGTTTTGGTCGCTGGCCGGCGACGCGTCGCTGACCGAACGGATCGAGCAATCACTGAATTTATTGTGGGCAGGGATCGCTCCCCGCGCCGCGTAGTTTGCTTCGGAAATGGGAGGAATTGCAGACACGAAAAAACAATGAAGCCAAAGCTGATCATCATCCTAATTGTAATTGTCGCGTCGATTGTGACGGTTGGCGTCGTCTTCGGCGGATGGTTTCACCATGATACTGGACTGCAAGGCTCCGGCACGGTCGAGGCCCGCAACATTCGTGTTGGTTCCGAGGTTGGAGGCCGCATCGACAAACTCCTTGTCCGCGAAGGCGATACCGTCGAAGCGGGCCAAGTGTTAATGACCTTTGACGACAAAGAACTTCTCGCCACGCTCGACCAGGGGCGCGCTGCCGCTGAAAAAAGCAAACGCGGCTTTAGACCAGAAGAAATCGCGCAAGCCCGGGCGTCCGCCATGCAGGCCAAAGCCGATTATGAACTGCGGAAAAACGGCTACCGCAAAGAAGACATCGCCGCTGCGCAAGCCGACCTGGAACGTGCCGCGGCGGACGAGACGCGTACGCGGCTGGACTTTCAACGGTATGACGCGCTGGCAAAGAAAGACCTTGTGTCGAAACAGCAGCGCGACACTGCCGAAGCAAACTGGAAAGTCGCCGCCGCACAAAAAGACAATGCTCAGCATAAGCTCGATGAGCTCCAGCGCGGTTATCGGCCGGAGGAAATCGCCAGCGCCGAAGCGCATTACCTGCAGGCGCAAGCCGCGCTCAAAATGTATTTGCGAGGCAATCGCCGCGAAGATGTCGAAGAGGCGCAAGCGGCGCTTGCCTATGACGAAGCTCGCTTCCGTGAACGCCAGGTTCTGGCGCCGAGCGCCGCAACCGTGGAAGTTTTGGACGTGCGCCCCGGCGATTTGATTTCGCCGAATACTCCGGTGGCCACGTTGCTCGAACGCGATCAGATTTATGTGCGCATCTACATTCCGGAAACCGAAATTTATCGCGTTCATGTCGGCCAAAAAGCCCAAATCCGAGTCGACTCCGCCGGCAAAGAAGTTTTTGATGGCATAGTCGAACAGATTAACCAGCAAGCGGAATTTTTGCCGCGCAACGTGCAGACGCGCGAAGAGCGCGTGCACCAAGTTTTCGGCGTGAAAGTTCGCATCAACGATACTTCGCATCGCGTGCTGGCCGGAATGGCCGCGGACGTAAAACTTCTAGGCGGAAAATAACGATGCCCGCCGGCAGTCCCAAATCAAACAGCGCCGTGATGACAAATGAGACTGGCGAAGGAACCGATCCGGCGATTTCTGCGCGCAGATTGGTAAGAAAATTTGGCGACTTCACGGCGGTGAACGATGTCAGCTTCACCGTCAAGCGCGGAGAAATTTTTGGTTTTCTCGGACCAAACGGCAGCGGCAAAACTACGGTAATCAAGATGCTCACCGGGCTTTTGCCGCTGAGCGGCGGAGACGCCACCGTGGAAGGACTGGATGTTCGCAAGGATGCCGAACGGGTGCGCGAACGCATTGGCTACATGTCGCAGAATTTCAGCTTGTATCCGGACCTTACGGTCACGGAAAACCTCACGTTCTACGGGCGAATTTATGGCCTCGCACCAGACCACTTGAAAAAACGCATGGACGACATCGTTCAGATGAACGGCCTCGGCCCGTATTTGAACCGGCTGGCCGCGCAACTCTCCGGCGGGTGGAAACAGAGGCTGGCGCTCGGTTGCGCGATGCTGCACGAACCGAAACTGCTTTTTCTCGATGAACCGACCGCCGGCATCGATCCCGTGGCGCGACGACAACTGTGGGATTTGCTCTTTGATCTTTCCGGGCACGGCATTACTTTTTTCGTCACCACGCACTACATGGATGAAGCGGAGCGTTGCAGCCATGTCGCTTACATTTATTTCGCGAAACTGATTGCCGATGGCACGCCCAATTCCCTGCGCGAACTTCCCGATGTGACTCCGGCGGGAACCATCCGCGTCGAAATCACCACGCCAGAAGTGACACGCGCGCTAAAAATTGCCCGGCAAACTTCCGGAATCCGCAGTGCGACGATCTTTGGCCAGTCCATTCACGCGCTGATCGAAGACCATTTCGACCTCGACGATTTGCGCGAACAACTTCTGAAACAAGGGATTGCGGTCGCCGAAATCCGCCCGCTGGCGCCGACACTGGAAGACGTTTTCGTCGAGCTGACTTACCAGAACGAAGCGAACGGTAACCACAAGCCAGAGCGAACGGAGGCCGGTCGTGCGTAACATTTTTCGCGGATTTGGCGCGGTCTTTTATAAAGAAACGTTGCACGTACGGCGCGATTTCGGAACGTTGTTTTTTTCGCTGATTATTCCGCTATTGCAAATGCTGCTGCTGGGTTACGGCATCGATACCAACATCCGCCAAATCAACACGGTCGTTTTCAATGCCGACGGCCGGCGTGAAAGCCGCGAACTGATCGACCGCATGAAAAACTCCGATACTTTTCACGTAGTGCGCTATGTAAACAGCGATCACGACATGAATGAAATGATCATCGCCGGCAAGGCGCGCGTGGGAATCAAGATTCCCGTGGATTATTCAGACAAGCTACTGCACCAGATGGGAGCTCAGGTTTTGGTGCTGATTGACGGATCGGATTCTACGGTGGCGGGCCAAGCGATCAACGTCACGACCGCCATTGGTTTGGACGAATCGCTCCGCCGGGTGCTGGTCAACAACGAGACGTTCGCTGTGGACATGCGGCCAAAACTGCTCTTCAATCCCGATTCGCGTTCGCCGAATTTTTTTCTGCCCGGCCTGACGGCGATTTTGCTGCTGAATGTGACAACTTTTTTGACGGCCTTTTCGATTGTGCGCGAAAAAGAACGCGGCACTCTGGAGCAGTTGTTCGTGACGCCGGTGCGGCCGATGGGCCTGCTGCTCGGCAAGCTGCTGCCGTATTTGGTGATCGGATTTTTTGAGTTGTGCATGATTCTGACGTTTATGCGTTTCGCGTTTCAAGTGCCGATTCATGGAAGCGTTTTTCTGCTGGCATTTCTTTCGCTGCCGTATATTTTCGTCTCGCTGTCACTGGGCATCCTGATTTCCAGCAAGGCTAATTCGCAATCGGAGGCCATGCAACTGGCGTTTCTGACCATCCTGCCAAGCATTTTCTTTTCGGGTTACATCTTCCCCCGCGAGACCATGCCGAGAGTCTTTTATGTGATCAGTTATTTTGTTCCGGCGAGTTATTTCATCAACATCACTCGCGGAGTGATCCTGCGCGGCGCTGGTATCACGCATTTGTGGATCGACGCGTTGGTACTGTTCGCCATGGGGGCATTTTTGTTGATCATCGCCGCGCGAAGATTCCAAAACAAAGTGATCATGGCGTAGTTCGGTTTCGCGCATACGTCTAGAACGCATACCGTTAGAAAAAGAAACACGGGGGGCGCACGACCATTTGTAGCGGCCGCCGCCTGAGGCGTGCGGTTCAGCGTAGCAATGTGATCCGCGAACACTACAGAGCAAGCGAGAGTTGGGGGGATGGCGCGGGACGTTTTAGTTCTTCCCAGGGGCGTAAAGCCAGGCCCATTTGGGATTTGATTCGGGCTAGGCGCGCAGCGATTTTCTGGCGGTAGGGTTCCGGTGCGTAAGCGTTGTGGGTATACCAGGATTCGTACTGGCGTGTGAGACGGGGGAATTTTTCGCGTAGAAATGGCAGGAATTGTTTGGCGGACGAGGGCATAAGGAAGAGGACGCCTGAAGAGATCCAAAGAGCGCCAGCATCTTTTGCGGCGGCGGCGAGAGATTCGAGTTCCCCTTCGCGATCAGTAATGCCAGGAATAAGTGGGGAAGCCGATACGCCGACCGAAAGGCCGGCCTCGCGCAGTTTGCGGATCGCCGAGAGGCGAATATCGGGCCGAGGCGCGCGCGGCTCCATCAGGCGTGCTAAACGAGTGCGGAGCGTCGTGACGGTGATGTCGATATAGAGGCGGGAGCGCCGAGCGATTTCCAGCAGCACATCGATGTCGCGTGTAATCAGATTAGATTTAGTGATGATGGAAATGCTGAGACCCTGGTGGCGGGCAAGTTCCTCGAGGCAAGCGCGCGTCACGCCATATTCGCGTTCCGCGGGTTGATAGGCGTCAGTGGCAGTGCCGATGCAGATATGTTCGGGTGCGCCCTCGCCAGTTTTGGCATGCCGCTTGGCGAAGGAATATCTGGTGGCAATTTCGTGGGTGAGCAGAACCGCAGCGTTGCGCTTGACGAAAATTTTCTTCTCGAAGGCCGCACCGTCCAACTCCATGAATTCGTGCGTGTAGCGAGCGTAACAATATTTGCAGGCGAATTCGCAGCCGCGGTAAGGGTTGATAGTCCAGTCGAATGGGACGCGGTTGGAGTCGCATTTATTCAAAATGGATTTGACGGGCAGTATGAAATATTCCGGGCGCTCGTCAGACTTGCGGCAAGTGGGCGCGGCGGGAGAAATAGAAGCGAGGCGGGCGATGCCGACCAGCGGCGCATGATCACGCAATGCTTGGTGCTTCGCATCGCGTGTTGCGCCTGGTACAGCGTGTTGTGCGACTAAAGCAGCATCGTTCCGGAAATCCTCAATGCGGAGTGGGTCGCCGCAAGAGGAGCGCGTATGCCTTTCCGGGACGATGCTGCCCGGACCGTTGAACGGGGCAAGTTCATTGGTCCGCGTGCCAGGGCTATGATCGGAGCAAACAGGAAAGAGAGAAGGGGAGGAGAATGGAGCGTGGCGGCGGCTAGCGAAGCCCGCCGTTTTGGATGAAGGAAGAACTGGAGACATAGCCCACCTCGATAGGAGGGAAGTATTTCGCTTTTTGTTCGCCATGTCAAGAGCTTTCGCCTTGCGTTCGCCTCTAGCGGATCCGTTACGTTGCCCGAGCGAAACCTGAACACAAAGATCCCCAGTGCTGAAAGCACTGGGGATCTTGCAAGTAGCAGGCGGAACCGATCAGGCTGCTCGGCGCTTCATTCGAAGCCAACCGAGTCCCAACAGGCAAACGGAAAGGATAGACAAAGTCCCAGGCTCAGGAACTCCCGTGGTGCCGGAACCAGTCGTCAGGAAAAATGTTTCGGGTCCGCCTTCCGCAGGACTAGCAGTGGCTGACAATCCCAGGAAATCGAATCCTCCATTGATTGCTATTTGTGCCGCGGCCGCTTGCGTGGGGTCCAGCGTAAAGAGGAATCCGGATTTTCCAATCCCAGTCTGTGTGCTGCTAAAGGTCATCGGTGAGAACGGGCCCGAGGTGAAGCCAACCCCACCGCTAGAATTGAAAAGCGTCAAAGTAAGATTGCTAAGAGTGATAGCCCCACCGCCGGGTCGATCGGCGTTGAAAACGATCCCAATTTGGGACGCGTTGGAAACCTGAAAAGTCTGATTGTGAGGAAATCCAGCCGGGGCTTTCTCATTCCCACCAAGGTTACCTCCCTGGCATACCGATGACCCTGTGGAGTTGAGCACGCCAGCGCTGCTTACGCCGACACAACCCGACTCATCTAGCCCCATACCTTGGCTCGTACCTTGGAAAGTTAAAATTGTGTTTACGTCTCCAAACCCTGTCCCGCTGATGTTGATGGTGCCGGCGGGAACCAGATCCGCTTTCGCAATGCTCGCTGCAGTTAGCACGACGAATGCAGCGGTTGCCAACTTCAAAAACCGAGATGGGCTCATGCTGACGCCTCTCTGAGGGCCTCTGAGTTACTAGACCGATTTAAAAATTTTTCCACTTCAACGGACAACCCGGAAGACCTTGTAGGAACAGACTCTGGGCTCGGTAGCCTCGGGTTTTGCAAAGGCCGTACTAGATCGGTGTTGTTCACGAGTGAAATACCGAATTGCACTGAAGCACCTGCGGACTTCCCGCTTCGAGCGGCTAGCAGATTATTTTTTGTACCGCGAGAGCAGCAGCCTACAACCGATCAGTAGATCGACCATACGCCTGGCGTGGCGAGTTCGAGCAAATGACCGTCCGGGTCTCGAAAATAGAGGCTGCAGCCTCCGAGTTCCCACGTCCGCTTTTCCTGCACCGAGATGCCTTTGGCTCGAAGCCACGATTCCCATGCATCCAATTCTGCGGAGGGAGTAGCGAACGCGATGTGCAATTCGCCGTCGCCGTCGTGGGGCGACTGGATCGTGCGCGAAGCTCCCTTCTTGAAGAGCAGCAGCACCTGGCGCGAACCCGCTTGCATGGCGCAACCCCGTTCACCAAAGTCGCTGATAACGCGGAAGCCGAAGATGTCTTCATAGAAGCTAATCGAGCGAGGTACATCGCTCACGTACAAAGAGGATTCGACAATACCATCGGTTCTGGGAGGCACAAGTCTCTCCTGGAGGCGCTTCCAACCGTAGCATAAGGCCATCCTTGTCTGGGACAGTCCTCGTTTACAATTGGCGGAAAATGAGGAGGAGTCCCCAATGAAAAACACTGCCGTGCTTCTGGTGCAGTGTCCCGACCGCAAGGGCCTGGATGCGACTATCGCCGAATTCATCTATCGCTATGATGGCAACATTCTGCACTTCGAGCAGCACCAGGCAGGAGAAGAGCGTTTTTACCTGGCCCGCGTCGAATGGGACCTAACCGATTTTCGGCTGGACATGAAAGATTTCGACGGCGCGTTCGGTCCGATCGCCCACAAGTTCGGCATGAACTGGTGTATCGCGCTGGGCGATCGCCGTCCTCGCGTCGCTATCTTCGTATCGAAATACGACCACTGCCTCGTCGATCTGCTGTATCGCCAGCGGACCGGAGAGTTGGCATGCGATTTTCCGCTGATCGTGAGCAATCATCCCGATACTAAGGTCCATGCTGATTTTTATGGCCTGCCATTCCACCTGATTCCGCTAACGAAAGACAACAAAGCGCGGGCTGAGGCGGCGCAACTTGAACTCCTTTCCGCGAACAAGATTGATTTGGTGGTGCTGGCGCGGTACATGCAAGTGCTTTCGACGGACTTCATTACGCAATATCCGATGCCCATTATTAATATTCACCACTCGTTCTTACCCTCATTCATTGGCGCGAAGCCGCATCACCAAGCGTATGAGCGCGGAGTAAAACTGATTGGCGCCACCGCGCACTATGTCACCGAAACACTCGACGAAGGGCCAATCATCGAACAGAGCGTGGCGCGCATCACTCATCGCGATTCTCTGAATGACCTGGCGAAAAAAGGCCGTGACCTGGAAAAGGTGGTTCTTTCGCGCGCGCTTCGCTGGCACGTCGAAAACCGGATTCTGCTCTACAACAGGAAAACCATTATTTTCGAGTAGACGAACCTCCGAATTTTTGCCACGTGAAGCGGAACAGAAATCTGGCCAAGTCTTGAAGAGATGAGCTTTTCAGGGATGTCGATTTCAGAGGCGATAACGTAGCGCTGCGTCTGGCTGGGCGCTATGATGCGAGTCGCCGTGTAAGATAGAGTCTGAGGCTCCGATGCATTGTAAATTGTGGAGTTTATCGGCTCCGGTTTTGCTTGCCGCCGGCGCAATCTTTGCGCAGACGCCGTCGAAACCTGCTGGGCAAGCTCCTAGCGCAGCCGGAACCGCGAAAAAGCTCGGAGCGCCGCAAACCGCTCCCGCACCTGTTTCCCCGCAATCGAAACACTTTCCCATTCTGCTGATTGCGTCGGGAATCGAGCCGTCATCGTGGAGCGTGCGAATCGGGATGAAGGGCGCCGAGCGGTTGGAACGAGTGGGCTATCCGCCGATCACGCTGGAGCCGGGAGAAATTGCAGCAGAAGGATCGGGAACAGCTTGGACATATCGCGCGAAAGACACCGGGACAGGCGCGGACGTGATGGTGCGATTGTCGCGCGAAGCTTGTACGGAAGGCACGTCAGAGACCAAGTATTCATTCCGGGTAGTGCTGACGCATGCACAGATTGGCACATTGAACGGCTGCGCAAAGGTCGCGCCAGAAGAATTTCCAGAGTTCAAGCAGAAGAATCTGGATGACGACGATCCGGAAAAGAAAAAAGTAGTGCCGCCGGCGATTACGGGATTCAAGGCGCCCGTCGAGATCGCTTTTATCGATCCAGCCGGAAAGGTTATCGTGGCCCGAGGAGCGACGGTCAAAGTGGTGGCTCCTGCGGGGCAACAACTCTCCATCTCGCATGACGGCAAGCGGCTGCTGTTTACCCGCGACGAGCAGGGGAAAGACCGGACCATCGTGATCTACGACACGGTGAGCGGAAAAACGACTGAGTTAGTACATGGGCCGGTGCAACAGGCCTTCTGGTCGCCGGACGATTCGAAGATCGCGTTTATGAAATCGAGCGGGCAAGACTGGACAGTGTGGACGCTGCCCAGCGTATCTCCGGGCAGCGCCACGCAACTGAGTACAAATCCGGTCTGGGTTCTGGATGGATGGGCGGACGCGCACACGGTCTTGGCGTCAGACGGCACGAAGCTTTATTTTTTGCATCCGGAGAGCCCGCCGAGTTCGATTCCGATCCGTGACGTGCTAGGCGATGGATTTGAAGTAACAAGCTCAAACACGATTCGCGTGAATCCAAACAATCCGGACCTGCTTCTGGTTACGGCCGCCGTTACACACCCAAAGCCGGGGATGGCGACTGATCCGAAAACCGGATTTGGCGGAGCGGCGTTTTTGTATGAGATCAAATCGAGGCGAGTAATGATGGTTACTCCTTCGAATACGCTTGCTCAGGACGCGGAATGGTCTCGCGATGGCATACAAATATTCTTCACCAACCGCGACAGTGCGAAAGCGCAAGTCGTTTGCCGGGTTTTCTGGGACGGATCAGGGTACAAAAGAATTCGCGCGGGAAGCGATCTAGTAGTCGGACAGTAGCGAACTTATTGAGGAGGCTGTGCGGAAAAGGAACGTACTGGGCGCGAGCTTTTTGCTTACCTTCGTTGGATGGTTCCCAACAAATCCACTGGCCCTTTAGTACAGGTGGCGGTTTAGCTCCCGCAAAGCATGCCTTGAAGGCAATCACTGACGCGCGAATTACACTTGTAGTATGGCGTCTGCTCTCCCCGTTGAACCCAAATCCGTAAATATTCTTGTGCTCGACCAGGAAGGGCCGAGCGCGGCTGCCTTGCGGCAGGTCCTGGACTCCGAGGGCTGGCGCGTACGAATTATTGCTGACGCCAAGACCCTATTAAGCGATCTGAGAACCGGCGAATGGTCGCTGGTAATCGCAAATATCGCTTTGCTGGGCCTGGATTCACCGGGTTACCTGACACTGCGCGAGTTGGCAGGCGTTCCGACAGAAGAAGGCGGGCGGCTACGCGGACTGTTTCTGGTGCCGGAAATGGCGGGTGGCCAGTTTGTGAGCACACTGGAGAGGGCCAAGCTGCCATACGTGGTGCGGCCGTACCATCTGCACGACTTTCTGGAAAAAGTGAGCGACCTGCTCGTGGAAGTGCAGGCGATTCAGGCGCCGCTGCGTCAAGTCCGCTATGAGTTTGGCGGACTGCGAAAGAAAAAACGAGAAAAAAGACAGACCAACTCGATGTTTGCGGCACGCGATTCGTATTCGTATACGGAAGAAGAACTGGCCGAGTACGAAAAGCAGGAATCGGAACATTCCCGTTTAAAGCGAAATAAGCCGCTGACAAATCTGGGCGACCCCAACCGCTAGGCTGTGCCTGCTGTCCTCCGAACTCCTTGCCTGCTGCGTTCTAACTGCGCGCCCTGCCTTCTCGGTGTCGAAGCGCCGTGTGCGCCTCCAGAGATTTTTGTTTTACCAATATGGAGAAAAGTATTGCGCAGCTACGTCGTCGGGCTGGTGGCGCGGCCAGGCTACAGACAGGGGTGGTGCTCGACGGGTTCACTGTTGTTCGCTTAAAGCGACGCACAGGCAGGAGTGTCTGCGTCTGAAGATAGACAGCAGCGATCACTTGGCAAGTGTGTTGTTCGGTACGGCGCAAGGTCCTCCCAGATTCGCTGCAGCGTTGCCGGCTCAACGGGAAAAGCGCTTCAATGGCTAGAGTTTCCTGATTTCACTTAAGTCTGGAGTAATTTTTAAAAGTTCGCTTACGGTGACGCGCCACGCGGGATGTTGCAGGCATGGAGCGATTTCAGCGAGCGGCGCGAGAACGAATTTGCGCTGCGGCATACGGGGATGAGGGATCTGCAGTTCGGAGCTGTCGAGTGACAGATCGCCGTAGAGAAGAATATCGATATCGAGCATGCGCGGACCTTTGGCAAACGACTTTTGGCCTCCGAGTTGAGATTCGATCGCCCGGAGAGCATGTAGAAGCTCGAGCGGCTCCGAATCCGTCTTGCCTTCGATGACGCAGTTCAGAAACCAAGGTTGTTCGAGATAATCAACCGGTTCAGTTTCATAGAACGAAGAAACTTTTGTCACCAGGAAATTTGCGGCCGGCAGAGCAGCGATAGCCGCGTTGAGATTATTTTGGCGGTCGCCGAGGTTCGATCCGAGCGAAAGATAAACCTGCACGGAAGCCCTTCGAGTTGTGCTTAAATGCGGGTACTGTCAAGGTTCAGGGTACCCCACCCCGCCTGCTTTTGCACAATACACAAAACAACAGACTCATTAGAGAACGCAGGCCGATTGCTGACAAATTACCGAAAACAGATTCAGTGGTTGAGTCTGAGGACGAGACTCACACTTGCGGAGTTAAAAGAGGCGCGGCTGGCGGCGCGGCAATTCCCTTTGGAAATACTGGTAAGCGTGCGGAGTGGCGACGCGGCCGCGCGGGGTACGATCAATCATGCCGATTTGCATCAAGTAAGGCTCGTACATCTCTTCGATGGCGTCTTCCTCTTCGGAAAGCGCGGCGGCGAGCGTGCCGAGGCCAACCGGGCCGCCAGAATATTTATCAAGCAATACGAGCATCAGATTGCGGTCTACTTCGTCGAGGCCGCTTTCGTCCACGCCGAGCATGGCTAGCGCTTCCCGGGCGACACTGCGGGTAATTGTTCCGTCAGCGCGAACTTCGGCAAAATCGCGCGCACGGCGCAGCAACCGGTTGGCGATGCGCGGTGTTCCGCGGCAACGCCCCGCAATTTCCTCGGCGCCACCTTCCTCCATTTGAATATTCAGAATTTTGGAGGAACGGCGAAGAATAATGAGCAGATCTTCCGGCTCGTAGAAATCGAGACGGTGCACAATACCGAAACGGGAGCGCAGTGGAGCGGTGATCAAGCCCGCGCGGGTGGTGGCGCCGATCAAAGTAAATTGGTTCAAGTGGAATGGATGGATGCGCGCGCCGGGCCCTTGCCCGATAACCAGATCGACGCGAAAATCCTCCATCGCGGGATAAAGGACTTCTTCAACCGCAGCCTGCAGGCGGTGGATTTCGTCCAGGAAAAAAACTTCGCGCAATTCCAGCGAAGTAAGAATCGCGGTAAGGTCGCCTTTGCGTTCGAGAAGCGGACCGGCACTGGTTTTGATCGGGACACTCAATTCGTTGGCGATAATTTGAGCCAGCGTGGTTTTGCCGAGTCCAGGCGGGCCATAAAGCAAAACGTGATCGAGAGCCTCGCCGCGATTGCGGGCAGCTTCCAGGGCAATCGAAATGTTTTCTTTGACTCGCTTCTGGCCAATGTATTCGGCGAGCGTTTTGGGGCGAACGCTGGCGTCGAGGCGTGCATCTTCGTCGTAAGCAGCCGCGGAAACGACCCGCTCGGAGCGATCCAGTCCAGATTTATCGTTATCTTTGTATGACACCATTCGTTTTGCCGTAAGGTCCGCCATGGTTCAGTCCGGTCAGCCTGCCGCGACGTGCTTCTGTTGCTGTCCGCTCAATTCTTGCAGTGCCGCCTTGAGCAATCTTTCAAAGCTTGCAATGCCAACGGAGCGCTTCCCTTCGGCAACGGCATTTTCCGCGGAGCGTCCATCGTAGCCCAGATTGGTCAGCGCAGAGACCACGTCGGCCTCGACTCCGGCTTTCGATGCAGGCAATTTTTCCTCGGCGACGGTTACAGCTTCCAGTTTGTCTTTCAGTTCGACGACCATGCGCTCGGCGGTTTTGCGGCCGACGCCGGGAATCTTGGTCAGCCGACCGACGTCGGCGGTACGGATTGCCGGCACCAGCTCTTCCACGCTCATACCGGAGAGAATTTTTAAAGCCAGCGAAGGACCCACGCCGGAAGCGCCAAGCAGCAATTCAAAAAAATGTTTTTCGCGAGAAGAAAGAAATCCGTATAACGAAAACGCGTCTTCGCGAACATGGGTATGAATCAGGAGAGTGACGTCGGTGTGCAGCTCGCCCAACGCAGCAAAAGTGGAAAGAGGTACGGCTACCAAATAACCCACACCGCCAACATCGACCATAACCTGGTTCGGGCGTTTGTCGGCAAGCTTGCCGCGAAGCTGTCCAATCATCGCTGTCCAACCATGGCTCGCCAGTATTGCCGCTTTCCCTTCGCCCGTCAAACCCGCTAATCTTCGCCCTCGCAAAGCAACCGGGAGTTGCGCCCGAGCAAACGCGACCTGCGAATCGAGCGGATAAACGCGACTGCAAGGAATATCAGATTCCCTCGCCCATAGACGGAACAGATCTTCGGGACTAGTCGAGGCGCGTGACGTTCGAGGCCCCAGGGGGCTTGGGTGGAGCTGCTGCCCTGGTTTCGCCAAACCTTGCGAATTGCGTCGACTACTGCTTCAGGCTTGTCGATTGGCATGTCGTGCCCGCTTCCCTGTATGACCAATCAAACGCCATTTGTGGAGAGGTGCGCCTGTACCAGGAAAGCCACGGATTTCCTCCTCCCGCCTCCAGAATAACGGCAGGAGATCCCTGGCCCGTGCAATAAAGGTGCAGACGATAGCCGCCGATGTCCACCAGTCGTCCAGGCGGACGAAATTGCTGCCGATCCTTGTGGCTTTCGATTGCTTCGTAGATTGCGCCGATGAAAGCAAGGGCGATGAGAAGAATTACCAACGCTGTCAGCAAATACCGCATCCAGCACCGAAACCGCCGCAGAAACGAGCCCCTGCCACAATTCGCGCGGTGTCGGCAGTCATAATCTTCATCTTTCTCTCATCGAATCAGGCGGATTGCGAATAAGACTTGTGTAATTGCTTGATCCGCGGTGATGCGATTTCCGGCTGCGCAGTCACCGTGATTTACACAGTTGTTTGACAAGAGTAGAAGCACGCTTTGATCGAGATGGCATCTTCGCCCGAGTTACCAGGTTCAGTCCAATGTTTGTAGGTATGCCGCCAATTCAGCGTGGCCGCGTTCCTGCGCGAAGTTGAGAGCACTTTTTCCGGCGTCGGTCCGCGCATATACGTCGGCGCCACGGGCAATCAGCGTCTTGACGATATCCAGACGACCATTCGCTGCGGCTTCGAGTAAGGGCGAATGTCCCTTTGCATAACGATAGTTCACGTCCGCACCATTCTCCGCGAGCCATTGTGCGATTGAAGCATGCCCACCGGCAACTGCTCCTGTCAGCGCGGTATATCCCGTTCCGTTCGAGGCGACGGCATTGATGTCGGCGCCTTTGCCGTGTAAGTAACGCGCGACTTCCTGGTGACCAAAGGCTGCGGCCAACGCGAGGACTGGAAATCCATCCGGCGAATAGCCCCTCGCAAGTTCTGGATTTTCTTCCACTAACTCCTTTACGCGCGCCAAGTTACCCGCCGCCGCGGCTTCATGCAGTTGCAGAATCGCGCCCTTTTCGATCAGCAGATCGCGAACCTCTTTGCGCCCCATGTAACACGCCATCAACACGGCGGATTGGCCTTGTGGATTTCGCGCATTCACAATGGCAGCATCGTTCATTACCAATTCGCTGACTTTTTTTGCGTCGCCTGTTCGAAGCGCATTGAAGAGCTCGCTGCTAGCGTCCACGGTATTCTCCCTGAAGTTGGAACTACTTATTCGAGAAGGCCTTGCGAAAAAATGAAACGTAAATTAGCGGCGGGCACGGTCTTTGCGCACTGCATCTTCGATTAAGGCATCTAGTTCGTCGCGCCTGAGCGTAATTTCGTCCGTTACATTTTCGACTTCATCGCTAGTGACAGGAAGCTCAGCGCCACCACCGGGCGGAGACTGTACTCCGTAGCGTGCACGCGCTGCCATCAGCTTGGCCACTTCCCGGCTGGAAAAAAGTTTCGGCGTGCCGGCGCTTTCTGCGGCCACGGTAATTTTCGCCGTGTGTTCGACTGTCTCCATACGATAAAACGCAGTTAGCAAATCCGGCCCGCATGTGACCGCGCCATGGTTCGCTAACAGCAGTGCATCGTAATGCTGCACGTAGGGCTCGATTGCAGCGCTCAATTCCGACGTTCCCGGTGTCGCGTAGCGTACCAGCGGCACTTTGCCCAGGCCAATGACTACTTCTGGGAGCAGCGCCTGGTCGAGCGCGCGCCCAGCCGCCGCAAACCCGGTGGCGGTCGCGGGATGCGCATGGCAAATCGCCGCGACGTCGCTCCTCAGCCGGTAGAACAGCAGGTGCATTAAAACTTCGGAGGAGGCTTTGCGCGAGCCTTCCAGATGCCGGCCTTCGGAGTCCACCACAACCAGGTCTTCCGGTTCTAACATTCCTTTGTTCATGCAGGTCGGCGTAGTCAATATCCGGCCGTCCGCGAGGCGTACCGACACATTTCCCTCGCAGGCGACTATATAGCCACGTTGGTACATCCACCTGCCCACGAGACAAAGCTCTCGCCGGTGCTGCTTTTCGTTTTTGTGGTTTCCAGCCAACACTGAGTCCGGGCGCACGATGCGGACTCCCTTCTCGCGCGGCATTATGTACCGTGCAAGCTTTTTTGCAACTAAATTATTTTGCCCGCGGTAGTCTGGCCAGAATGAACTGCCTGAGGCATGTTGGCTTTCCAGGATAAGCCCAGCTTAGGCGTAGATGCCCCGCATTTTAAGCGCTTTCGCCACTCGGTCAATCGCTACCATATAGGCCGCGATGCGGTTGTTGACCTTGTGAGTTTCCGCATACTTTACCACGACATCGAAGGCATTCACCATAATGTCCATCAGCCGCTCATTGACTTCACTTTCGCGCCAGAAAAAACCCTGGCGGTCCTGTACCCATTCGAAGTAGCTGACGGTCACACCGCCCGCATTTCCCAGAATGTCTGGGACGGTGAACACGCCTTGGCGGTCCAGGATGGCGTCCGCCTGCCAGGTCGTTGGGCCATTCGCGCCTTCGCATAGAATCTTTGCCTGGACGTTGGCTGCATTCTTTTCTGTGATTTGGTTTTCGATCGCGGCGGGAATCAGCACGTCGCAAGGCTGGAACAGCACGTCTCTGGAACTCATCTTGGTGCCGCCACTGGGAAAATCCTGCAGCGGTTTCTTTTGATTGGTCACCCAGTCGATCATTTTGGGGACATCGAATCCGTTTTCGTTGTACAACCCGCCGCCAATGTCCGCCAAGCCGATAATTTTATATCCGGCCTTTTGCATCAGGTCTGCCGCCATGGATCCCACGTTCCCAAATCCCTGGATGATCGTCCGGCAGCCTTCTTTTTTCATGCCGAGCTTTTCGACGGCTTTGTCCACTGAGATCATCACTCCGCGGCCCGTGGCTTCCTTGCGCCCGCGCGACCCGCCCAATTCGATCGGCTTACCCGTAACAACGGCTGTAGTGGCCATGCCCACATGCATCGAGTAGGTATCCATCACCCATGCCATGGTCTGTTCATTCGTCCCAACGTCTGGCGCTGGCACATCGCGCTCCGGCCCCAGCCAGCTCGTAAGCTCTGCCGTATAACGCCGCGTCAGACGCTCCAGCTCCCCGCGTGACATCTTTCGCGGATCGCAAATCACTCCACCCTTCGCACCGCCGAACGGAATATCAACGACCGCGCATTTCCACGTCATCCATGCGGCCAAGGCGCGCACTTCATCGATGCTCACGTCTGGTGCAAAACGAATTCCGCCTTTGCCGGGCCCGCGCACCGTTGAGTGCAGCACTCGATACCCGGTAAACACTTCCAGCGTCCCGTTGTCCATTCCGACCGGGATGTACATGGTGACTTCTTTGTCGGGGTATTTGAGGTATTTGTAGATTCCTTGCTCAAGCCCAAGTTTTTTTGCGGCCTCTTCAAAGCGGGCTTCCGCGTTCTGGTATACATTCATCTCTTCTGGTGCATTCGCTTGCGGCATTCCAAAATTCTCCTTTACAACAGAGCCCCGCGGGCCTCGAAAGAAGTTTATCGAAATCAGTTGCCGCGGTGACGCCTCTAAGACGGACTGTCGAACGGTTACTTGCGCGAAGGCATGGCTTCGCTTCGCTGCTTTGCACATCCAGATGCGACTACGATTGCAACTCTATTGCTTCGAATGGCTTATGATGTTGCAGATCGGCAGGCTACCCACCCACCAACGTGCCACAAGCCCGGGCGGCCAGTATACGTATCCTTTCTAGCTTCCCGCAAGCCGCCCCGCGATTTCAACCGTATCTACCAACTTGTTCGAGGCATCGAATATCCCGCTATCCCAGACCGCGACCCATCGATTCATGAGAGGCGAATAAAAATGGCAAAAATGAAAGTGGCGCAAGTTCCGAAGGCCGGCGGAGATTTCGAACTGATGGAAAGGGAAATTCCATCACCGCGCGCGGGGCAGGTCCGCATCAAGGTGCAAGCGTGCGGCATTTGCCACAGCGATGTTCTTACAAAAGATGGAGTGTGGCCGGGTGTTCAATTTCCCAGGATTCCGGGCCACGAAATTGCCGGAGTGATCGATGAAGTTGGCTCTGGCGTCACAGCATGGAAAAAAGGAGAGCGCGCTGGTGTCGGCTGGCACGGTGGCCAGGACAACACCTGTTCCGCGTGCCGCGCGGGTGATTTTTCCAACTGCGAAAAAGGCGCCATCACCGGTATCAGCTATGACGGCGGTTACCAGGAATACATGGTGGCGCCGATTGAGGCCGTTGCTCGAATCCCCGATGGCTTGGACGCTGCCGAAGCGGGCCCGCTGCTTTGCGCGGGGATCACCACGTTCAATGCGCTGCGCCACAGCGGCGCCAGCCCCGGCGATCTGGTGGCAGTGCAAGGGATTGGTGGCCTGGGGCATCTGGGAATTCAATTCGCAAATAAATTTGGATATCGCGTGGCAGCCGTCGGCCGTGGCCCAGAAAATGCCTCCCTTGCGAAAAAACTTGGCGCACATCATTACATCGACAGCAAATCTGAAAACGCGGCGCAGGAATTGCTGAAACTTGGCGGCGCAAGGGTTGTTCTGGCCACCGCGCCGAGCTCGAAGGCCATGTCTGAGATTTTTCATGGCCTTGGCCGTAACGGGACACTGCTGGTGATTGGCGCGGACATGGCGCCGATTGAAATTCCCGGCGCGGCGTTGATCACGGGGCGCAGGGGGGTTCAAGGCTGGGCTGCAGGCACACCGAGCGATTCCGAAGACACATTGAAGTTTGCGGTGTTAAACGGCGTGAGGCCAATGATTGAAAAATTCCCGCTGGAGAAAGCCGCCGATGGTTACGCAAGAATGCTGAGCGGCCACGCGCAATTTCGCGTTGTGTTGACGATGTAACCGAGGCTTCGGGGATTATTGCAGTGGAAACTATTGCAGTCTGAACTGGACGGTCACCGTGAGGTGCATGGCTGTCGGCTGCCCATTCAGCATTGCTGGCTGATATTTCCATTGCCGCACTGCATCCATTGCTGCCTGATGTAAGAGCGCCGGGCCGCCGACCACTTTCATCGTTGAGACTCGGCCCTGGGCGTCGACCAGCGCATCGATCTTCACGTCGCCACTGAGCCTTTGGCTTCGCGCCAATTGCGGATAGACCGGGGCAACGGAAGAAAGTAAGCGCGCGGGTCTCACGTCACCACCGACCGGAGTTGGCGCGCTCGGTTGCGAACTCTTGCTGCCAAGCAAACTCAAGTTGGTTGCGTCGCCTCCGGTAACGCCCGAATTGAGATCGGGCTCCACCATCGCGGCAGTGTTGCCCGAGGTGGACAGGCGAGAGTTTGCCACTGGAGGGGCCAGATGTACTTTGCCCAAGGCGGCGGGCTTTTTCGCGGGCTGCTCTGGATCTTTTACCCCTGATACCGGCTGCTCGAAATTAGTTTCGGTGGGGGACGACTTCGACAGCGCCCTTCCTGACGGCGATGCCTCAGATGAAGAAATTCCGTAGGTCGCCGATGGTCTCGCTTCGACTCGGGTGGCCGGAAGATTCGCTGTTCTACGACTTACGTCGGAGTTCTCCGGCAGTGCAGGAGAAGCCGATTTGGCATTTTCGGGTGAAACGGGGCTGGCAACGGGGGGTGAGCTGAAATTGTCCGGCACCGTGCCGGTTCCACTAGCCGACACCCTTTTTGGCTGGCTCGAATAGATAAACCAGACGCCACCGGCTGCAAGGAGCAAACTTGCCGCCAGTAATCCAAGTTTCAGGCCATTGCCCGATGCCTGCGAACCAACTTCAACTCGCCGGGAGTCAAGCGCTAGTGACGATCCGAAATTCGGCGCCCGCCCGTCCCCGCCGAGCGTAAGCACAGCTTCATTTGCTTCAGAATTTCCCCGCGGTTCCGGCGATGAAGTTTCGAAGTGTCTGAATGCGTTCGAATCGGATCCGAAAACTGTCGGCTCCGCGGATTCTGCTGAACTCGTTTCCGAATCAACAGCTTTCGTTGCCGGTTGGCAAACTGCGGACGGTTTTATTTCTTGTGTCGAAGAATGTGCAGTGGAATTTCGCGCCAATGGCTCAAGCCAGGCGGGAATCTTGACTTCCTCGGTTTCGAAATCGAAAGTCGAACTTCCAGGTGCCGGATTGTCCTGTTTCGCAGACGGCATCAGTAAACTGGTTAAGGATTTTTGTTGTTCCGTCTTCTGCTTGACTTCAACAGTCCCCTTGTCCGCGACATTTTCTTTCTGAATTTTAGCTGCCTGCTTTTTGGAACCCTGCAGGTCTTCCGTGGGCGTTCGGTCGCTGCCGTCCGTCTTTGTTTTCAGTTGGGGGCCCTTTGCGCCTTGTGTCAGAAATTCCGACAGCGTCGGAATCTTAGATGCAGGCGCCGGGGCTGTCAGGAGCTGCGCGGGGAAATTGGAGACAGCGATGGATTCTTTTGAGCTCGCTGTAGGACTCGCCGATAATGGCTGCAATGGCGGTTCTGATTGCTTGATGATGTGGGGCTGTGCGTTCTCAGAAGGCTTGGAAACAGCGGACAAGCTGGGCTCGGCGGGCTTTGTTTTGGTTTCAGCTATTTTCCCTTGCAGTGATGCAGTCGTTGGGGCGGGATTCGTGGCAACTGATTTCACCGCGTTAGGAGTTGTCGTTGGCGAGTTCGAAGGGAAACGCATCCCCCAAAATCCAGGCGCGGCTTCCGTGAATTCCAGTTCGACGTAACCGCTGACGCTGGCGTAATCTTTCGATCTCACGACCTGGCAAACGACCTCTTTTTTTGTTTTTTCGTTGGTGAGAAAAAGCAATTGACCGGAAGCCACTGGCGACGAAAGGCGGATCACCGCGCCGTTTGCAAACACCAGAACTGTCTGCGTAGCTTCAGAAAAAGGCTCCCGCTTGTCCGTTCCTTCCAGCGTGCGTGCTCCGTTTACCGTGACAGGAATTTCCGCAGCTGCTGGCTGTTGTCTTACGCCAACTGGAGTTACTGCGTTAGGTTGCGCCGCCGCGTTTACATCAAGTTCTTTTGTGATTGGAGCCATGGCCCGCCTGTTTTGCTCTTGCGATTGAAGTTGGATGATCCCCGGGGCAAAGCTATTCCGCGCCGCCTATCCTTATATAGACTGGCCCTCTACGTGGAAGCGCGCGATAGTACCCGCGTACTACACGGGAAACACCTGTCCGAACGGACAGGGGATTGGAAATGAGCCTCGAAGAAATGGCTGGCGGGAGATATGGAGGTACGGCCTTATTTCAAGGAACCGAATGGCAGCTTGAATTGCTCGTCAATCGCGACTTGATATCCGGTGACGAGCTTATTGGTTTCGTTGGCCATGCCAATTACGGCCTGCAATTCCTTGAACATCGCCGGCGTCATGCCTTTCTTCACCGCGGACGCGGTGTGCGACGCGATGCAATAGCTGCAATTGTTGGTCACGCTTACGGCTATGTAGATTAGTTCTTTGGTGAGCGGATCCAGCGCCCCCGGCGCCATGATTTCCTTGATATCTTCCCAAGTTCGTTTCAGCAGTACAGGATCGTGCGCGATCGCTTTCCAAAAATTATTGATCCAGTCGATTTTGCGCGTGGTCATGATGTCGTCATAGACGGCGCGGATTTCCGCTTTGGCATCTTCGTACTCGATCAATCCCAACGTGGACATTGCTCTACCTCACTAAAAAGAATTTGCATCTGGATTCGCGTGTTGACGGACCAGAATCTACCGACTCGAATTTAACAGGGTGCGCGTTCACGGCCAACCGGGCAGACTACAGGGCCTATTTTCCAGAAGCAGTTTTATGACGTGAGGAGGAATACTCCAATAGATCCGTGCATGCGAATCTTCATGAACGCTCTCTCGAATCAGTTTTGCTGCTGCCTTTTGCTGCGGGATCCAATGGCTGCTGGAATATACGCCCGTTTCATGAGAAACGTTGCATGATCTCCCGATGCCACGCCAGAAGGCTGGAACGGCGCTAATTCCCGGAAACTCGCGGCAGAAATTCACCGAGAAGCAGGCGTGCCAGGCGGGCAGAATCATGGCGGATCTTGCCGTGCTCTTCGAGCAAATTTCCCAACAGGAGACGCACACCGGATTTCTGCAGGCTGGCGAAGTCCACTGCCACCTGGGACGCGCCTTGTCTGCGGTAGCGGCGCGCAACAGGAGCGGATACGGTTTGCTTGTTTGCCACGACATAATCAATGATTCGCGGCTGGACATGAGTTTGAATCGCGTGCAGATGCCGTGCTACGGAGTAGTCCGTCGTTTCGCCTGGTTGCGTCATCAGGTTTGCGATATAAACGCGCGGCGCCCGCGAACGAGCAATGGCACGCGCAATATCGGGAATTAGCAGATTGGGCAGAATGCTGGTGTAGAGCGAGCCCGGTCCAATCAGGACGAGATCGGCTCCGCGAATGGCCGCGATGGCTTCGGAAAGTGGTTGAACTTTGCGCGGCACCAGCATGAGCTTACGAATCGGTGATCGGCTGGCAGTAATGCGCGTTTCACCGTGAACTCGCCGGCCGTTTTCCAGAATGGCTTCGAGTGTGACGTTGGAAACTGTCGAAGGGAAAATGCGTCCACGAATGGCCAGCACTCGACTGGAAACCCGCACGGCTTCCGCGAAATCTCCGGTGACGTGAGTAAGCGCGGCGAGAAACAAGTTGCCGAAGTTATGTCCGATAAGCCCATGTCCAGCGCTGAAACGGTATTGGAACAGCCTGCTGAGTAGCGCTTCATCCTTGGAAAGAGCAACCATGCAATTGCGAATATCGCCTGGCGGAAGAATGCGATTCTCGCGGCGGAGACGGCCGGAACTGCCGCCGTCGTCGGTGACAGTCACAATGGCGGCGAGATCAACGATGGGTCGCCGGGCCGTAGGATAGGGATCATGGCGCGGAACGACGTGTCGCTTCAGCCCCCGCAGCAGCGCCGAAAGGCCAGTGCCTCCGCCAAGGGCGACCACCCGAATACCACGCGGCCTTGCAGAAGATGGCGGAATCTTTTTTTTCACGAGAATGCCACAGCACGGATGGGCAGTTTCACGCTAGCAGAAAAACGGATGGCAGCGGAGAACGCAGCGAAGACTGCGCAGAACGTTTTCAGAATATATCGCAACACGATATAACTTGCGACATCGACCTAATATCCTCCATCTTTTTCCGGATAGAGCAGTTCGGTAAAGCGCGGGTCTTCCTGGAGAAAAGCAAAATCTTCGTCGTTGCGAGCGTGATAGCGGTTGGCGCCGCGCAGATCAATCGCGATTTTCAAGTTTGCCAGAGCGGCATCGGCTTCGCCGGTAAGGCAATCGAGCGCAGCCAGCGCATACACGATGTGATCCGCTTTTGGCGCAAGCTTGCGGGCCTTGTCCAGGCTTTCGCGGGCGTCGTCCCACCGGCCCAGGTTCATCATGGCCACTCCGCGCTGATAATGCTCTTCAAAGGTGCGCGGGTTCTGTTCCTGCGAGGGCTTCATGCGCTGGTCGGCAATCTTGATATGCATGCGGGCGCGGTCGGCGAGCTCTTTGCTGGGACCTTCGACCACTTTCTCGAGCTCCTGCTTGGCCCGCTGAAATTTCTGTTGATGGAAAAGCGCCAGCGCTTCGTCATAGACCCTCATTTGCGCCTGGACGCCGGGATCCACCATTTCCACACCACCACGCTGAGGCGGATGTGATGGAACTAACGGCTTTCTTTTCTGTGGCTTAGAACTGGTTTTGCCACGCGCAGACGACCCTGAAGAGGACTTTTTCGCCTTGACCATGCGTGGCACTTTAGCAGAGGCGCGCTGAGGCGTCAACGCGGGGAAATTGGGCCTCATAGTACCTGAAAACCCGTGCAAACCTCCGGCAGCGATGGGCATGCAGTTAACCAGACGGCAGCACCACCGAAAATTTGGCTGGGCGGAAATGGGGTTCGTCACGGAGACTACTAGAGCACGAGCAACCGAGCGCTGAAGGCAATACGGCCCGAGCTTGCCATTCCGGGAAACACGTTGAACTCTGGTGGCTCGGCCCGCCGAAATTTGGCCACCCTTCAGGCGTGTGTTATAAGTTGTGAACTTAAAACGGGTTAAGACAAGTGCCCTTTATCAATTTTCCTGCGCGCGAAATTAACTGCAAGCTGGTGTACTACGGTCCAGGCCTGGGCGGCAAGACCGCAAACCTGCAATGGATCTACGACCACACTGGCCAAAATCAAAAAGGGAAAATGGTGTCTTTGGCGACAGAGACGGACCGTACGTTGTTTTTCGATTTTCTTCCACTGGATTTGGGAACCGTTCGTGGATTCAAAACGCGTTTTCATTTATATACGGTACCCGGGCAAGTATTCTACGAGGCCAGCCGTAAACTGATTTTGAAGGGTGCGGACGGCGTAGTGTTCGTGGCGGATTCGCAAGAAGAACGGCTGGACGCCAATTTCGAGACGCAGGAAAACCTGCACGAACATTTGAAAGAACACAATTTGAAGTTCGACACGATTCCCTATGTGCTGCAGCTGAACAAGCGCGATTTGCCGAACGCGCTGCCGGTGGACGTGTTGACAAAACATTTGCAGAAGAAGGGCGAACCGGTTCTGGAAGGTGTTGCGATTACCGGTAGCGGAGTGTTTGAAACACTGAAGGAAGTGGCGAAGTTAGTGCTGGCGGAGTTGAAGAAGAGCGGGTAGAGGA
>DATDFA010000025.1:0-6029 GCA_036522855.1 Candidatus Acidiferrum sp. | reverse complement strand
CTGCTTCTCATGCCCGTTCGGCTTCTGAGCACCCGAAGCTCGCGGGGTCACCATGCCGGAAAGAAAGCACGCCAAGAACACGAACAAACCCAAGCCGCTCGCGCCGGTGATCGCCCTGCGTGCGATGTGCCTCGATGCTATGCTCCAGCTGCTCCCTTGCGACATCCAGTCAGTGACGCAGGATCTTCTCCAACACAGCATGAGGGTCTCCGAAAAGCTTTGAGGCTGCTGAAGGAAGGACCGTTTGTAAACAGTCCTCTGACTGGAAGCTCCGCAAGCGCTGTCAACGACAGCACCCGGGTTCCCATTCTCCGCGCACCAAGGTTTCACATGCCTTCTTCCGTTACCAGAGTATGCAATCTGCCCGTTCATGACCGTGTTTGGGTATTCCTGTTCCGAGTACATGTCATTTTCAAAAACTGAAATAGGCGTTGCCTGCAGGCGTCAAGACTTTCTGCAGCGCCTTCAGATCTCGTAAGGTAAGGGCGCCATTTTCCAGCAGACTAGAGACGAGCAGTCGCGGTGAGGCGCCGAACAGATCGAGCAAATCGCGTACTAATCTGCTGGTATGTTGGTCCCTCTGATCTCAATGCTCGCTGGCACCGGACAGCTCGGTAATTATTCCGTCGGCCGCTTTCCTGAACAAAGGAGGGTTATGTCCCGCACGGGCATATACAAACGCGGTCGTCGCCGGATCCCAGATTGCCAGGAAGGCTGTGACAAATGACTGTTCGATTTTCTTGGCGGCAAGCTGGTCGTTAGCGATCGACAAAACCTCCGTTGGAAGCAAGGCGGGAAAGCAAATTGTTGTCTCGGCGTCCAGGCCGACGCGCTGAAAGAGAGAGTGAAGGAGGGCATGCAGTATTGCAGCGACGACAGCCGCAGATGGCCCGTGACCACTAGCGTCGGAAATCATGCACGCCCATTGTCCGCCGGGGAGAGCCACGTAGTCGTACAGATCCCCACCCGCACGATCGAAGGTTTCACTCCACGCCGCTACATCCAAACCGGGGACCGTCGGATCAGGCGCTGGAAGTAAGCATTTTTGGATAGCCGCGATCCGATCCACTTCAGCTTCAATGTACGCAGTCGCGGCGACTAGTTTTCGGTACGTCTCGGCAAGTTCGGTTGCTGTTCTTAAGTTTCTCAGCGCCGACCCGATCAACATAACGCGTAAAACGAGGTCTTGCAGGACCACAGCATCGAAGCTGCCCGCGACTTTATCGAAAATGAATACCCAGTTCTCTCGATCTCCCAAAGCTCCAGGAGTAGCAGCTAGCGCGTGGTAATCAGCGAGTTCAGCAAACACAGGATCATTTGCAGGAAACGAAAACGCTGGCAGCAGGGACGGTTGAGACCGGGCAATGACTTCGGAGATGATTCCGCCCGTGCGGATGGGTACTCCCTCGGCACGCCACGGACTGCAGTTCGGAACACCTTCTGTTTCGTCGTCCCTCCAAACACGAGTGACTCGATACTGGGTGGATTCGAGGCCTTGGGTCGTCACTTCAACGTAACAATGGACACCAAAGGCCCGCCGCATGATTCCGATCAATGCTCCATGTAGATCACGGACGTCGGTAGCCGTCGATATTGCGTTAAGCATTTGGCTAAATAATTTCAACCGCAGATTAGTGGTGGTGTCCGCAAAGTCCAGCGCCATTCTCGACATGCGCAGATCTTACCGCAGGAACCGGGCAGACGTAAAAATAGCTGACTGCTATCAGCGATCGAAATCTCAGACGTTGGCGATAAATCTTCTTTCAATCCAGTCGACCGTTACGCATGTTGGAGAAACCGTTGCGGTGTGAAGTTTCGCGCGTTCGGCATGCTATGCTTCCGCAATTCGAATCGAGGGTTTCCTTGTCTAATCGCAAGCTACTTCTTGCTGCCGCGTTCAGCAATGTCCTCATTATCGGGATTTGTTTTGCGATTAACGGCATGAACGCCGAAGGTGCTGCAGTGGCCACCCGCAGTACCGCTAGGTTTGCGATCTGCTTCTTTTTGGCGAGCTTCGCGGGTCCGGGACTTCGCAAATGGCTCCCGTGGTATCCCGACACCGCAAACCTGATCCAGGCATTCGTGGCAGCGCAGATGGTTCATTTTTGTGCAGTAATCGCGCTGCATACGAAGTTCGCGGCAGAGCCTCTGCAATTGGGCGGTACGGAGATAGCCATTACTCTGGTTGGTTTTTCGATCGTGCTGGGAGTCGGGATCACAGCGCCACTTCGCCGTCAGTCTCACATCCTCTATCGTGCCGCGCATCGGGTCTTGCTGTACATGATCTGGCTAATCCTTGTTGCGGACTACGCGAGACATCCAATCAAGCCACTTCGCTTTGTGGCGACCTTAGTCGTCATCGCAGTTGTTCTGCGGCACCTGCCGCAGCGCCATGCAACCAAGCCAGAGTCAAAGTTTCCTTCCTCGGCCACACTAAACGAACTAGATTGGTCCTAATAGTGTTACGCGCCTTCGGCTCTAAACCGATGGAGTGCTTTAATCAGATTTAGCTCATCGCGGAAATTCTTGGAGCTTCAGAATTTCGATTTAGACTCCAATGCGCTCGCGCGCCCAAAATCGTTGCCTAAGTCCGCTCACCACGATTTCACGGGACAGCTTTTATCCACGCACTTGCGACGGATGCGAGCAGGTGAAAAAGCCGGTTGCGACGAGGAAAATTAAGGTTTTGGATGGATGGTCGGCAACCCTTACCTAATCGCGAAAAACGCCCGAATGCACGATCGTTCGGAACGTTAACGTTTTCAGTATGCCTCCGTCTAATGCTCCAACGATTTGGCTCTGACCATGTCGCTTTCCTAGGAGCCTCTTGTGCCTCGCGCATCTCGTTTCGCACTCTGCGGCGCAGTGCTGCTCGCCCCTGCGGTCTCCCTCACCGCCGCCAACGCGCAAACTCGGCGCGCCGCCTACGATCCCGGCCACCGGGTCACGCAGCCTACACTCTTTGCGCCCGGTCTTATCTCCACCGACCTCGACGAATCCGGTGGTGTCTTCAGCCCAGACGGCTCCGACTTCTACTTCACGCTCGTCGCCCCATACACCACTGCGCCACGTTTTGCGATGCTCTGCGTCAGCCACTTCCAAAACGGCCATTGGCGGCCACCCCAAACGCTGCCGTTTTCCGGAACCTCGTTCGACATCGCGCCGCATCTCAACGCCGACGGCACCCAACTCTACTTCGCATCTGTCCGCCCAACGCCGCAAAGCAAAGTGCCGCGCCTCCGCATCTGGGTCGCCCAACGCAACGCAACGACGGGCGTATGGTCCGATCCTGCGGTTCTTCCCGCACCCATCAACGCCGAAGACAGCAACAACCTCGATCCGGCCCTCGCCTCCGACGGCTCTCTCTACTTCGCTTCCGACCGCAACGATCCCGCAGGTCATCTCCACATTTTTTTCTCACGCTGGGACGGCTCGAAATTTCTTCCGCCGGAAAAGCTCGGCCCGGAAATCAATTCCGTTTTCAGCGAAGTCGCACCCGCAATTTCGCCCGATGGCAATACCCTTGTCTTCGCCTCTGCCGCCGCACCCGAAGACCCGGATCGCCGCCGTCCGCAGGACTTGATTGCAGCCGGCAAACCCTATCCGCGTCAGGACCTCTATATTGCTTATAAGCGCGATGGCCACTGGACTCCCGCGCGTCACTTGGAGCACGGCGTAAACTCCTTTGCGGAAGAGGTCTACCCATCGTTTTCTCCCGACGGAAAATTCCTCTTCTGGGGGAGCGAACGAAGTTCGTTCAATATCCCGACCTCGCGTCTCACACGCGCGAAGACCGACGAACTCTGGCGCACTCCATTCAACGGCCGCGGCAACATCTTTTTCATCAGCGCCGATGTTCTCGCCGATTCCGGGAACTCGAAGCCATGAGAGCTGCCATCCGCCTGCATTTTCTGTTCGCCCTTATCGGGCTGCTCCTCGCGCATCGCGCAGCTTCAGCCGGTCCACGCACGCCCCGCGAATCAACTCTTCAGCCCGAACTCCTCGGCGAAGGTACCGTCTCAACAGACCAGGATGAATTCGGCGCCATGCCCGACAAAGACTGGACCACGCTCTATTTCAATCGCTCCATTCCTGCGCACTATCATTACGTCATGTACGTCTCGCACCTCGAAAACGGAAAATGGTCCGTCGCGGAAACGCTCCCATTCTCCGGCGAATATCGCGACTCCGATCCAGTCCTCAGCCTCGACGGCCGCACGCTCTACTTCGTTTCCGATCGCCCGGCCGAAGGCCTCGAGCCCAATCGCTTCCATGCCTGGTCCGCCGACCGGATCGCCACTGGCTGGACCAACCTCCACCCGCTGCGCGGCCCCGTCAACGAAAAAGGAAACACAGAATTCGTCTCCTTCGCAGCCAGTGGCAATCTCTACTTCACCTCCGATCGCTCCGGCTCCTCCTTCGACGTCTACCGCAGCCGCCTCGTCAACGGCCAATATCAGCCGGCAGAGAGTCTCGGGCCTGCTGTTAACGACGGCCGCTACACAATTGAAGCCCACGTCGCACCCGACGAATCCTTCATCCTTCTCGGCAGCTTTGCGCGCGATTCCCTCGGCAACGCAGACCTCTACGTCACCTACAACGAGAATGGCGTTTGGTCGAAGCCGGTCAATTTCGGCGCGTCCATCAACACGAAGGCGCGCGACTACAGCCCGCGCATTTCATCCGACGGAAAATACCTGCTCTTCTCAAGCGAGCGCGGATTTCCCATCGAGCTCCACGATCAACCGGTCTCATACGAAGAATTCGCGCGCCGCATGCACGGTACCCTCAACGGTCTCGGCAACATCTATCGCGTGCCTCTGGCCGATGCGCTACGTGCCGCCGACGAGCAGCGGCGCAAATCCCAGCCTGCTCCGTCTTCAACGCCCAGGCGATCCATGTGATCGCGCCTGCCGCAATCACAGCAAGCCAAATGGCCGTCGTTCTGAACAGGGATTCCCAATGACCAATATGGAGCTCCACGGCATTGTCTGAACCGGGAACAAGGAAGTGATAGGCCACTCCGAAAGCCAATGAACCAGCCATTGTTATCGACAGCAGAACAAAGCCAATCCTTCGAAGCCGCATCCACAGCAGCGCCATCGCGACCACTGGGCCGACAACGATGACCACCGCAATGAATGTGCCCTGCCAAATGTTGGGTTGGATGTGCAATTGCGAATGTGCCTTGCCATGAGCCAGCACGACTAGCAAATGTACCGTCACGATGAGTACGGCTGTTATTTTCCCTCTCATTAATTCCTGTTTGGCTGCTTTCAGCACTTTTCTTATTCAGACTCACCCTCCGCGCGAATCAGGGGAGGTTCGACGAGACATGTAGACCCCGAAACGGACATTTGGATCCATCCAACATTCTTAATCCTGGGCTGGTGGCATCCGGGCCCTTGTGAGACGGAGACACTCAAAGCTTCAGCTTACCAACGACGCAGGTTCGGACCATCCCGCCCACCCATATCCGGGATCCATTCTGTTCTACGTGAACACGGCCCGAACGCTTCAAGACGGTGCCCTGGCTGACTATATACTTCAGAGGCGCGATGCGGCTTTCAATAAGCCATTGTGCGAGGCCGGCATTCAAACTGCCCGTAACAGGGTCTTCATGACCGACATCCTCCACACTAAAAGCGCGTACCTCGAACTGAGCGGAGGTTCCATCTTTCAAGGGATTGAATCGGGCAAAGACTCCGACCTTTAGCCCTGCTAAGGTCGAGTAGTTCGGACGGAGCGCCAGAACTACGTCTCGGGAACGCAACATGATCGCCAACCAGCCTGAGCCGTTGTCCACCCAATTTGACGCAACGATTGCATCAGGCGCCAGGTCTAGTCCCCTGACGACCCGTGCGAGGACCTCAGGCTCGACCTGACCCCTGCGGACTAGTTTGGGCGCCACAAACGAAAGACCGTCAGGCGAAGTTCGGATGTGGATGAGACCCAGCCCACATTCCTGCACGATCTCAGGTCCTTTTGCTACGCCGCCTGCGGCTAACCAAACGTGACAGCTTCCCAGG
>DATDFA010000024.1:0-362128 GCA_036522855.1 Candidatus Acidiferrum sp. | reverse complement strand
CCTGGGAAGCTGTCACGTTTGGTTAGCCGCAGGCGGCGTAGCAAAAGGACCTGAGATCGTGCAGGAATGTGGGCTGGGTCTCATCCACATCCGAACTTCGCCTGACGGTCTTTCGTTTGTGGCGCCCAAACTAGTCCGCAGCGGTCAGGTCGAGCCTGAGGTCCTCGCACGGGTCGTCAGGGGACTAGACCTGGCGCCTGATGCAATCGTTGCGTCAAATTGGGTGGACAACGGCTCAGGCTGGTTGGCGATCATGCTGCGTTCTCGAGACACGGTTCTGGCGGTCCGTCCGAACTACTCGACCTTAGCAGGGCTGAAGGTTGGAGTCTTTGCCCCATTCAATCCGTCGAAAGAGGGAACCTCCGCTCAATTCGAGGTACGCGCTTTTAGCGTGGAGGACGTTGGTCATGAAGACCCCGTTACGGGCAGTTTAAATGCCGGCCTTGCACAATGGCTTATTGGAAGCCGCATCGCACCTCCGGAGTACGTCGTCAGCCAGGGCACAGTCTTGAAGCGTTCGGGCCGTGTTCACGTAGAACAGAATGGATCCCGGATATGGGTGGGCGGGATGGTCCGAACCTGCATCACTGGTAAGCTGATGCTTTAAAGTGCATCCGTCTCGCGCGTGACTGGAGCTAGCCATGCCCTCGAAACCACGGTTGTTGGTGTCCTGGTGCTGGAATTTACGAGATTCTGGATAAGTAATGACCGTGGTAGAAACCAGGTGAGCGCGGACGCTAGGGAGAGGAAGCTGTAGAGTCGATCAAGAGGCGATCAGCCCCGTAAATTTGCGGGGATTGTTGTCGAAACCGGGGAAGACCGGCGCGAGATCTCTTACTCCGTTGTGCTTCTGTAGAATCTCGCCAAGCACGTTGCGGAAATCCGTCGTCAGCGCCAAGTCGCGCCCTTCGTTGAGCTGACCTTCGTTTAGCCCTGGCCAGCGTCCATACACGCGGCCACCCAGTACGTTGCCGCCCAGCACGAACATGCAATTCGCGTGACCGTGGTCCGTCCCGCGATTTCCGTTTTCTTTCGCAGTCCGGCCGAATTCGCTCATGGTGACAAAGACTATATTTTCCATGCGGTCGCCCATGTCCTGGCGAAACGCAGCCATGGATTGTCCCAAATCTTTCAATAGATTGGCGAGCTGGCCTTGTGTGCCGCCTTCGTTAACGTGGTTGTCCCAGCCGCCGCAATCCACAAACAAAACTTCGGTGCCGATATCGGCTTTCAGCAATTGTCCGATTTGTTGCAGGTTTTGCCCAAGACGGCTTTTACCGTAGTTCGCGCCATTTTCAGGCTTGTATTTTTCCGGATCGGCTTTGCGCAGCATGTCGATGGCTTCGAAAGTTTCCGTGCCGGTGCCGCGCAGTGCGTGATCCACCGTCTGCGCGTACATGGCCTCGAAGCCACCCTCAGCGACCTGACCCATGCTCGAATTTTGCGCCATCACTTTAAATTGCCGCACGTCGGGCAAGGCAATGGCGGGCGCAGAACCACGCAACATTCGCGGAAGGTTCGCCCCCACGGCAACAGCGCGAAACGGCGAAGCATTTTCTTCAGGAACTGATTCCAGAGCGCGATTTAGCCAACCATCCTCAGTGGCTTTGCGGCCCGGAGTGCCGGACTCCATGAAGTCTTGCGCGTCGAAATGCGAACGAGTTGGATCGGGGGAGCCAGCCGCGTGAACGATGGCAAGTTCGTGCTGATGGAAAAGCGGGGCTAGTGGCGCGAGACTTGGATGCAATCCGAAAAATCCGTCAAGATCAACGGCGCAGTCCGCTTTTCCGCTGCGCGGCTCCGGAATCGCAATCGACGGACGCATCCGGTAATAATTTTGCTCGCCGAAGGGAACCACGATGTTCAAGCCGTCGGCAGCGCCGCGTTGAAATAGAACCACGAGCTGCTTTTTTCCTGAAGAAGGAGTGGCGGCAATGGCGCGCTGCAGAAAAGCCGGCATGGTACTAAGGCCGACCATGGCTATGCCGCCCTGCTTCATGAAATACCGCCGCGACAAAATTTTGGGGCGGTTTCCTTCGCAACAGGAGTTGGTCATGTTCGCCTCACTAAGAGTTAGCCGTCATTCCGGGCGCAGCGATCGACAATTTCCGTTCCTCGCGGAAGGAATCTCTCTTATCTTCGTTGAAATTCCGGCGCACCAAGCACCAATCCTGCGACCATCGCCAGGTCCACCTGCTTGACCGGATCGTCCAACCGGGCTTGCACGACTTGAGGATCGCTCAATTGCTTCTGCAATGTCTCTACCGTCGCGGGCGCGGCTTGGCCGCCGAGGAAAAGCTGCACGGCGCGGTCCAGCACCTGATGGGAATCCGAAGCCGAACCGGAACCGACCAACGCGGCAACATCGGCGCGCGAACCGCGAACTTTGTTTCCGGCAAGCGCCAATGAAAAATTCAAACGATTCAGCAGCGCTCCGGTGTTCACCCAAGTCTCAGCTTTATCGGAATAACCGGTTGGAGGCTGGCATTGATACAGAGGCTCGCCGATCCGGCTAACCCACTGCACGAGCGGCATGGGAGTGTCTACCTCGGCGCCGAGCGCACGTACAGTGGAAACAACAAACTCGAAAGGAGTCTTGATTTTGGCGCGGTATGCCTCGCGGGTCCAAAACTCCGGCGAATAAATCATGGTGCGCATCACGGCGCGAATATCGCCGTCCGAGGATTTGAAAGTATCCGCCATTCGGGCCACCAGAGCCGCTGGAGGATTATCGGAAACGAAACGCCGCGCCAGCTTGGTTGAAATAAATTTCGCGGTGCTGGGATTTTTAACGAGCAATTCAATCACTTGCTCGCCGTCTTTCATTCCACCAGCATGAATCTTTTTGCCCAGCACAATTTTCGGATCGGGATCGTGCATGCGCACATCAAATTTGAATTGCGGATTCTGACGAGGCTTTTCGATGGTCCATCCGGTAAAGCAGCGCGCTACTTCGGTTACATCTTTTTGCGTGTAGCCGCCGTCAACGCCAAGGGTGTGCAATTCCATGAGTTCGCGGCCGTAGTTTTCGTTCAGCCCGCGTTCTTGCTTTTTCTTCTGCCCTTGGGGATTCTGCTGGGAGGCGGTCCGCGGAAAACGGTTGAACCTGGCCCGCGATTGCCGGCGCATGGCGCGCTCCTGGGCAAGGCGTTGCGCCGCGCGAGGATCGGCGCTTAAAAAATTATCGAGGTAGAAAAGCATTGCAGGACTCTTGGCGGTATCGACGACCAAATCCTTGAATTTTCCGAGCACGTGCGGGGCAATCACATCGCGTTCATATGAAGTGAGATAGAAGCGGTCTTCGCCCTTCGCGGCATATACGTTGAAGTGGTTAAACCAGAAATCGTCCATGACCTGTTGGAGCTGGCGGTCGCTGTAAATTGCGCGCGCCACTTTGGCCATCGCCAATTCTTCGACGATACGTTGCGGGCGTCTGCTGTCATCGGCGAGGGCGCGAGGAACGGCATTAGGATCCATGCTGAGAGCGCTACGCTGTCCCGCTCCGGGCGTGGCGAGGTTTGCGGCTTGTTTCATTGGCGATGGTCCGTCGGAATTCTCATCAGGTCGTCCAGCCGGGGTCGCATTGGCAGAAATGGAAACAGAAGTTGCAAGCGCCATCGAACCGTCATTGGGATTCACTTGCGAATCGCCAGAAATCGCTGCCGCGTCCGACTTCGATTTTGCGCGTTGCTGCTTGAATTCCTGCTTCGATTCCCCCGCCAGTTTCGCCGCCTGCTTGGGTTGCGGATATTGCTCGATCAGCTTTGTGGTGCCGAGCCGTAGGGTGGGAAACGCTTCCAGGCGGACATCAACGGCGCGGTCATCAATGGAACTCGGATTGAGTTGCTGGTCAATCCACTTTGCCAGGCCCATCTGTCTTATCCGCTCAACGTCGCCAGGCCGCGGGCCGTAGGCGAGGCGATTCAGGGCGTGGCGGACGGCTTCATCGGTGGAAAGGTCGGAGACTGGCAATCCTTTCAAGACCGGATCTTGTTTCGGTCTCTTGTCGTTTGCGGGAATTGTGGCACCGGCAACGTCGAGGCAAGGCGCGAAGAAAAGCGTGCCAGCGAGCAGCGAAGCTTGCATTGACTGAAGGATGCGACGCGAAAACAACGAATGGCAGATATGGTGGATCAGATTCGTGGCGGTTCGAAGCTTCGATCGGGGAACACCCATGGTGTAGAGAATAACCCTGCGGCCACAAAAAAGTTGTGAGGAATACGCGAAGATGTCGCTAGCCGAACGGGCACAGCTGAACCCGAATAGAGGTGCGGGGCACTACGAAACTAGAATTCGAATGGAACGGAAGTCGAACAATACTCATCAAGATAGAGTATGGAGAATCCGCGAGATTTGTATTCGACCACCTAAAGAACGCCGGCCTTAAGGAGGACTTGTCGTGAAAGAAGAAAATAGATTTGACCTAACGTACATCGGAGGGCCGACGGCGCTGATCGAACTCGGTGGATTTCGGCTGCTGACCGATCCTACCTTCGATTCCCCCGGCCAAGAATATAAGACGGGCCCGGTGACGCTCCATAAATTGGCGGGCCCAGCGTCAGATACAGAATCTTTGGGCCGGCTTGACGCTGTGCTGTTGAGTCACGACCATCATTTCGACAACCTGGACCGCGCCGGACGGGTACTGCTCCCTACTGCGGGACGCGTATTTACGACGGAAGATGGCGGGGCGAGATTGCAGGGGAACGCGATCGGCCTGGCCAACTGGCAAACTGCTGAAATCTCAAGTGCCAGTAGCCGCACTCTTCGCATCACGGCAACGCCTGCACGGCACGGTCCGGCCGGCGCCGACCGCGGACCGGTGGTTGGATTTGTGTTGGCCTTTGCGGATTCGCCTGAACGTGGCGTTTATGTGTCCGGTGATTCGGTTTGGTTTGAGGGCGTGCAGGAAGTTGCGCGACGCTTCGAAATTTACACCGTGCTGTTGTTCATGGGAGCAGCGCGCGTTCCCGAAGTGGGTCCGCATCATCTGACCATGACTGCCGAAGAGGGAATTCAGGTGGCGCATGCATTTGCGAACGCCACCATCGTGCCGCTACATTTCGAAGGCTGGGCGCATTTCTCCGAATCGCGTCAAACGATTGCGTCCACATTTCAGAAAGCCGGTCTCGCGGCGCGCTTACGCTGGCCGGAGCAGGGCAAAGCAATTCGGCTGGGTGAGCAGCGGAGTGCCGCTGCTTACTCCGCTTCGAACCGCAAATCCTGAACCGCTAGTTGACCAAGTCGAAATCTACGGAGCGGTTCGGAGCCTTTGCGCCCGTTTCGTCGGCAGCCATCAGAACCAGCCGGTAGGCGCCCGGTTGCAGGTCTTTCACCATGACCACCATGCCGATGGGGATAACGGGGCTCCCTTTTTGCAGAAAGTCGTCGGCAGCCAACGTGTTGGTAAAGAAGACTTGTTTGTCGGTGGCACGTTCCAAAATTTTATAGCCGAGTACGACACGAGGCGGCTTTTCTCCGGTGAGCAATGAATCATAGATTTCCGAATACATCAGAACTTTTTCGGAGCGCTTGAAGCGATTCACCGCGGTGGGAACAACCTGGAAGCCTTTGACAACCAGCGGCGTGCGGTCTTCCAGCAGGACCGAATCGTAATCGGCATTGTTGGCAAGTTGCTCCACGCGCTGAGCGTTGTTGCTCATGACGATTCCGCCGAGGGCAAACTGCTTTCCATCGTAAGGGTCAATTTCGAGTGGCCAACTTGATTTTCCAAAAGTATCGGAGCCGGCGCTCAAAACAACGGTCATTTTGTAGTGACCGGGCGCGGCGTCGAACTGATTCTGGTAGTGATACGCATTCTTGGTAAATTCCTTCCAGTCGTCTTTTTCCAGATCGAGTTTGACCTGATCGGAGAACTTCGCGGCAACACTGCCATCGTCCCGATAGGCAATGCCCAGAACGTTTAGGCTGGTGTGATACTTACCTTTGTCCTTGTCGAATTTGAACATCTCCTGCGGAATGTCCATAGCCAGGTTTACGCGGGCAACGCTGGGCCCGGTGTAAAAATACGGGGCCTGAAATAGAGGATGCACACCGCCCGTGCCGCTGTCTTGAGCGCGCACCTCAAGCTGCCTTTCGACGGGAGTGCCATCCAGAATATTCGGCTGGCGAGCGTTGCAGTAACCGCTGCGCGAGCGCACGTTCATGCCGCCGTGATTCATCTTTACCTTGAGAGTGTGGCAGCTGCCTTCGGCGGACTCCGGAGGAACGTAGCCAAGAAGATAAAATTCGTTCTGTTCACTGGCGATGCGCTGCAGGCCACCTAAAAGATCATTGGTATTGAAGATGGTGAAGCCGCCGGTCCCTTCGGCCAGGGCGGCAAGAATCTGCTGGTTGGTGGCAGTGGATTCTGGAAATTGCGGCACGATGGAACGCGGCTGGTTCATGGGATTGTTGAGACCGTTGATCGGATAGCCTCCGCGATTGCCGACTCCCGTGGTGCCGGTGCCGCCGCGGCCGGTTGTGCCGCCTGTTCCGGTTCCTCCCGTTCCACCCTTACCACCGGCGCCTGTTCCGCCAGTCCCGCCTGTTCCCCCGCGACCGCCAGTTCCGCCTCCTGTGCCACCGGTTCCACCTGTTCCGCCGCGGCCTCCGCCAGCACCCGTTCCGCCTCCACCCGTTCCGCCTGCGCCGCCCCCGGGCCTCTGCGGATCAGGCATCGAGGCCAGAACGAGTCGAGCGCCGAACTGTTGTTTGTTGGCGTTCTGGCGCGGCGAAGAAACTGCTTGCAGGTGGTTTGTGGCTGGCGGGCGATTTGCGCCCATGGACGGAGCTTGCAAGCCGCGAACGTCCAAGGCGTAAACAGCGACGTTGGATTTGTTACACGCGTCAATGGTGGCAGTTAGTTCGGACTGCCGCTCCGGCGTGAGCGGAAACCCCGAAGAAAAGAGCACCAGCATTTTGCGGCCGGAAATCGAGCGCAAATCTTTGGCAAGGGTTCGAACGGAAAGCAGCATGGAACGGGCGCCATAATCGACTTCGGCGTTCGAAAAGTTGCTGAGCCCTGGCGTAGAAATGGTGTCGGCTCCCGGGCCGCCGGGATCGGAGTTGGAAGCAACGAAAGAGGACTTCACTCCCTTGGCCGCCGCCTGCAACAGTTCAGCGTTCGCGGTAAAGTTCTGCACGATCTTGATGCTTCCAGTGAATTCAACAACGGCCATCAGGTGATCGGGCGCGACGTTGGCTTGAATAAATTTCGTGGCGGCGGCACGGGCGGAGATCTGGTCGGGGAGCGCCATGGAAGAATTATCAAAGAACAGGACCAGATAGTGTTTTTGGGAATTCTGTGGTCCGGCGGAATCCGCGCCGGTAGAGAAAGTGGCCACCGGCTGCTCTTTGTTGTCCTCGTAAACCTTGAAATCGCCTTTTGTCAAATCGTGAATGTACTTCCCTTTTTTGTCGGTGACGACAGCGTCCACCAGCACCAAGCGAGATTCTTTTTTGATGGTGGGACCGACCTGCGCGGGCTGAGGCGAAGTTGCATTGGCCGGCTGCGAAGCGGGCGTGGCGGCATCCTGCGCATAGCCTGGGACAGAGAGGAGCGCCGAAGCGAAAACCATCGCGAATAACGGGCGAGCGCGCCAAAAATTGCGGGTCGTCATTTTCATCTTATCCTCCATCAAAACACCTGAAAAGATCGCCAGAGTCCTGGAGTCCGGGAATTCATCCTCTTTACGGGATCACTACCGCGCCGTTGCGGGCGGCCATCAACTCGCCCTCCCTATCGCGAACGACCAGCCGGACCAGGTAAGTGCCGGGCTTCACATCAAAGCTCGTTTTTACAGTGATTCCGGAACGATCCAGCCGATCGAGGGTAGAGTCGAGAAGCTTCATTTCCAGAATTTTTTCGCCACCAGTAACGAAGTTACCGTTCTGGTCGAAAATGACCGTAGCCAGCGTAAGGTCGTCGTTATTGCGGCCTTGCACCTTGCGGAATTTCACACCTTTCAGATCCAAATGAGCAAGGACGGAGAGCCTGGATTGCATTTCGTCTTTGCGAAAGAACTGGGTTTGCAGATCGACGGGCAAATCCTTGATCTCTTCCTGGGAGAAAACAGCTTCCTGGATTTCCTGTTTGGCGGTTTCTTCAGGAGTTTTTAGAGTACGCGGGGCGTAATAGCCGCGCCGGGCTTGAAGGGAATATTTTGGTTTCGTGGTCAAGGAAACTTTCAAGGTATGAAAGCTGCCGTTGAGCTTCAAGTTTTGCGGAGAGAATCCGAGGAGATAGGAAGTTGCGGGAGCGGAAACGGCCTGGCGCAGCGCCACATCAAGATCATTGCGATTGTGAAAATAAGTCCCGCCGGTCCCATAAGCGAAATCTTGGAGGATATCGCTTTGCGCAGATTGTGCCTGGACACGAAAGCTGGTTTGAAAGCCGGCGGTCGAAACGGAACTACGAGAAGGATTGGCAATATCGCCCATTACATCGGGCGTGTACAGACCCCGGGCATCCAAAGTATCAATCACTATGCTGGCGCGATTTGCGCGATCGATGATGTCGGATCGCTCGGCAAACAGAGTGGAAAGAATAAAACCCGGGGAGACAAAAACAAGTTTGCGCTGGCCGGGCATGGCGCTCAAGCGGCGCATCGCATCCTCCATGTGCCGGTAGGCATATTCCGTTGAAGAATCGCCTGAATTGAGAGCTTGAAGGGCGGCGGCGCGGGCAAGCGGAAGCGCCATAGCGGCTTTGCTTTCGTCACCTTGGAACTCGCACTGAACAGTGTCCTCGACAGCGATGGCGAGGGCTTGCGAGTCATTCTTGTTTTCGATCAGATCAGCCTGGTAATAGCTGATATCGGGGCACCCGTGGAAGTCAGAACCTACGGGTCGCGGAATGATTTGGTTGAGCGCGGCTTTCAGAAGTTCGTGGTCGGAAGTGAAATCCTGCGCAAACTGGCCAGAAGTGGTAAAGATTCCAACGCGGTCGGAAGGAGCCATGGAGTCGAAGATTTTGGAAGCAGCAACACGTACAGCGACCGCATCTTCCATGGCAAGATGCAGGTCGTCGAAAAGCAAAGAGACAAAGCGCTGCGCCAGCCCGCTGACAACGGCAGGAGCATCGGTTTCGGGATGGTCCGAAACGTTTACGACTGAGACAGAGTGAGAAGCGGGCGATTCGATACTGAAAGTTGAAATGGTTTGCGGCTTGCGGTTATCGAAAAGGAGAAAGTCTTCCTTTTTCAGATTATCGACCACTTTGCCTTGCTCATCGCGAACCACGACGCGGACCAGAACCAGATTTACCCGAACCTTGAAAGTGGCAGGAGAATCGTGGGTAGAGACCTCGGTGACCGCTGCGGCAGGGGGAACCGTGTCGGCGGGCTTCGAGGGCTGCTGCTGCGCGGGGAGACCTTGGGGAGTGGGCGATTGCGCGAAAAGCTGGCTGTTAACCGAAAAGCAGAACAAGATCGCCAAACAGAACGAGCTGATAGCCGGGTGGCGCCAAAGCAAAACACGAATGGAAAAACGAGGCGTCTGGCGCATTTTACCTTCTTAGCACATTAGCCGAACGGCCTCGACGCAGTTCAGTTTAGAGCATCTGGCATTCGCTGGGGCGCGCACTGCGTTGCAATATGGTGACTATACGCCGCGGCTAAAATGGCGTCAATCAGAGGGGTGGCCAACGCGGATGGCGGCGGATTCGGCGTTCCATGCAGCGCCGAGGAAAATGATAATGGTAGAAAGGTTCATCCAAATAAGAAGGCCGATGACCGCGGCAAGCCCGCCGTATACGATACCGTAGGGGACGCGGCGGACGTAAACCGCGAAGAGCACGTCCGCAAGCCACCACAAAAGGGTCGCGATCGCCGCGCCGGGAATCACGTTGCGAAGGCTGGTTTCCTGGGGGCGCGCAACACGATAGATCATTGTCAGCGCCGCCAAAGACAAAAAGAAGGCGGCTACAGGAAAAAAGTACGACCAGCGGTCCTGGAAATAACGGGCTTCGCCGAACTCGCTAGCAATCCAGTGACGCAGTGGACGACCAAAAACACCAATGATGGATGCGGCCATCAGTGGCGCTATGGTGACCACGAGCAGGAAAAGCGCTCGCAATTGGCGATGGAGAAAGCCGGGCTTTTCGGCGTCGTCATAAATGATGTGAATGCCTTCCATCAAAAGCTTCATGACTTGAGAGCCGGCAATGACCGTGCCGGCCCAGCCGAGCAAGGCCCACTTCCAGGCCTGCGGACCGCGCCTGATCAGGAATTCCGAGACAACTTGGCGACTGTCAGGTGGAAGATACTGAGTCAGATCGGTAATGAGGTCGAGCAGATTGGTATGGCTGCCTAGACGACTGGTGGCGATGGCAACGACCAGCAACAGCGTCGGGAAAAACGCGAGAAAAAGGTTGAAAGCTATTGCCTGGGAAATCATGCTGCAACGCGGGAAAACGCGAACCAGAATGCGCAAGGCGCGTTTGGTCAGAGAAGCTGCTGAAATCATGTAGGAGCAGTATAAACAAAGACGGTTCGGGACAAATGCCGGAATCACGGTAGACCCTGGGGCTAGCCGGATGGTGGCCCGGCGTTGGCGCATCGTATATTCAGAGCAGATGGGTAAACTCAAATCAGACGGGTGGACTCAAATCAGATGGAAGATGAAAAGCAAGGTTTTCGAGGCGAGATGAATCTTGTCGAAGAGATACGAGTTCGGATTCTGGCGCAACGACGAAATTTACCAAGGCTGACGGCGCTCTCATGGCTGATGATATTGATCCTATCGTTTGCGGCGGGGCGAGGCCTAGCCGCTCAGCAGCCCTCGAAACAGCAATGGAAGACCCTGCCGTTCGCCATCGTGCGCTACAACGACGATGCGCCAAAATCGTGGAACGTTTATCGAGGTGACCGCAAGGGAATCTATCTGGTGCGGCTGTGGAAACGCTACCTGTTGATTGATACGGATTCGCAGAACGCGTACGAGATTGACCCCGGCAAGGTAAAAGTCAGCGGCGAGAACGCGGAAGTGGCAACGGCGGACATTCCAGCGGAGCCGATCGAGACCTCTGAATGGAAAACACGAAACGCGGGACCGGTGCTGCGGCATAGATTTCGCTTTGGATCCAGCGGCAATTTCATGGAATTGCAGATTCCGGTGCTGCCGAATGGCAAACCAGCCTACTGAGCGGGCCGGCCTTGACGATAGACACCGTAGACCCAGGGAATTCCGAGCACCCCTGGCTGGACGGCGATTTCAATCTGATCACCAACGTGAAAACGCTCGAAGTCATCGGAATCGACAGGCAATCGTTCCACTTTTTGGCCGGGCCGCCAAGAGTGAACCACAAGGCGGCGAGTACCGCGTACTAATCCCTTCATGAGAAATTTGCCTTCAACGCGCTCCGGAACATAGACCGGCTTGGCCGATGAGTCGAGTTTGCCGTTGAGAAAGATGGCCGAAGCAAGGATCCAAGGCAGCGGAATAAAACCGGCATAAACTCGTTTGAGTATTTCGATTTCCTGATGCTTGCGCGCGCGACGGTCCAGAAACACCGCGATCGCCAGAGCAACAAAAAATAAAACCCCAAAAAATACCAGCATGAGGTCGAGGTCGATTGGTGGATAGATTTGCGTGATGTAGGGGAAAAGGAGCGAGCCTACCAGAAAGAAGACGGTCTGCTTGATCAGCCGTTTGCGGAACATTAATTCCGCGGCGGCCGAAGTGAGTCCGCAAGAGGGGCACTGATCCGTGGTGCGCGCTGAGCCACAGTCAAGGCAGTGGGTCATGCGCTTGAGTATACCGTCAGGGAGAAGGCGGCGTCTGGGAAAGCCTGGAAATGAGCTGCAGATAAGTATCCTGGCGGTCCGGAAACGAAAGGGAGACTCCCATGCCGCGGCCGGGTTCGACGCGTTTCACGAAGCAGACGACCTTGACCGGCTGCTCCAACTGAAGATTGGCAGTAAAGCCAGCGCCGACCCAGAGAGGATCGGCGGATTCGATGAACATACCATTGGAGCTGATATCGCGGGTGCTGGCGCGAAGGACTGCGGAGCCCCACTCGATATCCAGGTTCGCGTGGAAGTCGTAACGAGGCGCCCAGCGACGTTCGAGCCTGCGAGCGGATGTGTCTGCGATGCCCATCTACCTGATGAAACCCCTTGGCTGGGTTGCCAAGCCGCGACGCACGGGCTTTCGCGCGCTCCTGCGTGACAAAGATACTCTCACCGCGAAACCGCAAATACGACAGCAAAAAACGGCGTTTTGTTCCCAATATTGACCAAAATGCTATCAGAAAGTACTACTCGCGGCTGTTAGTACCGGGTTCCTGCGGTGCGTCGTCGGAGCGCGGCTTTGGCTGTTGCATAGGCGGCTTTTGCGAGCGGCGTTGAATTTCTGCCTGAAGATAACCTCGCAGATTCTCGGGCAGGATGCCCGGCGACGCCAATTCGCGCAAGTCCGAGACGGTAAGCTCGGGCAGAAAAGCGAGAGTCGTAGTGAGGGTAGTGGAAGGTTGACGGATTAGCGCGATGCGGACGTTATAGACGTGACTCCATTTTGCATCCCGGGCGATCGATTGCGCGACGACCGGAGGAAGCTTTCCTTTCGCGAGAACGCGAAGCAGTTGCGCTTCGGTAAGATTTGGGTTCGCAAGAGCGGCTTTGACGACTGCAGGCTGTCCATCGGCCAACAGGGCGCCCGCAATACGCGCGGGAGAGCGGCGGGCGAGCGTGATTTTTTGCCCAAGGGGAAGCTGCGGCAGCTTCGCAACAACATGGTCTTCTGCTCTGCGTTTGAGATCGGGTAAGACGCCGGGCGAACTTGCGAATTGAACCAAGTCCATCAGATAAAGATCGCGGAGCAAACGAAGCGAATCGGTTCGTGGAGTGTGCGGATGAAAGGCGAGCAGTTTTTTAACGAGATAGTTTTTGAGGAAATGGCGACGCTTGAGAATTTCGCCCAGGAATCCGGCGCCAAGGTCTTTACGCTGCAAGAGAAGAGCAAGAGAAATTTCGTCGAACGCAGGATTATCGAGGATGGGAAAGAGCTCGGCTGCAGGAACTTCATGAATAAGACGCACGAGATTATCGCCCGTGGCGGTTTGCAAAACCGACGCGTTATCGATAGTCATGATGCGATTCCCTGCTTACTCTCGGCCGATTGCAAGGCGATCCAGGCGGCAAGTTCCGCCGGCTCGACGGACAGTCGGCTGACGATGGCTTGGGGCAGTTTGTGCAGCAATGCCTGATCGAGGGCCTGGTCGAAGAAGCGGGAGCGTCCGATCGTACCGCCAGTTTTGCCTAGCGGGAATGATTGCTGGGCCAGATTCAAAGATTCGGAGAGGCGCTGGCAAATTGCGGCAAGTTTTTGCGTTGCCGATTGCAACAAAGAGCGGGCAAGATCGCTGCCAGAGTCTGCAGCCGCCGCAACGACGGGAAAGATCCGGGGATAAACAGAATCGGGATTGGCGGCGGACTTCAGGTCGAGTTCGGCCCAATTGGAACAACTGAGATGCTCAAAGATTTGGCGCGCTAATTCGTCGTGCTGCGCGTGCGATGGTTCTTGTGGTGTGCGGGCCACGGAAACCGCAGCCTGGCCAATGTCGAAGGCGCTTCCTTCGTCGCTGTGTCCCGGCCCAAGGCCGCCTTCACGCTTCACCGTGCCCTGGCTGTCTCTGCCAATGGCCGCGGAGCCGGTACCGGCGACCAAGACCATTGCCGGACCTGGCGGCATTGCGTACAGCGGGAGCTCGAGGTCCGTTCGAACGTCAACGTGCGCGTTCGAAAATCGTTGCGATAGGAATTGCAGCATTTGCTCGCGATTCTCCGGACGCCCGGTGCCAGCGAGGCCCGCGCACAACGCAACCACTTCAAACGGAATTCGCGTTGAGTTTATCGCGGCGTTACAGGTTTCATTGAGCGCCGCAAACGCGGCGGGAAAACCGATGCGGGTGGGATTCGAAGCCGGCCCTGTTCCGCGGGCAACGATGGCGCCAGATTCGTTCAGCACAACCCACTCGGTCTTGGTGCCGCCGCCGTCAATTCCGAGAAAACACTTCATAGGGAAAGGGTACGCGAAAATCGGTTTTCTGCGCGACATGACCGGGGCAAGTTTCGAAAGAATCAAAAAAGCCGAAAAACACGGACAGCAGCGTGAAAGCACTGCTACTTCCTTGACGCGGGCTAGCGGGGACTCTATCCTCGACGTTCTTTGTGCAAACAGCAATTTGAACTGATCAGCCGGAATGCGCATACATCCAATTGATCTCGCCATAGTAGTGGCCTATCTGCTCGGCGTAACCGGGCTGGGGATATGGTTCCGGCGCGGACAACAGGATGTGCGCGATTATTTTCTGGGAGGACGCACGGCACCGTGGTGGGCGTTGGCGCTGTCCATTGTCGCCACGGAAACCTCCACGCTTACGATTATCGGGACGCCCGCGATTTCGTATGCGACGAACCTCACTTTTATTCAATTGGTTCTCGGATACCTTGTGGGGCGAGTGATGATCGTGCTGCTCTTCTTGCCAGCCTATTTTCGCGGCGAGATGTTCACCGCGTACGCACTGATCGAAAAAAGATTTGGAATGCGCATGCGCGCGGTGGCGGCGTCCACTTTTCTGGTGACGCGAGCGGTTGCAGAAGGAGTGCGGGTTTCCGCGATCGCCTTGGTGGTGAGCGTGGTGCTGGGGACCTCAGAGCAGCTTGCCGTGGTGATCGTAATTGCGTTGACGGTCCTCTACACGTTTGAAGGCGGAATGAAAGCGGTGATCTGGACGGACGTGGCGCAGCTGCTTCTGTATCTGACAGGCAGCGCGGTAACACTGGGCTTTCTGCTGCATTCGATTCCAGGCGGGTGGAGCGAAGTCAACCACGTTGCGGCGATCGCCGGGAACAAATTGCAGTTCCTGGATTTTTCGTTTCATATGGCAACGAAATATACATTTTGGTCCGGAGTGATCGGCGGGTCTTTTCTTACGATGGCCAGCCATGGAACGGACCAAACCATCGTGCAACGACTGCTGGCGGCACGGAATGAAACAGACAGTCGCAAAGCGCTCCTGGCTAGCGGAGGCGTGATTCTGGTGCAATTTACTTTGTTTCTGCTGGTGGGGGTTTTGTTGTACGTTTTCTCGCAGCACAGGCCGTTGCTGGCTGCCGGCGAACGCCCCGATCGCATTCTGCCTTTGTTCCTGGTGCGTGAAATGCCGGCCGGACTGGCCGGATTGCTGCTTGCATCGATTATCGCGGTGGCCATGTCAAATGCGAGCGGGTCGCTGAACTCGCTGGCTGCGTCGAGTATCTTGGATTTTTCGGCGGCGGCGGGACATCGGCAAGATCCGCAGAAATTTCTTAAGCTGTCGCGACGGATGACGCTGGTGTGGGGCCTGGTGCTGATGGCTTTCGGATTTGTACGGTGGGGCTCGCTGCTGGAAACAGGTTTGACGGTGGCATCATTTCCGCTCGGCAGTCTGCTGGGATTGTTTTTACTGGGAACGATAGACCGCCGGGCGAATTCAGTTGGCGCGCTGACCGGAATGTTTTTTGGATTGGCGGCGACCATAGCAGTGTGGAGAATGACCGGCGTCGCCTACACTTGGTACGTGCTGATTGGATCGTGTGCGACGTTTTTGAGCGGAGCGGTGGCGAGCCGGATAACGTCCGGGCAAGGTGAAAAATCGGAAGTGAGTGCAAGAGCGGAGTGAGTGTGCAGAAACTGGCGGAAGAGTCGAAGACGCAGGAACGCGGAAAACGCCTGGAGCTAGTGCGTGGGCTGGGACCGTGGGCGTCCGCAGCGATCGTCGTAGGCACGATGATTGGAACGGGGATTTTCCTGAAGCCCGCGGAAATGGCCCGCGAAGGACGATTCGTTTCTGTTGTATTTGCCGCGTGGATTATAGGTGCGGTGCTATCGATTTTCGGCGCGCTCTCTTTTGCCGAGTTGGGTGCGGAAATTCCCGAGGCCGGCGGAGAATACGCTTATTTGCGACGCGGATTCGGGCCGGCATGGGGATTCACATTTGGTTGGATGCACTCGATCGTGGGCAGGCCGTCTTCTATGGCTTCGATCGCCGCTGGAGCCGCGCGATTCCTGAGCTTTCTGGTTCCGGCAGTTGCTACGCCGCTGTTCACATTGCATTTGCCTGGGCTCGCGGGAATGAAACCGTACGATTTTGTGTTCACGTGGGCGCAACCGGTGGCCGTGCTCTGGCTAATCATCATGACCTTCGTGAATTATCTTGGTGTGCGATTGGGCGGCGCGGTGCAGGTGGTATTGACCATCGTCAAAATTGCCTCAGTGCTGGCGGTGATTGGCGTGGCTGTGTTTTCCGTGGGCAGTTCCGCGCATCCAGCTGATCCGATCTGGCCCACGGTACTGAACGGCGGAATTCTTACTGCGTTTCTGGCGGCGCTCGCCGCCGCGTTATGGGCGTACGACGGGTGGGAAGATCTGAACCTGGTTGGGTCGGAGATTGCCAATCCGCAAAAGAATTTTCCGCGCGCGCTGATGGGCGGCGTTTCGCTGGTGGCAGTGGTTTATCTCCTTTTTAGCGCGGCATGCTTGCGTGTGTTGCCGTTCGATGCAGTCGCCACGTCGACGCACATTGCTTCGGACGTTGTCGAACATGTTGCAGGGCATGGCGCCGCTTATTGGATGACGCTGGCCATGGTGATCTCGGCGATTGGGTCGTTGAACTCGTCGGTATTGAGCGGAGCGCGCGTGCCTTATGCGATGGCTCGAGATGGAATTTTCTTCAAAATTGCCGACGGTATTCATCCAAAATTTCTGACACCCTCTCGCGCATTGGTTTTTCAAGGAGTGCTGGCCGGGCTTATGGCCCTCACCGGCACGTTTGAAGAGCTGACCAACCTATTTATTTTTGCGGCGTGGATTTTTTATGGACTGGCAGTGCTGGCAATGTTCCGTTTGCGCAAGACCGAACCGGAAATGGTACGTCCCTATCGCTGTTGGGGCTATCCGTGGGTTCCGGGAATTTTCGTCGCAGGAGCCCTTGCGCTGACAGTGAGCATTTTCATCCAGCGTCCGGGACGGTCGTCAATCGGATTGCTGTTGATTGCTGTAGGACTTCCCTTTTATCGCCATTGGAACCGCTCACTCTCAACTGCCAGCAACTCCGGCTCGATCTAGGCGTCGCGATGCCAACCTATGCGCCGGCAGGCCACCGGCCAGTAGTGCCATTGCCGGGAAAATAACCCACGCGGAAAGCCCGACGAAAAATGCCGGCACCGTGATGTTATGGGCGACGTGGTCATCGAGGATTAGCGCCAGAGGAAGGCCAATCGCGAAAAAGGCGACGTACGGGAAAACAGGGAAAACAATCGAAGAGAAAACAATGCTCGATCGACCGCCAGATCGACAGGATAGGTACGCCCCCAATGCGCCGATAAACGGCAAGAAAACCAGCCAGGAACCATAGACGACCGCGAGTGGAGCCATGCGAAGCCACGGGCCGCCGGGCATCGGAGTCACCCAGGGCTTTGGACCGAATATCTCCAAGACCGCAAGAAGAACCATCGAGAGCGAAAGCGTTACAAATGCAGGAAACCAAAATTGCGCGACGCGTTTCGGCATGGGAAGCTCCTTTTTGCGAGAAGATTCGATTTTGCGCTTTAGTTCCTGCCAGCCGTCAACGCTTGTCAGCGCGCGGCGTGCGGATTCTTGTTCCGAAAGGCCCGCGCGAAGCAAGGATTGATAGTTGTCCTCTAGATGAGCGGCAAGTTCCTCGGTGACTCGGGCAGCGTCCTCACGCTCTAACGCCAGACCTGCGAGCTTCGTGCGGACCAGTTGCTGCCAGTCATGCATTGGACACCTTCGTCAGGCGGCGTAGGGCGCTGAATAGTTCTGACCATGCGGCACGAAGCGGTTGAATCTTCTTCTTTCCTTGCGGCGTAAGACGATAACAGCGGCGGCGGCGGCCATTGGCGCTGGTTTCCCATGCGCCACGGATCCATTTTTGTTTTTCGAGACGGTAGAGCATGGGATAAAGAGCTGCGAGGGTGAAGCGCAGTGATCCTCTGGTTTGCTGCTCGATGCGACGGGCGATTTCGTAGCCGTGCAGAGCGCCATTTTCGAGGACGCTGAGGACAGCGAGTTCGGCGGTACCGCGCTTGATACCGGAGGCGATCATGGGTAGCTCCCTTACGTATAGCAATCTTATATATGGGAAGGATTGCTGTCAACTGGACGGATGGACAGGCGGGAGCGGGAGGATACGGCGAGAAGAAAAAGCGTTCCCTTACTGTGGTCTGACAAGGTCAGCGCCGCTGCGTCACCGGCTGCCAATGCGTCCGCGGGTCAGCGGCGCTTCAAAATTAGACAGAGGCGGAATGAGCAGCAAGCTGCAACGGGTGGATGGCGCGGTCGGCTTCGGGACTGACGCTGAGGCCGGGGTGGAAAAGTTTGGCGAGAATTTCGAGACCGGTGACGAGGCGCGGGCCGGGGCGCGAGAAGTAGGAATTGGCGTCGAGATAGAAGATCTGGTCGTTGCGAACGGCCGGGATCGATTGCCAGTCGGGCGGAAATGGCATCGAACGATATTCGTCCCGGGCTGTTTCGGCGGAATAGCCGCATGGAGCTACGATCAAAATATCGGGCTGTGCGGCGATAACTTCGTCAACCATAACGCGGAAGGACGGCGTACGAGGCTTACCGAAAACATCGCGGCCGCCGGCGAATCCAATCATCTCCGGAACCCAATGGCCGCCGACGTAGATTGGCTGGAGCCATTCAAGAAAAGCGATAGACGGGGCGTCTGTGGTCCGCTGAATTTGCTGCTCGATCGCGCCAAGTTTTTCTCCAATGCTTTCGAGGAGTTTTTCCGCGGCGTGCGGCCGGAAAGTTTGTTCGCCAACCCACAAAATGTCGCGCCACACATCGCCGAGATCGAGCGGGTTGAGGCATAAGACTTCTGGACGCTGGTCAAAGGTCGCCAGCACAGCCGCGAGATCTTCGGGCGACGCGGCACAGACGTGGCATAAATCCTGCGTGACAATGAGGTCAGGGGAAAGGCTGCGCAGCATTTCCCCATCGACCGAGTAAACACTCTCCCCGCGCGCACTGAATTCGCGCACCAGGCGATCGATCTCCGAAGGCGAAGCCTCTTTTGGAATTCGCGAATGGATGACGACGGCCTTGGTCCGTGCGGCCGGGGGGAAATCGCATTCATGGCTGACGCCAACAACTTGGTCGCCTAAACCCAACGCAAAAAGAATTTCCGTGGCCGATGGAAGCAGTGAAACGATGCGCATGGGCGCCATGAGCGGACTTTAGCACAGTGCGAGGCGTTACGGCACAATCGACAACCGCCGAAGAGGCGTTAAGCCGGCCGTAATTCGAGATTATCCATGTAAATTATTTATAGAGGAAATACTTGCGGCGGGCCTGGTCGTAACTCGCGAGCGAGGATTGCCACGACGCAAGGATTTCGGCGGCAGGGGCGCCATCGTCCAGTTTTTGCACTGTGTCGGAATTGCCAAGTAGCACGATCGTTTTTGAGGCGTCGAAATTGTGTGGATACATCTTGTGCAGCAGAACGGCAATTTCCAGGCCCATGCGCATGGCTCGGACAGCGGCGCGATCTCCAATGCGAACGCCGACTCCGCCGCAGCGCTTGCCGGCATATAGTCCAGTAACCGGGATGAATGGCTGCGCTACAAATTTCAAACCTGGCAAATGAACGGCATTCAGAGCCGCGGCAACTTTTTCGCCGTCCATCCAAGGCGCGCCGAACTCCTCGAACGGAGTTTCCGTTCCCCGCCCTACGGAAACGCCGGCGCTTTGCAGAATTTCGAGCCCCGGATAAACAATGGAACCTTTGATCGTACGGAGATTGGGAGAGGGCGGAATCCAGCGCAAGCCGGTACTCTCAAAAAAATAGTTGCGATGCCAATTCTTCATGGGGATCACGTGCAAGTCGGCATTGATGTGGTTTTCGGTGTTGAAAAATTGAGCGAGTTCGCCGATGGTGAGGCCGTAACGGACGGGGATGGGAAAGTACGCAACAAAATTCGTCTTATCAGGATCTAGCATCGGCCCTTCGACAATTTCGCCGCCCATGGGGTTGGGCCGATCCAGAACGTAGAATGCGATGTTGTGTTTGGCGGCTTCTTCCATGGCATAAGCCATGGTCACGGTGTAGGTATAAAAGCGAACGCCGGCGTCCTGAATATCGAAGACCAGCGTGTCGATACCCTTTAACATTTCATCCGTGGGTCGGAGAGTCTCACCGTAAAGGCTGAATACGTGCAGCGCTGTGGATGGATCTTTTGCCGAAGGGAGCCGCTCATCCAGTTGCCCCGCTAGACCATGTTCCGGACTAAATAGTGCCACCACTTGCACGTTTGCGGCATGGGAGAGCAGATCGATTGTTGATTTTCCCTGCGAGTCGAGACCGGTGTGGTTGGTGATGATGCCGATGCGCTTGCCACGCAACGGCACAAACTTTTCCGCTTCCAAGACGTCGAGGCCGCTTTGCACGCGCCCAGCGCGAGATGAGCCTTTTCGGGCGGCATGTCTTTGCGGATGGGGCGCAGCCAGGGAAGTTTGATCGGCCAGACAAAGGGCGACCGAGAACAGAAAATACCAGGCACGACGGGTCGGCGGGGCGAAGCGCGGCAGAAAGTGCGGCAAGATTCCTCCTGGTTCGTTCATAGAATGATATTCTGGAACGCCTTACTGGGAATCGCGTTGTCGCGCTGAGTTGCGTGTGTTATCAACAGAGAAGAAGCGGGCGCGGCTCCGGAAATATCGAAAGATTCGGGAGAACGAATGCCGACGAGACGCCGTGCCGTGCTGTGCCTGCTTGTGCTTCCATTTGCCCTGCTTATGGCCACAAAACTTGGCGGTCAGAGCCGCGCCGTCGCGGCAAAACAATTGAAAAGCGCTCCGGGATCGAAGTCCACGGGCGGATTGCGCCCACTTTCTCCTGCTGCGCGGCAATGGGTTGAAAACACGCTGCGCCGTATGACGGCGGACGAGAAAATTGGCCAACTTCTTTTTACGACGTACCACGGCACTTTCACTTCCGCCGATTCCCCCGAATACGCGCAGATGCTGCATGACGTTAGGGATTTGCATGCGGGTGGATTCATTCTGATTACGCGGATGACTCCGCTGGGCATTGAGAAAAGCCAAATTTATCCGACAGCGGTGCTGAACAATCAGCTACAAGCCAAATCGAAGCTGCCGCTGCTGATCGGAGCGGATTTCGAGCGCGGTTCGGCGATGCGCCTCGATGAAGGCACATCGTTTCCTACGCAGATGGCGATCGCTGCGGGCGGCGATCCGCGCGACGCCTACACCATGGGAAAAATAACTGCGATGGAAGCGCGGCAAGCGGGCGTGCAATGGATTTACGCTCCCGTAGCCGATGTGAACAATAACCCCGGCAATCCAATTATCAATACACGTTCGTATGGCGAAGATCCCGCGCGCGTTGCCGAATTTGTTTCCTCTTACGTGCGAGGCGTGGAAGAAAACGGCGGCCTGGCTACGGCGAAACATTTTCCGGGCCATGGTGATACAGCCGCAGATTCGCACATTGATTTGCCGGTTATTCGCGCGGACCGCGCGCGGCTGGAATCGCTTGAGCTGGTTCCTTTTCGCGCCGCGATTGCGGCCGGAGTGGGCAGCGTCATGACCGGCCATTTGAATGTGCCCGCATTCGAACCCGACCCCAATACCCCGGCAACTTTGTCTTCGAATATTCTGACGGGAGTTTTGCGCAAAGAGCTTGGATTTCAGGGACTAGTGGTCACCGACGCGATGGATATGGGCGGGATTACGGTCCGCTTTGCGCCTGGGGAGGCTGCGGTACGCGCTGTTCTCGCCGGGGCGGATTGCTTGCTGATGCCGCCGGTGCCGGATGCGGCGTTCGAAGCGCTCCGGCAGGCCGTGAAGTCGGGACGCATTTCTCGCGAGCGTCTGGAAGCTTCAGTGCGGCGGATTTTGCAGGCGAAGGCAAGGCTGGGGCTTGAAAAAAATCGTCTGGTGAACGTGAATGGCATCGACGCGCATTTTGCACAGAACGCGTGGAAAGAGGACGCGCAGGGGATCTCCGATCGCGGCATAACGCTGCTGCGGGACACGCCACATCGATTGCCACTGGATGGCGCCAAGCCTTCGCGCGCGCTGCTCCTGGCGTTTTATGCCGATCCGGAGCCGACTCCGGGCGAGGATTTGGAACGTGAACTTCGCCGCAGATTTGATTCGGTGACGACTTTGCGCGCGGATACGCGATTTCGCGACGCTGCGAACCTGAAAATTCCCTCGCCCTATTCGTATGACGTCGCGATTCTCGCGTTGTTCGTGCGAGTCAGCGATCGTAAAGGCAATGTGGATGTTCCCGCGGAACAAGCGGCGCTTGCGGAACAGGTTTATAAATCCGGCAAACCGGTTATTACTCTGGCATTCGGCAGTCCGTACTTGATCGAGCGTTTTCCCGATGCGGAAACCTGGCTGGCCGCCTTCGGCATCAGCGACGTTGCACAAATTTCGGCGGCGCGAGCGCTGTTCGGCGAGATTCCAGTGCGCGGCCATTTGCCGGTCACGATTCCTGGAGCCCAACTGAGAGCCGGGTTTGGAATCAACGTTCCGGCTGATCCGATGAAACTGCAACCGATGGACGTACGCAGCGAGGCGGAACTACAACCAGCGTTTGGCGTGATTGAAGCAGCGATTAAAGACAAAGCGTTCCCTGGAGCAACAGTGGCGATCGGCTACCAAGGAAAGGTTTCGCTGCGCGCTTTCGGCAAATTCACTTACGACACTGAAGCACGCAATGTCGGCATCGATACCATGTACGACATTGCATCGCTCACCAAGGTCGTCTCGACCACAACACTCGTGGCGAAACTCGTTGAAGGCGACTTCCCTGTTCGTCTCGATCTCGATGCGCCTGTCGAGCGCTATTTGCCCGAATGGGCGAGCGGGCCCCAGCCTGAGTGGCGGCATCGTGTGACGGTGCGGCATTTGATGACCCACACTTCTGGCCTGCCACCATTCAAGGAATACTGGCGCACTTCGAAATCAAAGCAAGACACGCTGGAAAAGATTTTCGTCGAACCCCTCGATTACGAACCCGGGACCAAGGAGGTTTACTCTGACCTGGGCATCATTTTAATGGCGGAAATTATCGAGCGGCTGACCGGCAAGCCCGTGGACGTGCTGGCACGCGAAAATCTTTTTTCGCCATTGAATATGTCCAACACGATGTACAAACCGCCAAAAAAAATCTGGCCAACGATTGCGCCGACGGAAATCGACAAACAGTACCGGCACCGGCTGATTCAGGGAGAAGTTCACGACGAAAACGCGGCGGCGATCGGCGGAGTTTCAGGCCACGCGGGAGTTTTCAGCACTGCGCCCGATCTTGCCGCGTTCTGCCAGATGTTGTTGAATGGCGGCGTCTATGCGCACCAGCGAATTTTGCGGCGCGAGACGATTGCTGAATTTACCGTGCCGCAACAACTTTCCGGCGGGACGCGTACGATTGGCTGGGCGGTTCCTACGGAAGGCGGATCCAGCGGACACTTTATGGGACCACACACTTTTGGCCACACGGGATACACCGGAACCTCCATCTGGATTGATCCAGACAAACAGCTCTTCGTGGTGTTGCTCACGAATCGTGTCCATCCCACGCGCGAAAACCAGAAAATTGCCAAAGTTCGGCCGGCCCTGCATGACGCCGTGATGCAATCGCTGGGATTGGCCACGCCGGTCGCTGCGCCAAAATAGGCCGCCTGAAGTCATCCACGGAAACGCGGAAATCGCAGGTTATATTGACGCGCCTCGGTCTGCCAAATCGTTCGCAGCCAGCCGCACGTTTTCCGGTTTACCAAGATCGCGCCAGTAGCATTCGTCGGCGCGGAATGCAGAGATAGTTTCGCCCTGCTTCGCCAGGCGGAGGTACGTATCGATTATGGAAAAAGCTCCGCTTTCGGTCACCATCGTCAGAAGCCGCGGAGAGATCACGTGAATGCCGGAAAACGCAAGAGGTTCGAGATGTTGCGACGCGTAAACGATTTCTGCGCCGCTATCGCGAGCTGAGCGACGGCCGCAAAGCTGGCCTTTTTCATCGAAGAGAAGTTGACGCGAGCTTTCGCGTTTCTGGACGGCAAGCGTGGCGATCGACTGGCTTTCGATATGTGCCTGCACCATTCGTTCAAGGTCGATCGTGCTGAGCACGTCCACGTTGTGGAGGAAAAACGGTTCGCTTGTTCCGCCTTCCAGAAAGAACCAAGCAGCTCTTTTCAGGCCGCCGCCAGTATCGAGCAGAACCTCTTCGCGCGAGATTTCAATTCGCATTCCAAAATCGTCGTTTGCTTTCAGATACGCGGCGATCATATCCGCGAAGTGATGCGCGTTGACAATTGCCTCTCGCACCCCGAAAGCCTTCAGCCGAGTGAGGTTAATTTCTAATAGCGTGCGGCCAGCAACTTCAACCAAGGCCTTCGGTCGAAAGTCGGTCAAAGGCCGGAGGCGTGTGCCCAAGCCCGCCGCCAACACCATCGCCTTCATGGTCGCTCTTTCATGGAGAACTCTTGGCCGCAAGTGTTTCCTTCGGTAACGATTCCAGTCCGAGATGCCTTACTACAAGTTGTACGTCTTTTCGCGCGCGCAGACGCTTTGCAAGTTGTTCGGCGAGGAATACCGACCGGTGCTGGCCGCCAGTACATCCGAAGGAGACCATCAAATTCTTGAATCCGCGTTCCTGATAACTGCTGATACTGGCTTCCACCAGCGACATCACACTGGCGAGAAACTGATGAACGCTCTCCTGCTGATTTAAATAATCGATGACCGGTTGATCTTTTCCCGTCAGCAATTTGAAACGCTCTTCGCGCCCGGGATTAGGCAAGCTTCGCCCATCGAAGACGAAGCCGCCGCCGTTTCCGCTATCGTCTTTGGGCAGGCCTTTGTGATACGAAAAACTGAACACCCGCACGGTTAACGTGTCCGCTTGGCCCGCCAAGCCGAGTAACTTTTCCGACGAGAGCATGCTCTGGAACGCGCCCAGCAGAGTGGGGAGCGCGATCGGAAGGTCGGCGTTGTGCAACAGCCAACGAAGATTCTTCAGCGCGTACGGTACGCTCTGCAAAAAATGCGCGCGGCGCTCATAAAATCCGCGAAATCCGTAGGCTCCCAGGGCCTGCATGATGCGAACGTAAACATAACCGTAGTAATGGCGCAGGAATGTTTCGCGGTCAATACTGACGTACTCCCGCAGCGTCTCAATATAGTGATCGAGCAATTGCTGGCGAAGGTCGGGCGGCAGATCGGCTTTGGCGTCATAAAGAAGCGATGCGATGTCATATTGAAGGGCGCCCTTCCGGCCGCCCTGATAGTCAACAAAGAATGGCTCGCCGCCGGGCAACATGATGTTGCGTGACTGGAAATCGCGATAGAGAAAATAATCGCAATTGGCGGTCAGCAGAAAATCCGTCAGCAGGCTGAAATCGGCTTCCAATGCGGACTCACTGAAGGGAATCCCTGCAAGCCTTAGAAAATAATACTTAAAATAGTTCAGATCCCAGGTGATCGACTGCCGGTCAAAGCTCGCGCACGGGTAGCAGATGCTGTAGTCCAGGTCGCGTGCGGCTTCAACCTGGAAGCGCGGAAGCATCGAGACAACTTTACGGTAAGTTTTGACCACATCCGATGCGATTTGATCTCCCGTGCGATTCTTGGAAAGGAATTCAAACAGCGTAGTATCGCCAAGGTCTTGTTCGAGATACGCTCCCTGTTCCAAGTCTTCGCCGTAAATCTCGGGCACCGGCAAGCCGTGCCTGCGAAAGTGTTTCGAAAAAGAAAGAAACGCCGCATTCTCCTCGCGGACTCCATAAAGAATGCCGACGGCGCTGGCTTTGTCGTTTGACAGCCGGATGATCTTGCGCCCCGAGCCGCCCAGCTCGCCTTGCAATGGGCGAACATGGATGGCGGACGAATGAAAATGTTCTTCGAAGAAGCGTTTCAACAAATCCATGGAGTGGCTTCCCAACGACCAAGCGGGTACGCCGTTAGAGCGCGTACGTTTTCTAGGATAACGGATTCACGCTACCGACACAGGAGAACGACCGTGGAGTTGTCCATCGAATTAGTCCCTGGCCGGATGACCTCGGGGTAGCCCGATTCCGTAGTAACGATCTGGCCGCACCGGACCGTCGTTCTTGGTGAGTGCTGGCCGGACTTTTCGGTCGAACCTAATATAATGCGAGCGTGCCCCGTCGACGCGCCAAATCCAGGCCTGTGGAACAAAGTTTGACCGAGCAGCGCAACCCCGCTTCCACAAATCTTGACCGATTCTCCGCCGATGCGATCGTGCGTTTGATGAACCGCGAGGATCGCAAGATTGCCATTGCAGTGGCGCGGGAAATACCCTCGATCGTCCGCGCGGTGGAAGCGATTGTGCATTCTCTGCAGAGTGGCGGACGCCTATTTTATGTCGGCGCGGGAACCAGCGGGCGCCTGGGCGTTTTGGACGCTGCGGAAATTCCGCCGACATTCGGCATTCCGCGAAAGCTGGTGCAGGCGGTGATTGCCGGCGGAAAGCGCGCCGTGACGAATGCAGTAGAAGGCGCGGAAGACGCCGTGCAAAATGGCGAACGAGCCTTACGGCTGAAAAAACTGATGCCAAAAGACGTAGTAGTGGGAATTGCCGCCAGCGGCACGACTCCCTATGTCCTTGGGGCGCTCACCTACGCGCGAAAATGCAAAGCCACAACCGTTGCGTTGACCGCGGATAGCAAGATGCCGGTCGCGCGCGTCGCCAACATTCTGATCGCTCCCGAAGTCGGACCTGAAGTGCTCACCGGCTCAACGCGGCTCAAAGCCGGCACCGCCCAAAAAATGGTCCTCAACATGCTCTCGACTGCCGTGATGGTGCGGCTGGGGCACGCGTATGACAACCTGATGATCGATCTTCTGAATACAAATGAGAAGCTTTCCGATCGATCGTTGCGAATCCTAGCAGCGGCCAGTGGCAAGAATCTGTCCGCGTCCAAACGCGCTCTGCGGCAAGCCGGACACAATTTGCGGGTCGCTCTTGTCATGTTGAAAAAAAATCTCGGACCCGCCGCAGCCAAGCGTTTACTGAAGAAATCTGGCGGCAACCTTCGCTGCGCGCTGGGAGAAGCGCAACAACGCCTATGATTTCGAAAACCGTCTCGAAAATCGCTCATGGATAAATTTCTCATTAGCGGCGGCAACCCTTTGCGCGGAACGGTGACCATCAGCGGCGCAAAGAACTCCGCGCTGCCAGCAATGGCCGCTTCTCTGTTGACCGCCGATCGTGTTGCCCTGCATAACGTCGCCAAGGTCCGCGACATTATTACCATGGGCAAATTACTCGCATACATGGGCGTGAGCGTTGCCACCAGTGAATTCCCCGCCGTCGACTATGCTTTCCAGGCTCACACTATCAGTGATGCGGTTGCGCCATACGAATTGGTTAAGACTATGCGCGCCTCGATCCTTACGCTGGGTCCGACACTCGCTCGTACTGGATTCTCCCGCGTTTCCTTACCGGGGGGGTGCGCCATTGGCGCCCGCCCGATTGATTTGCATTTGAGCGCTCTGGAAAAAATGGGCGCGGAAATCGTTACGTCGCACGGGTACATCGAGGCCCGCGCGCCAAAGAGCGGCCAACTCAAAGGCGCGCATATCGTCTTCGAAAAAATCACCGTAACGGGTACCGAAAATATCCTGATGGCGGCTGCCCTCGCGGATGGCGAAACAACTTTGGAAAACTCGGCCTGCGAACCCGAAGTCACCGACCTGATCGCACTGCTGAGGAAAATGGGCGCAAAAATATCTGGGGATGGAACGCCGATGCTGCACATCCGGGGAGTTTCCTCGCTTCGAGGAGCTGAACACTCGGTCATCGCGGACCGGATTGAAGCGGGAACATTTCTGACGGCAGGCGCGATCACGAATGGTGACTTGACCGTCAAAAGATGCGAGCCGCTACACCTGGGCGCGATCATCAGCAAATTGCGCGAAACTGGAGTCTCCATTGAGGAGACGGAGCCTGGCTGTTTACGTGTGCGGGGGCTCAGAAAGCTTGTCGCCGCTGATGTGACCACCGAGGAATATCCCGGATTCGCCACCGACATGCAGGCACAGTACATGGCGCTAGCCACGCAATCCGAGGGCGCCTCTACGATCACCGAAACCATTTTTGAAAACCGCTACCTGCATGCGAGCGAAATGATGCGCATGGGCGCAAATATTTCGATTGATGGCCGCCGCGCCGTTGTTCGTGGCCCTTCGCTCCTCAGCGGCACCACCGTTCAGGCTTCCGATCTCCGCGCCAGCGCGAGTCTGGTACTGGCCGCCCTTGTCGCCAGCGGAAAAACGACCATCGAACGCGTCTATCACATTGACCGCGGATATGAACAGATCGTGGAGAAGCTGAGTGCGGTCGGGGCTGACATCTCCAGAGTGCACGGGCCAGGCGTTTGAACGACCAATACGCCCAGGGGCAGTGAATCACCGCAAGTGAGGCTGGCGCCCAAACTTTTTGTGCTGCCACGGTCGTCTGGTACACTCTTGCGTATTCTTTTGCGGCACCTTACCGACTTGCGGAGGGCGTTCAATATGTCTGGTAAACAGTTACTCGAAAAAATCGACGCAGCCATCGCGGCGAACAACCTCCTGAAGCATCCTTTCTATCAGGACTGGCAGACCGGGAAACTTTCGCGTGAATCGCTCCAGCTCTACGCCGCGCAGTATTACCGGCACGTTGAGGCATTTCCGCAACATTTGCGCGTGCTGGCTGCCCGTGCCGACGCGTCGCTGAAACCGGTGGTACTTGAAAACCTCGCGGAAGAGGAGAATCCGTCGGCTCCGCACCCGCAGCTTTGGCGCGATTTCGCGGCGGCGTTGGGAGTCAGCGAAGATGACATTACCTCATCGCCTTCGCTTCCCGGAACGCAGAATGTGGTGCACACTTTTCGCGACATTTGCGCGAATCAGTCTTTAGCTGAAGCGGTGGCGGCTCTGTATGCCTACGAAGCACAAGTTCCTGAGATTGCAGCGACTAAGATCGATGGTCTGAACCGTTTTTACGGCATCAGTGATCGCAAAGGTACCGCTTATTTCGCCGTCCATGAAGAAGCCGATAAGGCGCATCGGACCGCGTGGCGTAATTGGCTGATGGAAAACGCTGCCAGCAATGAAACCGAAATTCTTGCAACTACCAACCAAGCGTTGAACGCACTTTGGGGCGCGCTCGACGCCGTCCATTCCGGTTCCTGCGGCAGGAACTGAACCGCCACAAATCGTTCCAACAACAAAAGGCCTCCGATTTCGCGGAGGCCTTTTGTTTTCGATTTGTTTTGGTTGATTCCTATTCGGTCGCCGTCGTAGTAGCGCCACCCGCCGCGGCTTCCTTCTTCTGCGCCTTCTCGCGAGCTTCCTTGATGAGCGCCTTGCGCGACAAGCGAACTTTGTTGCCTTCAATCGAGAGAACCTTGACCAGAACCTGATCGCCCAACTTCAGTTCGTCGCGAACGTCGCGGATCCGCTGTTCGGAAATTTCGCTGATGTGCAACAAGCCGTCGGTTCCGGGGAACAGTTCGACGAATGCGCCGAATTCCGCCAGCCGCACAACTTTGCCGAGGTAGGTCTTGCCGATTTCCGCGCTGGCTGTGACGTCGCGCACCATCTGCAACGCTGCGTCGCCGCCGGCGCCGCTGGTCGCAAAGATGTGTACCGTCCCGTCTTCGTGCACGTCAATCTTTACGCCGGTCGCTTCGATGATGGACTTAATCTTCTTGCCGCCCGGCCCGATCAGATCGCGGATCTTGTCCGTGGGAATCGACAACTTGAACAAACGCGGAGCGTAGGCGGAAATCGCGGTGCGCGCTTCGCTGAGCGTCGCGTCCATGATGTCAAGAATTTCCAGCCGCGCTTTTTTCGCTTGTGCCAGAGCTTCACGCATCATCGGGATGCTGATACCGGCAACCTTGATGTCCATCTGAAGGGCGGTAATTCCGTCGCGCGTTCCGGCAACTTTAAAGTCCATATCGCCGTAGTGATCTTCAGCGCCCGCAATGTCGGTGAGCACTGCGTATTTGCCTTTGTCGCCTGCGACCAATCCCATGGCGATGCCAGCGCACGGGGACTTCAGCGGTACGCCCGCATCCATCATGGCGAGCGAACCGCCGCAGACGGTAGCCATCGAAGACGAACCGTTGGATTCGAGGATGTCGCTCACCAAGCGCATGGCATACGGAAATTCAGTCTCGGGTGGCAGCAGGCTTTGCAGTGCGCGTTCCGCTAACGCCCCGTGACCGATTTCGCGGCGGCCTGGCCCGCGGACCGGCTTCACTTCCCCGACGCTGAACGGCGGAAAATTGTAGTGCAACATGAAGCGCTTGTGTTGGTCTTGCGCAAAGAGCAGATCGAGCCGCTGCTGATCTTCCTTTGTGCCCAGCGTAAGCGTGGCCAAAGCCTGTGTTTCGCCCCGAGTAAAGAGCGCCGAACCGTGTACGCGAGGCAACAATCCCACTTCGCACGTAATCTTGCGAACCTTGTCGAACGGGCGCCCGTCTGGGCGGCGGTGACTATTCAAGATTTCGTCGCGGAAGATATCTTCTTTGAGGCGATCGAACGCGCGCTTGGTCAGTGCCAGCTTTTCTTCGTCTTCTTCGGGAATGGTCTCGACGATCTTGGCCTTCAGCTCATCGATTAGGCGGTAGCTTTCCTTCTTGGGATGCTTTTCGGTATCCAGAGCGTCTTTTAAAGTCGCGCCATACGCCTTTTTGATCGAATCATAGATGCTTTGATCGAACGGCCACGGTGCCACTTCCACTTTCTTCGGCTGCAATTGCGCGTGCAGTTCCTTGATCGCGCCGACGATCTTCTTCACTTGCGCGTGGCCAAATTCCAGCGCTTCCACGACGGTTTCTTCGGAAACTTCCAGTGCGCCGGATTCCACCATCATGATGGCTTCGTCGCTGCCTGCGATCACAATGTTGATCAGGCTGGTCTTCTGTTCCGCTACCGTGGGATTGGCAACCAGTTGACCGTTCACCAGTCCCACGCGAACCGCCGCGATGGGTGTTGGGAATGGCAGATCACTGCAATATGCCGCAGCCGCCGCGCCCGTAACCGCCACCACGTCCGGATCGTTTTCGCTATCCGCGGACAGCACCATCGAGTTGATCTGCGTTTCATTGCGCCAGGATTCGGGAAACAGCGGCCGCATCGGACGGTCAATCAGCCGCGAAGTCAAAATTTCCTTTTCCGTCGGCCGGCCTTCCCGCTTGAAAAATCCGCCGGGAATTTTTCCCGCCGAATACGTGTTCTCGCGGTAGTCCACCGTCAAGGGCAAAAAATCTCTATCGTTTGGCTTGGTGGCCATGCAGGCCGTATTCAGGATCACCGTATCGCCATACCTGGCAACGATTGCGCCGTTTGCCTGCTTCGCTACTTTCCCGGTCTCCAAAATCAGCGCTCTTCCGCCAACCTCGACCGATACCTGATAAGGTGCCGGAATATGATTATTTTCTGACATGATTCATTCCTTTGCTCCCGCCTCTGGCGGTCGCCCCAGCAGACCTTGTCTGCTTTCCAATTGCACTGCTTTCAATGAGTGCTCTGTCGTCGATTGGAGGAAGAGCCTGGATGTACGCCCTATCAAGCTACACTACGAGACAATTCGCCTGTTCCCAGCCGAATGCCCAATTCCAGACATTTTTCGCTTGGAATTTTTCACTTCACGCGAAGTTTGCGGTTCGCTTCTGATCAAGCCGCTACTTGCGCAGACTGAGGCGTTCCACAATCTCGCGATACCGATCCGGGTCTCGCCGGTTGAGATAGTCCAATAGTCGCCGGCGCTTGTTGACCATCATGATCAATCCCCGCCGTGATGCATGGTCCTTGACGTGGCCCTTGAGGTGCGTCGTCAGATAGTTGATCCGCTCGCTCAGCAGTGCAATCTGCACTTCCGGCGAACCCGTATCCTTGACATGTGAACGGAATTGTTCGATCAACGCTGCTTTCGGTGCGCTCAAGTGCCCTCTCCGTCGTCCCCTGAATTTTCCTCTTCTCTTCGACTCATTCAGAGTAACACAGTATTCTTTTACCTGTAAAGCAATGCGCCTTCGTAATTTAGTGGAGCGACATTGCATGAAGTCAGTCGCATGAAGTGCCAGCCGGTCCATGATTCCCCTCCATTCCGTGCTGAAACAGACTATTTCCGGCCCGCGTAGTACCAGTTATGAACGATGTCATGCAACCGGGCAGCCGCTTCCGGCGCGCTTTGTGGGCCGCGGTCCTTTTTCTAGCCGTGATCGGCTCCGCCGTTGCGATTCGAAGAATCGTATATCTCGCGCCGATTCTTGCGCACGGATATACGCCTTCGCCGCCAACCGCCAATTCCCGAGCTGTAACAGTTCGCCGTTCTAGATGGAATTTTTGCCCGCTTTCCGATTTTGACCATGATCCACATCGTGCCTGGGCTGCTTTTCATGATTCTCGCGCCGCTTCAGTTCAGCACAACGATTCGCTCTAGACATCTCTGGTGGCACCGCTGGAACGGACGCGTTCTTGTTGTTTGTGGTTTGATCATCGGCATTTCGGCCCTGGTGATGAGCTTCGCGATGCCCGCCATCGGAGGGTTTAATCAGGCCGCCGCGACTGTTCTTTTCGGCGCATTCTTTCTCTTCGCGCTTTGCAAGGCACTTTGGCACATCCGCCGCCGCGAAATCGCGCGCCATCGCGAATGGATGATCCGCGCCTTCGCCATTGGGCTCGCTGTTGCCACCATCCGGCCGATCGTTGGAATCTTCTTCGCCACCAGCCGCCTTTCGAGCCTCACACCGTATCAGTTTTTCGGTACCGCCTTCTGGATCGGATTTGTTCTGCACCTGATCGCGGCGGAATCATGGATTCGCGTCACTGCTCCGCGGCAGTCTGCAGCACTTCTTGACGCCACTTCGCGCTGACGCCAAAAACCGTGCCATTCCGTGTCCGGGCTCTTGCTCTTCTTGCTACACTACGCCGTTACATGTCTTCGGTCACTGGACTTACTCCCGGTAAGCGCGCCCGCATCGAATCGGTAGATGTCCTTCGCGGCGTCATCATGATTCTGATGGCGCTCGATCACACTCGCGATTATTTCGGCAAGACGACTTTCAGCCCCACCGACCTCTCCCAAACCACGGTCGCTTTGTTTTTCACTCGCTGGGTCACACATTTCTGCGCGCCGGTTTTCTTTCTGCTCACGGGAACCGGCGCATATCTTTCACTGCGCAAGAGGTCCACGCGCGAATTGTCGCGATTTCTCTTCACCCGTGGCCTGTGGCTGATTTTTCTGGAGCTGACGGCGTTCCGCTGCTTGGGTTTTCAATTTAATTTCGATTACCAGTTCACTATACTTAACGTCCTGTGGGCGCTCGGCTGGGCAATGATCGTGCTGTCCGCTCTCGTGTATTTGCCCTCTTCTCTGATCACCACCTTCGGCGCGGCGTTGATCCTTTTCCACAATCTCTTCGATTCCGTTGCCTCTTCCAACCCGCTTTGGACCCTTTGCCATTCTCCCAATTTTCTGTTCCAGACCCCTGCTCACTCTGTATTCGTGGCCTACACGCTCATCCCGTGGGTCGGTGTCACTGCCGTTGGATTTGGCCTGGGCCAAATCTATGGCTGGGTTTCCAGCCGCCGCAAAACTTTCCTTCTGCGTCTTGGCATCGGGCTCACGGCCGCCTTCTTCCTGGTTCGCGCACTCAACGTTTACGGCGATCCATCACGCTGGAGCGCTCAGAAAAATCTCATCTACACCGCGCTGTCCTTTCTCAACACCACCAAGTATCCGCCATCGCTTCTTTTTCTGCTGATGACGCTTGGCCCGGCGTTGCTCTTCCTTTTTGCGGTTGATCACGCTACGCCAAAGTTTTTGCAGCCGGCGCTGATCTTTGGAAAAGTTCCGATGTTCTATTTTCTCCTGCATATTCCTTTCATCCATCTCCTCGCAGTCTTGGTCTGCTACGGCCGTTATGGCCACGTTCACTGGATGTTTGAATCTCCAGACGCGGCAAATTTCCCCTTCACGCAGCCGCCAGGCTGGGGATTCTCGCTGCCCCTTGTTTTTTCGGTCTGGATTTTTGTAGTTGTGGCGCTCTATCCCGCCTGCCGCTGGTTCGCATCACTAAAGCAGCGTCGCACCGATCCCTGGCTCAGCTACCTCTAAATTTCATGACGTTGACACTTCAGCTTGTTCGGGCAAAGCTCTGCCGGGCCACACTGCCGGCCTGAGGCAAAATGGCACATGCCTTCGCCCGCCGCAACGAAACTTCTGCCATCTTTGCAACGCATTGATGGCGTTGATTTGCTCCGTGGCCTGGCAATCTTTTTTGTGTTGATGAATCACGTCAACATACGCTTGCTCATTGCGAAAATTCCATATGCCGCCGGCTTGCCTCGCCAGTTCGTCGGCGCCTTTGTGTGGAACGGGCAGTCCGGTGTCCAGATCTTTTTCGCGATTTCCGGCTTCCTGATTACTTCGACGGCGCTGCGGCGCTGGGGGAAGCTCTCGCAGGTCAGCCTGCGAGGATTTTATCTGACACGCTTTGCCCGCATTGTGCCGCTGTTGGTTCTCCTTCTGGTTATACTCTCCGGTCTTCATTTCGCGGGTTTGCGCGATTTCGTTGTCTCATCCAAGACCGGTGGTCTTCCTCGCGCGATCTTCGCCGCTGTTACATTCCATATAAACGTGCTCGAAGCGCGCCGCGGCTATCTTCCAGGCAACTGGGACATCCTGTGGTCGCTTTCGGTCGAGGAAGTTTTCTACCTTTTCTTTCCCATCGTCAGCAGGCTTTTTAGCCGAGGAAAATTTCTGGTCATACTTCTCGCATCCTTGGTCATGCTCGGTCCATTTGCCCGTACACTACTCGTGCACGGCAACGAAATCTGGAGAGAGTATTCCTATCTTGGCGGAATGGACGCGATCGCTCTCGGGTGTCTTACGGCCCTGGCCGCTTCACGACTCGAATTTTCATCTCGTAATCTTCGCCTACTCGCCGTAATTGGATCGGCGCTCTTGATCTTCATCCTCTGTTTTCCCGCTCGACCCGCGAACAGAGCCCTTGAGAACGCTGGACTCGATATGACGATTCTCGCTATCGCCACCTGCATGCTCATCACCGCCTCTTTCCGGAGCGGCTGGAAAGCTCCCTGCATTCTCTTCCCTCTCCTCCGGCTAGGCCAGCGCAGTTACGAGGTATACCTCACACATATGTTTGTCGTGTTTGCCTTCTTCCACTTTTTTCTTTTTGCGGGAAATTCTTTGCGAACCGTTCCGCTTCTCTTCATCGCGGTCATCTTCTGGTCGACTCTCTTGGGCGAATTCGTCGCTCGCGTTTATTCCGAGCCGCTCAATAGGGCTATCCGTTCCCGATTCGCGGCGGCGCGCCCCGACGCTTCGCTAATTCGCAAGGCTCGATTCGAGCGCGCCTGAATCCCCTCCCAGAAAAACTTCGTTGGGGTTAGTATCGGTCGTCGCACCTTAATTCGCGGCACTCAAAAAGGCGCATCGCATGTCCACTCGGCCGGTTGTGCTGGTAACCGGAGCCAACTCCGGTATTGGAAAAACAATTATTTCTCGGCTGGCGCGTTCCGGTTACAACGTCGCCATTAATTACAAAATCGACGAAGCAGCCGCCGAAAATCTGGCCGGGGAGTTACAGCGGGAGGGCGCGCGCGCCATTGCAATTTATGCCGACGTGGCAAATTCGAACGAGGTTGATGCCATGTTTGCAAAAATTCTGGCAATTTTTGGAAAGCTGGACGCGCTCGTGAACAATGCCGGGATTCAGGTCTGGAAGCCGCTTCTGGAAATTGCAGAGGACGAATGGGATCGCGTCATCCATACCAATCTAAAGGGCTGCTACCTTTGCACGCAACGGGCCGCGCGTGATATGAAAACCCGCCGCTCCGGATCGATCGTTAATATCGGCTCCGGCTGCAACAAAGTTCCCTTTCCAAACTTGTCGGCCTACACTGCCAGCAAAGGTGGCATTGAGATGTTTACCAAGTCTGCCGCTCTGGAGCTAGGACCCTTTGGCATCCGCGTAAATTGCATTGCTCCCGGCGCGATTGAAACCGAGCGAACCAAAGCAGAAACTGCTGACTTCGCGAAGTCCTGGTCTAATCTTACTCCGCTTCGCCGCATCGGAACTCCCGATGACGTGGCGTCCGCCGTGGAATTCCTGCTCAGCGACGCCGCCTCTTTTATTACCGGGCAGACCCTGGGCGTCGACGGCGGCCTCTTTTCGCAACCCCGCTGGCCGGATACCGATTACAGCGTCTAGCTTTCCTCTTCCAACAGAAAAATCCTTCGAGGTCAATCCGACCGCCCCCTCCTGTCGCAATCTGCCAAGAGTGCTAAACTCTCTATCCACCTGAACAACATGGCCAGCCCGCACGAACCCCGGATCATCCGCTTTGGCCTCTTCGAAGTCGACCTGCGCGCGGGCGAACTTCGCAAGAACGGCGTAAAGATCAAGATGCAGCAGCAGCCGTTTCAGATCCTCGTCATTCTGATGCAGCACGCCGGCGACATCGTCACGCGCGAAGAACTGCGCGAACAACTTTGGCCAGCGGACACCTTCGTCGATTTTGATCACAGCCTCAACGCGGCCATCAAGCGCCTTCGTGACGCGCTCGGCGAATCCGCGGAGAGCCCCGTATACATAGAGACTCTGGCGCGGCGCGGCTATCGTTTTAACGCCTCGATCACTGCTCCGAGTAACGGCACCGTGAAGGCTATCCCTGAGAACGACCCGGGGCACTCGGTTTCCCTTGCGAACATGGCCACCCGCCGCACTTATGCTGCCGCGGGCCTGGTATTTACTCTAGTCCTGCTGCTCGGAGCTTTTGTTTGGGCCGGCCGCTCTCACCGTGAGGCTTCTAGCCAGAAACGCATCGCGTCCCTGGCGGTCCTGCCTCTCGAAAATCTCTCGCGCGACCCAGAGCAGGAGTATTTTTCCGAAGGCATGACCAACGCATTGATCGGCGATCTCTCAAAAATCCGTCCCTTGCGCGTCATTTCGCGCACCTCGACAGTTCGCTATAAAGACACCAAAAAGAGTCTTCCCGAAATCGCCCGTGAGCTGAAAGTTGACGCCGTGATCGAAGGCTCCGTAATGCGTTCTGGCAACCGGGTTCGCATCAATGTCGAATTGATCGAAGCAAACTCCGACAAGCAGCTGTGGGCCGAGAAGTACGAGCGCCAACTCGGCGACATCTTGAAGCTGCATAGCGAAGTGGCACAGGCGATCGCCAATCAGATTAAGGTTCAATTGGCGCCTGAACAGCAGGCGAGGCTTCGTGCGGCGCCGGCGGTGAACCAGGACGCCTATGAAGATTACCTTAAAGCGCGATTTTACATGACGCTGGGTCCGAGCCTAAGCCGCCTGAAGATGGCCAAACAGTCCTTCGAAAGTTCCCTCCGCAAGGATCCTTCCTTTGCCTTGGCCTACGTCGGTCTGGCTGACTGTTATCTGACGCTCGGCGCGCAGCGGCGTCTTCCTCCTCAGGAGGCCTATCGTCATGCAAGCGAATTGATTCACAGAGCCTTGCAGCTCGACGAGTCGCTTGGCGAGGCACACAGCAGTCTCGGCTATCTAATTTGGCAATATGACTGGAATTGGGCAAACGCGGAGCAGGAATTCCATCGGGCTCTGGAGCTCAATCCGAACTCTCTTGACTCGCGCGAGACGCTTGTGTGGTTTCTAGGCTGGAGCGGTCGTCGGGACGAGGCGCTGGCAGAAATCGCGAAGATGCGTGAACTCGACCCTGCATTTCCTCTGCGTTGCCAGGACCGTGCCGGCCTTTATTATCACTTGAGGGATTATCGCGAACTCACTCAAGCCGGCCATGAAGCGGTCGAGCTCGATCCCGGCGAGTGGTCCGCTCATTACTTCCTCGGCGTGGGATATTTTGGCTTAGGCAAGAAGCCCGAAGCCATTTCTGAGTTCCAAGAATCCGTGAATCTTTCGGAGAATGACAACGATCCGGCTGCTGCACTGGCCTTCGCTTATTCCGCGGTGGGCAGGCGCGCTGATGCCCAAAAAATCCTTGCAGATTTGCAGAGGCAGTCCAGCACCAGCTACGTCTCGCCGTATATGATCGCCACAGTTTTTACGGGACTCGGCGACAAGGATAAAGCATTTCGCTACCTGCAGGCAGCCTACGATGAGAAGTCAACCGACCTGGCCTATTTCATCAAAGCCGATATGCGTCTGGACAGCCTTCGGCGAGATCCGCGCTTTATTGAACTTTTGCGCCGTATGGAGCTCCCGCAGTAGCCGGCCCTCCCTCTCGCGGCGTTAGTTACCATTCGCTGCTCCATCTCGCTGCGCTCCCTCACCGGCTTTCACTCAGTATCCTGCAGTTTTCGCTCTTGCTAAGTTTGTTGACCCGTCGCCATCTTCCTTTAAGTACCGATACAGGCTGGTACGCCCGATCCCCAGCACTTGCGCGGCACGCAGCCGGTTGCCCTTGCACATCGCCAGCACCCTTTGGATGTGCTGTTTTCTTACCTCGTCCATCGATAATGGACGCCAATCGTCTCGGCTTCCCGAACTCGAATCGCGGTGTTGCAACTGTTCAGGAAGGTCGCCTATATCGATGAAATCTCCCGTGGCCGTGATGCATGCGCTCGAAATTACATTCTCCAGTTCCCTTACGTTTCCCGGCCAGGCATGTTGCAGCATGATGGCCTGCGCTCGCCTCGTGAGGCCTGCGATATTTTTTCCGTAGGCGTCGTTGTACTTTTTCAGAAAATACTGCACCAGCAACGGAATATCCTCCAGACGTTCCGCCAGCGACGGAATGCGAATCTGGATTGAGCTCAGCCGGTAGAACAGATCCTCGCGAAATCTTCCGGCAAGCACTTCGGCCCGCAAATCGCGGTTCGTCGCCGCAATCAGCCGTACGTTCACTTGCCGGACTTCCGGCGAACCCACTCGCTGAATCTCGCGGTTTTGGATCACTCGAAGCAGCTTCGCCTGCATCGGCAACGAAGTCTCGCCCACTTCATCCAGGAACACCGTTCCTCCGTTAGCGTATTCAAAAAGGCCCGGCCGCGTATCCGTGGCTCCGGTGAACGAACCGCGGACGTGCCCAAACAGCTGGCTCTCCAGCAGCGTATCTACCAACGCCGAACAATTGCAGATCGCCAGCTTTTGCTGGCTGACCGGGCTGATCTGGTGGATCGCTCGCGCCACCAATTCCTTTCCCGCTCCGGTCGGGCCCGTCAGCATCACATTGGTGTAATGTCGCGCCACTTTGCGGGCAAAATCGAATACTTCCAGCATCACCGGGCTCTTCCCGACAATTCCGTGAAACTCCAAGTCCTTCAGGAGCTGTTCTTCCAAAGCTTTCACGCGACGCCGTTGGTCGTAGAGCGCCGCCGTATCGTCCAGCATGCGTTTTAGCCGGGCGCGGTCCACCGGCTTCGGCAAAAAGTCCGCGGCACCCCTTCGAATGGCATCCAGGGCCGACTCCAGCGTGTAATCTCCCGTCATCAGAATCACGTGAGCGCCCGGATCGACCTTGATCGCTCGTTCAAGAAACTCATATCCATCAATGTCCGGCATATGCACGTCCGCCAGGATCAGGCGCGATCTTCCCGACCGTACCAGTTGCAGCGCTTCCTCGGGGTCGGCGGTCGCCACCGCTTCGAATCCCGCGCTGGCCACCAGGTCGGTCATCAATTCCAGCTGTGTTGGATCGTCATCCAGAATGCACGGCGTGAGCGCCGCTCTCGGCGTAATCAACTCCAGCGTTTTTAAACTCGTTGCTTGTACCATACCTACACCGATGGCACGCTAAACTCCATTCCGCACTCCTTCATCAGCCTGCACAAACACTGTTCGCACATAGCCGGCGCGGCCCACAGCCACGCTCCAAAACTTCCTTAACTCTTTGCATTTTTGAGGCTTAGTTGAGCATCCGGCACACTGGCCGCTGGCGTAACTTCATATGGAAATTCTTGTTCCAGTCCATCCAAACCAAGCGCCCGTTCCTATTAGGAACGCGCCCACAAACCAATTTCCATTCTGGCACTGATCGGTTTCAGCTCGCTTGGCCACTACCCCTGGCTGACAACAGCCGAATTCTCCGCTGGCCTCCCTTCCCCGGTTCGAATGGCTCGGCACGATACGGCACTGGAAACACCCGGTCTGCGCTTGTGGGGTCAATCAAACGCAGAAATACCAGCGACCCTGAAATGATCGGGCGCATCAGAAGAATGTGCTTTCCTGACTGCTCCGACCAGTACAGCTCGGTTTTCTCGACAAAAAAGTTTTCGCTATTGTCCCAGCCAGAAACTTCTACCGCGTAGGCAATCTGGGATTCTGCTGTTTCTACAAGCATCGGGCTCTCCCTGCCGCAGGAAATATGCAGGTCAAACGCCACTGTAATTGTTCGTAAGCGTCGCAAAAAGCGTTAGTTATGTGCAGAACTGTCCACGGCGGTGTCTGCCAGCGAAACAGAGCCATTAGGCTGTACCGAACTGAAGCAGCGCTTCCCGAGCTAAAATTCCCAGTTAAAACTTGGTGTGAATCATCAGATTGGTGGCGAATGTTTCTACTGGCCCGTAAAAATAGCGAAACGCAAGCACCGCGGCCAGGAGTCCCAAACTGCGATACGGTGTCGTCCGCAGCCAGTGAAGATAACGCTGCGCCGTACCGTCGCCCATGAACACCATAATTCCGGTGCTTCCGTCGAGCGGTGGCGCGGGAAACAGGTTGAATATTCCCAGCAACAGGTTAAGCCGGAAAAATGCTTCCAGTACGACTCCAAGAATCCCAGGTTGCCCGGAAACTCCCGGCACGAACCAGCCTGAACCGTTGCCGATTCGAATCAGAATCGCCGCGATGATCATCAACGTGAAATTCGCCGCGGGGCCGGCAAGCGCCATCAAAGCGGCGCGCCGCGGATAGCGTTGCTGCCAGCCCGAATCCATTGGCGCACTGGCCCAGCCGATCATCCAGCCGAAAAACAGGAACGACAAAATTGGAACCAGCACCATGCCCCACGGCTCTCGTCGAATGTGCGGCACGGGGTTCAGCGTAATCTGGCCGCCGCGCTCCGCGGTGTCGTCGCCGCCAAGTTTGGCCACCAAGGCATGCGATGCCTCATGGCACGTCGTCGAAAATAGAAAGGCCACGTACCAGATGAATCCAAAAACAAGTGTCCCTGCATTGATGTCAGGCATGTTGTTCGTGCAGTTCGTTTCTGTCTTTAGCGTAGAGATACACGTTCCAGATTGCAAGGCGGTCGTGGACGACGCCATCTCGAGTAAAGAGCGTCGCATTGACAGATTTTGACGTGCCAACGGCCAGCTCGCATTGGTACACTGCGCGTATGGCTACCAGGATGAAGTCTAAAAAGAAACTTCCCAGAAAACGCGCGGCTCGTGAAACATCAAGAAAGAAGGCGCCTCCGAAAAAGCTGTTCCGCGCGAAGGCTTCCAGCGGGAAGACTGTTGGAAAGACTAACCGTCGCAAAAAGGCTGTCGCGGTCCCAAACCGAAAACGCGGAAAGAGCGAGAGCGTAAATACCGTTACATTCGAGCCGGCGGGTTTAGGATCGCGCTCCGCCGGACAATCCGGCGACTTGCAGGGACTCTCGAACGCCAGGCGCGCGAATTCTCAAAGCGTCGACGAGTTGCTCGAGGAAGGAAATTCATTTGAAGCCGAAGTCGTAAAAGGTGTCGAAGATGCCAGCGACGCCGACGAAGGCGAAGTCCACACCCACCAAGTCCCGGAAGATGACGTCCCCGGAGAATATCTCGACAAGGAATGATGGCGACTGTCGCAAGCCCCGCTCGCGGCAAACGCGAAATCTCTCTATCAAATGGACTAAATCGAATGAGAAGTGATCCGTGGCGCGGCGAAATTTCTTGGCGATGACTGCACTCCTCCCGTGGCCCTTCCACCTCTCTTCCGTCTTTGCGGCCAACACGATTCCTGTCGGCCCGGAAATGTATTCGGTACGCAACCTTTTCAAATTCAAAGCCCGAGCAACCTATTGCGCCTCGTGCGAACTTTGCACGGCACCATTCTTCAGCGCCCAGGCCAAAAACCCGTCCGGCGCATTCTTGACACCCGCGACATTCGCGCCTTTGATGTTTGCAATGTTCGCCCAAACAATGCCGCTCAAGTCAGCGTCCCGCAAATCGGTGTTTTCCAGCGTTGCGCCGGCGAAATTGGCGTTGCTTAAGTTCGCGCCGGAAAAATCCGCATCGTCCAACGCCGCTCCTCGGAACGAGGCCCCCTGGCAGTTGCTGTCCCGGAAATTCGCTGACCGTAAATTGGCGTCGCTCAAATCAATCGCCCGTAAAACCGCGTTGCGCACATCGGCGGCATTCAGATTTGCCCTCGCCAGGCTCGCTTTCTCCAAATGCAACCCTTGCAAAAACGCCCCGGAAACATCCACTCCTACCAGCGGCACTCTGTCTTCGTTCAATTCCTGCAGCGCATCCAGCCGCCCGCCATTCCCGCCTTTTCCCTGCGCGGTGTTGATCACCTGCCAGGCTTGATAGTGTTTCTGCTTCAGCCGGTCGCCCGATTCGGAAAAATAAAAAATCACCGCAACGATTATTCCAAAGCTGCGCAGGTAATTCACCACATGCAAAAATTTCCAGTTGCTCAATCGATAGGCGGACCACTCCCAAAACCATTCCACTGCTGCAAAAGGAACAGCCCACCTGCGTTTTATATTCCGTTTGGTTTCTGACCAGGCTGCTGGTCGCGCCCGGTGTTCGTGAAGTTCCATGGAACTCCCTGCGCGTTATCATTTGCGCGTCGCCATTCTATGGCAACTCCGCGCGAAACGCAGGACTTAGTCGTGCCGCGCGCCATGAATAATTTGGATTGAGTGCGGAAGCAGCGTCGCAACCGCATCGAGCGATTCGACGGCTCCTTTGGGACTTCCAGGAAGATTCAAAATCAATGTCGTTCCCCGTATCGCGGCTACACCGCGCGAAAGTATCGCTCGTGGCGTATGTTCAATCCCGCTGCGCCGCATCTCTTCCGCCATGCCAGGAATTAGTTTTTCTGCTGTAGCTTGGGTTGCTTCCGGCGTGCAATCGCGCGGCCCCAACCCTGTTCCGCCGGTGGTGAGAATCAAATCCACCCCGTCCTGGTCCGAAAGTTCTCGAAGCACTGTTTGAATCTCTGCCGATTCATCAGCCACAAGATGCGCGGACACCACGCTCCACTTAAGCTCCTGGCACCGCGTCACCACTGCCGGGCCTGAAGCATCTTCGCGCGCACCGCGAGCGACGGAATCGCTAATCGTAACGACGGCAACTCTCATGAAATTGAGTGTGTCGAGATCGGCCTTCGCGAATGAGGACTTAGCCGGAGATTACGACGTCTCCACCGCATCGCGGCTGGCTTCATCCATGATTCGCATCGCTTCCATCAACAAACCCGTCGTCCCCCGTGTGGTTGTCGTCCGCGAAGAAGCGTTCGCGGCGTTGAAATCAATCTCAAATTCCCCGGCGGTCCAAAGAATCACTTTGTACACTGCCTCGTCGCCTTCGATTCCGCCAATCTGCGCATCGCGGCACTGGCCCGACGCAAAAAAGAGTTCGCCCTGCTCGCCACCATGCCGCACCACCAGCCGGCAGGATTTCTGCCCCATTTCCAGCGATTGCAGCAGGTCGGTCATGCTCATTTCTTCCAACCGTCCTTGAATCACTCCGGGCCGCGAAGCGCTTTTCTGCAGTTTCTCCAGGTGAATGCGGTCCAACACTTTTTTTGTTACGCGAACCAAGTCGCGCAATAAGAATGGCTTGGAAATAAAATCTTCCACGCCGTCCATCAACGGCCGCAGGCGCTCTTCGATGTCCGTCCGGCTAGCCATGAAAAGAAATGGAATGTGCCGCGTCTGCTCGCGTCCGCGCAGCTTTTCAAAAAGCTTTCGGCCATCGATTCCCGGCATTTTGTAATCGCACAGGATCACGTCCGGCGGCTCGTCAATCACTTTCATCAGCGCGTCGCCGCCATCCGGGGCAAGCAGAACTTCGCAATGCGGCTCCAGGCCCTTCTGAATCAGATCGCGGATCAGCGGATTGTCCTCCGCCACCAGCAACCGAACCGTTTTTGCGCCTTGCGGAGTCATAAACCTTTTGTGCCGCGACCTCTTCCTTTTCGCGCCTTTCGGCTGCTACCGATCTTCGTTGACCGCGCGTGATTCTCCACCCGATGATAGTCGCCGCTCTTCCCGCCGGTCTTTTCGACCAGGAACACTTCACCAATCTCTATTCCTTTGTCGAGCGCTTTACACATGTCGTAAACCGTCAGGGCGGCGGCAGCGGCGGCGACCAGCGCTTCCATCTCCACCCCGGTCTGGGCGGCGGTGGTCACCTGACTGTGAATCTCCACGCCATTTTTGCACAGGCACACGTGCACATCAATGTGACTAAGCGGCAGAGGATGACAAAGAGGTATCCACTCCGACGTACGCTTGGCAGCCGAGATCCCCGCGATTCGCGCCACTTCCAGCGGGTCGCCCTTTGGATTTTCCAGTTTGCGCACCGCGGCCACCACTCGTGGCGACATTTTCACAAACGCATGCGCGCTCGCCGAACGCGCCGTCACCGCTTTCGCCGTTACGTCCACCATCCGCGCTTTTCCGCGTTTGTCGAAGTGTGAAAATCCTGCCACCAACTCGAACCCTCCCTAAGCCGCGTTGCCTTTGCTTTGCTCTTCAGTAGCTCAGCCGCTCTTGGCTTGCGCTCACCTCGGCACGATCACGTTTCATTCGTGGCCACACAAAAAAATCAATGAAATCCCAGCAGAAGCACACACACTCGCTCTCCCGCCTCAATACTCTCCCTATCCGCCGGCACCACCATGAGACAATTCGCATGCGCCATGGCCCCAATGTCACCCGACCCTTGCCACACCACCGGCGAAACCTGCGCCATCTCATCGCGCCACGAAATTCGCGCAGGCAAAAAATGCGTCAACCCTTGCTTCTCCGACAACGGCACAGTAAGCACGGCCTGAACAAACGGTAGTGGCCGAGCCTCCGCGCCAGCCAGAATATCCACCGCCGGCTGCACAAACAGTTCGAAAGTAACCATAGTCGAAACCGGATTCCCGGGAAGTCCAAACACAGGCTTGCCTTTGCAAATCGCAAACACCACCGGTTTCCCTGGACGTATCGCCACCGCGTCAAAAACAAATTCGGCGCCAAATTCCCGCAACACCGGCTCCACCAGATCGTACTTCCCCATCGAAACTCCACCCGAAAGAATCAGCGCGTCATGGTTCAGTCCGTTGCAAATTTTCTCCCGTAATTCTTCAAGCGAGTCTTTGGCGTTGCCCAGAATCACCGGCTCTGCTCCCAGCAGCTCCACTTGTGCTTCAATCGAAACCGAATTGCTGTTGCGGATCTGGAACGGTTCTGGCGTCTCTGCAAAATCCACAAGCTCATCTCCCGTAGTAAGAATCGCAACGCGCGGCTTGCGCGCCACCACAGGAAACGCAGCTCCAACCTGCGCCGCCGCAGCTAACTCCGCAAATCCCAGCCGCGTCCCCGCGGGCATCACACACTTCCCGGCAGCTTGCTCAGTCCCGCGCCGCACCACGTGTTGTCCCGGCTTCACAGCCCGGTCAAACTGAACTGTCTTCCCTTCACGCCCTGTTTCACAAACGGCATGCTCAATCATCACCACTGCATCCGCACCCTCCGGCAGTGCCGCGCCGGTCATAATCTGCACACAAGTTCCTGCACTCACAACCATCGATGGAGTATCCCCGGCCTTCAATTCCCCGACACACCGCAACCGCACACCTGACTGCGTATCCGCAGCCCGTACCGCATATCCATCTCGAATCGACCGGTCAAACGGCGGATAATCCCGGTCACTTTCGATATCGCGAGCCAGCACCCGCCCAAGAACTTCGCGCAAAGGCACAACTTCAATTTCTGTCCCACGCACAATCCCGCGCACTCGCGCAATCACACTTTCCCGCGCCTCTTGATAACTCAGCATCGCCAACAGCTTAACGGATAATCGCGTCAGGCCAAAAACGCGATTTGATGTTGCGCCTTTCGCAATCCGCAGATTTTACCAACGGCAGACAGCGCGCAAAGCCAACAAGTAAACCGTCTGGCATACCGCCATTCCAGGAGAAAGGCGATCGCGACCCCGGCAAAAACAAAGAGCCAAACCAAAACAACATTGACGTGAGTCATACCCAAGTCCGATAGCAGGAACACCACTGCCGCAAGGAAGAACAGTGGCCCGATTATCCCACGGTGAAAAGACCGATTCCAAATCCATTAACAGCGCAACCGATTGCCATAGCCAAAAGAATTGTAGGTGCAGCGGACGCATGAAGGGGAAACCAATAAATTCCGATGAAGCTGAGAACTCCCCATCCGATCAAGGAGGCAGCGAATAGCACATCGCTGACGGCGAGGTGCAGCAGGCTTCCTTGTGTTCTGTCATAACTTGGACTCTCCTTTCTGACGCAGCCTGTCTTTGGCTGCGCATGTGACGTCGCCCAGGCAGCATTTGCCAGACGGATTTCGCACTTCGCAGGAACAGCGGCCTGCTTCGATCTCTGCCCTAATCCGCTCGGCCACGGTTGATTTCCCCGTCCTCCCGATTTCGCCCCATATGTCCTGGCGAGTAAAACCAAAGCAATAACAAATCGGGAGCGGGTCCTCAACCTCTTTAGCCCCGATCCGCACCATCAAGTCGCCGCGACGGAACGAAGGTGCCCCCGGGTCTAACGGAAAATAAACTACTTCGCAGTCCGACGAATCACAGAAATAGTATTGTGTGTTAGGCGTTCCCAGGGGTAGCCTTCGCACCAGACTCTTAACCGTGAGCATGTTCACTTGCTTGGAACGTGCTCCGTTCAGAGGGCAAGCCATCACTGTTGGCGCGGTACCGGCCTCCACATTTGCGGAACAACAGTCCGACATACCGATGCTCTTCTTCTGATCCTCAGTCACTACGTATGCGTCGTGGTTTTTCTATTTGGCGGCCTTTTCCAGTTGCGAGGGAAAGCCGGCATCCATCGTGGCTTTCACGAGCGCACCGGTGTTGGTCTTGGCATTGTCGAAGGTCACCAGAACTTGCTTCTTTTCGAACCGCACTTCTACCTTGGAAACTCCCGAAACTCTACCGAGTGCTTTTCTTACGGTTATCGGGCATACCGGACAAGTCATACCTGGAACATTCAAGGTTACGGTTCGGGGAGACGCCCACGCCGGAGCGGCCAAGGCCAACACAGCAAGAACGGAGGCAAATAGGGTTTTCGAGTTCTTCATATCAACTCCTCCTAGTAAAAGAGTTTTGCGACGTGCGGATAAACAAGCGCAATGACAACCAGCACCGAAACGGCCACAAACAGAATTTTGTAAATGCGGCGCGTCCGGGGAACGTCGCAAATCTGACCTGGCTCGCAAGCCCGGGCAGGGCGAAAGATACGCCATCCAGCAAAGAACAGCGCAACTAGCGCAGCGGCAATAAAGAGCGGACGATACGGTTCAAGCCGCGTGAGGTTTCCAATCCACGCTCCGCTCAACCCGAGAGCAACGAGAACCAGAGGACCCAGGCAGCAGGTCGAAGCCAAGATGGCGGCCAAAACTCCCACAAAAAGCGCGCCCGAGCCAGTCGAGTCAGATGCGCTTCCGCTAGACTCAACTCTCACTTATCGCCCTCTTGCTTGCCGTTGTTTTTTTCTCTGGCTCTCCAATTCCAAAAAAAAACAAAAGCCCAACGAACAACGCCGCAACCAACGCGAATAGCCAGAATTTATTCTCGTCCGACATTTCGGGAAACAAACCGCTCGTCGTCTGCCCCATATGCATGAAGAGCAGTATATGTGGTCTGCAAACACGCGGAATATCTTTCTTTGGATGAGAAACTGGCCTCAAGCATCTGCTTTCTAGCCGTTCGAACCATATCTCAATCCTATAATAATCTTATTGACAACTAGTCTATATGGTGAGATAATTGGGCTGTTCTTTCGGGCCAGCTGGACTGACTCCCCCCGGGTTACAGGGTTTGTACTTGCAAACTCTGTGTTATGAAAGTTACAGGGTTTGTACCTGCGACCTTGTGTAAAAATCCCACAGCTCTTTGACAACTGAATCGTTCCCTCCACCACCTTGGAACTGTTGCGGCTTCTAAATCCTTTAGCATCTGCAGTTAGCGCAAAGCGAACTCTAAGTTCTTTAGAATCTGCAGTTAGGAAACTCGTCCCTATAAGTCCTTTGTCATCTGCAGTTACAGAAAACAGCGTGGGGGTGGGGTAACTGGAAAGTAAACCGCAAACCGGACCAGAACTACGGGATCCCCGCCCACCTTTTCCGCAAATATTCATTCTAAGGAGCTTGTGGAAGCCAACTGTGGTGGAGATGAGACCTAAGGGACTTACTGGAACTCATCGTACTAGGAGCCAGTTTGAATTCTCTGATCGGTGACAAAACAGGTCAAAATTCAAATTGACCCACTACCCAGATCACTGGATCACTGGCCTCCTTTACAACCATCTCGCCAACAGCGTGGCTTCCGGAATAATCGTCGCGTCGCGTTCCGGACCCGTCGAAATCATTCCGATTTCAACCTGCAAAAAGTCCGCGATGAATCGCAAATAGTCCAGTGCCGCCTTGGGCAGCTTCTCCGCATCACGCACACCGAATGTCGGATCGCTCCACCCGGACAGCGTTTTGTACACCGGAGTCACGTGCTCGTATTCTTCCGCCAGCGCCGGCATCTCGCGAATCGACTTCCCTTTATATTTGTAGCCGACGCACACCTGAATCTCTCGCTGCGTATCGAATACGTCCAGCTTGGTCACCACCAGCGAGTCGATCCCGTTGATCATTTTCGCGTAGCGTAACACCGCCAGGTCCAACCACCCGCATCGCCGAGGACGCCCCGTCACCGCGCCAAATTCCTTTCCGCGCTCGCGAACTTCTTTCGCATCGAGATCGGGCATTTCCGTCGGAAACGGACCGCCGCCCACGCGCGTTGTATATGCCTTTGAAATCCCAAGCACATGCTTGATCTTCGTTGGTGGAACTCCCGCTCCCGTCGTCGCTCCGCCGGAAATCGCGCTCGAACTCGTCACATAGGGGTACGTCCCGTGATCGATATCCAGCATCGTTCCTTGCGCGCCCTCGAACAGCACCGACTTCCCTTCGTCCAGTGCGCGATTCACCAGTTCCGCGGAATCGCAAATGTAACCGCGAATTTTTTCTCCGAGCTTCAGGGTTTCGTCCACTTCGTGGGAAAAGTCAATGTCCGCGCCGTACGCGCCCTTGGCCAGGCGGTTTTTTTCCGCCACTACTCGCGCCGCTCTTTCCCGGAACAGCGCCGGCTCCAGCAAATCGCACATGCGCAGGCCGCGCCGCGCCATCTTGTCTTCGTACGCGGGACCAATTCCGCGCGAAGTAGTTCCAATTTTATTTGCGCCGCGCGCGCTTTCCGCCGCGCGATCCAGTTCGCGGTGATAGGGAAAAATCAAATGTGCCCGATTGCTGATGTGCAGCCGGCCATTCACGTCCACTCCCGATTTCGCCAGCATCTCAATTTCTTTCACCAGCGCTTCCGGATCGACCACCACGCCCATGCCAATCACCGCGTGCTGGGCGGGTCGCAAGATTCCGCACGGAATCAGCTGCAGAACGTGCTTGTCTTTGCCAATAATTACGGTGTGGCCCGCGTTGTGCCCGCCCGCTACGCGCACGATGTAGTCGAACGAGCCGGCAAGATAGTCCACCACTTTGCCTTTGCCTTCATCACCCCACTGCGCGCCCACCACCACCACCGATTTCATCTTGATACCTTTCCGTGCCCACACTGTTCCCGCATGCGTCAAACCGCTTGAGCTGTCTGGGGGAACAAGAAATCAAATCCTACGATGGCAGCGAAGGCAACGCAAGCCGGAGCATTTTTTGGTGGTGTCCTAATTTGGATTCTCGGTTTGTTCCTTTTTTTCCAAACCAAATTAGGACACTACCTATTTTTTTGAGACTCGCCAAGACTCGCCGCAGCCGGTTTGCGGAGAAGCCAAACCAATGGGACAATAAATCCATGACAAAACTATTCATTGTAGTGACTACATTCCTCGCGTTCGGCTTGGCGTCCGCCGACGCCGCACGCGCGCAACAGACTTCTGCGCCGGCTGCGCAACAATCTCCCGCGACGAGCGCTCCCGCGAAACCAGCGCCAGCCGCAGCCCCGAAATCGACCACCGGTGGGCAAGCGTCGACGACTCCGAAGACCGGACAAGGCACAGCGGCGAAGCGTCCCGCTGCCGCAGCCACTCCCTTGGCGACAACCAAGCAAAAAGCTAGCTACGCCCTGGGCCAAAATATCGGAAAGGGTTTGCAGAAAGATGGCGTCGAAGTGGATTCCACCAGCTTGGCTCGCGGACTGAGAGACGCCATGGCCGGCAATAAATCACTGCTGACCGATGAAGAAGCGAAGGCCGCGTTGACTGCGTTAGCCACGGAAGTGCGCGCCAAGCAGCAAGCCAAGCTCGAAGCCATTGGAACCGAGAATAAACAGAAGGGCGATGAATTTCTCGCGGCTAACAAATCCAAAGAGGGCGTCGTCGCGCTACCCAGCGGCTTGCAGTACAAAATCTTGAAAGAAGGCTCGGGGCCAAAGCCGACGGCAGGCGACAAAGTGACCTGCAACTACAGCGGAACATTGATCGACGGGAAAGAGTTCGACAGCTCCTACAAGCGCGGCCAACCGGTTACGTTTTCCGTAGGCGAAGTCATCAAAGGCTGGAACGAAGCGCTGCAGCTGATGCCGGTGGGCTCCAAGTGGCAACTGGTTGTACCGCCGGACCTGGCCTACGGTGATCGCGGTGCAGGACAGGATATTGGGCCGAAATCCACGCTGGTTTTTGAAGTGGAGTTGCTTTCCATCGCGCCGAAAACCGATGCGAAGCCCGACGCAAAGCCGGAAGCCAAGCCAGAAGCCAAGCCGGATAGTAAGTAAATTTCTTTGGCGCCCGCGCACTTCGCCGCGGGCTTTGCCTTATGCGCAAAATTGTGGCTGAGGCTGTTTCATCCCGCTCTGCGATAACGAAAACATGTCGTCGCATGGTCATTGACCATGCCCACCGCCTGCATGAACGCATAACAAATCGTCGAACCCACAAAACGGAAACCGCGTTTTTTCAAATCCTTGCTCATCGCATCGGACTCGGCAGTTTTTGCCGGAACGTGTTTAGATGCAACCCTCTGGTTGCGTTTTGGTTTTCCGCCGACAAATTGCCAAATATATTTATCGAAGCTCCCGAATTCCTTCCGCACTTCCAGAAACGCGCGAGCATTGCTGATTGCAGCCGCGATTTTCAGCCGGTTGCGCACAATGCCAGGGTCGGCAAGCAATGCGCGAACTTTCTTCGTGTCGTATTTCGCGATCCGCGCGGCATCGAAATTGTCGAACACTTCGCGGTAGCGTTCGCGCTTGCGAAGAATGGTGTCCCAGCTCAGGCCGGCCTGCGCGCCCTCCAGTATTAAAATTTCGAACAGCGACCGGTCATCGTGAACCGGCACCCCCCACTCGGTATCGTGATAAGGAATATTCCACTCATTCGAGGCCCAGCGGCAGCGAATGAGTTCACGCTTTGGTGATGTGCTTTTCACCATGGAATTCGCAAAACGTAGCAAGGACGGTCGCGAGTGTCAACCGAGCGCGACAGGGTCCAGCGGGAAACATTCATCAGCAGGGTACCAGCGCGGGAGAAATTGGAAGTTTTGTTGCTAGTGCTCACATTCACAGCGCGCCGGTTATTGCGCGGCGCGATTTTGTTTCTTCTCGCCGAGCCCGTATGCGCTACAATTCCATTTCTGGGCGAGCTTGCGAAGGCCGCACTACGCGTCAACCACTGAAATCATGGCAAACTCCGCTCGGGAAAACTCAGGCCCCGAACCGCCCGCACAATTTCCAAAATTCCTGCCAGTTTTGGCGGAGGTCTGGATTTCCGCCACGATCATCGTTTTCTTCGCGGTACGCATTTTGGGATCAAACACCTTCAAACACTTCATGCATTCCGTGAGTCATTAAGCGATGTGGATTCCGGTGCTGCGGGCGATCTTCGCAAATATCGTTGTGGCTGGCGCCGCTTTTGGTTTTGGAACATCCATTTTGCAACTGCTTCCCAATTCATTTTCTCGGCGCGCCAAATTCGTTTGCGTCATGATCGGCGGTTTCGGAATTCTTGGCCTGGTTCTATTCGTTATCGGCCATTTATCGTTCACGCGATGGACGGTCGGCATCATCCTGGCGATCGGCCTCGGAATGGCGGCGATCAGTAAGCTTCGCCGGTTAGACATTCCTCGTCCGATAGCGGTGTTTCCGGCAGCAATGATTGCGGTCGTGCTGGTGATGACCGCTCTTAGCGGACTACTTGAGCCGGTCGGAGACTGGAACGTCGACGGCGTCGCATATCACCTTGTGGGTTCGAAAGTATGGCTGCGCGAGGGTGTTGTTCGCCCAATTCCAGACAACATGAATACTTCTTACCCGTGCACGGTGGAAATGGTATTCGCGGGCCTGTACGCGTTTGGCGGTGACCGCGCCGCCGGATTTTCCGCCGTTTGGACTCTCCCATTGCTTCTAGGCATCGCTGCTTCCCTGGGACGACGATGCGGACTGGGTTGCAAGGAAGCGTGGTGGGTGGCCGCATTGCTGATCGCCATGCCAACCGTTTATAACGCGAGCATCGGGGCATTCATTGACGGTATCTACGCGGCTATCGTTCTGGCAGCCATACGGATCGGACTTGATGCGCACGAAAAGAAACACTTTGCCGCATTCGGCATTCTTTGCGGCCTGGCCATGGCCACGAAGTATCCGGCGCTGGTTGCCGTTCCTGTATTGATCTGTTGCGCTGCGTGGCGCCCTGAGCACACAAGAAGCATCCGTGGGATGATTCCAGGGGCCGCAGTCGCCGCAGGGGCCGCGTGCCTGGTGGCCTTGCCAATCTATTTGAAGAACTGGATTTTTCTTGGCAGCCCGATTTATCCGCCACCGGCGTGGGCTGCGCGCTTTCTGCATGTCAAATATTTTCCCACGGACGCGATTCGCGAGTTCTACGCCTACAATATCCGGCGCGGAAACGGCCACGGCCGCGGAATCATCCATTTTTTCACGTTGCCGTTCAATTTGACCTATCACACAGCGGATTTCAGCGGGGCCGGAGGAATCGGCCTGGCTCCGCTTGCGTTTGCCCCTTTCGGCATATTCGCATCCCGGGGCGCACTGTTTGCGCGGAGACTGGCGGTGGTTGCATTCCTGTTGTTGCTGCTTTGGTTCGCAACCATGCAGGAGTCCAGGTACCTCATCCACTTCTACGGAATGAGCGCAATTTTCGCCGTTCTTGGCTGGCGGTTTGTAAGTTCCTTCACGGCAACACGGGGCAAAATTCTTTGCGCCATCGTGCTGGCCATTTCATTCTCGTACGGATTTTTCATGATCCCAAAACCGCAATTGCCCAATTTCCCCGCATTTTTTTCGGCGGCCAGGGCGGAGCAGCGCCGGCGTGCCGGCATTCCATTTGTGGAGAGTTTCGATTATTTGAATCAAGACGCTTCGGTTACACGGCTGCTTATTATCGATCGGTCGGTTCTCACATACTATTCGGATAAAAATTACGTTAAGCCATTCGGCCAGTGGGGCGAGCAAGTGTTTCCCGATATTGCCACGGCGGCAGAAATTCTTCCCAAATTGAAGGAACTGCACATTTCGCACATTCTGGATGTGCAGTCCACGATTTCCGGTTTTCGTATCCCGCCAGATTATCCGGGGCTGGTCATGGTGTTTGAACGACCCGGGCAAAGAATTTATAAGGTCGAGCGAACTCCGTTACGCGACGAAAACTGAGAATTTTCGTCCAGCCACGATGCCAGAAAGCGCAAGCATTTCCTAGCGCGTCACAAAATTCAGGGATTCGCAAGAAAAAGCGCGCAACCAAGGCAGGCTTGCGCGCCGAATGGACACTGCTGCCCTCAGCCGACGTGGCGGTCAATAGCTTTGGTGATCTGATCCTTGGGCACGGCGCCGACGATCTGTTCGACCATCTGGCCGTTCTTGAAGATTAGCAACGTCGGGATGCCGCGGATGTTGTAGCGGCCAGCCGAGTTCATGGCCTCGTCTACATTGAGTTTGGTCACTTTCAGTTTTCCCGCGTAATCGTGCGCGACTTCGGCGACCGTGGGCGCCAGCATGTGACAGGGGCGGCACCATTCCGCCCAAAAATCGACCAGAACCGGCTGCGCGCTGCTCGCCGTCAGGACTTCGGCTTCGAAGTTTCCGTCGTTCACCGTGAGAATGTTGTTATCTGCCATGTTGTTTGCTTTCAGCGGCATACCTTTCATTTCAGGGACTGCAAACATTCCTGAAACCCGAAATCGGCTTCCCGCTGTCTCCTTCTCTCCTAATTAGATGTTGCAACAGGTATTTGGTTTCGTGCCGGTAACGCCAATCCGCGGACCGCTCGCGCCGCTTCATAGATCTTGGCGTATTCAGCCGCCGGAGCCTTCCACGAAAAATCCTTGATCATGCCGTTCAATTGAATGCGTTTCCAGATGCGTTCATCGGCGTAATATTGCAAGGCCTGCTTGACGGCGTACAAAAACGCCGCGCCGCTGTATTCAGAAAATTTAAATCCCGTGCCGGTCCCATGCTCGACATCGAAATTTTCCACGGTGTCGTCGAGGCCACCCGTGGCGCGCACCACTGGGACGGTACCATACTTCAGGCTATAAATCTGATTGAGCCCACAGGGCTCATAGCGCGAAGGCATCAGAAAAATGTCGGCGCCGGCTTCAATTTTGTGAGCCAGCGGATTATCGTACGCGAATTTGAAACCGACGCGGCCGGGATACGCCTTCGCCAGCGCGCGGAATAAATCTTCATAGCGGCGTTCGCCGCTGCCGAGCACCACCATCATCACATCTTCACGCAGCACTTCGTGGGCGCGATCCGCAATCAGATCGAATCCTTTCTGATCGGCGAAACGAGAAACGATTCCCAGCAAGGCACGGTGCGGATTATCACTGGACAGTCCGAAAGTCCGCAGCAAATCCTGTTTACAGACTTGTTTGCCCGCAAGATCTTTCGCCGAATATTTTGCAGAAATGAAAGAGTCCTTGGCGGGATTCCACGCGGTATAGTCCACACCATTCAGAATTCCGACCACGCGATCACCGCGGCCGCGCACTACCCCATCCAAACCATAGCCGTATTCGGGAGTCTGGATTTCGGTCGCATAACGGGGGCTAACCGTCGTCAAATAGTCGGAAAAAACCAGACCGCCCTTGAGCAAATTCACGTCGCCAAAAAATTCTAATGCGCCGGGATGGAAGAGGGCATCGGGAATTCCGATGCGCGCCAGGACGTCGCGGCGGAAATGTCCGTGGTAACCCATATTGTGAATCGTGAACACTACCGGCAAATCCCTGACCACCGGATCATCGCCATAAACGGTTCGCAAAAGAACGGGAAGAAGCGCAGCCTGCCAGTCGTGACAATGGAAGACATCGGCGGGCCAGACATGCTTGGCGATTTCAATAGCGGCGCGGCACAGTTCGTTGTAGCGTTCGGGATTGTCGGGATAATCGCCGGAGGCGCCTCCGTAAATCCCTTCGCGATCGAAGTATGCGGGATCGTCCACAAAAAAATAACGCACGCCATTCAGCATGGCGCCATCGACGATGGCGGGAAATCGCAGCCGGTTGCCTATGGGAACCGTCAAACTAGGAATGATGGCAGCGGCAGCCTGAATTCCCCGGTAACGAGGAAGCACGACGGCGACTTCATGGCCACGGGCTACCAGCGCCTTGGGAAGAGCCTCGATCACATCGGCGAGACCCCCAGTCTTCGAAAAAGGCAAACCTTCGGACGCCACGAAGAGGATTCTCATCATTTTATTCGCAATTCTTGTACGCTACCGAAGCGGCGGGGACGCGTCAAGTTTACCGCAGATTTACGCGCATCAAAAATCCGGAAGGAGCGCGGCGCAAGATGAGATTGCTATTTTTATGGGGACTCCCGGCCAGCGGAAAACTCACGGTCGCCAAAGAGGTCGCGGAGTTGACCGGCTGGAAACTATTTCACAACCACCTGACGGTGGACCTGCTGCTGGCGGTATTTCCATTCGGCAGCAAGGAATTCATCGAATTGCGAGAAGAGATCTGGCTTTCGGTATTCGAAGCTGCCGCAGCCAGCGAATGTCCGGGACTGATTTTCACTTTTAATCCTGAAAACACGGTGCGGCAGAGTTTTCTGGAAGAAACGGTGGACGTGGTGGCGGAGCATCACGGCAGCGTCGAATTTGTCGAAATGTTCTGCGAGGAGTCGGCAATCGAAAAGCGGATGGACACACTGGAACGGCGGGCCTACAAGAAAATGCTGTCGGTAGCCGACTATCGGCGACTGCGGGAAGGCGGCGCATTTGCCTCTCCGGCAATGCCCGAACCGCAGATCCGCGTAGATACGACCCAGCAATCGCCGCGGGAAGCGGCCATGCAAATTGTGGAAGGATTGAGACTGCCCTTGCGCGACGAGAAGCTGGATTAGCCTGCTACACTTGCGAACCGATGACGCGGCAAAGGCTGGGGCAACATTTCTTGCACGATGCGTGGTGGCGCGAGGAGATTGCGCGGGCCATTCACGTTTCCCTGGATGCGCGCGAACGCAGAGAAGCTTCAGCGAAGCCCTATTGCTGGATTGAAATCGGCGCCGGGCACGGCGAGATGACGGAGTATCTTGCGGCTTCCGGCGCTCCGGTTTACGCCGTGGAGCTGGACCCGCCACTGGCCGCGCGATTGCAAAAGCTCACGGCGAAATTTCCCAATTTGACCGTCGTCCCCGGCGATGTGCTGGAAGCCGACCTTGCCGCGATTGGGAATGGACGCCGCATCCGGCTCTACGGAAATCTGCCGTATTACATTACTTCGCCCATCCTGCATCGTTTTTTCGAATACGCAGACTTGATCGATGAAATCCATGTCGTAATTCAGCTGGAAGTCGCGTTGCGCCTGGTCGCGCAACGGCGAACTCGCGACTATGGCTATCTTGCCGTGCTGACGCAATATTTTTCGAAGCCGTCTATTGCGCTGAAGATTCCGCCGGAAGCGTTTCGTCCGCCGCCGGAAGTTCATTCAGCGCTGGTGTCGCTGAAGCTGCCAGGAGAGAACACCGGATTGGACATTTCCAGCGACTCCGAGTTCATGGATTTCGTAAAACTGTGTTTTGCACAAAAGCGAAAAACGCTGGTCAACAATTTGCGTAAAGTTTGCGACCCTTCGAAAGTGAAAGCAATTTTGCGGGAGCTAGGCCATGCGCCAGCAGCGCGCGCGGAAGAATTATCGGTGGCAGAGCTGGCAGCGCTGTTCAGCAAGCGATAGGTCAGATTGCTTTACGCCTGTTAGCGATTAGCAGCGGCGTCTTTGCTGCGGGCAAGCTCCAGCAGCCGGTCAGGGTAATCCGAAATGATACCGTCAACGCCGGCTTCGGCGAGCAGGCGCATGTGCGCAGGATGGTTCACCGTCCAGCATACGAGTTGCAAATCGCGTTCGCGAGCTTCCTTGAGCAGCCGGGGAGTGACCAGGTCGCCGCGCACGACAATTTGCCGCGCGCCAATTTCAATGGCCTTGTCAAGCGGCGCCGTGATGTTCCCATCGAACAGCAATCCGGTCATCAGCGTCGGCTCGATTTTTCGAACGCCGGTGAGAATCACGGGATCGAACGAAATGACCACGGTACGCGCAACTTCTCCGGATTCGCGTAGCGCACTGATCAACGCGTGTTCGCCGCCCCAAGATCCCGAGGGTTTCAGCTCCAAATAAAAAACCACGTCGTGCTTTTTCGCAAACTCGAGCACTTCTTCGATGGTTGGGATTCGTTCGCCGGCAAACTCGCTGCCAAACCAGGAGCCGGCATCCAAGCGGCGGAGTTCAGCGAGCGTTAAATCATGCACCGCGCCTTGTCCGTTGGTCGTGCGGTTCACCGTTGCATCGTGAATGGCTACGAATCGCGCGTCTCGCGATAACTGCAAGTCGGTCTCGATGAACCCGGCTCCCATGGCGAGAGCCCTGCGAAAAGCGGCAAACGTGTTTTCGGGAGCGTAACCGGAAGCGCCGCGATGAGCGATCACTAGCAACGAACTTTTCTCCTGGAAACTCGAGATGCAATCCGCAACGCAGCTCTCCGTTGGGTCTGACTTATCCTATCATCGCCGGCAACTGTCCATCATCGCCGGCTAAAGGGGCCGGCTAAAGGGCAGACAAAAGCGGCGGCTGACCGGAAACCGTGCCGATGGTCAAGGGTATTCCTTCCCTTTTCGGCGCTGACCTATACTTGATGTACTGCCCGCGCACAAAGGAGAACTTCATGCAAAACACGATGCGTCTCATCGGACCCTGGGTTCTTGCGCTTGCAATTCTAACTTTTCCGGCGGCGATTTTGGCCACACAACAAAACGAGCCGGTGCCGCGCAACGAGAAGAAAATACACGAGAATCTGCTTAAAGAGGTTCGGCATCAGCTGCTGCTCCTTCCCTATTACTCGGTTTTCGATAACCTGCTCTATAAAGTGGACGGCGATAAGGTGACTTTGTTCGGGCAGGTAGTTCGCCCAACGCTAAAGAGCGATGCGGAGAACGTTGTGAAGGGAATCGAAGGGGTGTCGGCTGTTGATAATCAAATACAAGTGTTGCCGACTTCTCCGATGGACGACCAGCTGCGCCACGCTGTTTTCCGGGCAATTTACGGAGATACTGTATTGTCGCGATATGGATGGTCAGCGGTGCCGTCCATCCACATCATTGTGAATAACGGACACGTGACACTGGAGGGCGTCGTGGATTCTGAATCAGACAAAAATCTCGCGAACCTCAGGGCGAACGGCGTGCCGAACGTCTTTTCGGTCACCAACAATCTCAGTGTCGGTTCAACCGGAAAGAAATGAATTCGCACCCTCGGGCGTCAACTGAGGGCCGCGCGGCCGGCGACGTGAAGCGCTAGCAACCTGCAATGCTTGGTCACTAAACTTTGTAAATCTGACCGGTCTGCTTGCCTTCGACACTCTTGCTATATGCAAGGGCAGCGGCGCTGGCGGGTATGGCTTTGAATCCGCGGAAATAGGGCCCGAACAACTCCATCGATTCCTGGATCACAGTCGGACTTACAACGTTGATACGCAAACCACGGGGCAATTCGATTGCCGCCGCGGGAACAAAACTTTCTAGCGCGCCATTCACCAACGAAGCGGCAGCTCCATATTGAATCGGGTCCTGGCTCAAAATTCCGCTGGTCAAGGTGAAAGACCCGCCGTCTGTGAGAAATTCCTGGCCGGCAAGGACCACGTTGACTTGGCCCATCAATTTGTCACGCAGGCCGATGTCGAACTTCTCCGGCGTCAATTCGAGCCACGGACCGAAATGGACACTTCCTGCAGTACAAACGATGGCATCCACTTTTCCGGTCTTTTGAAAAACACTTCGCAGACTTTTTATTTCCCGCATATCCGCCTGCAAGTCGCCGGTTTTTCGCCCAACTTTGATCAGTTCGTGGCGCTGCGAGAGTTCGGCCGCCACCGCTTTTCCTAAAGTGCCGCTGGCACCGATCAGAATAATTTTCATGGCAATTTTGGCTCCTCTATGACTTCGCGGAACGCAGTGCAGCAAGCGTTTTTTCAATTTTCGGTGGACAAAGTGGAACTTTCATTAAAACAGGCAATTCACGTTATAATTTTTTATGAACTTCCGCAGCTACCATTTTGTACTGGCTAGCGCTCTGGCGCTGACGCCGCTGCCTCCGCTTGCAACGGCTGCGCAACAATACTCGCGAACCGAAGAACTTGCCTGGCGCACGCAGCATGCGGTGGAGCTACAAAAACCTGACGGATGGTTGTCCTTGATTGGTTTGGAATGGCTGCAGCCAGGCGAAACGCCGATTGGCTCAGCCCAGGATAACAAGATTCATCTCCCCAATACCGCGCCCGCGCACCTGGCGATTGTGAAGTTAGAAAATAATAGCGTCACGATTCTGCCGCCCAAAGAAGGTTTCCCCGCCGGATTGCGCATCGACGGAGCACCGCCGAAGGAACAGGTTTTACGCGCGGACCAGGACAAAGACAAACTGAATTCTCGGGTGACTTTTCAGACTTTGAATCTCTACGTGATTCGCCGCGGCGATGATTTTGCGGTGCGTATCAAGGACTCCAAGTCACCGTCTCTGATCGGATTTCATTCGCTGAAATGGTATGAACCGGACTCCGCCTACCGTGTGATGGCAAAGTGGACGCCATACGTTCCACCGAAAAGTGTTTTGCTGGCGAGACTAGTTGGCAAAAGCTACTCGCTGCCCGTGCCCGGAGTCGCGGAATTCACGCTACAAGGCAAAACGTTCCGTCTGGAGCCGGTACTGGAAGATCCAAACGTACCGAAATTATTTTTCATTTTGCGAGACGCCACCAGCACGGAAACGACTTACCCTGCTTGCCGGTTTCTATACACCACTTTCCCGGATCACGAATTAAGTCAGCCTGGCGAACTATTGCTGGACTTCAATCACTTGGAAAATCCGCCCTGCGCCTACACCCCGTACGCAACTTGCCCGTTGCCGCCGGCGGGCAACCGTTTGCCAATCGCGCTTCCGGTTGGCGAGCAACGGTATCACAAATAAAAATGACCTCGGGATCTCCAAATGCGCTGCATCGCGAAGGCGACGATCCCAGCGCGCGGGAAAAGATGGTGGCGCTTCGTGGCGCGTTGCTGCGCCTGCACAAAGCGCTGCTCGAAATGGAACGGCGCGACTACGAGCGTGAGCACGGCGTTGTAAACGTCGGCGAGCTTTTCCGCCTGGTGGTAGACGATTCGCAGTTCAGCTGGCTGCACAATATTTCGGAGTTCGTGGTTCGCCTGGACGAAGCGCTTACCGGAAAAGCTCCCGTCGGCCCTTCGGACGCCAATACGGCATTCGATCTGGCACGAAAAATGTTTACACCTACGGAAAGCGGCGACACTTTTCAAAAGCAATATTTCGCCGCGATTCAGCGCGACCCCGCGGTGGTAATGGAGCACGCTGAACTGGCGCGGTTGTTTTCGCAAACGTTGCCGAAGGGAAAAAAGGAGTAACTCCCTGCACGCTCGAAGCAAAAAGCGCGTCCACATAAAAAGATTGGCGACATGACAAACGGCGAGAAAGCAGGCTCATCAGACGTTTGGCATAATGTCGCGGGCCAGCGTTTCGAACTGCGCGTTGGTATTCTCCTCTGTGTCATCGATTACCAGCGATCTGCCGGAAAAATTGTGATTTATCACACCGAGGTGCCGTCACCGCTTCGGGGCCGCGGCTTGGCGGCATGTATGACTCGAGCGGCGCTCAACTTTGCGCGGTCAGCGAACCTTCAAGTCGAGCCACGCTGCCCCTATACCGCCGCGTTCATGCAAAAGCATCCTGAATATGCGGATCTTCTGGCCGCGCGCTAGTCCTGACATCTTCACTTAATTCCAATTTGGCTGCGGTGCTTGATGCAACTTACGTGCGATACTTTCATGAGAAGCAACGCTCACACAAACGGTGTTCGGGCCATTTCCGGGTCCCAACGAAAACTTCATGCAAAAATCCGCACCCAGCAAAACGTGGCCGTACGCCGCGCTCGTCGCCGGAATCCTATGTATCGCTTGGTCAGCGATTTTCGTTCGCTGGACTGCAATGCCCGGGCCCGCATCGGCTTTTTATCGTTTGCTGATTCCCGCGATTGTACTGCTGCCTACCTGGGTGCTGCCGGGACAACGCCGCAAGCTTAGCGCGCGCAGTTACGCGATCATCACGGTGGGCGGACTTTTCTTTGCGCTCGACCTCGCCCTTTACAACACCTCCATCCTGCAAACCAATGCCGCGAATGCTACGCTGCTCGGCAATAACACCCCTATCGTAGTGGGACTCTTAACCTGGCTGGTTTTCCGGCGACGCCCCGCATATTCGTTCTGGATTGGCCTGGCGCTGGCGGTTGCGGGGTCGCTGGTCATTCTGGGCGCCGATCTGTCCAGGCACGCCAAGTTTGGATTGGGCGATGCCATGGCCCTCTCGGCTGCGGCGTGTTTCGCGGTATATCTTCTGGCAACAGAACAGGTTCGCGCGCATACCAGCACGCTGCGATTTCTTCGTCTGGCGATTCTTTCCAGCACCATTTTTATGTTTGTGTTTACCTTGATTCTGCGCGTGCCATTGGGGATTCCAGGCCGGCACGCGTTTTTGGCGTTGCTGGGCCTTGGTTTGGTCTCGCAACTTGGTGGATACTTGGCGCTAACCTACGCCCTAGGGCACCTCCCCGCCACGGTGACATCGGTCAGCTTGTTGTCGCAGGGTCCACTGACCGCGGTGCTGGCCGCAGTGCTGCTGGGCGAACCCTTAACCGTATACCAGATCGCCGGCGGCGCTCTGGTTCTGTTTGGCGTGGGATTGGCGAATCGACTGGAGCGCCCCGAAGGGGAAGCCAACGCAGCATTTGGCCAGACAGCGGATGCCGAAGCGGCTGAACATATTCCTTAGCGGCTGCGTCTAAGGCAAGAGCCGACTAAAGCGCAGTCCGGCGATCAACAGCGATGAGCGATTCTTTACAAACTGGGAAGTTTTACGGCGCAACACAACGGCGATTCGAACAAGGAGGCGTCGTTCTAACGGAAGTTGCCCACGCTTATGGCCGCAAACTTCCCCGTCATACTCACGAATCGGCCTATTTCAGCCTGCTGCTTGCCGGCAGCTATGCAGAAAAATGCGCGCACCGTGCCGCCGAATACGACCCGTTCACCATGGGCTTTCATCCTCCGGCGCTCACTCACTCCGATGAAGTCGGCGCGTGCGGCTCCAGAATGTTTTGTATTGAATTGCGGGAAACCTACCTGAATCGTACCCGGCCGCTGTTGACCGCTCCGCGTTTTGTACCGGACCTTTGCGGATCGGAAGTGACATGGCTGGGACTCCGGCTTTATCGGTCGTTCGCCAGCGAAACACTAGATGCGCTGCAGCTTGAAGAAGCATGCGGCGATATGCTGGAACGGGTCACCGGCCCGCACATGGGCGAAGAAAAGTCGCGCCCGGCCTGGCTGGATCGGGCATTCGAATTGCTGCATGAGTCTTACCGGGAAGCTCTGACACTGGAAGAAATAGCGGCGCAAATCGGTGTGCATCCCATTCATCTTTCCCGTGTTTTTCGCAAACATTACGGTTGCACCATGGGCGAGTTCATGAATCGGCTCAGGGTTCAATACGCCTGCCGGGCATTGGCAAGCGGCTGGAGCGATTTGGCAACCCTGGCTGGCGACGTTGGTTTCGCCGACCAAAGCCACCTTGGCCGTGTTTTCAAATCATGCACTGGCCAGACTCCCGGCAAGTTCCGGTCCTTTTTTCACTCCCAGCTGTATCCTTTTTAGTCCTTGTTCCCGTGTTTGTTTTGTTCTATACGCTTGAGCGTAAAGTTGGCGACAATCGCAGTCGCCGATTCACTCTAGGGAGGCGTTATGCCCCGATCCTTGTGCCTGGCTGTTTTAGTCGCAGCGCTGGCGATTTTAGCGATTGAAAGAACTCCCCGCGTTTCCGCGGCACGCGCTGCCGAGCCCGTCGCAACTCCCAAGTTCACCGCTGACGGCAAACTGGTCCGACCCGAAGAGTATCGCAAGTGGGTCTTTCTTTCCTCCGGTTACGGAATGAGTTATTCGGAAAGCGCTTCTTCCGACCAGGATCACCTGATGTTCACCAACGTGTTTGTTCCGCCCGCTGACTACGACTATTTCCTGCAGCACGGCAACTGGCCGGAGAAAACCGTGTTCGTGCTGGAGATGTACGGTTCGCAATCGAAAGGGTCAATCAACCAACACGGCCATTTTCAAACGGAACTAATGGGCCTGGATGTCGAGGTGAAAGATGCTTCGCGGTTTCCGGACAAATGGGCCTACTTCGGATTCGATGCCGAGCAAAAATCCAGTGCCGCCACATCGCCCGGGAAAAACGATTGCTGGAAGTGCCACGACCAGAATGCCGCGGTCGAACATTCCTTCGTGCAGTTCTATCCATCGCTGCTGGCAATCGCCAAGGAAAAAAAGACCGTCAAGGACGGAGTGAAATTACCGTAGGCCGCGGAAAATCGATCAGGATTTCGAGGCAGGCGCCGTTTCCGGCGCCTCCGCCATAATCTCCACGTTGTTGCCGTTGGGATCCTTCACGTACACCGAACTGGTTCCGTCACGATGAATGGTCGGTTCACCAAAAGGATCGCCCAGGATCGCGATGTGCGGCGGGTGTTGTCCAGCGATCACAAACGCTAAACGCACGTTTTCAAACGCCAGCATCGCCCAAGTCGCGTCTTGATATTCCACCTTGCAGCGGAATCGCCGTGTGTACCAGGCGACAGTTTCCTTGACGTCCTTCACACGGATCGCCGTGTGATGCAACGTATCCAAATTGTTTGTATCGTCCATCGAGGTTTTACCTCCGCCATCCCTAATCTTACAAGGATAGAAGAATTCTCCGCGCCATGGCGAGCGCAGCCTTCCCGAATACAGTGGCCAACGCAAAGCGTTCCAAGAGATCCTCAGGCCGCCGGGAAATAAAAAAAGCTAACTCCACGATTATCAGTAAAATTAACCCGCGTTCCACCGCTGCACTGCCACAATTCCCCAAAGCTTCTGGGAGGCCCAATGATTCGGATCTTGCATGTCGTTCCTGCGATGTTGTTGCTAATTCTTTTACCCACGCTTGTGTCAGGGCAACAAGACCCCGCAAGATCCGCAAATCGGGCCAAACAGACGAAACAGCCGCGCGCCAAAATTGGAGTTGCACTTGAGGGTGGCGGTGCGCTCGGTCTGGCGCACATCGGAGTCTTGCAATGGTTCGAAGAGCATCATATTCCGATCGACTACATCGCCGGGACCAGCATGGGAGGCTTGGTAGGAGGCCTCTACGCGACGGGGAAAACGCCGAAGGAGCTTCAGGAAATTGTCGAACGGCAGAATTGGGACATCATCATCGGCGGCCAAACTCGCTACGAAGATTTGTCCTACCGCCGGAAGCAAGATGATCGCGATTATCCGACCTTCATCCAGATCGGCCTGAAAAAGGGATTGTCGCTGCCGGCCGGTTTGAATGCCGGTCATCAAATAAATTTACTAATCGATCGTGAAACATTGCCCTACGCAAACTTAAAGTCCTTCGATGATTTGCCCATTCCTTATCGCTGCGTCGCCACCGATCTGGTGACCGGCAAAGAAGTCGTTTTCAGGGACGGCAGCCTGCCACTCGCGATGCGCGCCACCATGTCAATTCCCGGACTCTTTAGCCCGGTCCGCAAGGGTGATCAGGTTCTGGTGGACGGCGGGCTGGTGGGCAATCTCCCCACTGACGTGGTGCGCGCGATGGGCGCCGACGTGGTAATCGCGATTCATCTGGAAGTTTCGCCGGCGAAGCCCGACGAAATTCAATCCTTCTTCAGCGTGCTGGGGCGCTCGGTTGACGTAATCGTGCGCGAAAACGAAATTCGCGGCCTTGCCGGCGCCGATCTGGTCGTGAATGTGGACTTGCACGCCTATAGTTCGCTCGACTACGAAAAATCGCAAACGATCATTGGCGTCGGCCGCCAGGCGACCGAGGCGAAGTCCCGCGTGCTAGAACCTTTCGCGCTCGGCGATGCAGACTGGCAGAGCTACCTGAAAGAGCGCGATTCACGGCGCCTGAGCGCGGTTTTAGCTCCACAATTCCTTCGCGTGGAAGGAACCAACCCGGAAGCAGCCAAGCGTATTGAAGATTTTTTGCAACCGCTTATTGGGAAGCCGCTAGACACAAAAACTCTAGAAGCAATGTTGACTCGTTTGACCGGCACCGGCAAATTTGATGCGGTTGGCTACCGTGAGACCTTGGAGGACACGCGTACCGGATTGCTCATCCAGGTTCACGAAAAAAGCTACGCTCCGCCGCTGCTGCAATTCGCATCGGAAGTAGACGGCTCGGAAACCGCCGACGTCACCTACACCCAAGCCGTGCGCCTCACACTGATGGATATCGCCGGATATCGCTCTGAGTGGCGCACTGACGCTCGCTTTGGAAATACCTACGGCGTTGCAAGCGAGCTCTATAAACCTTTCGCCAGTTCCAGCAAATGGTTCGTCGCGCCGCGCGCGTCGGAAAGTTACACGCAATTTAAGATTTACCGGCGTTCCGACCCGCTGGTCATTTACGGACGAAATGACGCAAGCATCGGCGCCGATGTGGGATACGGATTCAGCCGCTTTAGCGAAATCCGTTTGGGATACGAGGTCGGTGATCTGGACGCGCGCGTTCGTTTAGGCCAGCCGCAATTCCCCTCCATTTCCGGGCGCACCGGAAATGCCAAGCTGCATTTTCTTGTCGACCACGGCGACGATCCAATCATTCCCCGTCGCGGCTATACCGCGGAGACAACTTTTCGCTGGTACGACACCAGCCCTGGTGCGCCGGAAGGTTTTCCGACGATGGAAGGTCAGGTACAATTTTTCCAGCCAATCACCACTCCGGCCTCCATTTTCGTCACCGCGCAAGGCGGCACCACATTCAGTTCGCACGAAACTGGACCAGTCCCACAATTTTTCCTGGGTGGACCGCTTCGCCTCGGCGCTTACGGAACAAATGAGCTTTTCGGCAATCAGTATTACCTTTTCCGGTTGGGCTATCTACACGACCTCTTCACCCTTCCACCGTTTCTAGGTAAAAAAATCTATGCGATTGCATCGTATGAGTTCGCCAAGATGTACGGTTTCCAGGCGCAAAGCGGATTCCCGAATGACTTCAGTGCGGGCGTACTCGCCGAAACGGCTTTCGGACCGCTTGTCATCGGCGGAAGCTATGGCGATTCCGGACACCGCAAGCTGTACTTCCAGCTAGGGCGAGTTTTTTAAAGGCAATAATACTGAGCGGAATCGGAGCCAAGTGCAGACGGCACGTATTACTCAACAATGATCCCGTCCGCCGGAAAATGGAAAGTGGCACAACTCTACTCTTCTTTTTGCGGTTGCCCAGACCGCTGCGTCGCTTCCAGCTTAGCCCTGAAAGTGGCTAAATAGGTTGTTCAGCGATTCCGCCAGCGTAGGGTGCGCGAACACGGCATCTTTCAATACCGTATATGGGAGTTTGCCCATCATCGCCAGCTGAATTTGCGCCATGATTTCGCCGCCTTCGATTCCGAGAATCGCGGCTCCCAGTATTTGCGAGCTGTCGGCATCCACGATCACCTTCATGAAGCCCCGCGACTCGTCCAACTCCAGAGCGCGAGCAACGTAATTCATCGGCATTTTCGCCACGCGGATTTTCCTTCCGGCCGCGCGGACTTCGGATTCCGTCAAGCCCACACGGCCGAGTTGCGGATCGATGAAGACCGTGTACGGGATCAGTCGTCCTGCGATGGAGGCTTTTCCCTTTTCAATGACGTTGGCTCGAATAACGCGAAAATCGTCGTAGGAAATATGCGTGAAGGCAGGGCCCCCCTTGATGTCGCCGATTGCCAAAACCCCTGCCACACTGGTTTCGAGGCGCTCGTTCACTTGAATAAATCCGCGCGCATCGGTCGCGATTCCTGCCGCTTTAGTATTTAGAGTATCCGTATTGGGAACGCGCCCGGTGGCCACGAGAAGATGCGAGCCCGAAATGGTTTGCGACATGCCCGCATTCTCGACACTTAGAGCAATCCCGTCCGCGGACTTCGCAACGGCCACAGCTCTCGAGTTCAATAGCACGTCGACGCCGTCTTCGCGAAATATCTTTAAGACTGCTTCCCCGACATCGCCATCTTCGCCGCCCAGCAATTGCTTGCCTGACTGCACAATCGTGACGCGGCTGCCGAACCTGCGAAACATCTGGCCGAACTCCAGGCCCACATAGCCGCCGCCAAGCACCAGCAAGTGTTCCGGTACCGAATCGAGTTCCATGATGCTGGTGCTGTTCAAATAGGGAACGGCGTTCAGTCCGTGGAGCTTTGGCACCGCAGGACGACATCCCGCATTAATAAAAAACTTCTCGGCCGAGAGTGCAAGTTCCGCGCCTTCTTTCTTGCGAACGCGGATAACCTTGGCGCCGGTGAATTCCGCTTCGCCAAAAATCAAGTCCAGATTGTTCGTTTTCTCGATTTTGCTTTGGCTGCCACTGCGGAAGCTGTCCACAATCGCCTGTTTACGCTGGCGCACTTTGGTAATGTTTATTCTGATTTCGCCAGCGTGCACGCCATAGTCCGCGCCACGCCGTGCCAGGTATGCCACGCGCGCACTGGCCACCATCGTTTTGGTCGGCGTACAGCCTTCGTTGATGCAGGTCCCTCCGACGTGCTCGCGCTCAATCAGCGCGGTCCGCATGCTTGCTCCCGCCAGCGCCTGACACAGCGGCGTGCCTCCCTGTCCGGATCCAATCACGATGCAGTCGTAGTGATTTGAGGAGCTTGCAGGCATGATTACACCTCCGGAAAAGACTTTTTCAGGTAGGACCTCAAAGAAAACAGCTAAGGCTAGAATCGCGAGACGCCACCAACTTGCCGTGTGATCCTCCCATTGTCAACAACACGTTTTTTTCATCCATGTGAACAAACCGGTACGCAACTTTCACCTCGTAATAACACCCGTTTCGTATAACTCCGCGCCACTCGCTTCATCCCGTTGTGGGTCAAAGTGGCGGTCGCCATTGCGCTCGGATTGGGCACCATGGTCGGCTGGAAGCGCATCGTCATCACGGTCGGCGAAAAAATCGGCAAGAATCATCTCACTTACGCGCAAGGCGCCGCCGCGGAAATCACTGCCATGGCTACCATTGGCGCCGCGGACGCCTTCGGTCTGCCCGTCAGTACCACTCACGTGTTGTCGTAAGGTGTCGCCGGTACCATGGCCGCCAATCATTCCGGCTTGCAATGGGCAACCGTTCGCAACCTGATGATGGCCTGGGTTCTCACCTTGCCCATCGCTATGATGCTTTCCGGTTTCCTGTTCTGGACTTTCCGAAAAATCTTCTAGCCTTGCGGCCGTTAGCCTGGAGAAGCTCATCGTCTACGCACCACCGCAGCTCTTCTCTCGAACGCAAAGTGATGGCAATTGACGCGATTTTTTATAGTTCGCTAAACGCCGTTTAGCTACCGGGGAGACGCGCTCAGTCAAACGCTCTTTCGCGGTGCTTCGGCCGTCGCCAAAGATTCTTGGATTCTCCTGCTTGACTTTCGCTTTTTATTCGCTATACTGCTCCACGGTAGAGGAAACGGGAAACAGGTGGCGCCGGTTCCATTGCCTTTGGGCTCTCACGAGCCGCACGCCACCTGTTAAATATGCCGCTAGAAATCCGCCCATTGCGAATAAAGGACATGCTATGGCCGCCACGCAAAACTGTCTCGTACTGCCCAGCAGTCCGTTGCCACGATGGACTCGTGCTATCAACCGCGCCTTCAAGTCTGTCGCTACTCTACTGAAGCAAACGAAACGCGTCGGGTCCGCCTCCGGCATGCCGCATATCGTCCATGTGCGCTTCGATGCTCCAGTTCCTCGGAGCCGCCAGCATTGGGGATCTGTCGAGTGCGCTCGCGCTATCCTCGCTACCTTCGCCATTGCCGTGGATCAAGACTCCGATCGCGGTTTCTATGCAAATTTTTTTGGTACCACGCATCTGATTGGCGACTTCCCAGGCGCCCTTCGCCGCATGCAATTGGAAATTCTAAAGTTCGCTGGGCTGAGTGTTAGCCTGGGCGCCGCGAGGTCAAAAGTTGTAGCTACTATTGCCTCCCGCTTCAATCATCCCTCTGGCCTCCGGATCGTCGCTCCCGGCAGCGAAACCTCTTTTCTCGCCGCGTCGCCAATCGAAGCCTTCCTCGGCATCAACCATTTTGATGCGGCGGACCTGCGTCAACGCGGCGTCGCCACGGTCGCCGAACTCCGCCGCGTCCCCCGCGCCGCACTCCAAGCCGTTTACGGCCAGGCCATAGGGGACCAGATCTGGTGCAACTCCCGCGGCTTCGACCACCACCCGGCTCTCTCGTAGTCACTTTACTCTTCTAGTTTTCCGCAGGGCACGGACTCCGAAAAAACTCCTATTGCAACGCAATAGGAGTTGTGCCATCTTTCTATTGGGTACCCATACGAACGACCGGAGGCCCATCCGTGGCCGACAAGAAAGACGTTTGGCAGGGCACTCTCGCCCTCATGGTTCTCAAGACTCTTGAGGCTCTTGGCCCGCTGCATGGCTACGGTATCGCCCGTCGCATTGAACAAACCAGCGGCGACCTGCTCTCCGTCAATTACGGCACTCTGTACCCGGCACTGCTGAAACTCGAACAAGAAGGTTACATCGCTTCTGAGTGGGGGCTCTCGGACAACAATCGCAAAGCCAAGTTTTACAAGCTCACCCGTTCAGGGCGCAAACAACTGCAGCGGGAAGCCAGCGAGTGGCATCAGACTACCGCCATCCTCGCGCGGTTCCTGGCTTCCAAGGAGCCGGCCTCATGAAATGGCTCCGCTCGACGCTCATCCGCTTCCGCTCCTTGTTCCACAAGGAGCAGTTGGACCGCAGCCTCGACGCCGAATTAACCAGTCACCTCGAACTCCACATCGAAGACAATCTCCGCGCTGGTATGTCTCCCGACGAAGCGCGCCGCGCTGCATTGCTTAAACTCGGCGGCTTCGAACAAACCAAAGAATCCGTCCGCGACCGTCGGGCAATTCCAACATTGGACAGAATTTTGAGGGATTTCCGCTTCGGTTTTCGCATATTCCGTAAATCACCCGCCTTCTCGGCTCTTGCCATCTTGACTCTCGCACTCGGCGTCGGCGCCAACACCGCCATATTCACCGTGGTCTATGCCACTCTCCTTGCGCCTTTGCCTTACCCGAACCCCCAGCAGTTGGTGATGGTGTGGTCGAAATTCAATCAGCATCGCCACTCAGTCTCCGCCGCCGATTACCTGGATTGGAAGCGACAAAGTTCTGTCTTCCAGGATCTTATTGCCTTGAGCGGCACAAGATTCACTCTATCTTCCTCCGAACATCCCGAGGTCCTTCGCGCCAGGATAACGTCTCCAGGGTTCTTCGATGTGCAGGGAATTCCGTTGCTCTTGGGGCGCGATTTCCTGCCCGAAGAAGCCACCGCGGGTCGCGATCATGTCGTCATCATGACCCATCAATTGTGGCAACAGCGATTCGCAGGCAATACCCACATCCTCGGTCAGCAACTCTGGTTTTAGGGCTGGTGAAGTCATTTTGCAGAGGTTCAACGGTCGCGCTCCATCCTTTGTTTGAGAGTGGATAAGTTTCGGCAATGCGCTGGGCGACAGATTCCATATCGGCATTGGCTCGTTGCAAAGTAACGCCCGGCTTGAGGCGACCAATCAAAGTGAGCCAACGGTTGTCACGGTTGATTTGGTCCGGCTTGAGGGAAAGCGGAACGAAAAGGTGGGACTCAAAGCGGTCGGGCATGCCGGCTGCTGCGACGCCAACGACGGTGTACGGCTCTCCGTTGAGCCGGATCAAGAATCTTTGGCTGCTGCTGGGCGCTGTTGGCCTGGTTTTATTGATCGCCTGCGTGAACGTGGCTAACCTCCTCCTCGCCCGCGGCACGGTTCGTCAAAGAGAGGTTGCCCTTCGGGCTTCCCTCGGTGCAACGCGATTACAACTCATTTCTCAATTCCTCTCGGAAAGCCTGATTCTTGCCTTTGTGGGTGGCGCTTTCGGTGTTGCCCTTGCCGCGATTTTGCTCAAAGTGATTCTCGTGCTCCTGCCGCAATATTCCATACCCACCGAAGCCGACGTGCGCCTCAGTTTGCCCGTGCTGCTTTTCAGCCTGGCGGCGACGCTGTTTGCCGCGGTACTTTGCGGCTGCGCTCCCACTTGGCAGGGCTCCCGGCTCAATCCTGCTGAAACTCTCAAGGACGGAGGGCGTTCCGGCGCTGGCGCCGGTCGTAACCGCCTGCGCCACACCCTGGTTATTCTTGAATTTGCCCTGGCGTTATCTCTTCTGTCGGGCGCGGGACTCCTCGTTCACAGTTATTGGAATCTGACTCAAGCCAATCTCGGCTTTCAGCCTGATCACATTCTCACTTTTGATTTGCCTCTGCCTCAGAACCGCTTTCCCGATGCCGGCCAAGCCACCACGTTTTATCGCAGCATGCTGGAGAGGATCGCCGCTCTCCCCGCCATCTCTTCCGCCTCCGCCTCGACCGGAAGACCCATCGCCGGCGCCAGTTTCAATCTGCCTTTCACCATTGCTGGGCAGCCTCCTGCTGCTTCGTCGACGCATCTCAGCGCGGGCTTCAACATGGTTACTCCTGATTATTTCCGCACCTTCGGGATTCATCTCGTCAAAGGACGATTCTTCACTGAGCAGGACGCTCCCGGCGGTTTGCCGGTTGCCGTCGTAAATCAAGCCTTCGCGAACAGATATTTCTCGAACTTGGATCCCCTCGCCCAGCATCTCATCGTCAGCCAATTGATTCCCGGCTCCGGAAGTCCCGGCCCGCCTGTCGAATGGCAAATTGTGGGCGTCTATCGCGATGTCCATAACAACGGAGTGCGAAACGAGCAGCTTCCTGAAATCTGTGTTCCTTTCTGGCAGAGCCCCTGGCCATCCGCAAGCATTGAAGTTCGCACCCGCGGGAATCCCTCCAGCGTGACCAATAGTATTGCAGCCGTGGTGTCTTCCTTTGATACTGACCTCCCGATCGATCAGGTCCGCACCATGGATCAACTTGTCGACGAATCCCTGGCGGGCGACCGCTTTGCTACCCTGCTATTCGCCGCATTCGCTGCGGTCGCGGTCCTTCTCGCCGCCGTCGGTATTTATGGCGTTATATCTTTCGCGATTGCTCAGCGTACCTGTGAAATCGGAGTGCGAATGGCGCTCGGTGCCGGTTCCCGAAGCGTGCTTCTCATGGTGCTGCGCGAAGGCATGCAACTCGCGATTGCCGGACTGCTTTTCGGCCTGGCCGGAGCATACGTTGCTGGCCGCGTCATGAAATCCGCGCTGTACGGAGTTACCGCCGTCGACCCCGCTGCTCTCGGCTCGGTCTCCGCCATACTTTTGCTGGCCGCATTTCTCGCCTGCTACGTTCCGGCCCGCCGTGCCATCAGGGTTGATCCCATGGTCGCCCTGCGCTACGAATAAATTCTTCAAATTCCTCAGATCATTTTTCCACATCTCGTCGTCTATATCTGTGGCTCGGCGACGCTTGCCTTGCGAAATCCCGACGTGCCTCCTCGCTCTCGGCATCGGCACCAACATTGCCGCTTACACCGTCGTCAACGTTTGTATCGTGCCTCCGTCGCCTGATCCCAAATCTTCACGCAACGCGTCGATTCAATCGGCTTTGTGTTTCTTCTCGCACACCTTACGATGGACCTATGCCTCACCCATTCCATTTCCAAACGCTTCTCTGGCTGATGCTGGCATTAGCCATCGTCGGCGTAATCGCTCGCGGCTTTTGGCTTTACTGGGCTTCCCTCACCTGGCCCACCGCTGACGGCGTCATCACCCGGCTCGACATCGAACGAAGACAGGGAGCTGCGGTCTCGGAAGGACACTATTTCCGCGCCACCTTTACCTACGATTTTCACGATCCCAGCGGCCATCGCGTCTCCGGCAATTGGTACAAAAATTTTTCCACCGAAGCCGACGCTCGCGACTTCGCCGCACGCGAACTCCCCCTCGACAAACCAGTCGTAGTCCGCTTCAATCCCAAAAATCCCGTGTCCAACAATCTCGAACTCGACTCCTGGACATACACTGGCGACCGCCCCAGCTCCTTCAACATCTAGATCCTGTCCCCCTCTGTGGACTTCAGAGCCGTCGCCACATAACAACTTAGCCGTCGTCCGAACCCATTCAATCCCGCCGGTAGCCATTCACGTCCCATTTTCCCCCATTTACTGCTTAATGTTTTGATAATCGGTACCATCATGCTACCTTAGCCCATGAACTGGCTAGGCTTCGCCCTCCGCTTTGTCCTCCGCGCCAGCTCTGCCCGCGACCCGATTCAGGGTGTAAAACATCCTCCGAACTTCGCCCAGGCATTGGCCCTGGCGATACTTTCCCGATCTTCACTTTCTTACTCGCGTCACCCAACCAGGGAGTACATAACCCCAATGCTTTCATCACGGCCGTTTCGCTCTTTCCTTACTTGTTTCGTCTTAAACCTGCAAACCCGGCTGCCCGGCGAGATAAGTCCTTTAGAACCCGTACTTACAGAAATCGCCGCTGGTAACTCTCCTAGAATGAATACTTACGCAAAATTACCAGGGAGGGGGTACAGGCCGCGAAACGCTACCCTCTATACTCTTGTGAGTATTACCTCAGGCCGCCGCCCGTGCCATTCCCGCAACTCGCCGTGCCACAACTCTTGTCCCGCCTCGGGCACTGGCGCGATACTTTTCCCATGCGTGTCCCCGCAAAACTCGCGCTCCTCTGCGCCGCTTCTTGCCTCACCGCCGTCACGGCCTTCTCCGACGAAATTCGTCTCAAGGACGGCAAAAAGCTCTACGGCGTCATCGTCGCGTACGAAGACAACATGTTTAAAATTAAGACCGACTTCGGTTTCGTCCTGGTAGAAAAAGACAAAATCGCTTCCATTATTCCCACAACTCCCGCCTCTGCCACTCCTGCTTCCTCCAATTCCACCACGGGCGCAAAGCCGGCAAAATCTCTTACCAAGCCCGCGAATTCCGAAGCGCCCAAACCTTCTGCTGCGAACACAACCCAAAATAATTCCGTCGTCGCTACGGAGACTCCCGCGCTGCCTTCACCAGCCAAACCAAAACTTTCCGCGGAGCCGATTCGCCCGCAGCTTCCCGCAACTTCTTCCGCAGGCAATATCACTCCGCCAGCGATCAAGTCCGCGGCACCGGCAAGTTCCGCGATCGCAACTGCCCCGCTTGCCGCCCCTGCCAAAGAACCCGAGCCCCCCGCCAACAGAGAACAAGTACAGGGCACGCTTTACACAAATTTTTCTCACGGCTTTCGCATGTACAAAGCACCGAGCTGGGAAATCATCGAGGACGCGCGCAGAGCTTTACCCAACGCCATCGTGGCCATGGGCACTTCCAACGAATCCACTCTGATGGTGGTCGGCCAGGAACCGGTGAAAGATTCTCTCGACGTTTCCGCCAACGGCGTCGAAAAACGTTTGCGGGAAATTTATGAAAACTACCGCATGATTTCGCGCCGCAAAACCGTCGTCGGCGGCTCACCTGCTGTCGAATACAAGTTCAGCGGCAAAGCCGAGGAACACGCTTGGTCCGGTACTCTAGTCGTGGTCTCGCGCGAGAAAGACCTGCTCACCATTTTAGGTATGACTTATGCCGACAATGATTTGATTCAGATTCAGGAAAATGTAATCGCTCGCGCCATTTCCAGCACCGACTTTAACGTCCATCAGTAAAGGCGAACGGATTCAAAAGTAAAAGCCTGAAAAGGAAGAAAACAAAAGCGACAAATGAAGAGGAAAGTCTCAGACCGCAAACGATAAACGACGGACGGCAAACGCTTTTCTCTCAGTTCCCTTCTTCGCGCCCTGATAATGATTTGTGTTCGCGAATCAAACCGATCAGCGCCTGCGCCGAGCGCGGCAAACTGCGGTCTCGGCGATACACCAGGCCGAGTTCGCGCCACAGATCGACGCCCTCGACGTTGATCAATTTTACTTCGCCGGCCTTGACTTGGTCTTTTGCAAAACTTTCGCTGATAAATGACACCCCGGCATCCGCGCCAACAAATTTTTTGATCATGCCGATACTCGGCAGTTCCATCGCCACGTGCGCACGTGAACGGAAAGGCCGGAACAATTTGTCGAGCACCTGCCGCGTAAATCCCGTGCGCGGCACAATCAACGGCTGGCCCGCCACCTCTTCCAGAGTCACTTTGCTGCGGCTGGCCAAAGGATTCTTTGCACTCACCATCAGGCGCAAGCGGTCGCGATAAATGTGATGAACTTTCAAGTTCGGCGACTTGAACGGAAGACTGACGATGCCGACGTCCACGGAACCGTCTTCCACGCGCTGCAGAATCTTATGGCTGAAATTCCGGTAAATACTGATGTGTACTTGCGGATATTTTCTCTGAAACTCCGCGAAGATTTCCGGCAGCAGATACAGGCAGGTCGCTTCGTTGGCGCCGAATACCACCGGGCCTTGCACCACGTTGCCGCGGTCGGCCACCACCTGCACCGACTCGTCGCGCAAGCGCAGCAATCTTTCCGCGTAATCGAAAAGTACTTCGCCGGCAGGCGTCAGTTCAACGGATTTTGCGGAACGGTCCAGCAACTTCGCGCGATAGGCTTGTTCCAACTGGCGAATCTGCGCGCTCACCGCCGACTGCGACCGAAATACTTTTTGTCCCGCGCGCGAAAAACTTTTTAGCTTTGCCACATAGACAAACGTCGTCAGTTGATCGAAATCCATAAGCGGTGGACTCGCACCAGATTATAGCGAAACACTGGCCAGGAAAAGAACGATTCCTCCTTTGTTAAAGTAAATTTAAAGGAATTAAACGGAGATCGCATGCGCCGCGACCGCAACACGGTCCGCCTGTGGCGGGGGATTAAATTCCGGCTTCAATTGAGCGAGTACCGGCTCCCAAGCGCTCTTCACCGTCCCCTGCAAGTGGATCGGCTGCACTCGCAACATCGGCAACAATCCACGCAGCGACAGCAATCGAGCGGTGCGCGGACTTCCTGTGCGGTCCAAATGTTCGCGGAGTGTGCGGCGCAGCCAACTATCTTCACTGCCGCTGATTTCTTCCACATCAACAAATTCGCGATGCAACACGTCTTCCGCTTCGGCACGAAGAATGTATGCCAGCCCACCGGTCATGCCCGACCCAAAATTTAGTCCGAGCGATCCGAGTACCAGGACAATTCCACCGGTCATGTATTCGCAACCGTGCTGTCCCACCCCCTCCACCACGGCGAGCGCGCCACTATTTCGAATCGCAAAACGCTCGCCCGCCCGTCCTGCCACAAAAAGTTTTCCGGATGTCGCTCCGTACAAAACTGTGTTTCCGGCGAGCACGTCTCCGCGTCGCGAAGCGGCGGTTCCCGCAGTGATGGAAATTGTTCCCCCAGACAATCCTTTTCCAACGTAGTCGTTAGCTTCTCCGTTGAGTTTGAGATCGACGCCGGCAGCGAGAAAAGCGCCGAAGCTTTGTCCCGCGCTACCGTGAAACTCTTTGCAGACGATATTTTTCGTGGCGCAGCCCATCGCGCGATTCCTAGCCAATGCCCCGCTGAGAGCGGCTCCCACGCTGCGATCAGAATTGCGAATCACGGAAATGTGCGCAGCGGATTCGAATTCATGCGGCGCGATTTGCGCTTCGCCGAGCGAGGCGTGAATTCCGGGCACTTGTTGAGGCGCGATTCGAAACGACATATTCGATTCCAGCGCCAGAGCGGGCGTCTCCGCATAATTCGGTGAGCGGGGCTGGAGACGATCGTATGCGCCTTTCAGTTCACCGAGAGAATTTGCACCAAGAGCGGCAAGTTTTTTGCGGACTTCGTCGGCGAGCGCGCGGAAGTATGCAATCACCATTTCCGGTTTTCCGTTGAAGCGAGTGCGCAAAGTTTCGTCTTGCGTAGCAATGCCGACGGGGCAGGTATTGAGGTGGCATTGCCGAGCCATCACACAGCCAATCGCGAGAAGCGAGGCGGTGCCGAATCCAAACTCATCGGCGCCCAAAATCGCGGCGATCAAAATGTCGCGAGAAAATTTCAGGCCTCCGTCCACGCGGAGAGAGAGACGTGAACGGAGGCCAGCGCGAACGAGAGTTTCATGCGTTTCGCGCAAACCGATTTCCCAAGGCAGGCCGGTATTTTTGATGGAGGTGAGCGGAGACGATCCGGTGCCGCCGTTGTGCCCGCTAATGGTGATGACATCAGCGCCAGCTTTTGCAACGCCCGCTGCAATAATTCCGACGCCCGCTCCGGAGACCAGTTTTACTCCGATGCGCGCTCGCGGATTCACTGCGCGCAGATCGTGAATCAACTGAGCCAAATCTTCGATGCTGTAAATATCGTGATGAGGCGGAGGAGAAATCAGCGGCGTGCCAGGCGTGGCGTGACGAATGCGCGCGATGTACGGAGTAACTTTTTTCGCGGGGAGCTGGCCACCTTCGCCGGGCTTGGAGCCCTGGGCCATTTTGATTTCGAGTTCCTGCGCGTGAACCAAATAATCGGAAGTTACACCAAAACGACCTGAGGCGACTTGCTTGATTTTGTTGGCAGCTTCGGGTTCGTTCACCCACAAATCGGGGTCTTCGCCGCCTTCTCCGGTATTGCTTCTGCCGCCAAGTTGGTTCATCGCGAGCGCCAGCGTGCGATGCGCTTCGGGGCCGAGCGAACCCAGCGACATGGCCTGGGTGCTGAATTTTGTCAGAATATTTTCCGCGGACTCAACATCGTCGATCGCAATCGGCGTGGACTTGACGGTCTCCAGCAAGTCGCGAAGAAACACGACCGCGCCACCGTTATCGGCAAGTTGTTCGAATGACGGATATTTTCCGTCGTCGGGCGCTTTGACGTGAGCGTGAAGGCGACGAACCACCTCGGGCGAATTAGCGTGAAGTTCGGCGCCATTGCGAAAACGATAGAGACCAGCGTCGGGCATTTCTTCGCCTGGTTTTGCGAATGCTTCTTTGTGCAGGCGAAGATAATCGCCGAGCAGATCGTTCAGAGATTTTTGTCCAGCAAAGTCAGCGGCGTCTTCGAAAAAGTCGGCACACAACTCTTCCGAGAGGCCGACAATTTCAAATAAATAGCTGTTGCGATAGCTCGCGAGAGTCGAAACGCCCATGCGAGCGAGGACTTTGCGAAGTCCGGCATAGATTGCGCCGCGGACCTTTATCATGCCGCCAGGTTCTGCGGACTCGGCAAATTGTTCCATCAGGTTGGGGACGACGGCGCTGGCGCCGACCGCAATCAATAGCGCAACGTGATGGGTATCGAAGGCTTGCGCCGTTTCCACGACCAGCGGCACGTCCCACAATCCATGGCGCACCATGGACTTCCAAAGAGCAGCCGTCGCCAACAACGCGGGAAGTGCGGCGCGCTCCGGGCCAAGGCCGCGATCGGAGAGGAGGAAGAGTCCCGGGCGCACTTTGCCGCCCAGAGGGGTAGATGCGCACCGGGCGATTGCGCTTCGCGCTCCCGAGACTCCTGTTTTGGCAGGAAAGCTAAAGTCAACGGTTTGCACCGGACCGAATTGCGCCGCCAGATCGGAAAATTCGCTCTGCGAGACAATCGGCCCAGGCAGAATCAGGCCTCCGGGCGCGATGGCGCTGGCGGGCAGGTGCACTTCGAGAGACATGACGTGCGTTTCGCGAAGAGGATCGATAGGCGGGTTGGTGACCTGCGCAAAACGCTGTTTGCAATAATCCCAGAGCGTGCGCGGGAGATTGGAGAGAAATGCGGGTGGTGCGTCGTCGCCCATACTCCAATCGGCTTCTTTGCCGTGAAGCAATGCGGAAAATAAGATTTTGAACTGGTCTTCAGTCCAGCCACAAGAAGCCGCGACACGCTTCGGCGAAACGACCGGAGTGATGGCCGATGGGGCCGAAGTGTCGAGTCGCCGGACCCGAGGCGGGGTGAGCCGGGATTGATGGCTGGCGAGTCTTTTCAAAATGTCGCGCCAGCGCAGAAACGCGCCGGAGCCGGGCTTGGCGATAATCATTTCGCCGGGACCGAGACGGGAGCGCTCCGCGATACGCGACTCTTCGAAATCCACGAGTCCAGTTTCGGAGCCGACGACCAGCAGGCCGTCGTGAGTGAGGGTGTAGCGCATCGGCCGCAGGCCGTTGCGATCCAGTTTGGCTCCGACGTATTGACCGTCGGAAAAAATCAGGGCGGCGGGACCGTCCCAGGGTTCACTCTGTTGCGAGAGCGCGGCGAGCGCGCCGCGAACATCACGGGAAAGTAGCGGGTCGTTTTCGAACGCCGGAGGAACGAGCGCGAGCATTGCCTCTTCCGCGGTGAAACCTTCGAGAAGCTTGGTTTCGAGTCCGTTGTCGAAGCTGGCGGAGTCGCTGACGTTTTCTTCGAGGGCGCAAAACCAAGAGCCAACGGATAGCTTTTCGCGGATTCCGGGCTCTTTGGCGCGAAGCCAGCGGCGATTCGAAACGATCGTATTGATTTCACCGTTGTGCGCCACGTAGCGGAAAGGTTGCGCGAGATTCCAAGACGGCTGAGTGTTAGTGGAATAACGCTGGTGGAAAATGACGAAGTTCGTTTCGAACGCCGGATCGCGCAGGTCGTCGTAGAATTGCGGAAATTGCCAGGGAGTCAGCAGGCCTTTGTACACCACGGTTAGCGACGAAAGCGAGCATAGATAACAGCGCTCGGGCAGCAGCGATTCAGCTTTTTTGCGAAGAAGAGCGAGGCGCCATTCGAATCGTTCCCCGGGACGCGCGGCGTGGAAGGGCGCTACAAAAAATTGCCAGGATTCCGGCATGGTTTCAAGCGCGCGGCGGCCGAGGCAGTTGGAATTTACGGGGACGCGGCGCCAGCCGAGAATGCGCAGGCGTTCTTGATCGGCGGCGGCTTCGATGGCGGATTTCGCAGAGGTTGCGTGGTCAGCCGGGAAAAATGCGAAACCCAGGCCGAATTGTTCGGGGAGCTCAATTCCCTGTTCACTGGCTTTGGCTCTAAAGAAAATTTGGGGAAGCGCGGCCAGGAGGCCCGCGCCGTCGCCGCTGGCGCCGTCCGCGTCTACGCCACCGCGGTGGGTGAGGCGTTCGAGGGCGGTGAGCGCGTAATCGAGAATGTCGTGGCCTGCAGGTCCACCGAGGCGAGCGACAAAACCGGTGCCGCAGGCGTCATGGTCCGGATGGCCCCAGTTGGGGCGCACACGATTGTTTAACTGCCACTGGCGCCAATGAGGCGGCAGATCCATGTTCGTTTATAGGGGGAGCGGAGGTGTGGTGTACAACGCAGAAAATCGATTGGCAGAATTGAAAATGTGATTGGAGAGGAGAGACGAAAGATAAATACAGGATTGCCACAGAGTCACAGAGGGCCTCAGAAGGCGGCCCCTACAACGGCCCCAGCAAAAGCGCGCAAGAGGGAGCTAGAATTTGGTGGGTTCGGTGAAGTGGAAGTTGCGGACTTTCATGGCGGGGACCACCATTTCGAAGGCCTCTTCGGCGGTTGTGCGGGAGGCGGGTGAAATGGCTTCGACGTTTTGGAGGAGTTCGATCAGAGACTGGTTGAAGCGGAAATTGCGAACGGCGCCGGCGACTTTGCCTTTTTCCACCAGGAACAGGCCGTCGCGGGTCATGCCGGTCATAATCTTTTCGTAGGGATCGACTTCGCGAATGTACCAGACACGAGTGACGAGGAGACCGCGATCGGTGGAGGCGATCATTTTTTCAATGGAAGAATCGCCTCCGCGGAAGACTAAATTCATGGGCGCTTCGCCGTATTCGTTGGGCAGAGCGAAACCGTGGCCGGTTGTTTTTTTGCCGCTTTTTTTTGCACTGACGCGTGAGTAGACGAGGTTTCGAGGAACGCCGTTTTCTACCAGACTCACGCGCTGGCGTGGCATGCCTTCGCCGTCGAATGGCGCGCCAAGTTGTTGCGGATGATAGACGTCATCGGTGATGGAAATATTTTTGCCGAAGAGTGGCTTGCCCATGCGCTTGACGAAGCAGGACCGCTGGTCGGCGACGGCAGTAGCGGCAAAATCGTAGAAAAGAAAACCGACCAGATCGAGGACCGCCGCGGGTTCGAGGATTACCGTGTAGTTTCCAGGGGCTAGCTCTTGCGCGTCTTTCGCCATTTGAGCTTTTCGGCTGGCACGGGCGGCGAGTTTTTGCGGATCGAAATTGCGCACGCTGCCGGAATTAGCTTTAGCCCAACTGGCGGCGGGATCGTCCTGCATGGTAATGGAAAATTCGGCGCGAGTCTGGCGATGCGCAGCGAAGAGTCCGCGTGAATTGCCGAGCGCCAGTTGCGATTGTCCTGTGGAGAAGATTCCCGCAGCGACCTGACCGTTGCGAATGGCCAGATCGCAGGATTTTTTTACGGCGCGAGCGCGGTCTTCTGGAGTGATAGCCTCGGTTTCTTTTGAAAAGCGATTCACTTTGCGATAGCGGTGCTTGCCGGGCATAGGCAGCAGGCCGGGAATTTTTGGCTGGCTGTGTGCGAGTTGCAGAGAAGATTGCACGGCAGCGCGCAGCGAATCCTCGTCGAGACGGTTGGTGGTGACGCGGGCGGTGCGGCCGTCAACAACGGTGCGAATGGAGACAGTGACTCCGTGCTCGGCGACGTTCTGATGAATGGCATTGTTTGCGAAACGCGTCAGCGCGTCGATGGTCTCGTCGACTTGCACTTCGGTTTCGTCCGCGCCGGCAATTTTGCCGAGAAGGAGAATGGCGTCGATGCGCTTTTTTAGATCGCGCTCGGAGGAGAGTTGGGCTACGCTTCTTGCCGATTTTTTATTTTTAGCCATTTCGACTAGACGCTACCTCATACGGAAAAAACAGATTCCCCACTTCGCGACTCCGTTCGGAATGACAATGTCGGAGCTTGTTTGCAGCCTGTAAAGCCGAGCCCTGCCACGCCGATATGGGTTTTCCAGAATGATATGCGCTTCGCAAGATCATTGATAAAAGAAGTCCTAATGACCGGAAAAAGCGGTGCCCATTTTTATGTTTCGAAAACGGGCAGGCGCCGCTCCGTGGCCGGTACCCATCGTCTGCATGGGCTGGCCCTTGCCGCAATTTGGCGTGCCCCAAAGCGTCCAAAATTCCTTGCCGCAAATTGCGTCACAGGAATTCCAGAATTCGGTGGTGATGCCGCTGTAGCTGGGATTTTTTAGCATGCGAACTTTTTTGCCGCTTTTGATTTCCCACGCGATTTCGGTCGAGAACTGAAATTGATAACGGCGATCATCGATGGACCAGGAGCGGTTGGTCTCCATCCAGATGCCATCGTCGGTGCCGGCAACTAATTCTTCGGGTGAACCGGCGACAGGCTTCAGACTGATGTTGGTCATGCGGATAATTGGAAGACGATTCCAACTTTCGGTACGCATGGTGCCGGAGGAGCGCGAGAGGCCGACGAGCTGGGCCGTTTCGCGATTGGAAAGATAGCCACGGAACTGGCCGTCTTTGATGATGTCGGTGCATTGCGCGGGGACGCCCTCGTCATCGTAGGCGAAGGTGCCCAGGCCCGGACCGTGCTCGATACGGGCATCGGCGACGACGTTGACGATTTCCGAGCCGTAAGTGAGTTTGTTTAATTTTTCGAGGGTAAGAAAACTGGTGCCGGCGAAATTCGCTTCCTGGCCGAGGACGCGATCGAGTTCGATGGGATGGCCGACGGATTCGTGAATTTGCAAGCCTAGCTGGCTGCCGTCGAGAAGAAGCGTGCCGGTTTTTTCAGGACACCGTACGGCGGAGTGCAGGGCGACGGATTCTTCGGCGACTCGTGGAGCGTGCTTCAGCAGATCCAGCGATTCGATCAACTCGTAGCCGGCGAGTTCGTATTGACCACCAAAACTGTTGGGATAAGAGCGTTTTTGAATTTCCGAGGCTCTGAAGGAAGTGGCTACGATGCCGCAGCCAGAAATTACTTTGCGCTGGTGAATGCGCGAGCCGATGCTGGAGGCGTACCAGGAATCGATTTTGCGGAACTGCATACCGGTTTCAGTCAGGGTGACGCCTTTTACGGCGCGCATGGCGGCGTCGGCTTTGAGGAGCAGGTCCAGTTGCGATTCGAGCGGAATCTCAAAGGGATCTTTTTGTAATGGAGCTTGCCAACTATCAAGGTAGGCGTTCTCAGCGACCATTTTCACGTCGCCGCGTTTTGCGAGCGCGGAGGCTCTGGCGATGGAAACAGCTTGCGCGGCACAGGCAGAGACACCTTCGCGCGTTAATTTATCGGTGGAAGCGAAACCCCAGGCGCCATTTGCGAGAACGCGAATGCCGATCCCGATGGATTCGGATTGCGCGAGAGTGCCGACCGCGGCGTTTTTGGTGGTGAGATCGCGCTGGCGGATGTGCATGAGTCGCGCATCGGCGTAGGTAGCGCCGCGGAGTCTGGCGGTATCGAGAGCGGCGGTTGTGAGATCCCACATCGAATGACTCCGAAAGAAGAATTAGTAGCTTACAGTAGGATCAGCGTCGTTGTCAGTGCCATTGCAGTCCGTGGGCCGGATTGGCTTAGTCAAGAGGGCACTCAGATGAAGGATTTTTCTCCTCGAAACTCTAAACGCGAACTACGATTAATGGAGCCGAAACAAATTTCACGAGGCAATATGCGTCAATCCAAGACTGCACAGCTTCTGCTTGTCGCACTTCTTTGCGGGTGTTCTTTTATCACACACGGAAGCGGGACCACTAAACAGGACATTCTCCGCGCAGCGCAGCGGTCCTACTATAATCTTCCGAACCAGGGACTCATTGAGTTTAAATGCTCAGCAATTCCGGATTGGCAAGCCATCTTGAAGCGTGAACTGAAATCGGACATATCTCCTGATCACCCAGGCCTGAAGCTATTGAGCAAGATTCACTTTTGGTTGTCGCTCGACGAGAAAGGTTCCGCGAAATTAACACACCAATCCGATTACGCTCCTACTGACGAAAAATCGATCGCGAATCTAAATCAAACGGTTAGCGGGATGGAGGAAGTTCTTACGGGCTTCTCGCATACGATTTCTCCGTTCTTACTTACGTCTCCTTTTCCGAAAACCGATGGTGACTACAAGCTGGACGAAAAGCAGGATGGATACCAACTGTCTTATCGCGATGGGCGCTTCGACGTTGAGACAACGATGCGAAAGGACTTCGCTATCGTTCAAATAAAAGTGGCCAGCCCGGAATTCAAGGGAACGATCACGCCGCAGCTCGTGAAAACCGACCTCGGATTTCTAATGACCAGCTACGAAGGCACCTATCAACCCGCGTCTGGAGGTGCCATGCGCGTGTCGGCGCGAATTGATTACAAAGCGGTAGAGGGATTGCAATTGCCTAGCAATCTGAAAATCAACACGGCAAACGGAGACAACGTCCACAGCATTGAGTTTCAATTTAGCGAGTATCAGTTAAAAAAACGTTGAGGCTGTCTCTGTAACCGAAGACGGAAGCACCCGACCCGCTATGTGCCTTCTTGCCAGGAGGCGAGGTATTGCTCCTGTTCGGCGGTGAGCTTGTCGAGTTTATGGCCCATGGATTCGAGCTTCATTTTGGCGATTTCTTTGTCGAGATCTTCGGGAACGACGTAGACCTGCGGCTTGAGATTCTTGGCATTCTTAACGAGATATTCGGCGGAGAGGGCCTGGTTTGCAAAACTCATATCCATCACGGAAGCCGGATGGCCTTCGGCGGTGGCGAGATTGACGAGACGGCCTTCGCCGATCAGGCAGATGCGGCGGCCGTCTTTTAATTGATACTCATCGACGAGCGGACGAACTTCGCGCTTCCCGGAGGAAAGACGTTCCAGCGCAGGGATGTCGATCTCGACGTTGAAGTGGCCGCTGTTGCAAATGACCGCGCCAGATTTCATGTGTTCGAAATGTTCGGCGCGAATAACATTCTTGTTTCCAGTGACGGTGATAAAGACGTCGCCTTCTTTCGCGGCATCGGCCATTGGGAGGACGCGGAAGCCGTCCATCACGGCTTCGATGCCTTTCACCGGATCGATTTCGGTGACGATGACGTCGGCTCCGTGGCCCTTGGCGCGCATGGCGACGCCGCGTCCGCACCAGCCGTATCCGGCGATGACGACTTTGAGCCCGGCGAGAAGAAGATTGGTGGCACGAATGACGCCGTCAAGCGTGCTCTGACCGGTGCCGTAGCGATTGTCGAAAAAATGTTTCGTTTGTGCGTCGTTGACCGCAATGATTGGATATTTTAGTGTGCCATCCTTGGACATGGCGCGAAGACGGATGACGCCAGTGGTGGTTTCTTCCGTACCGGCGATTACATTGCTGACGAGATCGGTGCGCTTGGTAAGCAGCATGGTGACTAGGTCAGCGCCATCGTCCATGGTCATCTGGGGCTGATGATCCAGCGCCGCACGCAGATGCGAATAGTAGGTTTCGTTGTCTTCGCCCTTGATGGCGTAAGTGGGAATATTGAAATCGCGATTGAGGGAGGAAGCGACTTCATCTTGCGTGGACAGCGGATTCGATGCGCAGAGAACGATGTCCGCGCCGCCATCGCGAAGAGCGATCATCAGGTTTGCGGTTTCGCTGGTGACATGTAAGCACGCGGAAACACGCAAGCCTTTTAGCGGCTGTTCCTTGATGAAGCGCTTGCGAATGATTTGCAGCACCGGCATTTGCTGCTGGGCCCATTCGATTTTGCGTTTACCGGCATCGGCCAGCGAAATATCCTTTACGTCGCCCTTCTTGAGTTCAGCTATCGCCACAAACGTGCTCCTTAGTTGAGTTTCTGAAAATCTCGAACAGGGTTCTAAGATCCGAAGGCCCCGGACTTGCTACGGTGGGAGCGGCGGCAAGCCCCCCTACAAAGATTTAAGAACGGACCGCAACTTCGGCGGATGCGCCAGCGGCTTTGCGCAGAGCGTCGGCTCGGTCGGTCTTCTCCCAGGTAAAGCCGGGCCCGCTACGGCCGAAGTGGCCGTAGGCCGCCGTGGCTTTATAAATCGGGCGGCGAAGATCGAGTGTTTCGATGATGGCTTTAGGCGTGAGTTTGAAATTTTCACGGACCAGTTCGGTAATTCTCTCTTCAGGAATGGTGGCGGTGCCGAAGCCATCGACCATAACGGAGACGGGCTCCGCGACGCCAATGGCGTAGGCAAGCTGCACTTCGGCTTTAGCGGCAAGACCCGCTGCGACGACGTTCTTGGCGATGTAGCGAGCCATGTAGCATGCTGAACGATCCACCTTGGAAGGATCTTTACCGGAGAAAGCACCGCCTCCGTGCCGGCTGTATCCGCCGTAGCTGTCAACGATAATTTTTCGCCCGGTGAGGCCGGCGTCGCCCATGGGGCCACCGATGACGAATCGACCGGTTGGGTTGATGTAGTACTTGGTGTTCTTGTCCAGCATGGAGACGGGCACGACGGGCTTGATAACGTGCTCGAGAACGGCGTTGCGAAGATCGTCGTTGGAAACGGACTCGCTATGCTGCGTCGAAATGACGACCGCATCCACTCGCGCAGGCTTGCCATTGTGGTATTCGATCGTGACCTGAGACTTGCCGTCCGGCCGGAGGAAATCAACTTTTTTGGATTTGCGAACTTCGGACAGCTTGAGGGTGAGTTGGTGGGCAAGTTGGATGGGCATCGGCATCAGCTCGGGCGTTTCGTCGCAAGCGAAGCCGAACATCAGGCCCTGGTCGCCGGCGCCTCCGGTGTCGACACCCATGGCGATATCGGGCGATTGGCGCTTGACGCTGCACAAGACGGCGCAAGTCCCGGAATCGTAGCCATATTTTGCACGGTCGTAACCGACGCCCCGAATCGTCTCGCGAACCAAATCATCGTAATCAACGTGAGCCGTGGTAGTGATTTCGCCGGCTACAACGGCGAGACCGGTGGTCACGAGCGTTTCGCACGCCACACGGCCCTTAGGATCGTGCTTCATTACTTCATCGAGTACGGCATCGGAAATCTGATCGGCAATCTTGTCCGGATGGCCTTCGGTCACGGATTCCGAGGTAAACAGATAGTTCTTCAGTCCTTCGCTCAAAACGAACGCTCCTCTGGGGTTAGCAGTCCTCTTCCGGTCAGATTCCTGTCAGGTTAAGCCTGCGAAGGAAAAATTAGAGAAGTGCAGCTATGCCCGTACACAGTTCGATTTCACTAGTGTCACGCACCATGGCGCCTGGGGGCCACACGGTTGACCATCTAAAATATCATTCTTGGGAAGGTTCAGGCAACGGATTGAATCGAACGGCGCTGCCATACATTAAACGGCGAATTTCAGCATTAAATGGAGAGGCGCTTTGGCGCTATCCCGCGGAGCGGCTGGTTCTGACAATCTAATCGGACAGCAAAACGTGCGATTGGCAAGGTGAGCCAAGGTGGGGCGGTCCCATCAATTCTTACGTGGAATGGGAAACACTTAAAAGAATAGCACCGGAACCGGCGGGAAAGATCCGCACGCCATAGTCGCGCGGCATCTCACTTTTGTCAGGCGGCGTCTTCGTCGGGCTCGACGGTGAGTTTGCCTTTGGTTTTTTTGGCCATCAAGTAGGACCGGATGAAGGGGTCAATATCGCCATCGAGGACGCGGTCAACGTCGCCAACTTCGAATTTTGTGCGGTGATCCTTAATCAGGCGATAAGGCTGCATGACATAGGAGCGAATCTGGCTGCCGAAGGAAATGTCCATTTTCGTTTCGTCCAGCTTGTCGGTTTCTTCCTGGCGCTTTCTCAGTTCCAGATCGTAGAGTTTTGAGCGCAACATTTTCATGGCCATTTCTCGATTTTTTCCCTGGCTGCGTTGTGCCTGGCACGCGACGACTACGCCGGTCGGCAGGTGCGTAATACGCACCGCGGTTTCCACTTTATTCACGTTTTGCCCGCCTTTGCCGCCAGCGCGGAAGGTGTCCACCTTCAAGTCATCGGGCTTGATGTTGATCTCAATGCGGTCGTCGACTTCAGGAATCACAAAGACGGATGCAAACGAAGTGTGGCGCCGGGCCGCCTGATCGAACGGAGAAATCCGCACCAGGCGATGGACGCCAGTTTCACCCGTGAGCATGCCGTATGCGTTTTCGCCAGAAAACTGAATGGTGGCGTTCTTGATTCCGGCTTCTTCGCCTTCGGTTTCGTCAAGCACTTCGGCCTGCAATCCTTTGCGCTCGGCCCAGCGCAGGTACATGCGAAACAGAATGGAAGCCCAATCCTGGGATTCGGTCCCGCCAGCGCCCGGCTTGATGGTCATGATGGCGTTAAGGTGATCGTTTTCGCCGGAGAGAAGCGTGCGCGTTTCGAGTTCGGAGATAAAGGTCTCCGCACCGGTTAGTTCGCGATCCAAATCCTTGAGCAAATCCTCGCGCTGCTGCGCGTTGGATTCCTCCTGCGCCAAGTTGATGTAGGTTTCGATGTCACCTACGACAGAATCTAACCTTGTTTCCGCAGAAATCTGATCGTCGGCGCGTTTGCGTTCGCGGAGCACGGCTTGCGCCTTCTCCTGATCGTTCCAGAAGTCCGGCTGAGCAATTTGCGCTTCGAGAGATTTTAATTGTTCGCGGAAATGCGGAACGTCAAAGATAACTCCGCACAAGGGAGATGCGCTGTTTCAGTCCTTCGTAGCGATATTGCAGATCTTCAAGAATCATGTTTTCTTCCAGAAAGTTTGTAATAAAAGAATAACTGAAACCAGGACACACATCCAGGCGAACCAATCGCCGAAGCGCGTATAAAGCGTAGTGCCGGCGCGAAAATCGTAAGGCAAATCGACTGCTCCACGCACATCAGGCGGAATGTTTTGATAAATTCTGCCGTAGGGGTCGATCGCTGCGGTGAGGCCGCTGTTGGTTACGCGCAACACCCACCGGCGATTTTCCGCGGCTCTGACGCGCGCCATATGAAGATGCTGTTCGGCCGCGGAGGATTTGCCGAACCAGCCATCGTTGGAAAGATTGATGAGAAGGTTCGCGCCTTTGGCTGCAAATTCGCGGACTTCGCCCGGATAAATGGCTTCGTAACAAATGTACACGCCGAATTTATGTCCACTGGGAAAAGTCCCGACGGTCGCCTCCGTGCCCTTGTGAAAACCGCCGACTTCGTCCGACACGCTTTGCACCACGCGATGAATCAGCGGGAAAGGTTCATACTCGCCAAAGGGAACGAGATGCCGTTTATCGTAGACAAAAACCTTCTGGCCTTGTGGATCGACCAGCAGAGCGCTGTTGTACGGCGATTGCAGGACGTGGCCGGAAGGCCGGCTCTCGGTTTTCCATTCGACCACGCCGGCAAGAAAGGGGCGGCCCGCGCGAATGGCGAGGCTTGAGGCACGCTTGGAAAACTGGGTGTTCTGCCAGGAGAACGGCGCCGGAGCTTCCGGCCAGATGATCAGATCGGGATGATGAGGAGAGGGCTCAAGACTGAGGTCATCGAGCTCGTCCAAATCGTCTTTGTGCAATTCGAACCAATTTTGCGGATAGGAATCTACTTCGGGGAAATTGGGTTGTACAGCGCGCGCGAAATGATTCGGCTGAGTACGCGGAACAAATCGCGGGCCCAGGAGCATAACGCCGAGAATTACGCCTAGCGAGGCGGAAAGAATGCCGATTCGTTTCTTAAGGCTCACGGATTTGGCGGCATCCGCCCACGCGAGCAGCGAATTGAATCCCGCCATCGCGAACGACAAACCGTAAATTCCAGTAATCGAAGTTAGCTGCAACAAAGCAGGATTTGCGGCCGCTGAATAGCCAAGCAAATTCCACGGAAAGCTGATTTCGGGCAAGTGCGCGCGAGCGAACTCCCAAGCGACCCAGACGAAGGGAGCGGCGACGCAGGCCACCGCCACGCCGCGACGAGAAATTCGATGTACCGTCCACGTAAAGCCGCCGGTGAGAAGTCCCCAGGTCATCGCGATGAGCGAGAGCACGGCCCAACCGGCGGGACGCGACATTCCTCCGTGAACCGCCAGGACTTCCGCAATCCACGAAACGGAAGCGAACACGAACGCGATTGCGTGAACAAATCCGCAGAAAAAAGCGGTTCGTGATTTCGCACCGAAAGTCATCATCAGCAACAGCCCAATGCTGATCCACGCGTAAACGGGAAAATACAGCCAGGTGAAAGACAGCGCGAGCCCCGCGCCGGTGATGGCAGAGACAATCAGGCGATAGATGGAATTTTTTTGAGAATCAGGATGCAGCCAGCCCGGCCAATGGGATACGGACATCAGTGCTTGATGATCGCTTTGAAGCCCGCGCTTTCAAGGCCTTTCTTAGCGACTTGCATGGCTTTCTGATCGGCGTAGGGGCCGACCTGCACGCGGTAATATTTGTCGCCCTGCGGCGGTTGCACGAACGCGGGGAATTTCCGTTTGCGGAGGTCACTGGCGACGGAGAGGGCATCGGACTCCGTTCTCAATGCGACTACCTGCAGAAGGTATGAGCCGCGAGGAATTCCAGCACTATTCATGACGGGCCGCATGACCGGTGGAGCAGATTTGGCACTGGCCGAAATTGCTTTTGGCGAAGTGGAAGAAGTAGCAGGAGGAGTGGTCCGCAGACGATCGTTCGAAGTCTTTTTTTCGCCCACGCGGTACACTTCCCAATCCGAACTCGGCGGTGGCGCGCTTGCGTCGGTGCCGGTTTCTGGTGAACCAGGAGCGCTGACAGGACTCTTGCCTTGCTTGGTTGCGGACTCCGATTCTAGCGGCGCCAATGCGTCCGACCCGTGCACGGACGAGGCACGCACTTGCCCGTCCAACTGATTGCGCCCCATCACATATCCAAGCGTAAAAAACACGCCGGAGAACAGCAGCATCAGAAAGAACAAACCGATGACGTGGCGCCCCTCCAGAACGCGTTCCGCCCCGCCGGATTTCCTGCCGGAAGCCATTGCTTATTTTTTTACTCCGCCCAAACTCTCGACCCAGCTATTAATAATATCTATGGGCAACGGAAACACAATCGTTGTGTTCTTCTCGACACCTATCTCGGTCAAAGTTTGCAAATAGCGCAACTGAATGGCGGACTTTTGCGTCTCAAGGACCTTCGCTGCGTCGGCAAGTTTTTGCGAAGCTTCGTACTCGCCGTCAGCATGGATGACTTTCGCGCGACGTTCGCGTTCGGCTTCGGCTTGGCGGGCGATGGCGCGCTGCATCTGCTCAGGAATGTCCACCTGCTTCACTTCCACTTTGGTCACTTTAATGCCCCAGGCTTCCGTGTCCTGATCGAGAATAATCTGCAGCTTTCCGTTTACTTTGTCGCGCTGCGACAAGATTTCGTCCAGATCGAATTGACCAACGACGCTGCGCAGCGTGGTTTGTGCCAGTTGCGACGTGGCGTATTGATAGTTCATCACCTGCGAGATGGCAAGATTGGCATCGACAACGCGGAAGTAACATACGGCATTCACCTTAACGGAGACATTGTCGTGAGTGATGATGTCTTGCGGAGGAACGTCCAGCGTTTCCAGCCGTAGGCTGACCCGCTGCAGAGTTTCGATCGGATAGAAGACAAAATTTATCCCGCCGGTCTTTGCGTGCGGTAGGAGTTTTCCCAGGCGCAGTACTACGCCGCGTTCCCATTCCTTGATCACGTAAATCGAATTCTTGATCCACACCAGCACGAACACTACGACGATTGCGATTGCGATCAATCCAATGTTCATAACCGTCCTCTCGCCACTGCTTATTCTCTTATAACGAACTCTTCGCACCGCTCGATGCCGCGGGCTCAACGTACAGCGTCAGGCCATCGATTCTTCGGACTCGCACCGCCTCTCCAGTTGCGATGTCGTGATCCGCGATAGCGCGCCAGGTTTCTCCGTGAATTCGAATCTGGCCCATCATGCCGCTCTTCAATCCCGAAACGGCAATTCCCTGCTCGCACAACAATTCCTCCGCGCCAACGGCAGGCTTCCATTTGCGCGAACGCAACACCAGCCGCATCAGAAAGACGCTGATTGCGGCAAAGGGCAAAGTGACGGCAAATGCCATCCCCAAACTCACGCCACCTGCTGTTAACGGCGAACGGATCAAGAACACTGCGCCAAAGATCATCGCAATCATGCCGCCGCCGAGCAAGATCCCGTGGCTGGTATATTTTGCCTCGAGCACAAACATAGTCACGGCAATGACGATCAGCAGCACTCCCGCGACATTTACGGGCAACAAGTGCATTGCGTAAAGGGCGAGCACCGCGCAGATGCCGCCCACGACGCCGGGTACAATCGCGCCGGGATGAGTGAATTCCGCGTATAAGCCAAGCGTGCCTAAAATCAGCAGAAGAAAAAACATATCCGGCTCGACGATACGCGCCAGGAATTTCTGCCGCGCCGAAAGTTCGAACGCCACGCGCTGATAATTGGTCAGGGCCAGCGCGGTTTTCGTACCGTCAAAACGCGTCACCGTTTTTCCGTCCAGGTTGCGCAACAATTCCTCGGGGGTCGCCGCAATATAGTCGATTAATTTGCCATCCAGCGATTCTTTTTCGGTGAAAGCCTTGGCGTCAGTGACTGCGGTCTCGGCAAGCTTCGCGTTGCGACCCCGCTTTTCCGAATAGCTGCGCAAGAAGGCCATCGCATCATTCATGATTTTCTTGCGCAGCGTGTCATCGACACCGATCGTGAAGCCGCCAATCGCAATAATCGGCGAAGCGGCTCCGGTTCGCGTGCCCGGAGCCATGGCCGCAATGTCCGCGCTCAACAGAATAAAGAAACCTGCGGATGCGCCGCGCGCTCCGGTCGGCCCAACGTAAACGGCCACAGGGACCGGCGAGCCGAGAATGTGCTGAATGATGTCCTTCATCGAATCGCTCAGGCCGCCAGGAGTGTCCATCGTGATCAGCACCAGCGACGCATTTCGGCGAGCGGCATCCGCGAGGCCTTCATCGATGTAAGTCGCGAGTACCGGTTCGACCTCGCCGTCGAGATTCAAGTCCATCACCAACGGCTGTGCGTTGTGTTGTTCAGAAGCAACGGGTGACGCGGTAGCCAGCGAAAAAAACAGAAATGCGGCAACGCCGGAAAAAACTTTGAAATTCAAACCGCTCGGACGAGAGTGCGACGTCATGGAGTTTTCGCTTGTGCGTTTCCGTTTTGCAAATGTTCCTGCAGTTGGCGCGCTTCGGCATAATTCGGCGCAATTTTCAATGCGCGCGCCAGCTCTGCTGTTGCCAGATCGGGCTTGCGCTGTTCCAGATAAATTCGCGCAAGCGTTGTGCGATCCACAGCCGAATCGCGCTGCTGCAAAGCGGCTTGCAATTCCGAGATCGCTTCAGCTCGCTTATTCTTGCGGCGGTAGACCTCGGCCATTCCGCGATGTGCAGAAGCATCTTGTGGGGCGGCCGCCAGCGCCGCGCGGAATACCTGTTCGGCGGTGTCCACCCTTCCCGCGACCAATTCCTGCCGGCCCGCGCGCACCAGCGACGACGGCGAAGCCGCCGAAGATGGCGTTGCACTGCCGCTATTCGCCACATCGCGCGAAGCCATTTCCAGTTGCAGCGTCGCGGTGTCGAGTTCGGTGGTAACGCGCAGCAATTTCGCAAAAGTCTCCGGCTTCACCGGTGGCAACCCGTTTGGACCAAACGATTCCGCCGCGGAGTTACGCTCCTCGCTCGCTTCGGACTTGTTTCCCGCCTTTTCAAGCGCATAAATCAAAAGCGCGCGATCTTCCGGGTTTTCCGGCTCGCGATCGGAAGCCTCGCGAAAATATTTCGCCGCTGTGGTGGTATCGTTGCCGCGCAAGTACAACAAGCCAAGATTGAACGGATAGTCGTCTTCGTCAGGGTCGAGATCGACAGCGCGCAGCAAGCTGGAAGCAGCAGCCGTCGTGTCGCCTCGCCGCGCTTGAGCCAAAGCCAGGTCGTTCAGAATCTCCGGCAATTCCGCGCCAGCCACAAAAGCTGTTTTCAAGCGGCTCTGCAGCGCGAGCAAGACTTCTTCCGCTTTCTCCGGCTGATTCAACAACAGCCGGCAAACTCCGGAGGTGAACGTGGCTTCCGTCGCACGGGAATTTGTGGCGGGAACACGCGCCAGCCATGGCAAAGCAGAATCGCAATCGCGTCTGGAGAAATAGGCCTGGCCGAGTGCGAACGCCGGTTCCGGCCATTCAGGCTCCAGCCGCGCGGATTCGCGCAATTCTCGCAGGCGTCCGTCATCATCGTTTGCGAGCAGTCCACGGGTATAGTGCTCAAAGGCATCCAGCCGCAGCGGCCGTTGCAATTTCGCAAAAGCCGCCAGATTCAGCGGAAACCCTTTGTCGTTTGCGGCAAGCAATTTCCAAAGCACTGCGGTGTGCAATTCCATCAAGGAGGCGAGGGATCCCGTCGCGCGCACCGGTGCAGAGAGCGCGGTCGGATTGACACGCAGCAAACGCGCTTCGATGGCCAGCGAAGTGCCGTCCGAATTAAATTTTCCAAAAACCACGAAATCCGCATCGAGATCGCCGGCAATGCGAAGCATCGTCGCGTGGCTGAAATGCGCGACGGGCGGCAGCCCGAATCTTTCCAACTCCGAAGTTCGCCCTTCGTGCGTATAAACCTGCTGTCCAGCCGCGGACAGATTTTGAATGGTCAGTTCTTCCAAGCCTTCGGAGAGCCAATCCAGCCGCGGGCTCGCTCCTTCGTTTTCAAACGGAAAGATCAGAAAGATTCCTTGCGAAGTCGGGACAAGAGCCGGGTGAACGGAAGATGGCTGTTGTCCGGCAGAGATTGTTTTGCAAAAGGCCGGACACACGGCCAAACATAGCGCTAAAGCAAATGTGCGTATCATCACGGGAATTGTAACAGAGCGCGAATGGCTGGCGGACGACGTAGTGGAGCGGCCGTGCGGTTGCGGTTATGGCAACGTGGAATCGGTACTCTTCGGCGCAAGAATCTCCTGCGTTTCCGAAAGTTTCAGCATCGCGGAAAAAGACGGATCGCTTTTCACTTCGTTGAGGGAAGCGAATCCCTCTTCCTTGGCCTTGCGAAGATAAATCAGGCTGCGCTCGAAATTCCCAGCTTCCGCGAATGACTTGGCAAGGAGAAAGTAGAAACGTCCGCGGTCGCTGACCGAGCGATCCTGCAGCACGGAGCCATTGCGCGACGAGCTTTGCTCAAACAATTGCGGGTCAATGGCCAACGCTTGCCGAAAGGCGGCGATGGACTCCTGGTACTTTTTTTCTCCAAAATATGCGTATCCCAGATTGCTGTAGAGCACGGCCATATCGCTGCGCAGTTTGATGGCGCGCTGATAGGCGCGGATGGCCTTGCCGAATTTCTTGCGCTGGTACCAGATGGTGCCAATATTGTTCTCCGCGTCCGCGTACTGCGGATTCACCTTCATCGCCTGTTGGTAAGACTTAAGCGCGCTGGACAACTCCTCCTGCTGATGCAGGGCAATTCCAAGCTTGTTCCAATACGTCGCATTCCGCGGATTCTGGTCGACCAGTCTCTTATAAGAAAACGCAGCCTCTCGATAGTCCTTCCGCGCCATCAGGATATCGGCCATTTCCTCCGGCGAAAGCTGTTTCTGACCGGCAATCGACGAGGGGGTGGACGCCTGCGCCGGCGACTGTATGGGAGCAACCATGTTAGGAACGGCTGCCGTATCGTCGGTAGTTTGCCCTGCGGAGGGAATGCTGAGGCTTACGAAAATCAGTGCTGCTGGAACCGCCATCCCGAAGTGCGTCATGGCGACTCTCCCTTCTCCGGCGGCTTTTGCTGCTTGTCGGAGTCCTTCTTCTTACCTCCAAAGATACCAAAAACTTTCTGCAAAGGGTTCTTTTTCTTTTTTTTGTCTGCTTCGTCCCCAGTCGGCAGAGGCTTGCCATCCGGACCGACGGGGGAGTTGTCACCATTGGCTGAGGAGGGGTCTCGCGACGGATCGGCCGGTTGCTTCGGCGGCCCGCCGCCAAAAATATGCGATAGAAAAGAGCCGGTTGAGGAAATGACTCCGCGTCCGCCATGGAGTTCGCAGAGTTGCGTTGGAGCGGAGCCGGTGACGTAGACCTCTTCGCGCGATCCCGGACAGCCGGCGGTAGCTAATTGTGACGATTCTGGATCGATCATCACAGCCTGTATGCCCTCAGGCATATCAAAGTCTTTCACGTTTTTGTAGCCGGGCAGCAACGTCGCCTTCTTCATGAACTCAGCCCAAATCGGCGCCACCGCCACTCCCCCGGTAAATCCCAAGTCCCGGTTATCGTCAAAACCCACCCAGATCACGGTTACCAGGTTGGAGGTATAGCCCGCGAACCAGCCGTCTCGCGAAGTTCCAGTTTTTCCGGCCGCAGGCAACGCGAATCCCTTGGCTCGTACCGTGGCGCCAGTCCCTTTATTCAAAACGTCCTTCAACAGACTCGTGACCAAGAACGCCACGCGCGGGTCAAGCACGGCGTGGGTCTCCGGCGTGGTCTTTTCCAAGGCCGTGCCGTTGGCGCTGACCACCTCACGCACGAATCGCGGCTCGGCGCGAACGCCGCCCTGACCAAACGCGGTGTAACCCGCGGCTACATCAACTGGCGTCATTTCGTAAGCGCCTAGAGCAACAGCAGGCGTCGCTCGAATATTGTTACCAAGACCCATTTGCCGCGCGATCTGCACGACGCGGCCATAGCCGATCATCTCCGCAACCTTCACCGTCGCCACGTTCAGTGAATTGGTCAGCGCGTCGCGCACGGTTACGTGGCCCATGAATCTCTCGCCGTAATTGTTGGGAGTATATTCCTGTCCATCGAATTCGAACGTGGTCGGCTCGTCGTCCACCGTTGTCGCTGGAGTGACAATCGGCTGCACGCCGTCTACCGCGTTATCGAACGCTGCGGCATAAACAAAGGGCTTAAACACCGAACCCGGCTGGCGATGCGCAATCGCGTGATTCAACTGGCTCTGCCCGTAGTCGCGGCCGCCAATTAAGGCGCGGATTTCGCCCGTTTGCGGATCAAGCGCCACCAACGCCACTTGTACCTGGGGGATCGATTCTTTCTTGCCCTTCTTGGCGTTTTCTTTCTTCCACTTGAGATATTTCTTTTCCAGAAGAGTATCTACGTTCTTAATGCCATTCTCGACCGCGATGGAAGCCGCATGCTGCAGCTCGGGATCAAGAGTGGTGTAAACGCGGTAGTTCTGGCTCAGCAGGTCATTCTCCGTATATTTGTCCAGCAGGTGATCCTTCACCATATCGACAAAATAGGGCGCTTCACTGGAAGTTGCCGAGGTATGAACAATTTTCAGGGGGTCGCGCTTGGCCTCCTGCTCGTCTGCAGCTGTGATGTATCTGTTTTCAACCATTTGCGGCAAAACGCGGTCGCGCGACTGTAAACCGCGTTCCGGATGGCGGTCAGCGGAGGAATAATAGTTGGGTGCGCGAATAATGCCCGCCAGAAATGCACACTCGCCCAGGGACAATTGCCGCAAATCTTTGCCAAAATAGACGACGCTGGCTTGGGCGAATCCCCGGACACCAAAGCTTCCGCGATTCCCCAGATAGACTTCGTTGGCGTACATCTCGAAAATCCGCTGCTTTGAATAGCGCTGCTCAAGTTCAAAGCTGAGCATCGCTTCGGCTACTTTTCGGCGCCAGTTGCGATCGGTGTTCAAGAAGTAAGTTCGCGCTACCTGCATGGTAATGGTGCTCGCGCCTTGTAGATGAGAGCCGTGCCGCAAGTCATTCCATGCCGCGCCAAAAATTCGAATGAAGTCAAAACCCGGGTGCTCAAAGAAGCGCTTATCCTCGGCTGATAGAATGGCGTTCACCAGATTGGGCGGAAGATCTTCGTAACGAACCGCCCGCCGCTTTTCGCGCGCACTGTCAAATAAATTGGTAATCAGTTCCGGTTCGATTTCCGCGGTCGCCATCTCCGCGCCGCCGCCCAGCGGCCGAATGGAACGAATGGTTTTCCCGGCAAATTGCACCGTAAGCGCGTTGCTGCCACCAAAATAGGAAAGCTTCGAGGGCCGAATGTCCACGGAATTCCCGTTCGTCGTGTATTGGCCAAGCGCCCAGCTGTCCGCAGTCGGTCGGTAGCCTACCCGCTGCAAATAGGTCGTCAACGCATCAGCGGTCATTGCCTGGCCCGGGGAAATTTGTTCCGGCGCGGAGAAAATTTGTGTGGTGTTTTGCAGGATGTTGCCAGACAGGCGCGCTTCGATCATCCGTCCATATTTCGCGTAGTAATAGCCGAAGACGCTGACCGCAATCACGAAAACAGCAAAGACCACGCCGAGCAGCGTCAGGCCATACTTGGACGTCCAGAACCCTTTTGCAATACGGAAACGCAAGTTTTCTCCAACCCGCCGAAAAACTTTAACCCCAACGGAAAAACCCGATGCGTTGGCAAGCGCAGTTGACCGGCTTGGCGGTCAGAAGCTCGACTGAGCAATTGCAATCACACCTTCACTAAGTGTCTCTTAGTGTTCCATTCTAGGATAGATGCAGTTTCTTCAATGCGAGACTGCCTGCGCCCAACCGGCTACGTCAGCGACTTATTTTCGCTTGACGGCGTGAAATGCAAATCCACGTGATAGAAAAGAAGGTCGACCGGTACCGTGTAGTCCACCAGGATGGTCACCTTGGAGTTCGAAGCAACGACCTTGATGCTCTCGCGGGTCGCGGGAATATCGAGGTCCTGAATTGTCTTGAATACATTGTCGCGAATCTGATCTTCCGTCTTGCGTTCCACGACGCCAAAACGGGCAATTTCCTGGAGCTTGTCAGCCAGTTGGTATTCCGCGGAATACGGCGGAACCAGCTTAAATCCTGCGAAAACCCCAAACGCCAAAATCAGCGTAACGATAATCGCCTTCAGCTTGCCCTCGCCTCGTTGCGATCGAAATCCGCTCATCTGTTCTTGGATCGGAAACAATGGTCCGCTCCTGCATTTTCCCGCCGCTAGTTTTTCTTACCAGCCGAACTTAGCACCGCCCTTGGTGGCTGTCGATACTTCTGCCGGACAGGTGTTTCCAGCCGGCTAACACCGTTGTATAACCGTTTCTAGCGATCCCCCGCCCCCGCAAATCAAGAATCTACACCCCAGAGGAAAGGAACAGATATGAAGATCGGAATCATCGGTGCAGGAAACATAGGTGGCACCCTGACACGCCGTCTGACAGGCCTAGGACACGAAGTTTTTGTGGCCAATTCGCGAGGGCCAGAGAGTCTGCGAGGCCTGACGTCCGAAACTGGAGCCAAGGCTGTATCTGTGACCGAGGCAGCTCACAGCGGCGAACTGGTAGTGGTGACCATTCCCATGAAAAACATTCAACAGCTTCCCCGCGGCTTATTTGCAAAAGTCGCCCCAGGCGTCGTCATAGTGGACACCTGCAACTACTATCCCCAAGAACGCGACGGCCGCATCGAAGCGATCGAGTCCGGTACACCCGAAAGCCGCTGGGTGGAACAGCAGATCGGCCATCCAGTGATCAAAGCTTTCAACAATATCCATGCGAAGCATCTGCTGGAGTTTGGCCGTCCTTCCGGCGCGCCTAACCGCATTGCCCTGCCTGTCGCCGGTGACGACAAGCAGGCAAAATCCGTTGTCATGCGATTGGTGGACCAGCTTGGATTCGATGCTGTCGATGCCGGCGGGCTGGATGAATCCTGGAAACAACAGCCCGGCACGCCGGTCTACGCGAGTGACTTCGATTCCGAAGGTGTCCGGAAGGCGCTGGCGCAAGCCTCGAAAGAGCGCAAGACAGAGTGGCGAGCGGCTGCTGGCAAGTCGGCGAAAGGCAAGTCAGCCTAATCTGAACCAAGCCATGCTCGCGTCGATAGTGAAGTAGCTACTACCAGGTGCCGCGCTATTCGTTCCGGAGCGCGGCACTTGTATTCAATAGGCTCGTGCAAAAATTGCGCGTTCTTTGGCGGACTGCCCGCAATAGACACACTTTCCGCTGGACGCCGCTCCGCCATTCCCCAAAACGTCTGCGGGATCAACCGGGATGCAACGCATGGTCGCGCGCGTTTCTTCCTTAACCTTTTCTTCGCAATCGCCTTTGCCGCACCAGCCCGCGAACGCAAATCCCGTTTCCACCGCGTTTTTGAACTCTTCGTAAGTTGCGGTAGCGTGTGTATTCGAGCGTCTGAACGCCAGCGCCTTGTCGAACAACGATTGGTGAATTTCCACCAGCAATTTTTCAATCGTTGCAGGCGCATCCGCAAGCGAGACGGAAATCTTCCCTTCGCGGCCCGGACGGTCCCGTCGCGCTAACACCGCGGCTTGCTTCGCCACGTCTTTTGGACCAAGCTCCACTCGCACCGGTACGCCGCGCATTTCCCAGTCGTTAAATTTCCAGCCTGGGCTTTGGCCTTCTCGTTCATCCAGCGTTACGCGAATTTTCGCCTTTGCCAATTGCGCCTTCAAATCTTTTGCCGTGCCCAGCACTGCAGTCTTCTCTTCTTCATTTTTAAAAATCGGGACAATCACCGCTTGATACGGCGCGAGCTTCGGCGGCAGAACGAGCCCTTGATCGTCGCCATGCACCATAATGATTGCGCCGATAAAGCGCGTCGAAAGTCCCCAGGATGTTGTCCAGCAATGTTGCTGCACGCCGGTGTGATCCAGGTACTTCACTTCAAACGCCCGTGCAAAGTTCTGGCCGAGGAAGTGCGAGGTTCCGGCTTGCAGCGCTTTCCCATCTCCCATCATCGCTTCGATCGAATACGTAATATCCGCGCCGGCAAATTTTTCCGCATCCGACTTCGCGCCAGGGATCACCGGAATCGCCGCATCGTTCACTGCAAAATCCGTGTAGATGTCCAGCATTTGCCGCGTTTCTTCCATCGCTTCCTGCTGCGTGGCGTGCGCGGTGTGCCCTTCCTGCCAGTAAAATTCCAGCGTGCGCAAGAATAATTTTGTGCGCAGCTCCCAGCGCACCACCGAATTCCACTGGTTCATCAGCACCGGCAAGTCTCGGTAAGATTGGATCCACTTCGACCACATATGGCCGATGATGGTCTCCGAAGTCGGACGCAGAATCAGCGGCTCCGCCAATTCTTCCCCGCCTCCGATCGTGACTACCGCCAACTCCGGCGAGAAACCTTCAACGTGATGTTTTTCCTTCTCAATAAAGCTCTTTGGAATGAGCAGCGGGAACGCCACATTTTGGTGCCCGGTGGCCTTGAATCGCGCATCCAGCGCCTGCTGAATGTTTTCCCACAGCGCCCAGCCATACGGCCGCACAATCATGCAGCCGCGCACCGGCGCATAATCCGCCAGTTGCGCCTTCAACACCAGCTGGTTGTACCATTCGGAAAAATCCTGCGAACGTGTGGGAAGCTTTTCTTCGGCCATGCGGCGCTCTATGGTCCCTCAACAAAAAGATTTCGTTTCACTGAACGAAAAAGCGTAACGGACGAGCAGGACACTGTCAACGAAAGCGGCGTTCTGCCCATCGCCACGACTATGCATTCGTAACCCCTCGTCGTCAGCCTTGTTCCATCATTGGTGTACACTATCGCGTCATGAGCCTTCCATCCCGCAGAAAATTTCTACAAGCCGCTTCGGCATTTCCACTAGTGACCGGCTACTCGGCGAAACTTGCTCTCGCTTCGGATTTTTTTCCCTTTGGATCATTGAATGACGAACTGAGCGGTCGGCATGTTGGGTTCCCCTCGTCCGCACGCGACCGGATCGCCGTCGCTTCCTATCCTTTTCGCGAGTTCATCGTTGACCAGCACGATGACCAGCCCGGCCGGTCCTCAAAAATGCCACTCAAGGATTTCGCCGCCCACGTCGTCGCCAAATTCAACATTCGAAAAATCGAACCGTGGAGCGAACACTTCCTTTCCACTGAGCCAGCTTATCTCGACGAAATCCGTGATGCTGCCGCAAAAGCCGGCACTTCCTTCGCCGACATCGCGGCCGATGGCCACAACAGCCTTTACTCGCCAGACTCCGCCGAACGCGAACAGGCAATTGAATTTGGGAAAACTTGGATCGATGTGGCAGCGCATCTCGGCTCGCCCAGTGTTCGCATCAATATCGCCGCCGCGAAAAACGCCAAGCCGGATATCGCGCGCGTCGCGGAGAGCTTGAAGCCGATCGCGGCTTACGCTGCCGCAAAAAATGCCGTGGTCCATCTCGAAAATGATAATCCCGTAAGCGAAGACCCTTTCTTTCTGGTCAGCGTGCTCGATCGCGTTAACAGTCCTTGGATTCATGCGCTCCCCGACTTTGGCAACAGCCTCGCGGCTCTCCCGCCGGAAGATGCCTATCGCGGGCTCGATCAAATGTTTGCGCATGCTTATGCCATCTCGCACGTCAAAGACACCACCACAACGCGCGCCAAAGTTGTGGTCCAGGTCGACATGAACAGAATTTTCGCACTCGCAAAAAAGCACAACTACAAAGGCTTTTTTTCGATGGAATGGGAAACTGCCGGGGATGTTTACGCGGGCACGGCCGGACTGATCGCAACGACGATCACAAATCTTTCCTGATTTTTCTCCTGATTTTTTGGCGGACCAATTTCCCTACGTTGCCTGCTTCCAATCGTCCGGAGGAAACTCCAATCTCCAAAACTTTGGGTCGGGCCGCAAGAACTCCACTCCAACCTCATTTTTTCCGTCCGGCTTTTCCTGTACGCGCACTACGCGACATTCCTTGTCTTCCGTTACCGCCCGATTTCTGACGAAAATTCGCGCTCCCGCTTTCACTTTCATGGCCAGCGCAATCAATGCGCCGTGCGCGTTCACCACCAGGGTGGTCGTGTCTTCCGTAATCGCGCTGTCACCCGCAGGCGTCCAGCGCACCTGAATCGCCACGCGCAGTACCACCCGCTGACTGCGTCGCATTTCCAATCCGCTGGCCGTCTGTTCGCTCATGCTGATTGCCTCTTGCCAAGCTGTGATGATAAGTCTCTTCGCCTGCACTCCCGCACGAATTCTTCTTCGGTTCAGGCGCCGAATTCTGCGCGCGGACTATTTACAGGTCCATCGCATCGCGGTACGTTTCGGTTTCCGGCATGCTCCCGTCCCAGCCCGAACGTATTTGGGCAGCCGTCAAGGAGCGTTCTATGGCCACGCGCGCCACGCGAAGAAAATCGAAAGAAACACAACTCTCCAGCCCCGAATATCGCCGTCCCCTGCGCATTGTCCCGTTACATACCGCTCCTCGCATCTCTTCGACGACTCCGCCGGAACTTACCTACCGCAACGGGCCTCTGCTTACCAGCGCTCAGGTGTTTACGCTTTTCTGGGGCAGCGCCTGGCGGGCGGCCACCAACTCCCCGTTGATGACGCACATGAACGATTTTTTTGATTTCGTTTTGACCAGCAAACTTATCGACCAACTCGCGGAATACAACGTGCCAGGGAAATCCATCGGGCACGGAGCGCGCACCGGCACGGCGGTCCTGACAACTTCCGAGCCCGGTAAAACGGTCACGGACGTAGCCATCCAGAAAATGTTGCAGGCGGAAGTCTCCTCCGGCACCCTGCCGGCGAACACTCCCAATTCGCTCTGTTTCGTTTTTCTTCCTCCAGGCACTCAAGTGGATCAAGGCGGCGCAAAATCCTGCCAGACTTTTTGCGGTTACCACGACGCCACCAGCGACAATATCTTTTATGCGGTCATGCCTTATCCCGGCTGCACCGGCTGCGAAGGCGGTCTCGCCCTTCCCGACGCGCTTACTTCCACCTCGTCCCACGAACTCTGCGAGGCCATCACCGACCCGATTCCGGGCACCGGCTGGTACGATGACGCTAACGGAGAAATCGGCGATATTTGCGCCTGGAAAACCAAAACACTCGGCCCTTATACCGTCCAACTGGAATGGTCGAATTCCGCCGACGCCTGCGTCTAACTTTTGGTGACTGTTCTGTCATAATCCTTGCAATAGAAATTTTTATTTATTGGAGCGGGATTGGGAGGACGAATCCGTTTCTTCTTCTGCGCATTTCTTGCAGACTAGCGCCGTGCCCAGACGCGATTCGCGCCCGTCCTTTGTCGTTACCCATGGACGGATCATCCACGGCGGATTGTGGCGCACGTGTTGTGTGTGCCCACATTCCAGATCAGCGACCCAATCGCCGTGCTCGTCCTGATGAAATCCAATTATTTTTCGTTTCGGCAAGATTCTCGCCGCTGTAATTCCTTTCGCCGTTTTGCCGCGCTCACGGCAATCCAAACGTAAACAAAGCCGTTCCCGCGGCGACTGCTACATATTGTTTTCCGTTGATCGAATACGTCATGGGCGAAGAATACACCGATGCGCCGCACTGGAAATGCCATAACGCTTTCCCGCTTGTCGCGTCCAGCGCGATAAAATTCCCTTCCGCGTCTCCCGTAAACACTATTCCACCCGCCGTGGACAGCACTCCCGACCATGTCGGTGAAGGATGTTTCCACTCCCATTTCACTTTTCCGGTGTCCGGATCAATCGCGCGCAGCGCGCCATAAAACGGGGCTGAATCGTCATTCGGGAAATAAGCTGATCCGTAGTACGCATGCCCTGCGTCGTAAGGTTGCGGCGCGGTTGAAAACACATCGCATTGTTCGCGCGCCGTGACGTAAAACAATTTTGTCTGCGGATCGTACGTCGGTGACATCCAGTTCGTCGCTCCCGCGGCTCCCGGGCATACCTTATTTCCATCGGGCGTGGGAGAACTGTCTTTCGTCGCTACCGGCCTGCCATTCGCATCCTTCTCTTTCGACCAGGAAACTTTCGCGTACGATTCCGCGCGAATCAGTTTTCCGCTCGCCCGATCGATGACGTAAAAAAATCCATTGCGATTCGCCTGCAAAATCAATTTCTTTCCCCCTTCGTTCACCATCACAGGCACTTGCGTCGCGTCGTAGTCATGTTCGTCGTGCTGCGTAAACTGGAAGTGCCATTTCAATTTTCCGGTATCGGGATCGATCGCCAGCAGCGAATTCGAGTACAGATTCTCTCCCGCGCGCCCTTCTCCGCGATTCGATGGCGAAGGATTTCCAGTCGTCCAGAACGTGGTGTTCGTTTCCGCGTCGTAGGTTCCCGTAATCCACGCCGGCGATCCGCCAATTTTCCAGGACTCGCCTTCCCAAGTTTCGTTGCCGGGCTCGCCGGGCGCCGGAATCGTGTAGAAACGCCACTTTCTCTCGCCCGTGTCCGCATCGTATGCATCGATAAATCCGCGAATCCCGTATTCGCCCCCAGAAACGCCCACCAGTACCAGGTTCTTGATCACCAGCGGCGCCAAGGTAAAACTGTATCCCTTCCTGTAGTCCACTGCCGTGGCATCCCACATCAGGTTTCCCGTTTTCGCGTCCAGGGCAACGACGTGCGAGTCCAGCGTGCCCATGAAAACTTTGTCGCCCAGAATCGCCAGCCCGCGATTCACCCGCCCACAACAAGGACGAATGTCTCCAGGCAAAGCTCGCTGGTATTGCCAGATAGGTCGCCCCGTTCTCGCATCCAGAGCGAATGCTCGATCATCCTGTCCCGTGCCATACAGAATTCCATCCACCATCAGCGGAGTGGTCTCAAATTTTCCGCCAGCCATGGTCTGGTAAACCCACTTCGGCGCCAACTTCTCGGCATTCGTCGTATTGATTTCCCGTAACGTCGAATAGCGCAGCCCCGCGTAGTCTCCCGAATACATCAGCCAGTTCTGCGGCTCTTTCTCAGCGTTCAACAATCGATCGCTCGTCACTTGTCCGAAGGTAGACGCCGCAAATGAACAAGCAACCAAAACCAGACAAACTACCCGCCCGCTCACTTCGCACCTCCACTACCGCTAACCAAAAACGCCAGTAAATCCTGCAAATCCGGTTCCGGAAGCGTCTTCTCGTCGTACGCGGGCATCAATGACTCTCGTGACTTCTGCAACGACTTCAACCTGGATTTGTCGAACGAGTGCGCTTCGCCGCGCATATCCATGAATTGAATCGTGAAACTGTCCTCGTTCAGCAATGTTCCCCTGAGCTTCGCGCCATCGGCGGTTACCACATCCACCGTTTCGTATTCCGCGGAAAATTCCTTCATCGCTTCCAGGATTCCTTGCGCCAGCCTCCGGCTTGGACTTCTCAACGATTCCGTCAAATATTCTGCCGACCGCGCGGTTCCCGATGAGGTCAAATCCGGACCTAGCCGCCCGCCTTTCCCTTGAAACATATGGCACGCCGCGCATCCCGTCGTTCCAAAAAATAATTCGCGTCCGTGTTTTGCGTCGCCCCTTACCGCAGCCGGTTTTTTCTCAACGCTTCGAATATAGGTCACCACCTGCCATAACTCTTCCTCCGTCATCCCGACGCCTTGCTGCGTCGCGCCGTTTGGCGGCATCGCCGTTCCCGGCACCCCATTGTTAATGGTATTGAAAATTTCCGTGTCGGAATCTCCATGCTTTTTGGGAGTACGCGTCAGATCCGGACCGCGCCCGCCTCCTTTGCCGCCCAAACCGTGGCAAAACGCGCAGTTTGCGCGAAACTCGAATTCGCCAAGCTTGGCCACCTTTGCGTCGCCTGCGAAAGGATTCTTTCCCTGTGCAGTCACCGAAGAAGCCGCCACCAGGGAGAGCAGCGCCGTGAGCATTACGTCTAGAATGAAAAACGTACGCGTTTGGGCTTTCATTTGCGTGCTCCTTCAAGCGAAATCGAAACCGGTAAGCAGAAGCGCAGCGGCAACCAAAACCACTGCAATTCGCGGCAACTATACCATCAGGCAGGAGTCAAGAACTTATGCCGGGCAAATTTGTGGGGGATATCGTATGGCTCTGCTAGTTGCAAAAACTGAATAATCTGTCTCATCTACTTGCTTGGCGCAAAAAAAAACAAACGGCCCCGGGGGTGACGGGGCCGTTCCAGCTTTATCGCGCGCAAGGGGTCACGCGGATGAAGCGTACTCAGAAGTAAAGCTTCAACCCAAGTTGCAGGATTCGAGGATCGCGCGTGCTGATGATCTGCCCAAACGATCCGGACTGGCGCGTAAGACGCACACCGTCAAAGTTTGTGTGGTTGAAGATGTTGAAGGCTTCCGCACGAAACTGTGTCTTTACGTGCTCGCCGATATTAAGGTTTTTGAAGAGCGAAATATCCCAACGCTGCAGTCCGGGGCCACGAACCGAGCCCCGCGGCGCATTTCCCGGAGGGCCGGCGGCATTCGGGGGGTTCACAAATGCGGCAGTGTTGAACCATTCGCTAAATGTATGGGGCGCACCGGAATTCGGATTCGAGACCTGGTTGGGCCGGCGTCCTGCGTCGCTATTTCCGTCGAGCAGTCCGAGTCCCGCAGGATCGATGCTGGCACCGCCCGTGACGGTCAACGGCAATCCACTGTAAGCGTAAATGATTCCGGACAGCTCCCAGCCACCGAGTAGATGTCCAGTGAATCCTTGCTGGCTGCGGTAGAACGGCAGTTCGTAGATATAACTCACCGTCAGCACGTGGCGGCGATCAAACTGACTCTCGCCACGTTCATCCGAGAGGCTATAACTATTTTGCGCCGTACGGAAATCAGACTGCGCATTTGTAATTCCATGCGAATAAGTGTAATTGGCACTGATCACGGAATTCCCGCTGAAGTGCTTTTGCACACGCATTTGGAGCGCATGGTAACTGGAGTCAAAACGCGAGGAAAACACATTAATCGCGTCATAACCCAAAAAAGGCCGGACCGAGTTCAGCAGAGGAGTCCGGGCGGCATTGATTGGGGCGGTGATGCCTGCTGCGACGTAGGCCAAGGGAAGCGGTTCATTGATGTCGATGAGTCCGACGAGGTGAGTGCCCTTATTGCCGACATAACCGATATCCACGGAAAGCTTCGGCAACACTTCCCTTTGAACGTCCAGACTCCATTCTTGCGAATAGGGCTGCTTCCAGTCGGACTGTTGCACGGTCAACGCGGGAGGCGAAAGATTCACATCGGGAAGAACGGCGGTCGGATCATCGAAGACAGTATTGCTGATGGTCACGTTGCCCGAGAATGGGGGATTCGCGAATTCACCGTTCTCCTGTGTTCCAACGGCGGGCGAATCGTAAAAAATGCCATACCCCGCTCGAATCGAAGTTTTGCCGTTCTTAAAAGGATCCCATGCGACTCCCAGGCGGGGCGCAAAGTCCTTGGTATCATGGCGGGCGACCTCGTCACCAAACGGCGAACTAGTGCCGCCCACAATTACTCCATTCAATGCTGTGCCGGTGTTCGGCACGAGCTCCCCGGTTGATGGATCGATTTGCGGCGCATTGGCCGGATCAAACAGCGCTGGATCGAATCCAGTGGCGTGGCCATTGGCATCGGTCGGTTGATTGAATCGCGAATACCGGACTCCCAGCGTCAGCGTCAAGTTGTCTTTCACGCGCCAATTGTCCTGGCCGTAGAGCTCCCACTGGTGTTGGCGAATTTCAGCCCGAAAGTCTGTGTTGGTCTGCGTGAAGCTAGAAACGTTCCCGAGCAGAAAGTTTGCCCATTCCTGGTCCAAAGTCGCATCTCCAAGAGGATTGGTGTCGTCGAACGAAAACGTACCTTCATTTCCGGCGCCCGCATTTTCCGATTTCTGATAGTAGTTGTACTGGAATCCGAATTTGAATGTGTGACGTCCGTGGCTGATCGAAACGCTATCAAACCAGTGGTGGTTGTGATTGAAATCCCGGTAAGAACCGAACCCAAATAATCCTTCGGAATCGTTAAAACCGAGATTTGGCACCCTGGGAACCTGCGATGGAAACGCCAGCGTGATCGCCGAAATCACGTCGGGCGAGTTCTTCGCTGCTCCGAGACCCGTGGGATCGCTGACCACAGCACCGTAAGAGTAGTTGTAACCACCCTCGTTCACGATCTGCGGAGTGATCGTTGAGGTAGCGCGGATGCTGAATTGTCTGCCGGGCGAGTTTGTGCTGGTGGTCGCTACACCTGGCAACGCGGATCCCGTGAACAGTCCGCCCGGCTCCTCCGTGGGTATGCTGTCATTTTCGAACCGCCCCATCAGCACCAGCTTGGGACTGAAGGTGTGGTCGATCTTAATAATTTCCTGGCGCAGATTAAAAGTGTTGCGGGACACGAAGGGCACATCAGCGCCGGTTCCATCCGCTAGTCCAACCGCCGGCAAAGGCAGCTTGGAGTAGATATCCTTGATATACGCGGCGGCGGCGGGATTAAACTGTGCAGGCGAAATTTGCGTTGCCGTCTGTGTGCAATCTCCGGAGGCCGGATCATGCTGAACGCAGACGGGAGTTGCAAAGTTGCCAGCGAGATTTGCCTGCGAAGGCAAAATCGGGTCGAAATTCGCGTTGGTGAGAACCCGGCGCGCTTCCTCGGAAAAGAAAAAAAAAGTTTTCTTGTGTTCGGTATTGTAGACGCCGGGAATAAAAATAGGGCCGCCGAATGTCCCGCCAAAATCATTGTAGCGGAGCGGCGGGCGATCGATACCGGCGCGATTACTGAAAAAATTGTTGGCGTTCAAGACGTCGTTCCGAAAGAACTCGTACAGGCTCCCGTGGAACTCGCTGGTTCCCGACCGGGTGATTACGTTGATTTGACCGCTGGAACTGCGGCCGTACTCGGCGTCAAACTGGCCCCGCACGACGCGAAATTCCTCAATCGAATCCACACTGGGATACGTGAGCAGAGTAAGATTCGCCCCTCGGTCAACGTTGTCAGCGCCGTCCACCGACCAATTGTTCTGTGTCGGGCGCCCTCCATTTACGGAAAAGTTGATCTGGTTTGAAAGTCCCGTGGGGCTGGAAACACCGACATACAACTGATCGGAAGCCAGACCGGTGGTAACTCCCGGAGTCAGCGCAACGAGCTGTTCATAATTTCTGGTGTTGATTGCCAGTTCCCTGATTTCAGTGCCAGTGATAAGACCGGACGTGGTTGCGGTTTGCAGTTCAACGGGTGAGGCATCCGCTTCAACCGTCACCGTATCCGTTACCGCGCCCGGGCTCAGCGAGAAGTCGATCGTCAATCGATCGTTTACATCCAGCTTGATTCCCCGGCGCTCCACCTTCTTGAAATCCTTCGCTTCCGCAACGAGTGTGTAATGCCCGACGGCGAGAAATGGCGCAACATATTCGCCGCTCTCGTTCGTAGTCAGCACACGGACCACGGTGTTGTTCTGGTCTGCGTTTTGAATCGAAATCGTTGCTCCTGCAATGGACGCCCCCGATTGATCGTGTACCGTCCCTACAATCGACCCGGTGATTTCCTGCGTACGGCCTACCCCCACGAACCACAGCAATGTGCATAGCAATAAGGATATGGTTTTCATTCGAGACATGGCTTCACTTCCCCCCAATTCTGACTTGACTCGTCAATCGACTGACTACTTTGCAGCGATCACCCCGGTATACCGACTTCACAAACTCGATGGCCCGTCCGTCCGCGGAAAATGCCGTCCGGGTAAAACGAAAAACCGGCGCTTTGTGGCGGATACGCAGAAGTTTGGCTTCTGCCGGTGTCGCGGCGCTGGCCTCGGCCACTTCGTCCGCGTAGGCGACCCGAATGCCATAACGCTCCGCCATCTCGTGGTAAAGAGACTGTGTGGGTTCGAAAGTCGTCAACAAATCGGGAAATATCTTGTGCGGAACGTGCGTGGTCTCGATGCACACGGAAACGGAATCGGCCAGCCGAACACGGCGCAGTCGCAGGATTTGCTCGTCCGGTGCAAGGCGCAGCGCGGTTGCCACTTCCGCTGAAGCTAAAATAGGCTCAAACGTCAACACTTTTGACCGTGGTTGCGAGCCGCGCTCGTGCATTTCTTCGCTGAACGAACGCAGTTCACGAGAGTCTTTTTCCAGTTTTCGCCCAGAAACAAAAGTGCCCTTCCCGCGCTGGCTGTAAGCCAGGCCCAGGCTGCACAGCGACTTCAGCGCCTGGCGTGCGGTCATCCGGCTGACACCCAGTCGCGCGGCGATCTCTTGCTCGGAAGGCACTGAATCGCCTGCCTTCAACGATCCGGAACGGATCTGTTCCAGCAGGTACTGCTGTATCTGGTAATAGAGCGGAACCACACTCTGCCGGTCGAGAATCGCGGAACCCAAAAACTCACCACCCCAGTTGTCTAGAGGACTGGACAAATATACCAGTGGGATTTCTTTGTCAAGCATTACTTTGCGCTTTCCCCTCTTGCACTTCTCCTCGGATGTTCCGGCGCCCCGTGCGCCAGGTTTCTTCAATCGCGTTGTTAGAATCTCTAGGGAACGCCTAATCCCCCCGCGCTGACGAATTCCAAAGTCGGACTACCGGTGTCCCAGCTTGGAATACGTTCCCTTGCTGACTCAACACTGCAACTTGGCCTAATTTCTTAAGTGTTTGATTTGGTGAGCATTACCGCGCCCACAGATTTGGCATAACTCCTGCATCTATCACCCGCGCCAGCCGCTGCGGTGCTTGGCTTCTAGCAATTACAGGCGATGTGCCCAAGTGGTTGGCAGCAGAATAAGGGAGCAAAAATCGCGCGAAGAACCGGGCAGGCATGCATCTCGCCGCTGGTTGTCGCGCAAAAAGTTCGGACTTCAATAACTCTTCAGCGAACCCACGATCCACCAGCCAGAATCTTCCACAAGCGCCGCCGGACTTTCGTCCGCGCGGCGCTCACACCTTTATGGTCGTTTTGAATTTACTTTTTTTTTCGTTTAGCGGTTCGTGCGGCGACTGGTGATCGGGCCCAAACCCAGGCTGATTGGCTGCAGTCTGGGAAGATCGGGGAACAAACGAATCGAAGCGTGTCGATGCGTGTGCGTCGCGTAATTCTAATTTCGGGAATTTTTGGCCGCGCCGCCCAGCCAGGTCTAGAACAGGTTCCACAGGAACTGGTTATACACTTCGTGGTGGTACTGGACTTCAGGCGCCTTTACGAACGTTCCTAGCGCCCGTGGACAGCGATCAGCCGAGGCTCGCTTCAGATCCGCGAACCGAGCCTTTACATCGGCGCCCAAGAGCTTGGTGGTCCAGCCCGCCTTTTCGAAATTTTCCAAGGCTGTGTAAATGTTGTCCGGCAAGTAGCGCTCTGCCTGGCGCAGATTCTTGATCTTCGCGGTTTCGCCGTCGAGCCCGGACTTGAAAATTGAATACATCACCAGATAAGGATTGGCATCGGGAGCAACCGAGCGGACTTCCACACGCGAACTCTTCTCGTTGCCAATCGGGATTCGAATCATCGATCCGCGATCCACCGGCGAAGCCTTGATCTGATTTGGCGCTTCGAAATGGGGGTCGAGCCGCCGATACGCATTCACACTGGAGTTCAGCAGCAAACAAACGTCGTTCGCGTGGGTCAGAATTCGATCAGTGAAGGTCCAGCCGAGCTTGCTGAGTTTTTCTTCGCCCTTGGGATCCCAGAAAAGATTCTTTCCGCCCTTCGAAATGGAAACGTTGGTGTGCATTCCGTTTCCGTTTACGCCCACCACGGGTTTCGGCAGAAAGCACGCCGTCAATCCCATGCGCGTCGCAACTTGCCGGCAAATCAACTTATAGAGCTGAATCTGGTCGGCTGCCTGAACTACTTCGCCGTAGCCATAATTGATTTCGAATTGTGAGGGCGCAACTTCCGGGTGATCTTTCTCATTCTGAAAACCCATTGCGCGCTGCACTTCGGCGGTGGTATCGATAAAAGTGCGCAACAAATCGCCGGGGAGCGAATGGTAATAGCCGCCGGTATTCACGTATTCGAATTTGCGTGTCTCGTTGTAGTGCCGCTCAGCATCAGCGCCCTGGAATAGAAACCCCTCGATTTCATTCGCCGCATTCAGCGTGTAGTCCTCATCTTTATGCAGCTTTTCCGCATAGCCTTTCAGTAGCCCGCGAATATCGGCGGAATAGGGCGAGCCGTCTTTGTCGATCACTTCGCCGAAGACCAAAACCTTGCCCGAGCCGAAGACATCGGAAGGCGCCCAGTAAAAAGATCCCCAATCCATCGCCAGGCGCAGGTCGCTTTCGCGCTGCGCGGTAAATCCACGGATCGAAGAGCCGTCAAACGTCAGGTTGTCCCAACTCTTGATCAAAAACTTTTTGTCATAGTCCAGCATGTGCAAGCGGCCTTCGAGATCGCTGAACAATACGGTGACCGCCTTGATTCGCTTTTCGTCGCTCAAATACTTGATGCGGTCTTCCTGGACCTTATGCGCGGCGACACGATTTTTGCGCTGCTCCTTGGCCTTCAAATTCAATTGTTCGAGCTCGTCATAGGACAGCGACAGAAAATTACGTAATTCGGTGGACATGAATCTCCTCGGAATGATTTGGCGTAAACGCTAGAGGTGAGTAGCAGAGCGGACGACGTGACTTCATGCGCAAAAAGAGTAACGCGAGGGCGGGAACAGCGTCAATCGAAAGAAATGATGCGAAGAATTTATGAAATTTCTAAGTTGTTTTTGCACTCATGCCGAGCGGAGTCCGCGTGAGTTGTTGCCAGTCATTCCGGACGCAGCGAGGAATCTCTCTTCGATTTGGTTGGCGTTAGACTCGCCCACCAGAACGCGGAAGACAGATTCTTCGCCCGCCCGCACGAAACTTCGTGCCGTCCCTTGCCAGAACTTCGTAATCTTTCTTATTGGCCGTTCGCGGAACCGCTGGAAGCGCTCAAGCCGGGAACGGTAATAGTGTTATCCATGCGAACCAGCATGCCTGTGTCCGCGGGTAAGTAAACATCCTTGCCTTTGCGCTGCGCCACGTAAACGGCGCTGCCAGCCAGTCCGATGCCGAATCCGGCCGCGGCATGGCTCGCGATTTTACCGATCAAAGTCGATCCACCCGTCCCAATCGTGCCTGCGACGATTGCTCCCTTGATATCATGCTTCTGTTGCAGCAGTTGACCTTCGGTGACTTCCACGTCGTTGCGACGCCGGCCTTCACCTTCTTCCGACGGTCTGGTTAGATCCAGAATGCTCATCTGTACTGGTATCAATCGGCTGTCTACTTCAATCGAGCGGAACGACAGGTTCATGTAGGCTTCGCCACGCAGAAGCGCAAAGTGCCGCGCGCGGTTAATCATCGTGACGATACCGCGAATACGCGTTCCCGCCGGCAGCATCAGTTCGTTGCCGATCATGATCGGCTCGGTGGTTACTGCGATGAAGGAATCGCCATTGCGAGCGGTTGAGGTGCTCACATCGCTTAACAACTTGAGATGTATCTGAGTGCCTTGGGTAATCTGCCTGGGTGCGGCCTGCGATAAAGATACTGCAATTGAAGACAAACCTAGAACCAACAACAACCATACTGCAAGTTTCATTTTGGTGTTCCTCCTGCCTGCCGGTGATGCAGGCGAACTCCGTAACGTGGAGTGGCACGGAGGCGAGGCCTCGTCGTGCGACGCTGGCGCGCGGACCCGGCGAAAGCTGCGGCAATCGACGGGCGGACGGGGAGGAACTCCATCCGTCGAAAGAGTAACCCAAAACTGGTGCAAGAGTTGTGATTTTTTAAACTAGTTTGCTAGAAGTCGCGCCGGGCCGGGGGCACAAGGACTTCACTGAGATAGCTGGCAGAGCTTGCTTCAATCCCAGAGGGAGGAGTATGGTTCTCGGTAATCTGGTAAATTTCTTCGACGGAGGATTGCTTATGAATTCGACTCGTTCTCGAATTGTGTCCATTGCGTTGGTCGCGACGGCGGCGATTGCCGGCCTCGCTTACGGCCAGGAAAAAAGTGCGGCCGTTTCTAGCCATGGCATTGTGCGACCCGCGGACCTCAAATGGACACCGATCATAAAAGGATGCGACATGGCGACAGTAAATGGCGACCCATCCGTGGAAGGAGTGCCCTTTGCGTTGCGTTTGCGGTGTACAGCAGGCACCAGGATTCCCGCGCACTGGCATCCCACCGATGAAAATGTGACCGTGCTGCAGGGAACGTTTCAGGTCGGCATAGGCGAAAAATTCGACGCGACGAAACTGGAAACGATGAATCCTGGAAATTTCGCGAATATGCCCAAAGAGATGCGGCATTTCGCTCTGAGCAAGACCGCGAGTATCGTCCAGGTAAACGCCATCGGACCTTTTAAGGTCAATTGGGTGAATCCGGCGGAAGTGGTTCCCCCGGATACCAAGCCGGCCAAATAATTTTCTGCGTCGCGGGCTTAATCGCCGCTCCGAGTTGCTGTGTTACAATTTCGAAAGCAGTTTCGCCTAGCGCGGGACTGCCGGAGCGTGGAACTTCGGGCTCTGTGCAACGAGGTCCCGCGAACCCCGCCAGGCCCGGAAGGGAGCAACGGTACCGGGATTGCCTCGGGTGCCCCAGATCACCCGAAGTTCCTCGCGCTGAAGAAAATTAGAAGTTGACGGTTTACAGTCACCAGCAAATTCCTCTCCCTCGAAACGGCTTCAACAGCGTTCTACTACTTTGGCGACGTAAAAAATCTCGGAATTGTCATTCCAGGCGCAGCGAGGAATCTATTTCCAGTCGACACCGGCGTTAAAAAGCAGATTCTTCGCGTCGCAGACTCCGTTCGCAATGACAAGTCGAGAGCTTTTTCCGCGGCACGATTTTTCTTTCGACTTTCAACTGTCGACTTCTCTTCTACGTCATGCGAAACTCTGACCCATGAGCTACCAAGTCATCGCGCGGAAGTGGCGTCCGCAAACTTTCAAGGATCTAGTCGGGCAAGAACACGTGACCGGAACGCTGGCGAACGCCATCAAAAATGATCGCGTGGCTCACGCATATATTTTTTCAGGCGCGCGCGGAATAGGAAAGACAACCGCGGCGCGAATTCTGGCCAAAGCCATGAACTGCATCAACGGGCCAACGGCGGAACCGTGTGGAATTTGCGATTCGTGCAAGGAGATCGCGGCGGGAGGTTCGCTGGACGTAATCGAAATTGACGCGGCATCCAATCGCGGCATCGACCAGATTCGCGAGTTGCGCGAAATGGTGCGCTACGCTCCAGCGGCTTCGCGCCGTAAAGTAGTCATTCTGGACGAAGCGCACATGCTGACCGGCGAAGCGTCCAATGCCCTGCTGAAAACTTTGGAAGAACCTCCCGACCGCGTGATTTTCGTGATGGCGACAACTCAGCCTGAGGATTTGGAAGACACCATTCGTTCGCGCTCGCAGCATTTTCATTTTCGGGCGCTCACCTTCAACGAAATTGCCGACCGCGTTAAATTTATCGCCAAAGAAGAAAATCTGACTATCGCGGACGGCGCCGTTGCGGTGATCGTGCGCATGGCGGAGGGCAGCATGCGCGACGCGCTGTCGCTGCTGGAACAAGCGCGCGCTTACTGTGGCGACAATATTCCCGACAAGGAAGTTCGCGAACTTCTGGGCGTGGTTCCGGAAGATTCTCTGAATGAACTCGTGGAGGCGATTGCAGCCGGTTCCGCGGACCGCGCACTGGGGCTCGTTCACACCTTTCAAAAAGAAGGACGCAACCTGCAACATTTCTGCCGTGAAGCGATACGGCACGTGCGCAATCTGCTGATCGCTCGGGTGTGTGGCGCGGATTCGGATTTGATTGCGGCGACGCCCGATCAACGTCCGGCGCTTGCCAAAGCAGCGGCGCAATTCAGCGAAGAAGACCTGACGCGCTTTTTCAATATCTTATTGCAAACCGACGAGGACTTGCGGCACAAACCGGATCCGCGCGTGCACCTTGAAATGGGATTGCTGCGATTGATTCACGCGGGGCGATTAGCGCCATTGGAAGAGTTGCTTGCCGATTTGGGCGGCGCGAGCGGCAATGGCGGAGTCGCGAAAAGTTCAGCGGCGCGCGCCAGCGCACCCGCAACAACTTCTTTATGGTCGCCGAAAAATGAGATGGCCAACGCCGCGACTGCTGGTGCGGAGGGCGTGCTTGCGCCAGGCACTTTGCCGACTGCAACTTCTCTTGCGGCGAAAACTGCAAGCGTCGCAGCACCTTCGGTTACGTCTTCCTTTAGATCGCCCGCGCGGATGCAGGGCAGCGAGCCTCCGATGAAATCGGCGGCACAAGCGAAGGAATTGCACATTGCCGAGTCGGCGCCAATCATCGCGGATGAGCAGGCAGCCAAGCGAGAAAGCCAATCGGAAATTGCAAAGCCGCCACTGGAAACCCCCGCGAATGCAGTTGCGGCCAGCGGACTAAGTAGCGAGCAAGTGGCGGAGATTCGCGACGCCATTCAAGCACAGCAAAAGTTTTTAGGAGAATTGCTGGAACACGCGCATCGCTGGGAACTGGAAGGCGCGGAGTTGCGAATTTATTTTGCGACCGAGAAGCGCGCGTTCGCGGAAATGGTGGAAGGACGCGACTCGCTGGAAAAAATCCGTGCAACATCGGGCAAGGTGCTGAATCGCTCTGTGCGGGTGTGTGCTAAGATGGAATCAGTTGCAGCGACTGCCGCGATTGCGTCGCACGCGACGGCAGGCGCGAGAGAATTGCGCGAGAAGTTTGAACGCGATCCGATGGTGCGCTCGATGCTGCAACGCTTCGGAGGGAAAATTTCCGAAGTAAAGCGGCGCGAAGAGGTTTCCTGATGGAAGTCAATGCGCTTCAACAGATGCTTTCCCGATTGCGGCAGGTTCAGGAAGATCTGCAGCGGCAGGTAAATACGGTTGCGGTCGAAGCTTCAGCCGGCGGCGGCATGGTCACTGTAAAGATGAACGGCCAAAAGCAAGTTCTGGACGTGCGCATCGAACCCGAGATTTTTGCATCGAAGGATCAGGAAATGTTGCAGGATTTGATTCGCGCCGCGGTGAATGACGCGTCGCGCCGCGTCGACGATGAACTCGCCAATCAGATGAAGTCTCTCACCGGAAGTATCCCAGGAATCCCCGGCATGAAAATCCCCGGCCTGTTTTAGCCGTAACCTTGAATCAATCGCAAATTCTTGCCGAGCGGGCTAATTTCGTCCGCAAACGTGGCTACAATATTTTCTCACAAATTTTTTCCGACAGTGAAGTTTCCACTCTTGCCTCGGAACTCTCGCAGTCACAGCTAAAACGAAGTCGCGCCGGAGCTCGGCATATTCTTTGCCTTGATCCGGTACGGAAAATCGCAGATGACATGCGATTAGTTGAAATCGCCAGCGCCATACTGGAAGCCGCTGCAATTCCCTTTCGTGCGACGCTGTTCGATAAATCATCTTCCTCAAACTGGCTCGTCGCATGGCACCAAGACACGGCGCTCCCGTTGATAGAAAAGATTGAGACGGCCGGTTGGGGACCGTGGTCGGTCAAAGAAGGCGTGATCCATTCCCACGCGCCAAGATCTGCCCTCGAACAAGTGCTCGCGCTGAGGGTTCATCTCGACGATTCGACTTCAGACAACGGGCCGCTCAGAATCATTCCCGATACGCACTGCGATGGTGTTTTCACTGATTCCCAAATCCAGGAGCGTGCGGCCAAATCGCAGGGGCTAGAGTGCATCACAGGAAAGGGCGGCGTGATTGCCATGCGGCCGTTGGTGATTCACGCTTCCTCGAAATCTGAAAACGATTTGTCGCGACGTGTTCTCCACATCGAGTACGCGGACAGCCTGGAAATGAGCGATGGATTGCGGCTCGCAATCGCTTAAAGTGGTCCTAATCCGCGTCAGTAGGACGCTCGAAGCCGGGCGGGCTGATGTGGACGTTGTCTAGAAATTTTTCCAGCTTGTGCAGCAGGTTCTCTTCGTTGATATTTTTCAAACTTCCAGAAACGCTGGAGCCCGCCGTGGCCACGCCGTACCCAATTTCATAGCAGGTGTCGTTGGCAAACGCGTGCAGGTAGATTCCGGAGTATTGGTGCATGCTGGCGGCGGAGTGTTCCGCAAACCCGTGAAATTCGATGCCGTCCACGGTACGAGTGACTGCGGCGCCACGCGATTCCGCCGGAATGTTAAAATCAGCGCAAACGGTCTCGCTGGAACCGTAGTGCGCGCTGACAGTAAAAAATTCATTCACAAAATTGGTGCCAAGATGCAAACCTTGCGGCGGCTCGACAGTGGCAAGGCGGACTCCGCCTGGTGCGGCAAAGTGCATGGGGATCGGACCAAGGTAGCCGAGGCCGCGATCCATTTCGGGTAGTTCGCCTTCTTTCAGGAGATAACCTTTCGGCGCATCGAACGCGACACCATATTCTTCGCTGGAGTATTGCAGCGAGGTGGCGGCGCGCTGCGCCATTTTTTCCACCGTGAGTCTGCGCCCGGAAACCGTGGGCACGAGTTTGTCGTCAGCATCCTCTGGCGAGAGCTTCACCGCTTCGCGCGTCACAGTAAGTTTCTGGCCGGTGCGTGGGTGACCGGGAGCCGACGAACAACCCATGATCCACGAAACGGCGTAAAGAAGCGTCGCACAAGTGATGGCGACGATTGCGGAGTCCAAGCTCACATGCTTGGTGACTTCTTGCTGGTCTTGACGTTCGCTCATGGCCTTCTCCTTTCGCGGGCACGGCTAGGAGTGCAAGCGGGAGGCCGAGCAGGATTTGTTGAAGAATCAGGACTTGGCTATCGACCTTGACGTATGCGTGGTTTGCGGTGTGTCAAGGCAGACACAGGCTGGGCATGAAGTAGTGAGGCTAAGTCGCTCCCCCTCCTGCGTTTTAGTTCAAAGAGTTCGTAAGTCACTGGTAACATGATAGTTAGCGTTTTGGATAGTCACAAGAGTGCGCAATCGTATCAAAACATTGGCTTTAGTTCCAAAGTAGGGGAACGCCTCTGCTGGACATACCCGCCATCGCAATTACGGCATTCACAATTAGTATTATATCATATTTGTTAATACGCAACGCACCTTCGAGAACCTCGAGCGGCTGGTCTGTTTGCGCGGGCGAGCGGCGGTGTGCTACACAAAGGCATGCCTGACTTCGCCGCCCCTGTTGAAAGACTGATCGACGAACTAAAACATCTGCCCGGAATTGGACAAAAGACGGCTCAGAGATTGGCGTTTTATCTGCTGCGCTTGCCTCCAGAAGATGCGCTGGCTCTGGCGGATGCGATTCGAGACGCCAAAGAAAAGATTCGCGAGTGCTCGGTGTGCGGAAACATCACGGATACTGATCCATGTCTCTATTGCGCCGGCGCAAACCGCAACAAGCGCACGATTTGCGTGGTAGAAGAGCCGCACAACATCATGGCCATCGAGAAGACGCGCATGTACAGCGGGATGTACCACGTGCTCGGCGGGTCGCTGGCTCCGCTGCAAGGACGAGGTCCGGAGCAGCTGAGAATCAAGCAATTGATTGAGCGGCTAAAGGGGGGAACGGTCGAGGAAATCATCGTGGCGACGAATCCCACGGCCGAGGGTGAAGCCACGGCCATGTATCTGTCAAAATTGCTGAAGCCGCTGGGAGTGAAGGTCACGCGTATTGGGGTGGGGATTCCCGTAGGCGCGGATCTGGAGTATGCAGACGAAGTCACGATGATGAAGGCGATGGAAGGCCGGCGAGACTTGTAATTCGAAACACCGGGAAAAACCGTTTGTAGGATAGGCGGAACAACGGGGAATGCACACGGCCGTGACGGCTTTGATGTACCTCTTCGTGGAGCTGGAGTTCTTTTGGCATTGGTAGGGCGAGCTGGATCCGGCCCCTACCGGCAGCGGCGTAAAATCGGTGCCACCTAGGAAAACTGCATTATTGACGTCAGAGCGATTTTTCGGGCGTTGGCGGGTTCAGCCCTAAATAAGTCAGAAATGCAGGTCGGATGACCGCGGTACGAGAACGTACTAGGATGAGACGGCAGTACTCCTAGGCCAGTCTAGCCATTTCAGTTTTTTCGTTATACAGTCACAATTCTGCAGACAGTATCCCGCGCAAGGAGGTGCGTTATGCCCGATCTGGCGCACTATATGGCGCAATACGATCACGAGCACTCTTCAGGATGGAACAAGGTTCTGCACGGAATTGGCATACCGCTGATTTTTGCGGGGATCGTGTTGCTCCTCTTCACCAAATGGATCTTGGGCGGCTCGTTTTTTGTCGTTGGTTGGGCGCTGCTGTTTCTAGGCCACAAGCTGGAAGGAAATCATCCCGCCTTTTTTCAAGGGCCAGTTTATTTACTGGTTGGCCCGATTTGGGTGGCAAAAGAGATATGGGAGTTCCTTACCGGCAAGCGCCCGGCAGCAACAACGGACGCGCAGAAAACGGAACGCCACTAAGCTGAGCAAAACAGACCGGATAGGTTAGAGACAGAACGCCGGACATGGAAGAGTTTGGCAAGGGTCGTGCCGACGATAGCAGTGTGAATCGCATGGACATGATGCAAGAAAACGCGATGAATGCCGGCGAAGAACTGCGCAAGCGGCGCAGTTCGCGGATTGTACAGGCGGTACCCCTGGTGGTCACCGGAGTAGATGCGCTGGGACGGCCGTTTGTGGAGCGTACGTCGAGCCTGATCATTAACTGCCACGGCTGCCGTTACCAATCGAAACACTACGTCCTGAAAAACATGTGGGTGACGCTGGAAATTCCGCGCCAGGAAGCGGGCGAGGCTCCGCGGAAGGTACGCGGGCGAGTGGCGTGGATCCAACGACCGCGCACGGTAAGGCAACTGTTTCAAGTGGCGCTGGAACTGGAGCTTCCCGGAAATGTGTGGGGCATCGGTTTCCCGCCCGAGGATTGGGCCAATTTTGCTTCGCAGGCCGGCTCCAGAAATCACGCGACGAAAGAGCAGGACTTTATTTTGCCGCTGCCGGAAAGGACGATGGAAGCGTCATTATCTCCTATGGAGTCAGAACTTCCGCCACCGGCGATTGGGAGCGACACTCTACACGTGATGCCCCCGCCTACGAGCACCACCGACGCATCGCTACAGCTGGCAAGACAAGTCGCGCGATTGATCGCCGACGCAAAACAGCAAATCAGCGCAGCGGCCCGCGAAGCTGCGGCACAAGCGGTGGCGGCGGAGCACGGCACGGCCTCGGAAAAATGGCAGCAGAAATTCATGGCGGCGCAGTCCGATATTTCGACGGAATCGGAACGCGGCGTAGCGCGAATTCAGCAGGAAAGCGAAGAGCGCAGCAGAGCGGTACACAGTGCAGCGGCAAAAGCGCTGCAGGACGAGTTGCCCAAATGGCTGGCTCCGCACCTGGAGCAATTGACGCGCGAAGTGACCGCCGCGATCAGCAAAGCCGGCGCGGAACAGCATTTGCTACATGAAAAGCACGCGGCGGGAATTACGGAACGGGTGCAACAGCTTTGTCGGGAGGCGGAGGAGGTTGCACGGCGCATCATAAACCAGTCGCAGGAAGTGGAGCGGCGGATCGCCGAGCAGGCTTCGGTAACTGCGGCGGTTTTGGACAGCCAGTCTCGAAAGCAGGAAGAAACATTCGGCGCGCAGCAGGAAAAGCTGACCGCGACGGCGGGAGTGGCTCAACAGCAATTTGCCGATGCGGTATCCAGCGCGCAAGGACAATCGCGGGCTCGCTTGGCGGAGCAAGTGGAGGCCGCGCGAGCGCAGATTCAAGACTTTCTCGAGGCAGCGGTCGCGAAGCTAAAAGAAGGCGCGGCGGAATCCGCAACCCAGGGCGCTGCGGAAGCGCGGGAGAAGATACAAGAATTGCTAAGCAGTGAAACGGAGCAGCGGACAGCCGCATTGCGCCACGCCGCGAACCGCATCGCGGCAGAAACCGAGCAGCGGATCAATAGCGTGCGCGGCGGCTTATTGGGCGAATTGCAAAAGCAATCCGGAAAGCTGGAAGAGGCGATTGCGCAGGCTGGCGAGGCCGCGTTCCAGCTGGAAAACTTTTCATCGCAGCTGGGTACAACGCGGCAGCAGGCGCTCGAGGGCTTCCAATCACAGCTCGACGACGTGTTGTCACTGCATCGCAATGAGTTGCACCGGCGAAGCGAAAGGCTCTTTGATGATTTGAACGGGCGCATTCGCCATTCTTTTGATGAAGCGAGCCAGGATGCGGCAGACAAATTCAGCGAACAGGTTCAGAGCCTTGCCGAACCCCATATTAAGCGGACCAATGAAGCGATCAGCCGGATGGCGGGCGGAAGATCGTTGTTGGATGCGTCGCTGACGCTGCAACAGGACCGGATTCGAAGCGCGGCGGACGAGGCGTTCGCGGACTCGCTGGCACGCTTCCGGGAAAATCTGGGCGGCGTCGAGCAACTGCTGCATGAGGCTTCGCAAGTGGTTATCAGCCGCAACCTAACGGAATTGGAAGGTAAGGTCAGCGATATTCGTCACCAGACGCGCGAAGAAATCTATAAAACGGCGGAATGGTACGAAAAGAAGGCGCAAACGCAACTGAATAGCCTGACCGAAAAAATGGTGGAGCAGGGCGGCCATCAGCTTCGCGAACGGGCCGGAGAAGTGTCGGCCGAATTTGCGGCTGAGTTGGACCACTCCAGCCGCAATTTTGTTGGCCATACGAATAACCAGATGAAAGAAGTGGTGCGCGAATCGTTCGATCGCGCGCGCGAACTCTTTGCGGAAGCAGCGGACACTACGACCGCGGCATTTATGGATGAAATTCAGCGTCACGCGCGGCACGAGTTGGATGGCTTTGGAGAGGCCGTCAAGCAAACCGCCGCAGAATCGAACCGGCAGTTTGCAGCATCGAGAGAGGCGCTGGCGCAACGGCTAAGCTCCGAACAGGAAAGCTTTTTGCAACGATTTCAGGTGGGCATGACTGCCGCGCTGGATCACGGCGTTCGCGAGGCACAGCAGAAAATCAACGACGGATTCCTACCGCTATGGGAATCCTGGAAGGCTATGACGGAGAAGCAACAAGAAGAGCTACGCGCTTCGCTGGGTGACATGAGCAATACGGCCACGAACGAATTTAAGACACGGCTCGACAACGTCTCAAATACCTGGTTGCTCGCGACGGTTGCCAAGCTGGACCACCAATCCCGCGACGTAGTGTCCGCGCTTTCCGCAACAGCAGAGGAAAAGCTGCGCACCGCTTGCGCCGACGTTTTCTCGAACGTAGGCGAATCGCTGCGAAAACGGTTGCAGGAAATTACCACCGAATTTGGAAAGTCCGCGGCCGCAGGAAAAGAGTAGTTCTAGGGATGATGTTCCAGCCACACAGCTAGCAGAAGTACAACAACGACACCAATCGCGCAATCTATTAACGCAGTTTCCCGTGATTGCTGCTGCGCAATCGAGTTCCTTCGGCCTTTGGTTGTTCTCCACCTTTGTAGATAGCTTTTTGCGTAGCTCGGCGAGGGGATTCATAATTTTTCGCCGTAACTATGGCACGACCGGCTGCGGTTTCACGCGACCAAGCGGGGACGGTATAATCTGCGTTCATGGCCAACAGGGCTTATTTACGCATTTGGACGCAGGAATTTTCTCGCGAAACTATGATTGCGCAGTTCGTTCGTTTTCTGGCGACCGTTCCGCTGTCGGCGGCACGGAACAGCTTTGACAATCTGGTGATTCAGGCCATTGATCCGACCGAAACGCCCGTGTCTGAGTGGGATTTCCGAGAGGGAACATTCGGCGCGCCGGAAGTGGCAGCGATTGCGGCCCAGCATATTCACGAAGACACCGCGTACATTGTGGAAGCGCAGTGGGATGTGTGGACGTTTGAAAGCGAAACGCTGAAATGGAAAGAGGGTCCGCAGCCACTCGAAATCATTTGCCGTGGCCCTGCGTACGATGACGGGGCGTCGGCGAGCGACGGCAACTTCAGCCTGGACTTGGGATTCGAACACCTTTTTACGGGACACGCGGGGATACTGGCGCCGGGTGCCGCTTCGAATCCCTTTGATAGCTCGGATCACCCGATTGAAAAGACTTTTCGGCAATGGATGTCGGTGGACGCCAACAAGCGTGAATATGCCGCAAAGACGCGGGAAAACATCCAACAATTGTTCGGCTGGATTGAGTCCATCGAACGGGCACTGCCAGTGGAACGAAATGAGTTGTGGAGCGAAGGAGAAGAAAATTTTGAGGCGCGGCTGGATGCGATTCTGGCTCAGCGTTAGCGCGTTGTCGGTAACGGTTTTTTTTGCTAGTGGACGTGCAATGCAGCGGCCGGTAGTGCCGGTCCAGGCTCGGCGGGCAAACGAATTGACACTCGCCGGATTGCGTCCAGGAAGAGACACAGCGGCAGCCGCGATTTTAAAATATAAGAAGCCCTGGAAAGCGGGCAGCGATTCGACGGAATATTCCTGGAATGACGGATGCCGTCGCGAATCCTTGTATGCAATGGTCGGGCCGTCGGGGACGATCCAGGAGTTGCGCGTCACCAAGGACCCGGAAGGAAGTAAGGTTGAATGCCCTAAGCCGATTCGCAGTCCCTGGAGAACGGGCAAAAATCTTACGGTCGAAGATCCGGCAAAGCGCGTTGTCGCCTTATACGGCGAACCAGATTCGCGGAGTCCTAGCACCAAAGACGGCCAGCAGCTAGAATTGCTCTACTACGCTTTTGATTGGGCTGGACCGGATGTGCCGCAAGTAATGGAAGTGCTATGCACCGTAGCGAAGGATGGCAATCCGGGCCGAGTGGTAGAAATCACGCTGGCGGCGCCAAGTCTTTAGCCAAACGTTTCAGGCAAGCGCCTCTAAACCGGGCGAAGCTAAATAAAGCATGCAAAACTCTGCTTACGATGCGCTGCGAAGTTCGTCTGGAAAGGTAATGGCTTCCGTGTACTCGACCGCGCCGAAGATCTTTCGTTCGTTGTCTCTAATCGCTTCCATTTCTATTCTTGCAGCAGGCTGTGAAACGAACCAGCCACCCAAGCCAGAGCAGCCGGCCGTGGCAGCGAAGCCCGCGGAGACAGAAGTTCCGGAGAACATCCGGTCCGCTGCGGATGCTCTGCTAGGATCGGAAGCAAAAGTTTTGGCGTACGGCGATTTGGCGAAAACTGGCAAGCAGCAGATTCTGGTGGCCAATGTGGTTCCCAAGAGTCCTAAGGAAAACATTACCGGCACGATTGTGACGCGGGCGGTGATCGCCGAGAACGATGCCAACAATTGGACGGAAATTTTTCAGTGCGACGAACATCTGAAAAATGCCAAGGGCTATTTGGGTATGACGCCACTTGACCCGGTGAGCGGCTGGCGTTTGCAGTTCGAGCAAGACCCGGAAAAAGGGCTGACGCTTTATTTGACACCGGTGAAAGGCCTGGATGACAGGCACGTGCTTCCCATTGGAGTTCGGTGGAATCCGAAAACCAAGCGGTATCAATCGCTGGACAGAACTTATGAGCAGTTTTTGAACGAATCACCTTCACTTTCCACGTCGAGGTCGCGGCTTCAGTGAGCACTTCGAGACAAAAACAATCCGTGACAACGCCGCCAAAAAAAGATTTGAGCGGACTGATGCCCTATTTGCGGCGATATGTTGGTGCGATTGTGATCGGCTTGACGGGCGTGTTGCTAATGGGAATCATCGGTAACATCATTCCTCTGGCCACTGGGGTGATCACCGATACGCTTGCGGGCAATCCCGTCCCTTTTGAACATTCCGCGGCTACTCACGACCGAGCCGTGGTGCCGGGACTAGTCGCGTCGAAGCTCAGCAGGGCCATTCCTTATTACCAGCCCAGCAGCAGCAGAACGCTTGGCATTTATTGCCTGATTGTAATTTTGTGCGTGAGTATCAAGGGCCTGCTCTCGTTTACTTCGCGCTGGAAATTGATCGGCGTTTCACGCGATATCGAATTCGACATTCGTAACGACCTGCTGAAGGTGTTGCTGCGACTGGAGCCGGAGTTTTACGTGCGTAACCGCACTGGCGAGCTGATGTCGCGCGCAACGAACGACCTGAATTCGGTGCGCATGGTTCTGGGGCCGGGAATTATGTACAGCGCCACGACGATGATCACCATGATTATGGCCATCGCGATCATGGTGGCGCTGTCGCCTTCGCTGACCTTGTGGGTGTTGCTGCCCGCGCCGGTAGTCGCGGTAGCGGTGTGGTTTTTCGGCAAAACGATTCACGACCTATACGAGAAAATTCAGGCGGCGCTGGCGACCTTGACGGCGCGAGTGCAGGAAAATTTGTCGGGTGTGCGAGTGGTGCGAGCTTACGCACAGGAAGAATCCGAGCGGCGGAACTTCGACGAACCGAACCGGGAGTACGTAGCGCGAAACATCAAGCTGATTCGCACCTGGAGCATGTTTATGCCATCGCTGCAGGCGCTTATTGGGACGACGTTTTTGATTGTGCTGTGGCAGGGCGGCCATCAATTGCTCCGGGGACAGATTTCGCTGGGCGCGCTGATTGCGTTCAACGCGTATCTGGCGTTGCTGGTCTGGCCGATGATCGCGCTGGGATGGGTGACGAACATTTTTCAGCGCGGCGCTGCGTCGATGGGCCGGCTTAGCTACATTCTTGCCGCGGAGCCGAACATCGACGATTCAGATGCCAAAGTCGCGCCCAGCGCAAGGCCACTGGGCGAAATCGAGTTTCGCGGCTTGACGTTTACTTACCCAACGTCGCTGGCCGGAAATGACAAGGCTCCGAAAGCGAAAACGAACGGGCACGGGAATGGTTCGCATCCGGTTTTGCAAAATATTGATCTGAAGATTCCGGCGGGTTCGACCTTGGCGATTGTTGGGCCGACCGGCAGCGGCAAAACCACGCTTGCAGCGTTGATCGCGCGACTGTGGGAGGCGCCGGATGGTCATTTATATCTCGATGGCAAGCCGCTGAAAGAATGGCCGCTGGCTTCGCTGCGCGGTTCGATTGGATTTGTGCCGCAGGATACTTATCTTTTCGGCGAAACGATCGGCGGCAATATCGCTTTTGGGTTGCCGGAATTCACGGAAGAGCAGGTGCGCGAGGCCGCGGGCATCGCGAATCTCGATACCGACATTCTGGATTTTCCGCGGCGTTACGACACCATAGTGGGCGAACGAGGAATTACGCTGTCCGGCGGGCAAAAACAGCGGACAGCGATCGCCCGAGCGGTGATTCGCGATCCGCGCATTCTGATTCTGGATGACGCGCTATCCAGCGTGGATACGCAAACCGAGGAACGCATCCTGAGCCGGTTGAAGGACATCATGGCGGGACGGACCACGATTCTGATTTCGCATCGGACTTCGACGGTGCGCGACGCGGATCAAATCGTGGTCTTGATCGCTGGAAAAATCGTGGAACGCGGCACGCACGACGAACTGCTGGCGGCTGGCGGCTATTACGCCGACTTGTATCAGAAACAGCTTTTGGAAGAAGAGCTGGAACGCGCATGAGTACCACGCAAGTGAATCTGCACGAAGAAGAGGCGCTGGGCAAAGCGTACGACTCGCGCTTGATGCGGCGGCTGCTGCAATACATGGCGCCGTACAAGTGGTGGGTAGTGCTGGCACTAGGGCTGGTCGCGGTGGTGACGCCGCTGGAGCTCGCGCCACCGCTGATGTTCAGAGATGCGATCGATCGGTATTTCGTGCCGGCAATGAAAGGCGCGGTTGGCGAAAGCGAGGCTTGGCGCGGCATCCTGATTATTTCCGGAATTTATTTCCTCATCTTGCTGTTCGATTTTCTGGCGCAGTACGCGCAAATTCGCATCATGCAGCGCGTGGGGCAGCAGACTATGTACGACATGCGAAACGGTATCTTCGGGCACCTGCAACGCCTGCCGATGGCGTATTTCGACCGCAATCCAGTTGGAAGGCTGGTCACACGCGTGACGACCGATGTCGACGCGCTGAATGATCTGTTCGCGGCGGGCGTGGTCACCATGATCAACGATTTCTTTTTATTGGTGGTGATGGCGGTGGTGCTTTTCTGGTTTGACTGGCGGCTGGCGCTGGCGACGCTCGCGGTTCTTCCCGGGATTTTGGTGGTGACCTTTGTCTTTCGACACTATGTACGCGAAGCCAATCGTAAAATTCGCACGGCCATCGCGCGCATCAATGCGTTTCTGCAGGAATACATTTCCGGAATGCATGTGGTGCAACTTTTTAATCGCGAACATAAGGCGATGAAGGAATTTGAAAAGCGCAATCGCGACAATATGCTGGCTTGGCGCGATGCGATTCTGGCGTATGCTTTGTTCTATCCGGCAGTGGAATTTTTAAGCTTCGCCACGATCGCGCTGATTTTCTGGACCGGCGGACTTCGTATTCTTCACGGCACGCTGACTCTGGGCATTCTGACGGCATTTACGATGTACGCGCAACGCTTCTTCCGGCCGATTCAGGACTTGAGCGAAAAATTCAATATCTTGCAGTCCGCGATGGCGGCCAGCGAACGTATTTTCAAATTACTGGACGAGCCGGTAACGATCGAATCCGCCGCCGACTGCCAGCGCCTGACCGCTGCGCGCGGCGAAATCGAATTTCGCAACGTGTGGTTCAGTTATCGCAACATAGCCGAACCGTCTGACGAAGACTGGGTGCTCCGCGACGTTTCCTTCCGGATTTCGCCCGGCCAGACATTCGCTATTGTCGGCCACACCGGCGCAGGCAAGACGACGCTAATTTCCTTACTACTTCGCTTTTATGATATTCAACGCGGCCAAATTCTGCTGGATGGCGTGGATATCCGTTTTCTCGACCTACAAGATTTGCGCCGCCATTTCGGAATCGTGCTGCAAGATCCGTTTCTGTTCACCGGCACGATTGAATCGAATATTCGGCTTGGGACTCCCGAAATCACGCGTGACGACGTGGAACGCGCCATCGACAAAATCGGACTCGCCGATTTCGTACAGTCGCTGCCGGAAGGGGTCGCCACTTCCGTTAATGAACGCGGCTCGACGCTGTCGGTCGGGCAACGCCAACTGATCAATTTCGCTCGCGCACTGGCGCACAATCCGCGTTTCCTGATCCTAGACGAAGCAACTTCCAGCGTGGATACGAAAACGGAATTATTGATTCGAGAAGCGCTGGACAAATTGCTGACTGGCCGCACTGCACTAGTGATCGCGCATCGTCTCAGCACGATTCAATATGCGGACCGCATCTTGGTATTCCACAAAGGCCGACTGCGCGAGCAGGGCGCGCACCAGGAACTGCTGGCGCAACGCGGCATCTATTTCCGGTTGTATCAATTGCAATACAAAGAGCAGGAATTGCATTTGCCGCAGGATGCCAATGGGGCGCGCAGGCCGTTGCCTTCGTTTCCCGATCCGTTGCCGGCAACAGACTGAGCAACGCCTCCCGCCCAATGCCTTCAACACAAATCCTTCTGTCCGCGGGCGAAGCCAGCGGGGATATGTACGCCGCGCAGCTTGCATCCGCTTTTAAAAAACGCGCGAACTGCGAAATTTTCGGGATGGGCGGCGATCAGATGCGAGCCGCGGGCGTGGATGTCGTCACCGATTATTCCGAAGTGTCGGTTCTAGGCATCACGGAAATTCTGGCGCATCTGCCGCAGCTGCTCCGCGCGATGCGCGGACTGGTCGATTCGGCGCGCAAACGGCGGCCCGCTATTGCCATTTTGACGGACTTTCCAGGGTTTCATCTGCGGCTGGCGCGCAAACTGAAGCCGCTGGGCGTTCGAAACGTTTATTACATTTGCCCACAATTTTGGGCGTGGCGGCCATGGCGGGCACGCGTCGTGCGACGGCGTTTCGCTCTGGCGCTGTGCATTTTTCCGTTCGAAGAAAAATTCTTTGGTGATGCCGGCGTACCAGTGAAATTCATCGGCCATCCGCTGGTTGGGAACGTCGCTCCGTCGCAATCGCGCGAAGCATTTTTTGCCACGCATCGGTTGGATCCATCACAGAAATTGGTGACAATCCTGCCGGGCAGTCGCCATTCCGAACTGGCGCGGCACTTGCCGATACTACGCGAGGCGTGCGCGGCAATTCAGTCCGCGCTACCGGTGCAATTCCTGGTAGCGGCGGCCCCGGGCCACGGGGATGCTTTACGCCAGAGTTGGCCCAGCAGCGTGCGCATGAGCGTAGTGGAGGGCCAAACGTATGACGCCTTGGCACATGCGGACGCCAGCATCGTGTCCAGCGGAACGGCAACCGTCGAAGCAGCCCTTCTCGACGCTCCGATGGTTGTGCTGTATCGCGTGACGCCACTGACGGCGTTTCTGGCCGGGCCGCTCGTCCGTACCGAGTATTTCAGCATGGTGAATCTCATTGCTGGCCGTGAAGTGGTCCCGGAACTGATTCAGAAAAACTTCACGTCGGCCAAGGTGGCGGCGCAGACGCTTCAATTGCTGACGGATCCGGACGCCGTGAGGGCGATGCGGGCCAATCTCGCCGAGGTCCGCCGCAGGCTGGGACCTCCAGGCGCCGTCGAACGGGCTGCCGACGCGATCAGCGCGCTGCTAGCGGCGCCGTCTGGCAACGCTTCTTGACCCGCTGCTATCCTATAGAGGGAGTCTTGCTGTCGCCCCCAAAGGAACTGCAACTATGCCCTTTTTCTCCAACCCGTCTCGCCGGTCCAGCCTGCTGCTAGCGCTCGTGTTAGCAAGCCCGCTCTTATTGATCTCGAATGCCGCGGCGCAAGACGCGGCCAAAGCGCCGTTTTTAGCAGAACATTATGACGTCGCCGCGACTCTTGATCCTTCGAACCAAACCCTTTCCGCAGTTGCTAAGGTAGACTTCCGGGCGACCGAAGTAGCCAGCATCGTCCGTGTAGAGCTGCATCCGAATCTGAATGTCAAAGAAATCAAAGACGCCGCGGGCAAGGCGCTGAATTTTGAACGGGACAATCTGAACCCGTTGTTGCTCAACGTCAATCTGCCATCAGCCGCCACCGCCAACGCCAAGGTAACGATTAGCTTCACGTATTCCGGCCCGCTCGCGAACGAAGACAATAGTCCAGTCCCAGGTGTTCGCCTGGCCTCCATCTATAAAGATGGCGCATATCTTCTGCTTCCCGCGCGCTGGTTTCCCCTGACGGCCTATCCCACGAATCGTTACACCGGGACCTTCCGGTTGACGGTGCCGGAGACTTTTGCGGTTGCGGGGACCGGTAAGGCCGCCTCGCCCTCGCCGGTGGCTGCCAAATCGGCGGCGGAAGGCGGCCGCCTGCTCTACGTCTTCGAGTGCCCGCAAGCCGCGCCCAACGGTTCGTTTGTCGCCGGGCCGCTGCAAATGAGCGCAAAACAATCGGAAGGCCTGGCCGTAAACGTGTACGGCCCGCAAGCCACCGCGGCGAATGCCGGTGACTTCGCGAATTCGGTGGCGCGCTCAGTGAACGTGTTTTCGGATTTATTTGGGCCGTTGCCAGCCGATCCGGAATTCACGGTCGTGCAGATTCCTGATGGCGGCCTCCGCGAATTTTCCGGGCCTGGGCTGATTGTGTTGTCGCATCGTGCATGGGACGCGAAGGTTAACGATCGCGTGATTTCGAGGCTGGTGGCGTCGCAGTGGTGGGGCAATCAAGTGCTTCCCGCAACGCGCGGAGATGTCTGGATCAGCGATGGATTGGCGCGCTACTCGGAAGCGCTGTACGCCGAACAGAACGCCGGAAAAGAAGCGGGGCTGCGGTCGGTGGACGACTTCGCAGTTGGCGCGCTGATGAACGAGGAAGCTGCTCCGCTCTCGCAGGCGGCTCGCCTGGTTCCTTTCACCAGCGATTACCGCTCCGTAGTGATGAACAAGGGTGCGATGCTGTTCCACATGCTGCGCGCGCAGATGGGCGATCTGGCGTTCAAGTCGCTACTGCACAACTTCTACGCGACGTATGCCGGCAAGAACGCGACCAACGCGGAGTTTGAGCAGCTCGCCACTCAGCAGACGCAAGCCGCCATGAAACCGGGCCAATCACCGCCCAACTTGTCCGGTTTCTTTGCGCAGTGGCTGAATTCGACAGGCGTGCCCGACTTCAAAGTCGAGTATGTCGTCTATCGAACACCGAAGGGTTTTCGCGTGGTCGGCAAAATCATGCAGCCGCTGGACACTTTTTCGATGCCGATCCAGATTCGCATTGAGACCGAAGGCAATCCGGAGCTTAAAACGGTGGAAGTCACCGGCACTGAATCCACCTTTACGGTGGAAACGTTTGGCCGGCCCAAACCCGGCGGCATCAAAATCGATCCGAACAACGTGGTATTGAAGGGCAATACGGGATTGCGTGCCCGAGCGGCAATTGCGCGCGGCGAAGAACTGGCGGAAACCGGCCGCTATTACGACGCGATTCAGCAATATCAAAAAGCTCTAAACATTCAACCAGGCCGGCCGCTTGCCAACTTCCGCATGGGTGAAGCGTTCTTCTACCAGAAGAACTATCAGGCTGCCGCCAACGCGTTTCGCGAGTCGTTGCAGGGCGTCCCCGAACCTTCGGAAAAATGGACGGAAGCCTGGGGCCACCTCTATCTCGGGATGATTTTTGACATGCTTGGGCAACGCGAACGCGCCGTGAACGAATATAGCAAGGCCAAACAGACGAATGACAACACGGGGGGCGCGCAGGCGACCGCGGATCGCTATCTGAAGAAACCTTACAGCGAGGGCGGCGCTCAGGCCGCATCCACCGCGAAGCCCGCAGGTGAAGCGGCTCCCGCTCCGCCGGCCGCGGACGATGGCCGGCCACATCTGAAAAAACCGCAACCCTAGCGCGCGAACTCTAGCTCCGTCCCAGTTTATAAGCTTTGCATCTACAGCCAGGAAAATTGCACGCTGTTCCGAGTTTTCGGTTCGCGTACATTCGTGCGTGGATACTCTTGGGATGATGGCAATTGCAGCGCAGGGTAGCGTTTCGCCCTTTCTTGTCGCTTCGTCTTCCGCCGCGAACTGCGAAGCAATTTGGCCCGGTTACCCCAGACTCAATGCGCGCAAAATCTTTACCTCGTTTTCTAGATTGGGAATAAGGTTGCGGACGATGACCCGGGACAGGTTCTTTGTTGCCGGTATGATTCACGGTTCGACCTCCGGCGCAACGGGTAGGGCCAGGAGTCTTATGGCCGCTGCTAAAGGGCCAGTTTTAACGATTACTGGCTCGTTATATCACACCCTGTTATCCGATGGAATTGCGACAGTGCGGTATATTCCGTCGCGACGATCCGTCTAGGAGCCGCTGCGAATTTCTCGTTCGCTATAGTCGTAGACTCCGCGGCCGGTCTTCCGGCCAAGTCTGCCCTCAGATACCAATTTCTTCAGCAATTCGTTTGGCTTATATTTTTCGCCGAGAGTTTGATGCAAATATTCCAGGATGCGCAACCGCACATCCAGACCGACCAGGTCCACCATCTCGAATGGCCCCATCGGGTGATTTAATCCGAGCTTCAGGGCTTTATCGATGTCTTCGGCGGAAGCGATTCCTGCTTCCAGCATCGCGAAAGCTTCATTCCCGATCAAGGCATTCACGCGGCTGGTGATAAAACCCGGCGACTCCTTAACCACCACCACTTCTTTCCCCATGCGAGCGCCCACTTCGCGGCATGCCGCGACGGTAGCGCCCGAAGTTTTTGCCGCGCGTACAATTTCAATTAACCGCATCTTAGGCACGGGATTGAAAAAATGCATACCCACGCAGAGTTCGGGCCGGTAAGTCATTTCCGCCATTTCGGTGATGGAAAGCGATGACGTGTTGCTGGCTAGAATGGCATTTGGCTTGGCGAATTTATCGAACAGCGTGTAGAGCTCAAGCTTCAGCTCCATCTCTTCAGGCACAGCTTCAATTAGAAAATCCGCCTGGCGGCACGCTTCTTCCACCGAAGGAGCGGTAACGATACGGCTCAGGGCCGCTGCAGCATCCGCCGCGCTCAGTTTGCCGCGCTTCACTCCTTCGTCAAAGGATTGTTTGATCCATGCGGTGCCCTTGGCCAACACTTCGGGCATCACGTCTTCGAGAATTGTGTGGTACCCGCCCAGCGCGGCGGCATAGGCAATTCCGCGTCCCATCGTTCCGGCGCCTATAACGCCGATCGTTTTCACATCCATGTGATCTCCTGGCTGACGATTGCGTGCAAGGTGAGATGAAGATTCTAGCCTAACAATTTCATGTAGGCGGTCACGTCCAGGCCCAGCACAATTTCATCGCCGCGCACTACGATGGGCCGCTTGATCAGATTGGGATTCCGGGCCATCAGCCGGATCGCTTCTTCGCGCGAAGGCATTTTTTCAGCCATGTTGCGGTTGCGATAGAGTTCATTGCGCGAATTCAAGAATGGCCGGTAATCTCGCGAGCCAATCAGTTCCTGCAATTCTTTCTCGGATAATGGCTGGGCATCCAGATCCCGCACGTCCAATTCTGCCTTTAAGTCTAGCAAGAGACCTCTTGCTTTTCGGCAGGTCGTTCAAGACGATTTTTGGTAGAACTTTACTGGGATCTTTTTCACGGACTCTCCTATGAGGTTGCCGGGCGGATGGAATAAGGATTTAGTAGCGCGGAACGTTCGGATCGATTTCAATTGACCAGCGATCGATTCCGCCGGCCAGCGACTGAGCATTTTCGACCCCTTGCGCTCGCAGCCACGCCGCCACATCCAGGCTGCGCTGCCCATGGTGACAATAACAGATTACGTCTTCGTCGACGTCCAGCGCCTGCAGATTCGCGGGGATGGTTCGCATGGGAATCAGTTTGGAGCCTTCAATCCGGCACACTTCGTACTCCCATGGCTCTCGCACATCGATAAGCAAAAGTCTTTCGCGGGATTTTAGGCGCCGCTGCAATTCCGCCACGCTGATTTCCAGTTCGCTCATGAAATTATCTTTCCGATTCAGCGTCCTAGAAATTTCGCCGGCCGCTTCTCAAAGAAAGCATGAACTCCCTCGAGGCAATCGTCGGAAGCGAAGCATCTCATTTGATGCTGCACTTCCGCTTCCAGCGCTTTGCTCAATGCTTCCTTCTCGCTCGCGAACAACGTCTGCTTGATCGCTCGAATCGCAATGGGAGGCCCGGCGGCCAGTTGGTTCGCAAATGTTTTCACTTCTTTTTGCAACTGTGCGCCAGGCACCACGCGGTTCACTAATCCGAGCCGCAAGGCAGTCTGCGCATTAATCATATCGCCAGTATAAAAGAGTTCCGCGGCTTTCGATGGCCCTACAAGTTGGGGAAGGAAGTAAGTTCCACCGTAATCGGGAAAAAGGCCGACCTTGCTAAAAGTTTGACCAAAGATCGCTTCCTCGGCGGCAATCCTGATGTCCGCCGCCAAAGCCACGTTCATTCCGGCGCCTGCGGCGGGACCGTTGACCGCGGCAATCACCGGCTGTGGGATCATTCGCATGCGCAGCATCGCGCCCATTCCCATGCGCAGAATGGGTTCAAGTTGCTTCGCGTCTCGGGCCTCTCTTGCCTTGCCGATCGCGCCGAGATCGCCGCCGGCGCAAAATGCTCGTCCCGCACCGGTGAGCACCACCGCGCGCACCGCATCATTTCTTCCGATTCGTTCGAAGGCTTGATTCAGGGCGGTCGCGAGTTCGTTATTTAGCGAATTGAGCTTTTCGGGCCGATTCATCACCAGAAGAGCGACACCATTCTTGATGGATTCGAGCAGAGACGGACCCGCCGCGACGGCGGTTGGCGGATTACTCATCGTATCCTGCATAGTGGACTCACAAGGGATTGAGTCGACGTAATAGCTTCAACCAATTTCGATTGGTTTTGCATCCCGGAAATTTTCAACTTTTCGGACCAACGCGGCAAGTTTGCGAAAATGAATCAACCGGTCTTTGGGTTTCTGGGCGTGCTGGGAATCCGTTGCCGGCAGGACATAGACTTTGGCTCCGTACAACAAGTCTTTCTGCAATCCCAATTTTGCGCGGCGCTGCGCGAACTGTTCGTACACATTCTTGCCGTTAAAAGCGATCACGTGCGGCACATATTCGCCGAGCTTTTGCGACAACACGATGCGCCCTTCAGCGTAATCCTCGCGGGTTAACTCTTCGATGGTGCGCGTCGGCCGCTTCACCAGGTCGGTCAGGCCGATGGCAAATTCAATGATGCGCTTATCGTCGCGATATTCGAGAGGTTCAGGAATCACTCCGGTGTCGAACAAAATCGGCCAGAAGGGATTCCCGCGTCCTGAATAATAATGCCCGGTGCGCACGGACGATTCCGTCGGATTGCATCCGACGATTACGAGTTTCATTCCTTTGCGGAGATGATCGGGCAGTGTCTTCATGGTCGAGCGTCTTCATGAATAGAATAACGCGCCCGCCGTGAGTTGCGCGAAAGTGTTCTAGCGGGACTGCCAAAGAGGCAACTGCCGCCCTAGCTTTTGTTCCTTGGCCAATCGGTAAGTGCAAACGGCGGCGGCCAAATCCCATGCCGCGATTCCGTTGGACTTGAAAAGTGTGATCTGCGAATCGTCCGTTCGCCCGGCGCAGATGCCCGTAACCAGCGTTGACAGTTCGCGCACTGTGTTCCAGCGCTGTTCCTGGGCTGCAAAACCTAGAATCAGATCGCCGGCCTCTTGACGCGACTGTTCAATCGAATCCACGTAGATTTTGCCGCACTTGGCTACTGTCGCGGTATCGAGCTCTCGCTTCTTCATGTGATTTGCGCCAATGGCGTTGATGTGGGTGCCGGCAGACACGTTTTCGCCGGTCACTACCGGCTGGCTCGCGGTCGTGGCGGTACAAAGAATCGCCACGTCGGACGTGGCTTCAGCGGCTGACGGCACCGCCTTCACCGAAATTCCCAGCCGTGTCGACATTTCCCTCGCAAAGCTCTCGCGTTTCTCGTTATTGCGGCCGTAGACTTTTGCGAAGTGCAACTTTCGCACCGCCGCAATCGCTTCCAGTTGCGTTTTTGCCTGAAGGCCCGTTCCGATGATTCCCGCCGTCGCCGCGTCGTTTCGTGCCAGATACTTCGTTGCAACACCCGAGGCTGCGCCTGTTCTCATTTGGCCCAGTTTGTCCGCTTCGATCAGTGCGAGCAGGTCTCCGGTTTCGCTGGAAAACAGGCACACCAAAAATTTCAGCTTGCCGTTGACGTACGTATATTGTTTTGTGGCGACAAATCCGCCAGGGACGTCCGCAGCCGCCATGTGGTGGAAAAACGATCCCTCCGGCAATTCGAAGCGCCGCCGTGGATGCACCAACACTTCGCCTGCCGCCTGGCGTTTCGAAATCTTTTCGACTGCTTCGATCGCCAGCGCCATCGTAAATACTTTGTGAACTTCCGATTCATTAATATGCAGAGTCATCGGATTCGTCCTCTTCGCACCAAGAAATTTCGCGCGGGCCATGGCCGCGTTACCCGGGCTTTGCGTTACCGGGGCTTTGCGTTACTTTTTCTGGCCGACGCCGACCTGTTTCTTGGCGATAATATCTGGCCGTTGCGAATTCGTCTCACGACTGTCTGTATTAGGAGATAAACGCGCTCGTGCTGCGGATCATCAGCATCATAGAAACGAAATTCCGGCTGGCCGCTGCTCGTCTTGCCCATTTGAACCGGCAACTTCCCGCACAAATTATTCTCAATGAAGGCGGTCTCATAGCGCGTTTTCTTCCGATTCCACGTATACACTCGCAGCACCGAAAAATCACAAGACTGTCCTTCCGATCCACGTGTCGCGGCCAGCAAATACTGCGCTTTATTCCCGGACGGATCTTCGACATGGTTCAATTCGAACCACGCAATCGGCCGCAAATTTGCCGAACTCGCACCTTCGCGCACCACATCGGGAACAGCCAACTCCAAAAACCGTGCAATCACCCATCCCGCGATGGGTACACTCTGATCGCCGGGCCGCGTGGTATTGGATGGTTCCGTCGAGCGCCCGGTGGTCTCACTCGGCGGACGTGATGCCACGCCGCGCACCAGGAACCAGTCCTCTTTTTTTGTGCCTTGCGGCTCGTTAGCTTCCTTTTCATCCGCACTGGGCGTCACGTCAGCGGTTGCGCGTCCAAGGATTTCCACTGGAATGCCGCGGCCAAACTGGTACAGCCGGGGCGCGTTGCGTCCGGGCTCGACACGAAGATTTGTGGCAACTTTGGTTCGTCCGCTTCCTTGCACCGGCAACGATTCCGCGCGCTTCAGCAAGTCCGCTGATCGCTGCCATAATTCCGGGTCCATCAGCAATCGTCCATCGATCCAGCCAACGGTGCCCTTTGCCGTCCGCACTTTCACAAAGTCGTTGCGCTTGGCAAGCGTGTCCACACGTTCGCCATAGTGCAAAGTGTCCAAAGGCTCGCGCACCTGCGCCATGCTGCTCCACAACGTCGCACTCTTTTCGCTGATGTACGCTTCGCCGAGCAAATCGCGTTTCGGGCGGAAAAACCAAGCGGTGAGCGCCACCAGCGCCAGCAGCGGCACGGCAATCAAGAGTTTTCTCTTCATCCTTGGTACCGCAAGATCGGCCGTCCTTTTCTCTTCAACCTCGCTGATTGTTGAGCCGCTGTTTCATCCTCTACTTGGCGGCGGATCTAAATTCTAACCGATAACGGCTGGTTCGCAGCGTCGGCGGCGGAGAATTCTCATCTGTTAGAATGCGACCTGCGTTTGTAAACGTTGTTCTAAGACGCGTTTATGGGATTTATCACGGAGGGTTTCTTGAAATTTCTCGATGCGCTTCGACCACTTGGTTTGCTGATTTTACGCGGCGCTTTGGGTTTGATTTTTTTTACGCACGGCTATCCCAAGCTGACGCATTCGGGCGGGGCCATGCAGGCCATGTTTGTCCAACATGGTTTGCCCGCGCAGTTGGTCTTGGTCGCGGGCGTACTGGAAACTTTTGGCGGATTGCTCTTGATCCTCGGATTATTTGCGCGCGGCGCCGCTTTGCTGCTGGCTATTGAAATGTGCGTTGCGATTGTGAAAGTGCACAGCATTCACGGAATCATGGCCTTGCACGAATACGAATTTCCGTTTGCGCTGGCGGCTGCATGTATAGCCTTGGCGACCGTGGGTGCGGGCGCCGCGTCACTAGATCATTTGTTATTTAGGAAAGGCCGCCCAGGCGGCTCGCGCGCCGGCAAAACTTCGAAAAAATAAGCTCTCAGCCGCCCGTTTGCGTGGCAATCGGCCCCGCTGGAGGCGTTACAGCAACGAGCGGCGGTGCCAATGGCAGCACAAGCCACAAAATCACATACAGCAGAATTCCAGTGCCGCCGCACAAAACCACGAGCAGCCACAACACCCGCACCAGCGTGGGGTCCATATCAAAATATTCCGCCAATCCCCCACAAACTCCGCCCAGCTTCTTGTCCGTACTGGACCGCATAAGTCTTTTGGGGCCGCCTGTTACCGATGCCGCGTCCGGCGCTCCTGTCACCATTTGCCTAGCGCCGCAGTTGTAGCAAAACTTTGAACCATCCGCGATATTTCGCTGGCAGCTGTTGCAGATCATGATCGCCCTCCCGCAAGCGGACTCACGCTACCCGCTCTAGAACAATATACGCCCAAATATCTGAAAAAGTTTCCTCAGGTTAGTCCGCGGAAGGATCTACTCCGTCTAGTAATCGAGTAACTTCTTCACCGCTGCGATTACGGCGTCCGACTGCGGCAGAATCGCGTCTTCCAATTTCGGATGATAGCCGCAGAACGTGTCAGTTGCGGCGATTCGCTTCACCGGAGCGTCCAGCTCGTCGAACAACTCATCGGCAATCCGCGCAGCCAACTCCGCGCCGTAGCCCCAACTCAACATATCTTCGTAGGCGACAATCACGCGGTGTGTCTTTCGAACTGAAGCGCAAATACTGTTCCAGTCGTATGGCAAAAGGGAGCGCAAATCCACAATCTCCGCGGAAACACCTTCGCGCTGCAACTGCGCTGCCGCCACCTCCGCACGATGAACGAAGGCCCCATACGTGATGATGCTTACGTCCGTGCCTTCCTTCATCACGCGTGCTTTTCCAAACGGAATCGTAAAATCGGGCCCGGGATATTCGGATCGGTTGTATGGCTGCCGGTACAAATGCTTGTGCTCCAGGAACATTACCGGGTCATCGCAGCGTATCGCGGTACGCAAAAGGCCCGCGACATCCAGCGCCGTTGACGGCATCACTACTCGCAATCCCGGGCAGTGAGTGAAAATCGATTCGCCGCTCTGGCTGTGATACACGGCGCCCCCTGTCAAATATCCGCCAATCGCCACGCGCACCACCACCGGGCACTTGAACGCACCGTTCGAACGCCACCGCATGACGCACAATTCATCGCGAATTTGCATCATGGCCGGCCAGATGTAGTCAAAAAACTGAATTTCCGCCACCGGCTTCAGCCCGCGCGTCGCCATTCCTATCGCGCGCCCAATAATGGAAGCTTCCGCCAGCGGCGTATTAAAGACGCGAGAGGCCCCATATTTCCGCTGCAACCCGGCCGTGGCCTTAAAAACGCCGCCCTTGCCTTTTATTTCTTTCAAATTTTCTTCGCGGCTCGCGTCCGCAACGTCTTCGCCAAATACCGTAATGCGTTCGTCATGCGACATTTCGTCGTTCAGCGTCGCAGCGACCATCTCCACCATCGTTTTAGGCGAACCGTGCATTTTCGCTTCGGCTTCGAACGCTGCCGAAGCTGGATCGATGTCCGGCGAATATACGTGGGACAGGATCGATTCCGGCATCGGGGCCTCCGCTGCCAAAGCCGCATCTCCCGCCTGACGGATTTCGTGATCAACCTGAGCCTCAAGCGCCTCGATCTTTTTCTGGTCAAGCATTCCTTCCCGCACCAAAAACAACGCAAACTTTGACAGCGGATCGCGATGCGCCTCGGCGTCGCGTTCTTCAGGCACCTTGTAGAGTTTTTCGTCGTCGGAAAGTGAATGCGAATAGGGACGCGTGACATGAGCATGAATCAGCGCCGGGCCTCGCCGTTCACGGCAATAATTCACTGCTTCCTGGCAAACCAAATAGCTGGCAATTGGATCGGTTCCATCACATTCGGCGACCTGCAAACCGGGAAAACCTCGCACCAGTCTTGAAATGTTTCCTCCGGCTGTCTGCACTTCTATCGGGACAGAAATTGCATATCCGTTGTCCTCTATCAAATACAGCAGGGGTAATTTCTTTGCGCACGCCACATTCAGCGATTCCCAAAACTCGCCTTCGCTCGTCGCGCCATCTCCTGCCGAAACGTAGACAATTTCGTCCGCGGAATGTCTTGCAAGCTCTCCCAGTGGCGCTTTCTTCGCTTGCGCCAGCGCCTTGGGATGCATCTCGTAGTACAGCGTAGCCTCCGCTGCGCCCGCCGCCTGCACAAATTGTGTTCCGGTGCAGGACGACTTGGTGACAATGTTGAATCTCGCGTGGCCCCAGTGAGAGGGCATCTGCCGCCCGCCAGAACTCGGATCATCCGCCGCACCTACTGCTTGCAGCAGCATTTCAAGCGGTGTCACACCCAGCATCAGGCACAGTGCTCGATCGCGATAGTACGGGTAAATCCAGTCGCTCTCGGGCCGCAGGAGCAAACCCATCGCCGCGGTGACCGCTTCGTGGCCCGCGCTTGAAATTTGAAAAAAAATTTTGTTTTGCCGCTTGAGCTGGATTTCGCGGTCATCCAGCTTTCGCGAAAGATACATCGTGCGATACAGGCGAATCAGCGTGTCGCGGGAAAGCCCCGCATGTTTCTCATTTTTTGGGGCCTCATTCCTGGCCGGTTTAACGCGAGTCTGCACAGCCATTCGGTGGACCTCGGTGGTTGATGTGATATCCGCTGCTTCCAGCCTAAATTATAAGCGAAGTTCTCCGCGTACTTTTTGAAACTCCTTGGTACTCCCTGAAAACGGTGCAGAAAAGATCGTTCGGTCGAATGGAATGGCTGGCCGGAAACCTGGTTTTTCTGTCACTCGCAATCTCGCCGAGTCAATTCTAGCGGTTCGCCGATGGCCGCCCGCAGTTCCCTTGGAATCTTTCGCAAAAACGCTGGATTTGCGGAGGTTTTTGCGGCCACAAGAATTCCGGCGCTTCCAGATACATGCTTGGAAAAATGCGCGCGCGCTTTTTGATACTCAGGATGCCACCAGTGCGGATGCCAACCATTCTCTAGGAACAGGCCAATTTGGCTTTACGTAAAATCCGTCGAACGAATCAGTCCAGCGAATCGAACTTCGCTTCCAGCTCCGCAAAATTCGCATCGCCCTGCTTGACCGCCTTCGACGAGAGCTCGCTGAACGGCTCTTCGGCCGGAAACTTTTTGAGCAAATTCTCTTCAGTCATCTTTTCATGCCCGGAAAAAGCCAGACGCAAATAGAGTCTGACGTTTCCGGTAGCAACTTCTGGATTCTCCGGTTTAGCCTTCTGTTTCCCTTTGGCTTTCCCCGCCTTGCCCGATTTCGTGTCGGCCTTTTCGGAGTTTCTCCCGCTATCTTCCGACAAGTTCGCCTCATTTGATTCGCGTTCGAACTTGTAAAGCATCTTCTTGTCCAGCCGGAACGCTTGCTTCCACATTTCCAATTTGTGCCGCGCCTGCTGGGCCTTCTCTTCATCCGTTCCAAAATCAAAACTCATGTAGATGTGCGCCATGTTGCGAGTCTGCCGTCCATCAGGAGCCAAGTCAAGTTACCGGGTATATTCTTGGACATGATTTTTTTCTGACGATAGGGGAAGGCCTTGGAATATTCGCTTAAACGTTGCGTTTCCCGAGCTTAACTGGGTTCTTCCAGCCGCTCGAACACTCCTCGCACCACGCGGTCGCACTGTTCCCCCATAAACGGAAACGCTGTCTTTCCGCTGCTTCCGACCCGCTCTAACAGCCAGCCGCGCATCATGGCATGTCCACGATGCAATCGTACTTTTACGTTTTCTTCGGAAAGCTCCAGGGCGTCGGCCGTTTCCGCTGTGCTCATTTCCTCCACATCTCGAAGCATGACCACCGCACGATACTGCTCGGGCAGACCAAGCACCGCTTCTTCCAGCAAATCACCGAGTTCCGTTCGCGACGCACTTTGCTCGGGATTTGGCGCGGTGTCGATCATCTTCATAGAAAATTCTCCATCAGGTTCCAGACTGTCCAGTTCTTCGTGGCGCCCGCGCGCGCGCAATCTGGCTAGCGCTTCATTTACCGCAATGCGCAAAAGCCACGCGGAAAATGGCGCTCGCGCTTCGAACTGATGCAAATGCCGATACGCGCGCACATAAGCGTCCTGCATCACGTCTTCCGCCTCTGCATCGTTGCGCAAAATCGCCACCGCCACACGATACAAGCGCTGGTTGTACCTCCTCATGAGGATTTCGTATAGTGCAGTCTCCCCGGCCTTCACGCGCTCAACAATTTCCCGATCGCTCCAGCGCTCGGCTTTCGCTCGCTCTAGTACCCCGCCAATGTTCATCATTCTTCCCTGTATAGATAGAGCGTGTAGGGCAAAAAACGTTACAACCTCTCTCGCCTTTTCCTGAAGTAATCAGGATCAGGAACCGACTGACTCAAATTGCATCGTCTGAACTGCCAGTGCCTTGTAACCGATTCACATCTCGCCGCTCCTTTTTAACAGGGGGCATTTCATGGCGGCATTTGATCCACGTCTAAATATCAGTTGGTGGGCTCTCAAGATCGGTCTTGGGGTCGGCCCCATCATCGCCGGCGTCGACAAGTATTTCAACAAACTCACTGACTGGACGATGTACCTCAGCCCGCTGGTCACCAAGGTTGTGCCCGTCAGCGCCGCGACATTCATGCACATCATCGGAGCGGTCGAAATTATCGCTGGCCTGATTGTGCTCAGTCGGTGGACCAGAATCGGGAGCATCATTGTCGCCCTCTGGTTGCTTGCCATCGTCGTCAACTTGCTGACGACTGGCATGTTTTATGACCTCGCCGTGCGCGACGTCGAAATCGCCATCGGTGCCTTCGCCCTTTCGCAACTCTCGGCGATCCGTGATCAGAATTTCTCCCTGACAAAGGGAGGAAAGGAAGCCGCAAGCTCGTAATTCGTCTTAAATCGGCTCATTGAATTCAATTCAATACGGAGGATGTAATGCGTAAACTTGTTTCACTTCTCGTGTTGCTCGGAATGTCTGCCGTACCGGCGCTGTCCGCTACCGAAACTTTCACGGACGTTACGGTAGTGGACTCCAACTGCTCAAAAAAAGTGGCTGCCGCCCCGGATAGTCATACCCGCGAATGTGCGCTCAAATGCGCGGCGAGCGGCTATGGCATTCTCACTAGTGACAAGAAATTTCTGAAGTTCGACGCCGCCGGAAACGCCAAAATCACCGAAGCGCTCAAAGCCTCGGACAAGAAAGACCATCTGCGCGTTGACGTTTCCGGCGACGTCAAGGGCGACACGCTGCAAGTTACCTCCATCAAGCTGCTTTAAGCTTGACAGTTTGCCGCTGGCGCGCCCAGGCGTGGAATTCTTCGGCGCGCCAGTTCCGGTTGCCCGTTACCGGCCGAAGTTGGCATAACCCAAACTTCGGGTATCATTGGTGAGTACACTCGGAGCGATAGATCCACGCGATGAACAAATCGCCAAAGTCGAAAACGCGGCTTGCAGCAGCTTGTATTTGCCTATTGGCGATCCTGCTGATGTATGCCCCTCTGCTCGGCGCAAGCGTGATGGCGGTCACCGGCAGCTGCTGCACAGGCGGTCAGTGCCCTATTCATGGGAATCATCATTCGCCTATCGAAAACCAAAACACTCCCATGGACTGTGGGCATGAATTTCACAACCTGGGCACAGTGGACTCCTGCTCGATGTCCTGCTGCCACAACGTTGAACAAACTGCGATACACGTTCACGCCTTTGTGCTGACTTCCCTCAAGATCTCGACCTCACTCGCGCCATTCCCTGTGGTGCTGCGCTCGGTCACGCCTGCACAGATTTCTCCTAAGTTTGCTCCGCTCGCTCCCCCTCCGAAATCGTCCGTTCTCTAGCTCCCTTGCTCTTCGTATTGGTAGCGATCCCGATTCGTCGGGGCGCGCTTTAACATCCCTCAGCCTGCTCGGCAGAGCCGTGCAGCTTTTCTTCTTGGAGAACTTCTTTGTCATGAAGCGCAAATTCTGTACTTGCAGCTATGTCTGCTTGCTGTTCGCTGCTCTCTTGTCCTTTCCTGCATTCGCCAGCATTTTTGGCACGGTTCGCGGCATTGTCCATGACGTGCAGCATCGCCCGATCTCCGGCGCTCACCTTGAGTTGCAAGCCAAGCAATCCGACTGGAAGCACGAAACATTCAGTGATGACGACGGCAGGTTTCAATTCGACGCCGTTCCCGCCGGTGACTACACCCTCCGCATTTCGCGTGATGGTTTCCGCGAATCCTCTGCGGCATTTACGGTCGTTGCGGATTCCGCTCCGCTTCGCCACTTCCCTCTGGAAGTTGCCGGCGTGAATGAAAAGGTCGAAGTCAACGAAAACGCGCAGACCGTTGATACCACTTCTTCCGCGAACCAGACTACTCTCAGCCGCGAAACCATAGCCTCGACCCCTGGGGCGACTCGCGCCAACAGTCTGAACCTCGTCACCGATTACACTCCAGGCGCATACATGGTTCACGACCAACTTCACGTGCGCGGAGGTCATCAGGTTTCCTGGCTAGTTGACGGCATTCCTGTTCCCAACACCAACATTGCTTCTAACGTTGGACCGCAATTCGATCCCAAGGATATGGACGTCGTGGAAATTCAACGCGGTGGCTATGCTGCCGATTACGGGGACCGCACCTACGGCGTGTTCAACGTGATTCCGCGTTCCGGATTCGAACGCAATCGCGAAATTGAAGTGCTTGCAACTTACGGAAACTTCGACCAGACCGACAGCCAGGTCAGCATCGGCGATCACACCGAACGATTCGCGTACTACGCGAGCGTTAGCGCGAATCGCAGCGATACCGGGCTCATGCCGCCGGAACCGAACGCCCTTCACGACGACAACAACGGAGTCAGCGGATTCACTTCGCTGATCTTTAACGCCACTCCGGACGATCAGTTGCGCCTCGCCGCCAGCTTGCGCGCCGATTTCTTCCAGGTGCCGAACACATCCGATCAGCAGGCGGCGGAGATTCGCGACACCCAGCGCGAACGCGACGGTTTTTTAAACCTTTCATGGATCCACACTTTTCATCCGGGAGTTTTGTTGACTGTCTCGCCGTTCATGCACTGGAACCGCGCGGACTACGATGGCTCTTCGCCGATTCCCAGCCTGCTGCCCGATCAGCCCCCGATTCCCACTGATCACAACAACTCACAATATGAAGGTGCGCAAATTTCGCTCGGCATAACACGCGGACGTCACAACGCGCGATTTGGAACCTACGGCTTCGCGCAACAGGATGATTCCTTTTTCCGAGTCGTAGCGACTGACGGCTCGCAGGCTATTGCGTCGGAAAAAGACACGCCTTCGGGCGGCCTGTTCACGCTCTTCGCGGAAGATCAGTTCCGCGCAACCGACTGGCTCACCTTGAATGCCGGCGTGCGCTACACGCATTTCTCGGCGGGCGTGGTGGAAGATAAAACCGACCCGCGATTAGGCGTTGCGCTGCACATTCCGAAACTCGGCTGGGTGGCGCGCGCCTTTTACGGACGCTATTACCAAGCACCGCCTCTCACTACAGTCTCCGGCCCCTTTTTGCAGCTGGCGGTGGATCAGGGATTTGCATTTCTTCCACTGCACGGAGAGACTGACGAACAACGCGAATTCGGGCTCACCATTCCGATTCGTGGATGGTCATTGGATTTTTCGAATTTCCAGACGCATGCCATTAATTTCTTTGATCATGATGTGCTCGGCAATTCCAATATCTTTTTCCCGTTGACCATAGAACGCGCTCGAATTCATGGTTGGGAATCCACTTTGCGTTCTCCTCGCATCAAAAAAAGTTTCGACGTTTACCTTACGTATTCGAATCAGCAGATCGAAGGCGCCGGAGTCGTCACTGGAGGATTGCTCTCCGAGCCCGGAGAGCTTTGCGACGGCGGCGGCTTCTGCTATCTCGATCACGACCAGCGCAACACGCTCAGCGCCGGATTTCGGGCCGCCCTTCCCTTCCATATTTCGGCGTCGGGAAATCTTTCCTACGGCTCGGGTTTCCTGAATGGCGATGGCCCATTCCATCTCGGCGATCACACCGAAGTTTCATTCTCCGTTTCGAAAGCGATCGGCGAGCGGCTTTCCGTGGGCATCACCGCGCAGAATATCGCCGATGGGCGCTACCTGCTGGACAATTCAAACACCTTCGGTGGAACGCATTGGAACTATCCGCGCCAGATCAGCGGCCAGATTCGTTATCGCTTCCACTTTTAATGTTTCTAAGAGTGAGCATAACCACAAACCGCGATTGCCGGACGGGAATTCGGGCGATACACTCGATACGAATTTCAGAAAGGCGATGGAGTTCGCCATAACCGCCGAAACCTCATCTGGCAAGCGATGGGAATCAGGCTGATGACTCCTGGTGGCCGCGAGGCACCAGGAGTTTTTTGTGAAGGGCTGAAAGGTTCCGGGCCGCGAATGGGGGATTCGCTTGAAACTATTTTTGATCGCGCTGTTTGGGGCCATCGGCACACTTGCGCGTTACGGCCTGCAAGGCTTGGTGCAATTGCGCATGGGTAGCGTGTTCCCCTACGGAACTCTGCTAGTGAACCTCTCCGGATGTTTCCTACTGGGATTGTTCGGACAATTGATGCTGAATCGCATGCTGGTTTCCGCCGATATGCGGGTAGCGATTGCGATCGGGTTCTTTGGCGGCTACACGACTTTCTCGAGCTTTGGATGGGAGACCGCGAAAATGCTGGAGGATGGCGAATGGCTTCGCGCGACAACTTATGTAGGTGCGAGCGTAGTGGCTGGATTGTTGTTGTCGATCGCGGGAATTCGGCTGGCAAACAAATTTTAGGCGGCGAAGCCGTAGGAGTCGCGTTCAGGAGCGTGGCATGACTCATGAAAAATTCGAAGGAGAGCGCATGTTGATGCGCATCCACATCGGCGAATCCGACAAATGGCACGGCAAACCGCTGCATGAGGCCATCACGGAACTGTTGCGCAAGGAAAAATTCTCCGGCGCCACGGTGCTGCGCGGTATAGGCGGTTTCGGCTCATCGAGTATTTATCACACCGACAAAATTCTGCGCCTTTCGCAAGATTTACCGATTGTGGTGGAAGTGATCGAATCCACAGAACGCATCGAACAAATCCTTCCGCGCCTGGATGAAATGGTAGAAGGCGGTTTGATCACCCTGGAAAAAGTTCGCGTCATTTTGTATCGCGCCGCAAATAAATAAGAAAGACGGCGCCGTAAAGCCGCCACCGAAGATGTGCCCTGAACTTCATGGAAATTAATAATTCGCGACAAAAAAAGTCCGATGGATGGGTGAACCGAACCGTTCTCGGTGTTGGGCTTACTTCTCTTTTTTCCGACTGGAGCCACGAGACGGCGACGGCGGTGTTGCCGGCATTTTTGGCGGTGATTGGGGCGGGGCCTGCGTGGCTGGGGATCATTGAGGGAGTTGCGGACGGGCTTTCGAGTTTCGCAAAACTCTTCGCCGGCCACTACACGGACCGGTTGACGCGACGCAAACCGCTGGCGGTTTTTGGCTACGCGTTTACGGCGATCGCAACCGCGTCGTTCGGGATTGCTACGCGTGCGTTTCATGTTTTGATCGGGCGTTCCGCCGCGTGGCTGGGACGGGGCGTGCGATCGCCGGCGCGAAAAGCGTTGATGGCGGCAGATGTTCCCGCCGAAGCGTATGGCCGGGCGTTCGGGCTGGAACGGTTAATGGACACGCTGGGGGCGATCCTGGGGCCGTTGACCGCGCTGTGGCTTCTGCAGACGACGAATCACTCCTATCGCAAGGTATTCTTTTGGACTCTGTTGCCGGGAATGGTCGCTGTGGCATGTTTCTGGCTGCTGGTACGCGAACGGCCAGTCGAAGTGAAGGAGAAGAAATCTCTGCTGCTGGGATTACGCGCCTTGCCGACGAAGTTTCGCAGATTTCTGGCAGGCGTCGGGATTTTTGGCGCGGGAGATTTTTCGCATACGCTGCTGATTTTGTACGCGACAAAAATGCTCGGCGCGCAATATGGAATGGCCCGGGCGGCGAGTTTGGCAGTGATTTTGTACACGGTGCACAACGTTTTTTACGCCGGTTCGGCTTATCTGAGCGGATGGCTGAGCGACCATGTGCCGCACCGAAGAGTGGTGCTGGCCGGCGGATACGGATTGGCGGTAGTGACAGCGTCGCTGCTTTGCACCGCCACACACTCGCTGTGGCTGCTGGGCGGAATCTTTGTGCTGGCCGGTTTGTATATCGGAACCGAGGAAGCGTTGGAAGATTCGGTAACGGCGGAAATCGTGCCACGCGAACAGCATGGGATGGCGTTCGGAACATTGGCCGCGGTGAATGCGGTGGGAGATTTTCTGTCGAGTCTGCTGGTCGGTGCGCTCTGGAGTGCGTTTGGAGTTGGCGCGGCGTTCGGAGCTTCGGCAGTTTTGTTTGCGGCCGGAGCCATTCTGATTTTGCGCGCGGAGTAGGGGAAGCTGGAAATTGAAAACTCGAAGATCGAAAACGGGAAAAGACGAGACTGGTGCGGGCCGCGGAAAAGACCGCGCACAGCCAAAAGTGGCCGCCTGCTAACCACCCCCTCCCCCTTTTTTCTGTAAGTACGAGGAATAAAGGAGTTATGGGTGAGGGTTTTCGTAAGTATGGGGAATAAAGGAGTTAGCATGCGGAGATATCGGTCAATTTCGGCTAAAAAGCGGAATTGATTGTAAGTATGAGAAACATGGGGCTTAAGCCCATGCGCTTGCAATAAGTTGGAGAGACGAGCCAGCCGGAAAGATTGGGGGAGCGCAGTACGGGCTAGGCTTCGAGCTGACACACACCACAATAGCATACCATTTACTAAATGTCAATAGGTACTGGATAGAATGAGGGCGTGGAACAGTTCGGATTCTGAACACCCTTCGTCAGATCAAGAAAATTCAGACTGACCGGGCCCTGTGGGATGGAGGAACTTCCTTAGGACGCCGGCAAGTTCCGTCGACTTGCTACCGCGGGGCGGCAGCATGGTAGACTCCCGCTCCGCTGGAGGAGACGTGGCTTTCTGCAAGGCCAATTCAGGTGACTCATTGACTCACTGTGGTATTTGCTGGGCGATTTACCGGTTGGCCGTCTGCGGCCTGGGCGCGACTCTTTTTCTCGCGCCGCGCACGATCCTGGCCCACTCCGCACCGCTTCGCTCGGTAACCGCGCAGTCTGCTCAAGAACTCTTGAAGAAAGGCTCTGCCAATGGGCCTCAGGCGAGGGCGCAAAAAGAGCCGGAAAAGGAAAAAGCTGAGGCGGAGCGCGGCTACGCGGCTTTCTATAGCCAGTCGCTGGAGGGGCACAAGACCGCTTGCGGCGGGACTTACTCCCCCACTCAACTTACAGCCGCGCACCGGACACTTCCCTGCGGGACCAAGGTCCGCGTGACAAATCTTAGAAATGGGAAAACTGTTCGCGTAACCGTCAACGATCACGGCCCGGCTTCAGGCAACCGGGTCATCGACCTCTCCTATGCGGCCGCCAAAGCTCTCGACTTCATCAAGCAAGGCACCACCCTGGTCAAAGTCGAGGTCATTCGCTAGAAACTTGATGTTGGTAAACCTTGCCTGCTAGAAGCGTATCCACATTTTAAAACTGAAAATCATTTCAAGACTGAAAAGCGTACTACGCGTCTTTGCGAAAGACGCGAAGAACGCGCCCCGGAGAAAAGGACATGCCTGGCTCGGAATGACAATTGGTGGGGCCGAAGAATTTCGTGACACGAACCAATTCGAGGTGGGGACCTTGGCGCCCCTGTCCTTTCGGGCAGTACGGAAAATCTAGTCCTCGGTACAGTTGACGCCGACAACGCATCGCTCAATCCTTAATCAGTAAGACAAAATTTAACTAGCAAGCGCTAATCGGCTAAAGGACATCCGTCCCATGAACTTTATCCGGCGGTGGCGGCACGGCGCAGAGCGCCATCAGGAACAACTGCTCGTCAAGCTGTGGACCATCAACACGATGGACGCTGACGACAATCTTCACGGTGTGCCACAGCCGGCGAAACTGGCCCTGGCGGCCAAGGCCGAACTACGGTCCAGCCTGAAATATCTTTCCCCTTCCGAACTCGAAAGCACCGTCGCCAGTGCAGTCTCCGAGTCGGCCTATCATCAGATGGTGCGTTGCAATTTACGGCGACAGCTGAATCATAATCGTCCGCGGGAGTAGCGGAACGACGGTTTACGGTCACAGCCTTCCGTTCTCAGTTCTCACTGCTTCCCAGTCCATCGTCTCCAGCTGACAGCGAATGACCGTCAGGATTTGATGTGTACCAGGTCATGTTGTTCGGAGGCTGGGTTGGATTTGGGGTTAGGCAAAATACTGGAGGCGTCCCAGCGGGGGGATTGCGGTGCGCGCGGGCGAAAGCGGTTTACGAAGCGGCCGACTTTGACAGAACCGCCGATAAAGTGACCCACCTTCAGAGGCCCTGCAACTTTGATTGAGCGGACCCAATGGAGACCGGTGCTGGCAGCGCATCCACATTGAGAACAATCCGGAGTGCCACCGAACACACAAGGTTCCACACGAGTTTTAAGATCCGCAGAATAATTTGCGGACATTTTGGCAAAAACGCAATCGTCGGGATTCCGCGGCGGATGAAGCAGAGCCGCGGCGAGACCTTGATTAAAAAGAAGCTTGCGGTAGCGCGTAGAGAGAGCCGGCAACTGTCGAGCTAGAGAAGCACGGTCCTCGGCGGTCAGCATTTCGGGACTTTTCTCGCTTATTTGTGGGGTGTAGACGCTGACCCAGATGCGATTCACCTCCGGGCGGGCGTTCCAGAACGCAGCATAATCTTCCAGATAGCCGACGCGCAGGAGCATGGGGCGGGTGACGACCCAATGGATGTTGACTTCGCGGCCGTCGATATTTTTGAGGATGCGCTGGTAGGTGGCGGGCTTGCGGCGGATGTCGTGGTGCTCGGGCAATCCGTCGACGGAAATTGCAATGCGTACCCGCGGGAGCTTCATCCATTCAATTGGAATGGGAATCACTCCACTAGTGACGACGAGGGTAAACACGCCCATCGCGGAGAGCTGCGGGAGAATTCGGCTGAGCTCGCGATGGCGGACCATGGGTTCACCGCCCACTAAGGAAACGTGGAGCGGCTCGTGTTTGCGCACCAGGCGCAAAACACCGTCCACCAGCTGGTTTCCACGAAGATCGGCGAGATCAGTGAGTTTGACTTCACCGCCCAGGTGCGTGTCTCCGTATGCGTAACAGCCGGGGCAGCTCAGCGGGCACTCGCGGGTAATCTCGATGGAAAGCATTGGCGTGCTGCCTCGCAGGATTCTTCCCCAGGCAGCGAGCACATCGCGTGATGAAAGACTTGGGTTTGGCGAGTAGGTTTCCATTCCAGTGAGATGCTGGAGCGCGCGTCGAAGATGCAACGCGGCAAAGTCCTTAAGGCAATATGAGCAAGCCCAAGATGCGACAAGACGCGCGGTTTATGTCGCGGAGGATGCGGCTACGAAAAGTCCATAAACAAAATTGCCGGACTGGTAGCCGGCGCGCATGGCTTGAAAGGCTTTCAGGTACGACACAAATTGGCGGCCGCGTTTTGCCGCCAGCGCCCAGAGGCTCTTGTCTTTGATAATTTCAAGACTAATGTCCCAGGTCTTCGCGCAATTTTTGTTCAGCACTTGGCGGTTGACAATCCGCAGGCCGTTCGAAGCGAGCAATTGCTGGTAATCATCCATGGTCTGCAATTCGACGAACATACCGTTCTCAATCGGAGTAATAAATTTGCGGATGTCCCTTGGGGAGAGATTTTCGTGCTTGAACCAATCGGTGAGCGCGAAGGACCCGCCGGGCTTCAGAAGAGCCGCAGCGGAAGCGAAAAATCTTGCCCGATCCTGGTAATGCGAAATAGACTCCACGGACCAAAGCAGGTCGAATTTTTCCCGCAGTGTGATGGCTTGGGCGTCCATCAAGAGAAAAGTCGCCGCGAGATGCTGAGCCGCCGCGGACTGCTTAGCGATGGCGATTTGCACCGGCGAGTTGGTGATACCAGTGACGGCAGCATTAAATTTTTTTGCCAGAAACAGGCTAGCGGCACCAAAGCCGCAGCCGATATCCAAAATATCGGAGTTTGGTTTGACGCCGGCTAACTGGGCGAGATGTTCGACGAGGTTGAGCTGAGCTTCTTCTTTTGATTCGTCGCCGCGAATCCAATATCCGTGATGAAGATGCTCTCCCCACAGAGATCGATAGTAGGGACTGACGACGTCGTAGTGCTCGATGACTCGCAATTTATCGTTGGGGCGCGTGGACATGTGCGTCGATGACAAGTTTTAAGATTCGCGGCTCCTTCCATTGTAACTTCGCATCGGTCATTCCCGCATTGAGCTCGGCGTGCAGCGATCTTTTCGTCCGGGATGTCACAAAGAGAAAAACCGCATTGCGAAGTAGTCCGCCAGATGTTAGGCTGAGCGAACAAAAGGCGAATAACTGTGCACAAGTTGGTGTTGAGCCTAAGACTTGACTCCTCAGGGGATTAGCGAGGACAGCGGCACAATGCCGAGATGGGAGGCCGATGTGGCGGACGGATTGGCGACTGACGGATTGGTGGTACAGCACGCAGGCGGCAATTTTCTGGACGGTCTATTGAAAGAGGCTTCGACGAGCGGCCAGAACCTGGCGCGAGTAACCGAAGTGCTGAGAGCATTCGAGGAACGAGATTCGCGCGGCGAAGTGCTGACCGCAGTGCGAAGATTCCCTGCGCGTGCGGCAGAGTTTGCGGATTGGCCGGGCTGGGTGCGGGACGAGTTGCGCGCGGCTTACCGGGAGAAAGGAATTGCGCAACTGTATTCGCATCAAGCGGCCGCAGCGGAAGCGGTGCACGCCGGAAAAAATGCGGTGATCGTGACGCCGACGGCCTCCGGAAAGACGCTTTGCTATAACCTGCCGATCATCAACGCAATTTTGGAAAATGAAGATACGCGGGCCTTGTATTTGTTTCCGACGAAAGCACTGGCACAGGATCAACTAGCGGAGTTGTATGAAGTGAACCAGCGACTGGAGGCCTTGGCGACGCGAGAGGAAGAAAAGGAAAGATGGCCAGTTGCAGGTTGCCGCCACGATGACGGCGAGAAGAACGAGGACGGCGGCGCAATGGAGGGCCCCCCGCCCGAGAAGGCGGCCACTACAAATGCGACGAGGACGTTTGGGGTGTTTACGTATGACGGGGACACGCCGAGTGACGCACGGCGCGCGATTCGCGAGAAGGGGCACATCGTCCTGACGAATCCGGACATGCTGCACACAGGAATTTTGCCGCACCACACAAAGTGGACCCGGTTATTTGAAAATTTGCGGTACATCGTGATTGATGAATTGCATTCGTATCGCGGAGTTTTTGGCAGCCACCTGTGCAACGTGCTGCGGCGGCTGCGACGAATCGCGAAATATTATGGGAGCGAACCGCAGTTCATTTGCTGCTCGGCGACGATTGCGAATCCCGGCGAATTGGCGAAGCGGCTGATTGAAAATCAAGTGGAGGTACTGAACGCAAACGGCGCACCGTCGGGAGAAAAGATATTTGTGTTCTATAACCCTCCAGTGGTGAATCGTGCGTTGGGGATCCGAAGGAGCTACATCAATGAAAGTTCGCGGGTAGCGCAAGAATTTTTGAAGCGCGATTTGCAGACCATGGTGTTTGCAAATTCCAGACTGCACACGGAACTTTTGCTGACCTATCTGCAGCAGGCGAATCCGCATTTTCCTGGAACACCAGAGACGATCCGCGGCTATCGCGGAGGATATTTGCCGCGTGAGCGGCGCGAAATCGAGCGCGGGCTGCGTGAAGGAAGGATTCGCGGCGTGGTTTCAACCAGCGCTTTGGAACTGGGAATTGATGTCGGCTCGCTGGATGCAGCAGTGATGGCCGGTTATCCGGGAACGATCGCGGCAACCTGGCAGCGAGCGGGACGCGCGGGACGGCGCAGCGGAAGTTCCTGCGCGGTGCTGGTCGCATCCTCTTCACCGCTGGACCAGTTTATCGTGCGCCATCCGGATTATTTTTTTGGGAATACACCGGAACACGCTTTTATTCAGCCGGACAATCTCGAAATCCTCGTGAACCATTTGAAGTGCGCGGCGTTCGAACTGCCAATCGCACCAAAAGACAAATTTGGCGACGTAGACACGCAAGATTTGTGCATGCGTCTGGCGGAGGCCGGTTATCTTCACAAGACCGGTGAACATTTTCACTGGACACAGCAAGCCTATCCCGCGGACACGGTCAGCCTTCGTTCTGTAACCAGCGATAACTTCGTCATTATCGATGTGACTGGCCAGCCCGAAGTGATCGGCGAAGTAGATTTCTCGAGTGCGCTGACCACCGTGCACGAGAAAGCGATTTACCTGCATGGAGGCGAGCAATATCACGTGGAGCATCTGGATTTCAAGGAACGCAAGTCCTACGTGAAAAAAGTGGATGTGGATTACTACACCGATGCAGTGCGGTATACGCAGGTGCGGGTATTGGAGATTGCGGAGACGGCGCGGGGAATCGATAGCGGGGATCCGGGGGTCGGGACAGAGGTGTTCAGGACCAAGGATAAAAGTGCCGCACCCCTGCAATCAGAAGAAGAACCGGAACCAGGATCTTCGCATTCGCGTTCGCATGGGGATGTACTGGTGCGTTCGCAGGTCGTCGGATTCAAAAAGATCAAATTTTTTACGAACGAAAATGTCGGCGCGGGAAAGCTCGAATTGCCGGAAAACGAAATGCACACCACATCGTATTGGCTGACGCTGGAACGTGGGTTGGTGGAGTCGTTGCCATTTTCGATCAGCGAACGGCAGAGCGGAATGTTTGGGCTGCTGCATGCGATGGAGTCGGTGGCAACGCTTCTGCTGATGTGCGACGGGCGCGACCTGGGAACAGCAATCGGCGAGAGGCCGCCGAAAGCAGGGGCGGATGGAGAAGAATTCACTCCGGTTTCGCTGGAGGAGGCCATGGCTCGAACGGCGAAAGAGTTTTTTGAACCGAATTTGTATTTATTCGACGCCTATCCTGGCGGAATCGGATTTTCGGAGCCCTTGTATCGAGCGCACGAGCTGCTGTTGAACAAGACGCGAGAGTTGATTGCGGCGTGCGGTTGCGATTCCGGATGCCCTTCCTGCGTGGGTCCGGCGGGAGATTTGGCGCCACGCGTGAAAGAGGCGGCGTTGGCGATTCTGGATCGGGTCTGCGGATAAATGTCCACTGCGGCAGACAAATTCGCGCGGCTAGCGGCGTTGCGTCCGGTACAGCCACAATTTATTCGTGAAGAGCGAACTTCGCATGAAGATTCGGCCGGGCTTGATGAATGTACGCTGGCAAAGCTACTGGGAGCCACTATTGCCGCGACGAAGTACGGGAACCACTTGAGCATTCGCAACTGGTATTCGACTCCGGAGTATCCGGGAGTTGCTCCGGCGGCACTGGATTTACTGTGCCGGACACAGGATGTGGCGCGAACAAAAAAGTGGCGAGCAGCGGCAGAAGATCCGGAGAAATGGCTTTTTCTGGACACCGAAACGACGGGCCTGTCTGGAGGCACGGGAACGTACGCGTTTTTGATTGGAATTGCATGGTGGGATTCCGGCGGTTTGCAGGTCGAGCAATTCATGATGCGAGATTTTTCTGAAGAACATTCCGTGCTATTGGAGTTGGCGGCGCGCATCGCGGAGCGACCGGTATTGGTGACGTTCAACGGAAAAACGTTCGACTGGCCGCTGCTGGAAAGCCGCTATTTGATGACCCGCTGCATCCGAGTGCCCGAACTTGGAGCGCATCTCGATTTGCTGCATCCCGCACGGGCAGTGTGGAAGTTGAGGCTTGGCTCTGTCAGGCTGGTGGAGCTGGAGCGGCACGTCTTGGATGCGGCGCGGCTGGGCTGGAATCGCGACGACGATGTGTCGTCATCCATGATTCCGCAGTTCTATTTTGATTATTTGCGTGGCAGATCGCCGTTGCCGCTTGCAGGCGTAGTGCGCCACAACGGAATGGATTTGCGCGGCCTGGCAGCGTTGTACGGAAAGCTCAATTCGCTGCTGGATTGGAAGCATCGCGAGGATGATGAGGCGCTGGATTTATTCGGATTGTCTCGGTACTTGCATCGACGCGGCGAGCGCAGCAAAGCGGAAACCGCGTGTTTGGCTGCGCAGCAGCGAGGCTTGCCATTGCCATTCGATGCGCAAGCGCGGCGCGAACTGGCCCTGATGGCCAAGCGCCGAGGTCAATTCGCCGCAGCGGCCGAAATTTGGGCAGAATTATTGGAAGATGCAGAGTGGCGATGTGGGGCATACGAAGAATTGGCTATCTATCACGAGAGGCGAACAAAGAATTACAAGGAAGCACTGCAGTTTGCGCGCCTGGGATTACAAGCGGCCCGGCGGCAAAATGGTGGATGGAAGAACGGAGTGTCAAGTGCGTCGGAGAAGCGTCGAGCAGAGCGCTTGGCGAAACGCATCGCTCGCTTGGAGGAGCGGACTAAAACCGCGAACGCATTAGATGCGGCACCGTTACTGGGGCGTCGACGAACAGTCCCGCGCGATTAAACTTCAGCGCGCGATGACCCTTCCGGCGAAAGCATGAACATTCTGCGTCGTTTTGGTTTGGCTTGCCGCCGGTTTTTGATCGGGTTCAGGAAGCAGTCCCAAACCGAGTTGCTTGTTGATTTCAACGAACAGCCTGCGATCTCCGCCCTCCAGAACTAGACAATCCATTTCTCCGCAGTGCAAGAAAACGCCGCCATCGGGAGTATCAAAGGAGAAGAAATTCGGGCGGCGAAACAGATTGGTTCGCCGATCATGTTTTTTCTCCAGCAATTCGGAGTATTGGCCGAAAAATCTAACGGACTGTTCCTGACTAGATAGATGAAGACGGGTAACGAGCAGCAGCCGCTTGTCCGACTGGTTCTCGAAGAGCTGATAGCGATCGCCTTCCCAGGCGGCGGCAAGGGGCTTGGCGCGAGCTTCGTCCAAAAATTGTTTCAGGACTTCCAGCCATCCAAACTCACCCATCAGATTGTCATCAAGTTTTTTCCAATCCTTTCCCAATCTGTTCTCAATCGCGGGGAGACTGACGGGCGCAGGCACATGCGCTGATTTGTAAAGGCCCGGATGCATGATCTGCTGGGTGGACACCGGAGGGTTGGCAAAAACTTTTCCGAGAGCGCTCCAGCCGGCCGGCTTCAGCGCCGCGGCCGTAAACGTCATTCCGGAAAAATAGGGAAAAACCAGCGTATCTTTGATGAACTTGGGCGCCTTTTTCAGGGTAGGCGTGTTGCCAATATCGCCCGTCAATATGGACGGATCAAACTCCGGCATGGTGGTAACGGACTTTCCCGTTGCTTGCAGCAGATAGTCCACCATGGCGGCGGTTGCACTGCCTTCCAGAAACGCCTCACGCGCCAGTTCCGCGTCATCATTGGGCCGAGCCGCTTTCACCCAGGATTCAATCTTGAAATGCTGATCTTCCAGCGCGTGAGTCAGTTCGTGAGCCATCACCATCTTCTGGTCGTCGAGCGGAATCCAGTTGGCGATATAGAATTCGTGCGCTTTCGGGTCGTACAGACCGGCGATCTGCTCGGTGAGCAGTTCGATCATGAATGAGTCCAGATCAAAATTCTTGGGCAACAGGCCAAACGCTTCCGCGGCCTTGGCATCGGCATAGCGCTGGGCGGGGTTTTTGTCTTCATCCATTTGGCGGATCACGTAGGCACGGATCTCATCACGCGACCGAAGGGTCTTTTTTAGGGGCGAAACCAGCGATAAACCGGTGATTTCGCTCATATTCTCCAGAACCTCGTCCGCGGCCTTGGTAAAATCGGAAGGCGAAGCCGGTACAGGCTGCGGCGACGCGGGAGCGGGCGCTTGCTGCGCGGACAAACTAGCAAGGGCGAACAAAAAGAAGCAGAACGACAGACGTTCCAAATGGGAACGAAAAGGGGTTCGAAGCCGAGCGATTTTCATATTTCGAGAATAGCAGATTCTGAGAATTGACAGGCCCGGCGCAAATTTTCACGGGGTTGTTCCGAAATCTTAACAAGATGGTAATTCGGGTATACTCTGACTGAAGAGAAACCTCCCTTCAGGGGGACCCATGCTGCCCGGATTGCGACTGCGCCAGGTCCGCGAGCGCCTTGGGCTGACCTACCGTGATGTTGAGGCCGCGAGTTACGAGCTTGCGGCGCTTCGCGGCAGCGCGAACTTCATCATGCATATCAGCCGACTGGCAGACATCGAAAATCGAAACGTTGTGCCTGGCTTGCACAAATTCTATACGCTGGCCGTGATTTACCATCTGAACCCGCTGGAACTGTTTGGATGGTTTGAGATTCCGATCGAAGAATGTTTCGAGGACGGAATTAATTTTCAAGTTCCGCGAACACATGTGGCCGCGCCGCCGAACGGGCTACGTGTGCCGCTGCGATTTGATCCAGGATTCGATCCCCGCCGAACCGATTTTCTTTCCAGAATGGTGGAACGATGGGGACACTTCGAAGGGGCGCTCACTAAAGAAAACGCGCGCCATTGTTACGGATACATCGGGCTGTCGGATCGGAGAATGGTCCCACTGCTGCGCCCTGGAAGTTTGGTGCTGGTGGACACTGAAATGCGGCATATTGAAGTGGACGGATGGACGTCCGAACACGACCGCCCAATGTATCTCGTTGACGTTAGGGATGGTTACCGCTGCGGATGGTTCCACCAAATACCGGGGAGACTATCGATGCAACCACATCCACTCTCGCGTTGCGCTCCCGAGTCATGGAATACACCAGCTGACGCTGAGGTCGTTGGAAAGGTGATCGGGGTGGTTACCCGCTTGAACGAACCGTGGAATTCTCCGCTTGCAGAATCTCTAACAGAGCGCGCAAGTTCGAAAAGAAAAGCTCTCTGAGGTAATCCGGCGCATTCCCTGGCGGCAAGATGCGATACGCCTCCATCTGTCTCCAGTGGGAGACTGTCGATCCGAAGGATCCAGACATTCCCGCCAGACACTCGCGCAGGTCCTCCAACTGAATGGAAAGCGGTGTTTCCAAAATTTTCTGGAATACTTCGTAGTGACAACATTCCAGAGATTCCTGGATCGCTTGCGGGGAATACAACGCCGCCAGCCCAGAATGTTCATAGTTGCCTGAGGAAAGATCGCGAAGCGACGCGATATAAACCAAGCGTCCAAACAAATTGGGAATCGCCGCCAAGGTGGTGGTGCTGAAGTCGCGCACCACGGATTTATTCCTGAGGATTTGATCATCCATAAATCGCAGCCAATTGTTCCGCAATCAGAACGTTTTCGCGCCAAAAAATCATTTCGTGTGTGCAACGCAGAGGATGGCACCTGGAGGTGTCACCCATGCGTTTCAAAACTTTCGTACTGCTATCCAGTTTTTCGTTGTTGATCGGCTCCATCCTGATTCCGGCGACTTCGCCGGCCAATCGCAAGGCAACTATACACGGCTCAAGTGCAACACAGGTAGCCGACGGCACGCCATTGCCTCTGCCTAAGCCGCCCGCGGCGGACGTAGTTACCTTGGTGGCCGACGGCACGCCGTTGCCGCTTCCCAAACCGCCAGCAAACGAAACCCTCACACTGATCGCCGACGGCACACCGCTGCCGCTTCCCAAACCGCCAGCAAATGAGGCCGTCACACTGATGGCTGATGGCACGCCATTGCCTTTGCCTAAGCCGCCCGCGAACATGCTTACTCTGGCCGCATGAGGATTTTTTAACGAAAACCAACGGACGTTGTTTCCGCGCTAAGCGTCTTGCTACGCCACATTTTTGTTAACTTTCTCTGTGGCAAGATGCTAAGATACACGCGTGTTGGCTGAACTGCCACTTCTAACCTTGGCTACTTGGGGGTCAGCGACTCTGCTGACCCTGATTTGTCTCTGCGAACTTTTTGTCCACGGGCAGTACCGGTTCTACCGTCTTTTTACGACGTACTTAATGATTAATCTGCTGCAAGCCGTACTCGGCGTGCTGCTTTACCAGAACTATGGCTTTGACTCGCGATCCGCGTGGTACGCAATCTGGACTTCGCAGGGCGTCGTAGTCGTCGCGCGAGCATTGGCCGCGGCCGAGATTTGTTATCTGACACTTGGCAATTACAAAGGCGTTTGGGCTCTGGCAGCGCGAATTCTGACGGGTTGTGGCGCTCTAGTGGTCAGTTTGGCGCTTATTTTTGGAAGGCACGCATATCATTTTGCGGTCCTTATTTTGGAGATCGGGCTGGAAGCATCAATCGCGACAGGCATCGTGGGGCTCTTCTTATTCGCGCGGTACTACGGCATTCAGATCGTTCCAGCGACACAACGACTTGGCCTGGGTTTGGGGCTGCTTTCCTGTTGCAAGATACTGAACGACGTCGTGGTCGAACGATTTGCAAAATCCTATGAATCGACGTGGACGTCTGTTTCCTTGTTATTGTTCGTTGAAGTTCTGTTGATCTGGATGTGGGCACTGCGAGAGCCAGTTGTCTTGACGCTCCCCGAACCCAGACTACGAGCCGCACAGGCATACGCGAGCCTAATGCCGCAGGTGAATCAGCGGTTGAGAGATTTGAACGAAGAGTTGACCCGCTTATGGCGCTTGGAATCGCCTGAGTCATGAACACCACATTCTTTTTTGTAGCGGCACTATCAGCGGCTGGCCTGCTCGGTTTGCTGTTCTGGGCCTTGCGGGGCGCAAGCCGCCGTAAAAGCGACGAGCAGGGAATGAGCGCGCTGGAAAGCGCGCCCTGCCATCTCCGCAACATGGCGCAAATCCGCCAATCGATGGATGCCGCGGATCTCGAATTCGCCAAGGCAAAGGCCGGGAACGATCTAGCCGCGAGGCTGCATCGCGAACGAAGAAGAATCACTTTGCTTTATTTGTCTGCAATTCGAAACGACTTCGAACAATCCTTGCGGGTAGCACGAATCATCGCGGTGCTGTCTCCCGAGATTTCGGGCTCCCACGAGTATGAGCGGCTGCGCCTTTCCATACTGTTTCGTTCGCGCTTTCAAATGGTAAGACTGCGACTCCTGATCGGAATCATCCCTCAGCCGCAAATCTTCGCACTTGGGGAAATGACCGCTTCGCTGGCGATGCAATTGGAAGAAGCAATGGCCCAGCTTGGAGAACGAGCAGCGCTGGCGGCCGAACTAGCTTTGCAATCCGAAAAATAAGGGCACGGATTTCTATTTGGCGGGGATCAACCCGCCATTACTTGGAATTGCCACCCGAACCGCTTCCGAGCCGGGAAAATCACTGGTTGCGGCGATCGCCAAACAGGGCAGTTCGATGGTGAAACAAGCGCCGCGCGGCGGCAGGTTACAAACGCGAATTTGTCCGCCATGCTCGCTAATAATTCCGTAGCAGATGCTCAGACCAAGTCCGGTGCCCTTTCCGACAGGCTTGGTGGTGTAAAACGGATCGAAAACTTTGGACGGGTCCTTCACTCCGGGGCCGCTATCAACAAATTCAACTACAAATTTGTCGCCCTCTTTGGCGGTTCGCACCCACAGCTCTCCCTGTGCGGACACTTCCAGGATGGCGTCCACGGCGTTGTTCACAAGATTTAGAAAAACCTGTTGTAGTTGATGGGGATCAGCGGCCGCAAGAGGCAGGTCATCGGCAAGATCCAAGTGCAGCAGGATGTTGCTCATACGCAAATCGTAGTCCCGCAGTGCCAGGGTATCTTCGAGCACCTGATTCAAGCGAACAGGCACGCGCTCCGGTTTATGTTGCCGAGCAAAGCTTAAAAGATTCTGGACGATGCGGTGGGTGCGCTGCGCTTGCTTATAAAGTTTTTCGCTGTACTCCAGGCCTTGCGGGCCGACCTGACCGCAGGAAGTGAGCAACTGGCTGTAACCCAGAATCGCAGTGAGCGGATTATTAAGTTCATGCGCGACACCGGAAATCAACTGGCCGACAGCGGCCATCTTTTCGCTATGCAGCAACTGCTCTTGCGTGCGGCGAAGATCGTCATAAGCCTGGCGAGTCTGATCATAAAGCAGCGTGCGTTCGATGGCGCTGGAAATCTGGCTGCCAACCGCGATCAGCAAATTGACGTCTGCCGGCGAAAAATCGCGTTGCGAACGGCTTCCTACTACCAGGCCGCCGATCACTTTGTCCTTGGACCATAATATGAGCACGTGCGCGCTCACGATCTGCTCATAGCGTTGAAGATCTTTGAATATTTGCGGCAATGGCAGACCATTCGTCGAAAGGAACGTCGCGTGCACAGCCTTAATATGCTGAAGAAGTTCAGGCTGCACTTTTGTAGGCGGGAACTGGCGTGCAAATTCGGAGCGATGTCCCACCGTGGCAACTCTGCGCAAAACTTCGCTCGCGGAATCAAAAAGATAGAGTGAAGAAGCATCCAAGGTGAACAGCTCTGACAACTGACGCAGCGTGCGGTACAGCGAATCGCTCAGGTCCAGGGATTCGGTCAGTGTGTTGGCGATGGAATTGAGAACCAGCAATTCCCGGTTGCGGCGCCGAATTTCCCGCTCGGCGCGCTTTCGCTCAGTAATATCGAGCAGAAATCCCTGGTAGGCGGTGACGTTCCCCGCGACATCGCGGACCGCGTTGGAAGATTCCGTCACAGTGCGGATCTCTCCATCTTTCCGCAAAATATCAAACTCAAAATCGGACACTGATCCGTGGTCGACGAGCAGTTTTTTCAGCCGTTCACGCTCCATGGGATTTGCATATAGGCTGGCAGTATCGATTTTCAGCAACTCTTCGCGCGTGGAATAGCCGGCCATGCGCATGAACGCATCGTTGAAGTCGAGAAAGTGGCCCTGCGGCGTGGTGATAAACACGCCTTCCTGAACGTTCGAAACCAGGGTGCGATATTTTTCCTCTGCGCGTTTGCGCTCGGAAATGTCCTTCAAAACGTGAACCGTGCCCATTTGACGGCCGGCTGGGTCCGCAAATACCGAATTCGACGCCAGGAAATAGCCGGGAAGCCACGGGTCGGGGTCATCTCCTTCGCCAGCAATTCCTTCGCAATAAGGGCATCGTTTATATGCCGCATTTTTCGATGCAAACAGCTCTCCCACGGAGCGCCCTACCCACGATTTATTTTCTCGACTGGCCAGATGAAGCATGCGCTGATTAATGCGGAGAATGCGTCCATCACCATCGTGAACAAAGATTGGGTCGCCGATGGAATCGAAAGTGTAGGCCCATTGCCGCTGAACTTTATCCACTTGCTCAAAAAGTTGCAGGTTTTGCACCGTAAGACCCAGGAGATTGGCAATGTTTTTCAGATAATCAACCTCATCGTCCTGGATCTTTCTGTCCTGCCCAAAGCCTATGGCTAGGATGCCCAACGGTATATCTTTTCCGCGCAGCACCAGCGACACCACTTCGCTCAGGCCGGTGGCGATCATCCGATCCCGTTCCTGCTTGTCCGTCTCATCGGCGATCTTCACGGTCGCGAATTCTTCCTTCAGCACTCGCTGCGACCAGGCTTCACTCGCCGGGATCTCTTTTTGCTTTGCCAGATAGGCTTCATCAAACCCAACGGCCGCTCGCATCACCAGTTTCGCGGTGCTGCCCTCGCCTTCCAGCAGCCGCACGATTCCGTGCGACACTCCGAGGCTCCCCACGACATTCACCAGCACCAGATCCAGAACTTCGCGCACGGAAAGCGTCTGCGTACTCGAAGCGGTCAACAGGCTAAGCCTGCGAAGTTTGTCGTTGAGCTCATCGGTGCGCGAACGAGCAGCTTCCAGGACTACGACCACCATGGCTATGCCTAGGGAGACGGCCAGCAAATGGTCGAAAGCGACCCTTAGAAGGAACAGCGGGCTCTGCAGCCATAGAGGACGATCAATGCCATGCAACCCGCTTAAGAAAAGCAGTCCTGCCAGGAGCCGCGCGCCATGCCCTCGCGAGCCCTTGGCGGATTTCCAGAGAATCCATCCGCCGGCAAGGTTGGTGGATGCGAGAAGCACCGATGTGAGCCAAGTGAGGTGCGAGATTCCCGGCCGCGATTCAAAAAAATAAACGGCAGCAACAAGCGCAAGAGCCCCCGGCCACAGCATCGCTAAAGACGCTCGTCCCCGGCTGGAAAGGCGGAGCACCGCTCTTAAGAAAATGAAATTCGCAACTACCAGCAGCAATACGCGCGGAACGCGAAATTGCGGCGTACCTATGGTCAACTGAGTGAGCTCGATGGCCGCTTTCAGCGTGAGAACCGACCAACCGAAGATCCACGTTGCCAGAAAGCGGCTGGGATGGTCCTTGCGGAGCAGAACAAACAAAACGAGCAGAATCAGAAAGGCGGTTACCTCAAAGAAGGCAACGGCAGATAGGCCCTGGTTTTCGAGCACGGAGCGCCGCCTCCCAAGTGGGACACGCAATATTCCAGCGAACCCGGGCCGCGACGAAGCACCAATAACTCGCAAGACACCAGGATGCGGGACTCTTGTGAAGCTAGCATGCTGTTTTCTGAATGAGCAACGGTACTCCAGGCGGCGTGTGACCTCTCGTATAATGGGAGCGGGAGTTGTGCCAAGTGCAAACCGAAACCACCGAAAATATTCTGGTTGTCGACGACGAAGAAGCCATTCGAGAAGTCGTTTCCACCATGCTGGAATCGAAAGGCTACCGCTGTACAGCGGTAAGCAATGGCCGAGCGGCGCAGGACCAGGTAAAACGAACCACTCCGGATTTGGTCCTAAGCGACATGATCATGCCGGAAATGGACGGCATCAAACTGCTGGAATGGCTTCGGCAATACGACCCCGAAGTGCCGGTCATCATGGTTACAGCCATCCATGATATATCGACGGCGCTGGAAGCCATACGGCGCGGAGCCTACGACTACATCCTGAAGCCCTTTGAAAAAGACCAACTGTACCTGGGCGTAAACCGCGCACTGCAGCACCGGCGTCTGGTCGCGGAAAATCGCAATTATCAAAGAACACTCGAAGAGCAAGTCGAAGAGCGTACTGCACGGCTGAAGATTGCGCTCGCGCAGCTTGAGCAGTCCTATGACGACACCCTCGAAGCTCTGGGCAGCGCATTGGATCTGAAAGACGCGGAAACCGAAGGGCACTGCCAGCGCGTGACGGCGTTCACCATTTCAATCGCTCGGAGTGTTCCCGTGCCGAACGCCTATTTACCCGTGCTGGCTCGCGCCGCGTTTTTGCACGACATTGGGAAAATGGGCATACCGGATAATGTTTTACTAAAGCCGGGCCCGCTGGACGACGCTGAAAAAGCGGTAATGCGAAAACACTGCCAGATCGGCTACGACATGCTGATTCGGATTCCCTTCTTACGCGACGCGGCCGAAATCGTTCTGGCACATCAGGAATTTTTTGACGGAACAGGTTATCCTCGCGGGCTCAGAGGCGAGCAAATTCCTCTCGGTGCCAGAATTTTCTCGATCGCCGACAGCATGGACGCCATGATCAGCGATCGGCCTTACCGTAAAGCCTTGCCCATGTCACATGCGCGCGAAGAAATTCAGCGATGTGCAGGAACACAATTTGATCCCAAGGTAGTAGAGGTATTCTTGTCGATCCCAGAAGAACATTGGAAGGAACTGCGTGAGAATCTGGGATCGCCTTTCCGCCTGGCACACCTCAGAAATCTGCAAACCTAATTCTCCGTTCGCGCCACGACGTACGCAGGGCTGGGAAACTGAGCTGACGTATACTGAACAGCAGATTAAAAGCGCGATGAGTTCCACTCCACAAGCCACGTCGGGTCTCGAAGCAGTCCCTCAAATGGACCTCGCAGCGCAATATGCCGCCATTGGCGCGGAGATTCGCGAGGCTGTCACAAGGGTACTGGCATCGCAACGGTTTATCCTGGGCGCGGAGGGTGCCGCTCTCGAACGCGAAATCGCTGAACTCAGTGGCGTAAAGCATGGAGTCGGTGTCGCTTCCGGAACCGATGCTTTGATCCTGGCGTTGCGGGCCGCAGGTGTGCAATCGGGAGACGAAGTGATTCTGCCTCCATTCACGTTTGTCGCGACCGGCAGCGCCGTAAGCGCGCTAGGCGCGAAGCCGGTCTTCGCGGACATCGACCCGGCCACGTTCAACGTGAATCCCGAAGAAATCGCCAAACGGGTTACCCCGCGCACCAAAGCCATTGTGGTTGTCCATTTGTACGGCTTGGCCGCCGACATGGATCCCATTCTTGCAATCGCCAGGCGTCACGGCATTCCCATCATCGAAGACAACGCTCAAGCCATCGGCGCGACCTATAAAACGCGGCCGACAGGCTCACTGGGCGACCTAGCCTGTATCAGTTTTTATCCGACAAAGAATCTAGGCGCCTACGGCGACGCGGGAATGATTGTGACCAACTCCGCGGAAATGCAAGCTCGACTGCGCACGCTAAGAAATCATGGGCAGTCATCCCGCTATAGCAGCGCCGAGCCTGGTTGGAACAGCAGACTGGACGAAATTCAGGCCGCGATTTTGCGGGTCAAACTGCGGCACCTCCGCGACTGGGAGCGCCTGCGCCGCGCTCATGCGGCAGAGTATTCCCGATTACTGACGCCCATCAAGCCCGTAAAAACGCCCATTACGCCCATCGGCTACGAACACGTCTTTCACCAATATACGATTCGTGTCGAGCGCCGAAATGAACTGCAGAAATTTCTTAGTGACCACAAACTCGGCAACGCTGTCTACTACCCTGTCCCTCTCCACCTACAACCCATTTATGCGGGCCTTGGGCATCGCGCAGGCTCGTTTCCGCACTCAGAACGAGCGGCGCAAGAAGTTCTTTCCCTTCCCATGTTTCCGGAGTTGCAGCCAGAGCAGATACAACGAGTAGCAAAAGCGATTGCGGAATTTTACGGAAGCTAAAGTGGAACAGGAAATTGGGGCCGACAGCTCTCTCCAAACCTCACGTCAGCGCGCAAAATATAACAGGGCGAAGAGAAACAGCCACAACCCATCCATGAAGTGCCAATAATAGGATGCCACTTCCGCGGCTACGAATCGGCTGGTGCGCGTACTTTCAAACTTGCGTAAGCCAACGTAAAGCAGCGCGCAAATTCCGCCGAGCAGATGGACCGCATGGACTGCCGTAAATACGTAGAAAAAACTGCTAGCCAGGCGTGATACCGTGAAAGCGCCTTCCGCCGAAAGTTGCCGCCAGGCAATCGCCTGTCCCGTCACAAAAATCATGCCAAGCGCCGTCGTCAGCCCCCACATCTGTCTGAACCCGCGCAGGCTTTCCACCCGCAGCTTGCGCCGTGCAAACTCCAGCGTGGCGCTGCTCGCTAAAAGGATCGTCGTGTTGACCCAAAGTATCCAGGGCAGGTGAATTCCAGCCCAGCGGTGAAGGTTCTCGACGCGCAATACCACAAAGGTCGTCGTCAGTACCATGAAAATCACCAGAATCGAAAGCATGCCCAAAGCAATCGCCACCGAGTATTTCCGCTGCCTGAACCTGCGTGGTTCGGGCTGACGTTCCCGACCAGAATTTCCGCCATCGCCGCCGCCATCACCGTCGTCGCGACGTTCTGGCGGTTTACCGCCCCCACTTCCGCCGATGTCTTCAATGATCAGCTCGATATCATCCAGAACAGGTGTGCCCGCCATAAAATGGCCTCTACAACTACGTCAATTGAAGTTTGTTACGCGTTCGGGCGAAACGTGTTACGCCAAGAAGTCTAAACCTGCGCCCGTGCGCCGTACAGAGGGGTATTTCGGTAGCTTCCAAGCAGAGCGGCAAAATGAAAAATACGGTGGGAAGATAAAGTTGGTGCGGTGGAAAGGATTCGAACCTTCACGGTATTGCTACCGCCAGCCCCTCAAGCTGGTGCGTCTGCCAGTTCCGCCACCACCGCAAATCGATCTAACGCTACCGCTTTGTTCAAGGGGCCGTTTGAGGTGACAGCCGCCGTTCTGATTGTCCTGCAATCTACAGCAAAATCAATCAAACTCTGTTACTTACATTCCGCGCCAGGCGGAATTTTTGGCCCGCTTCAGGTTACGGCTTCGGACTCTGCGGCGCCGGAGATTGTGCCGGCGGCGCTTGCGCTGGGGCCTTTGCGGGAGGAGTTGGCGGTGGCGCAGCAGGCTTGCTAGCCGGCTTCGTGCCATAAATTACAGAATTGCCCTGCCCTGCCGAGCGATCTGACCGCAACGCCAAAGCCATCGCGCACACCATAAACATGACCGCGCACCACGTAGTGGCCTGCGAAAGAACGGATGCCGCTCCTCGAGGACCGAATGCCGTCTGGCTTCCCGCACCGCCAAATGCGCCAGCCAGATCCGCCGCTTTGCCGCTTTGCAGCAACACCACAACGATCAGCACCAGGCAATTAAATACAAAAAACGTCGACAACACCCACGGCGCAAATCGAAAACCCAGGACAATAATCGCGAATCCGACGAGCAGCGCGATTGCCCATTTTGTCCATGATTGCATGCTTCAGCACCTCAAATTTTTTGCGACTGCCGGCTTTGCCGGCACTATTTGCAATTCACGATCTCTGCGAATGACTTCGCTTCCAAGCTCGCTCCGCCGACCAGCGCGCCGTCCAGCTCTTCCTGCGCCATCAACCCTCGTATATTGGCGGGCTTTACGCTGCCACCATACAGAATCTGTACACGCGCAGCACTATCGGCGGAAAACTGGTCATGGACGCACCGGCGCAAAAATCGATGAGCCGCAGCGGCTATTTCGGGAGTCGCCGTGCGCCCCGTTCCGATCGCCCAGACTGGCTCGTAAGCTAATAGAATACGGGAGAACTCCTCAGGGGTCAACGCGCCGGGCCCGCCGATAAATTGCTGGGAAAGAATTTCTTCCGTCTTGCCTGTCTCCCGTTCGGTGAAGTTTTCGCCCAGGCATACAATAGGAGTCAGCCCCACCGCCAGCGCCGCGCGGCTTTTCTGGCCGACTATATCATCCGTCTCGCCGAAATATTGCCGTCTTTCCGAATGTCCCACGATCACGTACGTGCATCCCGCTTCCACGAGCATGGGCGGCGAAACCTCTCCGGTGAACGCGCCTTCCTTTTGCCAATGATTGTTTTGCCCGGCAATGGCCACTTTGCTTCCCTTTGCTGCTTCGAGTGCGGCTGCGATGGAAGTAAACGGGGGCGCGATCACCACATCACAATGTTTCGCGTCCGCTATCAGGGGCAAAAACTCTGCGAAAAACTCTCGCGTCTCCGCCTGGGTCTTGTACATCTTCCAATTGCCTGCCATCACTCTGCGGCGTGAATGGGAACTCATCGATTGGTCAGCGCCTCTACGCCGGGTAATTTGCGGCCGCCCAAGAATTCCAGCGAAGCGCCTCCACCGGTGGAGATATGCGATATCTTGTCCGCGACTCCGGACTGATGAACCGCCGCCACCGAATCGCCTCCTCCGACGATTGAAGTCGCCCCGGAGTCTGTCGCCGCCGCTACTGCTTTTGCTACCGCCAGCGTTCCTTTTGCGAACGCGGGCATCTCGAACACTCCCATCGGTCCATTCCACACAATCGTTCGGGCCTTGCCAATTTCCAGGGCATATGCGGCGATCGTCTTGGGACCAATGTCCAACCCCATCTGATCCACGGGCGTTTTCGTTACCTCACCAATCGAGGCGTGCGAGTCCATTTTGAATTCTCGAGCGGTCACATGGTCAGTCGGCAGCAAAAACTTAAAGTTGCGAGTCTTGGCGTCGGCCAGAATTTTCTTGGCAAGATCGATTTTGTCGTCCTCGACCAGCGACTTCCCAATGGGCAGTCTCTGCGCTTTCAAAAAGGTGTACGCCATGCCGCCGCCAATAAGCATCGCATCCGCGATTTTCATCAGGTTTTCGACCACTTCAATCTTGTCACTGACTTTTGCGCCGCCCAGAATCGCCACGAACGGCCGGGCCGGATTGTTTACGGCCTTGCCCAAATAATTCAGTTCCTTTTCCATCAGCAACCCAGCCGCAGCTTGCCGGACAAATCTCGTAATACCCACCACCGAAGCATGCGCGCGGTGTGCCGACCCAAATGCATCGCACACAAACAATCCATCGCACAACGCTGCGAGCTGATTGGCAAACGCCTCGTCGTTCTTCTCTTCTTGTGGATGAAAGCGCACGTTTTCCAGGACCAGCACTTCCCCATCGACCAGCGCTTTACTTTGGGATTCCACCCCCGGCCCTACGCAGTCCAGCGCATACGCGACCGGCCTGCCCAGCAACTCTTCGAGCTTCCTCGCTGCGGGCTGCAGCGAATATTTCGGATCGGGTCCGCCTTTCGGCCGGCCGAGGTGAGAAGCCACCACCAGCCGTCCGCCTTTTTCCATTGCCAGCTTCAGCGTCGGAAGCGTTTCCCGAATCCGCGTGTCGTCGGTGACCACGCCATCCTTCAACGGCACGTTAAAATCCACCCGCAGAAACACACGCTTCCCGCGCAAATCCAAATCTTTAATGGTCAACTTATTCATATTCGATCCTGCCAAAAAGGCGCGGCCTTTCCGTGTAGGCTCGCAAAATACCGCGCCGCCGAACGTCACCACAAGTTGTCATCCTGAGGAAAGATTGCGATCCGAAGGATCTCAACTTAAGCAAATTCGGACGGCGCAACTCGTGTCTTTGTCCCCCGGCTCATGAACCGGTCTGGACTTACGAGTCACGCATCTAAAACTTCGCCGCGACAAACTTAATCAAATCCCGGCACCGGCATGAATATCCCCACTCATTGTCATACCACGCCAAAACCTTCACGCACCTGTCGCCGACAACTTTCGTGTACTCGGAATCCACGATCGACGAGTTCGAATTGCCCTTGAAGTCAGCGGAAACTAGTTCCTCTTCCGTATATGCCAGAATTCCCTTCAGCGGGCCATTCGCCGCCGCCTTCAGAGCCGCGTTCACCGATTCTTTTGTTGCCGGCTTATCCACAAAAACCGTCAAGTCCACCACGCTCACGTTCGGCGTCGGGACGCGCATCGCGTAGCCATCCAACCTGCCCTTTAAATCCGGCAGCACCAGATGCAGCGCCTTCGCTGCTCCCGTCGAACTCGGAATCATGCTGATTGCCGCGGCCCGCGCGCGGCGCAAATCCTTGTGTGGCAAATCCAACAATTTCTGATCGTTCGTGTACGAGTGAATCGTCGTCATCGTGCCGCTGTGAATCCCAAAAGTCTCATGAATCACCTTGGCCACTGGAGCAAGGCAATTCGTGGTGCACGAAGCGTTCGAGATCACGTTGTGCTTCGCCGGATCATACGTTTTGTCATTCACGCCCAGCACAAACGTCGCATCCGGCCCATCCGCCGGCGCCGAGATAATCACTTTCTTCACTGGTCCGCGCAGATGCGCCCTGGCCTGCTCGCCCTTGGTAAACAATCCGGTCGACTCCACCACAATGTCCGCGCCAACACTCGCCCAATCAATCTGCGCCGGATCTTTCACCTTAAAAACCCTGATTGCCTTCCCGTCCACCGAAATCGTGTCATCGGTGTGGGAAATGTTGTGCGACAAATTTCCCAGGATCGAATCGTACTTCAGCAAATGCGCCAGCGTCTTCGAATCCGTAATATCATTCACCGCAACGAATTCGATCGACTTGTCGTCAATCGCCGTTCGCACGATATTCCGCCCGATTCGTCCAAATCCATTAATGCCAACCTTAATTGCCATTCTTCCTCCCAGATTTTTTCACTGAGCGTGGCGGCAGAGGACCCTCAAACAATTTCCCGGGGCTACGCGCCGAGTTGCGGTTTTTTGCCAATGTAGTGCCGGGCTTTAGCACGGCCGCCTTTCTTTTGATGCTCTGGCCAGTGAACCCTCTAGACACAAAGAGTTTTTTCACAAGCGGGCTTCAACATGGTGCGAAACAAAAATGCTATGGGCTACACCAACAAAAGTCAACGTCATGCAAAGCCATTTCCTAAAAACACGCGCTCAATCGTCGCATTCCGTCCTGAATCTGCCGCACGTCCGTGCCGCCATAACCAAGAATCAAGCCGCTCCGTACGGGCCGTTTCACACAGCATGACGACAAAGGCATCACTGACAATCCCATCGCGGCGGCTTTCCTCGAAATCGCTACGTCACTAACGCCTGGTGGTAGCAGCGCCACCAGATGCATGCCAGCTTCCGCGCCAATCACCTCCAGTTTTTCACCCAGGTACTTGTGGATTACTTCGACCAGCGCTGTCCGCCGCTCCAGATACAGCGTGCGCATCCTGCGAATATGCCGCGCGAAGTGCCCTTCTCTGATGAAATCCGTCATCACCGCCTGATACAGTGTGGATGAAAATTGATCACTCGCGTCTCGCACAACGGCAAAAGCATTTACCAAATCCTTGGGAACGACCAAGTAACCCAGGCGCAGAGCCGGAAACATTACTTTGCTAAACGTGCCCACGTAGGTCACTCGGCCGTTCCTATCCAGACCCTGCAGCGAAGGAATTGGCCGACCCGCAAACCGGTATTCACTATCGTAATCATCTTCAATAATCCAGGCGCCATGGTGCGAGGCCCAATTGAGCAGCAGCATTCTCCGGGCCGCGTTCATCGTCACGCCCAAAGGATATTGATGCGACGGCGTAATGTACGCGGCCCGCGCGCGGCGAGAGCGCCTAATTCCTTCCGCCACCCTGAGCCCGTCTTCATCGACAGGCACGGGAACAAGCTTAGCTCCAGCCGTCAGCAAAGCTTGCCGCGCTCCGGGATACCCCGGTTCTTCGATCCATATCCGGTCGTTTGCGTTCAACAAAACTTGCGCTGAAAGTTGAATGCCCTGCTGCGAGCCGGTGGTAACCAAAACCTGCGACGCATCGCATCGCACCGCGCGAACTGTTCCCAAATATTCGGCAACGGCTTCGCGGAACGGCAGATAACCCTTCGCATCGCCATAAGCCATCAGCTGCCTGGACTGTTTTCGCGCGTTGCGATTCAGCAGTTTCGACCAGATTCCCGCAGGAAAGCACTCCAGAGCTGGCAGGCTCACGCGAAATGGCACCAGATCGTTTGACCACGTCTGCGGTGGCAGACGCATCAGCGCCACCCGTCGAGAAATTGTGCGCGGAGCGCTCTTGCTGGAGCCTCGCCGCTGATTCCTCGAAAATTCTTCCACTCCCAACTTCAACGCCTCGGCCGGAATGGATCTCGCTACACATGTGCCGGCGCCGACGAACGCCTCAAAGTAGCCTTCACTCTGCAATTGCTCGTACGCGATGGAAACAGGAACGCGCGAAACCGAGAGTTCCGCCGCCAGGCTTCTGGTCGACGGCACGCGTTGTCCGGGCTGCAACTGACCAGCGAGAATGGCTCGCCGGAACCATTCATACAGTTGCCTGTACATTGGGATTTTTCTGCTGGCGTCCAGCGCAATCGGCGGCAGAAAACTTGCGGAAACGCGTTTCATGAGAATGGCTAGCCAATGCGTTAGGGAAGTGGATATATCGTATCACATGAAAGTGGCTATTTTGACGAGCCACCTTGCGGCCTAACCTCTTTTGGTAGGCCTAACCGCAGGAGGCACGAATGAACGCGCTGAAAAATGTTTCGACCAATCTCCTGGCGTGCAGCTTGCTTCTTTTCCCGCTCACCGTCAGTGGATTCGCGCAACAGAATTCAGACGTCTCAAGAACAAGTGCAAAGCAATCGCTCGCTGAACGCGATGGTCAACACGATTTCGACTTCGAGATTGGCACCTGGAAAACTCACATCTCGCGCCTTCAAAATCCCTTAACCGGCTCCAACAATTGGGTCGAGTATGACGGCACTTCTGTCGTGCGGCCGGTTTGGAATGGCCGAGCTAATCTCGTCGAGCTTGAAGCGGACGGCCCAGCGGGCCACATCGAAGGTCTTTCTCTGCGCCTTTATAATCCGCGATCTCACCAGTGGAGCCTAAATTTTGCGAACAGCAACAGTGGCACATTGAGCCAGCCCACCATCGGCGAGTTCAAAAATGGCCGCGGTGAATTTTTCGACCAGGAAACGTTCAATGGCCGCTCCGTTTATGTCCGCTTTATCATTTCGAACATCACCCCCAATTCCTGCCGCTTCGAACAATCGTTTTCGAACAATGGCGGCAAGACCTGGGAACCCAACTGGATCGCGACCGACGCGCGTGTGACGGACGAATCTGGAAAAAATGGAGCAAGCAAAAGCGTTCCGACTTCCTCGGCCTCCGGTGGACAACATGATTTTGATTTCGAGATCGGTTCCTGGAAAATCCATTTATCGCGCCTGAAAGATCGCTTGGCTGGCTCTACCACCTGGGTCGAATTTGACGGGACCTCTGTTACCCGGCCAGTTTGGAATGGCCGCGCGAATCTGGAAGAGTTCGAAACCGACAGCCAAACCGGCCACATCGAAGGTCTAACCCTCCGTCTTTACAATCCTCAATCGCATCAGTGGAGCATTTATTGGGCGAACGGCAAGGACGCGATTTTGGGACAACCCATGATCGGCGAGTTCAAAAGTGGACGCGGCGAATTTTATGACCAGGAACCCTGGAAAGACCGAGCCGTCTTTGTCAGATTTATTTGGTCCAATACTGCTGGGGATAAACCACACTTCGAGCAAGCTTATTCCGACGATGGCGGCCAAACCTGGGAAGTGAACTGGATCACCGATCAAACACGCACAAACGACGCATCTGCGAAAGCGAACTGAACTCCACCGAAAGGAGGTCTGCGAGAAATGCGAATGCGGTTATTTATCGGGATTCTAGCTTTCTTTGCAAGTTGCCATCCTACCTTCGCTCAGTCTGTTCCACCTGCCGCGAAAACGCCTCAGGAACCTTCGGCCCGCCTGGGCGACTTTCAGGTCATCGAATTCCGCCGCTATACCATCAAAGAGGGTCAGCGGGAAAATTTCGCTCGCTATTTTGACACCTACTTTCCCGAAGCCTTTCAGCAACTCGGGGCAATGGCGGCAGGTTCTTTTCTTGAGCGTGCGCATCCATCCGGTTTCACCTGGATTCGATGCTTTCACACGATGGAAGATCGCGCCGTGGCAAACGCAGCCTTTTACTACGGAGCTGTTTGGAAAGAGCATAACAAAACGCTGAATAATCTCATGACTGACTCCGACAATGTCTTGCTGCTTCGTCCTCTGAATCCCGAACGTGGCATACGTATTCTTCCTGCCGTTGATCCCGTCACGGAACCGAACGGGGCTCAAGGTATCCTTGTCGCTCAGATATTCGCGGTTAAAACGAACAGCGTTGAAGCTTTTGCCAAGGAAGCCGAGCCAACCTTTGCCGCCTACCGTGCTGCGGGCGTGCGTGAAGCTGGTGTCCTGGTCACGCTGGATGTCACCAATAACTTTCCGCAGCTTCCCATCCGAACAGATGGCCCCTACTTGGTGTGGTTTGGCATCCTAAAAGACAACGGCATGCTGGAAACTGATTTCAAGCCGCTTGAGGAGCGCTCTTCGAAGTCCATCTCCGCGTCGGGTCTCCTCAGATCGACACCAGAATTGGTCATTCTCGATCCCACCCAACGCTCGCGTTTGCGCTGGCGGCCCTGAGACTGTCCATCAGGGTATCCATATCTCCGAGGGGGAACACGTGAGACGTTGAATGGCCGGGAGAAAGCGGTTGCTTCAAATTCTCCAATTCCCATTTTTCGTTGACGCGGCTTTTTACTGCGGGAACTGCTTGATCTGCGTGACTTTATCTCCCACAAATCGCACGAACATTGTCCGATCAGGCGGGGTGCCGTAAATCCAGTCTTCGATTTCTTGCCCTTCAGAGTCTCGTTCGCGCACCTTGTGCCCGGGTTTCCCGATCGCCGCGACGACCATTTCGCGATCCATACCGACCTTCGGCGTGCGCTCCTGAATTGCTTTCTTGATATCCGCCGGCAATGTATCGATCCACATTACCGTCGCCGACCGCTGCCGCGTAAAATCAAGGAACGGTGCGAGCATTTTCTTCAGTTCGTCCGGCGTCAGGTCCGGAATGGTCTTATTGAACTCCAGATATAAGGTGCTTCCGGCTCCCGGCTGCAAACCAGGCGGGCCCACTTCCTGCGCTTCGGTAGTTCCACGCATCGTCGGCGCCCCGCCCATATCAAGATGCACATGGTCCAGGAAGCGCCTTTTACCCCTTCCGCCGCCGTTTACATCCACAATAATCGTATGATCTTTAAAATCCAGCTTGGTGATCTGAACCTGGTCGCCCGCATGAATGGCCGCACCATGCGTGGCCACAGCCCTGTCCAACAGGTCCTGGTTTAGCGGCTTTTCAGCATACAGCAAGAATCCTTCTTTTCCCGCGGGTAATGGTTTGGCAGCTTTCGCGAACTCGCCCGAAACATAGCGGATCAATTCCAGCTTGGAACTTTCCTGAAGCGTCGCTTTTTTCGACGCTTTTTGCGAGGCGGACTGGCTTTGATCTTCCCCGCCGGCTCCTAGCGGAAATAACGGGACTTCTTCGTTGGCAAAATCGGGCTTTGCGGACGCTTCCGCCGGCCGCAAGTTCAGCGCTCGCGGAATATCGGCATCAGCTAGAAGGAGAAGGCTCAGCAAAAGGAGATTAACGTTCATATTCGCTGCGTGGGCCGGGAGAGACTCCCATCTGTATTCTACGACGCATTCTGTCTGTTGAATAGATGCCTTGAAGGCGAAAACTGGTTTCCGGCAGCCCTAGGAACTTTCCCTTAGGAGACCGCGACCTGCACGCCGGACCTGTCAATCTGCATTGGGAGGATCTGCCCGCCTGCATACTCAACCGCCTTTTCGACGGAGGCCCGCGAACCCGGCTCAATCAACATCACCACACAGCCGCCTCCGCCCGCTCCGCACACCTTGCCGGAAAGTGCGCCTTTTTTGCGCGCACCGTCAATGATGCGGTCAATCGTTTTTGTGGAAATCGTTGGCAAACTCTTTTTGCGGAAAACCCACTCCTCGCGCATCAGGCGGCCGGTTTCTTTCCAGTCTGATTTCTCCAGTGACTCGCGCATGGCTTGCGCGACTTCTGCAATTCGTTCCAGGTTGGCTCGCACCGCGCGTTTGCCATCGATATGCGCTTTAAAAACTTCCCAGTTGTTGATTCCCGATTGCCTCGGCTTTCCCGTATAGCAAAGCACCAACCGCTGCTCCAACTCGCGCACATCCAGCCGTAACTCTACTCGCCGTTCCCCGCCTGGAGGCAACTCAATCGCTGCGGCGCCGCCGAATGCCGGCGGGTAATGGTCCTGGGTGCCTGTGGGAACTCGAATGACGATTCCTTCCGCATCGCGGCTGATGTGGATCCAATCGACTTTGCTTTTCCCCGCGGAGGTAAATCGGTCCAGCGCCGCGCAGATGGCCACCGCCATGGCACTGGATCCGCCAATTCCCGCGCCTGCTGGCGCCTCCGAATCCGTCGTTAAAGTGAATCCGTTTGCCGGTGCAAAAAATTTTGCAATTTCGGCCAGCAATGGAAGGTGATATCGCTTCGCTTTTACCATTGCAGCGAAAGAAGCGAAACTTTCTTCACGTTTGGTATCGCGTGAGACCAGCCGAATTCTATCGTCTCCCGGGGCCTGCGTTTCAATCACGCAGGACGCGTAGCGCGTAATCGCTGCGTTGATCGTTACTGCTCCCGGATGAAATAAATAAAGCGGCCAGATGTCCAGCGTGCCGCCCGCCAGATCCACGCGCGTAGGTGCCTTGGATTCAATCCGCAACGTTGTGCCTCACTCTACTTGCGCTAGTTTGCTGAAGCAGTGATGAGAATAACGCGGAGATGCAAGGACATGCTTACGAATAAAACGCGGCGTGCTTCGGTTCTAAACAACGCGTTGCATATTGTGAGCGCCGGGAGTTAGCTACTCGCTCTTGTCGTTCACCGCTCGTGGACGAAACATCAGGTGTTGCCGTACTTCATGTTTCACTTGTGCGGGATTCGGTTCGAAACATCTCCGGCAGCGCGCCTCATAAGCTCCACCCGCGCCCACGACAATCAGCTCGTCGCTTTCCACCAGCCGTTGCGTGTGCACCGCAGGATTTCCGCATCGCACGCAGATTGCCAGCAGCTTGGTGATCTCTTCCGCAACCGCCAACAATCGCGGCATGGGTTCGAACGGCCGGCCGCGATAGTCCGTGTCCAGCCCGGCAACGATCACCCGCTTGCCTAGATCTGCAAGCCTCGTGCACACTTCCACCAGCTCTTCACCCAAAAATTGTGCTTCATCGATTCCCACAACTTCTGTCCTGGACTGAAGCTTCTCCAGAATTTCAGAAGCTTTGCTCACGGTATCGGAAGGAATTCCAAGGCCTGAATGCGACACAATTTCATTTGCAGCGTAACGCTCATCAATCGCTGGCTTGAAAATCTGCACTCGCTGCCGTGCGATCCCGGCACGCCGCAAGCGCCGGATCAACTCTTCGCTTTTTCCGGAGAACATGGGTCCTACCACTACTTCGATCCAACCCATATTTCCTTTGACGATATCCACACTGGCTCCTTGCCTTTTATTTTATCCGCCGGCCGCAGTTTTCCGATACATCGCCTGATTGAAAAATGGCGCGAACGCCGCAATCAGCGCCACACGGAACGCTTCTTGCCGAGTAATTTGGTTCGCGCTCAACACGCCCCATGCGCCTCGCGCGTCGCGAATTCCAACTTCACCGGCAAAATGATCGATCGCAACGGATAATTCCGTGCCCTGGTCGAAAACTTCTTCTGCAAGCTCCGCCGGCAGTTCTACCGCGCCCGATCTGCCAAAATGTCCGCGTGTTCCATCGCTCACGTAAGCCCAGCTTTCCAGAAAAACGCGGCGCTGACCGTTTTCCACCACAGAGTCCAAACCGCCTTCCAACCCCACAAAATAATTCCACGATTTCGATTCCTGTTGCGCGACCTTCTGCAGGGATACGGCCCGCTGCCGCGCGCCGCGCATGGATTCCTCGCGACTAAGCGGGGTGTGATTCACCCCGCTTTCCACTTCCACGCCGAGGATCTCGATAGCGATGTCTGGAGCCAGCGTGCCAGCCATGGCACCGACGGCCTCGCGCACAGCGGCAAGTTTCGGCTTTCGCGTGCTTCCGACCGCGATGACCAGTCCGCTCATAATTTCAATCCGCGCATGGCAGATTGTACTGGCCGCTGCACACGATGAACAGATAGAATTCCGGTGCTTGAGGAAAACTTTGTTCAAGATTTACCGCCGGTTTTGTGCAAACAAAATGCCGTCCACAGCCGTCATATTCATTAGCGGCCGCGGGTGCTCGGAGGGTGCTTAAATGCTTGGAACTCTTAAACAAGATTTGCGCAGCGCAATTCGCCTGCTGAAAAAGAGCCCTGGCTTTACTTTCATTGCCATCTTGTCGCTGGCTCTTGGCATCGGCGCGAACACCGCCATCTTCACGGTCATCAACGCCGTCTTCCTGCATCCGCTTCCGGTAGAGGCGCCGGCGCGGCTGATTGAAATGTACACACGCGATACCAAAACGGTGGACGCCAACGTCAGATTCCAGCTGACAGGGACTTCCCTTCCCAATTACGAGGATTATCGAGATCAGAACACCGTCTTGACCGGCCTCGCCGCTGTCACTTTCCCCATTCCGCTGAATTGGGGCGGCCAAGCCGAACCGCAGCAGTTGCAGGCATCGCTAGTCAGTCCAAATTTCTTTGACGTTCTTGGGGTAAAGGCCTATCGCGGACGCACTTTCTTGCCTGACGAAGGGAAGAAAATCGGCGCCGATCCTGTCGCGGTTCTCAGCTACAGCCTCTGGACGCAGAAGTTCGGTTCCAACCCAAACATCATCGGTCAGAACGTCACTCTCAACGCCACCTCGTATACCATCGTCGGCGTAACTCCTCGCAACTTCAAAGGTATCGTGTCCCTCGGGCGTCCCGACGTGCTCTGGGTGCCCCTGAGCATGCGCGACTACGTCCTTACCGGACAGCTCAAAGACCTTGAAAATCACCGTCGCATGCGATGGCTTTCCATTGTCGGCCGACTTAAGCCGGAAGTTAGCGTCGAGCAAGCCCGCGCCGCGATGAAGACCATCGCATCTGCTCTCGAGAAGGAATATCCGAACGATAATCCTGGGCGTACCTGCGAACTTTATCCGCTCAATCAGTCGGCGCTTGGCATTAACAATCGGAGCCAATTTTCTCTTGCGGGCAGCGTCTTGATGGGCGTCGTCGGACTGGTGCTGCTGATCGCGTGCGTTAACCTTTCCAATTTGCTGCTCGCCCAGGGCGCCAAACGCGAAAAGGAATTGAGCCTCCGCGCCGCCCTCGGCGCTGGTCGCATGCGCCTGGTGCGGCAGCTTCTGACCGAAAGCACTCTCCTTTCGCTCTGTGGAGGACTTGCGGGCCTGGTCGTCGCTTTCTGGGGCCGCAAAATCTTGTGGTCTTTCCGTCCGCCATTTCTCCCAGATGGTTCGATTGATTTGTCCTTCGATTCCCGCGTTCTCCTTTTCACATTGGCGATTTCCGTATTGACTGGCTTTATCTTCGGCATCATTCCCGCTCTCAAGGCCTCCCACACGGAGATCAATGAAGTATTAAAAGCGGGCGGTCGGGGCGGCACCATCGGCTGGGGCCACAATCGAATCCGCAGCCTGCTCGTCGTTTCGGAAATCGCTCTGGCTCTGGTCGCGCTGGTCGGCGCCGGACTGTTTCTCCGCAGCATGCATCATGCGCAGGAAATCAGCCCGGGCTTTGAATCGAAAACCCTCTTTCAGTACAACTTCGATCTGGGCGCACTCCGGTATGACGAAGACCACGGCCAGCAATTTATCCGTGATGCGGTCGAGCGTGCCAAGTCCGTTCCTGGCGTCGCGGACGCCGCTGTTTCAGCTAATGGTATTTTCGGCGGCGGTATTTCAGGCACGGTATTCCGTGAAGGGGAACAAAGCGATCCCAACAATCGCGGCACCCTGGTTGGCTTTGACCAGGTCACTCCCGGGTATTTCGGAGCGCTGAGGATTCCGTTTTTGGCTGGGCGCGACTTCACCGAATTTGACCGCAAAGGCACGACGCCGGCGGTCATCGTCAATAAAGCCATGGCCGATCTCGTATGGCCGGGCCAGAATGCCATTGGCAAACATTTTTTCGTGGTTGTCGACCCCAACAAATATGAAGTCGTTGGCGTCGTTGGCACCACAATCATAGGTGCGGTTGGAGAAGATCCCCAGCCGGTCGCATACCAGCCCATGCGCCAGCAATATTCTCCCGGTGGTAGCATCATTGTTCGCACCACGGGCAACCCCGAAGTTCTGATGGGAGCGGTGCGCTCCAAGGTCAACGAACTAGACCATAATCTGGCGCTGACCAACGGCTTGACCGTGACGCAACTTCTGGACCAGGGTTTGTGGGCTGCGCGCATGGGCGCGGCACTCCTCGGACTTTTTGGTTTGCTGGCACTGGTCCTTGCGTCGGTCGGCATCTATGGCGTGTTGTCTTACTCCGTGACGCAGCGCACCAGCGAAATCGGCATTCGCGCTGCTCTAGGCGCTCAACCGAAACAAGTCCTTGCGCTCGTCCTGCGCCAAGGCATGGCTCTCGCTGCCGTTGGCGTTGTCTCAGGCGCCCTCGCTGCGCTCACGCTCATGCGTTTTGCTTCCACTCTTCTTTATGGCGTCAGCGCGGCCGATCCGGCCACCTACATCGCCATCTCGCTGCTCCTGACGGCAGTGGCTTTTCTGGCATGCTACGTCCCAGCGTATCGCGCCACCCGCATCGATCCTTTGGTCGCGCTGCGCTTCGAATAGACCGCCTCAAACTGCAGGAATCAACCGCGGATGGGCGCTACGTTCCGAACGGCAGAGGCGTGGCGCGCATGAGCGTAGCGTGTGCGTAATCCCAGACCATCAACAGCACGGCCGCAGCATTCCAGGCCCACATGAACAGTTTCATCGTCGTTGCGCTATACATCCTGTTTCGAAATAACCAGCATGCATCGGCAACAAACCATAGGACTCCGGAAGTCAGGAAACCGGCAATCACGAGATCATGAAAATACCTTGTGACCAGCGCAGCTTCCACGCTAAGAAAAGCCGCGATCAATAGTTTCGTTCGCACCGCACCGATTCGCACCGCCGTGGTGGTTCTACCTGATTCCCGGTCGGGCGCAATGTCCATTACTTCTCCGAACAGATGCGAATGCATGGCAAAAAGGCCGCCGAATGCAAAGGATTGCCAGGGCAACTGCGGTAACGCATTCAGCCATGCGCTCAACACGAATACCAGCAGATAGCTCGCCTGAATCAAGACGTCAAACGGTGGATGGGCCTTGCATCCGATTCGCGGCGCGTTGTAGAGCGCCACGGCCAGCAACAGCGCGCCATACCACAGAAAGACTCGCGGGCCGATCCAGACCAGAAACGCCACCACAAACGGAATCTGCAGCACAACAATCTGCCATCGCAATGCGGCCAACTGTTCCGTTCGTCCTAACGATCCGAACAAAAACGTACCCTTACGGGGATTCAGCCGGTCCGCTTCCACGTCTGTTATGTCGTTAACGCCATACAGCAGGAATCCTAAAGGAATGAGAACGAAGAACAGGCCAGTCCAGAACCTCACAGAAGCGAAGGCGACGGAGTGCCCCAGGGGCATCAGGTAAAAAAGCGCCGTGGTGGTCCACAACCCCGGACGAGAAACCTGCAATAGGAATTGGAAATCACTCTGCCGCAGAGCAGGACTGGTTGCGTCCGGAAGGGAAGCCGCGGTTTCCGCCATTCACATGACTATATGCCGGTGTTCTTGCTTCCGGAAATCCGAAAGTGCTAGCTGTACGCGATACCGACAACGTTGGGTGGCCAGTGCTTCGCAGCCGCCGCCAAAGCGTTGCTCGAAAAGGGCGAGAAAATTCGACTGGCCGGATGCGACGCGAAAAGACGGCAGCCGCCTGTGGAGACCGACCTCGATGCTACTGGTGGCCGTGCCCGTCCTTTTCAACGCTGACTTTGCCAGCAAAGGACCGGTAGACGAACGTAAAGTAACCGGCGGCGAGTATCATGCCGAAAATCCACCAAATCAAACCGACCTTTAAGCCGTAGTCAGAGGCTTTCGCGCCGCTAATCGTCAGCGAGTACATGGGCTTGCGCGCGGGAAGAACCATGGGGAAGACCCCAAATACGACGCTGGCGAGCATGCCGGTTAGGTATAAGCATGAGGCGAAAAACGCTTTGGATTCGTCGCGCCTGATCAATTCAAACTGGACGCCGACGAGCCCGGCGACAGCGAGCAAAGGCAAGACCAGACCCAGCGGCCATGTGGTCAGATTTGCTTTTAGCTGCGGCTGCACCCTAAATGTAACCGCAGTGACGACGACGGTCAGTGCGAGCACAACAAACCACGCTCTGTGTGCCAGCGCGGCCGCGCGATTGCTTACGGGACCGCTGGTTTTTATGCGGACCCAGAGAGCGCCATGCATCACAAGGCCGGCCAGAGCGAACACGCCGACCAGGATGGTGTACCAGTCGAGAATACCGACTTCGTCGCCGAGTCGAAAATTCGTCCAGAGCGGCTCGAAGAAATAGCCGCTGGCGTCTAGGGGGACTCCGCGGACTACATTTGCTAGAGCCGCGCCGAAGAAAACGGCCAACAAGAAGCTCGAAGCGCAAAGAACGAAATCCCACAACGGATCCCATACTTTGCTCTTGATGTGGTTGCGAAATTCGATCGCAGAACCCCGCAAGATTAATAGCCACAACACGAGCATGAGGGGCAGATAGAATCCGCTGAAGCCGCTAGCATAGAGGGCGGGAAATGCAAAATAGAGAGTGCCACCCGCAGCGAGCAGCCAAACTTCATTGCCATCCCAAACTGGACCGATGCTGGCAAGCACCTGGCGGCGCTCTTCGTCAGTTTTCGCTACAAATAGATGAATTGCGCCGGCGCCAAGATCGAAGCCATCGAGCAGCACGTACACGGTAAGCATGATGGCTACCAGGCAGAACCAGATGATTCCCATGCATTCTCCTGTGTCAGTCGTCGGTTCAGTCCGCGGCGATGACAGAGCCTTCGGTATCCAAGTTAGCGCGGGGTTCAGGTCCGATCTCAATCTCGCGATAAACGAGAAACAGCCAGAGGATCGCCAGCAAGGTATACATCCCCATAAAGCCGATTAGCGTGAACCACGCACTGCCCGCGCCAACCTTTGGCGAGATGCCATGCGCGGTACGCATGAGACCGTAGATTACCCAGGGCTGGCGGCCAAGCTCAGCGGTCATCCAGCCGGCGGTGTTAGCGATGTAAGGTAGCGGTACAGAGAGCATTAGAATCCAGAGCATCCAGCGCGCGCTGTAAAGCTTCTGGCGCCAAAGCAGCAATGCCGCCAAGACCATGACAGCGATGAAGATCGTTCCGAGGCCGACCATGACGTGATAGCTGTAATAGAGAAGCGGAATCATATCGGGCCACTGATTTTCAGGGAACGCATCGAGGCCACGAACGCTGGCGCTCCATTCGCGATAGGTAAGAAAGCTCAGCATGCTCGGAACTTCAAGAGGATTATCGAGCTTGCGATGAACAACGTCGGGCTGGCCGAGAACTGCAAGCGGCGCGCCGCTCTGCGTTTGGAAAAGGCCTTCCATGGCTGCGAGCGTTACGGGCTGATACTCGGTGATCAGCTTCCCTTGCATGTCGCCAGTAGGAGTTAGCTGCAAGAGTGCAGCAACCACGCCGACGAGCACGCCCGCCTTCACGAAAGTGCGACCGTAGATTTCATCGCGATGGGTTAACAAATAAAAAGCACCGACGCCCGCCATCACGAAGCAACCGGTCTGGACGGCACCGAGCATGGTGTGTGCATATTGCCAAAGTGCCCATTTGTTGAGCACGAGGCTCCAGAAGCTGGACAGTTCGATTTCGCCGTGCGGGCCGAGAACGTATCCGGTGGGGTACTGCATCCAGGCGTTGGTGGCGACGATGAGGTAGCCCGAAAGCCATGAGCCGACGAACACTAGAAAAGCCGAAACCCAATGTCCGATACGGCCGAGTGTTTTTTCTCCGAAAAGAAACAGGCCGAGAAAACTCGATTCCAGAAAAAATGAAAAGACCCCTTCCATAGCAAGGGTTTGTCCGATGACGCCTCCAGCGGACTTGGAAAATGCCGCCCAGTTTGTGCCGAACTGAAATTCCATGGGGATTCCAGTGACCACACCGATGGCAAAATTAATTCCGAAGATGCGGCCCCAGAATTGAGCAGAGCGGTTGTAGCGTTCATCGCCGGTGCGCAGGAATTTGGTCTTGAGGTAAACCAGGAGCAAGGCCAGGCCCATGGTCAGTTGTGGGAAAATGTAATGAAACGTTATCGTGAATGCGAAATGGAGGCGATGCACTGTAAGGGCTTGTTCCATTTCTGGCTTTCCCATTCGCGGACAGTGAAGCGACGATCGATCGACTGCGCAGAAATACTAGCTAGGTAATTTGGCTAAGTAATTCCGCGACGTATGCCACGTCTTTTTTTGCTCGTGCAGCCGGATTCTACCTAATCGACGGAACGATTCCCACTGTAAGCCTTGTTGAACGCGGCGGTTCTGCTTCCTTTTGCAAGTGATGAAGAACCCTCTGAAATTCCAAATCGCCCTGGGATATTGTGATGGAAATGCCGTGGAAAAATAAAAGATGGCTTGTTATGGAGCGGCCTATCGGAATCGAACCGACACCTGAACCTTGGCAAGGTTCCGTACTACCACTATACTAAGGCCGCTTGGGTTCGAATTATTTATAACACGCCTTCGCGAAAATCGAAAGTCCAAGCACCCATCGCGTGTCTGCTGATTGCGTGTCTGCTGATTTTCCCGATTGGTAATTTACGAGACTTGCGAGACGCGCACCATTTTGACCACCGGAGATCTGCGCTGGCGGTCTGCAAAACGCGCGGCCTTTTCCTTGTCGGTGTACACGCGGCCGAACTTTTCGCCGTCGGCATAGGATACGGTCACCAGAAAATGATGATGGCGCCTCCGCTTGTCCTTATTGAAAGGCGCTTTGCCCCGCTTGGCGGTTTTATCTGATTTCGGCACGACCCACGCTCCGCTTGAAAATCGTTGCCCTGCACTATCGCAAGGAAACGGTCTATAAGGCAAGTACTACTTCACACACTTCAAGCACTTTCGGCGAGAATGGCTCGCTGGTTCGATGCAAACTGGAGCAAGTCGTTGCGCATCAAATAGTTGGTTTTGTCAAAAAAAGCATGAAACATTTCAACCGCTTCAACGTCTTTACCTATGTGAGGAGATTCGCTGGCCGGCGGAAATACAACCATGATTATGAACTTACAAAAACAACCGCCTATTTTGGAAGACCTGAGGAACCATTCTTCGGAGGAGCTCGCCGAACTGCGTACGCTGCTGAGCATCAACGCGGCGATGCGCCCCGATCCTCGCCGGCCCGGCTTCTTTGAAGTCACCGGAAGTGACCGCGTTTATTACATTTTCAAATATCCGAATGGCAGTAAGATTTTGCTGCTCGGCGTCTGGGACCGCGATCCCGTTGCGGAGATGGCGGCTTGTTCCTGTCACGCGGCCTGATTCTTTCCGACGATTTCTGAGCAGGATATCTGGATCGCCGTTTTCACTGCTAGATAATCAATTCGCTCTATCCCTATCGAGCTTTAGTCTTTATCGAGGTTCAGGGCCACGGAATTGATGCAATATCTCAATCCGGTTGGCTCTGGCCCATCATTGAAAACGTGCCCCAGATGGGCTTCGCACCGGCTGCATTTCACTTCCGTGCGCCGCATGCCGTGGCTGCGATCATCTTCCTCTTCCACCAACTCGGCTTTTGCTGGCGCCGTAAAACTTGGCCACCCGCATCCGGAATCAAATTTCGATTCTGACCGGAATAATGGCTGCCCACAGCATACGCATTTGTACGTGCCAGCGGTGTGGGTCCCTTCATACTCGCCGGTGTAGGGTGGTTCAGTCCCCTTTTGCCGCGTCACGTAATATTGATTTTCGGTGAGTTGCTTCTTCCACTCGGCTTCCGACTTCCGTATCTTTTCTTCCGCCATTGCAGCTCCTCCGCCCCCTTCGGTTGTATCCCTTGTTATCCGATTCGGTGTATACCCTTGACGTTACAACGCGCTTCTCACAGAGTAAGCCTAATGCAAGACTCTGGCTCTAATTCCGGGTCCAAAGCCGAATCGAACTCTGAATCGGGCTCGGCCGAACCCGCCATTTCAGAGCTTCGTCGTGCTCGCCGCGCCAAACTCGCACGGCCAATGCGCGTTCGTCCTTCGGAACCTCGCGACGATCACTTTGAAGATCTGCCAAACAGCGTCAACGCCTCGAAGCACGGCATATACTTCGTCTCGAAGCGGTCGAATTATTACAAAGGCATGCGCGTCTTCGTCACCTTCCCTTATACGTCGGCGCATGATCCCATGACTTCGGAATACCTGGCAGAAGTCGTCCGCATCGATACCCTGCCCAACGGCAAATTTGGAATTGCCGTGGATTTGAAGATGTCCGTGAACATGTCCTCCCGTTCCAGGCCCGGCCCCCGCGCCTAATTCTTATTTTCGGAGCGGATTCCATCTCAACTCATTCGTTGACATACCCTGCCGGTCTCCTCTATTCTCTTTTCTCATGATTCTCGTTCACCACATCCACCGCCATCATCATCACGGTCAATCGCCGCGCGCGCTGGGGTGTGGATAGCAAAACGCTAATCAAAACACTCTTTAGCCCGCTGGCGCAGCAAGCCTAGCGGGTTTTTTGTTTTTAAGAACACCTCTTACAAGGAGTCATGGTGGACATCACATTCGAAAAATTGAGCGGACTGGTTCCCGCGATCATTCAGGATGAAGCCAGCCGCGATGTGCTGATGCTCGGCTTTATGAATACCGAGTCGTTCGAACTGACCCGGCGAAGCGGCGAAGTGGTCTTCTTTTCTCGATCCCGCAACACACTCTGGAAAAAAGGAGAATCCAGCGGCCACGTTTTAAAAGTCAGCGACATTCGAATCGATTGCGACGCCGACGCACTGTTGATTCGCGTCAACCCGATCGGCCCCGGCGTTTGCCACCAAGGTTACCGCAGTTGTTTTTTTCGCGCCGTAAATCGGGACGGTTCCTCCCAGACGATTGGCGAACGCACTTTTTCACCCGATGCCGTGTACGCCGCAGCGGATTCCCAGTCACCGAACAGGACAAAATGACCGCGACATCTTCCCGGTTAAAACTCGGGATTCCCAAAGGCAGCCTGCAAGATGCCACGATCGAACTTTTCTCGCGCGCGGGCTGGAAGATCACGCTTGGCTCTCGCAGCTACGTTCCGGCAATTGATGATCCTGAAATCGAGTGTCTGCTGGTGCGCGCGCAGGAGATGGCTCGCTATGTTCAGTCTGGCGCGCTTGACGCGGGTATTACCGGGCACGACTGGGTGGCGGAAACCGCCGCGGACGTCAGCGAGCTGGCGGAGCTCGTTTATGCCAAGCAGCGCCTCGCGCGTGTCCGATGGGTGCTGGCCGTGCCGGAAGATTCGGCAATTCGCGAGCCTCGTGATCTGGAAGGCAAAATCATCGCCACCGAAGTAGTTCACCTGACAGAAAACTATCTGCGACGTCTTGGAGTCAATGCCCGCGTGGAATTTTCCTGGGGTGCTACAGAAGTAAAAGTCCCACGACTCGCCGATGCGATCGTCGAAGTAACCGAAACCGGCTCTTCTCTTCGCGCCAATCGTTTGCGCATTGTGGATACGATTCTGGAGTCAGCCACTGTTTTTGTCATGAATCGCGCCGCCGCCGCGGATGCCGCAAAGCGCGAAAAGGCCGAGAATCTGATTCTCATGCTGAAAGGAGCCATCGACGCGGCAAGTAAAGTAGGGCTCCTTCTGAACGTGCGGTGCGATGATCTTCCCGCGGTTCTCGCGGTTCTTCCCGCACTGAAAAATCCCACCATTTCGAGTCTCAGCGATCCCGATTGGGTGGCCGTGAACACCATCGTCGAAGAAGAGGTGGTGCGGCAACTTCTTCCGAAACTGAAAGCCGCAAAGGCACAGGGTATCGTGGAATATCCGCTGAACAAGATTGTGCTCTGATGCGAATTCTCCGACTAACTCCACATGTTGAAAAACGGCTTCTCGCTCGCCAGATGCGAAGCGATCCAGAAGCGCAAAGCGCAGCTTCAGAAATCGTTTCCGACGTTCGCACGCGCGGTGACGCCGCTGTTGTAACGTGGACAAAAAAACTGGACGACGCCCGCTTCGAGCTAAAGGACTTATGGATTTCGCAGAAAGAAATTCGCGCGGCGCAGCGTCGAGTCAGCACCGATTTCCTGCGCGCCGTTCGTCAAGCTGTGCGAAATGCTCGAAGGGTCGCCGAGAAACAACTTCCCAGCCCCTGGGCTGTGGAAATCGAACGCGGAGTCCGGATCAGCCAGCGAGTGATGCCGATCGAATCAGTCGGCTGTTACGTTCCCGGCGGAAGCTCCGTGCTGGTATCAACCCTCCTGATGAATGCGGTTCCCGCGCAAATCGCGGGTGTGCCGAGTATTATCGCCGCGTGTTCACGTTCGAGTAGCGAACTTCTTGCCGCGGCACATTTTCTAGGAATTGACGAGATTGTGCGAGTTGGCGGGGCGCAGGCGATTGCTGCGTTCGCCTATGGCACTAAATCGATTCCGCGAGTGGAAAAAATATTCGGCCCGTGCAACAAATATGTCACGGCGGCCAAACAAATTGTTTCAGCTGATTGCGCCATCGATCTTCCCGCGGGTCCCACGGAAGCAATAGTACTGGCTGAACGAGGCAATGCGCGGTGGATGGCCGCTGATCTTATCGCACAGGCTGAACACGCCATAGATGCCGCCAGTTTTTTCGTGACTACTTCGGAGACTCTGGCGCGCGAGGTACAACGGGAAGTGAAATGGCAACTAGGCGAATTGCCTTTCAGTTTCGCCCGGCTTTCGACGGAAATCGCGGGTGCAATCTTGATTGCAAATTCGCTTCGCGAGGCGGTGGAATTCGTCAACCGATTTGCGCCAGAGCACCTCAGCCTGCCTTGTGGCGCAGAGTCTTTAGCCCGCCAGATTCGCGCTGCGGGTACAATTTTTGTTGGGCCATGGGCCGCACAGCCTCTTGGCGATTACGTTTCAGGCAGCAATCACGTTTTGCCGACGGCGGGATGGGCGCGACGCCGCGGCGGCCTATCCGCCGCCGATTTTGTAAAATGCGTCAGCGTGCAAACGATTTCGCGCAAGGGCTTTGTGTACCTGGCTGACGCGGCGGAGTCAATCGCCGAGGCGGAAGGCTTGCTCGCGCACCGGAATGCCGTAAGGATACGCCGATGAAAACTCGCTTGCCGGTTCGCGCAGCAATTCTTCAGCGCAAGACATACGAAGCGCCGGCGGAAGGGCGTGCTGGGAAAATCCGCCTGGACTTCAACGAAAACACTGCTGGCTGCGGTCGGGCTGTGCTTCGCGCGATCGGCAAAATCAATGCGCAACAGCTTGCAATGTATCCCGAATACCGGCGATCAACCGCACGGATCGCCCGTCATCTCGGCGTTCGAACCGAACAGCTTCTACTTACCAATGGTGGCGACGACGCCCTGCGTGTTTTTTTCGATACTTTCGTCGAGCCGCGCTCGCACATTCTTATTTGCGAGCCGACCTTTCCCATGTACCGCTACTACGGGGAAATCGCAGGAGCGCGCATCGAAGCTCGCCGGTACGATGCGCAACAGCAGTTTCCGCTGAACGAAGTCCTTGCCGCGCTTCGCAAGAAGCCACGCGTTTTTTTCCTGGCGAATCCCAACAATCCTACCGGCACGCTCGTCCCACCCGCGGTGCTCCGAAGGATTCTCAACGCCGCACCTGACACGGTCATTGTGTTCGACGAAGCCTATGCGGAATTTTCCGGTCTTTCGACTATTCCGTGGATTCGCCGCTATCCGAATCTCTTCATCACGCGCACATTTTCCAAAGCTGCCGGCCTTGCAGCTCTTCGCCTCGGCGCTGTCATCGCCGCAAAAGATTCTCTGGCGTTCGTTCGCCGCGCCATGCCGCCATTTCCAGTGAACATCGCCGCATTAGCGGCCGCTGAAGCGGCTTTGCGCGACAAGAAGACCGTTCATGCCTATGTTCGCGGCATCCAACGAACTCGCGAATCCTTTGCCAGTGCCTTGCGGTCGCTGGGTGTTGTTACTTTTCCTAGCGCAGGAAATTTCCTTCTCGCCAACTTTGGCGCGTCCGGTCCGGCGCTTTTCGCAAAACTTGAGCGGGATGGAATCTTGCTGCGCGATCGCTCAAGAGATATGGGTCCCGGCTTTGTTCGCATAACCATCGGCACGCCTCGGGAAATGAAAACGCTACTCCGAGAAATCCGACGCAACTGGAAGGCAAGCCGATGAGTCGCCGCACTACCATCCACCGCAAAACAGCCGAGACAGACATTCGCCTGCGTCTCGCGCTCGATGGCCGTGGCAAATCCACAGTTTCGACCGGGATCCGCTTCTTTGACCACATGCTCGATCTGGTCGCGCGCCACGGCGCGTTCGATCTCAGTATTACGGCAAAAGGCGACTTGGACGTGGACCAGCATCACACCGTTGAAGACGTCGGCATCGTCTTGGGTGAAGCGGTGCAAAAATCTCTTAAAAGTAAAAGAGGAATCTTCCGCGCCGGATATTTTCTGATGCCCATGGACGAAACTCTGGCAGTCGCCGCGATCGATTTCAGCGGACGCCCGCGCTGCGTCGTTCATGCAAAAGTCAAAGCACAAAAGGTAGGCGACTTCACAGTGGAACTTCTCGAAGATTTTTTTCAAGGTTTCGCGCAAGCAGCTCGCGCCAATGTGCACCTGCGTTGCCTCTATGGGCGCTCTTCCCATCATCAAATTGAAGCGCTTTTTAAAGCATTCGCACGCGCATTGCGTTTCGCGGCCAGCCGCGACCGGGGATTAAGGAATATTCTTCCCAGCACCAAGGAGCTCTTGTGACTCCCGCGCGCACCGCAATCATTGACTACGGCGCGGGCAACGTTCGCAGCGTCGAACGCGCATTGCGGAGGCTCGGCGCCACCACCTACCGGGTCACTCACCCTGAAGGCGTTGGCGGCGCACGCGCCATCGTCCTTCCCGGTGTCGGCCACTACGCCTCGATCATCCGAGCCCTGGATGACCAGAATCTTCGCGCTGCGATTCTTGACGCGGTAGAACGAGGCGTCCCTTTTCTTGGAATCTGCCTGGGACTACAGGCGCTTTATTCGTCGAGCGAAGAAGCTCCGGCTCTTTGCGGTCTCAATTTATTTGCCGGGTCGGTTCATTCGCTGCCCACAACCGTCAAGCTTCCACACATGGGATGGAACCTACTCCGCATCCGCAGTACATCTTCGCTTCTGAAAGGCATTGCAGAGTCCGATTATTTTTATTTTGCGCACACCTTCGCGGCCATAACCGGATCGCCGGAAGTGGTGGCCACATGCCATCATGGCACAACCTTCACGGCAGTCATCGAACGTCAGAATATTTACGCCACGCAATTCCATCCAGAAAAAAGTGGCGCCGCCGGTGCCCGCGTCCTGCAGAATTTCGTGAGTCTGGCCGCATGAGGCCCTTCGGATGAGCCTGGCGCGCCGCATTATTCCCTGCCTTGACACCGATGGCTCCCGGGTCGTTAAAGGTGTCAATTTCGCCGCACTCCGCGATGCCGGAGACCCTGCGACACTCGCGGCCCGCTACAACGCCGAGGGGGCGGATGAATTGATCGTACTTGACATCGCCGCGTCACGCGATCGCCGCCCTACTTTTCTGGAAACGATCCGCTGCGTGGCGGACCAGCTAGCGATTCCGTTGACGGCAGGCGGCGGCATCCGATCGCTAGAAGATGCCCGAGCCGTGATTCGCGCTGGCGCCGATAAGGTGACTGTCAACACGGCCGCGGTCCGGCGCCCAGAACTGATCGCAGAACTCTCGAAAGAGTTCGGCGCACAAGCGGTAGTTTTGGCCATCGATGCGAAACGAAATGACGGACCGTCAGCCGAACTTAGCTCCCATTGGGACGTCCGCATACGAGGCGGCCGCGATGCCACGAATCTTAGTGTTCTGACCTGGGCGCAACAAGGTGTAGAACTTGGCGCCGGCGAAATACTGCTCACCAGCATGGATCACGATGGCACGCAATCCGGTTTCGACATCCCGCTCACTGTCACGATTTCCCGGGCGATATCAGCGCCAGTGATTGCTTCTGGTGGCGCGAAAACTCCAACACACTTCGCAGAAATCTTCAGCAAGGGCGAGGCTCAAGCCGCGCTCGCGGCTTCCATCTTTCACGACTGCGTGCAATCCATGCGCGATCTGAAACAATTCCTGGCATCCCGGCGAATCGAGGTTCGCCTGCCGTGTTGATTCCCTGTATCGACCTGCAATCCGGCCAAGCGGTTCAATTGGTTCATGGACGTCGACGCGAGGTCGCGGTGGCCGACGTTTTTGGCCAGCTTCACAAATTTCGCCGTCACAAGTGGCTTCACATCATCGACCTTGATGCTGCGCTAGGCAAAAATCACAACGACGCACTGGTGGAAGAGCTTTGTAGACGCGCCCGCAAGCAATACAAAATGAAGGTTCGGGTCGGCGGCGGCATTCGCACCGTCGCCCGTGCGAATCAACTGGTCAAAATTGGAGCGGCGCAAATCATTATAGGAAGCGCCGTCTTTAGGCGGGGGAGAATCAATGTTCGGTTTCTGCGCGCATTAAGCCGCAACCTCGCACGCAAGAAAGTCGTCATAGCGCTTGATACCTATCGTGGCAGGATTACCACTCATGGGTGGCGCAAATCGGTAGCCCTTCAGCCCGGAGACGTGATGCGGCACTTGGAAATTTTTTGCGCGGCGTTTCTGTGCACGGACGTGGACCGCGAAGGCACTCTCTCCGGAGCGAACCTGAAATATTTCGCAGCACTGCGCGCCGCCACCACTCATCCGATCATCGCTGCCGGAGGTATTGCCAGTCGCCAGGAAATCGCGTTACTCGCCAAATTGAAAATGGATGCCGCGGTCGGCATGGCGCTCTACAAGAATCTTCTTGGCTGAAGCTGGAGGCTTATCGAACGATCTGAGTAACATCCGCCGAGGCACGCTGTTGCGTCTGCTGATTTACTCTCGCAGCAAGTTTTTTTGCGAGATCTCGCGCGGTCGTCAGCAACACTTTGCTTGGGTCGGCCGGACGAACTTTTAAGTAACTGGTCAGATACCGGGCCTGCTCCTGGTAATTCCCTCTGATAGCTTCCACATCGGCGAGCACCAAGTAGCCTTTCGGAGAGTTCTCGTCGTTCAACAAAAGCGCCTCCTTGGCGCTTTTCTCGGCCTCATCGATGCGCTTTAACTTTAACAATGCATACGCTAGGACAACGTGGCCGTCCGCCGCGTCCGGTTCGGTTTCCAAACCCTGGCGAACGATGGGTTCAGCTTCGGCGGGTCTTCCCTGGCGAGATAGAGCCAGCCCATAACCAAATGCCGCCTGCGCAAAGCGCCCATTGCTTAGATCAATTGCTTTCTGGAAGAAATGCATGGCATCGTTATCTTTATTCATCTGCATTTCGGCGACGCCCTTGTCGTAATATGCCTCGTAATAATCGGGGAACTTTTCTATCGCTGCATCGAAATGACGGATGCTGGCGGCAGCGTCACGCTTTGCCAGCTTGTGAAGCCCTCGTTCAAATTCATCCCGCGCTTTTTCAGGAATTCCTAGTTCCCGCACCGAGACAGTTTTGTTTTTCATCGGATGCGGCGCAAAGTTCAACCCCTGCGCGCCCATGTGCGAATCGCACACGAGTGTAATCGCGCAAGTCACCAGTGAAATCGCAATATATTTCCGTATTTGATTCCCCGGGTCTCGCAAATCATTTTCGGTCATTTGGCACTCTCCCAACGCGCGCTCGCGAAAGCCGCTTATTGCAAAATTAGTGAACGCGGCCAGGCAGGCGGTTCGTGTTTCGCAGGGTTTGCAGGCAACGTGGAGGGTGGGACACTTCATTTACCGAATTTACCGAAAACGATCTGCATCGTTGGCGTTCGCGGTCTGGTTTTGGGCGCGCGAATATCGGAAACCAGCGGGAATCGCCGAACCTGAGAGCTGCCGGAACTTCGGTTTTCGTTGTGAGCCGGGAATCAGGGCTAGAATTCAGGTCTGGAGGTCATACCCACGAGTAAGAGCGGATTGGGACGGCTCGGCAGATTCGAACTTGCTCTCTTCTCTTTGCCTCGACTACGGGACTTCCCACGACCAGCACTGCACCTTGCGGACGATTTCGAATCAGCACGGCGCATACCAACCTATGCATCCGTTAAATGATTTAGCGCGAATACCCTGCGTCAACCTCCGCAGGCAACCCTATTTGAAAGCCATGTAATAATTCCTGCGAACCGGAGCATTCTTCCGAGGCGTGTCGCTTACTCCAGATAAGACCCGAGTCCACGCTGTCGCACATAAACTGTTTCCGGTATCGAACGTCCCCTCCTTATACGGGCCTTTTGGGAAACAAAACATGTTCGTAGTCACAAATCTGTATCCGAAAACTACTCTGCTCGGTTCACCTATTCGCTTCCCGTGAGCACCGGCCCGTTGTACTCTGCTCACGTCGATAGACACGCGCATTCCCGACTTACTAAAACTTGCGAATTAAGAGTGCTTCTTGCCATGCCCGTCTTTGTTTCCATGCTTCGCGCCGTGAATGTAGGCGGCCATAGCATCATCCAGATGGAGACTCTCCGCGAGCTGTACAGCGCGCTTAAATTTGAAAACCCGCAGACTTATCTGCAAAGCGGCAACGTTATTTTCAAGGCCAGCGAACGCAATCCTAAGCTGATCGCGAAACGCATCCAGCAAGCCATCGAAAAGAAATTCGTCTGCCGCACGGAAATTATTCTTCGTACCACGCCTGAGCTCCGTGCCGTATTCGCAGGAAACCCTTTCGCCAGACGCCGCGACGTCCCTCCTAACAAACTGCTGGTCTGCTTCCTGTCTGCCAATCCCGGCCCGGAAGCTCGCGAGAATCTTCGCAAACAAAAATTCCAGCCGGAAGAACTGCACGCCGCCGATCGCGAACTTTATATTTATTTTCCCGACGGCGCCGGAAAATCCAAACTTCCGTGGCCACGGATTGATAAAATCCTGCAAACTCGGGGCACCTGCCGCAACTGGAATTCCGTCACCAAAATGTTGGAACTTGCGGGAAAATTGGAAGCTTCGCGTTGAAAATCGTTCATGGCAAGTAATCCGGCCGTTTTGTTCCGCGGCACTATCGCAAGTGTATAATCGCCCCAGATCATGTCTCTCGTTCCAGGTACCAGGTTAGGCCCTTACGAAATCGTCTGTCTCCTCGGCTCAGGTGGCATGGGCGAGGTATACCGCGCGAGAGACACACGTTTAGACCGCATCGTGGCCATAAAAGTCCTGCCAGAGCATCTCTCGCGGAAACCCGATTTGCGCCAGCGTATGGAGCAGGAAGCGCGTACCGTGTCCAGGCTTTCTCATCCCAATATCTGCACGTTGTACGACATTGGGCGCCAAGATGGAGTCGATTTTCTGGTCTTCGAGTTTGTTCAGGGTACGACGTTGCGGCAACTTCTCGCTTCCGGCGGTTTCCCGATACGTAACCTAATACCGATCGCTGTGCAGATTGCCGACGGGATCGCCAAAGCCCACGAGGCAGGCATCATCCATAGAGATTTAAAGCCAGAAAACATGATGCTATCCGGCGATGTCGTAAAGATCCTTGATTTCGGGCTGGCTAAATTCGCGCTCGCGAACGAAGAAAAGTACGACACGCAAGATGCCTGCAGCACCGCGGTGCCCGATACCCAGGTGGGTGCCATCGTCGGTACGATCGAATACATGTCACCGGAGCAAGCCAGCGGCCGGCCGCTCGATTTTCGTTCAGATCAGTTTTCGTTCGGGCTGGTTCTTTACGAGATGGCGACTGGTAAGCGGGCTTTTCAGCGCAGTACCCCAACACAGACCCTGCTAGCGATCATTGCCGACTCGCCCGAGCCCGTCGCCGCTGGAAATCCTGAAGTTCCTCCGCCCCTTTGCTGGGTAATCGAACGCTGCCTGGCGAAGGACCCGGAGAAGCGCTACGGTTCGACTCGCGACATGCTGCGTGATCTTACCGCGCTGCGTGACGGTTTCGCTAATCTTCCATTGAAACGTGCGGACACTCGTCCGAGCAATTTGCCGGCGCCCGGAACCGCGTTCGTTGGACGGGATAAGGAACTGGCCGCCGCCAAAGAACTCCTGCTTCGAAGCGGCGTGCGCCTGGTCACTGTTACCGGACCCGGCGGAATTGGCAAGTCGCGTCTAGCCATCGAAGTGGCTCGCGAGATCGCCGCAAATTTTTCCTCGGGCGTTTATTTTGTCCCGCTCGCCGCGGTCGGGGAACCGGGCATGGTCGCGTCCGCAATCGCCCAAACACTCGGAGTTCGCGAAACGGGAAGTCAGCCTCAACTCGCGGCTTTAAAAGAATATCTGCAAAGTTCCTTGCATGAGCCAATGCTTCTGATACTCGATAACTTTGAGCACCTAATCGCCGCAGCGCCGATGCTGGCCGAATTGCTGGCGCTCGCGCCGAATCTGAAGCTCTTAGTGACCAGTCGTGCTGCCTTGCATGTTTATGACGAGCACGAGTTTCCCGTGCCGCCACTCGGGCTCCCCGATTCCAAAACTTCCGCATCGGTCTCGGCGCTCTCAAGATGTCCGGCGATATTTCTGTTCACGCAGCGCGCCGCGGCGGTCAAACCTGATTTTCGGCTTACCGAAGAAAATGCGGCTGCCATCACCGAAATCTGCGCGCGGCTGGATGGGCTGCCTTTGGCCATCGAACTCGCTGCGGCCCGCGCCAAATTGCTTTCGCCCTCGGCGATTCAGATGCGCCTGGCCAGCCGCCTGCAATTGTTGACGGGTGGTGCGCGCGACCTGCCGGCCAGACAGCAGACGCTTCGCCAAACCATCGATTGGAGCTACGACCTTCTTAATACAGCGGAGCAGAAGCTTTTCCGCAGGCTGTCCGTCTTTCAGGGCGGATGCACTCTGGAAGCTGTAGAATCCGTGTGCGACACGAAAGCTGACTTGGGGCTCGACGTCCTGGATGGAATGGCCTCCATGGTCGATAAGAGCCTTGTCCGGCAAGTGGAACAAGCGGACGGCGAACCACGCTTTGTGATGTTGGAGACAATTCGCGAGTATGGACTAGGGAAACTGGCAGCGAGCGAAGAAGAGCTTGCTACACGCCGGGCTCATGCTGCGTATTGTCTGGTTTTCGCGGAAGAAGGAGCGGCCGAGGATTCTGGCGCGAATTCGACGAAATGGCTCGACCGTTTTGAGATCGAACATGACAATTTTCGCGGCGCTCTCGCATGGCTTACGGAAATCGGGGAAGCCAATTGGGGACTGCGCTTGGGCACCGCGCTGTTCCGCTTCTGGGAGATGCGCGAGTATCTCGCCGAAGGTCGTGACCGATTGGGAAAATTACTGAAGCTGGAAGGCGCGGCGTCACCCACCAAAGAACGGATGCGAGCAGTTTTTGCCGCTGGCGTTCTGGCCGGAGGGCAAGGCGACTACGCTTCGGCATACGCGCTCTCGCAAGAGAGCTTGCAAATCGCCCGGCACTTGGCGGATGCCCAAAGCATCGCCATCTCGCTGAACGCAGTCGCCATACATGTCCGCGACCGCGGCGATCTTGCGACCTCGCGCCTGCTGCTCGAAGAAAGCCTCGCCGCGTGGAGAGGACTTGGCGATCCGTTGGCTATAGCGCGTGCTCTCAGCAACCTCGCGAACGTTGCCAAATTGCAACGAGACTATGCCGCCGCCCACGCACTGTACGGAGAGTCTCTACGCATTTTCGGTGAGCTGCGGGACAAAACCGGTATCGCCTGGGCCCTCAACCACCAGGGAGACGTGGCGTACGAACAAGGAGATTTGTTATCTGCCAAAACTCTGTACCTGCAAAGCTTGGCAACTTTTCGGGTACTGGAAGACCGCTGGGGTATCGCCGGCTCGCTGAGTGATTTGGGAAATGTGGCTCGAGAGGAAAACGACTACCGAGCGGCAGAGTCGTTGTATCGCCAGAGCATGGAAATATTTCAAGTACTGGAGTACAAGCGGGGTATCGCCAAGCTCCTGGAGTCTTTTGCCTGCAGCGCGGCCGCGCAATCGCAGCCTGAGCGATCGCTGCGGATGGCTGGCGCAGCGGCGGCGCTCCGCAAGAGCGTCGGAGCTCCGCTGACGCCAGGGGAGCAAACGAAATTGGAGCAAAGTCTCGAGCCTGCACGTCAGCAACTAACCAGGACGACCGGAGGCACTGCGTGGCTTGAGGGATGGGTCATGCCGGTCGATGCAGCCATTGAGGAAGCATTGAAGCCAGCATCCGCCGCCGGGCAGCCCTAGCGCTTAATACAAAGTCACTCGGCGGTTGTCGGATCAATTAGGCGGCGTACGGCGGAGATTCGATTCGCAGGGAAGCCTCCGCGTTTTGCATGTTCACGGATTGCGGCCTCGTCTGGGGCAAGATATACGCAGTAAACTTTATCGCCTGTTACGTAGCTCTGCAGCCATTGAATTTCGGGTCCCATTCCTTTGAGAACCGCCACCGACTTTCGCGAGATTTCCTGCAGCTCAGTGTCGGAAAGATTTCCAGCTCCTGGGATATCTCGTTCGATGACAAACTTAGGCATGTAATAATCTCCCGTTCACGCATGCTAACAAGCAAACGGAATTGCGACAAGCCCGCTACCGCACCATGCCCCATGATGAGGCTGCCCATTAGTTTAATGGATAGTCACCGGAGTCGTGATGTCCACAAGAAATTCAGTCTTACCCGTAAATCGGTTTATCCATAAGAGTCCGGAGGCCATCGTGGATCTAAAGTCGCTCCAAAAACCGTTGAAAGAGCAATATCGCAACGACCCAACCACTTCGAAGATTACTCTCACTGCGAAGGGCGCTCAAACCGGCGCGCCGATTTCCTGCGCGGTCGATATCGGCCGCGCCATCTATCTTGCGGAAGCCCACGCTGGAGTGGGCGGCGCCGGTGCTGGCGCCTGCTCCGGCGATCTTCTGCTTGGCGCGTTGTCAGCCTGTGCGCAGATTACCTGCCAAATGGTCGCAGCGGCGATGGGAATCGCCACCGAACGTATCCAGGTCACAGTCCAAGGTGATTTGGACCTTCGCGGAACGCTAGGAATTTCAAAAGATGTGCCCGTTGGCTTTCAGCGCATCAATCTTCGCTATGACATCGTGGCATCGCAAGCCACGCCAGAACAGTTACGTGCACTACGCGAGAAAACCGAACAGTATTGCGTAGTGATGCAGACCTTGCGCCAGCCGCCAAACCTGCAAACCGAATGGGTCCTTGCAAGCTGAGCCGACAGTAATGAGCGTTATAGTACTAATTACTCTCAATCTCAATTACTTCTAAAATCTCAATTGCCTGCGGAATTGGACGTCTTTCCTTGACTTCTGTCCCGTTTCAAGTAATCTCCTTCAGTCCCCTGATGTGTGAAGCAGTCTCGATTATGTTCCAAAAATTCCCCCGAATGGTTTCACGCCCTTTGGGCGTCCGACTACCCAGCTCCCAGGAGGGAGATCTATGTTCGCGTCAAAAAAGTTCGCAATCCTGCCTTTGATCCTGCTTGTTTCCGCCTCGGCGTCTTGGTCGCAAATTGTTGCACCCGCTCGCTCGCCCTCATATGTCTCCGGGGGAGCGATCATTTCCAAAGTTGACGGAACCACCGTCACTCAAGTTTTGAATCATCCGGGATCCAATTTTGAGAGCCTCGCAATTGGCCCAGATTGGGTGGACCAGGATGCCGCTGGCAATGCTAAGTACCCATTTCTGCTTTACGCCTGCGATACGGCGTTGAATCAAGTCATCCGGCTTGATCCGGCGAATGGCTCGGCTTTCGTTGTGGTTGGGACTGTCTCTTTCGCTCCCGTCTGTGGGCGTTCCTCCGCCGCGGGAGACTTCTACGTTACGAACAAGGCGGGCTCGGGAGTTTGGAAATTCGCAGGCCTTGCTAACGTTCCTTTCGCGTCAACGACTTTTCCTGCGCCGACGGAACTGTTAGGTCCTCCGGCGACTTCAGCCGGAATGACCGGTGCGGGAATCACGCAAAAAAACGTCGGAGATCTTCTAATCGTAGACAAAGCGGAAAATAAGATTCTGCGCTCCCCGTATGATACAACGCAGAATTTTTCGACAGCGGTCACTTTCGCCAGCACTAACTTGAACGGCCCGGTCGGCATTGCCCGGTTTAGCAATGGCGACGTTTTTGCGGCTAACAGCGTTGTGGGAAGCGGCAGAAATGCGACTCCCGAAGTCGTTCACTTCAACGGCAGCGGCGCCTCGGCTGGATCTTGCCCAACGATCAGTTTGAAGACAAATGAGACGTTGCAGTTCCTGGCATCGGCGGAAAACGATGTGCTCTACCTGGTGACCCAGGCGAATTCCTCTGGAACAATCTGGACCTGGGACGCGACGCAAACCTGCACCTTGACCCAACTGGCTACCGTAAAGAATTCAATTTCCGGCATCGCTGTCGGGCCAGTACCCACGGCAACTATTTCCCAGGATCTGACTGCCACCGTGCAAAATCCGACTCCAACCACCTTCATGTTTAATTCGAATGCGTTTCAGATCGTGGGGACTGGATGCACGACGCAGCCTACTGTGACCGAGTATCCAATCAGCCCCGCTACCGTCAAGGGCATGATTAGTCTGGCCGGCAGTTCGTTGCCTGACGGCGCGACGCCGACCACTAACCTTGGCGAAGGTGGCTACAGCGCAGCCTATGTGGCAAAGTTTGACACCTGTGGTTCCGTTTTTACCGACGGTGCTATCGTAAATTCGATTTACGGCTTGTTTGACAACCTTATCGCGAACAACACACGTATTCTCCGGTGTGATGGGTCCACGCACGAACCTTTGCTCGATGCAGGAACTACCACCTGCCAGGCCGCAACCACCATCGGCGAATACCCGCTCGGCGGGATTATTCCCGACGATTTGGGTACGACAATCAAGACGCTCAGTAATTCGACATTTGTGCTCGTCAATGCGAAGCCGACCACCAACGAATCCGCGATTTTTTGTCCATACCAGTCGCCACTGGTGAACACCACGGACCCCAAGAAGGCCGCTGTCTTTTCTGCGGGAACGAAGAACACCCTTTCTGTGAAGTTTAAGCTGGCGGCAGCTTCCGGCTCTTGCCAGAACGGGCCATACATTACGGATGCCAGCGCCCTAATCTCCGTCGCGATGCTAACCGGCGACGTCAAGACTTTCCATACCATTCCGATCGCATCAACCAGCGTCGGATTGGCGGATGCTCAGCCTCTCTACAACAGCGGCAATCAACAATACCAGTTCACGCTAAGTCTGAATGGATATGCGCCGGGACTCTACAGCTTGAATACAACGCTTCTGACGGATAATACATTCGACTCGCAGAATATCTCTGCGCAGACGATCGTTTTCAGAATTAAATAGATTGCACTACGTAAGAAAAGGAAAAGGAGACGCATATACTTGCGTCTCCTTTTTTGTTGGCGTTACTTCCCGGCCTGCACAATTCTCTGGAAATCAGCGCGCTTTTCTAAGGAATCGCTGCGCGACTCTTGCCGCATCTCTTCCACGACCGCCGATGCGAGTTTCAGGTGGCGGTCTGACTCTTCGGAATGGCCATTCTTCGCCAGAGCGCGCGAAAGCAGGAAATGCGCTTCCGGCAGCAACGATCTAATTCCCAGATCTTCGCTCTTGCGCAATGCAGATTGCAGCTCCGTTTGTGCGTGAGCGGCGTCGCCGGCCTCGAGCATCGCTTCTCCGAGCGCCAGTGAAGATTGTGTCGCCAGATATTTCACGTCCAGCGTGTTTCCGTCCTTGACCAGCTCTTTCACCGCCGCAACCATGGCGGCCGCGCGTCCTTCCTTTATTCCAGTCTTGGCAAGATTCAGTCGTGCGATCAGCACTTCCATGCGATCTTTGGCGCGCGTCGCGGCTTGTTGTGATCTTTCGAAACTAGACCGCGCGGATTTGAAATCGCCGCGTAGAAATAAACCCTCGCCCTGGATATTCAAGACTTTCGCTGCAAGGGCGTCATTCTTGGAACTCTCGGCGGCCTTTAGGGATTCGTCCAGAATCTTCGCGGCTTCCTCGCCCCGTCCAAGGCGGTTCAGCACGTTTGCATAGTCGGCCTGAATTTCCGCGCTGAAATCGCCACCCTGCTGCAGTTGCTGGTCGATGTTGGCAGCCTCTTGCTGAGCTTTCAATGCCGCCCCGTAACGCCCTTCAATCAGCAGCAAATCCGCCATGCTGTCCGAGATGGCCGCGATCTGCAGCTTATCTCCAACTTTCCGCGCCTGCTCCAGCGCTTGCGTGTAACTGGCGAGTGCTTTCTCGAATTGACCGATGCGCGCGTAGGTAATTCCCAAGTTGTTCAGATTGGAAGCGAGGTCCGCGGGATTCCCGGCCTTTTGTAGCTGATCGATCGCCCGCTGCTGATACGTCAATGCATCATCGTACCGTGCCATCTTGAAGTAACTGAACCCAATATTGGAAAGGCAAATCGCCTGCCTCGGTTCATGGCCCAATTGCATTTCGATTTGCAGCGCCTGCTTGGTTTTGTCTAAAGCTTCCTCATACCGCCCGCTGTCCTGCAGGAAAGCGCCGTAATTTAGCAGAGCGATTCCCATGCCGGCCTGATCTCCGATGTCTTTTCGGATGCTCAGTTCTTCCTGATAAGTCTTCTCCGCTTCGGACGCCTTTCCCATCATCCCATACGTGATTGCTACTTCATCCAGGCTGGCAGCAGTGCCCTTCTTATCGCCGATCTGTTTTTTGATCTGTAGCGACTGGTCAAAATTCTGCAGCGCGTCCTGCGGACGGTTTAGCATCCGATAGGCTTCGCCCAGATCATGCAAGACGATAGCTTTCCCCTGTCGATTATTGAGTTCGACTGCCAGGCTCTGGGCGCGGTTCAGGTAGTCCAGCGATCCCTGCGGATTTCCGCGCTCGTACTCCACTTGGCCGATTCCGCGAAGCGCTTCCAGGTGTTTCGGGTCCGCCGTTACCGCCTTGTCGTAATGCGCGTGCGCCTTGTCGTATTCTCCGTGCGCTTCGAAAAGCTCGCCCATTTCGAACTGCACTTGCGGATCGCTTGGCATCAGCCGCTCGAGATTCTGGTAAGCGTCTAGCGCTTTTTGATAGTTATTCCCCACTTTCGCGTTTACCGCTTGAATGATGTACTTCTCGACCGCCGAAAGGTTGGCGCTCAGGTCCACCGAACGGCTGGCGTTTTGCTCGGCCTCGCGATCGTAGCCCAATCGCGCGTATGTCTGACCCAGCATCGAGTAGGCTAGCGCGAAATTTGCGTCGGCTTTCGTTGCCCCTTCAAATTCCTTCACGGCATCAATGTAGTTTCCTTGCCGCGCTTTGGTCATCCCATTCGTGTACGCGCGAATGGCTTCGAGTGAATTTGTGGATGGCCGGAATGCGGACGCCTTCAAATTTTGTACGGGTATCTTTGCGGCGCTCAAATTCTGCTGGATGGTTTGCGCCAGTTTCTCCATCGCGCCCAGTACGCCGTTCTCTTCCACCGGAGCCACTGTCAGCGGCACGCTGCGCTGCGTTTTCAAGTCGTCCATCTTGGCATCGATGCGAATCTGCTCGCCCACTCGCGAGTATTGTCCCCAAACCGCGAGTTTGGCTTTGGTGAATTCGGCGATGCGCTGCAGATCGGTCGGCGCAATTTCCGTATCCGGCCCAATTCGCAGATCGGAAAGCACCTGTTGCAATCGATCCGGAGAAACCGTACGGAATTCCGCGGATTGGCCGACTTCCGTTCGCAACACCTCCGCCAGGCTTCCGCCAAGCCAGCTAAGCGATGCATCGCCTGACGCATTGCGAAGCGGAATCACTGCAAGCACCAGCGGTTCCGGTCCTCCTGCGCCGGCTTTCTTGGAGGAACTTTGGAAAAATTTTAGCGGCACTCCCAATCCCGCCACCGCCAGAAGCAGCACAACGGCTACGATCGCTGTGTATTTCCAGCCGCTCGATCTCGCCACGACGATCGGCGCCAGCGCCTGATCCGTGACCGACCCGACCATCGACGGAGAAATTCCCAGCCACGATTCCAGGTGCTGCTCGAATTCCTTCGCGCTTGCAAACCGGTTTTCCGGCTCGATTTCCAGCGCTTTCGCGACGATATCGCTCAATTCTTTTGGAACCGTCGGATCGACTTCGATCAGCGGCGTCGCTTTTTCCTGGATGCGTTTCCAGAGCGTGGCCAGCGGAGTTTCCGAGTAGTAGGGCGATTTTCCGACAACCAGCTCGTAAAGAATCACACCTAGCGAAAAAAGATCCGAGCGTTCGTCGATCTTTTCTCCTTTGGCTTGTTCCGGCGACATATATTCCGGCGTCCCCACCAGAGCGCCGGTCTGCGTCATGCCGGGAAGATACGCGGAACGCGCGATGCCAAAATCCATCACGTAAGCCCGGCCGTTCGCATCCATCATGATGTTTTGCGGTTTCAGGTCGCGGTGAATCACGCCTTCGCCATGGGCGGCTTCTAGCGCGCGGCAAATTTGCAGGATCACCTTGGCCGCATCTTCTGGTGCCAGCTTGCCCTTTTCACGCAGCACCGCGCGAAGGTCCTGTCCTTCCAGAAACTCCATGGTGATGAATTTGAAGCCGTCCGCTTGTCCCAGGTCAAAGATGCGGATCACATTTCTATGCGTGACTTGTCGCGCAAGAATCAGCTCTTGCTTGAAACGCTTCAGCATCTCCGGATTCGTGGTAAGTTCGGGGCGGATGATTTTCAGCGCGACCAAGCGCTCCAGTTCTGTGTCCCGTGCCTTATACACCGCGCCCATGCCGCCCTGCCCCAGCTGCGAGATAATTTCGTAGCGCTCTCCAAGCATCGTGCCTGGCGCAAATTCTCCCGCAGGCACCACGGGCCCTGGCTCGCGAGTACTCGAAATTGACCAGCCTTGAGGAGTCCCAGGCGTTCCCGGAGTCCCTGGTGTCTTGGCTGCGATTGACGTTCCCTGCGGACTGCTCTGCGGACTGCTCTGCGGATTACCTTGCGCACTGCCCTGCGGGTTGCCTTGTAAAGGAGGGGTAGTCTTTACCGGCGGCGTGGCGGTTGCAGTCGCGTCGTCAGTGCCCACGAAGGTCGCTTCTGAAACGGGCATGCCCTTCCCGCACTTCCCGCATTTAGCGGCGCTCGGGGGATTTTCCGCTTTGCAGTAAGGACAACGCATGTTCAACCTACTATCGGCACTCCCTGCCAGCGTACTTATACTTCACCGATTTCAAAAGTCGGCCCACATCCTGAATTTCTCGGTGCCCCTATCTTAATCCATCTGTGGTTTCGCCGCTGACTTTAGTGCACTAAGGCAAACTCTCGCAGCGAGGGCGAGGCTGCATCAGGTAAGCCCACTCCCGCCACGATACCCCAATGCCTCACGAAGGAGCCTTGGTAAGGACGGTTGCCGGACTATGATTCATCTTTCTTGCATTTGCGTTACGATACCCCGATACAATAACTCTCGATGCGTACACTTACACTATCGCTTGTCTTTCTCTGCAGCATTTCCATTCTAAAAGCTCAGACCGCCCCTGTTCGAAACCCGCTTCCGCCCAAACCGGATGCTGCCCTTCCCTTCACTCTCAAACCGCTCGGGCACGGCATTTATGCCGCCATCGATAACGCCAAAGGCGAATCGGGCGCCAACGCTGGCTTCGTTGTCGGCGAAGACGGTATCGCCGTCATCGACACTTTCGAGAACGAGCCCGCCGCAAAAGCTCTGCTCGGCGAAATTCGCATGCTGAGTAAACTGCCAATCAAGTTCGTCGTCAACACCCACTACCATCTTGATCATGTCGCCGGAAACGCCGTCTTCGCCAAAGAGGGCGCCGTCATCGTCGCGCATCGCAACGTGCCTGCCTGGATTCACTCGGAAAATCTTAAATTCTTCGGCAAATCCATCACTCCAGAACAAAAATCCATGATCGAAAATCTCGCCGCGCCGACTGCTCTCTACGATACCGAAACCGAGCTTCGCTTGGGCGCCGTCGTTCTTCACGTCCAGTTTTTCCCCGGCCACACTGGCGGAGATTCCATCGTCATCGTGCAGCAGGAAAAATCTCCAGTCATCTTCTGCGGCGATCTTTTTTGGAACCACACATTACCCAATTTGATTGATGCCTCCACTCTTCCTTGGATCGAAACCCTCTCCACGTTCACAAAATTCGCTGCGGTCTCTCCGATTCAGTTCATTCCCGGACACGGCGACCCTGGCAACGTCTCTGACGTCGCAGCCTTCCGCGGCTATCTTACTGATTTACGTGATTGGGTTTCTGCTGCAAAAAAAGACGACAAAAGTGGAGCCGCACTCACCGACTCCGTGCTCCCGGACGTCAAGCGGAAATATGGCTCCTGGCAACTCTTCGACTACTTCTCCAAACGAAACATCGCCGACGTCGAAGCAGAACTCAACGCCACCAAACGTATCCCCTCCGCTACCCCTGCAAACTAAGGCGTCTCCCGACGCCCTTAGCCTCAAACGCCATTCAGGGCGCCGCCAAGACGGCGACTGCACGACAACTCGCACAGTCACTCCGACGGCAGTGAATGGTACTCATGCATAGTGTCGAAGACCACTTCGTTCCCCGCAAACACCAACATTGGGGACGGACCAGCAACGACGACGGCCAACCAATCGAGCCTGGAGCTGGCAAATTGTCACCGTGCGCGGCTCGGCTCCGCCGTAGGGCGAACGTGTTCTATAATTTCCTTCCAGATTGAAGCAGCTGACGGATTCCTGGATGAATTCAAATCGGAGCGTGGAACTAGATGAAACCACTATGGAACCGAGTTGTATTTGTGCTCTTCGTTTTCTTTTTGGCATTGGGCGTGGCGCGCTCGCAACAGACCGAAACGCAGACCCAGCGAATCCCGCAGTTTGAAAATGAGGACGTGAAGGTTTGGAAGTCTGTTGTCGTTTCAAACGCACCCTTAACGATGCATAGGCATGAGCACGGGCGAGTGATTATCGCCATCCAGGGCGGCACGATGAACATCGTTGACCAGAGTGGTTCCAGCGAGCAACACGTGTGGGAAACGGGAAAGGCTTATTGGCTGCCCGCAAATGCTCCTAAGACGCTCCACGCCGATGTGAACGTCGGCGATAAGCCAATTGAAGTGATGGTTGTTGAACTGAAGAAGGACAGATAGCTGGTCTGATTCTCCCCCTGCTGCCCGGCGGCACAAAAGAGGCACTATATTGCCTCTCTTACTGGCCAAAAGGACTGACGAGTGCGCGGGAGACATTGCGCGGAATGTCTGCACCTAAGCGCGCGCAGCTAAATTGTCGGCGAAAGTCTCAGCGGATATACGCATCGGTAATGTACTGCTGCACCATGCGCTGCGTATTGAAAAACGAGCCATTGATCGCGATCGCGTGTTGCATCACGCTCAAATACTTGTGCGGCTCGTTGTAAAACATCGGCAGGATGACATGTTCTAGTTTGTCGTAAAGGGACTCCGCATCGGCGCGATTATCCAAAGTTTCGTCGCCGCTCTGCCGCAGCTGCCCGATGGCCCAGCCGGTTACTCCTTCGATATGCCCTTCCACCCACCAGCCGTCCAGAATGCTCAGGCTCGGTACTCCGTTCAGCGCCGCTTTCATTCCGCTGGTGCCGGACGCTTCCAGCGGAAATTGCGGCGTATTCAGCCACAAATCCACGCCTGCGGTAATTTTTCCGCCCACTTCCATGTTGTAGTTGTCCAGAAAAACTACTTGCACCGTTTTTTTGAGAGCCTTTTTTGCCCGGAAAATTTTCCGGATCAACTCTTTTCCTCCACCGTCGTTTGGATGCGCTTTTCCGGCAAATACAATCTGAAATTTTCCGACGTTCTTCGCGATTTCGCGCAAGCGGTCCAGGTCAGACAGGATCAGGTCCGCCCGCTTGTATCCAGTTGCCCGCCTCGCAAATCCAATCGTGAAAACTGCCGGGTCCAACTGCAATCCCGTTTTCGTCTGCACCACTTGAAACAGCTCGTGTTTTGCCAGCAAGTGCGCGGACCACACTTCCTCCTGCGGAAGTCCCAGTGCGCCGCGCAGACTGTAATTGTCCTCGCGCCACGTCGGAATGTAACGGTCAAATGTTTGCTGGAACGATGGAGCCGTCCAGGTTACCGCGTGCACACCATTCGTAATCGCCTCGATCGGTACTTGTGGAAACATCCGCCGCGAAACTTCGCCGTGCATTTTCGCGACACCATTCACGTACGTGCTCATATTCAGCGCAAGATGCGTCATGTTAATGGAAGCGCCGCGCTTCGCTGCTTCCTGCAAGCCGGGAAAATTTGTTTCCGCCTGCAGCACGCGCCGTAGCAGCTCCGCCGCCGTCGCATCTTGCAAATCCAGAAAATCTTCTCGCTCCGGAAACGCGCGCGTCAGAAATTCCACCGGAAAACGGTCGTGGCCCGCCGGCACCGGAGTATGCGTCGTGAATACGCACTTGCTGCGAACTTTTTGGATATCTTCTCCGCGAATCGATTCGCGGCCGTTTTTCTCCGCTTCTTCGCCCAGCAACTCCAGTGTCAGCAACGCCGCATGCCCCTCATTCATGTGAAACCGGCTCAGATCGTCGTGACCGAGCGCGCGTAGCATCCGCACGCCGCCGATTCCCAACAGAACTTCCTGGCACAAGCGGTAGTACGGATCGCCGCCATACAAACTGCCGGTCAGATTGCGGTCGCGTTCATCGTTCGCGGGCAAATCCGCGTCCAAAAAATAAATCGGTACGTCGTATCCGCGCACGCCCTTGACGTCATAGCGCCAGGCGCGCAATTCCACGCGGCGATTCTCCAGCGGCACGGTGACCCGCGCGGCTTCTTCCTGGAGAAACTCCCCGACGTGCCATTCCACCGGCTCTTCGCGCTGCGAGCCGTCCTCTGCCAGCACTTGCGTGAAATATCCCTTGCGGTAAAGCAAACACACCGCGACCATCGGCAGGCGAATGTCGGCCGCGGCCCGAATCGTGTCGCCCGCAAGAACTCCCAGGCCGCCCGAATACGTCGGCATGGCATTCTCCAACGCAATTTCCATGGAAAAATAAGCAACCAGACGTTTAGACGGAGTCAACTCTACCCTCGTTGCACGGTTAGCAGGAGTGGCGCGCTAAATCAATCCACTTTTTTACACAACACGTTAGAACAGCTATTTTGCGGGTTTCCGGCCATTCAAGCAAGAACATCGCGCAACATTGTTGGCGGAGCTTCTCCAGTGACGGAAAAATTATAGCCGTGTCGCTCCGCCGATGCCGCGAAAGAAAGAGCGGCGCGACGGACCGCGCTACCTTCTCGTCGCAGAGTTGATGCTGTCCCTGATTTCCGTGAGAAGGATCACGATTTCGACCAACGACCATTCGACCGTCTTGGTGAAGACCGGCTGCCGGCCGTTCGTCTGCATATTGGGCTGTTCCAGTTCGCGGGTCTGAAAATTTCTCAACTGCTCGATTTCAATGGACATCGTTTCGCTCCTTCTTGGCAGCACTATTGTGGCCGAAATGGGACGAAACGCGAACAAGGGTTTGCGATCCACCGCGACAGGCGAACAGCGAGAACCCTGTCCGTCTAAAACGGTGGTCCGCCGAATCAGCAGAGCTTGAGCGCCACGGCATAGCCGGTGAGCATGCCGTGGAAGAAGGCGCGACGGACTTTTTGATTGGAATCTTTGTAGTGGCGCGCAGCATCGTCAAGCGCGCGGAGAAGTTTCTCGCGGCGAACCTGAGAGGATCCTTTGCTACGCAGCAGCTTTTCAAGAAGGGCGAGGACCGCTTCATCATCGGCGATGGTGAATTGGTGGGAATGGCGAGCCATTGTCGTACCTCCAATTTTTGATTGGCTGGGTGAGGCGCGCGTGGGCGGATTTCAATGCCAAACTTTCTAAGGAAAAACAATAACGCGAAGGGGGCACGCTACGACAGCTTTTTTAGGATGCAAAATGCCACGGCGGAAACGTGCGCTAGGAGTCTCAAGAAATGCAGTTATAATCGCGACGGCAAAGCCGGAAGGAAAGGGAGGAAAATGCGATGACATTGCGAGGATGGATTTTGTCGGTGGGAATTGTGGCGGGGGCCGCATGTCTTGTTGCCGCAGAGTTGAGCATCGGCGGAGCGGCATCCGCGCGCAGCGTAAAGATGACTCACGTGCAACAGGCGGGAAGCAGCCGCGCGGAGCTTGACGCGTTCAACAAGAGATTTATTGCCGCTCATTTGAGGATGGATAACGCGGCGGTAATGAGCATGTGGGCGGAAGATGGAGTGAGTTTGCTGCCAACAACCGAGCCGATGATCGGAAAAGAGACCATCGGAAAATTTATGGACGATGTGGTGAAGCGGATGCCGGGATATCACATGCAAAAAATCGATATCGATTTTCAGGGCATTGAAGTAAGTGGAGATTGGGCTTCGGAGTGGGCGCTGGAACATCAAGTGGTGCAACCACCGCCGGGAAAGCCGGTGTTCGATAGTTACGGAAAATTATTATTGGTACTGCATCGCGAAGCGGACGGAAATTGGCGGATTGCGCGGGAGATGTGGAATCAAGGGTTGAAACCGTGAGCGCGAAGGCGACTCCGTGGGCGCTGGTGCTGCAGTTGCTGCTAATCGGATGCCGGACCTCGTGCCAGCCAGCCGCGAGTGAGAGGACGGAATATCCGGCGCGAGAGTGGGCACGGAGTACGCCGGACAAAGTTGGTTTAGACGAGAAGGTATTGACGGCACTGGACGCGGATTTCAGGAGCAGCAAATATCCGTTGATGGACAGTTCTGCCGTGTTTCGCTGCGGGAAGGAGTCTTCGCACGACAACACGACAATGCGATCACAACTACGCGAAAATATATGAAAAGGAAGCGAAAGTCCGCTTGACGGCCGTGCGGGCGAAGAGTTGCGGCGAAGCGAGTTCGGCGCAGCGCTGACCCGGTCCTGTAGCTAACACCCTTAAACAAAAAACAAAGAGCGGCGGAATAACGCACTGCTACAAAATACGGGAAAGACCCCATCCCCTAAATTCGAACAGTGCGGCACGCTCCGAAACAATTTCTTCAGCAAGGAGCTAGCTATGCGGAAAGTGGTCTATGGAGTGGGTATTAGCTTGGATGGGTATATTGCGCGGCCGGATGGATCGGTCGATTTTTTGTTTATGCCGAAGGATTACTCCATGCGAGCGTTTTTCGAGCGGATGGATTTCGCGGTGATGGGCAGAAAGACGTATGAAGTCGCACTAAAGATGGGAGGCGGCAGCTTCGACAGCCAGGGAATGAAGTGTTATGTCTTTTCAAGAACGCTGAAGGCCGGAGAACGCGAAGGCGTGACGTTTACCGCCGAAGCGCCAAAGCAATTTCTGAAGGCGCAACGCAAGAACAAGGGCAAAGACATTTGGTTAATGGGCGGCGGCGACCTGGCTCGAGAATTTCTGCGGGAAGATCTTGTGGACGAAATCCAACTAGGCGTGCTGCCGGTGCTAATTGGCAAAGGGATTGCCGCGTTCCCGACCGAATTTCCGGAGCGGAAATTCATTTTGACGGAAAATAAGACATTTTCGCGAGGGATGATTGCGCTGAAGTATGAGCGGGCACGGGCGAGGAAAAAAACCAGGGAGTGACATTCGACGAGCGGTTGGTCCACGCACTCCGCTTACGTACTAGGCGCTAAACCCAAAATCGGCTCTGGGCTTACCCCACACAAGGAACAGGGACTTCTCAGGTAAATGAGCGGCTGTCCTTAAACTGCTCCACCGTACAGCTTGCAAGGATTTTCCCGCAGAGTACCCTGCAGTCGTCGAGCCATACCCATTCTTAGACAGGTTTGGAGAAACCATGCGTATTCGTATGCTTTTGCCGGGGATTTTGGCGCTTGGAGCGATGCCGCTGGTAACAATGGCACAGGAGCCGGACGCCGCAGCGCAGGAACCGGCTACAGTAGCAAAAGCAATTGACAAGGTTGTGGCGCAGGAACAGGCGCAGATGAAAATGATAAGGAGATATTCGCCTCTGGTGGAAACCTACATCCAGACGGTGCGGCCAGACAAAGAGTTGGGCGCGGTGCCGGACAGTGACAAATATTTTCTTGGCCGCGCGGAGTTGGATAAAGGCGTGCAACTGGAACCTTTGATTAATGGGACGGGGAAGCACAAGTTTCTGATCAGCATTGAAAATATTTTTGCCGCGGAATTTTTGCCGCGCGGTTTTCTACAGATGATTTATGTGGATGAAGAAGGATTCGACCAACAGCATTACAAGTTTACTTATGCGGGTCGAGAATTCCTGGGCGAGGTGCGCTGCCTGATTTTTGATATCGACCCGTTGCCGAACACGGGCAAAGGACGCTTCTCGGGACGAATCTGGGTGGAAGATCAAGGCTATACGATCGTGCGTTTCAACGGATCGTATGGCGGCTCCTCGAGGAGCAGCTATTACTTTAATTTCGACAGCTGGCGTGAGAACACAGGATCGAACCGATGGCTGCCGGCGTTCATCTACAGCGAAGAAGGCAATGTGGACTACGGTGTCGCTACGAAATCCGCGTTTCGGCCATTTAAAGCACAGACGCGGTTGTGGGGCTACAACCTGAATCATCAGCAAGAGGAACAGACGCTGAGCAGCGTGCTAGTGGAAGGATCAAAAATAAAAGATCAGGCACAGGCGAGTAATGGTTATTCGCCACTGCAGGCAAAACGCGCATGGAACCGGCTAGCGGAAGACAACGTAGCCGCAAAGATGGAGCGTACTGGACTGATGGCGCCTTACGGCGATGTGGACAAAGTACTGGAAACAGTGGTGAATAACCTGGAAGTGACGAACGATGTGGACATCCAGCCGGAAGTTCGTTGCCGCGTGCTGATGACATCAACGCTGGAGTCTTTCACGCTGGGCCACACGATTGTGCTAAGCCGCGGACTGATTGATGTGCTGCCGGATGAAACAAGCCTGGCCGCGGTACTGGCGCACGAGCTGGGTCACGTGATGCTAGGACACCGCATGGATACGCAGTTTGCGTTTTTTAATCGAGTGCGTTTTGACGAAAAAGAAACATTTCACCACTTTGGATTTGCGCGCAACGCGGCAGAGGAAGAAGCGGCCAACAAGAAAGCGATTGAATTGCTGAATAAGTCTCCCTATAAGGATCAATCGGGAACGGCGCTGGCGTTTTTCGATGCGCTGCAGAAGCGGGAGAAAGATGTACCGAACTTGATCAGCCCGCACTTGGGAGACCGCGTACCGAAACATTGGGTGGCCGATGGAAACAGCAACCGAACCGCCAACGGCTCGCGCAACGGCGCACCCAACGCGGCCGACAGTTCCGCACAAATGACGAAGACAAAGCCTGCGACGGTTGCACTGCCGCTGGGCGCGCGGATCAAACTGGAACCATGGGATGACCGATTGGTGATGCTGAAGGTGCAACCGGAGACCGCGGTCGCGGAATATGAAAAGATGCCGTTCGAGGTGGCACCGTTTTTGATTTACCTGACGAGACAGAAGAGCAATTCAACGGCGAATGAAGCCAGTGCAGTGGCCGTACAGACGGAAACCAGCGCGGCTTTGCCATCCAATATGAAGCCGTAAACCGCGCCCAAGCGGCGTTGGCTGAGACTTAGCGGCTTTTTATTTTGCGTGCGACTCGTTTGACAGAGCGTTTTGCGGAGGCCGCGGAGCGTTTCGCCGAGCGAGCGGCTTTGGCAGTCTTGCGCTTGGTCTTGCTGAAGGCGCTACGAGCGCGGCTGCGTGCTTTGGTTGCGGCACGAACGATCTTCCGCTTTTCATTGCTGAGAGTGGTAGCGGTGCGCTTGGCGGCAGCGACGACTTTGCCGGCTGCGGAGCCGAGAGTTTCGCCAACATTGACGAGTACTTCTTCATCAGCTGCTGCGGTCATAATGCCTCCATTCGAAAGCTTCGTACGTTAGAGCCGATGAATAATACGCCGTTCAAACTGGCATTAACATAGGTAAAAAACCCTACCGGGCGAAGCGCTGGCGGGCCAGCTGATCGCTGAAAACGAAATCGGCTATTCAGGGCAGGCGGCGCCGCCGTCAATCCAGATTTTCATTTGAGCAACGGTATCAGCCCGGCTGAGAGGTGGAAGAGCGCGGCCGTCCCCGGGATCCCAGCCCCAACCGACAAGCTCGTCGTTGGCAACGTGCTCGAGAAGCTTCTGAAGCGAGCGGCCGCCAGTTTCTTTTGGATCTTTGAGCTGGCGGCATAGTTCAGCGGGAGTGCGTCCGACGAAAACCATTTTGTGTTCGGGAGATGGGAGACTCCATTTGGGATTGCCGGGCGGCATGTGGCCGCCTGCCAGGTTTGCGGTCTGGTGGCAAGTTTCGCAGCGCATGGCGGAGACGCCGTGGCCGTCTTTTCCGCGTTTTACGTTTTGCAAGTGCGGATGACTATCGTCGCCTTGCAGAGGTGCATCGCCAGCGGGATGGCAATTCTGGCAACGAGGCGAAGTGAGGACTTTGTGGACTTGGAGAAAAGCTTCGCGGGATGCGGCGGCGTCTGGTTTGGGCGGAATGAATTTGTGCGACGCCGCTTTCAGATCGGCCAGTGCGAGTAATGCCAGGGCTATGATCGCCAACGTCAGCGCGCGGATCTGTACGAGACAGTTTCGAGCTTGCTGAATAGTCATGCTTTCACTTCGCTTTCTGCAAGGTCGGCGGCTCGAATGGGCAAACTGCGGATGCGCTTCCCGGTGGCGGCGAAGATAGCATTGACGAGCGCCGGCGCTACAGGCGGAACACCGGGCTCACCAACGCCGGTAGGATTCGCGTCGCTTGGGACGATGTGGACCTCGATGACGGGCGCTTCGAACATGCGGAGCATTTGGTAATCGTGAAAATTTTTCTGCTGAACCCGGCCGTTTTGCAGAGTGATTTCGGTTTTCAGAGCTGCGGTAAGACCGAAGATGATGCCGCCTTCCATCTGCGCTTTGACGATGTCGGGATTGATCACGCGGCCGCAATCCACGGCACAAAAGACGCGATGAACTTTGACGTTTCCGTTTTTCTCGACGGAAGCTTCGACGACTTGCGCGACGTAGCTGTCGAACGAAAAATGGGTGGCGATGCCGCGGGCTACGCCCTTGGGAAGAGGCTTGCTCCACCCTGATTTTTCAGCGACGAGATTCAAAGTGGCGAGCATGCGCGGTTCTTTTGCGAGCAACTTGCGGCGAAGTTCGCAGGGATCTTTTTTGCCGGCGTGAGCGACTTCGTCCAGGAAGGCTTCGACGGAAAATCCGGTATGCGAGTGGCCAACCGAGCGCCACCATTGCACGGGCACTCCGATTTTGGGCGTGTGCAAATCCACTTGAAGGTTGGGAATGCCGTAGAGAATGTCGGCCGCGCCTTCGACGGACGCGCCGTCGATACCGTTCTTGATGAACATTTCGAATGGAGTGCCCGCCATGATGGATTGACCGACAATGGTGTGGGTCCAGGCGATTGGATCGCCGTTGGCGTCGAGCCCTGCGGAGAAACGATCATGCCACTTCGGGCGGTACCAGCCGCCAGCAAGGTCGTCTTCCCGGGTCCAGACTACTTTTACAGGCGCTTTGGCTACTTTTGCGACGTGGACGGCTTCGACTACGAAGTCTGAAGCGGGGTTTGCGCGCCGGCCGAATCCGCCGCCTAGATATGTGGTATTGAGTTTTACTTTTTCGGGCGGAAGGGCGGCAACTTTTGCGGCATTCGCTCGATCGATGGTTTCGAACTGCGTGCCAGTCCATATTTCGCACGAGTCGGCGCGAAGATCGACAACGCAGTTGAGCGGTTCCATCATCGCGTGCGCGAGATACGGAACGTCGTATTCCGCGGTGACGGTTTTTGCGGCGCTGGCCAGAGCTTTCGCAGGATCGCCATTTTTTCTGGCGACGGTGCCCGGAACAGAAGAAGTTTTAGAAAATTCTTCGGTCATTTTCGCGGTCGAGAGAGTCGCGTTTTCACCGTCTTCCCAAGTAACTTTCAATTTGTCGCGGCCGAGTTTGGCGGCCCAAAAACGATCCGCGATAACAGCTACGCCAGAAGGGATTTGGTGCACAGCGCGGACACCGGGCACTTTGCGTGCGTCGGCGGAATCCACGTGAGACACTTTGCCGCCAAAAACAGGAGGCCGCGCTACAACAGCGAAAACCATGTTAGGAAGTTTCACGTCCAGGCCGAATTGTGCCGTGCCGTTGACCTTGGAAGGCGTATCGAGGCGTCTCGTCGGCTTGCCGATGAGAGTAAACCTTTTCGGATCCTTGAGCGGGATCTCTTGCGGTACCTTGGATTGCGCCGCCGCGTTGGCGAGAGAACCGTATGTGGCTTTTCTTCCAGAGGCGGCGTGAATGACGACACCGTTGCGCACGTGACAGCTTTCGGCAGGAACGTTCCATTGACGCGTTGCGGCGTCGATTAACATGAGCCGCGCCATCGCGCCCATTTTTCGCAAGCGTTCGTACTCGGATGGGGTACTGGTGCTGCCGCCAGTCATTTGAATGCCGAATACCGCGTGGTTGTAAGCAGGATCAACTGGGGCGGCTTCGACTGTAATTTTTGACCAGTCGGCTTCTAGCTCTTCGTTAAGGAGCATCGGGAGGCTGGTGTAAACGCCCTGGCCCATTTCGGAATGGTTGGCGATGACCGTGACGGTGTCGTCGGGTGCGATTCGAACGAAAGCGTTAGGAGCAAAAACGCCGGCCGGCGCGTCAGTAAGCTCATGTGTGGAGAGTTCACGCGAGTCGAGTTCCGGAACGTACCCGGCAATACAGAGGCCGGCGGTGACGGTGGCCGTGGACTTCAGAAATTCGCGACGGCCGAGATTCTTGCCGTTCGATCCATACTGAAGCATGGCGGAGCTCATTGCGCGGCCTTTCTCGCGGGCTTCCCGGCCCCAGCGGAGAGTTCTGCGGCCCGGTGAATCGCGCGTCGAATGCGCCCGTAAGTGCCGCAGCGGCAAATGTTGCCGGACATGGCCTCATCAATATCTTTATCTGTGGGCTTGGGCTTTTCTTTGAGCAGGATGGCGGCACTCATGATTTGTCCAGACTGACAGTACCCACATTGCGGCACGTCGATTTCGATCCAGGCGAGCTGCACAGGGTGGGAATTATTGGCCGAGAGCCCTTCGATGGTGGTGACGTGCTTGCCTGCGACGCGGGAAAGCGGCGCGACGCAGGACCGAATAGCCTGGCCGTCGAGATGAACGGTGCAGGCTCCGCAGAGAGCCATACCGCAACCGAATTTGGTGCCGGTCAAGCCGAGGGAATCGCGGATCACCCACAACAGTGGAGTCGATGGGTCGTCCTCGACGGAAACGGATTTGCCATTCAGGGTGAACGAAGTCATAAAACGCCTCCAGGGAGTGTTAATGACCAGGGCAAGCCAGGGCAGGAACGAGAAGGCCGCAAAGGATTTTTATTGGAGCGTGGCGGCTGCCGGAAGGATACATCGAAATGGAGGGATCGTAAAAGAAAAGTGAGAACCCTCCGAGCGAGATCGCTTTTTCCGAGGAGCTACTTTTTGAAGAGGTTTTCGAAGGCTTGGCGGGCGTCAAGAGGACGGCCGGGAAGTGGCTCGGGCGCCGCGGCGGCGATTTGTGCCGGCTGCTGATAGGACGTGGGGGCGGTGTCCTTTTCGATGGTCATACGGAACTCGTAAAACTTGCAATTGTTCTTGCCATCCTTGGGAGTGATGCGTTCGGGGATGGGCTGTGTACACTCAAACTGCGCGCCCGAATCGAAGAAGCGGCACTGCTTGCAGCAATGGAGCTCAGCGTTGCACTTGGGACAGGTACCGCTTGCGTCAAAGCCGGGCGTCAGGACTGCGCCGCAATTGGCGCAACGAGCGCGGGTGACGGTGCCGACCATGCGCGGCGTGCGCGGTCCGAGATGATCATTTTGTCCGCGAGGACCGCCCTGGGGCGGCTTGCGTTCGGGGCGGGATTTCTTTTCTTTTTCGCTATCGCGATAGCCGCGATGCCCGTACTTACGATCCACAAAATCCTCCGTACACTGTCCGGTGCACTAGTTTCAGGGTGATGCGAACGGTAGCAGTTCGCTTCACGGCAGAGCTACACTTATAGAAATGGAAAAAGGCAGTCTTAAGTACTGCACACTGGTTTGTATCCAATCGGATTGCTACGCTTGGCGCGGCAAGTGATACTTCCCTAAAATTTCTGGTTCAGAAGGAACTGCCAGCATCCAAGAGCAGGAGATGGGACAACATTGTTTGTAACTCTATGGGAATTCGAAGTCAAGTCAGGATGTGAGGAATTGTTTGAGAAGGCATATGGGCCTGAGGGCGAGTGGGTGCGCCTATCCGGCAAGATGCGCGGTATTGCGGGACGCGGCTGCTGCGGGATGTGGGTGCGGCGCGATTTATGTGACCATCGATTCATGGCAGTCGCGGGCGGCGTATGAGGAGTTTCAGGAAAAGTACGCGACAGAGTACCAGGTGACTGATAAGAAGTGCGAGGGGAGGACAATGAGTGAAACCTTCCTGGCGAACACGAACAGTAAACTCTCTCGACTAGCGTTCGCGTTGGCCCGCTTTATTTCTTTTGGCTCTGTAATCGGCCGGGCCCGTGGGGACTTGTGACCGACCAGGTAAGATAACGTCCAGCAAAGTTCGCTCAATAGAATGCCTCTATATCTTGTTCTGGCGATGTGCAACACCGCGGTCGATTGCAATCGAACAGGCTTCCAGCGTTTTGTTTTTTGCGCCCTTTAACTATATCTACGAAAATAGCCGCGAGAAACCAGTGACGGGAAGGTCGGGCTGGAGGAATTTTTGCGGCGACTTGGCAGCCCGGAGGACCGCTTCGACGGCGAGATAGCCGCTGCGGACGGCGCCTTCCATGGTGGCGGGCCAGCCGGTGGCGGTCCAATCGCCCGCCAGAAACAGGCCGGGAGTTTTTGTTTCCTGCCCGGGACGCCAGCGGTCCACGCCCGGTTCCGGCGAAAAGGTTGCGGCGGCTTCCTTGATAACCGTGGCTTTGACCAGTTGCGCTTCGCGAGCCGCGGGCAGGGCCTGGCGGACTTCCTTCAAACATAGATCGATAATTTCTTCGCGCGATTTCTTTAGCAGATCGTAAGATGCGCTGAGGACCAGTTGCAGATATTGGCCTGCGCCGGCTGCTGATTGGGGTGAAGCACGCTGCGCACTTACAGTAGGAGAGGAAGCGGACGCGGTATCGGCATAGAGAACGGTCTTGTTGAAGATCCACTGAGTTTGCGTGTCGAGCAGGGTGATGAACGGCTCGTTAGTGATGTGTCGGTCGAACCAGAAATGGACGCCGGTGATGGGCGACACTTTGATTTTTTCCAGATGCGCGAGGGCAGGATTAGCGAAGCGAACGTCCTTCGGCAGCAGTTCGATGATGCGGTCGTGCGGAAGCGCCAGGACGAAAGAGTCGGCAGTCTCTTCCCTTCCGCCATCGAAGATGGCAGCTTTGAGCGCGGCATTTTCGAATCGCAGGGCGCGTACCGGAGAGCGCAGGATTACTTCCCCGCCCTTCGTTTCGATTGCAGTGCGGCATCCTTCGTAAAGTTCGGCCAGCGGGACAGACGGCACGCCAATGCGGTATCCGATGCGATTGGCCAGAAACGCTTTCCAGAAAACGTCGATGCCGAAACGAGCGTCGGTGCGGTCGAGCTCTTCGTCCAGCGCACTGACCAGCACCACGCGCCAGAAGCGTTCAACCGCGGCGGGAGTTTGCTTGCGGCGACGCAACCACTCCATCATTGAAATTGGTTCGGCTCCATAAGCGTCTTTGGGTTTCCCGCCGGAGAACAAAATCGACGCCAGGGCGCGTGCGATCGAGAGCTTGTCCGGAAACGCCAGCGGCGCGAAAAACAGGAACGAGCCGGTCATGTGCACGGGGGCCGGGAGGAAATCCGCTTTCATGACGCCAGTCATGCCTTGCGGGTCGAGAAAAACCAGGTGATCGAAGAACTTGATTTTGCCGGCCGCGCCGACGCGCTTGTAAAAATCTCCCAGGTTGGTGCAGCACCCCAGGGTGACGTGCTGGCAGTTGTCCACATGTTCGCCATTCGGCAGCACATAGGAAGTCGCGCGGCCGCCCAGGTAGGGACGTTGTTCAAAGAGCCGAACCCGGCAGCCTGCGTCAGCCAGCCCGACGCCGGCCGCCAATCCCGCCAGCCCGCCGCCAATCACGATCACGTTTTTCGAGGACATTATCACGAGTGTGTCGCCCGAATTTTGCACGGGCGATAAACACCATTTTTTCCGCTTTGCTGAGGCGAACGCGTTCGCCGAAGACGGCGAAATCCAGCGATTCCATGCGAGCAAGAAGTGCGTTGTAAGTATGCACTAAAAGCCACAGCGTGCCGCGACTATCGGCGTCAATCAGATCCAGCAGCTCGGCGCCTTCTTCATACATTTGCCAGGCGCGGTCGGCTTCGCAGCGAAGCAGTTCGCGGACGCCGAGAGTGGCTTCCGATTTTGCGAAATCCTGCCCCGAAACGTTGTAGCGTCCCAGGTCTTCATCGGGAATGTAGATGCGCCCCAGCGCTGCATCCTCGTGGACATCGCGGATGATGTTGGTCAGCTGAAAAGCGAGGCCCAGCTTTTCCGCAAGATCAAGCGCGCGCGGATCCCTGAAACCGAAAACGTGGGTGCAAGTGAGGCCAACTGTGCCGGCTACGCGGTAGCAGTATTCGCGGAGGCGGTCGAAGGTGGGATATGTCTTTACGGTGAGGTCCATTTCCGCGCCGGAGATGAGGTCGTGAAGATAGCGCGCCGGCATGTGGAAGCGGCGCATGGTATCGACAAGCGCGGGCAGTACCTCTTCCTCGCCAAAAAGAGGTTCTCCTGGCAGGGGCTTTGCGGCCGTGCCGTCAAAGAGCTGGGAGTGACCTGTGACAGCTTCGTCGAAGGCGGCGCGCCACTTGGCGAGGCCGCGTTGCTTCACGGAAATGTCATCGCCTTCGTCGGCGACATCATCGACCAAGCGCATAAAAGCGTAGAGAGCGGCGAGTCCGTCACGCTTGTGTTTCGGTAGCAGATAGAAAGCGTAGTAGAAATTGCTGCGCGATTCGCGAGCGATGCGGTGACAGGCTTGATATGACCGGTCGATGTCTGCTACGGGCCGGGCCGCTGCATTCCGCCCGTCCACAGCAGGCCGGCCAGGCTGTAGAGCCGGTCGCGGAAATAATTGGCTAAAGATACTTCGACCAAGCAGACCAACCTGTTTTGCTTTGCCGATGCTGGGGCGGTGATTCAGGGTGTCGTAGCCTTGGGCTTCGATGGCATCGAGGACGGCCATGCCGCCGCGACTGAACATCTCGAGATCAATGCGCAGCTTGCCTTCGACGCTGTGTACCAGAGGGAATCCTTGGTCGAACAGCTCTCGCGTGCTGGCGATCAGGCTCTTCATTAATGACACATAATTCTCGCTGAAACGGCGTTGCAAAATGTCGCCTTCGCTGACGCCGTGACGCGCCGCCTCGTCCAGTGGGATGTAGATGCGGCCCTTTTCCAGATCTCGCGAAACGTCCTGCCAGAAATTCGCCAGTTGCAGCGCGGTGCACGTGGCGTCGGAAAGTTTCTGACGCTGTTCGTCGCGATACCCGCACAGGTAGAGAACGAGGCGGCCGACGGGATTCGCGGAATAGACGCAGTAATCGAGAACCGATTCCCAGGTGGGATAGCGTTTGACGACTTGATCCTGGCGGAATGCTTTGAGTAGATCGGCAAAGGGCTGTTTGGGAATGTCTTTGGCCTCTATGGTCTCTCGCAGTGCGACAAAGACTGGATGCGATGGGCGGCCTTCGTAGCAGGCGTTTAATTCGTCTTCCCACCAGTCGAGTAACTGCAATGCTCTTTGCGTGTCGGGCACTTCGTCGCCGAGATCGTCGGCCCAGCGGCAGTAGGCGTAGAGATTGTAGAAATGCTGATGCAGGTCTTTAGGCAGAAGCCAACTGGCGACGTTGAAGTTTTCGTAGTGGTGGGTGGCGAGCCAGTGCGTGTATTGCCGGGCTTGTTGCGGCGAGCAGCCCGCTACGGGAGCGTTTTGTGCGATTTCGAGTTCGCCCGGACGCAACATAAGAAGAGAGATTCCTTCCGCGAAGCGCGGAATCTTCGATCGCTCCGAAGATCCCGCTCGGAATGGTGGACTTAAAAGCTACATTCAGTTTAGCTTAAATCGAGGATCAAAAAATTAAGGACGGACCGCTAATTTGATTTCGCCGCTGCGCGATTTCATGCGTTCGAACGCTCGTGGCAGGTCAGCCAGGCGAATCTCTTCAGTGACAAAATCCTGCGCGGAAATATCTCCGCGGCGCACGGCTTCCAGAGCTTCGCGAATAAAGCGCGGCGTGTGATGGAAAGTGGAAATAATCTTGATTTCGGAATAGTGGATAGTGGCAGGCTCGATTTCGACTTTGGTGCCAGAAGGCAGGCCGCTGAAGAAATTGATCACGCCTCCGCGGCGCACCAGGCTTAGCGCTTTCTGCCACGCTGCGGGATTGCCGGCCGCTTCCACGACGGCATCAGGTCCGCGTTGATCTTCCGTCAGCGCACGCACAGCGGTAATGACATCGGGCGTTTCGTTGACGTTGATAGTGGCGATGGCGCCGAGGCGGCGCGCCACCTCAAGGGGCCCCTGGCGGCGAGCCAGGGCAATGACGCGGACGCCGCGGCGCGACAGCATGCGCACAAATTTCAAGCCAATCGGGCCGCAGCCGATTACCACAGCCGTGTCGCCAGTACGCACTTCCATTTCGTGAATGCCGCGTAGCACGCATGCCAACGGCTCAACGAGCGCGGCACTCTGGTCGTCCACCGAGTGTGGCACTTCGAGCATATTTTCCGTCACGATGCGGCCGGGAATGCGCATGTACTCGGCGTACGCACCATTGTTAAAAAGCAGATCTTCGCAAAGATTCTCTTGCCCACGGCGGCAGTGATAGCAACGGAAGCAGGGAGCGGAATTTGCCGCGATAACGCGAACACCCATCCGCCAGCGTGCATCCACTCTTTTTCCGACAGCCGCGACCTCACCCACAACTTCGTGGCCGAAAACGGCTGGCGGGCGAATCATTTTGGCGTGATAGCCGCGCTTCCAGACTTTCAGATCGGTGCCATCGGTAAGCGCCAACCGAACACGGAGCAAAACTTCATCGGCTGCCAGCGATGGCACGTCGATCTCTTCAATGCGCAGATCCTCGCTGCCATAAAGAACAGCCGCAGTCATTTTGGGAGGCACGACGCGGCGCGCCAGCGCTACGACTTCGTCTATCGCGGCAGCGATCGTCTTTTTTGCGGATGTGTTCATTGGTGCGTTATCAAGACTTTCAGCGACTCGGAAGTCGGGTTCGCGGCCAGTTCCAGCCCCTCCTGGATTCTAGCCAAAGGAAAGCGGTGTGTGACGATTTCCATCACCGGCAGTTTCTTTTGCAACACCAGTGCAGCCGCTTCCTCTTGGATGTCCACGGCGGCGCTGTAGCTGCCCAAGACTTCCTTTTCGTCTATCCCCACAGCCGAGGCAGGAAAGCCAATCCGAGTTACGGGATCATTGGCGGCAAAAAGCAGGACCCGTCCACCGGGCCGCGCAGCAGCCAGAGCTTCTTCCACCACTGCCGGATGCGCTACCGCAACCAGAACCGCATCGGCGCCCCGTCCCTCAGTCCGGGTCTTGACCTCTGCAACAAGCTTACCATTTGTGGGGTCAAAAGACTCGACTGCTCCTAGCGACAAGCTCTTTGCCCGACGTTCGGGCATCGGGTCGCTGCTATAGATGCGCGCTCCGATTAAATTGGCAACCATCAAAAGTTGCAGGCCGATGGGGCCGCAGCCGGCAACCAACACCGTTTCGCCTTCTGCGATGCGAGCTTTTTGCACGGCTTTGAGGATCGTGTTAATGGGTTCGAGGAAGGTGGCTTCTTCGAACGAGACATTATCGGGAAGCAGGATGATCCCGCGTTCCGCTACCCAAGGCATCGCTTTCACGTACTCGGCGAACCCGCCTCCGTTGGGAGTAAAACCCGCTGTGAGGCCGGTGGTCTTGTACTGTTTGCATTGCGAAAACAGGCGGCGTTTGCAGTAAAAGCATTTTTCGCATGGAATATGATGAAAACTCATCACGCGGTCGCCGGATTTGAATTTTGTGACACCAGGACCGGTAGCGACGACGGTCCCGGCGAGTTCGTGACCGAGAATTTGCGGCGGCTCAACGTAACGCTGAAAGATTTTCTTGATGTCGGTGCCGCAAACGCCGCAGGCGGCAACTTTGATGAGCACTTCGTTGGGACCGACTTCGGGGACCGCAACTTCTTCTACCTTGACCACACCTTTGTCGCGGTAGACTCCCGCGCGCATGGTCGTTGGAATGAGACCGATCGTTCGGGTGTCCTCAGCCGTGGCTTTTGCAGTGCTCATCGGGTCGCAATCTCCTGCAGTTCCGGCGGCGGCCAGCCGTGTTCCCGAAAAGAAAGCTCTTTAATAAATCCCTCCAGAAAATGAGCAAGCGCTTCGGCTGCGGTATGGCTGTGGCGACCTAGTCGGATGAGCGCAGGCACTTGCAGAGGATGCTTGGCAATGTGTTTGATGACTCCTCTAACCTTCACGCGGCCTTTTTCGTCTACTGTCGTGTCTACGTTGGCTGGCATATCTTCGTCAAAGCGATCGCTAATGACCCTTAACGCTACCGCCGAGACCCTCTTTTCTCGGGCCACGTCGAGTGTGGCGAAACTTTCCATGTCGACCGCATCTGCAAAAGGCCTCAAACGCTCTTTTTCTTCAGCTGTGGCAATCACCGTGTCGGCTGTCAGAAACATCTTAGCCTCGAGAGCCTGGTTCTCTAGCGCGGCGATGAATAAATTACGGGCTGACTCGATCGTTTTGGATTTCCCGATTTGTTGGACCGCTCTAGCAGCCAGAACATCGCCGACCTTGTAGATGGGCTTAAGAGAGCCAGCGAATCCTGCGGCGAGGCAGATCGTGTACGGTACGGACATTGCCACTTCCGCGCCCTTGCGCGCATTATCCATGCCCATTCCCGTAACCACGAAATCGACCGTTGCCCTGCCGATTTGCGCCTGATGCAGCTCCCGGTCATTGACCATATGGGACCGGAGGTCCCTGAGCTTTCGCCAAGGGGCCAATTCGGCTTCAACGGCGAGCGTGACGAGGATGCGCATAAAAGTCGAAGAGCAGCGGCATAAAGCGCTGGAGCAGAAAAATCTACGCGGCTGCCGCCTGCGCAATTTTCCTGGCCCGGCGTGGCGCGATGTAGCCGTTCGCTTCATACCAGCGAACGGCCCGCTGAAAGGCTGCGACGACCGAACCCTGTTGAAAACCAAGTTCGCGCGGCGCTCGCGTGCAATCCACAAACATCATGTGTTTCGCAATCTTGACGCCTTCCACCGGAATTTGCGGCGCCCGGCCGATCAGCCGTGAAAACGCCGTCTCTGCATAGGCTACACCGAGCGCAACGCGATGCGGGATTTTCAAAGTTGGAGCGGGCAGACCGGTAATCTGCGCGAGAATATCGAGCACAGCCTTCAATGTCAGATTTTCCGAGCCCAACAGGTAACGTTCGCCGACCATCCCTTTTTCGGCGATTAGAATGTGCCCGGCGGCACACTCCTCGACACCAACAAAGTTCAAACCCGTCTCCACGTAGCCCGGCATTTTGCCATTCAGAAAATCCAGGATTATCTTTCCTGTGGGCGTGGGCTTCCAATCCCACGGTCCGACCGGCGTGGTGGGCATCGCAATGATTGCAGGAAAGCCCCCCTTCGCGGCGTTGAGCACTTCCCTCTCCGCAAGCCATTTCGAACGCTTGTAGTGTCCGACCATTTCTTCGAGCTTGGCTCCGGTAGCTTCGTTTGGCTTTTCGGAACGGTCCACGGCGATCGTGGCAACCGTACTGGTGTAGATGAACTGTTCGACACCGGCGCGCTTTGCCGCTTCCAGAAGATTTTTGGTGCCGCCCACGTTCGAATCGTAAATATCTTGCGAGCACTTGGACCATAAGCGGTAATCCGCCGCCACGTGAAAAACGCGCTGCACCCCTGCAAGCGCGCGTTCCAGCGAAGCGGCGTCGCGCAGATCGCCGGTCACGTATTCAAGCGGAAGATCCGCGATGGCGCGGTTGTTGCTCGATGCCCGAAGCAGAACGCGCACATCGGCCCCGCGTGCGGCCAGCTGGCGGGTAATGTGGCTTCCCAAAAAACCCGCGGCTCCCGTAACCAATATCTTTGGCCCGCTCACACGATTTCCTCGCAAGCATTCGAATCGGCGCCTGGAACCACCACGCTAGCTTTCTTTTCACTCGGTACGGCATAAGAAGCTTCCAGCAAGGAAGAAAAATATTCCCAGCGGCTGCAACGTACCAGTGAACGGACCTCTTCCAGCAGTTCCTGAAATTTGCCCGCCGAAGAAGGCTCAATGGCGCGGCCGCCGGACGAGACGATGTAGCCGTCCACGTCATAATTGTCCAGATATTCGAATAATTCGCTGGTTTCACATACGTCCGTGCTGGAATTTACCGTTACGTGTGCGCAGACGCGGAAGCCGGAAAGTTTTGCGGCGCGAATCCCTTCGATCGCGCGAAGGAAACACCCGGGCTGCCCAACAGCTTGGTCGTGCACTTCCTGGCGCCCCGCCAGTTCGACCGTAAGGAGCAACCGCGAATCGGGCCGAAATTCGTGAATGCGTTGGCGAAGCCCGACGCCATTGGTATGCAGAAAAACGTTGCGCCCGGCCTTGCTCAGAGCTGCCGCGATTCGGCCGATCACTGGATGCTGTAACGGATCTTGGCCTCCGCCTTCCTGGCCCGCGACCCACAGCACCGGCGCCGCGGTTTGTGCCAGAACGCTGGCGGGAATTTCCATTACGGCCGCTCCAGGGTTCGACTCAGCCTCGATTTCCTTTTGATTGGTCGAAGAAAATGCCGCGGGAGAAAGATGGAAAATCGCCGCATTGGCAGAACTGTTCGCAAAAGCGCGCGATAGCCTGCTGCGAAAAAGATCAACGCTGAGCCGTAGAGGAAACTTCATGCGCGACCTAAAAACCGCTGCGCAGCCGGAATTCTTCCGGTCGAAATTTACATGAGCGGAATTCTTCGCTCTTGTTCCAGTGGTTCCGCAACCGCGCCAACGCGTAAACGGGAAACGAATTACGATACAGGTGATACTTCAAATAGAAAACGCACGGGAAGCCCGTGCCGGTAAATTCCTTTTCGTCCCACGAGCCATCCGCGTTTTGTTGTGTCACAAGATATTCGGCGGCTTTCGCAATCGCTCCGTCGCCAGGATCGCCCGCGGCAAGAAGCCCGATCAGCCCCCAAGCGGTCTGTGAAGGCGTACTGTTCCCCTGGCCTTTCGACGATTCGACGTGATAGCTCAGCAGCGATTCCCCAAAGCTGCCGTCAGGCTTCTGCACGGATTTGAGCCACGCTGCCGCACGCCGGCAATATTCCTGCCCATTCAGAGAAACAGTCTCGAGGGCGCGCAGCACGCCGCTGGTTCCGTAAACGTAATTGACCCCCCAGCGCCCGAACCAGGAACCGTCGTCGCATTGATCCTTGCACAAAAACTTTACAGCCCGTTGCACTGCAGGGTGCTCCGCGGGCCATCCGAAGCGGCCAAGACATTCAAGAACGCGCGCGGTGACGTCAGCGGTGGAAGGATCGATCATCGCGTTGTGATCCGCGAACGGAATGTTGCAAATAAATTTGCGATCATTGTCGCGGTCGAAGGCGCCCCAGCCGCCATCCCGATTCTGCATGCTCAGTAGCCACTGCAGCCCGCGGCGAATTGCCCCTTCCATCCGCTGCCCATCGGGAAACTTGACGCGCTGCAACGCCATCAACACAAATGCGGTGTCATCCACATCAGGGTAATGATCGTTGCGGAATTCAAACGCCCAGCCGCCCGGCGCCGCGTCTTTGTTTTTTACTTGCCAGTCGCCAGAACCCAGAATCTGTTTTGACAAAATCCATTCGGCGGATTTCACCAACGCGGGATGATCCGGCGCGATTCCCGCTTCTTCCAAAGACACCATGGCGATACAGGTATCCCAGAGAGGCGACACACAGGGTTGCAAACGAATCGACTCGGCTTCTTCAATTTCAAAACGCGAAAATTCCTTCATCTCGCGCCAGGTCAGCGGATCCTCCGGACCATGGCCCATCGCCACCAGCGCGAAAATGGAATTCATCATCGCTGGATAAATTGCCGCGAGCCCTTCGCTGCGTTCCAGGTGATTCAACATCCACTGCTTGGCTTCGCGCAAAGCGCGTCGCCGCAAGGGCTTCCAGGGAAACTTTTCATAAAATTTCAACGCACGATCGAGCGCCAAAAAGAAGTTCTTCCAGGAAACGGTCTTTTCGCTCCAGTCAAAAGCGGCTGCCTTGCGCGAAGGATCCTTAAAAAGTTCATCGACTCGCGCTCGCTCCGGTAACCGCCAATCGGGACGAATCGCGCTAAGAATCGCCATCGGAATTACAATGCCGCGCGTCCACGAAGACATTTCGTAAATGTTAATGAAGAACCAGTTCGGCAAGAGCATCAATTCCGGCGGAATCGCCGGCACCAATTCCCATCCCACCGCGCCGACCAGCGCGAGATAGAACCGAACATACGAATTCGTATGCTCCAGGCCGCCGAGACTGTGGATGATCTTCCGTGCAGCCGTCAGTTGCTGAGAATTCGGATCGTCTCCAGCCAGCTTCAGCGCGAAATACGCTTTGCACGTCGCATTGAGCTCGGATGGCCCGCCGGGATAGATATTCCAGCCGCCATCTTTAAGCTGCTTGCACCGGACATAGTTTGCGAGCTTGGCGATGCGGACAGGATCTGCTTTGCCAAGGACGTGTAAATAATAGATATAGTCGGACTCGAGTGTGGAGTCGGCTTCCAGCTCGCCTTTCCAATACCCATCGGCGAGCTGTAACGACAGCAGGTGCTCGGCGCCTCGTTCAATAGTTTCGGGAAGCTTTTGCGCCCAATCCTGCTCGCGCCGCGCTGTTGGCACAGCGGAGCTCAAATACTCTTCGCCTGTCCTGACAAGTGACGCCATCGATGCTCCCCCAGAGCATGATAAAATGAACCGGAGTTCCTTCGTAAAGTCGTTCGCCGGCCGCGGACTTCAGCGCTTTCAATACCTGCTAACTCCTTGATTTATATATGGTTCCAGAGTTGAGACAGGTCGCTCGCAAGCGTTCCCCAAGTACTGCCTAAGTATCGCCTCATTAGACTGCTTCGGTCAACGTCCAAGATGTCCCGTTTTTTTGATTCGTTATCACACAAAAACGGCAGCTGGTAAGCTCAGAATTCGCTTTACCATCTGCAAAAGAGGCTCCGGCAACGGCTCTCCTTCGCGCTGCAGCAGCGAAGCTCTATTTCGCAAGACTTGTGCGGAAAGCTGCGTCCATGGTGGATGTGTTGGTGCGTCATCCTCGAGGCCGCGTCGGAAAATAAAAACATCAGCGCGATCCAGCATGTGACGCGCGGAATCCTTGAAATCGTCTCGTGCAGTATCAAGCACGCTGACGTACAGAGACGGCTTCACAAATTGCAGCAGCGAATTGCTTTCAACGATCATGTTGATGGCATCGCGATCCTTGCAAAGCGCTCTCTCGGCAAGAGCTTCCCGGAGCGCCGGCATGCCTTCCGCCAGATACCCCTGTTTTGTTCGCAGCCAAAAAGAGCGAGCTGCACCCGCTTGCAAAAAACGGCCACTGTCGGTGCCGCTTTCCGCATCGTTTTCCCAGTCGAGCGCGACGACATGTTCGGTGGGCGCGCAATCGCAGTCGTGGCCATTCGTTGCGCATACTCCGTGACCGTACTGCGTGATTTTGCCGGCGAGCCAATTCGCGGACGGCAGCGCTGCAATGATGTCGCACACCAGTTGCGTTTTGCCGATGCTGCGAGTGTGCCCGCCCACCACGACTAGGCGGCACGGCGCGGATTTGGATGAAACCTTGTGAGCTAGTTCGGAACTTACCAATTTTGGCCTCTAGGCCTCCTCCAATTTTTTGATGCGCGCGCCCAACTCTGGGAGACGCGCGAACCACCCATACTGTTCCTTGAATTTATCCAGTGGCCTGGCCGGCGTGCCCCAAACGACTTGACCGCTGCGAATCGTTTTGCCGGTCGGAATGCCCGCCTGCGCGCCGGCAACGGAGTGATCTTGCAGTGTGCAATGATCCGCGATGCCCACCTGCCCTCCGACAATCACGTGGTGTCCTAGAACGCTGGAGCCGGAAATTCCTGTTTGCGCTGCGATCACGGTATGCGCGCCGATTTGCACATTATGGCCGACATGGACCAGGTTATCGAGCTTCACGCCCTCGGCGATGCGGGTGTCATCCAGCGAACCGCGATCAATCGTGGTATTCGCTCCGATTTCCACGTCATCGCCAATCTCGAGAATTCCTTGCTGCGGAAATTTCCAATGCCGGCCTTCTCCGAACGCGTAGCCGAATCCATCCGCGCCGAGTACGGCGCCGGCGTGAATCTCTACGCGGTTCCCGATGCGCATACTCGGGTAAATCGTCACGCGCGGGTGGATTCGGCAGTCGTCGCCGATCCAGGTTCCCGCTCCAATCACGGAGTGTGCGCCGATTTGCGTGTTTTCGCCAATGTGCACATCTTCGCTGATCACGGCGTAAGGGCCAATACTCGCGTTCGGCGCGATTTTTGCCAGTGGACCAATCACCGCCGTTGGATGCACGCCATTCGCAATCAGGGACTGCTCGCGCAGCAGAGTAGCCGCCTTCGCAAACGCCACCTTTGCGTTTTCCGCGCGCAGCACGGTCTTACCGCTTAACGCAAGGTCTAACGGAAGAACTACGCACTTTGCCCGCGAAGCTTCCGCCCGCGCTATATGTTTCGCTGAGTCCACGAAAATCAGATCACCGGAAGCAGCACGCTCTGGCGCAGCCACGCCGCTTATCTCAAACAGCCCGTCTCCTTCGAGGTTCGCGCCAATGGCCGCGGCTAATTCCCTTGCAGTGATTTTCATCGCGCCCCTCCACGTTTTCAAAGAGAGCTTCTTTTTCCAGATGTCGCAAATCAGCAGAATTGTCATTCCGAACGAAGCAAGGAATCTGCTTTTCCCGTGCTTCGACGATCCGGTCAGGCTTGGCAGAAACCTCATAAAAACTCATAAAGCGGCGGCTCGCCCTTTGGCCTCGTTTTCCAACGCGCATGCACCCAAACCCACTGTTCGGGATATTTTCGTATGATGTCCTCCGTCACTCTCGCGAACATCTGCGTGTTTTCCAGGATGTCGCGTTCCGCATCGCCGGTTCGGATTAGCTGCAATGGCGGCTCAAATCGCAAACGGTATTTCTGCAGCGATTCATCCCATACCGCGTAACCTGGAACCACCGCAGCATCGGTATGCAAAGCCACTCGCGCAATTCCGGTCGTGGTGCACGCAGGTACACCAAAAAAGTTCACGAACGCGCCTTCTTCCGGCAATGTATTTTGATCCGCCAGGATTCCGACCGTGCCGGCGTCTTTCAACATTTTCAGCATCGCTCGCGCCGATTCGTTTTTGAAAATGGGTTTATTCCCGGAAAGCCCGCGGTAACGATTCACCAACGCATCGAGTCTCGCGTTGTCCAGGGGCCGCGCCAGGTAGTGCAACGGGTAGCCATACGACGCGTGCGCGTAGGACGAGAGCTCCCACGCGCCCAGGTGCGCCGTCAAAAAGAGCACGCCTTTGCCACGCCGCTGCCCTTCCAGAAAATTTTCATTTCCATCCAGAATGACGACCTCTTCAATATTCCGGCTGGTGTAGCGCGGCAGTCGTGCAAACTCTGCCGCCATCCATCCCAGGCTCCGCACCATCCCGCGCAACGTCGCCTGGCGCTGCGCATCCGTCCACTCCGGAAACGCCAGCTTCAAATTGAACTCCGCGGTCTTGCGCAGCTTGGGTGTGATCGCGAAAAGTACACGCGACAACCGAACAGCCAATGCACGCGCGGCGGTCCGGGGCAAGCACCCCGTCAACTTCAATAAACTCCACACAACCGCATACGCCAGCCATTCCGTCATCGCTGCCTATTATGCTAGAACTCAGTTTTGACTACGAGCCATGCCTGTTGATGCCTCACCGCACTTTCGAAAGTGTGCTGCACGATTCGAGGCGGGAAGGTCTTCTACGCGGCACAGTGAATCGGTCCGACCGTTATTCGCCGGCGCCACGTCCAAAACCATTCGCGTGGATGCGCAATTTTTTTGAGAACAGCACAAAAATATTTAATCGTCGCGAAGTTAGTTCTAGGACTGTTCCTTCGCACAGTTTTTGCCACCTGTACCGTTTTACTGTAGCTTTATGATGCCTTGTCAGATACCATGCCTTGGCGAGGTGGCGAGACGTCTTGCCTGAGGCCGAGGCTCCCGGATTTCCCAGTTTCAACGTTTGCTATTCTAAGGTCCAGATAAGTCCTCTAGAATGAATACTTACGTAAACTGCACTCGCTAAGTTCTTTAGAATGAATACTTGCGTAAAAGAGGGGGAGGGGGTACGGATCGCCTCGGGAACGGCGTGCCCTAATGAAACCCGTACATTTTCGTTTAAATCGAACCAATTCAATCGGATGACCGGAACAGCAGCCGAACCAGCGCCTGTGTTCTCCGTGTAGCAGGGGTCTTACTCACTCCGCCGCCTTTTTTCGTGCCTGTCCACGAAAGCGCTTGTGACACTCCGCATCGAAGTTAAAATTCATATCTTGCGAAAGAACACCAACTGTCTATGACTTCTCAATCGTCCGGCGAAACCGCTGCGCCCCGGGCGCAGCGCATCGGCTGGGCAATTCTCGTCATCGCTACGCTCTACATCTGCTATTTCAGCCATCTGGGTGTGATTGGATTTGTCGGGCCCGATGAACCGCGCTATGCCTGGATCGCTCGTGACATGGCTGAAACCGGCGACTGGGTGACGCCCCGCCTGTATGGAAAGCCGTGGTTTGAAAAGCCGCCACTTCTTTATTGGGGCGGCGCAATCTTCTTCAAGCTTATAGGTGAGCAGCATCCTGAAGTGGCCGCTCGCTTGCCTAGCGCGATTTCCGCGCTGCTGGCAACGTTGGCCCTGGCCTGGCTCGCGTGGCGAACCTACGGAAAGGAATGTGCCCGGTGGCTGCTTCTGCTTTTGCCCACAAGCGTTGGCATGATCGGCTTTTCGCATGCCGCCGCCACCGACATGCCGTTCGCGGGAATGTTGACCATCGCGATGGTTTGCGCCATAGTCGCGCTTCAGTTGGTGCAAAGCGAAAATGTGCCGGTTCTTCCGCGCACTCCGTGGCTCGCTTTGCTGCTCTTCGGCTTTTTCCTGGGGCTAGCCGTGCTTGCCAAAGGGCCCGCGGCCTTCATTTTGACCGGCGGCGCGGTTTTCTTCTGGGCGACTTTCACCAAGCGCTGGCGCGATGCGTTTCGCCTGCTACACCCCGCGGCAATAGCATCCTTCTGCTTGACCGCCCTCCCCTGGTACATCCTCTGCGCCCGTCGCAATCCTGATTTTTTCCGCATCTTCATCATCGAACACAATTTCAAGCGCTACCTCACACCTCAATTCCAGCACCTCCAGCCTTTCTGGTTTTATGGTGTCGTTTTGCCAGTGGCATTTCTTCCGTGGACAGCCGCCTTCATTGCCGCAATTATTCTCGGGTTGAAAAAGCTTCGGGCATTCAAACAACTTCGTCCAATTACTTCGTTACTCCTTTGCTGGAGCGCCTTCTGCGTGGTCTTTTTTTCGATTTCGAAATCAAAACTGCCCGGCTACATTCTCCCCGCGATTCCGGCTGCCGCGCTTTTGATAGCGAGAGCCTGCGAAATTGCCGTGCGGGAAAGACGTCGGTCATTATTTTATTCATCGATCGCTTCATCGATAGGATTCGCGCTCGCGGCCGGATTCGCGGGTGTTGCGGGCCGGGTCCTGGTCAGCCACTCCCGTGCGAATGGTATGGCGCTTATCGCAGCGGCTGTCATTCTTTTCCTATTTGCTCTCGCGAGTCTCTTTCTCTGGATCGCAACCGCGAAACCCCACGACTCTTCGGATAGATCAAAAGCATTCGCCCGATCGGGCATGGTCGTGCCGCTTCTGATTGCGATCCTATTGGCTGGCAGACTTGAGCACTGGTTCTTTCCCAGGGATCCATCGGGCAAAACAGTGGCAACAGAAATCATCGCTCAAGGTGCTCCTCCGAGCCGCCTCGCAGTGAAAAACATGAACCGTGGAATGCATTACGGGATGAATTTTTATCTAAAGCAAGAAATTTCCGATTGGGATTCGGCCCATCCCATCGATGGCTATCTCTTGAGCGGCGCACGGAATTGTTACGGCCTTGCGAATGACGCCGTTTCATGCGATGCGCCAGCGGTCTTTCTGGAGCGCTCGCACTATTACTTATTGCGCGTCAAACCTTCATTTAACGGCTCGGGAGGAAGCCGGGAGCCGAAGAAGGAAGAATGAAACGACACGATTTTCATACATGCGCTTTTCGTCTTCGGGAAGCGAAATGAAATTGCCGTGGGGCAGCACGGCGAGTTCGCGCGGCTCCGGCGATTTGTTAAAAAGCTGTCGCGTGGTTTGGCCAAGATCGGGCTCGTCTGAAGGTTGCAGAAATAATTTGGGCACGCCGGCAAGCGCATCCATGTGAGCGGATAGCGGCGGATCCTGATGATGCTCGTAATTCAGCCAGTCAAAACTAAGCTCCGCGGCGCGAACCATGAAAGGAAATCCGCCCAGGCCGGTTTTGCCGACTTCCACTTTCACCATCTCTTCCGGCTTGTCGTAGACCGAATCGAGAACCAGCGCGCGCACTCGCTTGTCCGATTCCGCTTCGCGCAGCGCGACGTACGCGCCAAGGTTGTCGCCCCAGACGCCGAAGCTCGCGGGATCGACGTCATTGCGTTGCGCGATGGTATTCATGGCTGCTTTTAGCTCGGGAGTTTCACGATATCCGAAGGAAGTGGTGCCGGGATTTGCGCCGTGACCAACGAAGTCAAAGACAAACACGTTGTATTGGTGATCCTGCAGCGCCGCAACCAGCGTCAGCAACTCGCCCTTGCTGGAACCATAGCCGTGACAAAGGATAATCGTGGGTGCTCCGCGAAAGCCCGGGAAAAACAGGCCTTCGCGATGACCCGCCGGACCGGGAACGTCGAATTCCACCGCGTCCGGGCGTCCCGGAAAACTTTGCAGATTGATTTCGGAGCTGGTGCGACTGGGCTTCACTATGCGATAAACCAGGAATCCGGCAATAGCCAATGTGGCCAGCCCCGCAAAAAAAACCAGCGCGACCACCGCCGTAAAAAGCTTCGTGTACCACTTCGTTGGGTAGCGGAGCTCGAAGAGAATGGACATAGGTGGCCTGCGCGACTGAGCGTGCTGCGCGCGCCCGTGTCATTACCTCGCGTTGGATTGGCTAACTATTTCGACTCTAGCACACGCTCTTCTTTGCAAAAGCGGAGACGCGGTTCGCTGTGTCGCATTTATATCGGGTACAGGCGATCCGCCGCGCTCGCCGTTTCGGAATGGGCTATGATAATGAGGTCGCAGCGGCAATCACGGGCCGCGTTCTTTACCTTCCATGAATATTGTCGATTTACGTCAAACCTCAGTTCGTCAGATCGAGCCGCTACTGGAAGAAGAGTCTCTTCACTGGCGCGACGAATTGCATTGGGACTATCGCGGCGCACTGGAGCTGATTAAACGGTTTTTGGAAGCGCGCGCTCTGTCCGGCTGCGTCGCCTACGAAAACGGCACTGCCGCCGGTTATACCTTTTACGTCATGGAAGAGCAGAAGGGCTTGATCGGCGGGCTCTACGTTTCGCCGCAATTCGATCAAACCGCCATCGCGCGGAAGCTGCTGGAAGAGATGTTGTACGGAATGCGCACGCTGCCAAACCTTTCGCGCATTGAAGCGCAGCTGATGCCTTTTGGCGGGCCGGTGGACCATCCGCTGCGCGAGCTGGGTTTCACGCTATACATCCGGCAGTTCATGTTGCTCGATTTAAACAAACCGATTGAGATGCGTTCCGGCGCCACCACCGGCCTGCGGCTGTCGCGGTGGAACGACCGCTATTTTGATCCCTGCGCGAAATTGATTTATTTGTCGTATGCGAATCATATTGATGGCGACATCAACGATCAATATCGCAGCAAAGCCGGCGCACTGCGTTTTCTGAAAAATATTATTTTGCTTCCCGGCTGCGGACAATTTGTCCCGGGAGCATCATTCGTTCTGCATCTGCCGGGCAGCGATGATTTGCTTGGCGCGGTTTTAACCAGTGAAGTTTCTCCGGGAGTGGGGCACACCACGCAACTGTGCGTTCTGCCCGGCCATCAGGGCCACGGACTGGGCCGCGCGCTGATGATCACCGCAATCGACGCGCTGCGCGGATTAAAATTCCACGAGCTAACTCTCACCGTAACATCCGTGAACCACGGTGCAGTGCAACTCTACGAGAAGCTGGGATTCCGGACGCTGAAGTCTTTCACCGCGGGGGTATGGCCGCGCTAACATCGCCGCGCTACTTCTTCTGGCGGTCTTTCAACAAGTTTTTCAGCTCGGCCATGAATTCCTGGACGTCTTTGAAGTCCATGTAGACACTGGCGAAGCGGACGTAGGCGACTTTGTCCAGCCTTTTTAGGCCGCGCATGATCATTTCGCCGATTTCGGTGGTAGTGAGTTCGCGTTCGGTGGCTTCGTGGACCACGCCTTCGATTTCGTCCACGATGGCTTCGAGTTTGGGCGTGGCGACTGGTCGTTTTTCGCAGGCCTTCAAAAGCCCTTGCAAAATTTTCTGGCGCTCGAAACGTTCGCGGCGTCCATCTTTTTTGATCACCATATAAGGGATTTCGTCGATGCGCTCATAGGTGGTGAAGCGCCGTTCGCACTTCAGGCATTCGCGGCGGCGGCGAATGGTGTCGCCAGTGCGACCTTCGCGCGAATCAATTACTTTGTCGTCCAGATGGGCGCAGAAAGGACACTTCACTCGAGTTTTACTCCCTTGCCGCTGGTTGTCGCACTTCCGTGCGCGGCAATTTCCTTTAACTCTTCTTTTTCGTGATCCGCCAATTCACGCAAATGGCCCAGGGAAACGCCTTCGCGAATCAGCAGCGGAATTCCGGCGATGCTACAACCGGCAAAAGTAACAAGCCACAAGACGATGGCTGCCGCGACTGCCGCTTCGCTTTCCACTCCAAAGACTTTGACGTACGCAAAAATCGCGAGTGCCTGCGAGCCTCCTCCGACGGCGGGAAGTTGAACTGCCGAGCCCACAAGCGTGAATGCCAGCACCAGCATGTTCTCGCCAAAAGACAATTCCGCCAGCCGTCCGCCAAAACTTTGCGCCACGAAATAATAAACCACCAGCACCACGAACCAATGAACCGCGGAATATAGCACGGCGCCAAAAAGATCTCCCGCCGAGCGTACGGTCTGAATGCCGGTGATAAAACCGAGGATGATCTTTGCTAACTTGGCGCGCCAACCCGAACTTGCCAGCCATCCCTGTAGCCGGGCTTCCAGCAGCGCCGTTCCATGCAGGCGCAAATAAATGAGCGAGGCAATGGCGCCACCGACTCCGATCGCGAGAAAAGTTCCCGCAGTGCGAGCCGCTTTTGCAATCGTTGTTGCGGCATCGCCGGTGTGAGAAGCGCCATTAAAAACCAGCAACGCAATCGCGGCGATAACCGCCATACTCGCGACGTCAAACAGTCGCTCAAGCACCCAAATCCCGAAAATATCCGCGATGGGAAGTTTTCCGCGGCGAGCCAAGAGAAGCGGACGAATGGGTTCTCCCGCGCGGCCGAGCAGAAAAACGGATGCAAATCCCGCGAGAGTGGCTGGATAAATTTCCCAGAACTTCGCCCGTCCCAGATTGCGCTGAAAGACCTGCCAACGCAGAGACCGTAGCGCGTAGCAGCTATAGATGAGGATGATGCCCCCACCGAGCCAAAATGGGTTAGCGCCCTTGATGGCTGCCCAAAGCTTGGCCCCGCTAAATCCGGAGAGCCCCAGGGAACCGCTGGACCGATAGATCAGGTAACAGAGCACCAGCAATGCTGCCGCAAGCAGCAGCCATTTTTTTGACCTGGAGCTCATGCGGGAAAGAGCCTACTGGCGGGCGGGTGGGCGCGTCAAGGAACCTCTTATAAATTATTGGGTTCACAGGCTTTGCGCGTGAGAGTCTAAGAAGGATTCCATTGTGCAGAGCGCCGCTTCGGCGACGGACGGAAGAAGAAGAATCGGTCCGCTGCGTTCCAGAATGACAAGATATCGTTGTGTCGCTGCCGTGAGATCGAAAAGACAACGAGACAGTGCACTGAGGCGAGAAAGCCACCAAGCCAGGGCAGGGCGCCTCAGTATCAGCCCGACTTAAGGCGTGCGTGCCAGGCTGCTGCCCAGGACGGCTTCTCAGAAGAGTGCTGGTAACCCGGGAGAGGACACGGAAACTAGCGGCCTTGTATTGAGAGGCGGGAGCCGAGTAAGATGCGCGCAAATGGGTTCGTCGGTGCCCATCTCTGTTCGGGGAACAAATCGGGAGCATTTTGCGTTCCATACTATGGCAGGCCGAATTAGCCACAACAAGGGCCGCTGTACGGGGTCCAGAGTGGTTTGCCGTTGCGAGCCAAGCCCGGCGACGCTCTTGTGGACAGGCGCGAGGCCGAATTTAGCGGTGTCGCGCCAAGAGAAGCTCTTGTGGATTCGAGGCTGATTTTACGTTGGAGCAGGACGCCCAACTGGTCCAGCAATGTCTCCAGGGAGATGGCTCTGCCTGGGAGGAGCTTGTGCGTCGTCATTCGAGGCGCATATTCAACATCTGTTACCGGTTTACCGGCAATCGGACCGAAGCCGAGGACCTGTCACAAGACGTGTTCCTTCGGGTTTACCGGACTTTGGGGAGTTATCGATCGGCGCACGGCGGATTTGCAACTTGGATGACAAGCGTGACTCGAAATCTTTTAATCGATCATTACCGGCGCACGAAGCGTGAACGCATCACAGATTCGCTGGACGATGCCATGCCGGTGGTGGAGAACAAACAATCATCTGCGCGGCGGCCGGACGAGGTTGCGCTGCTTGGCGAGCTGAGTTCGCAAGTACAATCGGCGCTGACGAAGCTTTCGCCGGAACTGCGCGAGGCGGTGATTCTCCGCGACTTGCAGCAACTTGAGTACAGTGAAATTCAGACCGTGCTGGCAGTACCGGAAGGCACGGTAAAATCAAGAATCAACCGCGGGCGCATTGAGCTCGCGCGGATATTGCAACAAATGGGGGTTCGCCCATCATGAACTGGACCTGCGAACAAACCGAACTTTATCTGACGGACTATCTTGATGGCCTGTTGCAGCCGGAGCAGCAGCACGCCTTCGATGTGCATGTCAATGCGTGCGAGCGGTGCACGCCGCTGGTGGCGAGCGTGAGCCATACCATCGCCAGTGTGCGCGCATTACCCGAAGTGGAGCTCCCGCAGCGATTTGTTTACAACGTTTTGGACGCGACTCTCGGACCGCGCGAAACGGTTAGCGGCTGGGCTGCAGTGCGCGCGTGGGTGCGTGGACTGGCTTCGCAGCGTTTCGCTTACGGAGTATTTTCGCTTGCGGCAACGTACCTGATGCTGGTTACGATCTCGGGAATCAATTGGAAAAAACCGAAGCTGGCTGATCTTTCTCCCGTGAATGTGTATCGCAATACTAATCGGAAGATGAACATTGCCTATGCGCAAGGAACGAAATATGTGAGCGATCTGCGCGTGGTTTATGAGATTCAATCGAAACTGCGGCAGGACAATCCGTTGCCGACATCACAGGAAGGCGCGGCGCCGGACTCGACTCCGCAAAAAGATCCAGGAAGGACAGACGGCACGCCACCGACGGCCCCGCGCCAACAGAATCGCGCGAATGACTTAAATTCGCAGTCACAAATGCTGGCGGAGGAACTCCCCATCCTCGGAAAATTCTGCTTTGGGTTGAGCGACAGGCTCAATGTGGCTTTGATCGAAGGGAGATCTCGATGAAGTGTGCGGTCCATACCGATGTGGACGCAACCGGGTATTGCAGGAATTGCGGCAAGCCGATGTGCGCAGTGTGCTCGCGGCCGGTGCGCGACGTGCTGTATTGCGAGGATTGTCTGGCCACGGTGATGGGACATGGCGCTTCCGCGCCGCCGCCCGGACCTCCCCCGGTTACCACGCCTCCGGCGGTTTCCTCTTATGCCGCTCCGACTTACGGTCCTCCGCCGGCGGCAGCAGTTCCACGCGGCGCAGGCAGAAGCAGCCCTGGGGTTGCTTTCGTTCTTGGATTGTTTCCGGGTCTTGGAGCCATTTACAACGGGGAATACAACAAGGGGCTTATTCAGATTGCGATTTTTGCCTCGATCATCGTGGCTCTCTCGAGCGATTTAAGCGGCGGGTTGGACGCCATGCTAGGAATTTTTCTCGCGGGATTCGTTTTCTACTGCGCGTTTGAAGCGATGCGCACCGCGCAGGCCAGGAACCTTGGCGAGACTCCATCGGATCCCTTGGAATCCTGGAGTTCCGGCAGGCCGGTCGGCCCGATTATTCTGATTGGGCTGGGAGCACTTCTGCTTCTCAATAATTTTCGCGTATTCGACCGCCTCGGCCAGTTCTGGCCTTTGATTCTGATTGGCGCCGGTATTTACATGTTCAGAAATAAAATTGCCGGCCGTTAAGGAAACTGTGAGGAGCTTTCGATAATGAGTACGTCGTTGCGATGCACGTGCAGCCGCTGCACTATCCGTGGCCTGATGGGGCCGGCAGTGATTACGACGCTTGGCGTTCTTTTTCTTTTAGGCGAACTGGGCCACGGCATGATGTCGTTCAGTCACACGTTCCCTATTTTGTTTATCGTGATTGGCACGATCCTGCTGGCTGCGGCTTTTGCCCCCATGGAGGGACACGTCAGCGGACCGGGGGCTAACGCCCCGACCACACGACCCCCCTCTCCACCACCGACGTATACGAATCCCTACACAAGGCAAGGACAATAATCAGACATGGCAAATGGCCCTTCGATCCCAGCCCCGAGCCCGGCACCGGTGCGACCGCGTACCAGCGGAGTTTTTAGCGGGCTGCTGTTGATCATTTTTGGTGTTTTGCTTTTGCTGCACAACTATGGGCACGTGAATCTTGGCGGGATTTTCCGGCACTGGTGGCCGCTCATCTTCATCTTCTGGGGCGCCGCCAAACTGTACGAACGCACCCTTGCACAGCGACAGGGCCGAAGCGCTGGCTGGATTACCCCGGGCGAAGTATTTCTAGTAATAGGTCTGCTGGCAGTGATTGGGATTGTGATCGTGGCGAACGAGGTGCCAGATCGGCTGCGCGATATGGATATCGAGATAGGCGAACCGTACTCGTTCGACGTGGATGTTCCTGCGCAGCCTATCGATCCAGGCGCTCACATTCTAATCCGGGGGGGCCGGGGCACGATTACGGTTCGTTCCTCGGACGAGGCGACGCTGCGAATCACCGGCCAGAAATCGATTCGCACGTTCAGCGAATCCGACGCACAGAAGCGCGCGGCGTCTATTAATATCGCGGCGGTAAAGAATGGCGGAGTTTTGGAAATCCAGCCCACCGGGTATGACCTGGGCAATTCGAGCATTTCGATGGACATGGATATTGTGGTCCCGAAAAAAGCGACGGTTACGGTGAAGAACGATAGGGGCGACATTACAATTTCCGACATGAGCACGGATGTGACCGTCGCCACGCAAAGAGGCAACATCGAAATCAACGACACGACGGGCAACGTAGACGTGAGCGTGCAAAAGGGCGACGTAAAGGTTACGGACACCAAGGGCGACGTGAAGGTTGCGGGGCATGGCAGCGAAGTCGACGTGACGAATGCGACAGGGAGCCTTACGGTTGACGGCGAATTCTACAGTTCGATCCGGGCGGACAAGATCACCAAGGGCATCCGGTTCATTTCGCAGCGCACCGACCTGACGCTTACGCAGCTTGGCGGGCACTTTGAAAAATCATCAGGGAATATGGAGATTGCCGACGCGCCGGGCAATCTGACGTCGCGCACAAAGAATGTTTCCATCTCGCTGGAAAATGTCACCGGGAAGATGGTGGTGGACAATACAAATAGTTCCGTGGACTTGCGGTTTTCCGCCGCGCCGAAGGAAGACATCGCGGTGAACAACGAGCGGGCTTCGATCACGCTGAGCATTCCGTCTACATCGAGCTTTGAGATTCAGGCGGATTGTCGCTCATGTGACATTGATTCGGAATTTAGCGGCGGCGGACTCAAGGCCACGCGTACCGACAAGGGCGACTCGCATCTCGAGGGAAAATACGGAGCCGCGCGGGGACCTAAAATTATCCTGAAAACCAGCTACGACTCGATTCAAATCCGCAAAACTACCTGAGAGTGTTGCGGCGTCATTCAACCAGGTCTACTTTGACAGGAAATCCTTCGGGAGAATTCTCCACGAACTCTTCCTTATTTCGCCATTCTGCCAAAGGTCGAACTTGCCGGCCGTCCCATCCGGCCACCCGTATACGATTTTCGTCGGCGAGTTTCGTTAATTCCCGCCGAACATTCTTTTCTGAAACATTGTAAAAAGAGGAGAGCCTTTTCACGCTGATAAACGCGGAGCTTCTGGTCGCTCCCGCCAACCGCAAAATCTCGCGTCTCATCATGTCTGCGGAGCTCATATCCTACCCCTCGCTTGTATTTCAGGATTAGGTCTTGGAACTGGGAACCACGAACGGGTCGCGGGACAAAACCGAGAGTGGAATATACCCCCGCGTACTGATCCGTGCAACCGGTGAGAGAGAGGCAGTGGGTCAGTTTGAATTTTGACTTGTATTGTCGCGATCACGAAATTCAAACTGACCCACTGGCCAAGTTTAGCCGACGCGAACATACGTGGAATATTGTTCGCCTTTGATCGCTGTGAACGGCAGCATCTTTAGGGGCGCACCCGAAGTGGAAGCCCGCCAGGTCCGTTCGCTTGTTTTTGTGGCGGAGAGCAATTGTTCACGGGTGATTACCGGCGCGGAGTCGGTGATCGAAAAGAGCACCAGCGGGCCGCTGAGCAGCGCAACCGTATCGGGATGGCGCGGGTCGATGGGTTCCAGCCGCTTTGCCAGCGGCAATTCCAATTCGATGCGATCGCCCGTTTTCCATTCGCGGAAAATTTCAGCAAAAATTCCAGGCTGGATGTCGCTTTGTAGCCGCCGGCCGTTTACGGAAATTGCACCGCCTGCAGCCCAAGCTGGAATACGGAGATGAACTGCGAACACTTTTGAACGGGAAACGGTGAGTTCAAACTCGACGTGGCTTTCGAATGGATAAGAAGTCCTCTGACGAAGAGCGATGTGAGCGCCATCCTGCAGCCAACGCAGAGTCGAGGGGATATAGAGATTTACGTATACGCCTTGGGGATCACGAAAATAGGTATTGATGCGATAGTCCGCGGCAACTTGAGGCAAAGTACCCGAACAGCAAGCCCAGTGGCGATCGGAATACGTCTTTCGCGCTTTAAAATTGTAATCGGAATAGTAGAAGGTGCTGCCATCGGCGCGAAGCGGCTTTGCGCCGAGCACAGTGTTGTACATGATGCGTTCCATGCTGTCGCCGAAGCGCACATCACGCGTGATGCGAAGCAAATACCGAGTCAACTTAAAATGAGCGTATGAACCACACGGTGTTTCAAAACTGCTGTGAGTGTCGGCCAAGCTTTTGTACACATCGTCGCTATCGGGAGCGCGCAGTAATTCGTCCGGGCCCCATCCGCCGGTGGCAAAACTTTGCGCGGTGAGAAAATCAAATCCATTCATCGCGGCTTGCAAATATTTTTTGCCGCCCAACGTCATGTACGCCTGCATCGCAGAGCACAACGCGTTCACGTGACTGTAAGCATGGCGTCCAGCGAAATTACACTGGCCCTCGGCGAGCGGATTGAAATACTCATCGTCAAGATATTGAGCGCCGAGCGCCCGATAGCGTTTGCCAGCTCCGCGATGATAGGCGAGAAAAAGATTTTCCGGGACGGTATAGGACTCGTCCTGAGAGTAGGAATCGTCCTTGCCAGGCCGCCAGTTTTTTCCGTGTTCGATGGCTTTGCCGGGCAGGTGCGGTAATGCCGTATCCGTGGTGTGTTCGAGAATCCGGTATGCGTCAGGATCGTGTGCCAGGCGGTGGGAATCCATCAGTGCGCAAACCAGTTTGTCGTAGCAGTACGCCGGGAAGCGATTATTTTCGTAAAAGTCTCCAGAGATCGTCCGAGCATACAGCTGGTTCAGGCGAAGTACCTTGGCGCGGATTTTTTCATCACGACTAATCGCGTAGGCGCGTGCCAAGGCGGAAACCCACTGCCCGAACGTGCAGGCAGGAGCAAATCCGGCCCAGCCAGGGGCAGTTCCGTCAAAATTCGGATCGTAGAGATACCAGCCGCCCAGCTCTTCGCCGGGAGCAGGTTGCCCGCTCATAGCACGCAGCGGCTTCAGCAGGCTGTCGTCGCTCAGATTCATCAGGACGGAAATATTTTCGCGAAGCTGTTGGTCATGCAGGCCCAATTCGAATGACACGTCGTCGTAATTAAATTCGTGCAGCTCCGCACGCGGATGGGCGGCAGGATCCGCCGCGGCCGTACAAAAGCGCGGCGCTGCGAGTCCGGCCATTGCAAAAGCGCTGGTAGAAAGGAAATTTCGTCTGGAAGTGCGCCGCGGATTCATCTGGCCTAGCCGTTGTTCGCGCTTATATTGTGGCATATTGAGTAGGGAAAAGAGGGCAAATGAGTCAAGCAAAACAGGCGCAAGAGCAGTGGGTAGCAGTGGATCGTTATTTCGCAGAGCAGCTTTCGCTGTCCGACGCGGCCCTGGATGCAGCGCTGGCGGCGAACAAAGCTGCCGAATTGCCGGCAATTGATGTCGCTCCCAATCAGGGAAAACTGCTGCAACTGCTGGCGCAAATGGTCGGCGCCAAACGAATTTTAGAAATTGGCACGCTAGGCGGCTACAGCACGATCTGGCTGGCGCGCGCGTTACCCGCTGGCGGAAGGTTAATCACGCTCGAATACAGCGCGCGGCATGCCGAGGTTGCGCGAGAGAATATCGCACGCGCAGACCTGGCGGAAATCGTCGACATTCGTGTTGGCGCCGCGATCGATACACTTCCGAAAATCCGAAGCGAAATGAAGGAACCGTTCGATTTGATTTTTATCGATGCCGACAAATCAAGCAACGCGGAATACGTTCGCTGGGCCCTGAAACTATCGCGTCCTGGGACGCTGATCATTGTTGATAACGTGGTGCGCGACGGCGCTGTAGCCGACGCCAACAGTTCCGACCAAGACGTGCAGGGCGCGCGAAAGCTTTTTGAACTGCTGGCAAGCGAACCGAGGCTCAGCGCGACCGCCATCCAAACGGTCGGAACGAAAGGTTACGACGGCTTTGTATTGGCGCTGGTAGACTCTGGATCCTAGCGTGCGACTTCGGGTTGTCTGGCACAAATTTTCGAGTTGGCGTGTCTAAATAAGAGTGGTCGATGCGGTGCTTCATTGGTTATGCCCAAATCTCCTAGATTGGTCCGACTAAACCACGTCGTTGCGTCACTGTTGTTACTGCTGCTGCCGTTTTCTCTGTCAGGTATCGCATTCCAAAGGGCTCCCACAGCTTCTGGACGACTGACCGCACTTCAACAACAGTTTCTTAACCGCTTCGTGACGGTTGCAGTCGAGCGCACGAAGCATATCGTTCGGTATGATCCGGCTTATGTTCGCATACCGTATCCAGGTGGAGATGTGCCCGCTTCGACTGGAGTCTGCACGGACGAAGTAATTCGCGTCTATCGCGCGGTTGGGGTCGATCTGCAAAAAGAAGTTCACGAGGACATGGCGAACCATATTTCCGCATATCCAAAAAAATGGGCGAGTGCAGGCTCCGCAGGCATCTCCACCGATACCAATATCGATCATCGTCGCGTGCCGAACTTGATGGTTTTCTTCGCGCGGCATGGAGAAGCGCTGCCGCTCTCCGCGAATACCGACGATTATCATCCGGGCGATTTGGTGACCTGGAATTTAGGCGGTGGAATTACCCACATCGGAATCATTGTCGACCAGAGGTCGCGGCAATCCGGGCGCTACATGATTGTGCACAACATCGGGCAAGGCCCACAGATGGAAGACGTCTTGTTGAATTGGAAAATCATCGGGCACTATCGATATTTCGGGGAAGCCGCGCGGTAAGAAACCGTCACGGTAACACGGCGTCACGATTCAGTAACGCGCTCCAGATCATCGTAAAAAGTTGGATAGGAAACGCCCGCGCACTCCGCATCGCGAATCGTGGTCGGCCCTTGCGCCCCGAGAGCGGCCACCGCGAAGGCCATTGCAATGCGATGGTCGCCGTGAGGTTCGATGACGGCGCCGCGCAACTTTCCGGCGGTTCGGCCTTGTACTTTCAATCCATCCGGCCGCTCTTCCACTTTCGCGCCCATGCGCCGCAAATTCTCCGCCAGCGCCGCAATGCGATCACTTTCCTTCACACGTAATTCCGCCGCGTCACGAATTTCGATTCCCTCTTCGGTGAACGGCCCCAACACCGCCAGCATAGGCAGTTCGTCAATCAGCAAGGGAATTTCGGCGAGTTCGATAACTCCGCCCTTCAGTTGCGCGCCCTTGACGGCAATGTCGCCGATGACTTCACCTTGCGCGCTGCGCAGTGAAAGCATTTGGATCGAAGCGCCCATCCGCGCAAATACATCCAGAATTGCGGTGCGAGTGGGATTCAATCCGACGCCCTGGATATGCAAGCTCGACTCCGGAAAGAGAGAAGCCGCCGCAATGAAGAAAACGGCGGAAGACAAGTCGCCGGGGACTTCGATTTTCTGGGCGGTAAGTTTGATATTGCCGTTCGCGCGAATTCGAGTGGTTAGTCCGTGCCGTTCAATCGGAACGCCGAATTCTTCAAGCGCCAGTTCGGTGTGATCGCGGGTACGCAAAGGTTCGGTGACGGCGGTGTCGCCTTCCGCGAATAATCCCGCCAGCAGTACCGCCGACTTCACTTGCGCGCTGGGCATCGGCATTTCGTAATGAATGCCACGAAGAGTCGCACCGAAAATTTCCAGCGGCGCGAAATTCTCTTGGCGTGCCAGAATCCGGGCTCCCATTTCGCGTAGCGGAGTCAGAATTCGTTTCATGGGGCGCTTATTCAGCGAATCGTCGCCGGCGATTTTACTGGTGAACTTCTGGCCGGCGAGGATTCCAGAGAGTAAGCGGATTGTCGTTCCGGAATTGCCGGCGTCCAACGTGCGTTTGCTGCTTTTCAGACCATGCAACCCGTGGCCAACTACGCGCACCAAACTTTTGTCGACGTTCACCTCGGCGCCTAGCGCCTTCATGCAGCCGAGCGTGCTGTGGCAGTCCGCGGCGAGCGCGAAATTTGTGAGTTCGCTGGCACCTTCGGCAATTCCCGCCAGCATTGCGTAACGGTGCGAGATGGACTTGTCGCCAGGAGGCACGACACCGCCCGCGACCGCTTTTGCCGGATGGATTATTTTTTTGCTCAAAAGAGGCCCAGTTTCCGTTTCGGAAGATTGGCTTGCCCGAAAATTTTAGCATGCGGCGAGAGTTTCCTGGCCGCAACTGTCCGGCGGGCCAGTTTAGAAAAATACACTTCGTTGCAAACTGGCTGAAATCACCGACCACGGGGCTGCGTATCATAGGTAGCAGGAATGCCGATAGGGGAACGAATCATGTACGGTCGAAAATCTGCAACGCGCGTGCTTATTCGCACCGGAATGGTAGTTGGAGCTATTTTCGCGGTGGCAATTTTGCTGGCGGCCATGCCCGGCCACAATGCGCCGACTGTCGAAACCGTGAGTGGTCCGATCCAGCAAGAAATGCCAAGCATGGACCACGCTCGGATCAACCAGGACACCAGCGTTGAAAAGGCCAATGAAAAAGCAGCTGTCAGCGACATGGGCCACATGCATGGCGGCACGCACATGCACATGACCGAGATGAGGACGCAAACGCCGGAAGATGTGCAGCGGGCTAACAAAATTGTGGAGCAACTTCGTGGCAGCATCGCGAAATACAAGGATTATCACGCGGCGCTGAACGATGGATATCAGATTTTCATGCCTGATCTTCCGCAACCTGAATATCATTTCACGAATTACAAAAATGGTTTTATGGCCAGGATGTACTTTGATCCGGCTCAGCCCACTTCCCTGCTCTATCGGAAGACAACGGATGGCTACGAACTGGTCGGCGCTATGTACACCATGCCCAAGACCGCGACCGTGGAACAACTGAACGAGCGCGTGCCACTAAGCGTGGCGATGTGGCACCTGCACACCAATCTCTGCATGCCTCCCAGAGAGCAGAGGAAGACGGCGGACTGGACGAAGTTCGGATTGCAAGGCTCAATCTCAACGCAAGAGGCTTGCGACGCAGCGGGCGGGAACTTTCGGCCGTCTATTTTTGGATGGATGGTGCACGTGTATCCGTACGAGACGGGTCTGGACAAGATTTTCGCGATGCATCATCACGATTAAAGAAAAACTCCCCTAACGTCGGGAATGACGATAAGGCCATGCTCCGCGAGAGCGGTCACTTCGAAGAGTCGCGCAACAGGAAGACGTCGGACTCAACGTGGCCACGAGGAACTTGAAGCTTCTTCCCGTCCGGTGACCAGGTAAATCCGAAAATGGAATCGGAGTGGAATTGCGTAAGCTGCCGGCCCGGTTTCCCGTCCACTGGCTGTAGCCAGACGTTGTCCACGTTCTTGTCATCGGTGATGGTGTACGCCAGCGCCTGTTCATCAGGGGAAAACTGAATCGCGCCATTGTCAACTTTGATTCGCGAATCCGGCCTGACGGACAGCCTAGGAGAATCCGCTTGGGCGGCATTGAAAATTCCCAATCGTCCGCTATAAGTGCTTGACGCGTCGGCTCGTGTGCTAAACGCGACAAAGCGTTGATCGTCCCTTGAGATTCCTGAAATCTGAAAGACACCCCATTCAGGGCCGCTGCTTGGCTTGATCTGTTCCGGAGTTCCTCCCTCCAGAGGGATCCGCATCCACGGGAATTCCGCGCCGCCGGAGTAATAGACCCACTTGCCCGCGGGAGCGCATCTCGGGGCGGTGCCGCCATCGCCAGTAGTAAGCCGTTTGAGATTCGATCCATCCGAATCCATCCGCCAAAGCTGCGGCGAATCGTCGTTTTCGTGACCGCGCATGGTAACCACGATAGTGTGGCCGTTATCGCAGATGGCAGAGGAGCCCAGAGACGCCTTGCTGTCGCTGAAAATCTCGGTCTGGTGCTCTCCGTCGAGGCTGACTTTCAACATCCTGGACGGAAGCACGAGCAGGATCTCCGAGTCGCTCAGCCAACCTCCGCTTCTAGTCTGTGGCAGCAATTTCGATATTCCGGGAATGGGGGAAGCTGCTGCGCCGCCTGACGCCGCGAGAATGTCTATTTCCGCAACATTCTGCGACTGGATTGCACTGAGAGTGCGGCCATCGGCGGAGATAGCAAGGGAGTCGTAGTTGTTGGTGTCATTCGTGACTGGCTCAAGCTTGCCAGAAGGATAAGAAATGTAACCGATCTGGCCTCGGACATAATTGGTGCTCTTCTCGCGGTAAATAACGAACAACCCGCGGCCATCAGGCAACCATTTGACATCGAAAAAGCGTTTATCCGGAGCGGAAAGCAAGGAAGCTTCCTGATTCTTGGCCACATCGAAGAGCAGGACCTGCTGCTGCTCCTGAGTGCGCCCGAGGATGAAGACAAATGCGATGAGCTTGCCGTCGGGCGACAAACTCAGACCCGCCGGAATGGAGCCGGGGCGGATCAAGAGCGTCTGCTCGGCGGAGCCGTCGGCGTTCGCGGAAAGCCAGCGACATTTATTGGCTTCCGGATTGTTACAGCGGATGTAGACCATTTTCTGGCCATCAGTAGATAAAATCGGATGGGCGTCAATGTCGCGGACCAAGAGTTTGGGAGTTCCCCCGAGCACCGGAGAGCGAAACAACAGGTGATATAAGCCGGTCTTATCTCCGGCCTGTAGAAAATAGAGGTAGTTGCCATCTGGCGAGAATGAGAGCGAATAGAATGGGTTCTGGGAAGGAGCAATGACCTGTGTATCGCTAGACGTCGGTATATTCCGGAGCCAAAGACTCTGGAGACCTTTTTCGACCTTGGTGAAAAGAAGATACTTGCCGTCGGGAGAGATTGCAGTGAGCGTGGCGGTGCCTGAATTGGTGGCTTGCGTGATGGAGTACTGGGCGAACGGACGCGGCGTGCTGCGCGTAAATACGTTGCGTAGACCATAGGAAGTGCCTGCCATCAAAACAAGAACGATGACAATGATCGCCGCGGTGCTCCATTTATGTTCCTTTGCTACGGCGGCAATCGTGGAACTACCTGAAGAGTGCTGAGCGACGGCGGTTGCGCTGGCCGGTGCGGCCACGCCGGAAGTAGCGGGAGAATGGGCGGCGTCTGACTCGCGTTGCACGTCAGAGGTGCGATGTCTGCCGGAGCTGGTGTCGCGCTTCAGACGCTTCAAGTCGGCGCGCATTTCAGCGGCACTCTGGTAGCGCAGGTCACGATCTTTTTCGATGGCTTTGTTGATTAACTGCTCGAGTTCCGCGGGAATCGAAGTGTTGAGCCGGACGGCGGGAACAGGTTGCCGATTCAAGATTTCATTGAAGATGGCACCAGAACTCTCACCCTTGAAAGGAAGCACCGCTGTGGTCATCTCGTAGAGCATCACGCCGAAAGAAAACAGATCAGTGCGAGCATCCAAAGCTTTTCCAAGCACTTGCTCGGGAGACATATACGAAACGGTGCCAACAGCACTACCAGGACTGGTCAACTGTTCGGAGGCCGAGCCGACGGTGGCTTGAGCGGTGTCGGCTGAGCCGCTGATTTTTGTGGCGGCGACTTTGGCCAGGCCGAAATCAAGAATCTTGGCGTGGCCGCGTTTCGTAATAAAAATGTTAGCGGGCTTGATGTCGCGATGCACGATGCCTTCGGCGTGAGCGGCATCGAGCGCATCGGCAACGTCAATGGCGATATCAAAGAGGCGATCCATCTCGACGGGACGTCCGCCCATAAAATGTTTCAATGTCTGGCCATCGAGAAATTCCATAGCGATGAATGCCTTGCCACCTTGCTCGCCGATGTCGTGAACGGTGCAAATATTGGGATGGTTCAGCGCAGAGGCGGCCTGGGCTTCGCGCTGAAAACGCGCCAGGGATGGGGAATCTTTTGCGACATCATCCGGAAGGAATTTGAGAGCGACAAATCGGTGAAGGCGCGTGTCTTCTGCCTTGTAGACGACGCCCATTCCGCCTCCGCCTAATTTTTCGGTGATGCGGTAGTGGGAGATGGTCTGTCCCATGAGTGAGGAAGAGTCCGCCATTTTATCCTGGAACTCCAAATTGTCAGAATGGACCGGGCGACATCTTAGGTTGCAGGTCGACACAAGTCAACGAAGGCTTGGTCGCGTATCTCAGGCGCGCAAGTTATAGAACGGCTAGAGCAGATGGCCTACTTCTACGCTCCCTTGGGTTGGATTGCACGCCGGTACCTGCGGCGGGTATCATCAAATTTCATGTCTCCGGCCAATTGCTCGCTCTGTGCGTCCTTTCGAATGAATCGAATCCCATTCCTCGCCATATTTTTGGCGATGGCAGGTCTGGTGTACCCCCTGGTGTATCCCGCTGCCTGCGGCGCACAGGTTCCGGCGGCTTCGAATCAGACCATTCCGGTCGATCAGGTGCAGCCGGGGATGCAAGGCTATGCTTACACGATATTTGCCGGTGATCAGGTGGAAAAATTCGATTTACAGGTTATCGGAGTGATGCCGAATTTTCTGGGGCCGAAACAATCCATCATTTTGGTGCAACTGAAAGGGCCCAAGGTTGAGCACACGGGAGTAGTGGCCGGGATGAGCGGAAGCCCCGTCTATATCGACGGAAAATTGGCGGGCGCGCTGTCATTGAAGCTGGGAATTTTTACGAAGGAGCCAATCGCGGGCGTCACACCGATTGCGGATGTGCTTGCGGGCGGAGGAATTCCCGGTTCGAACGCAGGGAACTCCATGCAGGCTCCGGTTTCGAACGAACTGGCGACACGGGCAGGGCTGCAGGGCGGCGCGGAACTACATTCGATCGAAACGCCGCTGGTGTTTTCCGGATTTCAGCCGTCGGCAATCCAGAAATTTTCAAGCCAGCTGGACGGCATGGGATTTGTAGCAACTCAAGGCGGAACAACGCCAGCACGCCCCGACGACGCCAAACTGGCGCCGGGCGATATGGCCGGAATGGTATTGGTGCAAGGCGACGTTTCGATCAACTCCGCCTGCACCGTGACAGCAATTCAGGGCGATAGGGTATTTTTGTGCGGGCATCCGTTTTTGAATTTGGGCGATGTGCAGTTACCAATGGCGCGCAGCCGGGTGCTAACGACGCTTTCGTCGGAGCTGGCGTCGACGAAAATCGTGAACGTCGGTGGACCGATTGGCACCATTACAAGCGATCACCTGACAGCGGTGACGGGAAAACTGGGCGCATCGCCAGCGATGATTCCGCTGGAACTGACAACGAAATCGGCACTCGGAGAAAAGATAGTGCGCGCCGAAGTGGTCAATCATCCCAAACTGACGCCTCTGCTTATCGCGCTGACCGCTTTCAACGGGCTGACTCAAAACATCGTGTACGGCGAAGGCACTACGTTGAAGTTAAACTTGGAAATTCGGCTGAAGGGTCACGCCCCGGTAGAAATTGAGAATACTTTTGCTCCGTCGGACTCCTTGAGTCCGGATGGGATGCCCGTAGCGCTAAGCATGATGAGTGCGACCACGCGGCTATTCACAAATCAGTTCGAAGCGGTGCAGGTGGAAAAAATATCAGCACACGTGGAAAGCGTGCCTGGGCGGCAATCGTATTCCATTGAGAGTGCGTGGCTCGAAAAGGGCGAAGCCTCGCCCGGAGAGACTTTGCGGCTCCGAGTGCTGTTGCGGCCCTATCGCGGCGTGGCGCGGATTGAAGAGACGAGCATCAAGGTGCCGGACCAGGTGATGCGTGGTACTAATCTGCGGGTGATGGTAAGCGACGCGGACTGGATAAACCGGGCTTCTCGCGGATTCGCCGGGGGGCTGGGACAAGGAAGTCCGGCGGGGCTCGATCCTCTGATCGCGCTAATGAATCGCGAGCGAAAAAACGATCGGCTATATGTCGGGCTGTTCGTGCCGTCACCAACGATGTTGTGGGATGACAAAGAATTGCCGAATGTACCGCTCTCACAAATTAATGTTGTTGATGGGCGGCCGGCTCCGGGAACCGTGCAGATCCTGCGGGAATCGTTGGCAAGCGAAGCGTCGGTGCCGATGTCCGGGCCGGTGACTGGAATTATTTCCTTGAACTTGCCGGTGCGATAAAAGCAAGAAAGTACAAAGGTCAAGAATCCGAGAGGTTGGTTTATTTCGCTAACCGGCTTGATCAGGGCCACTGAAAAGGAAAGGCGCGCTGACTGAAATGGGATTTGAGGACAGGCGGGGATTGAAGGCCGGATTAGCGATCGCCCTGGTGGCGGCATTGTTTTCAGTGTGCGCGGGAATCGCAACGGCGGAGCACACACGGCGATGGCGGCAATCGACGTATGAGGAATTTCTGAAGGGGACAACGCACGGAATCGCCGTGCGCAGCGATGGGAGACTGGAGCTTGCGCCTAAGTTCAGCCAGCTGGCGGAAGCGGACGCTTCGTACTTGTGGTCAGTAAAGCTCGATTCCAAGGGCACACCGTATGCGTCGGGCGGATCGCCGGCTAAGGTTTTCAGGCTGGACGCGAATGGGAAAGCGGCCACGGCTTTTGAGTCGAGCGAGCTTTCCGCGCAAGCGATCGCATTCGATGCGAAGGGATTCCTATACGTGGGAACTTCGCCGGACGGAAAAGTTTATAAAGTATCGGCTTCGGGAGACAAAAGCGTGTTTTTCGATCCGAAGACCAAATACATCTGGGACATCGCATTCGGGCCGGACGGGACGCTGTACGTGGCAACGGGAGACAAAGGACAGATCTATGCAGTGACGCCCGATGGCAAGAGCGAACTCTTCTACACGAGCGATGAAGCACACATTCGTGTGATCGCGTTCGATGGGAAAGGAAATGTCATCGTTGGCACCGAACCCAGTGGACGAATTCTGAGACTGACGAAAGCAGAAGGCACGGGAGCCGCCAATGGTTTCGTTTTATACGAAACTTCGAAGCGCGAAGTGACGGCCCTAGCGGTCGGGCAGGACGGCTCGATCTTCGCCGCGGCCATCGGAGAACGCCAACACAATGCCGCGGTGAGTCCGGCAATTACAACGGGGACGACAACAACAATGGTCACCGCCGGTGGAAGCGTGACTGTGGTAAGTCCGGCGCAGGGTACAGGGCAGCCACAGACGCCGTTCGTACCGTTTCCGCCGCAAATTTCCAGCGGGATCTACAAGATTGCTCCCGACGGCGCACCGGAAGAATTGTGGACCTCGCGAGATGATGTGGTTTATTCGCTGGGGATCGGCGGCGATGGCAGATTGCTGGCCGGTCTTGGAAATACCGGCGCGCTTCTGGCCATCGATGGAAAAGGGATCTTCGCACAATTGGCAAAAGCGGGTTCCGCACAGATTACCGGAATCGCGCGCAACGGTACGGGCAAGATCTTTTTGTGTACGGCCAATCCTGGGAAGCTGATCGCCTTGGGACCGGAATACGAACCAGAGGGAACATACGAGTCGCGGTCGTTTGACACGCAACTATTTTCTCGTTGGGGGCGCGCGGAATGGTGGGGTCCGGAAGAGCCTTTAGGAAAGACCGCAAACAATGAAGCTTCGAATAGTAAGAACCCCCGGCTGGAAATTTTTGTACGTAGCGGAAATACCGAAGACCCCGGCAAGGAATGGTCCAAGTGGTACGGTCCCTATGTAACCAGCGGAACGCAGATCGAGGCGCCTTCGGCTCGGTTTGTACAGTGGAAAGCGGTGATTCACGACGGCCGGCCGGGCGACGGGATCGAATGGGTCAGCATAGGGTATGAACCAAAGAACGTGGCTCCAGTAATTGATGGAATCGCACTGCAGGAACCCGGGGTTCGTGCTCAGGCACCACCGAATTTAGTTCCCGCTGGCGCACCAACTGCAACGCTGAAGTTTCCGCCAGCGCAACCATTCGGTGGCGCAGTCCTGAATCAAGCTCAGACAAGCAACCCGCCCAAGTTCGAAGCGCCTCCTCAAGCAACCGTGCAAAAGGGGTATCAGACGGTTTTGTGGACGGCGCACGATGACAATGAAGATGAGCTGAAGTACTCGGTATTTTTTCGCGGCGAGGCTGAGAAAGAATGGAAGTTGCTAAAAGACAACCTGGAGCAGCGATTCTACTCGTTCGATACCACAACGCTGGCGGACGGCGCTTATTATTTGAAGATAGCGGCCACCGATGCGGCCTCGAACCCGCCGGATAAAGCCTTGAAAACCGAAAGAGAAAGCGAGCGCTTTGAAGTGGATAATACGCCACCGGTCTTGTCGAAAATTGAATCGAAAGCCAACGGCACAAAGGCGGAACTAGGATTTACGGCTACCGATTCGGGATCAAACATCGAGCGTGCACAATACAGCGTGGATGGCGGCGAGTGGCTGTTCATTTCACCGAGAACGGGAATCAATGACGGCAAGCAGGAAAACTACGCATTCACCGTCAGCGGACTGAAACCTGGCGAACACAGTATCGCAGTCAGGGTATATGACCGGTTTGAAAATGTGGGAAGTGGAAAAGCAGCCGTAAATTTCTAGCAACGAGCTAGGAACTGGGGGCGGCTAACTCGTCCAGCGATCCGGGCGTGGCATCGAGACGAAGTTTTCGATTTCCGCCCCGAAACCGATGCGTCCGTCGCCGTAAGGTTCGTTTCGCACGTGAACGACGCGCGCGCGGCAATGGGTTTCTTTAGGTTTGTCGCCGGTGATTTCGGCAGGCATGCGAAGCGTGGCTTCAATGGGCATGCCGATTTGCAAGGGAGCCGAAGTGGCGAAATAGAATCCGCCTTGCGAGACGTTCAGTGCTTCGGTGAAGTGCTCGCTTTTGTCGGCAGCAAGGCCCATGGCCTTAAAGCGGATGGGCGTGCGCAGCGGATAGCGGGTCAATTGGCGTCGTTCAGAAAGGTCCATATGAAGCTCCTTCGCGCCTGAGAGGGAGGCTGCAGCTCACTTGACGTGCGGAAGGGTTAGGCGAAGCTTAGCAGACGAGCCGAACCGGTCAAGTTGAAATTCAGCAACGTGCCTAGAAACATAGCGCAACAAGCATGCCCTAGTGCTTCGCTTGTTGTTCGCCCTGCGCGCGCAAGCGCCAGTTGGTTACCTTTGGCCTCGTCAAAGGTTGGGAGACAATGTCAGCTAAACCGCGTTCGGTAATGCCTTCACCTACATGGGATGCGATTCAAATGGCGCACGCGCGGATCGCGCCGAGAATTCACCGGACTCCAGTGCTCCGTTCGGCGACGCTCGACGTCATGTGCGGGGCCGAACTTTTTTTCAAATGCGAAAACTTGCAAAAGACCGGCTCGTTCAAGATCCGTGGCGCGACGAATGCGATATTTTCATTGACCGATGAAGAAGTAGTGCGCGGGATCGTGACGCCGTCGAGCGGAAATCATGGCGCCGCGGTGGCGTGCGCGGCGGCGTGGCGTGGAGCGCCGTCCTATATCGTGATGCCGAAGAACGCTCCGGCCGTGAAATGCCGCGCGGTAGAAGCCTACGGCGGAAAAATCACTTTTTGCGAGCCGCGCGTCTCGGCGCGCACAGAGGCCGCAGCCCGGCTCCAAGCGGAGACTGGTGCAACGATGATTCATCCCTATGACGACGACAGAATCATCGCGGGCCAAGCCACCGCAGCGAAAGAACTGCTCGAAGAAATCGGCTCTCTCGATGCGATCCTGGCGCCCGTGAGCGGTGGCGGGTTGTTGGGCGGTACGGCCCTGAGCGCGAAGCACATTCAGCCCGATATTCAGGTATATGGCTGCGAACCGGCGAAAGCAGACGATGCTTATCAATCCCTGCAGGCAGGGACGCTGATTTCGCTGGAATCGAGCGACACGATTGCGGATGGTTTGCGCGCTTCGCTAGCACCGCGGACATTTGCGATTCTGCAGAAGTATCTTTCGGCGATCTTTTTGGTTAGCGAGGAAGAGATTGTCAGTTCAATGCAACTGATCTGGGAACGATTAAAAGTACTTACCGAGGCCTCGTCGGCGATCGCGCTAGCTCCGCTGCTCAAGCGCGATGTCATTGAGTCCATTTGCCGAAGTGGTTCGCTTACCCGGAAGCCGAAGATCGGAATTATCCTGTCCGGCGGCAACCTCGACCTACGCGCACTTCCCTTCCACTGAGTTTTCTGCCGACTCCAAGTGTCCTCTAGATTTCCAGATTGTTGGCTTTTTAGGGGCTGGCAGTGCAACCTAAGACTTCGAGTTGTGCTCCAATGAGAGACGCAACTCTGGCTGTTGCGGGGCCAAGTTTTCCAAATCAAGCAGGTGGTGTGTCTACGATGAAGGTTTTCCTGTGTAAAGGTTTGTATGCGGCGGGTGTCGTTACAGCATGGATCGGCGCGAGCTTATGCCTAGGCGTCGCGTTTGGACAGACTCCCGCGCAGACGAGGGTTATCGAGAGCCCGCGGAATGACCAGGTCGTGACGCTGCGTGGCAACGTCCATCCTATGGCCCGGCCGGAAAATGACCGTGGATTGTTGCTCGACCAGCAGCCAATAACGAGGATGCACGTGTTGCTGCAGCGAAGCTCTGAACAGGAAACCATTTTGCAGCAACTGCTGGTGCAACAATTGACCCCAGGCTCCCCGAAATTTCATGCGTGGTTGACGCCGCAGGAGTTTGGCCAGCGGTTTGGCCCTGCGGATGCCGATATACAGGCGGTAAAGGATTGGCTGGCTTCACAGGGTTTTTCCGGTCTGAAGGTCAACAATGGAAAAACGCTGATCGAATTTAGCGGTACAGCCGGGCAAGTGCGCAACGCCTTTCACACCGAAATTCATCATCTGTCCGTCAATGGCAAAGAACATTTTGCAAATATGCAGGAACCGCGAATTCCGGCAGCGCTTGCTCCGGTTGTGGCGGGGATAGTGGGACTTCACAATTTTCATCCAAAGCCACTGCTCAAGCGACTCGGCAAATTTCAACGCAATATGAAGACTGGAGAAGTTACGCCGCTCTTTACTTTCACCGACGTGAATGGAACTTTTTTCGGTGTGGGACCAGCCGACTTCAAGAAAATCTATAACGTTCCAGCAATTTTCGATGGAACCAATCAGAGCATCGCAATCGTGGCCCAGACCAATATCAATACGCAAGACGTGAGTGATTTCAGAAGCATTTTTGGTCTGCCGGCGAATGATCCACAAATCATTTTGAACGGAGCAGACCCTGGGCTGGTTTCCGGCGATGAAGGCGAATCGGATTTGGATGTCGAATGGGCCGGAGCCATAGCGCCAAAAGCCAAGATCATCATGGTGGCCACAGGATTTACCGATACAGACGGCTTGGGCGGCGTTGATTTGTCAGCTCTGTACATCGTGGATAACAACGTAGCTCCAGTGATGAGCGACAGTTATGGAGCTTGCGAAGCGAATCTTCAAACTGCAGGAAACGCTTTCTACAATTCTCTTTGGCAACAAGCTGCAGCCGAAGGAATCACCGTATCAGTTTCCGCTGGAGATAACGGCTCGGCCGGTTGCGATGATCCGAATTCACAAAGCTCGGCAACACACGGCGTCGCGGTGAGCGGAATTGCGTCCACTCCGTACAACGTGGCAATGGGCGGCACAGATTTCGACCAAGCCGGCAAGCAGACAACGTTTTGGGGACCGGTGTCAGCCGACGATCCGACTACACAGGTTTCAGCACTTGGCTACATTCCCGAAATTGCGTGGAACGATTCCTGCGCGAACGCCGCGACCTCGGGCAACCTGACCGTGTGCGCCAACGCTACGGCAGGGAGTACCACTTCGCCGCTAAACATTGTCGCTGGCAGCGGCGGCCCCAGCAGCATTTACACCAAGACCCAAGCAGCCTGGCAGACTGGGTTTGGCGATACGAAACGCGACCTGCCCGACGTTTCGCTGTTTTCAAGCGACGGGCAGAACAAGAGTTTTTACATCGTGTGCGAATCAGACCAGGACATCACCGGCGATACCGGGTGCAACCTTACGCAATTTTCACCCAATCAGCCATTCCACGATTTTCAGGCGATTGGCGGCACTTCCGCGGCCGCACCAACGTTTGCCGGAATCATGGCGCTGGTGAATCAAAAAACCGGCCAGCGACAAGGAAACGCCAACATCACTTTGTATTCACTGGCGAAGACCGAAACCTTCGCCAATTGCAATTCGACGAGCGGGACAAGCGGCAGCGCTGCTAATACAACTTGTGTCTTCAACGACATCACGAAGGGCAACGTTTCGGTGCCGTGTACCGGGGGCTCGACTAACTGCAGCAAGATCAGCAGCGGAGGATTCGGCGTGCTTGTTTCGAACGGCAATCCGGCGTTCCCCGCAATCGCGGGCTACGACCTGGCCACCGGGCTAGGTTCTGTGAACGTCGCGAATCTCATCACCAAGTGGAGCACACCCACGCTGATCAGCACGAGCATTACACTTGCAAGCTCACCGTCACCAATCACGGGCACGGTTGGGACGGCTTTCACCTTGAGCGGAAAAGTTACCAAGAGTTCCGGAAGCCCCGCGCTCACCGGCGCGGTCATCTTTGAAAATACCACCACCGCGTTTCCTGCCGATTCTACAACGCCAGACGCCAATGGAAATTACAGCGTGAGTACGGCTTTTCTGCCTGCCGGAACGTATTCTTTGAAAGCGCATTACGGCGGGGATCCCACATACGCGGAGAGCGACTCCGCGGCGCTCAGCGTCAACCTTGCAAAACAGGCCAGCAAGGTTCTGGTCAGCTTCGTCGGCTTTGATGCAAACAACAATCCCGTGCTTAGCACTGGAACACAAAACGTGCAATACGGTTCGGATTACATCCTACGGGTGGACGTGGAGAATGCTGGCGGGACCGCATGCCAAAACGTGAATACCGGCGCGGTAAGTTTTATCTGCCCGACAGGATCGGTGAATCTGCTCGACAACGGGCAGCCGCTGAAAGATTTTCCGAATGCGCAAACTCCAAACGCCTCCAGCACTTCCCGCTTGAACGATCGAGGATTCACAGAGGACCAGCCGATTCAGCTGAACGTGGGAAGCCACCCAATCACCGCTACGTACAGTGCTGACGCAACGAGTAGCTACACATCGCAAGCGAGCAGTAACACGTTATCGATCACCATCACACAAGCGACCACGACGACTGCCGTAACTTCGAGCATTGGATCGATCACCTCAGGTGGGAGCGTAACGCTGACTGCAACCGTAAGCACCAACAGTAATTCGGCGGTGGGACCGACGGGCACCGTGCAATTTTTGAATGGGGGCGCAAATTTAGGCGCGACTGCGACGTGTACACCAGCCGGCGCGACCAGTTCGGCGGGAGCTTCCTGCACCGCGAAGCTGACCACGACGCTCTCTGCGCTGCCGCCGGGAATCATTGATTCGCGTCCGCGCAATACCCCGTTTGTTGTCCTAGCACGGCTCGCCGCCTTGCTGGCGATGTTCGTGGCCATGTTGAGCTTCGTGTTGGCCGGTAAACTGGCTACGCGCCGGAGGCACTACTCATACGCTGGTGTGGCGTTTCTGATGATCGCAGCAGCCGCCCTGGCCGGTTGCGGCGGAAGTTCCAGCAGCGGAGGCGGTGGAGGGGGCGGCTCTGCTCGTAGCATTACCGCACACTACAGCGGCGACACCAATTATGCGGCGTCCACGTCAAGCGCAATCACGGTCACGGTTCACTAAAGCAGGGCGTGTCGAACCAAGAACTGCGATGGATGGTCCATCACATTCTATTAGTTGATGACTGGCGGGAAAAATACGTTCCAGAAATTTGGCGCCGGACCAATAAATTCGATCGGCACCAGCGAGCCTTCTGTACTGTATTGTGCTGGGCGGGGCACGTGAGCTTCCACCGTTTTCTGGGTGCTGATGTTCTCGATGCTGATCTTGGTTCCCTGGGGAAGCGCCTCGGGCAGGGCGACGAGCGCCCCGGTAGCGCTGACAGTATGGGTAGCGCCTTCGATCGGCTGCGCCCTCCCTGCCACTTTGATTCGAACCGGCACGCGAAGCAGTACCCGCTGCGCCCGACGGCGTTCTTCAGAAGTCAGCGGACGAGTCAATCCGGGTTTTGGAGAATTCGGAGCGTATTGCCGAGTTGTTGCAGGCTGTTTCACAGTTCCATACCCCAAAAATCCATGTCCGGGGCAATCAGCTCAATTCCATACTCCCAGCCTTCAGGACGAGGACTCCCTTTCCAAACAATAACCGAAGGATTGCTGGAGCCGGTCGCCAAATTGGTCAGCGATAAATGTTGGTTGAGCTCCAAAGATTGTTTCAAGATCACCATGCACCCGTACGGGTTTACCACGCGAGTTACGGCTTGCGCCGAACTCAGCTCTCCGCCCGCTTCCCATTCCGCCCGCACGTGTACGCGTGAATTCATGCGATTGCCGCGGCGTTTTTCGCCGTAGCGATTTCCAACATCCTTTAGTCCTGGACGTTTCTGTTCAGGGGTCTTGACCTGCATTCTTGCCTCTCATTGGCATGCTAGAGTTGGTGGGAAACGCGGTCAATGGTACGCACGCGGGCGCGTTGGGAATTGTGTAGCTGTACCAACGGACAGGAAAAGGTGCAACGGGAGCGGTTGCAGGCGAATGCGAAATCTGATCGTCAACGCGGATGATTTGGGCTGGACACTTGGAGTGAACCGCGGAATCGCGGAAGCTCACCGCAACGGCATAGTGACCAGCACCTCGCTGCTTGCCAATGGCTTCGCATTTGAAGATGCGGTGAAAACCGCGCGTGATTTTCCCCGCTTGGGAGTTGGCGTGCATCTCAACTTAAGCGACGGAAAGCCGATGGCGCCCGCGGTGCAGGTGAAAAGCCTGCTGAATGAACGCAATGATTTTTGTGGTGGTCCGGAGGTATTGCTGTTTCGATTGACAACAAAGCGCCTCGATGTAAACGAAGTGGAGAAAGAATGGAACGCGCAGATTGAACGCGTGAGAACGGAAGGCATTCATCCCACTCATCTCGATGGTCATAAGCATGTGCAGATGTTGCCGGGATTGTTTGGGATTGCGCTGCGGCTGGCAAAAAAACATAGTATCGAAGCGGTGCGCGTCGCGCACGAAGCTTCGAACCTACGCGCCGCTTTAAGTGGCGGCGCCGAACCCACGAGTGTTTTGCTGAAACAGGGGATTCAAGCACGCGGACTAAAACTGCTCGCGCGGGATGCCCGTGAAATGGCTGAACGCTTCGGGGTCGCGAGCGCAGATTTTTTCTGCGGCATTGCACAAACCGGCGTGCTCACCAAAAAAGGCGTCCTGCAATTAATCGCGAGTTTGCCTGAAGGCACCACGGAATTGATGTGCCATCCTGGATACTCCGACGCGGTACTGCGAACGACCGCAACACGGCTACAGGCCTCCCGGCAAACCGAATTGGAGATACTGACAGACCAAGAAATCCGAAAAACTGTCGCGGCGCTGGGGATTCGCCTGATAAACTATGAACAGATTGGCGCATCCATAACATGAGCAACGAAACTGAAGTCCGATATTCGATCGTCGTTCCGTTCTTCAATGAACAGGAAAACGTTCCTCCACTGTACATGAAGCTTACGGAAGTGATGGACTCGATTGGCGAGCCCTACGAACTGGTGTTTGTGGATGACGGCAGCCGCGACAATTCGTTTCGGGTGCTTTCGGAAATATTCGAACACGACCGCCGCGTGAATTTGATCCGTCTACGCCGAAATTTCGGCCAGACTGCAGCGCTAAAAGCTGGATTCGACTTCGCCCGTGGCGCGATCATTATCTCTATGGATGGCGACCTCCAGCACGACCCGGAAGAAATTCCGCGGTTCCTGGAAAAAATGGAAGAGGGTTACGACCTGGTAAGCGGATGGCGTTACGCGCGCTGCAATCGTTGGCTGATGCGGCAGACCCCCAGCCGCGCCGCCAACTGGATGATGGCAAAACTTTCTGGCGTGGAATTGCACGACTTTGGCACCACCTTTAAAGCTTACCGCCGCGAAATCATTCAGGAAATCCAGCTGTATGGGGAATTACACCGATTCATCCCGGCGCTGGCCAGCACCACTGGCGCTAAAATAACGGAAGTTCCGATAATGGAGCACGCGCAAAAGAGCCGTCGTAGAAACTGGCCGCGACAAACGGTCCGCATGTTTCTGGATCTAGTGATTGTGAAATTCCTGGTGGACTATTCCACACGGCCCCTGCAATTTTTTGGTTTATTGGGACTAGCTGGAGTAGGCTCGGGTGCGCTGATCGGCGCCTATGTTGCTTTCAAAAAGCTTTTCTATCACTTATCAGTAATGCAGGAACATGGTCCAATGCTGCTGCTCTCGATTGCGTTGATCGTCAGCGGCGTGCAGTTTATGTCGATGGGGCTGCTTGGAGAGATGCTGGCGCGGACTTACTATGAATCACAGAACAAACCGATTTACGCGCTGCGCGAAGTAAAGAGCCATCGCAAGGAAATGGGAGATTCTGCTGAGTCAGCTCGACCTTCCGGAGCATCCGACCGTTGAGACCGGGAGAAATGGTCGACAAGGAAAACGGTTTCAGTAAGACCGGCCGGCCGCGAAAGCTTACCTTCCCATGAGCCCACTTATACAAGACCCCGTTCGCTATTCCATTGTGATCCCACTCTTCAACGAGCGAGAAAACATTATTCCGCTGTATCAACGTTTACGGGAAACAATGGAGAGTTTAGGCCAGCAGTTCGAATGCGTTTTTGTGGAAGACGGCAGCACGGACGGCAGCGTTTCCCTGTTACGAAATCTCGCGCTCGAAGACGGCCGAGTTACTCTGGTCGCCCTTAAAAAAAACTCTGGAAAGTCTGCGGCGCTCTGCGCAGGATTTAGCGTGGCGCTTGGCTACTATATCATCACCATGGATGGCGACCTGCAGCACGCACCTGAAGACGTTCCATTATTCGCAAGCAAACTGGAAGAAGGTTACGACATTGTTTGCGGATGGAGGCAGCAGCGAGTCGAAGGGACGCCACTTGGCCGCCTCCTTGGTCGTTGGGCTAATTGGTTCATAGCAAAGCTCTCCGGCGTGCCTATTCACGATTTCGGAGGAGGTTTCAAGGCGTACCGGCGGGAGCTGGTTTCCGACGTCCCGTTGTACGGAGAATTGCAACGTTTCATTCCCATTCTTGCGTTTCAACAGGGGTGCACCATCGCAGAAGTCCCGCTCACCACGCAACCCCGGGAGAAGGGCGTTTCAAAGTACGGATTTTCAAGCAAATTGCCATTTTTGTTTGATCTGCTAACGGTGCGATTCCTGGTGCGGTATTTGTCTCGTCCCCTGCATTTCTTTGGGACCGCGGGTCTTGTCGCCGGAATTTCTGGCGGCATGATTTCTCTCTGGCTTCTCCTAAGCTGGGTGTCGGGCGTACAAGTCTTCAGGGAGCATGGTCCATTACTCATTTTTGCCGCCGTGCTAATCGTTTGCGGAGTACAACTGGTTGCCCTGGGACTGGTTGCGGAAATGCTAGTACGCCATTTTCACGAGCGCAATACAAGAGGCGCTCTGTATCAGGTCCTTGGCGCTCTTCATCAGCCGCAAAGACAGCAAGATCCCGAACCACTCGGACAACCGACCGACCGTTTTCCAAAGCAATAGGAGCCGACTTGGAGAACTTAGGGCCTTCCACGCAGAGCCTGCGTTCGCATCAGACCGCCGGACGAAGCCCCTTGATGCTCGCGGGCATCATCATATTTTGGGCCCTGATCTACGTGCCCGGCCTTTTTTCCCCGCCGCTGCTCGATGACGCCGATGCGAGACACGCGGAAGCCGCGCGCGAAATGCTTGAGCGGCACGACTTCGTGACCATGTACGTCAACGGCATCCGTTATCTGGACAAGGCGCCGCTTCCATACTGGCTCAACGCGACGAGCCACGCCCTTTTCGGGATCTCGGAATTCGCCGTGCGTTTGCCGATGAGCCTAGCCGCTCTTGCATTGTTCCTGGCGGTGTTCTGGATGGGTCGCGACATCGCCGGCGAAGACGCGGGATTCTTCGCTGCGCTTGTCATGGCGACTTCGGTCGGATCGTACCTGTACACGCGTTTCTTTATACCGGATATCATGGTCTGCCTGTGGCTGACGCTGACCGTACACTTATTTGTTCGAACATTCGATAACAAGGTGCCGCCACGTGCATTGTGTTGGCTGCTCGGAGTGGTTACGGCCTTGAACGTCCTTACAAAAGGGCTGATCGGTATCGTGTTCCCTATCCTTATTTTCTCGTGCTATCTCCTTCTGATCCGCAATTTGCAGCACATTTTGAAACTACATTTGTTTTCTAGCTTGGCTGTGTTCCTGGCGATTGCTGCGCCATGGCATGTGCTTGCCACGTTGCGCAATCCCGCGCAAGGTGAAGCTAAAGGATTTTTCTGGTTTTATTTTATAAACGAACAGATCAACCGCTATCTGAATACGCGGGTGCCCCGCGATTACGATAAGGTTCCGCTGCTGATATTTTGGGCGCTCATATTGCTGTGGCTGGCGCCTTGGAGCCCCTATGTGCTGTTCAGTTTTCGCCAAGTTCCGGCATTCTGGCGACGTGTGCGCGGAGCGACGAAGTTGGACCGCGAGCAAAGAGTCGTGCTGTTATTAGCCGTTTGGGCTTTGGCTATACTTGTTTTCTTCAGTTTCTCCACTCGTCAAGAATATTACGTGCTGCCCGCACTCCCCGCGTTAGCTCTGCTGACCGGAATTTGGCTTTCGCGCGAGGAAAATTCCCCGTCAGACAGCGCCGAACGTCGTCTCGGCAGCATAGGTTCGGGAATTCTTTTGGCGATTGGATGTCTCGTCGGTTTCGTAACAATCGGTCTCGCCATCAAAGCGCCGCCGACCAGTCCGGACGCGGACATCGCGGATCTCCTGCGCTCTAATCCAGATATGTACACTCTTTCCCTAGGACACCTTTTCGACCTCACTTCTCAGTCCATGAGTCTGTTCCGGTTTCCCTTAGTCCTTACCGGAATAGGATTTCTCCTAGGAACTTTTTCGAACTGGTGGTTCCGGAGGCGCCGTCTCGCTATGAGAGCGAACTTGTCCCTCGCTGCGATGATGGCAGTTCTACTCTTCGCCGTTCATCTGGCATTGATCACGTTTTATCCGGTGCTCGGATCAAAAAATCTGGCCATTGCGATCACGAAAGAATTCCACCCGGGCGACGTCATTGTCGTTGACGGAGAACACTCGAAGGCGTCCAGCATTAATTTTTACACTGGCCAGCAACTGCATATTTTGAATGGCCGCACCGACAATCTTTGGTATGGATCGCTTTTCCCGGACTGTCCGCCAATATTCGAAGATAATTCGTCTTTCCGAAAGATCTGGCTAGGCCAAGGCCGAGTCTTCTTTGTCGTCTTTGACGAAGCCGGCGAAAAATATTTGAACCTTCTTAATTCACCCTATTTCGAAATAGCGAAGTCTGGCGGAAAGACTGTTTTCAGTAATCGGCCGTGGGGCGCTAATCGGCAAAAGTAAGCCGTTGGGGAATCAATTTCTTGCTGGAAATATCATCGAGTTATTCTCTTCTGCGGACAACACATCCCTGGTCTTCAACCTTCTCGCTGGTTCAAGAGGATATCTCTCATGTGCGAACCGGATCTCGACAGTCCCTTCGTTCCCTGAGTTGCGCTACGCTTGATATTCGTGCTGCCGGAGTTACTTTCTGTATGGTATCAGCTGTATCCGCTGCGTTCGGGAGGACGACGTGAACAGAGAGCAGTTCTACGCCATCATGAATGGAGAAGGGACGCTGGACTATGAAGTATATCTGCGCACAAAGACGCTGTTGGCCTGCCAGACGGACTACGCGGAACTTTGCAACAAGGACGAACTACAATTCCAGATCGTGCACCAAGTGGAAGAATTGTGGATGAAGCTGATCGCCTACACTCTGCTGGACATTGATGAATATCTGCAACAGGAAAACACTAATCGAGTGCTGACGCTCTTCCGGCGCATACACACGACGCAGCGCATGATGAGCGAGCAGATCGCGTTGCTGGAGACGATGTCGCCAAAAGAGTATCAGGTCATCCGCGAGCGTTTGGGAAATGGCAGCGGGCAGGAGTCGCCGGGTTTTCGCACTTTGCTGAAAATGTACCAGCCGATCTGGAATTCCTTCGAGCAGAATTATTTGACGAAGCATGGGCTGACGGTGGAGAAGATTTACGATTCGGAGTACAGCCATGGCGACGCATACGTGGTGGCGGAAGCGTTGGCCGAGTTCGATGAGCTATTTCAAAAATTCCGGTTCGAGCATATGCAGTTGATTCACCGAACCATCGGATTCGAATCGAAGTCCTTGAAAGGACGTCCGGTGGAAATCCTGGAAGAAGGGATGCGGCACAAGTTTTTTCCGCAGTTATGGGAAATCCGCAATCAGATGACGGACAAGTGGGGCACTCAGTACGGCATCAAACGCGATTCCATCGCAGGGCATCACTGATGGTGCTGGCATATTCCACCCGCGACGAGCAAAGGGTTCGCGGTTGCTGTCGCTGCATTATCGATTCCGATTGAACTCGCCCCGAAAATCGCCGTTAGCCATTGATCCCTTCAGGCTGATGGCCTCCACTTCATTGCGATCGCGATTGAGCCGGATGGTCGCCCGGCCGCGAGCGTCGCCGCGATCGCTCGATTTTATCCGCAGAGTGATTTGCTGTCCGCCATCGAAATCTACAACGGGGCCGAAAAACGTAATGCTAACGCCATTCCTACCTCGTAGCGTGACCGACGGTTCGCCTCTCGTATCAACATATCCTCGGTCCAGTCGCCTGCTATTGACAGAACGGCTCGAAAAATAGCCCTTGCCATCGGTATCGACCTTCACGCGCGGATAATCACCCGCGTAAGGCCGATCATAGTCGGGGCGCCCGCCTTGATCTGAATTAGTCTCCAACCGCACAATTCGCATCGCGTTATCGCGATCGTGCGCGACCGCTTGCGGCAAAATCACAAAAGTCACACTGAGAAAAAGCGTCATCCAAAATGGTTTCATTGTTCTTCCCTCCCGTTGTGAGACAAGGTTGCGGCTCGACCTCCAGGCGGTCATTATCATAAACGAATTTCAACCGCCCCTGTAGACGCTGATCAAAGAAACACGAGGCCCGCACTTTTTCCTTCGCCCTCCTTCGCTTAAGAAACCGATAGCGAGAGACGCGAGCCGGATTTACGCATGCCTGAGATCGATTCAGGACTTGAAGCGAGCATATTCACCGCGGAAGAAAAGAAGCGGATGGCCCGTAAACAGCGATGCGTAGAGCACCTCGCCAATCACGATGGTGTGATCGCCGGCAATATGGGTGGCATTCAGGCGGCAAGCCACCTGGCAAAGCACATTTTCCAGTAACGGAATTTTTTCCTGTGTCCAACGGAAACAGATATTCAGGCTTGCTTCTTCACTCTCTGGCTGCTCCGCTCGAGAAAAAAATTCCGAAAGTTTTTGCTGATCTTCCTTTAATACATTGATGCCAAAAACTCTCTTCTCCTTGACCAGTGGCAGCAGGTGAGCATGCTGGTCCACACAGACCGAGATGAGTGGCGGTTCTAGTGAAACCGAAGTAAACGAGTTCGCGGTCATGCCATGCACGCGCCGAGGCGCCGTCTCGACAGTAACCACGGTGACCCCAGTGGCAAAGTGGCCGAGGGCTCTCCTGAAATCGAATGATGTAAGCGGTGCGGAAGACATGGGATTTCCAGAAGATAACACAGGTGGTGTTCCGCCGGCGAAGTGCGATTCGCTGGCGTGTGTGAAAATAAAAAGGAGCGGCCAGCACAGAGCCGCTCCTTTTCGTATGCGAAAATACTGCCGCTACCGTGAAGGTGGGCGGTCCTTTTTATCCTTGTTCTCTTTGTTTTCCTTTTGTGGCGGCTTGTTTTCCTTCTGCGGTTTCTGATTTTCTTTTTGTTGGTTTTGCTGAGTTTTCGGCTGCTGTTGTGGGCGCTGTTGCTGAGCTGGCGGTTCTGAGTTCGGCCGCGCGGCAGGCGGACGCTCGTTCGGGTTGCGGTTCTCCGGAGGGCGGTTTGCATTCGGGCTATTCGGCGGTCGATTCTCCGCGGGGCGATTTACATTCGGATTGTTCGGTGGCCGGTTTGCGTTCGGTCGATTCTCGTTTGGTTGGTTCGGATTATTCGGTTGCGTATTTGGGGGCCGGTTCGCATTCGGCGGGTTTGGATTAGGTTGTGCATTTGGAGGCCGATTCGCGTTCGGTCGGTTCTCGTTTGGTTGGTTCGGATTGTTCGGTTGTGCATTTGGGGGCCGGTTCGCATTCGGTTGGTTTGGATTAGGTTGCGCGTTCGGTGGCCGGTTCGCGTTCGGTCGATTCTCGTTTGGTTCGTTCGGATTGTTCGGTTGTGCATTTGGGGGCCGGTTCGCGTTCGGCGGGTTTGGATTAGGTTGCGCGTTCGGTGGCCGGTTTGCGTTCGGTCGATTCTCGTTTGGTTGGTTCGGATTATTCGGTTGTGCATTTGGGGGCCGGTTCTCCGCGGGCCGATTTGCATTCGGATTGGGCTGATTCGCAGGCCGATTCGCGTTTGGCGGATTTGTGTTGTTCGGAGGCGTGTTTGTCGGCCGGTTCGCGCTAGGCTGATTCGGATTGCTGGGTTGCCCCGGACGATTCGCGTTCGGTTGTGCTGTGGCCGGCTGATTTGGTTGAGCGGGCCGAGCGGGTTGGCCGGGCCGGTTAGTACCCGGACCCTTCGGCGGGAGCGCTGCTGCTTTCGCTGGGGGAGCCACCCTCACTGTTGCCTTAGCCGGTTCCGGTTGACTCGCTCGAATCTGCGATACGGCCACGGGCCGGCCGCCATTCGCCTGCACTGCCTTCATTTGTTGCGCAACTGGAGCGGGAGCCGGGGGTGGTGCCGTCTTCGCAACAACGTTGCGGTTCATAGCAGTGGCCGGAGGACGCGCCTTCGCAGGCTGCGCACCGGCAAAACTACGCTGTTGCGGCGCGACCGCAGTGACCGGAGCAACTGGCGCTGAAGCAATTTCGCGAGCGTCAACGCGCTCCCGATTGCGGCCTACAGGCTGCGCGCTCGTGAAGGAAGCTTGGGACGTGGCGGTAACGGCGTTGTTTGCGCGCTGATTTTGGTAGGTAACGTTAGTTACGTTTACCGTTTTGTTAACGTAGACGTTGTTGTATACGTTGGTGACTTGGGTGCGGTTTACGATTACCGTGTTCGAAACGTTTACGCGTTCCACGTAACGTTCACTGACGTGATAGGAGGGAGTATAAACGTCGCGCGGACCAAGCGGAAACCACGCCACTCCAGCAGCAGCGCCGCCAACAGCCACTCCCACGCCGAACCGAGGGCCGCCAACCCAGGCAACCAACGCTGGCGCATAAACGGGCCGAACATAGGCTACTGTGACCACGCGAGGCCGCGGAGGCGCCGGGACCCATCCCCAGACACCGCCAACTACAACCCAACGGCCATAGTGGAATGGAGCAAAACCCCACGGTGCATCATCGACCCACGTCCATCCCCACGGTGAAATCCAAGCCCAATGCCCGTAGCGGTATGGGGCCCAGTCCGCGGCCACACCGCGAGGGAACCAGACCGTGCCGTACTCGGGCACCGGACGCCAGCCGCCATATTCATCGAGGTCCTCATATCCGACGGCATCATCCGATACGTATTGCGCTGCTTCAGAATGTTCCCAGCGCTCATCGCGGCTGTTACTCCAGCGATCGAAATCGTCGCCTTCGGCAATGCCTTCGACATCGGCATTCAGTTGGTCCGTGCCGGTAAAGTTCGCGGACTCACCGGCGCGAATCGGATAAGCGGACCCGCCTCCGGTCACTTCGCCCTGTCCATCGCGAACAGTGACCAGCGTGGCGTCGCCATTTTCGTTGACATCAACGCGATAGGACCCCGGCCGAAGAACGTTGAACGCCAGGTTTGGCGTATCGATTTCCAAAGTCTGGTTTTCATCGAACCGCCGGACACGAATGTTCAGCGAGCCTTCAGTCAACCGGACCTGCACCACATTGTCGTCCAAATTGAGAAACGAAAATCCAGTCTGCGGTCCCAGACGCAGAGCGTAGGAATCAATTCGGATTTCGGCGCGGCTGTCGGCATCAGCCCACAGTTTATCTCCTGTTGTCATCGGACGGTTAACCACGGCCTCGACCCAATCATCCGTTCCACCAGGTTCGAAAGAAACTGAGCCTTGAGTCAGACTCAGGCGCGCGGCGCGAGCGGGCGGATCATCGTCATCGGCAGCGCGGATTGAGTTTGCAAAAAATGACACGGCAAACATTGCAACGAACAGCGTGACCCATCGTGCGAAGTTATGTCTCATGTCTAATCTCTCCTGAAGCACCAATTTTCCAGGCCTGTCCTCGCATACAGTTTGTTGGGAAGGGGCATCGCGAGTTTCCCTAACCATAGCATCAGAGTGCCGAACCGCCACTATCGGGCAATTGCTTGAGTTTCTAAACCAGAATCACCTGACACCGGCGGGTCTGCCTGATACAACCCCCGATTACTCGGGGAGTTGCGGTGGACAATGGCGCTAAAACAAGAAAAGGGGCTGGTCGCATGGCCAGCCCCGCTAGATTAATAATTTTTTGCTTCGAACTTAGTTCCTGCCATGAGGAGAGCCGCCGTGGCTGCTTCCTCCACCGTGCGAGCCGCCACCCGAATTATGAGGTGCGCCTGCACTACGAGGTGCCGATGATCCGCGGCCTGCTGTAGGGCTCGATCGCTGCGGAGCCGAAGAAGTTCTCGGCGGTTGTGAATATCGCGGCGGCGAGTAAGAACGCGGCAGCGAATTGCCACGAGGAACATTCGTATTGTTCGATGGTGAGCGCCCGTTCATGTTGGCAGTGTTGGAGTTGCCAAAATTGCGCTGCGGTGGAGAATAGGACCGCGTATTTCCAGCGCCAGAATTCGAATTGGCTGGAAAATTGGAACGGTTGCCGGGTCCGGTCGATGCCGAGGGCGGCCGATCTGAACGTGTCATTGTATTGGAGCCAAATCCCGCCGGGGCGCGTCCGCGGTCCGTGCTATTGCCTTGCGCCTCCCAATTGCGCGTGTTTCCAGTGTTTGCGCGCCCGCTTGTTCCGGAATCGCTAGGTGCGTTGCGCATGTGCGACTGCGGCTTGTCATTGGAGAGTTCCCGTTGGCGCGACGACGTCCCGGCATTAAAGCCGGAGTTGGGTTGGCCGGCCTGCGAAAACGAGGGCCGATTTCGATTTGCCGCCCCGCCAGTTTGCGCGCTGCGGCCGATTGCCGCGCCACGCGAGCCGCCGACGTTCCCATTGAAAGTACGAACGGGCATACGTGAAGCAGCGGCTGCCGGTGTGGTGCGCGCCATTACCGGGCGATTCTGAATCGCAGCGGAAGGCCGCGCGATGTTGCCATGCATTCCCGCTGCGCCAAAGTAACTTTGCCGCGTCGGCGACACATTCACGCGATTGCTAACGTGAGCTCCGCGAAGCGAGGCTTCCGTTACATGGAAAGCTCCCCGATTAACTGTCTGTCCACTTACGAAAGTGCTGCGCGAAGAAACCGTGACCGCGCGAACGTTGTGCGCGTATGCATAATTAAAGCTGCCAGCGCGGTTATTCAGAAAAACTGAATTTCGGAAGCGCGTATTGTTGAAATTCACATTGCGGAAATAAATGGCACTGGTGTGATACCAGGGACGGAATGGCTCATGCGGCCCAAGCGGGAACCAGCCGATTCCGCCGCCGAAGCCAAAACCGACGCTAAAACCTCCGCCGAGAAATCCAACGAACGCGGGACCATAAATTGGCCGAGCGTAGTACGGACCGGGGCACCATCCCCAACGGCTGCCGATGAACGCCCATCGTCCGTAGTGATAAGGGGCGAAGCCCCAAGGCTCGTACCCTACCCAAGTCCAACCCCAAGGTCCGATATAGCTCCAGTAGCCATAACTGTACGGAGCCCATCCGACGTTGACATCGGAGGGATACCAGACGGGGCCGTAATCCGGCTCTTCGTTCCAGGTACCATTGTCATCCAAGTCGCTGTAGCCGGGTACTTCGCGTGAAACATATCGCGCGGAGATGGAATTGTCTTCTCTCAGGTCGCGATCGTTCGACCAGCGATCAAAATCATCTGGTTCCGGGGCGGCACTAACCAGATAACTCACATTGTCTGTGCCGTTAAATTCGCCGCTTTCCCCCATGTGAATCGTGTAGGTCTGCCCATTGGCAGCAACTTGTCCTTCTCCGCGGATTACCGTGATGCGGGTGGCGTCGCCATTTTCGTTCACGTCGATGTGGAATGCACCGGCTTGCGTTACCGTGAATGTAACGTTTGGCGTGTCCACTTCATAGACATCGCCCTCGCGCAACTCGCGTACGCGAAAATTCATCGTTCCTTCCGCTAGCCTCATCTGGGTAGTCTGTTCGTCGAGATTCAAAAAGGAAAGGGCGGTCATGCTGGAAAGATGGATGGAAGCCTCGCCTGCTTGTATCTCCGCGCGCGAGTTATTGTCGGACCAAATCTTATCTCCTACGCTCACCGGGCGATTGCGGGTCACGTTTCCCCAATCACCTTGTCCGCCAGGCTGGAAAGAAACCGATCCATCCGCATAGCTCAACCGTGCCACGCGCGTAGGCGGATCCTGCCCATTATCGGGACCATTCATGCCCTCACCATCAGGTGCATTGTTGTCGGGAGCGCTGTAGCTGCCGTTGTCATTTTGATCAGGCTGCGGTGGAGCGTCTTGGGCGCGCGTTGCGCTAACACCAAAAACCAAGAGACCTGCCAGAACCAGCAGGGAAAATTCCGTCTTCGATATCCATTTAGTTTTCATAAAACCTCATCCCTGTCCGCTCGAGCTGGGCTGCCATACGATGAGTCCGAAGCCTAGTAGGGCGCCCGGTGGAGGATAAACGACCCTTTCATTTCATTAAACCCTTGATTGGAAAGAAAGTTGTCGCACCAAGAGCGCCCCCAACGGAGTACTAGAACTATAACGGCCTTGGCCCAAATCTGACCATCAGTACAGTCGCGTCTTTCTCGCAACCTCCTTAGACTCTCAGCTTGTCGGCGCACCCTGCGCTCTGGGAGAATCGAACGCGTATGACCTCAAAGTGGACGTTAGCCTTAGCTCTGGGCTTGGCGGTAGGTGTCGCTACTCCAGCGCAGCAATGGCGGCAGGTTGGACCAGCGGGCGGCACGGTCATTTCTCTGGAAGCGGACCCGCACAATGCCAACAAAATTTATCTCGGAACATCGGACGGTCATGTCTTTGCCTCGACTGACGAAGGCCAGCACTGGAACATATTGAGCCGCATCGGTACTGGGCAAGACGATGTGATCACCCATATCCTCGTTGATCCCCGAGATTCGAATCGCCTGTATGCAAGTACATGGACTCTGTATTCCGGCGGAGGTGGCGTTTACCGCAGCGATGACGCCGGCCGCAGCTGGAAGCTGATTGGTCTGCCGAAAGAGACGGTTCGCGCGCTCGCGCAGGCTCCAACGAATCCCAAACTTTTTGTCGCTGGTTCTCTCACCGGGGTCTATCGTTCCAAAGACGACGGAAATACCTGGGAACGCATCACTCCAGCGAACCACGAAGACCTGCGAAATTTTGACTCCGTAGCGTTCGACCCTCGCGACGAAAACATCATTTATGCCGGCACGTACCATCTGCCCTGGAAAACCGTGGACGGTGGAAGAAACTGGTCACCCGTAGTCAAAGGCATGATCGACGACTCGGACGTTATGAGCATCGTGGTTGACCCTTCGAACCCGTCCAACGTACACGCTACGGCATGCTCCGGCATTTACCACAGCCTTGATGCGGGACAAAACTGGAAGCGCTACAGCGGTATTCCATTCGTGTTCCGCCGCACCCAACTGATCAAGCAGGATCCCCAGCATCCAGATACCTTGTATGCCGGCACCACCAGTGGCCTTTGGAAAACTACGAACGAGGGCGGCGAGTGGAAGCGCACTACGCCGGGCGATTGGGTCGTAAACGCAATTTTGATTGACCCCAAAAATCCTCAGCGTGTGATCCTGGGAACTGAACGCGAAGGAGTGCAAATCAGCGAGAACGGCGGCGCGACTTTCGTCGCCGCGAACGGCGGATTCCATCATCAACACGTAGTCGATGTGGCCATCGATCGCGAACATCCAGATCGCGCGCTTGCCGTGCTCACCTTTGACACTAACGCTTTCCTCGCAACCAAAGACGGCGGCGCAAGTTGGACCACGCTTGGGCCCGGATTGAAGCGCTCTGACGTTCGCCACGTTTACGCTATGCCGACCGGCTGGTGGGCTTCGCTAGCCAACGGCGGCCTGATGAAATACGAAGAGACGCCTGGCAAATGGGTTAAGGCCGGGCTCTTCGTCCCGGAACCGGTTGCTACAGTCGCTTCGCGATCAACCGCAAAAGCGGCAAAGGGAAAGAGACCTGTCCCCACTGCCAAGAAGCCGTTAGCGAAAAAAGTGGTTCCACAGCTTCTCGCATTCCAGGTAAATGAACTCACCTTTGGCGGCTCCGAATGGTTCGCAGCAACAACCGGCGGTGTGCTCGTTTCGAAAGACAAGGGCGCGATGTGGAAGCTCGTCTCCACCGATGCGCTAATAAAACAGCCGGCTCAGTCCCTCGAAGTCTCCAACGACGGTTCGCAAGTGTGGGCCGTTTCTCAGAAAAACCTGCTCTATTCGGCCGACGGTGGCTCTCATTGGGACGCCAAAGAACTTTCCTTCGCCGCAGCGGGAAATCTTCACCTGCGTCGTATGGACGACGAGAATCTGTTCATCACATCGAATATGGGTCTTTACACTTCGCACGACGCAGGTCGCAACTGGAGCCGCGCGGATATCCGCGAGTTGCAATTTCAGGATGCCGCAGGCGCGGGCAACTCACGCTTGGCCTCGCTCCAGCGGCATGGATTAGTAGCTTCTTACGATGCCGGCAAGACCTGGCAAAAGGTGAATGATCCTCTTGCCGAAGGTTATTTTCCGCTGGTGCGCGCTGGCCGCAGTGGTTCCCTCGTTGCAGTCTCTGCAACGGAAGGCCTGTTTTCGCTCGAGCCGGGATCTCGTTCTGCCAGTCAGGCGATGGGAATGTCGTCACTGCTGCCGGAATCGAATGGAGTACAGAAGCCCAGATAGCATGATCGCAATTCTGGATCAACGAAGCGCCTCGGACATTTCGGGGCGCTTTTTCTTTTGAACCTTTTCAAGCCGGTTTTATCGTTAGGCTATGAAGCAAAACCGTCCGCGCCAATTTGGTATCCGGTGCCGCGTATCGTTCGAATCAGGGGCCGGTCATACCCCGCATCTACCTTGCGACGCAGATAGTTGATGTACACATCCACCACGTTGGTCATGGTTTCCACATTCAGCCGCCACACTTGCTCGACAATCGTCGAGCGGCTGACGGGACGCCCGGCGTGGCGCATCAGAAATTCCAGCAGCGCGAACTCTTTCGGACTCATATCAATGGCGTGACCCGCACGGTGCACACTGTGGCTCAGCCGATCCATCACCAGATCCTCTACCTGCAGCTGGGCCCGCGAGGCCTGGCTTCCGCGGCGCAGAACGGCCCTGATTCTCGCGGCTAATTCAGTGAATGCAAACGGTTTTGGAACTAGGTCGTCAGCTCCAGCGTCAAGGCAGCGGGCCCGCTCATCGACGTTTTCAAGCGAAGTGAGGAACACCAGCGGTAACTGCGGTTTTTTCGCACGGATGTGCCGCAGAGCGTCTACGCCGGCGGCGCAAGGCAAAGCCAGATCCAGCAGTGCCAGGTCACAAAAGCGTTCAGCGACTAGGTGTTCCGCCTCTTGCGTCCCCGGAATCAAATCAACAGTAAATTGTTCTGCTTCCAATTTCTTGCAAAGAAAATCTGCCAATGGCAAATCATTTTCAGCGACAAGGATGCGCATAAGCTCACATTGAAGATAAATTTGAAAGGGGGTACGCGGAGTATGAGCGCTACTTAATAACGTGTCAAGGAAAGAATCGGTGTAAGCCTTGGAATCTAAGCGAGCATCGTTCGGATCAAAAATGTTCCAAGCTGGGGCAGTTCTGTGAGCATAATTTTTCTCCGACAACTTGCTCCTGAGCAGCCAGAGTTACCGGCACTGTTTCGGTACAATGCAGCGCTCAATGATCGGCTGTTCAAAGTTGGTGCACTCTGTCCTGGATAAGACAAACGGGCCAGCGGCTTTGATCGTAGTTGTTGTCATCGAGCTGTATCTTATTGTTTTTTGAGCAACTTATGAGACAGGCCTTTCAAAAAAGAGCGTCGGCATGGCCACCGTGGTGCACAGAGAATCCGCACGGATCGGCGACCGTGTAAACATCGCAAACCTCTTCCGAAGCAGCGTGAAAACCTCAGGGTAGAGGCGGCGCCCAACGTAAAACGTGCGACCGACAACAAGCAAAGACGTTTGCAACTCAAAAAGTCCCGATGCGACTATCCGGACCCGCGCCAACTTTGCTCTGATGGAGCGCCGAGAATGGTGGCTATGGGCAGTCGCATTGGTGATCACTCTGTTGCTGACAGGCGGCTTGGTTTCTTTCCTCCTTCCCGGCACACAAATTCGCCACGATTTCCTCGACCAAAACTTTTTTCCTCAAGTCATCCGGGGATTAGTGGCTTTGGTCTTTCTTTTCGATCTCTACACAATCTACCAACACCGTCTGATCCATCAGATTCGCAAACAGCTTTTGGAACGGGAAGCGTTATTCCACCTGATCAGCGAAAATGCCGCCGACATGATCGCTGTTGTAGATATGGAAGGAAGACGAATCTATAACAGCCTCTCCTACCAATCGGTGTTGGGCTATTCGCCCGAAGAATTGCAAGCTTCTTCCGCTTTTGAACAGATCCACCCCGACGATCGCGAGCAGGTCAGGAAAGCAGCCGAGGAGGCTCGCGTCCGGGGCAGTGGAAAGACTTTGGAATATCGCTTTCGCCACAAGAATGGCAACTGGCTGTTTATCGAATCTACGTCCAGCGTAATCCGTAATGCCAAGGGCGAACCAGAAAAGCTGGTAATCGTGAACCGGGATATTACCGAGCGAAAAAAGACCGAAGAGGCCCTGCGACGATCCGAGACTGGATTCCGGACGGTCGTAGAAGATGCTCCCTACGGTATCTTTCGGGCCAATGCCAAAGCTCGTTTGCTGCAAGTCAATCCGGCGCTTCAAACAATGCTCGGATATGAATCGGAAGAAGAACTGCTTCACAGCGATTTGGCGAATGATATTTTTCGGCAGGCCGGGGAGTACCAACGCATGATCGACCAGCTCATTCGTGCGGAAGAATTCAAAGACATGGAAATGGAGTGGAAGCGCAAGGATGGCACACCGATCACTGTGCGTTGCTCTGGCCGCCGTGGCGGTGAAGGAAACGGATCGCCGGCATATTTTGAAGTATTTGCCGAGGACGTAACTGAAAAACGAATACTCGAGCGGCAACTGCGAATGGCCCAAAAAATGGAAGCGATTGGCAGGCTTTCTGGCGGTATTGCCCATGACTTTAACAACCTGCTCGGAGTCATCATCGGTTACAGTGCACTCTTAAAGAGGAAACTGACGGAAAGCAAAGCGCTATTCGATCACGCCCTTGAAATCGAGAAAGCTGGGCAACGCGCCGCTTCCCTCACGAAGCAGCTGCTCGCGTTCAGCCGCCAGCAGGTCTTGACGCCTTCCGTCTTGAATCTGAATACCCTCGCCACGGACATGGAAAAAATGCTTCCGCGGCTGCTCGGCGAAGACATCGAAGTGCGGTTGGTCCTCGATTCCGAACTCGGGCAGGTAAAAGCGGACCAGAGCCAGATTGAGCAAGTGATTATGAATCTGGCCGTAAACGCGCGGGACGCGATGCCGGTAGGTGGCAAGTTAAGAATCCTGACCTCCAACGTGGAGCTCGATCGCGAGTACGCCCGCAGCCACCCCGGTTCCAAGACAGGCCACTTTGTCATGTTGTCGGTAACCGACACGGGAACCGGCATGGACAGTGAAACGCTTGCGCACATATTCGAACCGTTTTTCACCACGAAGGAACGGGGTAAAGGCACTGGTCTAGGATTGGCCACGGTTTACGGCGTCGTTAAGCAGAGCAACGGCTACATCTGGGTGGACAGCAAGCTTGGAGAAGGGACTTCTTTTCAGGTTTACCTCCCAAGACATAACGAGCAAGTGTTGGTTGAGGAACAGAAAAACGACACCGAAGAAAAGCTGCGCGGTTCCGAATCGATTCTTTTGGTAGAAGACGCCGATCCTCTGCGAAAGCTTGCGCACACTTTTCTTGAATCCGCCGGATTCCACGTGATGACTGCTGAGAGCGGCGAAAGAGCCATGGAAGTTGTGGCTGGCTATCTGGGCACGTTTGACCTACTTCTGACCGATGTCATTATGCCGGGCATGAATGGGCGTGTGCTTTCGGAGCAATTATTGCCGCGCCAGCCGGGCATGAAAGTTCTGTACATGTCCGGTTACACCGACTCTTTCATCGCCGGCCATGGCGTTTTGGATCCGGGAACCAACCTGTTGCACAAGCCGTTCACGGAAGAGGTCCTCATTCGAAAGATCCGCGAAGTCTTGGACGGTGGAAGGAAATCGCCCGTCGCTTCGCGTGGCGAATTGCAACCGGCCGGACTGGATACACACTTGAGCCGTTAGGAGAAATCAATAATGCCCAAACTGTTGTTGGTGGATGACGACGAATCTTTGCGCCGCCTGATGCGTCTCGAGCTGAGCGACAACTACGAAATTATCGACTCAGGCGAGCCCGAGGAAGGCCTGGCGCTGGCCATGGAGCATAAGCCGGACGCCATCCTTCTGGATCTGCGTATGCCAAAGTATTCCGGTTATGAGCTTTGTCAAACTTTTACCTCTTTTAGCCGAACGCAAATCATTCCGGTAATCATTGTAAGTGGAGAGGGCGGAGGACAGACCCGGGAGTATTGCCAACAGTTGGGCGCCGCCGGCTATTTCGAAAAGCCTATCGATTTCGAGGCGCTAAGGGCCTGCCTGGCGAAGCTGGCCGTGCGCAAAACTCATACACCTCGCACTGAGGTTCGCGTCCGATTGCACGTTCCTCTAAAACTTCGCGGAACGGACAAAAACGGAGCGAAGTTTGAAGAAATGACCGCCACCGAACTGGTCAGCCTGAACGGTTTCCTCTGTACCTCGACGGTCGAAATTCCCTTACATTCTGTCGTCGAGGTCTCGATGGCTAGCAATGGCAATGCCCGTGTCGGCAAAGCAAGCATCATTGAGGTGGATGGCAAAACCGCACCGCTTCGCCGATACGGATGCTCGTTTATCGAAAAGACCGGTCCGTGGGTTCTGCAGTAGTCCAGCCTGATTCCAGCCTGGAAACTCTCCTTGGCCAAGCTTAACCAAACTCGCTATTCAGAATCGATGGACACTGCTGGTATTGCCGGCAACAACGGTGCTCCCATCCGTGTGCTTGTCGTCGACGACGAACCTGCGGCTTACAAGCTACTAGCCTTAATTCTCGCGCCACCGGTATTCCATTGCATCACCGCGAACAGCGGCGAAGAAGCTCTACTTGCCTTGCAACGCGAACCATTCGATGCCGTCGTCTCCGATCTCTGCATGCCGGGCATCAGCGGCACGGGCCTGCTTGCTCAGGCACGCCACCGGCATCCCCATATGGCATTTCTGGTGACGACTGGTGTCGACGACGTAGACGTTGGAGTGCGAGCAATGAGGGCGGGCGCGGACGACTACCTGGTCAAACCACTGCTTGAGAGCGCGGTCGTGGCAAGCCTTGAAAGGGCTCTCCATAAACGCCACCTCGAGCGGCAGCTAGAAAATTATCGCCGACACCTCGAGGAAATGGTCGCGGAGCGGACTGCTCAATTACGCTCGGCTCTTCAACGGATAGCTCGCAGTTATGAGGATACGCTGCAAGCGCTGGGTGCCGCGATTGATCTTCGCGACAACGAAACGGCGGGCCACTCTCAGCGCGTTTGTAGTTATTCGATCGACATTGCACGGGCAGTGGGCTGGTCTGACGCTGAACTCGATAGCCTCGCCAGAGGTGCCTACCTGCACGATATCGGAAAGCTGGGTGTTCCTGACGGCATCCTTCTGAAACCGGGCCCTCTTACCGAGGAAGAGCGTAGACAGATGCAACAGCACGTGCAAATTGGCTTTGATCTCGTGAAGGACATCTCCTTTCTGGCGGACGCGGCAGAGATCATTCTCGCTCACCACGAACGTTACGACGGCGCCGGATATCCGCGCCGCCTCAAGGGCAAAGAGATCCTTCTGGGCGCTCGAATCTTTGCCGTTGCCGATACTCTCGACGCCATCACTTCCGACAGGCCTTATCGACGCGCCTCCTCGTTCGAATCAGCTCTTGAAACGATTCGCGAAATCTCCGGAAGTCAGCTCGACCCGCACGTAGTCGCCGCATTCCTCAACATTCCGAAAGAAACCTGGTCGGCGATTGCAAAGAACCAGCGGCGAGCGGCCGTTCGCTCGCCGAGGCATTGTTTGGACATCAGTGTTCCTTAAGGCTCCCTTAGATAATCTTCTCGATGACAGACCATTCCCTACCTGCTTCCTCTCAGGCAGAATAGGAGCAACCGCCCAGCATCCACATCAGGAGGTGTATTTTGTCTCGTTCTACATCGTTACCAGCTCTTGCATCTCTAGTCCTTTTATTCGGACTCTCTGGATGCCACAAACCTTCCGATCAGGCCGCGGCTCCTGATTCGGCTGCGAACAATCCCGCTCCCAATGATTCTTCGAGCGCCCCGGCGGCCAGCTCGGCCTCTGGCAAGTCCGGCGCACGAGCGGTGCCTGCAGCGAGGCCTCTGGTTGTTCCCGCTGATACTGCTCTTACAGTTGTCTTGGACGAGCCCATCGGCTCGAAAACATCCTCCGCTGGACAGAATTTTTCTGCCACGGTTTCGGCGCCGGTCGAGGTCGATGGCAGAACAGCAATTCCGAAAGGCGCTAGAGTGACCGGGGTCGTGCGCGACGCGAAATCGGCCGGCCGGTTCAAAGGAGGCGCTGTACTCTCTGTCTCTCTTGCCAGCGTTACTGTGGGCGGTGCAAGCTATGACCTTCGCACGAACGTCCGCACGGAAGCTAGTAAAGGCAAAGGAAAGCGCTCCGCTGCGATGATTGGTGGTGGCGGTGCGGCTGGCGCCCTGATCGGTGGCCTCGCAGGAGGAGGCAAAGGAGCCGCGATCGGCGCTGCTGTGGGTGCAGGCGCGGGTACGGGAGGTGCCGGTCTAACTGGCAATCGCGAAATTGTCTTGCCGGCCGAAACGCCTCTCACGTTTAAACTTCTGGACCCGCTCGAGATTAAAGCCAAGCAGTAACGAAATCGGCCGGGGGCGAAGCGCCGCGTCGCCCCTCTTTCTTGAAGAGACTTTATTCGAACTGTCTCATTCGAACCGCGTTTTTACCTCTTCCGGAATCGGCTCGCTGCGCATCCCTTTTTTCGAGACCGCATCTCTCACTGTCCACACTCGCTTTTCCGCACATTCAGCCGCCAATACTTCCTCTTTGTAGAGCCTGTGTTCGACCTTAAAACTGCTCCGGCCCCACTCGACGATTCGCGTCTCAACCATGACGGTTTCTCCGAACGACGCGGGCGCATAGAACTGCGCGCGTGTATCAATCATAGGAATTCCTAACAATCCATAAGTCTTCAGCATTTGCGCTTTTCGAAAGCCCGCTTTTTCAAACAAAGCATTGGTACACGCGTCGAAATATTCGAAAAATCGCGGATAGTACACAATCCCGGCGGGATCGCAATCGCCCCACTCGACATGAATCTCTTTTCGGTTGCTCAACATTTTGCGGCTCTCCAAATGTCCCGTGGAGTCTACCGTATCGTCGCCCGAGCACGGAATCCGTTTTTTTTGATTGCACTTCCCAATTACACTCTAGGCATGCATCTCTTGGATGATTTCTTGCGCTCTCCCTCCGTCGAGCCTCTTTTCAATGATACCGCCACCATTCAGGCCATCCTCGATTTCGAAGCTGCACTCGCGCGCGCTCAGGCTCGGGGTGGAATCATCTCTCCTGACGCCGCAGTGGCAATCGCCAACTCATGCCGCGTGGAACTTTTTGACCTGCCCGCAATCGCGCAAGCCATGCCCTCCGCGGGAAACGTCGCGATTCCTTTACTGAAACAACTGAACGGGCTCGTTGCCCGCGACTCCCCTCAGGTTCTCCGCCACGTACATTACGGCGCCACTAGTCAAGACGCACTGGATACCGGCCTGGTCCTGCAACTGCGCGCCGCTGTTCGGTCAGTTCAACAGGACTTGGACACAATCATCGCTGCGCTCATTGAACTCACCGAAACACACCGCAAGACCCTGCTCGTGGCTCGGACTTGGCTTCAGCACGCACTCCCCACGACGTTTGGCTACATCACCGCCGGCTGGCTCGACGCGTTCTTGCTTCATCGCCAGCGTCTCCATTCTCAGTTGGAAAATTCGCTAGTACTGCAATTCGGCGGAGCCGCGGGAACGCTTGCCGCCCTCCGCGAACGCGGTACACAAATTGCCGCGTACCTCGCCGAAGAACTCGCCCTCCCTCTTCCGCGCATTCCTTGGCACTCGCATCGCGAACGAATCGCTGAAACCGCCACTACCTTCGGTCTGCTTTCCGGTACGATGGCCAAAATCGCGCGCGATCTTTCCCTATACATGCAAACCGAGGTCGGCGAAGTTTCAGAACCACCTTCTACCGGGCGTGGCGGGTCTTCCACTATGCCGCATAAGCAAAATGCCGTCGCTTCTGCTGCGATCCTCGCTTCTGCGGCGCGTGTTCCAGCGCTCGTCGGCACCGTTCTCGCCGGACTTTCCGGTGAATACCAGCGCAGTCTCGGAGCCTGGCAATCGGAATGGGAAGTTGTTCCTGAAATCGTGCGGCTCACGGCGGGCGGTTCGTATCAACTGGCGGCGTTGTTGCCCCGACTTGTGATTCACGCGGAAAAGATGCGCGCAAATCTCGAATTGACGAACGGTTTGATCTACGCCGAAGCGGTTTCTCTCGCGCTCAGCGAAAAACTCAATCGCGGTTCCGCCCATAAACTTGTAGAATCCGCTTGCCGCCGCGCACAATTCGAAAAGCGCCATCTTCGGGCCGTTCTTTCTGAAGACCCCGAAGTGACCGCAATCTTGGAACCCGAAAGCATTGCAAACCTCTTCGAACCAGCCAATTACTTGGGCTCAGCAAACGCGTTCATTGACGCGGTGCTCGCCGCTGCGCGCGCCGTGCGTCCCGATGCAGTGAATTCCGTCAGAGGACTATCCGATGCCGTTCGCTGATCTGCCTCACGCACGCATCCATTACGCTCTTTCAGAAGAGACAGCTCTTCCCGTACTTGTTCTCTCGAATTCTCTCGGAACTGATTTTTCCTTGTGGGACGCACAGACTCCGGCTTTCGAAAAAAAGTTTCGGGTACTTCGCTACGACATGCGCGGGCATGGCCAATCTTCAGTCCCACCATCTCCCTATTCAGTCCCGGAGCTCGCCGGCGAAGTTTTGGCTCTTCTCGATTCTCTTGACATAGATCATTTCCATTTCTGCGGACTCTCCATCGGCGGAATGATTGGCATGTCTCTCGCTCTGCAATCTCCAGCCCGCCTTCGAAAGCTAATCCTCTGCAGTGCCACTCCAAAAAGTGGCACTCTCGAATCTTGGAACACTCGCATCGATACCGTTCGCAGAGCAGGCATGCAGGAAATCGCCAATACCACCGCGGCGCGTTGGTTCACGCCGCAGTTTCAAACGGGCTCGCCCGACGCGGTGGCGGCAACGCTTCGCGCGGTCGAGTCAATGGATCCGGAAGGTTACATCGGCGGCTGTTGCGCTGTCCGCGATTTTGACGCACGATCCACCGTCGAACACATCCACGTTCCCACTCTGGTGATTTCCGGAACTCATGATGCCGCCGCGCCGCCAGCTGACGGTCACTTTATCGCTGATCATATTTCAGGCGCGCGCTACGCCGAATTGAACGCATCCCACATCTGCAATATCGAAGACGCAGATCGCTTCACCGCCGAAGTGCTTGCTTTTCTCACGTCTTAGGAAGTCGCCATCGCTGGAGGTTTCACATGGACGAGCGCAAACGTTACGATGAAGGAATAAAAACCCGCCGCGCGGTTCTTGGCGACGGTCACGTAGACCGTGCCCTCAAGAGGCTTACCAAATTCAACGAACCCTTTCAGGAACTGATTACCCGTTACGCCTGGGGAGAAATCTGGAGCCGGCCGGGTTTGCCCCGTAAGACCCGCAGCCTGCTGACGCTTTGCATGCTGATCGCGCTCAATCGCGAACAGGAATTCCGCATGCATTTAAAGGCCGCTCTTTCCGTGGGTGTAACGCGTGACGAAATTCAAGAGGTTCTCCTGCAATCGGCGATCTACTGCGGCGTCCCGGCGGCCAATTCCGCATTCCACGCCGCCGAAGAGGTGTTCGAGCATCTCGACTCAAAAAAATCAAAGTAGGTTCACTTTTTCGAGGCTGATGCGATAAGCTATATAGCGGTTACCGCCGTTACACAGATATCGCCTCATGCTCTTGCGACCGAACCAAGTCACGCGGCGAACAGGTTCGAGGTGTTTCCCATGCCCGCCAAGGCTCATTCCGTTCCGGCCTACCAGCGCATTCTCTCGGCGATTCGAAAGCGCATTGATGCAGGCCAGCTTCGGCCCGGCGATCCGGTGACCTCTGAGCGCGATCTTGCCAAACTTCACGAAGTCAGCCTTATGACTGCGCGGCATGCATTGACAACTCTCGAACGAGAAGGCATCGTTGAGCGTCGCCGCGGCGTCGGCACTTTTGTCTCCGCTCCCAGAATACATTTCAACAAACTGCAGAGCTATACGGAGCAAATGGCTGCGCGGAACCTCACTGCCGCGTCCAGAATCCTTTATGCCAAACTAATTGACAATGAACCGGATGCCGCCAATCGGCTGTCGTTGCCTCCCGCCGAACAACTCACCAAGATCGAACGGGTGCGACACGCTTCGGGAGAGCCTTTCGCGCTCGAGACGTGCTACGTTTGCGCTGCGGAATTCCCGGGACTTCTTGCGGCTCCTCTGCAGCACAATTCGCTTTTCGCAATTCTGGAGCGTGACTATGGAGCGCAGTTAGGATATGCCGACGAGGAAATTGATGCCACCGCGGCCGATCCTCGCATCGCTGAGCTTCTCAACGTCCCCCGTCGTGAGCCACTTCTGCGCATCCGCCAGATTGGTTATTCAACCAAGGAAAAGCCACTGGTCTACACCCTCGGAATTTACCGTTCCGACCGCCACAATTTCGTGATCCGGCGGTTTCGGTGACTTTGCTCATCAACTACAGTTCGCCTGGCAAGAGGCCGTGAGATGCTGGTCGTCATAAAAAAAGACTACCAAGAGGTTAGTTGCGAAGCCGCTCGTATCGTGGCAACCGCGGTTCGTTCGAAACCCGATATCGTGCTCGGTCTCGCCACGGGTAACACGCCACTTGGCCTTTATAAGCATTTGATCGAGCTTCATCGTACTGGCAATCTTGATTTTTCTCGTGCCAGCAGTTTCAATCTTGATGAATACCTTGGCCTGCCGCCCACGCATCCGCAAAGTTTTCACTACTTCATGGAGCACAACTTTTTTTCGCAGCTCAATCTGCCGCGCGAGCGAATTCGTATTCCTGATGGAACCATCAACGGCGACTACGACGCCTACTGCGAAGGCTACGAGCAGTCCATCAAGGCTGTTGGTGGCATTGATTTGCAAGTTCTCGGCATTGGCCGCAATGGACATGTCGGTTTCAACGAGCCGACCTCCAGCCTGGCTTCCCGCACCCGGTTGAAAGCGCTGAGTCGCGAAACGATCGAAGATAACCGTCGCTTTTTTTCAACCGAACAGGAAATGCCAAAGTGCGCCATTACCATGGGCATTGGCACCATTCTCGAGTCGCGCCGTATCTTGCTTCTAGCTTCCGGCCGTTCCAAAGCTGCTGCTATCGCCAAAGCTATCGAAGGCCCGATCACTTCTTCCGTCAGCGCTTCAGCTTTGCAGATGCACCCCGACGTAACATTTATTATCGACGAGGATGCTGCGTATTCGCTGACCCAGCGTGACTATTACCGTCACGTGCTGGAGATGACTCAGATTTTCACGCCCGAGCGCCTGTCGTAAATAGGACGCGGAAAAAATTCGCGAAACAAAAAGGAAACGAATCGTTCCTTATGCTCATCGCAGGAGACATCGGCGGAACCAAATCACAACTTATCGCCTACGACGAGAGCGCAAATGAACTGGAAGTCGTGGCGCGCAAGCGCTATGCGACGCGCGATTTTTCCAGTTTCGAAAAACTGGTCGAAGAATTTTCTCGCCACGCAACTGGCTCATCCGCAAAACATGCCATCCGCGGAGCGGGCTTCGGCGTTCCGGGCACGGTAGTGGACGGCCGCCTGCACGCCGCTCACATCCCCTGGGTGCTTGATTCTGCCTCGCTCGCGTCGAGTCTGGGCTTACCGCGAGAACGCATCGTGTTAATGAACGATCTGGTCGCGACAGCGCGCGGATTGCGGAAACTGCAACCGCGGGATCTCCTCTACCTCAATCGGGGCGTGGATCATCCAGAGGAAAACGTAGCGGTCATCGCCGCCGGCACTGGCCTCGGCGAAGCTGTCCTTTACTGGGACGGTCATGGTCACCGCGCGGCTCCCTCCGAAGGCGGCTCCGCGGACTTTGCGCCGCGCAGCGACCGCGAAATCGCGTTCCTCACGTTCCTGAAAAAACGTTTGACGCGGGTTTCTTGCGAAGAACTTTTTTCCGGCCGCGGGTTCCGTCCCATTCACGAATTCCTCGCCCCTGATCTTCGCCACGATTCTTTCAGCAGACCTGCCGCTGATTCGGCGCAGGAAATCGCGCAAAACGCGCTCGCGGCCACGTGTCCCGTCTGCATCGAGACTCTCGATTTCTGGACCGATGCATTCGGCGCGGAATCCGGCAATCTGGCGCTGCGGGTCCTCGCCTATGGTGGAGTCTTTCTGGCTGGCGGCATCGCCCTGAAAATTCTGCCGTTGCTGCAAAAAAGCACGTTCTGCCACGCCTTCGCGGACAAAGGACCGCTTGCACCACTGCTCGCCAATATTCCCATCGCCGTTGTTTTGAACGAGGATGCGCCATTGCTGGGCGCAGCGTTCTCGGCACTGACCGTACTTCGCGGCGGAAAGCTCACCTGACCGGTTTGGAGTTCTGGAGCTTGGCTCCCGCTTTTTTCAGCGTCGCGTATTGCATTGAAAGCGGCCGCAAGCCTGCTGCACTCCGGGCGCTCTTCTACTACTTCGGTCCTTCCTCTTTCATCGTCAGCTCATTCACTTTTCGCAATTGCGGAAACATCCACGCCCACAATCCAGTCACCACAATTGCGCCTATTCCTCCCAGAATCACTGCCGGAACCGCGCCGAACCACTGCGCGGTAATTCCGGATTCAAATTGCCCGAGTTCGTTCGAGGCTCCGATAAAAATCATGTCCACTGCATTCACGCGCCCGCGCATCTCGTCAGGCGTTTTCACCTGAATTAATGTCGCGCGCACAATCACGCTGACCATGTCGGTCGCGCCGACCAGAAAAAGTGCCAGCAGCGAAATGACAAAACTTCGCGACAGGCCAAAAATAATGGTGCACAATCCAAATCCGGCCACGCACCACAACATCGTTGCGCCGGCGCGATTTTTCAACGGGCGATGTGCAATCGCGATCGCCATGATTCCCGCCCCGACTCCGGGCGCGCTTCGTAAAATTCCCAGCGCCCATGGTCCCGCGTTCAGGATTTCCCGCGCATACACCGGCAACAGGGCCACTGCTCCGCCTAGCAGGACCGCAAACAAATCCAGCGAAATCGCGCCGAGAATTAATTTCTCGCGCCAGATGTAGCGAAAGCCTTCAAAGACGGTTGACATTCCGGCCGAAGGCCTGACACGGGATTCTTCCTGCGCGGGTAGCCGAAACGTCAGCATAATCGCGATTCCTGTGGCGCAGAGCGCGCACGCGTAAACAGCAAGCGGTCCATGAAAGACCGCGTAAATCACGCCGCCCAGTATCGGACCCAGAATCGTTGCCGCCTGCCAGAATGTCGACGCCCACGGCACGGAGCCTGCAAAGTGTTCAGGCGGCACCAATTGGGGGAAAATGGCGCGAGTTACGGGCCCGTTGAACGCTCGCGTAATACCCAGCATGGTTACCACCACATAGATCGATGCGACGGAACCAACGCCACGGATCGTAATCGCCATCAATAAGCCAAAACACAATGCGAACCCGAAATCACAGACGATCATTAGATTTCTGCGATTGAAACGGTCCGCCGCGTGCCCAGAAAGCAGAAACAGAAGAATCCCAGGAAGGAACTGCGCCAGTCCAACATACCCCAAATCAAGAGGCCGTTTAGTGATTTCGTACACCTGCCAGCCGACTGCGACCGCTTGCATCTCCGTGGCGACCACGATGCAAAAACGCGCGAACTGAAAATTTACAAAGGCGGGAAAGCGAAAAGCCGCTCGCGCATCTGCTTTTCTTACTGTTTGAATGCCTGACCCGTTGGTCGCCAACCCGCCGCTCACCCTGAAATCACTCGCCGTAGGGAACCCAAATATTTTTCACCTGATACGCATGCTGCAAATAAAAGCGACCTTCACCGTAATCCGTCCTAAACAAGTCAATCGCACTTCCTTCATTCGTCCAGACTTGTTTCAGATTTCCTGCTGACAACGCCTTCGCTGTTGCGCACGTTAGTTCGTCGCCATAACACCACAACGCGTCGAGATCATCGTGCTCGGCGAGCACTTTTAACAAGTCCGAAGTTCTTCCAGTCACCAAGTTCACGACACCGCCCGGCAGATCACTGGTTTCAAATATCTGGTAGAGGTCGGAGGCGATCAATGGATAACCTTCAGACGGAACAGCGACTACGGTATTTCCCGCTGAAATCAAGGGCAGCACCAGGGAGAAAAATCCCAGCAGCGGAGCGTTTGCGGGACAAATCACTCCAACCGTTCCGATGGGCTCGTTCATGGCAATCGAAATATTGCGCAATGGCGGATTGTGCACTGCGCCATCGAATTTGTCCGCCCACGCTGCGTAGGAAAACAATCGCTCGACACTCCGCTGAACTTCGGCCGCGGCCTGCTTTTTTCCGACCGCAGCCGTAAGCCGCTTCTGGATTTCTTCTTGGCGCTGTGAAAAATTTTCGGCAATGTAGAACAGTATCTGAGCGCGATTATGAGCGGTTGTTGTTCCCCAGCCCTCAGCTTTCCGCGCAGCTTCGACGGCATTCCGAACGTCCTTCCGATTCCCTAGTGGCGATTCTCCCAGCAACTCGCCTTTACTGCCGTACACCGGAACGCTGTATCCCGAATCCGGCCGCACTTGTTTTCCGCCGATATAAAGTTTCACAGTGCAATCGATCTCCGTCGTGGGATTCGCAACTTGCGAGATTTTGTTCTTTGCCGCAGATTCTTTCGGCAACGCCGGCAGTTTTTTGAACCACGCCGGTTCCAGATACTCGAGCAAGCCTTCCCTGCCTCCTTCGCGTCCAAACCCACTCTCGCGGTAGCCGCCAAATCCGCACGCCGCGTCGAACAGGTTCGTACTGTTCACCCACACAACTCCCGCTTTGATCTGAGCGGCGGCTTGCAAGGCCACGTTCACGCTTTCGCTCCATACGCTGGCAGCGAGTCCATACACCGTATTGTTCGCGAGTTCGATTGCTTCGCGCGGCGTCCGGAAAGTCATGGACGCAAGGACCGGGCCAAAAATTTCCTGTTGCGCAACGATCGACGTCGGATGGACGTTGCTCAACAAAGTCGGCTTGTAAAATAATCCCCGCGATGGCAAGACGATCTCCGGTTGCCAACACGTAGCGCCTTCGGCAATGCCCTGCCGCACTAGGCTATCGATCCGTTCCAGCTGTATGCGCGCGATAATCGCGCCGATGTCAATTGCTTTGTCCAGTGGCGCGCCGACACGCAGTGTGCTCATTCGCGCCTGCAGTTTTTTTGTCAGCTTCTCCGCGACGCTCTCTTGTACCAGTAACCTCGAACCAGCACAGCACACTTGCCCTTGATTAAACCAGATTCCGTCCACCAGCCCCTCAACTGCGGAATCAAGGTCAGCGTCTTCGAAAATGATGAACGGAGATTTTCCACCTAGTTCCAGCGAGATTTTTTTGTGCGATTGCGCGGTGGCACGGCGAATTGCGCGGCCAACTTCCGTCGAACCAGTAAAGGCAATCTTGTCAACGCCCCCGTGCTTAACGAGAGCTTCGCCTGTGGCCCCGTCGCCCGTAACAATATTTACCACGCCGGGCGGCAACCCGACTTCGTTGCACAATTCGGCAAACGCCAGCGCCGTCAATGGTGTGTATTCCGCTGGTTTCAACACTACGGTGTTGCCGGTCGCGAGCGCCGGAGCGATTTTCCATGCCAGCATCAGGAGCGGAAAATTCCAGGGAATAATTTGTCCCACCACACCACAGGCCGCGTATCCTGGGAACTCTTGGTCCAGCAGTTGCGCCCAACCCGCGTGGTGATAAAAGTGCCTTGCCACCAGCGGAATATCAATGTCGCGGCTTTCGCGAATCGGCTTTCCGTTGTTCAAGGTTTCCAGGACTGCGAGCCGGCGAGAATGTTTCTGCACTTGCCGAGCCAGCGCATATAAATGCTTCGCTCGCTGGTGGCAAGAAAGTTTTTGCCATGCTGGCAGTGCAGCGCGTGCGGCATTGACCGCTGCGTCGATGTCCGCGGCACTTCCCTGCGCGATGTCCGCGAGTTTTTCTCCCGTCGAGGGATCAGCGGTATCGAAGTACTTTCCGTCGAGCGATGCTCGGAACTTACCGGCAATGAAATGTCCAAATCGCCTCTGGCGCGCGTCTAGCCATAGCAAAGATTCCTTGGCGTCCTCCGGCGCAGGCCCGTATTCCATCGTCGTGAATTTTTCGATGATGCTCATTTGCCTCTTCTCAATGCGACGGGCTGCAGATCATAAGGTCGCTTTGCGCCGCTGTAGATATCACCATTCCGCGGTACAAACAGGTCTTTCATGCCAGCGGATGCCGATAAACCGCCGAATATCGGCCGGTAGCGTGAAACTCCAGTTGGCGTTCTATATCCGCGAGCATGCCGCTCGCGCCGAAACGGAAGAGCTGTGGCCGCAGCCACGAATTGCCCAGCTCTTCTTTCATCAACGTCAGCCACTCGAGCGATTGCTTGGCGGTGCGAATTCCGCCAGCCGGTTTGAATCCAGCCACCATTCCGGTTTCTTGCGCGTACTCGCGAATCGCCCGCGTCATTACCAATCCAACCGGAAGCGTGGCATTCACGGTTTCTTTTCCGGTGGAGGTTTTGATGAAATCGGCTCCCGCCATCATCGCTACGAGACTGGCCCTACCAACGTTTCGCAGCGTCAACAAGTCGCCGGTACCTAGAATTACTTTCAGGTGCGCCGGACCACATGCGTTTTTGAAGGCCAAAATCTCGTCGTACAATTTCTGCCATTGAGCGCCAAAAACATGCGCGCGCGCGATCACCACATCGATTTCCTGCGCTCCAGCTTGCACCGACGCACGGATTTCAGCAATCCGCTCCGCTAAGGGAGAAAGCCCGGCAGGAAATCCGGCGGAAACGGCGGCGACCGGAATTCCACTACCTTCAAGCGCGCGCACGGCTGATTCGACGAACAAATGGTAGACGCACACCGCACCCACTTTTATTTGCAGCTCGGTGATCCCCAGTTTTTCGATCAATTCGTTCCGCAAAGGCTGACGCGCTTTTGCGCAGAGCCGCCTCACGCGGTCTTCAGTGTCGTCGCCAGAGAGAGTGGTCAAATCCATGCAGGTGATAGCACGGAGAAGCCATGCGATCTGCCAGTCTTTTTTCACGGCTCGCCGAGTGACGAGAGTCGCAGCGCGCCTTTCGACCGCGCTGGTATTCACCCGCACATTTTCTACCCAGTCGAGATTCAGCGAAGTTCCGCGATTGAGGCTTAGGGGACGACCATCGAGGACGGCGACAGACCGCGAATCAAGTTCCGGGGAGCGCAGAATCGGCGAGCGAGCGTCGGGGTCAATTTGTGGCGGGATGTTAGAAGACATGTGGAAACTCCGAAGCGAGTACCGAAAAAGAGTAAGGAAAAGAGGATAGCACCGGAGCGACGGTGAAGCGAGAATCGGGCATGCAATTAAAGTAAAACATGAGGCGTTTGGCGGCCCGCAGCGAAAAACCTCTTTTCAGGAATTAGGAACCCGCGTACAGCAGGAAAGGCGCCCAGTAGAACGGCTTGCGATAGTTGCCATTCGAATGGACGAGGGTAAGCTTGGCTTTGCGGAGCGCGGTGGCAGGCTCTTCGCCGGCGTGAAGGCCTTTATAGAGTTCATCCATCAATTGTGGGGTAGAAGCGTTGCTCACCTCCCACAGACCCGCAATCACGTTGTGGGCGCCAGCACGCAGAAAGGCCCAAGAAAGACCTACCAGTCCCTCGCCGGCATAAGATTTTATTCCTGCGCCATTGCAGGCCGAAATCGTTACGAGATATGCGTTCAGGGGACGCTTCATGACATCATGCGCATAGAGTTTATATGACTCGCCATCCGGCGAAAGAATGACCGCCGATTCCAGCGGACGCAAACGGCTCGCCGTGCCATGCGCGGCAAAATGCAGATACGAGAATTCCTCCGGTCGGTTGGAGAGGAATTTCGTTGCGGTGGCGTTCGGGCCGGTGAGTTCGAGACGTTGGGCAGGAGCGAAATAGTTTTCGAGCAATCTCAGTTCTTTTCCAGCTTGCGGTAGAGGCGGAAAATCCGCGTTAGCGGCCAGTGCGTCGCCGACCACGAGCAAGTGTCCCTGTTTCGGCGGCGCGGCTAGCGAAGTTCGCGACAGCAGTGCGAGTGAGTTCGCAGTAATGACAGTGGCGTCTTCAATCCAGTAATGTGGCTTCTGTGAGGGCTTCTCAGCGGGCACGACTAAGGTTTCGAAATTAAGCGAATTCAAGCTGCCGTCTGGAAGTATTACCACCCGCGAATTTTGCGAAACAATTTTCCCGACTGGCGCGATGAGCGCTGAATAAAGTTTTCTGCCCTCGCTATTTTCATCTTCCAATGGATCACGCGGGTCGAGGAAAGACTGCCGAAAAGCTTTCACTGCGGCATCGATTTCAGCGCTGGGAGACAGCGGGAACAAAGAAATTTTTTGCGGGCTGACTGCCCACAGATAGGAGCGTTGCTCGCCTAGCCAGTACAACAGGAGCGTCGCATTCAGGCGACGCGCGAGTGCTTGAGGTTTAAACACCGGAACCTGGAGCGGTTTATGATTTGCGCTCGGTGCCAGGCCTTGCTCAAGTGTTTGCGCGCGGCTTTGATCCGCGATTCGAAGTGCATCGACTGGCCGGTTCTGGTCGACCAAAAAGTTGACATAAGAGCCGTAGAAACGAATCGCACTGGAAAGAAACGAGAGGCGATAATCTTCGTGCTGCAAAGCGTCGCGGGCCTTGGAAATGGTTCCGATGGCCGCTTGGAATCCCCTTTCCGCCAGCGCGGGTTTTCCCTGCTCGGCATAAACCTGGGCGAGCCCAGCCTCGGCTTCCCATCGGATCGACGTAGGCGCACCAGAATCATGCGCGATGGCAGAATACGACTTCTCCGCCTTGATGAAATCGTGAGTACTTGCTGCAAGGTGCGCTTCCAAGAGCAGTGTAGAGGACTCACGCGGATGATAGGGACTGGGGCCTTCGAGAAGCGTCGCCTCACGTAGATACTGCTGCGCTTCATTGAATTGGTGTTTGGCGAGAGAAATCGTTGCTAACAGTTGCAGGCACTCAATAGTGGTGGCATCGTCTTTCAACTTTTTTGCAAGCGCGATCGCTTCCGTCGAAGAAGACTGCGCAGCAGCGTAATCACCCAGGCCGTAGTAAACTCCCGCCGCGCTGTTGAGCCAATACACACGATCACCCGCCAGCCCGGCATTTCGTGAAACTCGTTCGGCGTCCTTGAATTCGGCAAGAGCGCTCTCGAGGTCCCCTAGCTCGAGATAATTCCAACCAGTGTTACCTTCGATTCGAGCGACCGAGCTCATAGCCTTGAAAGAGAGCGCCAACTCCAAGGCCTGTTTATTCCAGTCGATTGCCTGGTCGTAAAGTTCGAGTCGGGTAAAAGCAAATCCAAGACTTCCGAGAGCCGCAGCTTCCAGAAAGCGGTCATTTTGCTCGCGCGCCACTTTCAGCGCCGTCCGGTAGGATGAGATGGCAGCCTCTGGGTTTCCACTGTAAAAAGCGAGCGTGCCCCTGCGAAGAGCGGCCTCCCCAAGCAGCTTCGGATATTTAGAGTGGGCCAGCAATTCCGCTCCGGTAAGCAGCTTCTCGGCATCCGCAAAACGTGAAATCCGGGCACACGCCGCGGTCTGGGTTAGCTTTTGCCAAACAGCGATGTCACTCGATGCAAAGGCAGGAGGCAGCGGAGCGTCAAGGAACGACAGAGACTCTCTGTATAAGCCCTCGCGCATCAGGATTTCGCCTTTGAGAGACCAAAAGCGCCAGTGCCATTCGGATCGCTCGTCGGTAGCGAGGGCGAGCATCTGATTTACTTCTTTCAGAGCGGCGTCCAGCTCGCCACGATTTATCTGCAGCCAGATGTTGCTCTGTGCGGTGGCGTAATTTGCGGAGATGCGCCTGCAACCAGCGAGGCCTAACGCCGCCACGAAGGCCGCGATACAGACTATGGCCAGGACCGCCCGTTCGTGGCTGCGGCGGAAAGAGTACCCGTGCCGCTCACGGCCGAGCCCAATTCGAGCCGGACCATGGTCAACGTCCGTTCGCCATGTAGAATCATCATCTCGCCAAAAAAAATCTTTCCAAAACCAGGAACGTGGAAGGAATGCCCGTCGCGCTTGACGCCGGGACAGTTGGTGTCCATCTCCTTGACGAGCGAACAAAGGAAAGCTCCATTTGAGCCTTGCGGTTTCAGTTGCTGACCAGTGTGGAAAGGGTCCACTGCTATTTTGCGGAAAGCCCCTTCTTTTTCAAAGGCTTTCTGCGCCTCTTTGAAATTCCGGATGTTTTCGAAGAGTTCGAAGTCGAGTTCCAGGTGGACCGGGCAGCCTGCTATTTTCAAATTTTCAAACTTACTGCCGACGGTGGTAACGAAACCTTCCGTTTCTTCGTAAGGATGCTTTGAGTACAGGCGGGCCACAACGCGGTCGGCAGTCAGAACATCCAAAATATTCACACCTTCGATGGTCGCGGTAACCAGCGTGTTGTTGCTGTTGTCGTCGGCCTGATGCGCTCCGGAGACGTGCGTGTAGGCCTTCTGGAACGAAATGAATTCGCGAAATTGAAAATTCTCAACGCGACTGCTGCCATGTCCGCCGATCACCGGCAGCGAGGTTGCCGCTTGCACGTCAATCAAATGATCGAAGGGGCGGGTGAATCGTCCGCTAAATGCATGGGCGCAGGCGTGGTAATGAAAAGTGGAGAAAGCGGCTTCGGATTTCATCGGATCTCTCCTGATAGCGAGATGGCTAATGCTGCAAAACCTGGCCTGAGAATGCAACGGTGAACTGCAATCGAGCTAGCTCCACTGAAGGCGCAGCTTGTTGAGTTTTCGCTTGGCCCAATATTACGAGCGAATAATTTCCTGCTACTTTACCTGGATTCATCACCACCACTTGCGTTTTTTGCGCTTCCGCATAGCTTAGCGAACGCAAAGAAGTCCAGTGCCCAGTCGGACTCTGTAAGCGAATCTCGTAGGTCGCATAGGCCGGATCCGTCGGAACATCCACGTACAGCCCCAGTGGCTGATTGGCGGTCGCGCTAAACTCCGGAGTAGTTTCACCGCGGGTGTTTGCCGAAATGAGGGAGAACATGGGCAGAACACGGGGACTCGTGGATTGCTGTAAACGTGGGATCGTTACGAAGTTCTGGTAGCCGATCACGAAGACCAACCCTGCTAGGACGGGGACCGCTATCGCCGGGCGAAGCCATTGCAACCACCCGCCACTTAACAACCGGCCTCTTATAGAGGCGTTGGGTGTGGCGGCTATTACTGGAGTTGCCGCAAAAATATCTTGGCTGGCACCGATGAATTCCGCGGCGCTTCGCAGCTGCGTGGCACATTCCACGCAAGAGAAATAGTGGTCCTCATACGCATCGCGCACATCTGGCGAGAGTTCGCCCAGCAGATACTTTTCACATGCCTGTGATTTCACCGCCAAGTCATGGTCCATAGATGGTCGATTCATCCCGCTAAGTAGTGCAAGTTGGCCCTGATTCGTTTCTCATTTTTAGAAAAACGCCTATCTCGTCTCGTTACAATCGTTTATACGGCCATCGCAGTACGGAATTTCTCCTTTGCCCGGTGCAGCAGGACTCGCAAGTAATCCCGTCCGACACCAAATTTGGCGCAGACTTCCGTTTTGCTCATCTCCTTCAGAAAGACCGCCTGCAAAATGGCCTGATCGCGCTCGGGCAATTGCGATAACGTCTTTCGAACGTTACGCTGCGTTTCCCTCGAAATAGCCAAACTCTCGAGATTCAGTGCTTTATCTGGTAATTCCAAATGGCCCACTTCCAGTGGCACGTCCTTTACACCCGTCCGGTAATGCTCCATGAGCACATTGTTACAGACCGAGTTCACGAAGGGACCAAGTCGGTCCGCCTGCCGGATGCCACCTTCTGAACGCAACGTACGGATGACCCGAGCGAAAGTCTCTTGTTTGAGATCATCAACGACTTCAGAGGAGAGATAGCGCGCACGGAGCTTGATTTCGATAAGTTTAGTAAAATAGGCAACAAAATGGCTTTCCGTAGAAGGGTCACCCTCACGGAGCCGGCCCACGTAGGCTTCGTCAAACGCAAACAGTTCCAACACTTCCCCCGAAGTGCTGGGAAGTATAGCCGCGAGGAAGCAACGGGGCAATCGCTACCGCGTACCGAATTGGAACACTTCCGCGAAAGCGACCAACTTGACGCTCTCCGAAATGAAACGGTTCGCGTCTTGGACTCACTACTGGCCATAGGGATCCTGCAACCGAGGAAACCTACACGCTGGGACTACAGAAAGTCCCCTGGCGTGCCCCTGAAGAAGCGTCCGGCGCTGATTGTCACAGGTCATCGCCGGATGCTGAATTTTTCAGGAAAAACGGGCCGAGGATGGTGAACTCTTGTATTTGAATCGACCGGTGCACCGGAAACGACTGCAATCAGCAGCTGATTCAACCAGCCCTGACGCGGGGAAACTGCCAGGCCAAGTGATCACGCTGCGCATCGATTTTGTGGCAAAACCCGAACATAAGAATGAAATTGCGACTCACGTAGGGAATCTTCTTGCTGAGGCCGGTCTACATCAAAAGGGCTTGCAGGCCAGCCTTTTGCTCGTCTCCGATCGAGAAGTGCGCGTGGCTACATTGCTCACTCTATGGGATGCAGACCGGTTTAGCATGGAGCGGGACCGTCTCACATCGTGGACCCTGAAACTCGTGACCGGCTTGTCCGATGGGCCAATCAAGGCGAACACCAGCTTGGCCTATTTTCTACTGCCGAGGGAATCCACGAAGTTAACACTGTCTGATCTGCGGCCAGCCGAGATTGCGGAACTCGTCGAAATCGTCGCCGCTGGCTGAACGGATTCCGAGTCCGGCCATTCGTAAGAGGCAACCAAGTGTGGATCATGAATCCAAGGGGGAAGATAGTTCAATGCGTACTGCGCAATCTTGCAAACGGGGTGATTGCTCGCGTGTGGTCGTTACTACCTTTTGCCAGGAACCTCTTTGCCTTGATCATTTTTGCAGCAGTTGCTACGAGTTTCTGAATGGAATCGATCAGCGCGAGCGTTCGCTTTCAACTTCGCGACTTGAGGCACCCGAACAATCACGGACTGCCGATGAGTGTGCGCGGAGAGTGCTGGATATCTGCGTAAGCGGAACCCTTCTTAGCAATTTGGAACGCGCCCGCTTGTTGGACATTCTGCTTTGGTGCGGCGACGTCGCGAGTTTTTCTCAGCGCAAAAAATTAGCCGCAAGATCGGCGCGCGGCAACACGGCAAATGACGTAGCTAGGGAAAAGACCTTAGACAATCGCGAAGCGCCCTTCTGAGCTCGAAGTAGGCCGAACCTTCGCCCGTTCGTCGCCGCATTAAAATCTGGCGTTATCAGTAGCAAGACTTACAAGGTACGCGAAGAAACGACAGGGCACCGGAATTTAATCCGCCCGCAAGACCAAGAAAACAAAGTATTTGAATTTTGGAAACCGTTGGTACTACGGGTGCATATAATAGATTGTTTCGCGGGGGAGTTTTAGTACTACCTTATCAACCCTCGTGGCACCTTCCCCGAAAGCATTTCGCTCACGCCATTTGACGTAGGGCGAGCAAAGCAGAGCGGCGGTGGGCCCTCTGTTGAGGGGTAAGGGTGTAGGTAGACTGAGTGATGCTGAGATCGCAGGTATAACAATTGGAGCCGCAGATCGCCAATCCGATTCCGCGTTGGAAAGACCGCTTGGTTGCTCTCCGTAATACCCTGCCGATTTTTCGAATGGTCTGGGAAGCTTCGCCGCGAATCGTCGTGGCGAATGTTAGCGTCCGCCTCATCGTTTCGCTGCTGCCACTGGCGATGTTGGCGGTCACCAAAGTCATCATCGATTCGATTTATCGTTATACGGCCAACCACACGGCGTTGCCGACATACTTTTGGTGGCTGGTGGGTCTCGAGTTCGCGCTGGCTTGTGTTTCAACCATTTTGGTCCGCGTCACCGATTATTGCGACACCGTGCTGGCCGACAAGTACGCGAAATACGTCAGCGTTCGAATTATGCAGCATGCGTCACGGCTGGATCTGACGACCTACGAAGATCCAACGTTCCAAGACAAGTTGGAACGCGCTCGGGTACAGGGCACGGACCGGGTGCTCATGATTCAAGCCGCTGGCCGGCTGATCCAGCAATCGGTTACCACCGTCAGCATGGCGCTGAGCATTTGTTTCTTCTCCCCGTGGATCCTCTTTGCGTTGGTGGTCTGTGTGGTGCCTGCGTTCCTGGGCGAAACGCATTTCGCGTTTCTTGGCTATTCCCTGAGCTTCGCGCAAACCCCGGCGCGGCGCGAGATGGAGTACCTGCGCGTGCTGGGCGGGAGCAAGGAAAGCGCCAAAGAACTCAAACTTTTCGGCCTTGGACCATACCTGGTGGAGCGCTTCACAAAGCTGGCGATGCGGTTGCATTGGGAAACGGCCAAACTGGCGCGGAAAAGATTGTTCGTCGGCTCGTTGCTGACACTGCTCGGAACGCTGGGTTATTACGGGACGTACGTATTCGTTATCTACGAAACGGTGGCCGGTACTTTGACGATGGGCACTCTGATACTCCTTTCCGGAGCGATTGCCGCCGCCAGCTCGAACTTGCAAATGGTATTTTCAACTTTTTCGACGATTGCCGATCAAGCGCTCTTTGTCGGCGATTTGCTGGACTTCTTCGCGGTAAAACCCGTGGTCTCTTCAAAACCGGGGGCGATTGCAGTGCCGCGGCCGATTCGACAGGGATTCGAGTTTCGCAATGTTTCGTTCGCTTATCCGAATGGACGGGAAGTCCTGAGCGGAGTGAACTTCAAGCTGTCTCCGGGTGAGCGAATCGCGCTGGTTGGCGAAAACGGGCAAGGGAAAACCACCATAGTCAAGTTGCTTACTCGTCTTTATGACCCGACCGGCGGGCACATCTTGCTGGACGGTATCGATCTCCGCGAATACGACCAGGAGGATTTGTGGCGCGAAATCGGGGTGATTTTTCAGGATTTCATGCGCTACGACCTGACGGCCACGGAAAACATTGCTATGGGCCGCATCGAGGAGAAAGAAAATATCTTTCGAATCCGCTCCGCGGCTCAAAAAAGCCTTGCGGAAGAAGTGATTCGCAAGTTGCCCAGAGGCTACGACCAGCAACTGGGGACCCGTTTCGATGGTGGCGCCGATCTTTCCGGCGGCGAATGGCAAAAGCTGGCGCTTGCTCGCGCGTACCTCCGGGAAGCGCAGGTCCTGGTGCTAGACGAGCCCACCGCGTCGTTGGACGCAAAATCCGAACACGAAGTGTTCCACCGATTTGCCGAGCTGACGCGCGGGAAGATGGCCATGCTGATTTCGCATCGCTTTTCGACGGTACGCATGGCGGACAAAATTTTTGTTTTGCAAGGCGGCAGAATCGCCGAAGAAGGACCGCACGACCAGTTGATGCAAAACCGCGGGCGGTATGCAGAGATGTTCGAACTGCAAGCAGCGAGTTACCGGTAGTCTGGGGGAAAGACGGTCATGGCGACCAACATGGACCTGGTGCTGAACCTGCGAAGCGCGCGGGAATGGCACAGCTCTTTGGAGCTGGATTTGTATGGAACGGCGTGTTGCAAAAGCTCCGCGGACGCGGAGGAATGCGCACGGCGGCACGAAAATATTTTGACAGCTGCGCGCGCTACAGGCCTAGGAGCAGAAACAAAATCTCACCGGAAGATCACATCGCCTCTGCGCGAAGATTTGACTCTGCAGGAAGCATTGATCGCTCGGGCGGTCCAGTTTCTGCAGAGGCGGCAAGTTTCAGGAGCTGTGCTGGAAGACGACTGGCGCGCTCTGATCTCTAACGCGCAAATATTGGAAGAAAGCATTGAAGAGAGCCGCGCGGCATTAAGAAATGCGGAAGAACTTCCGACTGTGGCCAACGGAACCGGCGCGGGCGTGCTCCGGGTGCGCGCTGTTGCCGAACGCTATCTGCGGGCTGCGGGATATCTGTTCGATCGCAACGAATTTGCAGATTTTCTTGCCGTGCTGCAGGCAGACATAGAGCTGAGTAACGCGGAAATTGCCGCGCTGAAAGGCTTCTTGAACCAGGTATTACTGGAACAGGTCGCCATGCACGCGCGCAAGCTGGCAATGCCTGGCAGGACTTCCACGTCGGCGCAGAATGAAGCCGTGAGAGCGCCGGGATTACCGAGGGCAATCGGGAGTTTGCGCGTCCTGGGGCTTACCGATTGGGAAGAACTCTTCGTGCAATCGAGCTTGTGCGAGCAAGCACTTTCGCAAGATCCCGCAAACGCTTTCGACAAGATGGAGAAATCGGCCAAGTCCGATTACCGTTCGGCAATCGCCGAATTGGCTCGGAAATCCGGACAAAGCGAGGCGGAAATCGCGAAGCGCGCGGTGAAGCTGGCCGGACAGCCGAATCGCGGATCGAACGCGCGGGCAAACGAGCGCCGCGCCCACGTTGGGTTCTATCTTGTCGCCGAAGGGCGGCAACAGCTGGAGCAGGAATTGGGAATTAAGGATTCCTGGCTGGTGACCTTTGCAAAGTTTCTCAAGCGCTGGCCCGACGGCTTGTATGTTATCGGCATCGAATTATTGACGATTGCGCTGTTAACGGCGGTTGTGGTGGGAGCGGAAGTCAGCGTGCCTATTTTTCTGGTGGTGGCGTTATTCCTTTTGCCGGCAGCGGAAAGTGCGGTGACGATTGCGAACCAATTGGCGGTGTTGTTCGTCAAACCTCGCGCGCTGCCAAAAATGGATTATTCACAAGGAATCCCAGCGGAGAGCAAAACTTTGGTGGTAGTGCCGACGCTTTTGACGAACCGCGAACAAATGGAACGCGCAGTCCGCGATCTGGAAATTCGCTTTCTGGGGAATCGCGATGCGAATCTTCATTTCGGCCTCCTCACCGATCCGCCCGATGCGGCGACACGGTTTGACAGGCGCGACGAGCTAGCTTCGCAATGCGCGCGGCTGATCGACCATTTGAATGAACGATACGCGAGCGAGGGCCGCGGTACCTTTTTTATGTTTCACCGGGACCGCAGCTTCAATGCAAGCGAAAAGGTATGGATGGGCTGGGAACGCAAGCGTGGAAAGCTTCTCGAACTGAACAATTTGCTGCTGGGAAATAACCACAACTTTTCAAAAGTGGTTGGTAAGCAGGAATTACTACAAGGAATCAAATACGTCGTCACACTGGACGCCGACACGCAACTGCCTCGCGATTCAGCCAGAAAGCTGGTGGGCGCGATGGCCCATCCGCTACAGCGGGCGGTAATTCATCCCGTTTTGAATGTCGTCGTTGAAGGATACGGAATTCTTCAGCCGCGTGTCGGCGTGAGCATTCATTCCGCCAACCGTTCGAGGCTGGCCGCTCTTTTTTCGGGCGATTCCAGCTTCGACGTTTATACGCGCGCGGTTTCCGATGTTTACCAGGACCTTTTCGGTGAAGGCAGTTTTACGGGCAAGGGCATCTATGAGGTGGGGATTTTCCAACGCGTTGTCGAGCGGCGCTTCCCTTCGAACGCCATTCTAAGCCACGACATGATTGAAGGCGCCTATGCGCGTGCCGGCCTGCTCTCCGATGTGGAAGTGATTGATGATTATCCTTCGCGCATCGCGGCATACAGCAGGCGCAAGCATCGCTGGGTGCGTGGCGATTGGCAAATTCTTTTCTGGCTTTTTCCTCGCGTTCCCGACTATTCCGGAAATGTAGTGCGCAACCCGATTAACTTGATTTCGCGTTGGAAGATTCTGGACAACCTCCGGCGCAGCCTTACCGAGATCGCCATGCTCGCGATTTTAGTAAGCGGATGGCTGTTTCTTCCCGGCAAAGCGCTCTATTGGACGCTGGCGACGCTTGGAATTTTTGTGCTGCCGGCGTATTTGCGATTCGCGTTGTCCATACTGCGGAGCGGAAGCGCGAAGTTTACCTCTCACTTCTGGAAAGAATGGTTCAGGGACTTTGCAGCTGCAAACGCGCATTTGATCATGCGGCTTATCTGCCTGCCACAACAAAGTATGGTGACGTTGGACGCCATCGTCCGCGCAGCTGTTCGCATGGCTGTGACGCGCCGCAAACTGCTCGAATGGGAAACCGCGGCCGAAGCGGAAAGCGGCGTCAAAAAAACTAGCCCGGTGGACTTGTATTTGAAAGCCACGCCTTGGCTGGCGATCGTCGGTGGCGTGTTCTTGGCCGTCGACCGGCCGGAATCCTTTGCGGTGGCATGGCCGCTCCTTCTGCTGTGGGGCGCTTCCGAAGCGTTCTCCAACTGGCTAGATCAGCCGTTGCCCGAAGACGGTTTGCGCATCGGGCCAAGCGACGAAGCGCTTCTGCGCAGCTCCGCGCTTCGCGTCTGGAGATTTTTCCGCGAGTTCAGCAATGAACAAGAAAATTATCTGATTCCCGATATCTTGAAAGAAGACGGCGGCCTCATCGCGCACCGGGTTTCTACTACCAACCTTGGGTTGCTGTTGAATGCGCGGATTGCGGCGCTCGACCTCGGCCACATTACGATCCAAGAATTCATTGCCGGCACAGAAAATACGCTCGGTACCGTGCGTAAGCTGGCTAAATCTCACGGCCATCTTTACAACTGGTACGACACTCGAACGCTCGAGCCGGTTGGCGATCCGTTTCTATCCACCGTGGACAACGGCAACTTGGTGTGCTGCCTTTGGACCCTGAAGCAGGCATGCCTGGAAGAATTGAATCGCCCAATTTTCCGGAAAGAACTCTGGGCTGGAATTCGCGATCATGCACGGTTGATTTCTCAGATCGTCGGCACCCGCGACGCGCGCAAAGCTTTTCGTTCTATCGAAGACCGCATCGTGGAAATGGGCAAGTCTCCTCTCGAATGGCTGGACGCGCTGCCGGCGCTTGAACAATCCATTGCTTCTTTGATCGGGGCAGCCCGCGCTTCGGCGAAGTCGCCGGAAGATTTGCCCTGGTGGCTGGCGGAGTTGAATACCAGGTTTTCTGAACTCGAAAGACTAACGGTCCAGTTTGCGCCGTGGGCTTCCACAAAATTCCGAATGCTGCGGGCCAGCAGAGAACAGCAAGCGAAATGGATTGCCGAACTGAGTCTGGCCACCGCGGACCGCATTTATTCAGAAATTTCCTACTCGCTGAACAGCGAGACCGAATCATCTTCGCAGGAAAGCCCCGCTGAAAACGTTTCCCGCGAGCTTCTTCGGGAAGCGCTCAGCGCCAGTGGAGAAAACTTAGCGCAGGCAAAATCGGCGTTGAACGGAATTGCCGCTTATGCCGACGAACTCGCTTCCGGAATGGATTTTTCGTTGGTTTACGACGGACCGCGAAAGTTGATCACCATCGGGTTCGATGCCGCTAAGGATGCCGCAAGCGAGCATCACTACGATTTGCTGGCGTCCGAAGCGCGTGCCGCGGTCTTTGCTGGCGTCGCAAAAGGCGAAATCCCGCAGGAATGCTGGTTCCATTTGGATCGCTCGCATATTCAATACAAGGGCGAGACAGTGTTGCAGTCGTGGACCGGCACGATGTTTGAATACTTGATGCCTTCTCTCTGGATGAAATCTTCGCCCGGTACATTGCTCGAACGCAATATGCGCAGCGCCGTTTCCGCACAGCAAAAATACGCGCGACGATTCTCCATTCCCTGGGGCATCTCGGAATCGGGCTGCGCATTGCTCAGTGGCGATGGTCATTACCATTATTTCGCCTTCGGAGTTCCGGCGCTCGCACTACACCGCCCGGACGAAGATCGCGTTGTGATTTCCCCTTATTCGACTTTTATGAGCCTGATGACCGGTTCCTACGACGCTTTGAAAAATCTGCAGCAGTTAAAAAAGCTTGGTGGCATTGGGACGTATGGATTTTATGAAGCGATCGATTACGGCCCGAAGATGACGCTGCACCGCAAGCGCTTCACGCTGGTACGTTCGTGGATGGCGCATCACCAAGGCATGTGTCTGCTGTCTGCAGCCAACGTTCTGTGCGATTCGTCGATTCAGCGGCGCTTCCATGCAGAGCCGCAAGTGGCGGCGACGGAACGCATTCTGCACGAACGCGCGATTGTGCCCGAAGTCCAGAAATCTACAAGAGCAAAGAGGCAACGGAAAGCCGAGGCGCTTCTGACTGACGTGCAGAGTGTGCTTAGCCCGAGTTATTGGGATGGCAAAGGCCGTGCCGAGCATGCGGCGTAGTTTTATCAACTCTCTCAATTAGTACAAAAATTTATTGGAATCACGATTGACAAACGCAGAGTAGCGCGCCAAAATCGTAGTGGCGAATAAAAAGCGAAAATACCGTTCCTCCTGCCTCGCCTTTTACGCCATGCTCTACAGATCCAATTCTCTTCGCCTTCATGTCGAGTCCGTACTTGCCGGGCGCGTCCCCTCTCCTTTTCGTTTTCAGGAGCCGCTGCCCATCACCGCTTCCACGGGAATCGTCGCTCTGGATAACCTTGCCGGGGGCTTGCCGCGCGGATGCCTGACGGAAGTGTTTGGCGAAATTTCTTCAGGAATGACTTCCCTACTGCAATCGGCATTGGCTGCGCGAACAATAAATTCTGAAGTTTGTGCGCTGGTGGACTCGCAAGATTCATTCGATCCAAGTTGCGCGCAATTCGCCGGAGTGGCTTTGCGGCAATTGCTTTGGGTTCGCTGCCGCAATGTGGATCAAGCATTACGTTCGGTGGACCTGCTTCTGCATGGCGGCGGTTTTAGTTTGGTGGTATTGAATTTAAGCGGCACGCCGGTGCGTCTGGTGCGCCAGATTCCCTTGAGCTTCTGGTTTCGTTTGCGGCGCACGGTGGAAAATACTTCTACGATCCTGCTGGTGCTTTCCCGCGAGTCCAATGCAAAAACCTGCGCTTCCCTGGTTTTGCGAATGGAAAGAGAAGCTGCGCGCTGGTCGCTGCAGGATCGCCAATATCCATCGCGCGATTTTCATACTCCTAGCGCTTTATTGAATGGATGGACAACCACCACCGAAATCATTCGCTCTAGCGCGCGCCGCAAATGCAACAACCTCGCGGTGATCAATCGGCCAAATACTTTCGAGAGTGCGGCAGCGGACTTGGTCCGTTTTGATCTTCGCTCAAATCATTTTTTCTCCAGGGACTCTTCCGCCGGCAATGAATTGCTGTCCGCGCAAAAAAAAAACTCCAAAGACGAAAGGACGCAGAACTTTGGCTGAGCCTTCCCAACTCGCCGTGTTCATCGCAAGCTTGCCATGTCATCCGCTGTTTTATTCGGTGCCGTATACGTTCCCAATTTTATTTTGCAAGCGATCGGACGATCCGAGCTTGAACTTCGCGCACAACCATTGGCCATCATTGATGGACCACCACCAACATACCAAGTGGTTGCTTTCAACAGGCTCGCGCAGCTTCTAGGTGTTGCTTGCGGCATGACCAAAACCGCCGTAAGCCAATTTGCGCAAGTCACTGTGCGGCCTCGCAGCAGACTTCACGAAGAAACAGCGCATGCGGCTCTGCTCGATGTGGCATTGTCGATTACTCCACAAGTGGAAGATGCGGCCCCAGATACGCTGCTTATCGATCTTTCCGGTCTCGCATCGCTATTCGGAAATGCAGAAGCGATTGCGCGAGAGATCGCTTCGCGAGCTTCCGCAATCGGAATGAATGTACACGTCGCTGTATCCGCAAATGTGGAAACCGCGCGCATCGTGGCACGCGCTTTGCCTGGACCAACCATTGTTCCTGAGGGCGAAGAGCGCCATTTTCTAGAAACGCTGCCGGTCAGTATGTTATCGCCCAGTCCGGAACTCGCTGACATTTTCGATCGCTGGGGTATAGCAACCTGTAAAGCTCTGGTGTCGCTGCCGGTACTTTCGCTTTCTGAATGTGTGGGGCAAGAAGGAGTCCGCCTGCACGCCATCGCCAGTGGCAAAGGGATACGTCCGCTGCTTCTGGTCGAACCTGCGCAACACTTCGAAGAGTGGCTTGAATTGGACGAGACGGTGGAAGATCTCGAATCTCTTTCGTTTTTACTCGGAAGGCTTCTCGATCAGTTGAGCGCGCGGCTTTCCGCTCGTGCTCTCTCTATTGCCGGCGTGCAGGTGGATTTCCAGTTGCAGCCCTCTTTTGACAATGCGTTCGATACATCCCGTGAATTACTTCGCGTGAAGCCATCTCCGCAAAATTATTCATGTCGTCTGGAACTGCCGGTTCCCACGCGTGATGCAAAACTTTTGCTGAAGCTTCTTCGTTTGCGGCTGCAATCGCGCCCTCCTGGCGCACCCATCCAGACAATTCATATGGCTGCGCAATCTTCACTGGCGCGCGTCACGCAAGGCTCGCTCTTTGTTCCCACGGCGCCTGACCCCGACAAACTGGAGCTGACTATCGCGCGCATCGCATCCATCGTAGGAGAAGGAAATGTCGGATCGGCGCACTTGCTTGACTCCCATCGCCCGGATGCGTTTCACGTGCAGAAATTTTCCGTTTCTACCGTAGCCGGCTCCAATTCGCGCGGCACATCGAAACCTCGTCTAGCCCAAAACGATTTACAAAATAAATCCGAAAATAATTCGCCGAAAGGAACAGCGCCGCAAATCGCCCTTCATTCTTTCCGTCCACCCGTTCCAGCACGCGTTCAATTACGGCGAAACAAGCCTGTATTCGCATCTTTTCTGGGTCGTTCTGGAAAAGTGCTTCACGCGTCCGGGCCCTGGCGAACTTCGGGTGACTGGTGGGAAAAACCCTGGCAGGAAGATGCATGGGATCTGGAAATTATTTTCCCAGGTGAATCTAAGCCGGCACAGGGTTCAGCGTCTGGCTCAACGCATGGCTTCTATCGTTTTTCTTATGATGGGCTGCGCGAAAAATGGTTTGTGCGGGGTTTCTTCGACTAATGTATGTGGAATTGCATGCTCGCTCCGCTTTCAGCTTTCTTGAAGGGGCTTCCCTTCCCGAAGAATTGGCCAGTGCTTGCTCCAAGCTTGGCATGAGCTCGATGGCGCTTCTGGACCGCGACGGTCTTTATGGCGCGCCGCGATTTTATCTGGCTGCACAGAAAATCGGCGTTCGCGCGCATATTGGTGCGGAGGTCACTTGTGTGGACGGCTGGCGCTATTCGCTGCTGGTTTCTTCCGCCGAAGGATACAAAAATCTTTGCCGCCTGATCACACAAATGAAACTCCGCGCGGAAAAAGGCCAAGGTGTCGTCGAAACCGGTGAGCTGGAAAACTATCACAAAGGATTGATTTGCCTGACTGGTGGAGACGAAGGCCCTCTCGCCTACGCTCTTCGCTTCGGGGGAAAAGAAAAAGCGTATCAGTGCCTGCAGCGGTTATCCGCCATCTTTGGCAATGAAAATATCTATGTAGAGCTGCAACGCCATTTCTCCATCGAAGAAGAACGCCGCAATCAAGCGGCTATTGAACTGGCCCGTAGCCTGCGTCTTCCTTTGCTTGCCACCAATGGCGTCTGTCATGCACTCCCCATACAACGCGAAATCCTGGATGTTTTTACGTGTTTGCACTACCACCGCGTGCTCAGCGATGCTGGGCGCCTGCTTTCCGGCAACAGTGAACGTTACTTGAAATCTCCTCTGCAGATGGCTGCGCTTTTTGCGGATTTGCCGGAAACCATTGTCAATACCAGCGAACTTGCTTCGCGCCTGCAATTCACGCTAAAGGATCTCGGCTACAAATTCCCCGTCTATCCCACTCCGAATCACCAATCGCAAATGGACTTCCTTCGCGATCGCACACGCGAGGGTATGGTTCACCGCTATGGCGCGCAAAATGAACGAGCGGTTCTTCAGGTCCAGCGCGAGCTCTCCATTATCGATAAACTTGATTTGGCCGGTTACTTCCTGATTGTTTGGGACATTGTTCGCTTCTGCCGCGAGAACAATATTTTGGTGCAAGGCCGCGGCTCTGCCGCCAACAGTGCGGTCTGCTATTCCCTTGGAATTACCGCAGTCGACCCTGTCGGAATGAACCTGCTTTTCGAACGTTTCCTTTCGCAAGAGCGCGGCGAATGGCCGGACATTGATCTCGATCTGCCGAGCGGCGACCAGCGCGAACGAGCGATTCAGTATCTGTACCAACGCTACGGAAAACTTGGCGCTGCGATGACCGCGAATGTGATTACCTATCGCGGAAAATCCGCGGCGCGCGAAATTGGCAAAGTTCTTTCGTTTGATCACGAAACTTTGAACCGCCTCGCAAGTCTCGTTAGCGCGTGGGAATATACCGATTCCAACGATACACTTACTCGCCAATTCAAAGATGCCGGACTGGACCTAACGAATCATCGCATTCGCAAATTTTTTGAGCTTTGCCAGAGCGTGCAGGATTTGCCGCGCCATCTGGGACAGCATTCTGGTGGAATGGTCGTTTGCCAGGGGCAGCTCGACTCCGTGGTGCCGCTCGAGCCGGCCACCATGCCCGGCCGAGTTGTCGTCCAGTGGGACAAAGAAGATTGCGCGGACATGGGCATCGTCAAAGTGGATCTTCTCGGGCTCGGAATGATGGCGGTGCTGGAAGATACCATCAAGTTGATTCGCGTTCATAATAAAGAAGAAATTGATCTTGGCCATCTGCCTCAAAACGACCAGAAAGTTTATTCCGCGCTGCAGCGCGCTGATACCATCGGCTTGTTCCAAGTGGAGAGCCGCGCGCAAATGTCTTGCCTTCCGCGCCTCAAGCCAAAATGTTTTTACGATATCGTGGTGCAAGTTGCGATTATCCGTCCTGGACCAATTGTTGGGAAAATGGTTCATCCCTATTTAAATCGTAGACAGGGACGTGAGCCGGCAGAGAGTTTGCATCCTTCTTTGGAATCTACGCTCTCGCGAACGCTTGGCGTTCCCCTTTTTCAAGAACAACTTTTACGGATCGCCATGATTGCCGCGGGTTTTTCCGGCGGCGAAGCCGAGGAACTGCGCCGCGCTTTTGGATTCAAACGTTCTGAAGCTCGCATGAAAGAAGTGGAAATCAAGCTGCGCCGCGGAATGGAAGAACAGGGAATCACCGGAGAAACGCAGGATAAAATTGTGCAGGCCATTACCTCGTTTGCTCTTTATGGATTCCCTGAATCACATGCGGCGAGCTTCGCGCTCATCGCCTATGCCAGCGCTTTTCTGAAATATCACTATTTAGCCGCTTTTACCGCGGCAATGCTCAACAATCAGCCCATGGGCTTTTATCAGCCCGCAACATTAATAAAAGATGCCCAGCGCCACTGTCTTAAATTCAAGCCAATCGATATCACCCGTTCGCAATGGGATTGCACCATCGAAAATATTTCCGGCGATCTTGTCGTGCGTATCGGACTCCGTTACGTAAAAGGGCTGCGCAAAGAAACCGCGCTAAAGATTCTTGAGCAACGCGATTTTCAGCCATTTGTTTCAATAGAAGATTTAAAAGCACGCGTACCACAAATCCAAAAAGACGAAATGCGCGTACTCGCCGGCATCGGCGCCTTGAATTTTATTTCTGGCAAAACATCCATTCATCGCCGCAGTGCTTTATGGCAGGTAGAACGTGCAGGCCGTGCTGCAGGCGCTTTATTCGAAACTTATGCCAGAGAAAACGATCCTGCTTCGTGTTTCTCCCCGCTCGATCCAATGAATGACGAAGAGCGCCTGGTCGCCGATTTTCATGGCACGGGTCTTACCGTCGGTCACCATCCGATGGCTCGGCATCGCGCTGAACTGAATCGCAAAGGGGTTTCACCCGCGTCACGGTTAGCGGCGCTCCGCGACGGTTCATTCGTGACTGTGGCCGGCGCAGTGATCGTTCGCCAACGCCCGGGAACCGCAAAAGGATTCGTATTTCTCAGCCTCGAAGACGAGACCGGCATCGCCAATATCATCATCACGCCGCAACTTTTCGAAAAAGATCACACCACCGTTGTGCACAATTCGTTTCTGATCATCGAAGGAATTTTGCAAAATCAGGACGGGGTCATTTCCGTGAAAGCCGGTATTGTCAAACCTTTTCACCTCTCTCGCGCTGCTGCCCCAGCTCACAACTTTCACTAAGGGCAAACAGTTCGTTTTCGATTGGGCATGTCTGGTCAAAAGCACCCGAATCAATTAGGATGCCATAAATCTTTCAGACGATTAGCCATGTGCCGCGAGGGAACTAACTACAATACCGGCTTTACAACGACCTTTCGCCGCCTTTTTTGAACCGTCAGGAGACTTCGATGCGCATCGCCACTATCGGTCTGGCATTAGCGTTGATCGCGTTGCCAGCTATCGCTCAGCAGAAAGCCGACGGGCCAACCGACGAAAAAGCTCAGAAAACCTATAAGCACGCGCTCGAAGCGTTACACGATCGACGTCACGACATGGCCCTGGATGAGTTCAAGAAAGCTGACAAACAGGACGGTGGCCACTGCTTTGCCTGCCAGAAGCAGATGGTCAAGTACGGACTCGAACTTGGAGATTGGAAGACCGCCGAGCTTGCCGCGGAAGAAATGATCGCGAATGGTCAAAGCAACCAGGACAAAGCGATTGGACATTATCAATCTGCAATCGTGTTCATGCAGGAAGGTCTGCAAAAGCATAAAGACGAATACTTCATTCGCGTGCACGATGAAGCCGGCGCGGTGCTGGCTGCTTATCCCAATACGCCAGATGCCATCCTTCTCGACGGGAAAGCCCTCGCACAACTGAAACAGGACGAACCTGCGAAAGCGCGGTTTGAACAATTTGTGAAAATGCGCACCGCAGAAGATCCTGAGCGTCAGCGCGTGCTCAGATATATCGCGCGCCCGGAACTAGCGCGCGCCAAGATGGCTCCTCCATTTGCCGTGACCACTATCGATGGCCAGCACATTTCGATGGATGATTTGCAAGGTAAAGTCGTGCTGCTGGATTTTTGGGCCACTTGGTGCGGGCCGTGTCGCGAAGCGCTTCCCCACATTCAAAACGTCGCCAAGAAGTTTCAGGGACAGCCTCTCGTGATTCTGAGTGTAAGTCTGGATTCCGATGAGCAGAAGTGGAAAGACTTCATCACCAAGAATCAAATGACCTGGCCGCAGTATCGCGATGGCGGCTTCACAGGATCGGTCGCCAAAATGTTCAATGTCAACGCAATTCCGCATACTTTTACCATCGATGCCGACGGAGTGCTGCAAGAGGAACACATCGGAGACGCTTCCATCGAAGGCAAACTCAAGAAGCTCCTGGCGCACGCACGCGAATTGCAATCCGCGGAGCCTGTCGTCAAGCCCGCATCATGACCGCACCGCAATTCCGTCCCACTGCGCCCCGTTGATGAGGTAAAATCCTGCCACACTACGCCAATCGAGCTAAATGGAAGCCAGTATCGCGGTATCGCAATATCGCTGACGAGGTGCCAAGTGATCCTTAGCATTGAGCGCAAACAAATTCCGCCGGATATCACCGTACTTGAAATGCACGGACGGATTATTCTGGGGAACAATTCGCGAGACGTAGAGCTGAAATTGGCGGAAATCCTGGCCGAACAATCCAAGAAAATTATCTTTGATCTTACGGGGATTACCATCCTGGACAGCACCGGTATCGGTATCCTCGTTGTCAGCCAAGGAAAGATCAATAAAGCGGGAGCCAGACTGCGGATTGCTGGCGCCACCGGCTTCGTCGAAGATACTTTGAAAATCACCAGCGTCGATAAACTCGTTCAATTGTTTCCGACAGTAACCGAAGCCGCCGTTGACTTTTAACCGAGTTCAGCGCCCCTCGCAACTTAGCGCTCGCATATTCCGCGTTTACATGGATGCAAAGTGAAAGTCCGTATCATCTGATGAAATGCCTTCAAATGTTCCTTTAATGGGCAACGCGCTGGCAGCGAAGAACTTCAGGACTTCATTTTTTCCGTTGGACGCTTCTCTTTCGAACTCGCAACGTCTTTTTGGCGATCGACAACCATTGTCCGCTCACAGGCCCGGTCAAATTGCTCGCCATGAGCTTCCATCTTCGGCGAGCCGGTCGGCTTAAACGCTATGCAGGTGCGCGACAAAAACTTCGTGCTTAATAGATTTTTGTTAAATATAAGGACTACCGGCAGTTTGGAATTTCCGCTAAATCAGCGGTAATTTTAAGGCGCTTTCCCGATCCACCACAGCACCTTGGCCACAATCCTCCATTTGTCCTTGCCACTCAACATAGTCGACTCATAGCTGGGGTTCTCCGATTGCAACACAACCGTGTGGTCAAACCGCTTCAGGCGCGCCACCGTCAATCCCTTGTCGCGATGCGAGGCAATAACCACTTTGCCGTTTAATGTGCCTACGTTCGTTTGCGAAGTATCGACCGCAAGAATGTATCCGTCCTGGATTAGCGGCGACATGGAAGCGCCTCGGACCCGCACGCATCGCGTTGACGCCGGGTTCGGGCACCAGTCTTTCGGGGCCGCAATCATGCTTTCAACGGGCGCCTCATCCAGCAGCCCACCCTGACCTTCCTCGCCGTGCGCGACGGCCACGGCTTTCAGCAGCGGGATGGCCACCAACTGCGGCTTATCGCCCTTGATTGGCTTTTTCCTTCCGCTTCCCGCCGACACAATCTCCAAGCTTGGCATTTGCGCTTTGTGCAGCCGCCGTTGCAATTGCGGCAACACTCGTAGCAAATCGTCTTTGCTCAAGCCCGCTCGACCCCAGAAATACCAACATAACGGATCGCCGGCGATATTACCCATCTCAATGTAAGTATGCGATGCCGGTTCGGCAACTCCGCGCTCCCAACGCGATACCGCCATCGCCGAACAATTGAGAGCATTTCCAAAAGCAGCCTGGTTCAAATCAAGCCCTGAGCGCAACTGGCCAATCGTCTTTGACCATTCCTCCCCCGGCATCGAATGAGATTTGCGCCTCAATCTCGACATCCTGCAACTCTCTTGCTGAGCGCCTACCCTACTCAGCTTTGACCCCCAATGTACGCCAGCGTACCTAACTTGGCAAGTAGCCAAGATTTTGCGAATCTACCACCGCCTACTAGGCATCCGCGTTAATGTGGAGTATGGTTGAAGCAGCTGTCTTCTTCGCATGCCTCCGCCTCTTATCGCGGCCCTTGCAAATCAGACAACTTAACGTTCGCCAGGAGAGTTGCCTTGCCGAATAAGCCCGCTGCTTTCGGCCGCAAACAAACCATAGGGTCCATCACCACGGACAGCCGCGACGGCCATGGAACGGTGCACAATCAACTGTTGCTGCGGCTCCCGCAGAACGTTTGCAAGGAACTACTGCAAAGATCTCACTTCACGCACATCCCGGTTCACACTGTTTTGAACGAAGTAAATCGGCCGATTGAAGACCTGTATTTTATCGACGGCGGTCTGGCTTCCGTATTGACCGTCATGAAAGATGGAAAGAGCGTCGAAGTCGGGCTCACCGGCAGGGAAGGTTTTGTCGGGACGCCAGTGATAGCTGGCCTCAAGACCAGTCCGGTGCGTGTGATTATGCAAGTTACGGGTACTGCTCATAGAATTTCGGTGAAGGACATGGAAGCGGCGTTGGAAGACTTCCCAGTGCTGGCAAAAACGTTATCCCGATTTTCTCAGGAAATGACCTTGCAGGCGGTGCAGATCGCGGCCTGCAACCGAATACATGAAGTGGACGCCAGACTGGCACGCTGGCTCTTGATGAGTCAGGACCGTATCGGCGGATCGTTGGTTCCCTTAACGCAGGAATTCTTGGCCCACATGCTGGGCACGCGGAGAGCCAGCGTGACCATCGCAGCTGGTGCTCTGCAAAAAGCTGGCTTAATCAGTTATATGCGGGGCGAGCTGAAAATTGAAAATCGCCAACAGTTGGAAAACACGGCCTGCGAGTGTTATGGCGCCCTGCGGCGGCAGCTCAACGCTTGGAAATCTGAGTCGGGTTCTGACTAGTCGGCACCTTCTCTTCGCTGAGGCATTTCCCAGAAGAAGAGGCCTTTAGGCCGAAATCAAATGGGGCGCCCAAGTCCATTGGCGACATTGTGTTCAAAAAGCGTTAGAAGAACACGACATCAGTCGTCTGCTGCAACCGCAACTTTGTGTCTGCAAGTCGAAAAACCGCATTTTCCCGAGCCGAATTTCGCGCGCTAAGTTATTTCTATCCTTACAGCAATCCCCCTATTGCGACCATGTTCGCTAGTTTGTACGCTACCGTACGTTCGCTCGCTCTAGGTGCTCTCCAGCGTTGGCTGCCACCTCCACCGAACGAGGAGATGGCATCTATGTCCAAACGCATACTCATTGTTGATGATAGCCCGCTGGTTCGAAATCTCATTCGTGCTTACTTCGATCACGAAACCGATTTTGAAATCTGTGGGGAATCGATCGATGGCGTGGACGCTATCGAAAAGGCCGAGCAACTTAAACCAGATTTAATCATTCTCGATGCAGCCATGCCGCGCATGAACGGCATACAAGCCGCGCGCGTTCTTCGCTCGATGGACCGCGACGTGCCAATCATTTTGTTCACTCTCCATGCCGACATGATTTCTCCGTCCGAGGCAAGGGAAACTGGAATCACCGCTGTGGTTTCTAAAATGGATAAAATTTCCGAGCTTTCCCGGCAGGTGGAATATCACCTGCATTCAGCACGCTACCGCGCGATCGGCAGTCAAGCGAGTTCGCAGCCCTGAGCACTGGGGTCCCAGCCCCCTCCCTTTTTCCATTCAAATTGCAAAATAAAAAATAAATCGCAGATCTAAGCTGACTCTTCCGCCGTCCTCTTTGGGCACACAAGCGACTGTGCTAAACTTATTTTATTGTGCGCCCGTAGCTCAGTTGGATAGAGCGTCTGGCTACGAACCAGAAGGTCGAGAGTTCGAGTCCCTCCGGGCGCACCATTTTTCTGACTCTTCTCCAAGTAAGCCGACCCGCCACAGATCGCCCCTAGATGTGGCAGTTTGCCATGCCGCGCTTTTCCAGATACTTCTGGTGATATTCTTCCGCGCGATAAAATTTTCCTGCTGGCGTAATTTCCGTCGCGATCGGCCGATGAAATTTCTTGCTGGTCTCAAGCTCCGCCTTGGCCTTCTTCGCAATTTCTTCTTGCTCTGCGGAGTGAGTGAAAATCGCTGACCGATACTGCGTACCGAAATCCGGTCCTTGCCGATTCACCTGCGTCGGATCATGCATGTGCCAGAACGCATCGACCAGAGTTGCGTAGCTCACCTTTTGCGGATCAAATTCAACCTGCACCACTTCCGCGTGGCCTGTCTCATCCGTGCAAACATCTTTGTACGTTGGATTTTCGGTATGGCCATTGCTGTAGCCCACGATAGCGTCGACCACTCCCGGAATCATCCGGAACTTCACTTCCACTCCCCAGAAACACCCAGCGGCAAACGTAGCGAATTCAGTCATTTTTGTAATTCCTTCCCGTTACTTATTGTAGCGCGTCTCGGTTTCGAAATTCAGATGCAGGAAAACCCAAAAAGTTTCCAGCAGGCGGACCGGCGCGCTAAATCGAAGCCTAACTATAAAGATTCTCTCGGCGCAGCCGCAAAGCATTCGCGATCACTGAAACCGAACTTAAACTCATCGCGGCGCTCGCAATCATCGGGCTTAACAACCAGCCGAAAACCGGATACAACACGCCGGCGGCGACGGGAATTCCCAGAGCGTTGTAAAGAAACGCAAACAATAAATTTTGTTTGATGTTGCGGATCGTCGCACGGCTCAGTTTCCGCGCGCGCGCAATTCCCCGCAGATCACCCCTCAACAAAGTGATCCCCGCGCTCTCCATCGCCACGTCGGTGCCGGTGCTCATTGCTATTCCCACATCCGCAGCCGCGAGCGCGGGCGCATCATTTATCCCGTCGCCCGCCATCGCCACTCGTTTCCCTTCCTTCTTCAACTTTTCCACTGACTCGCGCTTTTGCATCGGTGATAAGCCGCCCTGCACTTGCAATAGACCAAGTTGCGCCGCAATTGCCACCGCCGTCTCCTGGCGATCTCCGGTAAGCACAATCAGCGAAATCTTCTCCGCCTGCAACACGTTCACCGCCTCCCGCGCTTCTTCCTTCAGCGAATCCCCTAGCCAAATGATTCCAGTCAATTCTTTACCCACTGCCACATAAATCTGTGTCTGCCCCGCCGATGCCATCGGCTCGATATCCGCATTTGCCGTGTGCTCCATATGGATGCGTTGCTCCTCGAGAAAACGGCGCGATCCAATGATGATCGGCTTTCCTTTCACGCGAGCGCTGATCCCACTCCCCGCCATCGACCGAAAATCGTTAGCCGGAAACAGTTCGAGATGGCTCTCGCGCGCTGCTCGGACCACGGCTCGGGCCAGCGGATGTTCACTAGACTGTTCTGCGCTTGCCGCAAGGACCAGAAGCTCACTCTCCGAAAGCCCCTGCGGCAGCGGCACGATCTTGGTCACACTCGGCTTCCCTTCCGTGAGCGTCCCGGTTTTATCAATCACCAGAGTGTCCACGGCGGCGAGTTTCTCCAGTGCTTCTGCGTTGCGTACAAGCACGCCGGCTTGTGCACCCTTGCCGACCGCGACCATCACCGACATTGGCGTCGCCAATCCCAGCGCACATGGGCACGCAATAATCAGCACCGCCACGGCATTCACCAGACCATGCGCGAGGCGCGGTTCAGGTCCGATGCTTGCCCACGCCGCGAACGTAATCACAGCGGCGGCAATTACTGCCGGAACAAAAATACCGGCAACTCTATCGGCCAATCTCTGCATGGGCGCTCGGCTGCGTTGCGCTTCGCTGACTAGTTTCACAATCTGCGCCAGGGTTGTCTCGCTTCCCACTCGTTCTGCGCGCATCACAAAGCTACCGTTAGTGTTGAGAGTTCCCCCGGTCACTTTATCCCCACCAGATTTTTCTGCCGGCATCGGTTCGCCAGTGACCATGGATTCGTCCACCGCGCTCGCGCCTTCGCTCACAACACCGTCTGCCGGAATGCGTTCACCAGGACGAACACGCAAACGATCACCAGGTCGAACTTGATCTAGACGAACCTCCTGTTCGTGGCCGTCTTCTGCGAGGAGATGCGCGGTTTGCGGCGCAAGCTTGAGTAGCGCACGTATCGCCGACGATGTCTTTGCGCGGGCACGAAGTTCCAGTAGTTGCCCCAGCAGCACTAGGGTCGTAATTACCGAAGCTGCTTCAAAATAAACCGGCACCGAACCGTCCATCGCCCGAAAAGACTCCGGAAAGATCTGCGGAGCGATCGTCGCAACGGCGCTGTTCAGAAAAGCTGCTCCGGTTCCGAGCCCGATCAGCGTAAACATGTTCGGACTGCGATTTACCACCGACGACCAAAACCGTTCAAAAAATGGCCATCCGCCCCAAAGCACAACCGGCGCCGCAAGAACAAACTCAGTCCAATGTAAAGCCGCGCCTAAGAGATGCAGCCTCGCCGTTTCGCCAAACATGCCAAGCATCAGCACTGGCAGACTAAGCGCCGCGCTGATCCAAAATCGTTTGCGCATCGAATCGTATTCCGGATCAGGGATCTCCTCCGCCACGATATCCATCGGCTCCAGCGCCATTCCGCATTTTGGACAACTCCCCGGTCCCCACTGCACTACGTCCGGGTGCATCGGGCAGGTGTAGCGAATTTTGCCTGGGTCGGGTGAAGGTTTCTTTGCGGTCGATGGTGCAGGGATAGGCACCGCATTAATTGCAATCAACCCAGAAGGCGATTTCTCCAAAAGCGCCGAAGGTACATGCAAATATCGAGGTGGATCGGCGGCAAATTTCTGCGCACAGCCCTTCGCACAAAAATAATAAGTCTCGTGGTGATGCTCCACGGATGCAGCAGCTTTCGCCGGATCGACTGTCATTCCACAAACTGGATCGCGTACCATTTTTCTCTTGATTTCCTCGGAACTTCAATGCGCAGAACCCTTAGCGCAAATGCGTGTAAATTAGTCCTAACAACTCGTCATACATGGCCTCGGTCTCTTGCTTCTTTGCCGAACGCAATGCTTTCGCCGCACAATGATGTAAGTGATTCTTCATCAGATTCCGCGCCACGCCACGTAGTGCCTCCTGCACGGAGGCGATCTGGACGATAATGTCCGCGCAATACCGGTCCTCACTAACCATTTTTTGCAAACCGCGAATTTGTCCCTCGATCCGTCGCAGCCGTTTCTGATTGCTAAGTTTCAGTTCCGGATCAACTGAGACTGCCTTACGCCCCGGGCCGGTGTCGCATGCGCACTGGGCGGAAGATGGATGCGCGATTGCCTTGCGAGACAGGGGATGAATACCCTCCATGGCTATATATACCCCACCCCCCTATTTATGTCAAATCGGTTTATTGGATGCGTATCGCACAACATTGTCCGGGACTTCTTTGTGGCTCCTTCTGGGTTTTCAAGTTTTTTCGGTGTGACACAGCATTCGCGTTCAAGTGTCCGGCTTTTTCTGCAGCATTCTCACATCGGCAGCTGGCGTCAGAACAAGACGTCGTGCAGCTCTTTGATCTTTCGTGCTCGCGGTTGCGTACAGGGGCTTGCGCTTGGAGGCTGCTATAATGCCGGCATGACCCTCATGGAAATCAAATACGAACTCGCGTCCCCGCTCACTCTCGAGCAACTCACCCAACTCAGCGAATTTGCAAACACCTATGGACTGCGCAAATTCCGCCTGAATGACGCAAAAACCGAATTGTCATTCGAATACGACGCCTCGCGTCTGCGCGAAACTCAGGTCCAACACGTTCTCGGCCAAGCCAAGATCGCCATCTCAAAAAAAATGAATTAGCCTGACCACGGCCGCGCAACTTTTAGGTGGGAAGGCATGAGTTGTGCTGCCGCAAAGACGGAGAGCTGCGGCTTCAAAGGCGGGTTGAGCTGTCTTGGTGCTCACCCAGCATTTTTTCAGAGGAGCTTGTTTCTAGACCGAGCGCGGAAAAAAAAGGGGCTCCAGCTTGGGACCGGGAGCCCCGAAAGGCACGTTTCATATCCGGCGTCGTTTTCACACCGGATGCGTGGGGTCATCCATCCTAGCTTCCCTCTCAGAGGCAGGTGGTAACGGCCGCTAAACTCCGCCAGGCAAGCCCCTTCCCCCTCACTTGGCGTCGTCTTTAGACCGTGATCTGAAACGTGCCCGCGCAGTGAAGTATGCAGCTCGGTAACCGCTCGCATCGCCGCCATGAATTCCACTAATCCATTGATTATAGGGTAGTTATTTGAACTTATGCTCCGCCTCTACATGCGCCGTTTTGACCTGTAGAGCCAGATTGGAACCATCTTAGCGTCGAAATGGGAATCGCGGCTCTTTCGATACTCGCTCTTTTTCTAGTTCCATTACTCTGGTAACAAAAAGTTTTAGCTTGCAGGCCCATCGGTTTTTTTTGCTGTTAGGAAGAAAATCGCCTCATGATCGGGTCCGCAAATCTTATTCCACACTCCCTTTCACCCGAGACTCGATATGTCATCGCCCTTGGCCTGGCGCTCGTTTCTTCGTGGACTCTTCTCGCGGATGTTCCAGGGGCTTCGCGGCGTAGCACGCCGGCCGGGTGCTATTGCGCATGTAGTCAATCGCGTGCACATGCCGGATGCGCAAAAATATGCTCCGCTCCACGGCGCGCCACTCGCTGGAGCGCCACGAGTTGCGCTAAGCCGCGCTTCAAGTCACCGATAGAAAATCCCGGAGCTGGGCCGCGCTTTCCTCGTTCCGACCGTGCCGAGCGCGCCAGCCGGTAATCGTCAGCCGTCTCTCGAGGTTGTCTGAACGGCATGTTCTGTCTGTCGCTGATCGTGTATTCTCAAAACATCCGAGAGAAAATCTGCGATCTCGAAAACGGCGCGATTATGCTGTCGTTCCACATTGCTGCGCAGCTCAGCTAGCTTGCCGGGTTCCAGCAGCGTGCGTATCGCCGGCACGGGATTTTTCAGGCTCTTCACCACAACCCCAACGCCCTTTTCTTTCACCCACTCGGTGTTGTAGCGCTCCTGCGGCAAAGTACTCGAATTGGATTCGACAAGCACAGGCAACCCCGAAATCATCGCTTCAGCAATGCTTCCCGGTCCTGGTTTGCCAATCAAAAAATCGGCCGCGTGCATCAGCCGATTCACTTCGCGCGTATATCCAACGATGTGCAGCCGGGTCTTCCAATTTCTCGCGCGCAGCCTCGCCGCCAACTTTTCATTTTTTCCGCAAATCAGAATCATCTGTAAGGGCAGCCCGGCTGCGTCCACGCGATCGGCGATGTCATAAATTAGGTTTGATCCGTAGCCGCCAAATAGAACAATTGCCGTCGGCAACCCTGGATCAAGCCCAATTCCCCTTCGGATCGCCGGCGGCATTTCTTTTTGTTCCGCATAAAATTCCGGGCGAAGAATCATCCCCGATGCACAAAACAAATTTGTTTCTGTTTTGCCAAATTCGCGTGCTTGCTGTGCAGCGCGATCCGATCCGGTCACGACAATTTGTCCGGCGATAGGCTCGATCCAAAACCGCGGCGGAAAATCCGCCAAATCAGTGATGATGGTCATGAATGGGCGGTCCGGATAAATCGACTTCCAACTCTCCGCGATCTCCCGGTTGAAATGCGGAATCACCGAAACCAGCGCATCCGCGGGGTTCGCGCGCCAATAATTAGTCAACAACTTGACCATCGGCTTGTGAAAAATGCGAATCGTGGATTGCAAAATGCGTAACAGGTATTCGCTGCCCCAGGTCCAGCCGTTGCGCAGCAAAACGTTGTACTGCTCTTGAATTCGAATCCCCGTAAGCCGCCGAAGCACGTCCAACCGGTCGGTAAGCTCCTGAAACTGCACCAGATTCACTTGCCACGGCCGCCTTTGCTGTTCGCAGACGGCTTTCAGGGCCATGGCGGCGTTGCGGTGGCCTCCTCCTGCGTCATGAAACAAGACATGAACATTTTTTGCATTGGACATGACTAGACTGTTACATGGAATTTTGCGGATTGTGAAGAGCACGGACCATGCCATGTGGATAACATAAAAAGTCATTTGTGCTCAATGGTTTCCAAGAGCACATTCACGTACATTTCTCTGCCTCTTTATGGCCTGTTCATATCGAGGAGCAACAATCAGGCATGCGATGCGACCTTCACATCCATTCGACCGCTTCAGGAATGTGCAACACTCCTTTGCTCGAGCGTGTTTGTAAGGAGTCCTACAACCAACCAGGCGAGGTCTACGCCCGCTGCAAGCAAATGGGCATGTCCATCGTCACCTTGACCGACCATGACTCGATCGACGCCGCGGAAGAGCTGCGGCATTATCCGGACTTTTTCGTCAGCGAAGAAGTGACCTGCCGCATGCCGAGCGGGACGGAAGTTCACATCGGTGTTTACAATCTTTGCGAACGCGACCATCTCGAGATCCAGCGGCGGCGCCAGGACTTCGTCTCGCTGGTGATGTACCTCACGGAACAAAAGCTTTTCTTCAGCGTGAATCATGTTTTTTCCTGTCTGACCGGAAAACGCGACGAAGACGATTTTCACTGGTTAGCTTCTTACGTTCCGGCGCTCGAAATTCGCAATGGTCAGATGTGGGAAAAAGCGAATCGACACGCGCAAGCTCTGGCGAAAAGACTAAATAAAATTCCCATCGGCGGCAGCGATGCGCACGCCACACGGGGGATCGGCCTTACCTACACGGAAGTCCCTGGCGCGCAAACGTTGGTGGAATTTTTTGCTGGCTTGCGTGCCAAGCGCGGCAAAGTACGTGGAGCGGACGGAACTCTCCGCGGACTGACCGCCGACGTTTTTTCCATCACTAAGAATTTGTTTCAGGAGCGCCCGGCGATGCTCGCGCTTTCGCCGCTTGCGGTTCTGATTCCGGCAATCACTGCGGGCCACTGGGTAAACGAAATGTTGTTCTGTCGAAAATGGGCCGCACATTTTCAGGAAGATGCAAAAACTCCGCGCATGCTGTGGGATTTGCATCCGGAGACGGAACGCGTTTGAAAAACAGTATCGGGCGGGCGCCTGAGTTTTTAGCGGTGTTCGAGCACTTGAAATGACCGTCTCACGCCAAGTATGGGGATTTATCGAACGGCGCGACCACCGCTTGATGCGGAGGCTGAATCGTTGGCGTGCACCGCGTTGGATTCGTTACTGGATGATCGCGGCCACGCGATTGGGTGATGGTTGGCTGTGGTATTCGCTGGCGGCAACTTTGCTGCTATACGGCGGGCCGCAACGGTTTGCCGCGGTGAGCGCGTCGGCGCTGGCTGCCCTGGTTGGCGTTGCTGTGTTCAAGCTCCTGAAGAGATTAAGCCACCGTCCGCGGCCTTGTCAGCTGGAACCGCATTGTTGGTCGAAAGTATTGCCTCCCGATAAATTCTCGTTTCCTTCAGGCCATACCATGACCGCGTTTTCGATTGCGCTGGTACTTAGCTATTTCTATCGCGGAGTCGAAGTGCCGGTGTATTTTTTCGCTTGCAGCATCGCGGTTTCGCGAATTGTACTGGGGATGCACTTTCTCAGTGACGTCCTGGCAGGCGCGGTCTTGGGAATTGGGCTGGGCTGCGGCGCACTGACTGCATTTGCCGCGATGGGGTTGATCTGAATCATTCGGTAGTCGTGAGTTGATTTAGTTTCAGGGTTTGGGCCACGGAGGCTGGCTGAGCGGAGGGATTGCTGCGATTGCTTTGTCCTCTGGCGTCTTGAAACCTAGCTGCTCGGCCAAGAAAGCGATGCGGTCGCGCGTGGCTTCCGCGTTGAGCGCGTGCTACGCCTCATAGATCTTGAGTTTCCTGGGTTCACCCACAACCTCAAAGTATCGTTTCTCTATCTCAGGGGTTAGAAAAGGTTCGTCGGCCGCGAATTGCAAAAAGAGGGTAGCCGGTGCCGCATGGGAGACGTACTTTCCCACATCCATCCAGGAATATTTGGCAAAGAAAGCATCTACTTTCTCAGGTCCGACTTCCAGCCGGAACTCCTGAAACGCTTTTGTTTTCTTGTCAACTTCGTCCGATAGGTCTCCGGCCATCAGAACGAAAGCTCTGAACCGTTTATCGATCCCGCTGAGAAAACCGCCGGTTGCAGCATCACAACTATGGCCAACCTAAGCCCAGGCGCTGGGATCAACGTCTTTGCGGGCTAGAAGCAGATCGCCGCCACGGCGCAGGTTGACGATCTGCTGCACTTCTACTGCGACCTGCTTCTCATTCAGAGGCGCGGTATCCTCTGCAAAGACCCGGGTGAACAATCACATGGTCTGGCAGCATCGAAATCACGCCTGAGTGCGCCAGCACGACAGCTTCTTCCAGAAATTCCGTCCGGTTCTTTTTCTGCGAACCAGGCATACACCAATGTCCATAGATAATTGCTGGGAAAGGACCTTTCCCTGGTGGCAGAACGAGGTAAGCAGTAACCACGACTCCGTTAGAACCAACGCCCGCGCCGCGGTCTGCTACTGGCGACAAATATGTGATGTCTTGAATACTTACGCCATTGCGATCCTGAACGCCGTTCTGTCGTATGTTCAGCGGCGCATTCTTGTTGTAGGTCCAGTGAGAAGAAGTTGATCGGGCTTCTGCGCAAAAACAGGAAAGAGAAGTAGCAGACCAAGACATGCGAAGCCCTTCATCAGATCTGCAGATTACCACGGGCAGTCGTATTGCCGTCCGCCAAGAAGAGCTTGCAATTAATGCTCTATAGCACTATTGTGACGCATCCGGACGACCACGCGAGAGGGATATGGCGCTAACCACGACAGATTGGGTCGTAATTGTTGGGTACCTGCTAATCAATCTGCTAATTGGGATTTATTACCGGCGGCGGGCCAGTGGGAATACCGCTGAATTTTTTATTTCCGGACGGGATGTTTCGTGGTGGCTTGCCGGGACCAGCATGGTGGCGACCACGTTTGCCGCGGATACGCCGCTACTGGTCACCGGTCTAGTCGCGACGCAGGGAATCGCGGGAAACTGGCTGTGGTGGAATCAGTGCTTGACGGGAATGTTGACGGTATTTTTCTTCGCGCGGTATTGGCGACGCGCAGAAATTATGACCGACGTGGAGCTTACGGAGTTGCGTTACTCCGGCAAGCCGGCGGCGTTCTTGCGCGGATTGAAGGCAATTTATCTGGGATTACTGATGAACTGCTTCATCCTGGGTTGGGTGACTCGGGCAATGGTGGACATTATTGCAGTGCTGCTCGGCCCCGCGATTGCAGCGGGAAAAGTTTGGCAGATTACGCTGGGCAATCATGTGCTGGCGCACTACACACTGGGTGATCCACGGCACACGGCGCTGATGATTTGCGTGTTGGTGCTGATTCCCTTCACCGGGATTTATACGTTCATCGGCGGCCTATGGGGCGTACTAGTGACCGATCTCTTCCAATTCATATTGAAGATGACTATGGTGACCGTGCTGGCCTGGGTAGCGGTAAGCAAACTGGGCGGAATCAACGCTCTGACGTTGCGATTGCAGACTGTGGGCGAGGCGGTGGGAAAGACTGGCGCCCCCATCGCGAATCCGCTGAAGTTTTTCCCGGCTTTTGACTTGGGAATGACGAGCAACGCCCTATGGACAATTCCGTTGGTCTCATTCGTCTTGTTCTTAGGCGTGCAGTGGTGGAGTTCTTGGTATCCGGGAGCAGAGCCGGGCGGCGGCGGATATGTGGCGCAGCGAATGTTCAGCGCCAAGGATGAGAAGAATTCTCTGGGCGCGACGCTGTGGTTCAACTTGGCGAATTATGCCTTGCGGCCGTGGCCCTGGATTTTGACAGGCCTAGTAGCGTTGGCTCTGTATTCGCCACACGGCGGAATGACCCCTAGTGCGGATTTTGCGGCGAGCCCACAGCAAGGCTACGTGATGGTGCTGCGCGATTTCCTGCCGCCCGCACTGCGCGGATTAATGGTGGCGGCGTTTCTGGCGGCGTTCATGTCAACAATCGGGACGCAGCTGAACTGGGGAACTTCATACCTGGTGAATGATTTTTACCGGCGATTCCTGGTGCGGGATGCGAGCGAGCGGCACTACGTGAACATCGGAAAAGTTTTCACGGTGATGCTGGTGCTGGCGGGCGGGTACGTGGCCAGCCAACTGGCTTCGATTTCCGAAGGCTGGCAAATCGTCCTGGGAATCGGAGCGGGCACCGGAGCTGTACTGATCTTGCGTTGGTATTGGTGGCGAATCAACGCCTGGAGCGAAATCACGGCGACAGTGGCGGCGGCGGTGCTTACGTTCGCGCTGGCGAGAGTGAAATTCGAAGGCGGCGATGCGGTGGTCACTGCAAAAACTACGCTGATCACGGCCGGTGCGACCACAATTGCCTGGATCATCGGCACGTTTGCGACGAAGCCCGAGCCGACAGAAAAACTGGTTTTGTTTTACCGGCGGGTGCATCCGAGCATTTATGGTTGGCGCCCGATCGCAAAACTTTGTCCGGAGCTGCCTCAGGTACGTGACTTTGCCGCGAATGCAGCGAATTTTGTGGCGGGCTGCTTGATGGTATATGCCGCGATGTTTGGCATCGGTATGTTGGTTTTTCGCCATTGGCTTAGCGGAATTTTGCTGCTTGGGGTAAGCGGCTTCGCTGGCTGGCTGATTTTCTGGAATCTATCCCGCCAAGGGTGGGGGACACTTTCGGGAGCGCTGGAGGTCAAGACCGCGAAAGAATAGCGAGCATTTTTCTCAAGCCACTCTTCGAAATGCGCCGCCTGCGGATGTCCAACTTCCACCAATGGAGAAACAACCCTTACTCGAAATTTGCGTGGAGACACTCGACGCGGCGCTGGCAGCCGCGCGCGGCGGAGCTGACCGCATCGAATTGTGCGAGAACTTGCGAATGGGAGGAGTTACACCAAGAGCGGAATTGATGACGGCAGTGACCGCCAGCGCGAAAATTCCCGTGTTTGCAATGATCCGGCCGCGCGGAGGGGATTTTTGTTATTCAGGTGCAGAGTTCGCTGACATGAAACAGAAAATCGGCGTTGCGAAGTCCGCAGGGATGAATGGCCTGGTCTTTGGAATATTGAAATGCGACGGCACCGTAGACATGGAACGCAATGCCGAGCTGATCGAATTGGCGAAGCCGCTTCCAGTTACGTTTCATCGCGCTTTTGACGGAACGCCAAACTTGCTTGAGGCGCTCGAACAGGTGATCACAACCGGTGCCGCGAGAATTCTGACATCGGGGGGAAAATCCGATGCAGAAAAAGGCTCCCGCGAAATTGCGGATTTGGTGCGATTGGCCCACTGCCGCGTGATCGTAATGCCGGGAGGCGGAATCAACGCAGCAAATCTCCCTCGAATCGTGTTGACAACGCATACCCGGGAGATTCATTCCGGCTTAAGTTCAGCCCTGCCTTACCCGCGAAGGAACCACGTGGCGTTCGAAGCGGAAGTAGGCAAGCTAGCTGCCGCGTTGAGAGGCACCAATTCCTGATACGCCGTTCCTAAGACAGCGCGCTCTCAGAAAGGTCTGAACTAGTCGAAGCCATCGCCTACAAATTGCACCTAGCCGTGCAAGCTGGGGGGCAGGTACTGCGCCTATGACTCAAGAACCATGGTGGTTCGCAAATGTGCCCTGGCAAACGAAGTGTCAGGCTTTCTGCGCTTGCCGTCTCAAGAATGTGGGAACGTCTAGGTCGTCAGAAGGAACATCCTGAGCGACGTCGCGAACATTCTGTTGCACTTGATGGACGACGGTTTGCTGTTCGTTAGTGGTTGCTGAGCCTGAACCTGAAATTGAAGTTGAGGCTGCACCGGCGGCGGCTGCGGCGGACAGGGGAACTTCCCTCCCGGCCTTCCACGATTTAGGCAGAAACTCCGGGCGTTTGGCGACATTTTTCTTGTTTGCTTCCTTGAAGCCCGCGGCTATGACCGTGATTTTTACACTATCTTTCATTGTTTCGTCCTGTACGGCGCCGAAAATAATATTGGCGTTTTCGTGGGCGGCTTTTTGAATGATGGACGAAGCTTCGTGAACCTCATGCAGCGTGAGGCTGGGACTGCCGCAGATGTTGATGAGAATTCCTTGCGCGCCCTCGATGGAATTGTCTTCGAGAAGCGGACTAGCGATGGCGCGGTTGGCAGCATCGGTGGCGCGGTTCGAACCGGTGGCGACGGCGGTGCCCATGACGGCATATCCCTGACCACTCATGATGGCTTTTACGTCAGCGAAATCGCGATTGATAATGCCCGGCACAGTAATGATGTCCGAGATGCCCTGGACGGCCTGGCGCAGAATATCGTCGGCGATGCGGAAGGCGTCGAAGAAACTGGTGCCGCGTTCGACCGTTTCCATCAACCGCTCGTTGGGAATTACGATTACCGTGTCAACGGCGCCAATCAAATCCTGCAGAGCTTGTTCGGCTTGCAACATACGACGTTTGCCTTCGAATGCAAACGGCTTGGTAACGACCGCCACGGTGAGAGCCCCGAGTTCGCTCGCGAGCGAAGCGACGACCGGAGCGGCGCCGGATCCAGTGCCTCCACCGAGCCCGGAGGTGATGAAAATCATGTCCGAGCCTTCAAGGGCTTCGATGATTTTGTCGGTGTCTTCGAGCGCGGCCTTGCGGCCGACTTCGGGATTGGCGCCCGCACCGAGACCTTTCGTAAGTTTTGCGCCGAGCTGCAGTTTCAACGGCGCTTGGCATAGCTTGAGCGCCTGCAAGTCGGTGTTGGCCGCGATGAATTCGATGCCTTCCACCTTGGCACGAATCATGCGGTTAACGGCATTGCACCCGCCGCCACCGACACCGATGACCTTAATTTTTGCTGGCGACAGCTCTTCGCTGAAGCTCATGCGAATTGCGTTTTCTTTCACTGGCATTCCTGTTTCCCCCTTGCGGACTGGGTAATCCGTGCGAAGCCTTGGGCTTCGCGAAAATCGTCAAGCTCCGGCAAACATCGCCTTGAGTTTGGCTACAAAATTGGTTGAGCGCTGCGATTGACTGCGGCGCGCCCTTGCGCCATACAACACCAGACCCACGACCGTTGCATATTCCGGCTGCTCGACTTGTTCTGGCATGTCGGCCAGGCCGCGAGGCTCGGCAATCCGAACCGGCAGATGAAATGCCTGCTCCATCATTTCGATGAGGCCATTGAGGCGAGCGCCGCCTCCGGACAAAACGAAACCCGCAGGAATTTGCGAGTCCAGGCCGGCGCGGCGCATTTCGTCGCGAATCAACGCCAGAAATTCTTGCGTGCGGGGCTCGATGATGTCGGTAAGCATGCGCGCGAAAATTGTGCGCGGCGGACGATCGCCGACGCTGGCGATTTCAATCGCAGTGTCTTCTTGAAGCAGCGATTTTGCGGCGCACCCGTGATGCCGCTTGATGCGTTCGGCTTCAGGGATCGGAGTGCGCAGGCCGACCGCAAGATCGTTTGTGAAATGGTCGCCACCTACCGGAATGGCTCCTGTATGACGAACGACGCCACCACCGTACACGACAAGTTCAGTCGTTCCGCCGCCGATGTCTAGCAGACAGGTGCCGAGCTCGCGTTCGTCTTGCGTGAGGCAGGCTTCGGCCGAGGCAAGCGGTTCAACGACGGTGTCGTTGATCAAAATTCCTGCGCGATTGGCGGCGGTGACCAGATTTTGTGTTGCGGTCACCGAAGACGTGACGATGTGCACGTTGACTTCGAGGCGCTGGCCAACCATGCCGATGGCGTCGCGGATCCCGTGGTGTGCGTCCACACAGAATTCGTGCGGCAGTACGTGCAGCACTTCGCGATCTTCGGGTAGTGAAATATTACGCGCGGCGTCGACAGCCCGGCGAACATCTTCGCGTTCGATGTCGCGCGGGCGAGTGCCCAGCGTAACGCCGCCACGGCTGTTCAATCCGCGAACATGGCTGCCGGCCACGCCGATCAGTGCGGATTCGACTGGTATGCCGGAGACGCCTTCGGCTTCTTCGACAGCACGGCGGATCGAACTGACGGTGGCCTCGAGGTTGACAATCGATCCTTTGCGCAAGCCTTTCGATTCCGCGGCACCCAGCGCGAGGAATTTTGCTTGCTCATCGGCAAGCTCCGCGATCAGAACGCAGGTCTTCGTGCTACCGATGTCCAGACCGACGAGATATTTATCCTTTTTCGACAAATCGCCGCTCCCACTTCTGCGTTACCTCTTTTTTGCTACCGACAAATGCTCACCACAGCCGCTCGAATCGGGATTCAAAACAACTTGGCGCGCGTATTGCAAATCCACGGACTGCACGCAACCGGCATTCGATTGCCACTGGGCAAAATTTTCGACCAGCATGCGGTACTTTCCAGTGAACTCGTTCGAACCGAAATGGACCGTAACAGCCTGAGTGGCATTGACCCCGGGAAAACCTGCCATTACCACGCGAAGGTCGCGCGGATTGCCGAGATCGACTTCGCTGACGTGCTCGGACGAGCCGGAACGAACCAGGTCAGCGTCTTTCACGAATTCCTGGAAAGTTTGTACGCGCTTCTGCCGCTCGGCGTCGGACATTGCATCCGTCAGCCCCGTGACTATTGGGAAATGGAAGTCTTCATCATGCGGGCGATCGAGAATTTTTCCAAATTCGTCTATGAGCGCGATTTCGCTGCCGTTACGGATGAAAGCGATCGGCGTACGCTCTGAAATATCTACGCGAATTCGATTGGGCAGAATGCGTTGAATGCTCGCAGATTGCACCCAGGAAATTTTCTCGACATCGCCGCGACGGGCGTCCAGTGGAATACGCATGACGCTGCGTCCACGGTCTTTGTAAAAAGGCGCGAGTACCGCTTCGCGAGAGACGATGTGATTCCCGGTCACTTCAACCTGCTCCGGCTTAAGCAAAAGCACTTTCGGCGAGTGCAACAGAAAATTTCCGGCGACGTAGGCGACGATCCCGCAACCGGCGGTGACAACCAGCACCTTGAAAACCGTGCGATAGCGCGAAAGATTTTTGCCGCCAAATTTCTTGCGGCGGATCTCGACGGGCTTTTGCCGGCGCAAGTAGCGCGGCTCGTCGCTTTCGACCAGCTCCGGACGGTAGGCTTCGGCATCCGTAGCGGTGGCTTTTTGTATGGCCTTCACGCGTTCCACACCACGACTTCGTTTTCGAGTTCCACGCCAAAAGCGTTTTCCACGCGCCCGCGAACGTCGGCGATAAGGGCGAACATGTCTTTTGCCGATGAGCGGCCGGCATTGACGAAGAAATTTGCGTGGCGATCGCTTACTCTGGCATCGCCGACGCGCAGCCCCTTGAGTCCGAGCTCGTCAATCATGCGTCCGGCGGATGCGCCAGGAGGATTTTTGAAGATGCAACCGGCGCTTTTTTGCCCCAGCGGCTGGCTCGAACGCCGCTTCTCATTGCAGATACGAATCCCTTGAAGAATTTCTTTGAACGGTTTGGAGGGAAGTTCCAGCTTCACTGCGAGCATCATATCATCAGGTCCAAAAGAAGTGTGACGGTATTCGAACGAAATTTGATTGCCCCTGAGGATTTCTATTTTGCGTTCGCCGGCGCGATAAAGCTTGACCTCGCGGACGTAGCTGCCAATTTGCATCCCGTAAGCGCCAGCATTCATTCGAAGCGCGCCGCCCACGGTCCCGGGGACGCCAATTAAGCCTTCCATGCCGCCCAGATCGTGTTTTGCGCAGAACGTGACCGTGCGGCCGAGGTCTGCGGCGGCGTCCACGTGCGCAAAATTGCCTTCCAGAACGATTTCCGGGTCCGGCTTGGCAAGTTGCAAGATCACCCAGGGCAGTTCGCCGTCTCCGACGAGGAGATTGGAGCCTCCACCAAGAAATTTGTAGCCGATATCGTGGCGTTCGAGGAGCGCTATCAGTTCAGGAATCGACTCGTGCCGGGTAATGCGGAGGAGGTCAGTGGTCCCACCGATGCCCAATGACGTGAGTTCAGCCAAAGAAGACCCGGAGCGAAGCTCGATTCGAAGCGCCGCAAGTTCTGCTCGGAGTTTGGCATGTTCAATGCGCATGATGTGTGTGATGCTCCGTGCCCAGCAAGATCATCAATTCGCCACTGGCTCGGCTGACGTTACCCGCTCCGACCGTAAGGATGGCGTCGCCGGGCTTGGAGTTCTTCAGAAGGAACTCGATCGAATCCTGCATGGAGCGAATGTAGTGGACGTTCCTGTGGCCCGCTTGACGGATCGCGGCGGCTAACGCTTCGCTGGTAACTCCCTCGATAGGAGCTTCGCTGGCGCCATAAATATCGGTAAGTACCAAAACGTCAGCCAAATTGAAGGCGCTGCGAAAGTCGTCCCAGAGATGTTGCGTGCGCGAATAGCGATGCGGCTGAAAAAGGACCAGCAGGCGATTAAACTTGCAGCCCCGAGCCGCTTCAAGTGTCGCGCGAATTTCGGAAGGGTGATGGCCGTAGTCATCGATGACCGTGATGTCGTTGATGGTCCCCTTCACGTCAAAACGTCGGCCGACTCCGCCGAAATTCGCCAACCCCTGCCGGATCAGCTCTGCGGGCACATTAAGGTAGAGAGCGACGGCGGCGGCAGCCGCGGCATTGCGGACATTGTGAATCCCAGGAGGATGAGGCAGTCGAAACTTGCCCAGATCTTCGCCTTTGTAAGTCAGGCGGAATGAACTTGAGAAACCTTCAAGCTGAATCTCACTGATGACCAGATCGGCCTGGCTCGAAACACCGTAGGTCAGTATTGGCCGCTTGATGCTTGGAATGATGGCTTGCACGTTTGATTCGTCGAGGCAAAGAATCGCCGCGCCATAAAACGGCACGCGGTTCACGAACTGTATAAACGCATCTTGAATGTCTTCGAGCGAACTGTACTGGTCGAGATGCTCTCGATCGATGGTGGTGACAACCGCAACCACCGGCGCGAAGAGCAGGAAGCTGCGGTCGCTTTCGTCGGCTTCGACAACAAAATATTCCCCTTTGCCAAGACGCGCAGTCGTACCGGCCTGATTGACCCTGCCTCCGATTACGAAGGTAGGATCGAGATGCGCAGCGGTCAGAATCGAAGCAACCAACGAAGTTGTGGTCGTTTTGCCATGCGCGCCGCCCACCGCAATGCCGTATTTCAGGCGCATCAGCTCAGCGAGCATCTCCGCACGCGGAATTACCGGTATCTTGCGTTTGTGCGCTTCGACGACTTCTGGATTATCCGGTTTGATAGCCGATGACGTCACCACGACGTGAGCGCCCTCCACGTTGTCCGCTTGGTGACCTTTGTGAATCACCGCTCCCAGATCCTGCAAACGTTCCGTGATGGTGGAAGGCTTGGTATCCGAGCCGGAAACTGAATAGCCGAGTGTCAGCAAAACTTCGGCGATTCCGCTCATGCCGATGCCGCCGATACCGACCAGGTGAATACGCTGAAAATTTCTGAACGAGACCATCATGACGATTCTCCCTGGCGATTTGAGAGCACGCCAGCGGCCGTTTCCACCAAGTTGACGATGTCGCGCGCGGCATTCGGTTTGCCGATCGCTTGTGCTCGCAAAGCCAGCCGTTCGATCTCTTGCGGATGATCCAGCAGAGAGAAAATCTCGGTCGTCAACCGTTCGGCGGTAAGTTCTGGCTCGGCGATAAGTTTTCCCGCTTCCGCCTTCACCATTTCCTGAGCGTTGCGTAACTGGTGGCTATCAGTGGCTCGTCCAAACGGAATAAAAATTGCCGCGCGGCCGGCTGCGGCGACTTCCGCCGCGGTAATGGCTCCGGCGCGGCAGACAATCAGGTCAGCCCATGCAAAGCGCTCGGCCATGTTGCCAAGGAAAGGAACGACCTCCGCGTTGAATTCGCGCCGCGCGTAAGCAGTCCTCACGGCGTTGTAGTCGCGCTCGCCTGTCTGGTGGACCACGCTGAGTTCATTCTTTCGCGCCGCCAGCAGGTCCATCGCGTCCACAAACGTGCGATTGACGGGAAGCGCGCCCTGGCTGCCGCCCGTAATCAGCAGGCGAAACGGTTTTTCAGGTTTTCGAGGCTGGATTGCAAAAAATTCCGCCCGCACAGGATTTCCGGTGACCAATGCTTTGCTTCCAAGCGCCTGCGCCGTAATGGCGTAGCCGGTGGCGACGCGCTTTGACAGCTTGACGAGTACCTTATTTGTGAAGCCTGGCTCCGCGTTCGGCTCAAAAATCACGTTAGGAATCCCGCAAAACCAGGTCGCGAGCATCATCGGACCCGCAGCATATCCGCCGACGCCGAAGGCCGCGACCGGTTTATGCCTGCGCAGAATCGCGAACGCATCGAACATCCCGGGCACAAGTGTGACGAAATTCTTCGCCAGCGTCAGTCCGCCCTTGCCCTTCAGTCCGGCCGCGCGTAGCGTTTCCAGCGGCAGTCGGGCCTCCGGCACTAGCTTCATTTCGATTCCGCGTTGCGTTCCCACCAGCACCACTTCCCTTTCACTTCCCCGCGACAGCCATTCCCGGGCGATGGCGATCGCCGGAAAGACGTGCCCGCCCGTGCCGCCGCCAGCGACGAGCAGCTTCATTGCGTCGGTCCGCCATTTTCCAGCGCGTTCACCGGGCGACCGCGCATCTCTTCATCGCCCCGTCGACTTCTGCGAAATATTCAACAACACTCCCGTCGCCAACAGCATGACCAGCAGACTCGATCCGCCGTAACTGATGAAAGGAAGCGGGATGCCTTTGGTCGGCACCATGCCCAGCACCACCGCAAAATTAATCAGCGCTTGAAAAATGACCATCGCGGTGATGCCGAGAGCAAGCAAACGGCCGAAGTTGTCTGGGGCCACAAAAGCCGCTCGTAAACCGCGCCATCCATAGATCGCGAACAATGCGATCACGATCAGCGCGCCAATGAATCCCAGTTCCTCGGAGATCACGGCATAGATGAAATCCGTATGCGCTTCCGGCAGATAGAATAATTTTTGTTTGCTTTCCATCAGGCCGACGCCCGTAAAACCTCCCGAACCCACCGCAATCAGCGATTGCAACAACTGAAACCCGGCGCCTTGCGGATCGACGTCCGGATTCAGAAACGCCGTGAAGCGTGCTTGACGATAAGCAACGTGCGAAATCAGCAGGTAAAGAGCGGGGATCGAAGCGGCCGCGCCCGCAGCGACCCATTTCCATGAGAGTCCCGCAACATAGAGAACCGCGGCGGCAATAAGAACAATGTCCACAGACGTGCCAAGATCGGGTTGCGCAAGGATCAGCGCCACGCAAACTAGAACAGGGCCGATAGCCGGCAGAATATTGTGCAGAAAATCTTCTTTGCAAAATTCCATCTTGGCGGCGGTGCGGCGCTTCAAATCCAAAAACCACGCGAGATAAAGGATGACCGCCAGCTTGGCTATTTCCGATGGCTGAATGCCGATGGGCCCAAAGCGAATCCAACGGTGCGTGGCATGCGATTTATCAAGGAAAAATGCGCCGACCAGCATTAAGCCGACGCTGCATAGGACGGAATAGACGACCACCGGTTCGCGCAGTTTCCGGTAATCGGTTCGCATCAGCACGAACATTCCCGCAAGGCCGATAAAGAGCCAAGCCGCCTGCCGCATTAAAAAATAGTACCAATGGCCATACTCATTTGCCGCAGTCACGGCGGAGGCGCTGGAAATCATGACTGCGCCTAGAAGGCATAGGCCCAGCGTCACGCGAAACAGCCATTTGTCACTTTCCAAGCGTCTCGGCATTCCGCTTCTCCGTGTTCGATGGATCCTGCAAACCGCCGTGCTCCAATTGATGAATGAGTTCCTTGAAAGTGCGGCCCCGATGTTCGTAACTTTGAAATTGATCAAAGCTGGCGCAGGCCGGCGCCAGAAGCACGACGTCTCCCGCATGAGCCGCCTGCGCAGCGAAACGGACAGCATTTTCGAGCGTGCCGGCGCGCTTGATTGCAACACTGCCTTCGATCTGCTGCTCAACTTTGTCGGCGGCTGCGCCGATCAGTAGCGCAAGAATTGCTTTTTCTCTGAGCGCAGGTTGTAGTTGCGTGTAATCGCTGCCCTTGTCTTTGCCGCCAAGAATTACGATGATCCTTCCCGGAAGAGCTTCCAGCGCCTTGAGCGCGGCATCAACGTTGGTGGCCTTCGAATCATTGAAGTAACGCACGCCATGAACGTCCGCGACAAATTCGAGGCGATGCTCGACACCGGCGAAAGAACGAATAGCTTCCGCGATTTGCTTGGGATTCGCTCCTGCAAGTCGTGCTGCAGTCGTGGCAGCAAGAGTGTTTTCCAGGTTATGCGCTCCTTGCAACGGAATCTGCTGACAATCGACAATTTCTTCCTCTTTGCCGCCTCGCCGGAAAATCAATTTGCCGTTACGCACAAATGCGCCCTGCTTGACATGCGTCTTTCTGCTGAACCAGTAGACTTCCGGGACCGAGGGAGCGATCCCGCGGCTGGCGTCGTCGTCCAGATTCAGAATCGCGCAATCTTCTTCCGTTTGATTTTCGAAGATTCGCGCTTTTGCGGCGCCATAGGCCTCGAAGGTTTTGTGCCGATCGAGATGGTCCGGGGTTAGATTCAGCAGGACCGAGATATCCGGACGGAATGTTTCGATCAGCTCCAGTTGAAAGCTGCTGAGTTCCGCAACGGTAGTGGTCCCTTCATCCGTTTCATGCACCCGGGCAATCAAAGGCGTACCGATGTTGCCTGCGAGCACAGGCGACAGCCCTGCGTGGCGCAATACGTGATCGACCAGCGAAGTGGTCGTGGTTTTGCCATTCGAGCCGGTGATGCCGATCAGTTTCCCTTTCAAGAACCGAAAGGCGAATTCGATTTCGCTCCACACGGGAATGTTTAGATTTTTGGCTTCGACTAAAATGGGCGAATCCGCGGCCACTCCAGGACTGGGAATCACCAGTTCCTGGCCACGCAGCATTGCTTCCGAGTAACCGCCCAACTGTAGCTGAACGGCAGCCGACCGAAGTTTCGATACACATTCGCCAAGTTCGCTGGCGCCGCGCGTGTCGATCGCGGTCACAATCCCGCCGCGCTCCGCGCAAAAAAGCGCGGTGGCTACACCGGTGCGAGCCAGTCCAATGACCAAAACACGCTTCCCTTTTAGTTCAAACTCCGCAGCCATTACCGCCTCAGTCCACAATCGCTATCCAAGTCTTCAGCCGAAATTCTTTCCGCGGCCAGTTCCTACCGCAACTTCAGCGTGGTCAATGCAAACAACGCGAAAACCAGCGCCAGAATCCAGAATCTTACGATCACCTTTGATTCGCTCCATCCCAATAGTTCGAAGTGATGATGAATCGGCGCCATGCGAAAAATCCGTTTGCCTCGCAGCTTGAACGAGCCTACTTGCAAAATCACCGAAAGCGCTTCGACCACGAAAACCCCGCCAATAAAAAACAACAGAATTTCCTGTTTGATGATGACGGCAATCACGCCCAGGGTCCCGCCGAGCGACAGCGACCCGACATCGCCCATGAAGACTTCCGCGGGGTGGGCGTTGTACCAAAGGAAACCCAGCGACGCGCCGACCAGCGCCCCGCAAAAAACGGTCAACTCGCCGACGCGCGGAATGTACTGGATGTCGAGGTAAGTGGACCATCGCGCGTTGCTGCTGACATAGGTGAGCACCGTCAGCGCGCCAGCGGCGATCACCGTGCAGCCGATCGCCAAGCCGTCCAATCCATCCGTCAAATTCACGGCGTTCGATGATCCTGTGATTACGATGGTGACGAACAGAAGAAAAGGAACGAACGCCAAGGACCACAAATGGCCGCTCGAGATCAGCGAGTGGATGACCAAGTCTGGATGAAATTTCTTTACAAAAGGCACCATGAGCTCGGTCGAATAGGCGCTGTGAGTCGAAAGTTCCAGTAATCCGACTCCCACGGTCACGCTGACCAGAACCTGCAACAGAAATTTGCGCTTCCCGGTCAAGCCAAGGTTCTGTTTTTTTGCCACTTTTGCGTAATCGTCGATGAAACCGATCGCGGAAAACCCCAGCAGAGCGAACAGTGCCATCAGCACAAATGCGTTCGCCAAATCGGCCCAAAGTAATACCGGCACCGCGGTCGACAGCACGATCAGCACGCCACCCATGGTCGGAGTGCCGGCTTTTTTCTTGTGCTCCTGCGGTCCTTCTTCGCGGATGTATTGCCCGATTTGCAATTCGCGCAAACGGCGAATCAGCCACGGACCAAACACCAGCGCCAGGAACATCGCCGTCAAGCTTGCGTAAACCGTTCGAACCGTGATGTAACGGAAAACATTCAGAGGGCTGAAATATTTTTGCAAGACATGGTAGAGGAGGTAGTACAGCATTTAGTGACGGACCTCCGCTGTCGTGCCCGGTGCTCCGTGCTGCGCCAGCAACGCTTCGACGATCCGCTCCATCTTGACGCCGCGCGAGCCTTTCACAAGTAACAGGTCTCCGGAGCGCAATTCGTTTTGCAGGAATTGCGCCGCATCGCTCGACGAGGGAAAGAATTTAAGATGGTCCCGCGGAATTCCCGCGCTCGCGGCGCCCTCGGTGATTTCAGCCGCGTGGCCCTCAACGCCAATAATCCAGTCAATCGCTCCGGTTTTTGCCGCGTAACAGCCCGCTTCGCGATGCAGTTGCGCTGAAGTTGGCCCGAGTTCGCGCATTTCGCCCGCTGCAAGGATCCGGCGACGGAATCCCGGCGTCGCCGCCAACAACGCGATCATCGCGTGCAGCGCGGCGGGACTTGAGTTGTAACTGTCGTTGATCAGCGCCGCTCCATTCGAAAACTGCAAAAGCTCGCCGCGCATCGCCGGAGGCCGCAATTTCGGCAGCACCGCGCGTGCCTCGGTAATTCCAATTCCCCAGACACTCGCTGCCGCAAGCGAAGCTAACGCATTCGCGATGACGTGGCGCCCCGGCAGAGCCAAATCCAGCCGCACTCGCCCTTCCGGATTCACAAAATCGAATGTCGTCCCCAGCGCCCCGCGGTCCTCAATGTTTTCTGCCGTAAAAAAAGCCGGCTGTTCGATCCCGTAGGTCAAAACACGCCCCGGAGCAAAACCTCCAAATGCCGCCACGCGCGGATCGTCCGCGTTCAATACCGCGGTCGAGCTTTTCCCATTCAGTCCTTCGATCAGTTCGCGTTTGGCCAGCGCAATTTCATCCACCGATGCAAAAAATTCCAGGTGCGCGGGCGATACGCGCGTGATCACACCAACATCGGGCCGCGCAATTTCAGCTAGCCGCGCCAATTCACCGCGCCGCGACATCCCCATCTCCAGCACAGCTGCTTGGTGCGTTTCGTCCAACTTAAAGAGAGTCAACGGCAGCCCGTACTCGTTGTTAAAATTCCCTTCCGACTTCAGAACGCGGAACCGCGAGCCCAGCAATGCCGCCAGGATCTCTTTGGTCGTGGTTTTTCCGACCGAACCCGTGATACCCGCAATTTTGCCGCCCCATGCTTCGCGCACGGCGCGCGCAAACTGTTTGAGCGCGATGAAGGTGTCGTCGACGACGATGCACTTTGCGCGAATCTCGTCCGAAAATTGGCCCACTTTCGCTTCGGCCACCACAGCCGCCACCGCGCCGCGTTCGAAAGCACCGGCCACATGATCGTGTCCATCGTGACTCGGTCCGTGGATGGCAACGAACAGTTCGCCGCTTCGAATGGTTCGAGAATCAATCGAGACGCCGGCCAGCCGGGCCAGGGGGTCGAGTCCCGTTCCCTTCCGCGCCACCAAAACGTCAGCCATCTGTGCAATCGTCCACCGCATAAACGCCTCAGAGAGTTCGCCTTACAGCTGTAACCCAGAGTCTGTTTGGTTCTCACTGGTTCGCTGGGCTCCTCCTTTATTGACCTGCTTCTGGCATGTTCCATGGAAGCTGGAACCCCGGCGCCCCAACCGCAAAAACAGTTTGCGCGCTAGGTGCCAAACTCTGCGCCTGTTCTTCGCTCAGTTGAAGCCGGCGAATCGAATCCGCGCTTGCGCAATTCCTGCTGTGCAACCCTGCGATCATCCCAGGGAAGAGTCTTATCAACGAGAACTTGGTAGTCCTCATGCCCTTTTCCGGCGAGCAGCACGATATCGCCGGCCCGCGCTTCATCGAACGCCAGGCCAATCGCTTTCTCCCGGTCCGGCTCGATCAGATATTTTCCGTTGCTCTTTTGCATGCCGACAACAATGTCGCTGATGATTTTCAGTGGATCTTCCTGCCGCGGATTGTCATTCGTCAGAATCGTCAGGTCCGATAAACGCCCGCTGACTTCTCCCATGATCGGCCGCTTGGTCCGGTCTTTGCCGCCGCCGCATCCGAACAACGTGATGATGCGGCCCTTGGGATTCAGCTCGCGCGCGGTCTTGATCAAACTCTCCAGCGCATCATCCGTATGCGCAAAATCAACGACTGCCAAAAATGGCTGGCCCATATCCACGACCTGAAATCTTCCGGGAACGTTTTGCAGGGCGCGAATCCCAATTTCGATGGTTTCATTCGCAATGCCGGAAGCTTGCGCCGCCCCGATTGCCGCCAAAATATTGTAGACATTGATGCGCCCCACGAGCGGCGAAGTGATTTGCAATTTCCCACTTTGCGTCTGCACGCTGAAGGCAAGCCCGGAAAACGTCAGCTGAAACTTCTTGGCGGAGATATCGGCCGAATTTTCAATGCCATAGGTGACCGTTTGTTTGGCGAGGTTGCCGAGGCGCGTACTGTAGGGATCGTCGGCGTTCAAAATAGCGTTTTCGGGTGCGCCTGCTCCGGTCCCTTCGAACAAACGCCGCTTTGCCGCAAAATAATCCTCAAAGTTTTTGTGAAAATCCAGATGGTCGCGCGTAAGGTTCGTGAAGACTGCGGTCTGAAAATGGCAGCCCCACAAGCGATCCATCACCAGAGCGTGCGAGCTTGCTTCCAAGACGGCGTAGGTGCCTCTGGCATCGCGAATCTCCGCGAAGAACGCTTGCAGCTCCAGCGATTCAGGCGTGGTGTTAGGAGCGGAATACTCGCCAACCGGCGTGTGATAAGCAATCGTTCCAAATAAGCCTGTCTTTGCTCCCGACGTCCGCAACACGGAATCGATCAACGAAGTTGTGGTGGTTTTTCCGTTTGTTCCCGTAACGGCGATGAGCCCCAGATTTTGTGCGGGCCGTCCATAGAAATTCGCGGCGGCAATGGCCATAGTCTTACGGCTTTCGGGAACTCGGATCCACGCAACCCGTGCATCCAAATCGGCGGGCGGCGCGGACTCGCTCACCACGGCGGACGCACCGCCTTTGATCGCATCACGCGCATACTTATTGCCGTCTTCCTGCACACCGCGCAATGCGAAAAAAAGCCCGCCTGGCATTATTTTGCGCGAATCGCATGCGATGCCCCTCACCATCAATTTGCTCGCCGCCGTCGGAACGTCCGCATCCGTTCGCAAAAACAGTTCTGCCATCGCCACTGGGCGCCTGTTCACCTGTCCATCCTTCACGTCGCGCTCTTCAAGCATTTTATCGTTTTCTGTTCGGCGTTCTGGCGACTGCAATTTCGTAGTCATTAGCGCTTGTTTCTTCCATTCGATTTCTTCGCCCGCGCCGCTTCCTCCGGCGTTCCGAATCGCACCGTAATTTTTGCGCCGCGGCGAACCTTCGCGCCGTCGGCCGGCGCCTCATCCACTGCAAGACCCGTGCCAACCAAAATGGGTTCCAGTCCCAGGCTTAAACATACTTCCGTCACGTCACGCATCGTCTTTCCGTGAAAGTCAGGAACCGCGATATCGCCACCCTCATCCAGCGCTACCATCACCGACGGCTTTGCCGGTTCGGCCTGAGTGTTTTTCCCTTGCGCCGGAGGCTCGTCCGGCAGTGCCGCGAAATCAACCGGCGTAAAATCTTCTAATGACGCACCTTCCTCGGAGTCGGAACTCTTAAACGATGCTTGCATCAATTTCGGGCTCAAGGGCACGTCGCGCGGCACATTCAAGTATGACAAGACCTGTTCACCGACGCGCTTGAAAACCGGCGCAGCCACTTGCCCGCCCTCATGCTCGCCCACCGGAGAATCCAGCGAAACCAGAATCGTGACTGCGGGGTCATTGATCGGCGCGAAGCCAGTAAAGGATGCGATCAACTGCGTCGGCGAATATCGCCCGGTCGCCGGATCGATCTTTTGGGCGGTGCCTGTCTTTCCCGCCGCCGTCCAGCCGTCCAGCCGAGCCCTAGGTCCCGTACCGCCTTGGAGCACCACGCCTTCCATCAGTCGCCGCAGCGTCGCAGCCGTCTCCGGACGAATCACTTCCTTCGGCTCGCCCGGCGCTAGCACACCGGTCATTGGCAGTGATTCAGAGCCGCGCTTTACTTCCGCGACTACGTGCGGTTTATACAATGTCCCGCCGTTGGCGATCGCCGATACGGCCGTCACCAATTGCATCGGTGTGACGCCCACTTCCTGGCCCATGGAAACGGAACCGATGGAAATCGCGCTCCAGTTGTCCAGTTTCCTCAAGATGCCCTTGCTCTCGCCCGGAAGATCGACGCCAGTCTGCTGGCCAAATCCAAACGCGCGAATGTAGTCATAAAATTTCGGCGCGCCAACTCGCAGCGCGATCTTGATCGCCCCGACGTCGCTCGATTTAGCCAAAATATCCGACACCGTCAACAAGCCGAAAGGTTTATGGTCGCGGATACGGTGCCCGGCGACGTACACCGCGCCATTCTCGCAATTGAAGATTTCTTCGGCCCTCGTGAGGTTCTGGTCGAACGCGGCAGCCAAAGTAATCAATTTAAAAGTGGACCCTGGTTCGTAAATCGCGCTGACCGCTCGATCCATGCGCGCTTCCGCTTTGGCATCATTTGGCGCGTTAGGATTGAACTTCGGCCAGTTCGCCAGCGCCAGGATCGCTCCGTCATTTGGGTTCTGCACGATCACGGTGCCGGCAAGCGAGTGCGTCTTTTCAATCGCCGCCGCCAGCTCGCGCTCCGCGATGTATTGAATTTTCTCGTCGATGGTCAGGACAACATTTGCGCCTTGATCCTTCTGCGCCGCTCCGCCGTCAAACCAGCGTTGCCGCGCGTCAGCCATCACCACAATTTTTTCGCTCTTCCCGCGGATCAAGTTATCCAGCTCGTACTCGGTTCCGCCCAGCCCTTTTTCATCGAGATCGACGAAGCCGACAACGTGTGCTGCTAAATCGCGCTTCGGATAGTAGCGCTGATTCTCCGCCTGCAAATAAACGCCTTTTAAATTCAACCCGCGGACGGCTTCCGCTTTGTCCGGTGGCAGCTTACGCAGAACCCACACGAACGAACCGCCCGATTCGAAACGCGCTTGCAGCACCTCACGCGGAATTCCCAACACGCCTGACAGCAGCCTCGCCGCCATCGCTTTGTTGTCGCCGATTTCCGAGGGCACTGCAAAGGCAGATTGCACCGGCACGCTCATCGCCAAAGGATGCATATTGCGGTCGTAAATTGCGCCGCGTTTCGGAGTGATTTCGATGGTGCGCTGTTGCTGCCGCTGCGCGCGTGCGAGGTAGTCGCTATGCCGGACTAACTGAAGATAACCGAGCCTTCCGAAGATCGCGGTCATCCACAACAGAGCCACGCCGGCGACGATCAACAAGCGAACGTGGACTTTTTCTTCTTGCATGGCCCGCCGCGTTCGGGATTTTCTCCGCCTGAAATTTCAATACGACTGCTGAATCTCTCTTCATTTCGTTCGCCGCAGCTATTGACCCCGATTGCGCCTGTCAAACCGCACGGCGGCCACTTGCATCCCGGTGGGCGCCTCATATTCACGTACTTGCACCGGCAACGGCTGAGTCAAACCCAGTTGTTTCCGCGCGATTACGTCAATTCGCATCGGATCGCGAAGATTGGCAATTTCCAGCTTCAACTCCGAATTCAAAGCGGCGGCGTGCGCCCGTTGAGCTTTCAAATCCTCCAGGGCAAAGCTCAGATCAATGCACCGGAAATGCTGGAAAATATAAAAAAGGAAAAAGATCGCCACGATTCCGCCCAGCCCCGCCGTCTTGTACAGGTTCTTTTGCTTCGCCGGCTCGATATGGCGCACCAGCCTCGAATTATCAATCCTCTTAACCGTTCGAAATTCCCGCATCGCCGCTGATTTTTGTTTCCTCATTGCTGCACCTTGCTGGCCGCCGAACGGCCGACTTTTCCACTGCTGACCTCCAGCTGATCGCACTCGAACCGGAGATCGCTAAGCGATAGCTTCCGCGCAACGCAACTTCGCGCTTCTCGACCGCGGATTCATTCGCTGTTCTTCTTCACTGGGTCGCACCACATGTTTCGTCAGGATCTTCAGCGTCCCTCGCTTCGCCGCTTCGCGAAATGCTTCTTTCACGATGCGGTCCTCCCTGGAGTGGTACGTCAACATCACGCACCGCCCCTCTGGATTCATTGTGGCGGGGACCCGAGAAAGAAACTGCCCGAGTTCCTCCATCTCTCGATTCACCGCTATCCGCAGCGCCAGAAACGTTTTTGTCGCGGGATGCAGTCTCTGCCTTCCCCATTGCGCTCGGGACCCTGCCACAACCGTTGCCAGGTGCGCGGTATCCCTGATCGGCCGCGCTCTCACGATCGCCCTGGCGATTCTTCTGGAATCGTGCTCGTCCGCTTCGCGGTACAGCAAGTCAGCCAGCTCTTTTTCTGGCCACCGATTCACAATTTCTTCTGCCGTCAGCTGCTCGTCCTCGGCGCTGATGCCCATGCGCATGCTGAGCGGTCCAGCCTCGCGAAACGAAAATCCGCGTTCCGCCTGGTCAAGCTGCATGCTCGAAACCCCCAAGTCGGCCAAGACCCCGTCCACCTTCTGAATCCCCAACTCGTGTACGACCTCCGCAATCCTTGAGAACGGAGATAAAACGCAACTCACTTTCGATCCGAACGTCTTCAAACGTTCCCGCGCGATCCGCAGCGCCTGTTCGTCCCGATCCAGGCTGATCAGTCGTCCGGCAGGGCGCCCCGGAATTGACCCCGAAGAAATTCTTTCTGCGATGGCCTCCGAATGCCCCCCGGCTCCCAATGTTGCGTCGACGTATATTCCGTCCGGTCTTATTCGTAGCCATTCCAGCACCTCTTGCAACATCACCGGCGTGTGCGGCGCACTCGATTCCATTCGCTGCCTTGTGTAGCGGCTGCGTTAAGCCGCTGCGTCCCGCCACACCGCTAGATCCCCAAGTCTTCCAATGCCTTAAAGTCGTCTTCGGTAAACGGATCGTTCTTAATATCGTCCAGCACTCGCGTATGGTTCATCACTTCCAAATAATCCAGCCCGCCGAACACGTCTACGTCGCCCTTGGTCTGCGCCGCTTCCCGCAGTACCGGCGGCAATAACACTCTTCCTTGCCCATCCATCTCTACTGCTTGCCCGTAATAGCTTGTTCGCATCAAAAATTTCCGTTTGGCCCGGTTTTGGCTGGATACTTTCGACAGCTTGTCCTCAATCGCGATCCACACCTGCATCGGATAAATCCGCGCAGATTCTCCCGTCATACTGGTGATATAGAACCGGTTTCCATACTGACGCAGAGCTTCGAGATACTCGGCAGGTATCTTCAGACGACCCTTCTCGTCCACCTTTGCCTGATGGTTTCCGCGAAGACTCATTTGCCCTTTGCTGCCCCGTTGCCGCGCACACTACCGTAAGAATCCCCATATAAGGTCCGCTGTGAAACAATGGTGTCTGTTGCCCCAGATCGCCAAGCTTCCCTGCGATGGTAAGAGCCCTTAAATGTTGTCTTGCCTGTTGCTGAGCGAGCCCGTGAACCTTTGCCCCGTGAACCCTACTTCTTCCTACTGCTTCCCACTATCAACCACTTTTGGCCACATCTTAATCCCGCTACGATTCTTGTCAAGAGAAATCGTGCGCGCTGCGCATTATTTTTTTGAAATGTGTCACAAAAACTTTTTGCGGAAGCTTGTGCGCCGTCAGTTGTGTGTCTTTTCTCGTCCTAGCTATACATTGTGGCGGCCTTTTCGCTTCTTATTCGTGACGCGCTTCAAAGGCCGAAAGGCGCTACTTCATTGTTAGCGCTCTTGGGTAGCGGCCCAGTCTAAATTTTCTTGATCGTGACAGTACAGGTCAAAATTCAGACTAGCCCGCTACCCGCTCTTGTAATTTGTTTCCTCGCTTACCTGCTCTTGTGATATTCTTCCGTTGCCTGATCAACGCTAAGGAGTCGCACCTATGGAATGGACCACCCCTCAACACGAAGAAATCGATCTCAACTGCGAAATCAGCTCCTACGCCAACGCTGAGCTCTAGTTTCTCGCAGCGGATTGCCTTAATCATCAGTTCTTTGCTCTTGCTAGGCCGGGCCAATGCCCGGCCTTTGTTGTAAAGCTCGCTGGCCTTCGAATATCGCTCAGCCCGCCAACTCCACATGCTCCTGAAAGTCTTCCATGCACATTAGAGTTCTCGGGTCTGCCGCTGGCGGTGGTTTCCCACAATGGAATTGTGGTTGCCGCAACTGCTCTGAATTGCGCTCCGGCACCCTAAAAGCCACCACCCGCACTCAGACTCAACTCGCTTTTTCCCCTGATGGATTGGTCTGGTTCCTTTTGGGCGCTTCCCCTGACCTGCGCTCACAGATCGTCGCCACTCCACAACTTACCCCGCCGCCAGCCGACACAACGGGAACACCGATCGGCGGTATTTTTTTGACTTCGGCTGATGTTGATTCCGTTATGGGATTACTCCATTTGCGCGAATTCCAGTCGTTTTTCGTATTCGCTACGCCTTCCGTTCAACGCATCCTGAAATCCGAAAATCGAATTTTCGACGTCCTTCATCGCGCCGATCCTCCGGTGCAATGGCAAAATTTGTCACCGGGCGCTCGTTTGGCTTGCCGCTTCGGCGAAGATCCTTCCGCCCCTCCCTCATTCGTCTGCACGCCTACCTCGCTCGGGTGCGATTTTCCGGATTTCATCAGTACGGAACTCCGCCGCACATTGCCAACTCCAGAAGCCATGCTGGCATTGCGCTTTGAACAAGGGTCGAAATCCTTTTGCTTTGCGCCATGCTTATCGGAAAACTGCGGCGAGGCCCTGAAAGTTGCCGGTTCCAGCGACATTTCGTTCCTCGATGGCACTTTCTGGTCCGACGACGAATTGCTCCAAACGGGTCGCGGTCAAAAGACGGCTCGCGAAATGGGACATCTCCCACTCTCCGGGCGCGACGGCCTGCTCGCACAATTCCCCAAAGATTCCGAATCCCGCAAGATTCTGGTTCACATCAACAACACCAATCCCATTCTCGATGAAACCTCAGCCGAGCATCGCGCCGTTCGCGACGCCGGATTCGAAATCGCCTACGATGGGATGGAATTGACTCTGTGAGCTACACTGACGGGCCACTCAGCGAACCCAAGCCGCAGTGCAAATCCGTCATTCCGCGCGGACTCTGCGGAACAAGGAATCTCTCCGAAATTCATTCCCAGCGAAGCGAGGAATCTGCGTTTTAACTGCCATGACCCAAGAAAAGCATCTTCTTTCCGAATCCGACTTCATCGCTGGCTTCCACGCCATCGGCGAGGAGCGCTATCACCACAAACATCCGTTTCACACCCTGATGCATGAAGGCGCGCTCACTCGCGGTCAGCTTCAGGCCTGGGCCCTCAATCGCTACTACTACCAAAGCAATATCCCTCGCAAAGATGCGGCGCTGCTAGCTCGCTCCGATGACCACGCCTTTCGCGCCGCTTGGCGCAAACGGCTGGTCGACCATGACGGTGACGGCCCAGACTCCGGCCCCGGGGGCATCGAAAAATGGCTGAAGCTTGTCGAAGCCAGCGGGCTCTCCCGCCTCGGCGCAGTCCGCGGCGAAGGAATTCTTCCTGCTACACGCTACGCGGTCGACGCCTATCTCCTGTTCGTCTCCACTCGTTCTCATCTGGAAGCGGTGGCTTCTTCGCTCACCGAACTGTTTTCCCGCAAGCTCATCGCTCTTCGCATGGAAAAATTGCGCGAATTCTATCCCTGGCTGGCGCCCGGCCTCGATTATTTCACCGGCCGTCTCACGCAGGCTCCCGAAGACGCCGACTTCGCTCTCTCCTGGGTCGTCAAACACGCCCGCACCCGCGAAGAGCAAGACGCCGCGCACAACGCCCTTCGCGCCAAATGCGATATCCTCTGGGCCATGCTCGACGCCCTCTACTATTCTTACGTCCAGCCAGGCTGGCCTCCTCCCGGCGCCTTCCACCCCGACAAATCCGACCTCTGATTCCGGCGGAGCCTCGCGTCCGATCGCCCTCTTAGATACGCCAAGTCATTCGCGCTACGAAAATAAGCAACATTCCTGCTAGTGCTGCGAGCCCCATCCCGAACGCCGCAATACGCCTCCCGTGCGTGGAACACGCTCCCCGATAACCGAACGCAAACCAAAAGGCGAAACCTGACAGCCCAAGAGCGAGCGGGTACGAATAAGGAGTGGATAGCCAGCCAGCGTAGAGCTGCCTCCGTTCGTCTTCCCGCGTTCCTGGCAATAGTGCGAATTGCAAAAACGCCCAGTTGAGAACTCCAAGAGTAAGCACAGCAACTGAAACTTGAGAATACGACAGGCGATTAAAGATTGAGCCCTGCGGTTTTTCCATGCGTTCTCCAGCGAAGTCGATCCGAGTCGCTTTCTTTTGTGCGGCTGTCAACTGTAAACTGTCGCCTGTCAACTCGTCATGTCCATCGATCCCCACTCCAAACCCCAACTCGCTCCCGGCGTTCGTCTCGGCGAAAATCAAGGGCAACGCGTCTTGCTCATGCCCGAACGCGCCCTCCGGCTCAGCGGACCCAGCCTCGAAATTGTGGAGCGCTGTGACGGCAACCACACCGTTGCCCAACTCGTCGCCGAACTGCAAAAGCTCTACTCCAAGGCCGATCCCCACAAAGTCGAATCCGACATCGTCGGCTACCTCAAACTGCTGCACGACCAACGCGCCCTCGACTTTGTATCTTGATATGTTTTTCTCCCCCCTGTAGCGGCCGCTTCTGAGGCGGGCATCTTTTCCCACCGCCAATGGCCCTCGAGTCTACAAAACGCCCGATCGTTATTCCGGGCGGAGTCTCCGGAGCGAGGAATCTCTCTTCGATTGTAGCCATACCGCGCGTCAGCGATCGCCGTTCACCGCTGTTTGAACTTCATCCCTTTGTGATATATCCCGTCGCTTCCCACATCGAATACGCGATTCCAGCGCGCGCGGAAGTTCTCCTGTGCCGCGCTCGCAGCCAATTCAATCAACTGCTCTTCCGAGAAATGTCGCCGCAGCACGGCATAAACTTCATCGCTCACGTTCGACGGCGTATCGGCCATCGCATCCGCCATCTGCAACAACGCAACCTCAGGCGCGGGAAAATTTTCGAGCCGCCCCTCGCGGATCGCCGCAACCTCATCGTCGCTTAAGCCGTACATTCTGCCCCCGGCAGAATTGGCGTCAATTCAAAACGGACACCCGATACGCACCGCCGTCCGCAACATAACCAATGAACGCTGCCGCTGCGGAATCTTCGCCTTCTGACCTAGCAGCCACTCCGCGAGCGCGTGCACCCAGAAAACGCGTGGCACGCGCGCCGCAATTTTCTGAGGCGTCAGGTCGCGCCCCACCATTTTGCGAACTTGCTTGAATACCTGCCGCATCAGAAATGAAGTCTGTTTCGGATTGACTCCTTCTACCCTTGCCATCGCCAACTCCTCTGTTTCGTTCAGCCGATTCTCTTTTTTTGATGCAACTTCCCCGCGGCACGGCGCGAGCTCGATCCTTTCTCTATCGATCTCCGTACTCTTCCGCGAACCTCATGTAACTCTTATCTGTCTACGCCGTTTCTATGGGTAAAATGTTGGCCCCGAGGATCTCTATGACCCGCAACTTTGTCAGGCTCTTATTCGTTTTCCTCACAGCGGCGCTTCTCGGTACCACCATTTCCGCTCAGGACACCTACAAACCATCTCCGGAAAACCTCAAAGCTCGCCAGGAATTTCAGGACGACAAATTCGGCCTCTTCATTCACTGGGGCGTCTACAGCGTCCTCGGCAGCGGCGAATGGGTCCTCCACAATCGCAAACTCCAACTCCACGATTACGAACGCCTCCCCAACTTTTTCGATCCTGAAAAATTCGACGCCCAAGCCTGGGTCGCTCTCGCTAGAACCGCCGGCATGAAGTACATCACCATCACCTCTCGCCACCACGACGGCTTTGCCATGTTCGACTCCAAAATCTCCGATTGGAACATCGTCGCGCGCACTCCCTACAAGAAAGATCCTCTCAAAATGCTCGCCGACGAAGCCCACCGCCAGGGCATCAAACTCTACTTCTACTATTCCCAACTCGACTGGCATAACCCGGACTACTACCCGCGCGGCCGCACCGCCTGGGACAACGGGCGCCCCGATCACGGCGACTTCAACGCTTACATCGACACCTACATGAACGGCCAGCTCACCGAACTCCTCACCAACTATGGCCCTATCGGTGGCATCTGGTTGGACGGCATGTGGGACAAGCCCGACGCCGACTGGCATCTCGCCAAAACTTACGCGCTCATTCACCATCTGCAACCCGCCGCGCTCATCATTCCCAATCATCACCAGGCGCCCAAGCCGGGTGAAGATGTGCAGACTTTTGAGCGCGATCTTCCCGGCCGAAACACCGCCGGCTTCAACACCACCTATATCAGCGGCCAGCTCCCACTCGAAATGTCCAACACTCTCAACGGATCGTGGGGATTCGATATCGGCGACGACAAATACAAAAGTGTCGAAGAAATCGAAGAGATGCTGGTCCGCGCCGCGGGCAACAATTCCAACCTGCTGCTCAATATCGGCCCGCAACCTAACGGTGAAATTCAAGAAGAGTTCGCCACCCGTCTCCGCGCCGTAGGCGAATGGCTAATCAAATATGGCGTTTCAATTTACGGAACCCGCGGCGGACCTATCCCTCCCGCCGATTGGGGCGTCACCACACAAAAAGGCGACACTGTCTACGTCCACGTCCTCAACTGGAAAGCGCCACTCCTCGCCCTCCCGCCCATCGCGCGCAAAATCGCCAGCGCCCAGGAACTGATCCACGGCACCAAATTGCAAGTCACCCAATCCGAAAACGGCGTAATTATCCCCGTCCCCGCCCCAGAAAAATCCCAAACCGACCGCGTCATCGTCCTCACCCTCACCAAATAAGTCGCACTCTCGGAGTTTCCCTCCGTCCGGCTTACACTTATAACTGGGAACTTATGACTGCCTCGCCGCCTCTCGCCCTCATCGCCGAACTCACCCATCGCTGCCCGCTCCATTGTGTCTACTGCTCTAACCCTCGCGAACTCACCGCCCGCCCCGAAGAACTCCCCACCGAAATCTGGTCTCGCGTTTTCAGCGAAGCCGCCCAAGCCGGCGTCATGCAGCTCGACCTCACTGGCGGTGAACCCCTAGCTCGCCCCGACCTCGCCGAACTCATCCAGTCCGCACGCACAGCCGGGCTCTACGTGAATCTCATTACTTCCGGCCTTCCACTCGATGAAACCCGCCTCGACCAACTCGTCGCCGCCGGCCTCGATCACTTCCAGCTCAGCTTCCAGGGAGCACGCGAAGATTCCGCCAATGAATTCGCCGGCACCAAAGCCCACGCCCAAAAACTCTGCGTGCTCGACTGGCTTAAGTCGCGCCGTGTCGCCGTCACGCTCAACTTCGTTCTCCATCGCAACAATCTCGATCAGTTGGACGAAATGCTCTCCATCGCCGAAAACTCTTCCGCTTCACGCATTGAATTTGCTCACGTGCAGTATTACGGCTGGGCCTTCGCCAATCGCGACCAGCTTCTTCCCACTCGCGAACAACTCATGCACTCGCTCGACTTCTTCAAACAAACCCAGGAACGCCTCCGCGGCAAAATCAAAGTCGAATATGTCGTCCCGGACTACTACGCGAAATTCCCCAAGCCTTGCATGGGCGGTTGGGCACGTAAAGCAATCCTCATCACTCCAAGCGGCGCCGCCATGCCCTGCCACGCCGCCAGCGTCATTCCCGGCCTGCGCTTCGACAATGTGAAAGAAAAATCGGTAAAGGAAATCTGGAAATCCGGCGAAGCATTTCAAAAATTCCGCGGTGAAGACTGGATGCACGAACCCTGCAAATCCTGCGATCGTCGCCAACAAGATTTCGGCGGCTGCCGCTGCCAAGCCTTTCTCCTCGCAGGAGATGCCGCCGCCACCGATCCCGTCTGCTCGCTCTCTCCGCAACGTTCCCTTATCGACGCTGCCCTTGCCGCAACTCCAGTGCCGCAAGTGGCTGGCTCGCACGCCTCGCCTCAATCAACTCTCACAATGGTCCAGCCGCGATGGCTCTATCGCACCAACCCTCGATAGCTTTCATGTCGTGCCCTAGAACGCGAGCGCTCCAATCCGGCCGCCATGGCACGGCTCCGGCATGCTGTCATTCCGAGCACAAAGCGAGGAATGTGCTTGGTCTTCCATATTCTCATTGTGCGGCTCCCGCCGCTTCCTGCGACGGCTGCACACGGACCAGCACCCACACCGCGAACGCCAAGCTCCCAACCAGGCACACCGCGCCAAAAATCGTCAGCGTCGCCGGAGCACCGAACCGCTTTGCCAATCCTCCCGCCAACAGCGCGCCAATCGGCTGCACGCCCATGAACATCGTCGCGTACACCGCCATCAATCTCCCGCGCAATTGTTCAGGCGAACGGTTCTGCACGGTGGTATTGGTCGCAGCCATCTGCGAAGTCGCCGCGAATCCCACCACGAACAGCACCACAATCGAGAGCCAGAAGATTTTCGACTGCGAAAAAATCACCAGGCATACCGAGCAGATCAGCGACATCGCCGCAATCCACTTCGCCAAGCCCTTGTACGCGGTACGCGCCGCGAATTGCAGCGCACCCAGCACCGCTCCTACTCCGGCCGCGCTCATCAAAATCCCCAGTCCTCGCGCGCCCGAGTGCAAAACGTCGTCGGCAAAAATCGGCATGAACACCGAATATTGCAAACCGAAAAGACTCAACATGCTCATCAGCAGCAGCGTGGAGCGAATCGGCCGGTCGTTCATCGCAAACCGAAATCCATTCAGCAGGCTCTGCAGCGGCGACTCGCCGGAATCGCTCCGCACGTGCGGCTCAATCTTCATCGCCATGAGCGCAAAGATCACTGCCAGAAAACTCAGTCCGTTCAGGAGGAAGCACCACCCCTCGCCAATCTTCGCAATCGCGAACCCGGCGATCGCGGGGCCGACCACACGCGCGCCGTTAAAAATCGAAGAGTTCAGCGCAATCGCGTTCGGCAAATCTTCTTTGCCCACCATCTGCACGAAAAACGACTGGCGAATCGGTACATCAAATGCGTTCACGATCCCGACCAGCAACGTGATCGCGATCAGGTGCCACACTTTCACAAAGTTTGTCAGCGTGAGTCCCGCAAGAAGGAACGCCAGCAACATCGAAATTGTTTGCGTGGCGATCACTCCGCGGTGTTTGCTGTAGCGATCTCCAACGTAACCGCCGACCGACGCCAGCACCAGCATCGGTATCTGGTTGGCGAAACCGAATACGCCCAGCAGCGCCGCAGACCCCGTGAGCCGGTACACCAGCCACAACTGCGCGGTCGTCTGCATCCACGTCCCGATCAGCGAAACGAGTTGCCCCGCAATGAACAATTGAAAATTTCGATGCTTCAGCGCGCGGAACCGCGTCATAGCATTCCGCTGGGACGTCAACTGACCGGCGCCGCCGCCGTCAGGAAAACTGGTTAGCTCGTTCTTTTTTACTTCAAGGATGGACTTGCCACCATTCTTCAAAAGCTCGCCTCAACCGTTGGATGCATCATCTCGCCTCAAGTCGACACAGTCACGATGCCGCGAGACCGCCCGTTCTGTCAATTTGGCCTGCTCAGCTGAGTACACAAACTTTTGCAGCAGCGGAGTCTGCCCGCCTCATTTGACGCGATTAGAATTGCAATTTCGCTTTTGGAATTTTGAACTTACGGTTCGAGGCTTAGAAGTCGCTCTTGCCCATTTCGTTTTGCCTTAGCGCGTACAAGTTAAACTCTATCCATTCACTGCTCATTTCCTGGTGGGTCTGGTGCGCCGCCCACGTGCAGGTGGCTCAAATCGTGCAACGTCTGCCGATCCTCATCGTTCATGCCGCGCGTAAAATTCGGATCGGCAAGCCGGCGGTTGCGCGCGGACTCCGGCATATTCTGCAACACGCCTAGCTTCTGCTGAATCACCTGTTGGCGCTCCCACGGAATTTGCCGCCACTTGGGCAGCACCTCATTCTTCACATAACCGCGCTGTTCCGGCGTCATCCGGCGCCACGTATTTTCTTTTTCCCGCAAATCCATCCGCTGCTGCGGACTCATCCTGTCCCACTGATTGAACTGTTGCTTGATACGATTCTGCTGTTCCGGCGAAAAATTCTGAAATGCTCTGCTATTTTGCAGCACGCGGTCTCGCTGCTGCGGCGTCAGATCACGCATCCGGTCCACAAAGGGGCGCGGCGCACCAACACCAACCTGTTGCCGTGGCCTAAGCGTCGTCCCCGGATAATTTCCGGTGGGGCGATCATTAAAGCTGTTCCCGCGCGGTCCGCCCATTGCCGACGGTGGACGATTCGCATCGCGATTCGGCGCGCGTTGCTGATGTTCCGTGGGACGATTTGTCTGCGGACTCGGCTGACGCGCCCCTGGGTTCGCTGGCGGACGATTCGCGTTCGGTCGCGGCGACGGAGCAGGCTGCTGCCGTTGCGGAGGCCGATTCGCGTGATCCTGCACCCTCTGAGCAGCAGAAACACTTCCAGCGCCACTCAGCGCAGCGAGACCAGCCATCGCCAGCGCCAGCCATCCGAATTGGAATCGCTTCATCATTTCTAGTTACGCGCTTGCACCCGCCGCTTCGAACTTCCCACCCTTCTAACTTCACTCCTCCCGCACCTGACTTTCGCCTTTACATTTGGTTATCGCTATCGGTATCTGTCGTCTGGTCTACCGGTGCCGGCAATTCCTTCAACGGCTCAAAATTCGACAGTGCATCGTGATCCTCCAGCACGGAAATGTCTGGCATGATTCCGGTATCAGGATCGTCCGCATTCACAGCGATAGGAGGCGGGGGCACTTGCGTCGAGTGGTAGCTAACGAACACTGTCGCCAGCAATAACATCGAAGCTGCAAAAGCAATCCGCGGTGACGGCCGCATCCACGCCCACCAACTTTGCTTTACCGGCTCCGCTGCTACGCGTGCCCGTACCCGCACATCAAACGCCGGCGACGGCGCAATTACCGGCATCTCTCCAAGCAGATCGTTCACCGATCGAAATTCATTTGCACGCACCCGGCATATCGCGCACGCCGCCAGATGCTTTTCCACCTCGGCCCGCTCGCTATCTTTCAGCCGGCCATCCATATACCCCAAAATCCGGCTTTCCATTCGTTCACAACTCATGTCGCCCATCCTTCTTGACCCGGAATGCAAACTCTTCTTTCATCGCGTAACTCTCTGATGCTCTCCAACTCGATTCTCTCCAAGCCCGCCCATGCAATCTTTACTCTCATCATTCTGCCGCTACGTGGCTTTTCCACGTCTCGCCACCAGCGGCGCCAACTCCACCCTCAACGCTTCGTACGCTCGAAACAGCAGCGACTTCAACGCGCTCTCTGAACAACTTAAAATTTTCGCGATCTCCGCGTAATCCAGTTCCTGATACTTGTGCAGCAGCACCGCAGCTCGCTGTTTCTCCGGCAATTTTTCGATCGCGTGCCGGATCATCTTTTTTCGCTCTTCCTCCACCAACTCCTGCTCAACCGTCGGATGCTTGTCCGCAACTTCAAACGGCCTCTCGTCGCTTTCCTCCGAATCGGCCGTAAGCGGTGCGTCCATCGATATTTCCAGTTTCTGATGCCGATGGTCGCGCAGCGAATTCAACGCCAAATTTGTTGCGATGCGAAAAAGCCAGGTAGTGAATTTCGCGCTTGGCACATACTCTTCTCGAGCGCGATACACTCGAATAAAAACCTCTTGAGCCAGATCTTCCGCCTGCTCCCGGCTTCGAACCATACGGTACAGAAAGTTGACCAACGGCGTCCGATAACGTTGCAACAACAGTTCGAACGACTGCTCGTCGCCGGCCTTCACGTCCAGCATCAGTTGGACGTCGGTCCTGGTCATTGCGACCACACCCTGTCTAACACTCGCAATCTCATAAAGTTGCAGCCGCCATTTATCCTGTGTTTAGCTTTGTCGTGCCTTCTAAACCACACATTCCTAGGTCTTTAGCCGACTTCCCCTAGTTCGTTTTTGCGCGCTCCACGGCAAAATTTACGCTCTTTTTTCCACTGTCCGACTGAAACGCGCCCATGTCGGGACCACCCTTGGAACGGCCCTGGCGTACCGTAAAACCATCGCCGGTCGCCCGGTACTCGTCTCACCGAGCCCAAACAAATCCTAGACCCCGGCCAGCTTCCGCAAAATCAATAACGTCGCCACCCCTGCGAACACCAGAAACGCCATCCGCCAATTCGGCTCCCGATTGATCTCCGGCAGTAAGTCCGTCCCCGCCACATACAGCGTCACACCACCCGCCAGCGGCAATGCGTATTGCAACTGCGCCTGCATCACACTGGTCAACGCCACCCCTAGTAGCGTCGCCCCGCCCAGCGTCGCCGCTGCCCGAATCGCATTCTTCCGATTCTGCCCGCTCGCCAGCACCATCGATGCCACCGTAAATCCCTCCGGCAGCTTGTGCAAAAATACCGCAACAAAAATTATCGCGCCGAGCCAAGTCGAAATCAAAAATCCCGCGGCAATCGCCACGCCATCAAAGATGGCATGAATCGCCAATCCCAATAGCACCGTTCGCCGTGCATTGCGCTTCGCAAACTCCTCCTCGTGTGTCTCTTCGCCAAAATGAAAATGCGGAGCAATAGTATGTTCGAACAGGTGAATCAGGAAAAATCCCGCCAAGACATACAAAAACGCATTCTGCCCTGCAAGCTTTACCGATTCAGGAAGAATATCCATCAGCGCGACGGCCAGCATGTACCCCGCGCCCAACGCCAAAAAATATTGCAGATACCTGCGCGGCCATTCCTTTCGAACTACAAAGTATCCGCCCAGCAGGTTTCCGCCCGCGGCTACCAGCCCCAGGACCGCGGCCAATCCAATCCTCGCCGCCTCCGATTTTTCCATCCGCCGCGCTCTCTCTCTGTGTGAATCTGAGTCTGATCTCTAGGCTCTCTGTTCTAATTCCAGGACGTTTGTCTTCTCTGTGCGTGCCCATCCCTGCGATCCAGGTTTATCCGGCGGGTCTCTACCACTTCAGACTCTTGCTTGTAGCCGCCTCATCCAGAATGCCGGAACAAAATCACATCTCCTTCCTGCACGATGTACTCTTTCCCCTCTAACCGCACCTGCGCCTTCTCCCGCGCCGCCCCCAGACTACCCGCGGCCAGCAAATCATTCCATCGCACCACTTCTGCTCGGATAAATCCTTTTTCAATATCGCTATGAATCGCTCCCGCCGCTTTCACGGCATTCGTATTCTTGTGAATCGTCCAGGCCCGCACCTCCGGCTCGCCCGCCGTAAAAAACGAAGTCAGCCCCATCAAATCGTAAGTCGCGCGAATCAACCGGTTCAGCCCCGGCTCTTTCAGTCCATAGGAAGCCAGCAACTCCGCCGCTTCCGCGTCACTCATTTCCGCAAGTTCAGCTTCCAGCCGTCCGCAAACCGCCACCACCGCCGTATTCGGCCGCCCTTGCAGCGCGCCCAGTTTGTGCCGCTCCACCGCTGTCTCCAATTCGCTCGCCTCTTCATCTCCCAAATTCAGCACAAACAGCATCGGCCGCTGCGACAAAAACAAAAATCCGCCAATCGGTTTCCGCTCTTCCGGCGTCAGCTCCAATTCCCGCAGCGGCTTTTCCGCCTCCAGATGCGCTTTGCACTTCTCCAGAACAGTCTTCTCCAGCTCGAACTGCTTATCGGCTTTCTTCTTCAAATCTTTTTCCAGCCGCTCCAGCCGTTTATCAATCTGCTCCAGGTCGGAAAAAATCAGCTCCAGCTCCAGATTGGTCACATCGCGCAGCGGGTCAATTGTCCCTTCCGCATGCGGCACGCTCGGATCATCAAACACGCGAATCACATGCGCAATCGCATCCACCTCGCGCAAAGAAGCCAGCGACTCGCGCATCCGCTCCTTCTGCATCCCTCCCAAATCAACGTACTGCACCGTCGCATAAGTAATTTTCTTGGGATTGTAAAGCTTGGCGAGCTCCACCAGCCGCGGCTCCGGCACCTTCGCCACGCCAACTCGCGTTTCCTGCCCGCCCTTCGCCGGATCCACATGCGCCTTCGTCAAAATCCGGAACAGCGTCGTCTTCCCAACCTGTGGCAGTCCAATAAT
>DATDFA010000023.1:0-68275 GCA_036522855.1 Candidatus Acidiferrum sp. | reverse complement strand
ATTGATCGTACGCAGCGAACCGACCGCGGACGCTTCATTGGCCGCCATACGCGAACGGAGCAGGTTCGGGATGGCAATCGCCGCGATGATCAAAATGATCGCCACGACGATCAGCAATTCGATTAGAGAGAAACCCTTTTGAGTCTTCTTCACTTTATTTTTCTCCTGAAAGCTTTCTATGTGACGTTCCTAAGAGCGTCGGTCATGCCAATGAGATATGCAGGGAGATGGCCAACCTGCGAAAACTCTATCCACGTGTGCATAGGTTTGTTAAGCGGCCTGCATTCAACAGATTAGCGAGCGATTAGGCCGTTCGTCGACTCGGAACGAGCAATTCGCGGAGTTCAAGCCGCGCCAAGTGCCCTATTGTGACCGCCCTATAAAGCACAAAACGGCATCGCACAAAGGCTACGCGTTCCATTTAAGAACTTCGTCGTGAAATTGGAACATCCCTTTGTTGGCTGCGGCGATACTTCCGGCCCGTGATTCCGCAGCTCTGCCAGCCAACTTCATGTACCGTCACTTAGACGAATGTCCTGAGATTGAATCTGGAATGACTTCGAAACGCGCGCCGACGGAAAAATCCGAGATCCCCGTAGCGTTACAATCCATGTTTTTTAGCGTAATGCCTGAATGACCGGTAGGTTATCTTCAAAAGTTCGGATGCGCGCGTCCGCACTCCTCCCGATTTCTCCAGCGCCGCTATCAGGTATCTGCGCTCAGCATCGGCAATTTCTTTTTCAAAATCCACGCCAGTTTCAGGAAAAATAGCCGCGCCGGACCCCGCGGCCATTCCAGGCGTGCTTGCGTACCCGGCGATCCGGTCTGGCAGGACACGTATTGAAATTTCGTTGCCGGATTCCAAGGCCACCGCGCGCTCCACGGTGTTTTCCAATTCCCGGACGTTGCCAGGCCAATCGTAGGACTCCAGCTTTCGAACCGCTTCCGGTGAGATTCCCTCGATCGGCTTTTCCATGACGCGCCGGAAACGTTCCAGGAAATGCCTGGCCAGCAGCGGAATATCTTCTTTTCGCTCGCGAAGTGCAGGCAGCTGGATAGGGATTACGCTGAGCCGATAGTAAAGGTCTTCGCGGAAGCGGCCTTCAGCGATCTCTTTTTCAAAGTCTTTGTTAGTGGCGGCAATCACCCGAACGTCCACATCTACTTCGTCATTGCTGCCCAACGGCCGAACTTTGCCTTCCTGCAGCACGCGATAAAGCTTCACCTGCATGGTCAGGGTCATGTTTCCGATTTCGTCCATAAACAGGGTGCCGCCGTGTGCCGCCTGAAATAGCCCCTGACGATTTTCGTTAGCGCCGGTGAAAGCGCCTTTCATGTAGCCGAAAAGCTCCGATTCCAGCAGCGTCTCCGGAAATGCTCCGCAGTTAATCGTTATAAATGGCGCCTGTGAGCGCTGGCTGTTCTCGTGAATAGCGCGCGCGACCAGTTCCTTTCCGGTACCGCTTTCGCCGGTGATGAGCACGCGGCTGGATTGCGGAGCGACGGTCTGAATCAAATCAAAAATCGCGCGCATCTTTGGACTCTGCCCGATGATATTGTCGAGGCCGGTCAACCGGCGCAGTTCCCTTCTGAGATAGCCGGCTTCTTTTTTCCATTTCAGGCTTTCGGTTACGCTGCGTACCGCGCGGCGCAGCTGTTCCACCAGCTCGTGATCCTTTATGACGTAGCGGTCAGCTCCCGCATTGATCGCGGCGATCGCGGTGTCCAGAGTTGGAACTCCGGTCACCAACAGGAAAAAAGTATCGGCAGCGATCTCTTTCGTGAATCGTAAAAGATCCACGCCGCTCTCACCCGGCATGCGCACATCGGAAATTACAATGTCAAAAATCTGTGATTGCAGCTTGCGCTTTGCGGCTTCCACATCATTTGCAATCTCCACCCGGTGGCCTTCCTTGCGAAAAGTAATCTCCAGCAGTTCGCAGATCGAGCGTTCATCATCCACCACCAGGATGTGCGCCATCTCGCGAACCGGTTCTTTCACGGCTATCTTGGTCGCTTGCATGATCCCTCAGATACTGCGCGGCAGTTCCACGATGAACTCCGCTCCTTTGTCCCTTTCGGAAATTACGCTGATATGCCCGCTATGCGCCTGTACGATCTGATAGACAATGGAGAGCCCCAATCCGGTGCCGCCTTCGAATCCGGATTGTAGCGGTTCAAAAATTTTCAGCTTCTGCTTCGCGTCCAGACCGATGCCGGTGTCACGGAAAGCAATCCGCAGCCACAACGGCCGCTCCTCCAGTTTCACGGTAAGCTTTCCGCCTTGCGGCATGGCGCGCAACGCGTTGTCACAAAGGTTCCAGAAGACTTGCTTAATTTTGCTGGCATCCACACGCGCCTTCAACACCTGGCCGTTGTATGCTCGCTCAATCTGATACTTACTCCCGACCTCCGGCTTTTTCTCCATCAGCATCAACGCATCGTCCAGGAGCGAGCGCACATCTTCGTCTTTGAATTCATATGTCTTTTCCCGCGAATAGTTCAGAAAATCCGTAATAATCTGGTTGAGCCGCTCCGATTCCCTGCCGACAATCTGCACCAGGTGCTGTTCATCCTCTTCCAGCGGAACCATGCGGCCAAGTTCCTTCACCGCGCCGGCCATCGCGGTAAGAGGCTGCCGAATCTCATGCGCGATCGCAGCGGAGAGCCGCCCCAGCGCCGCCATCCGTTCCTTAGTTGCAACTTCCTGCTCCAGTCGCCGCAAATCCGTCAAATCCTGGAAATTAAAAACGTACCCGCTGCGTGCGGAATCCCGTGAACGCAGCAGCGATACGCTGATTCCCAGGAACCGCTGCTTGCCGCTAGGAGTCTTGTAGTCAATCTCTTTGCGCAGTCCGGCCTTTTCCTTGCCGGTCATCAATCCAGGCAGCCAAAAGTCACTGTTCCAGTCGCGCAACGAGACTCCGCGCAGTTCGTTGAAACTTTTTTCCAGAATTTCTTCCCCCGTGCGGTTGAGCACCACGATTCGGCCCTGTCCGTCCGTCGTCAACAATCCCCCGCGCATCGAATGAATAATGTCCTGCGTGAAATCCTGCAGCTCCAGCAACTCTTCGCGTTTTGCTTCCAGTTCCTGGCCCTTGCTCCTTAGCAAGTGCGATAGCAGACTCGCGAGATACGCGACAGCAAGAAATCCCAGGCCGTGGCTCACAAACCAGACCGCAATGGCTCCCCTTGATGCAAACGTGGCTCCGGCGGCCGGCAATCTTCCCGCGTACACGAACATCTCCATCGCGAAAAGTAGAACCAGGGACGCTGCGGCGGTCAGGAACGTCCATTCTCTTGTGAAGAGAATGCTCGCCACGATAATCACCAGCAGGTAAAGCGAAATGAAGTAGCTGTCCTGCAGACCGGTGGTGTACACCACACCGGTGACCACCACGATGTCGCACGCCACCTGCAAGCCGCCGTGCCATCCGGCGTCCGGAATCCAGCGAACCAGGATCAGTTCCAGCGAACCCAGGACGATCCAAAAGACGATAATCGGCACAAACAGCCGCCCGGTGGTCTGGCCGGCTGCGTACTGCGGCCAGAACACTCCAACCGCCAAAATCAGCACGATCATCAGCAGCCGGACGCGCGCCAGCCACTGCAACCATTCGCGTTTTGTGCGTGCGGAATCCATCTCTAACTTGATTCTACGCTTCCCGTAAAACCGGACGAGGGAAGCCTGCCGTTACCGGCCGGTCTTCCCTCGTCCAGAATCTTCGCTCCCTCCGGATAAGGAGTCCGACTAGTGCATATCGGCTAGTTTTCCGATCAGCGAGAACAATGGCAAGTACATCGAAATGACCACGCCTCCAACCACAACTCCAAGGAACACGATCATCACCGGCTCGAGAGCGGTCAACAAGTCTTTCACCGCGGCATCCACTTCTTCTTCGTAGAAGTCCGCGATCTTCTGCAACATGGCATCCATGGCGCCGGTCTGTTCTCCTACGGCGATCATCTGCGTGACCATTCCAGGGAATACCTGCGAATCCTTCAGCGGCTCCGTCAGTGACTTGCCCTCCTCCAGCGAACGGCGGACCTTCACAAGCGCTTGTTCGACCACCGCGTTACCGGCCGTTTTAGCCGTAATATCCAGACCTTCCAGAATCGGCACGCCGCTCGAGATCAACGTTCCGAGAGTACGCGTGAAACGCGCCACCGCGATCTTCCTCATCAAAATGCCCAGCACCGGAAGCTTAAGAATGATTTTATCCAGTACCAGCCTGCCGCCGGGAGTTCCGTACCACGTTTTCAGGCCGACAACCGCTCCCACGATTGCAAGCAAGAACAGAAAACCGAACCAGCTTCCAATCAGGTTGCTCAACCCCATCACGATTCTGGTTGGCAGCGGCAGGGAAACGCCTAAGCCGGCGAACAACGTCGCGAAAATCGGAACGACCTTCCACAACAGCAAAATAATAACGCCGCCTGCGACCGTCAGCACACCGACTGGGTAAACCAACGCCGACTTCACGGCACGTTGCAATTTCACGTTCTTTTCAATGTAGGTGGAGAGCCTCTGCAGAATCGTGTCGAGAATACCGCCCGTTTCGCCCGCTTCCACCATGTTGGTGTAAAGCGGATCGAAAACCTTCGGCGATTGTTTCATCGCGGCGGAAAGCGTCGTGCCGCCTTCCACCGATGCCCGTGTATTCGTCAGCACCTTTTGGAAAGTTTTGTTCTCTTGTTGCGAGGCAAGAATCTCCAGGCATTGAACCAGCGGCAATCCCGCGTCAATCATCACCGAAAACTGCCGCGTGAAAATCGCCAACTCCTTGGCATTTACGCCGGAGCCGAATGTCGGGAGATTGATCTCCCGGCCCTTTTCGCTCATTTTCGTTGCGGTGATCTGCTGGCGCTTCAGGAGATTCTGCAGTTCTCCCTTGTTGGTCGCCATCATTTCACCGGTAACGTTGCCCCCAGCTCGGTTTGTTCCTCTGTATGTATAGACCGGCATAGTCTCCTCCTCGGTCGCCGAAACTCTTATTCGCTCTTACCAACCGCCAAAACTTTTTCTATCGCTTTGTTCCCATCGGCACTCGCGCCGATCCTGCGGGTGCGCTTGCAACTCCGCGGTTAATCATGTCCTGTAGTTCGTCCGGATTCGATGAACGCGCCATGGCGACTTCCAGCGTGATCTGCTTTGCGAAATAAGTGTTTGCCAGACTCTGGTTGAAGGTCTGCATGCCGGATTGTCCGGTGCCCGTTTGCATGGCTGAATAAATCTGGTGAATCTTGTCTTCGCGAATCAGGTTTCGAATCGCCGGATTGGGCACCAGGATTTCCATCACCATCGCCCGTCCGCGGCCATCGACGCGTGGCAGCAGGGCCTGGCAAAGCACGCCTTCCAGCACCATGGAGAGCTGGGCGCGAATTTGCGGCTGCTGGTGCGCCGGGAAAACGTCAATGATGCGGTTGATTGTTGACGCGGCGGAATTGGTATGCAGCGTAGCGAAGGTCAAGTGTCCGGTCTCTGCGATACGCAGCGCCGACTCAATTGTCTCCAGATCGCGCATCTCGCCGATCAGCACGATGTCCGGATCTTCGCGCAACGCCGCGCGCAGCGAATTCGAAAATGAATGGGTGTCCGCGTGGACTTCACGCTGATTCACCAGGCACTTTTTGTGGTTGTGCAGAAATTCGATGGGGTCCTCGATCGTAATCATGTGCTCTTCGCGTTCGTTGTTGATCTTGTCCAGCATCGCGGCCAGGGTGGTGGATTTTCCCGACCCGGTCGGCCCGGTCACCAGAATCAGCCCGCGCGGTTTGTCGCAAAGAGCCTTTACCACCGGAGGCAGTCCCAGCGAATCAAATCCCTTAATTTCCCAGGGAATCGTGCGGAATACGGAGCCCACCGCGCCGCGTTGATTGAATACGTTGCCGCGGAATCGCGCCAAGTTCTTCAAGCCGAAAGAAAAGTCCAGCTCCAGATTTTCCTCGAACCGGTGCTTCTGCGCGTCCGTCAGCACGCTGTAGGCCAGCGACTTGGTATCCGCAGCGGTCAGCGGCGGCATTTCCAGCGGTCGGAGACGGCCATGAACGCGCACCCGAGGTGGGCTGTTCGTCGTGATGTGCAGATCGCTTCCGCCCATCTCGATCATTTTCTTCAGCAGTTCGCTCAGCGTGATTCCAGACATCGTCGCACCTTTTTCTCAGTAAGCCTGGCTTTATAAAACCGTCTCGCGCAACACTTCATCCATAGTGGTCATGCCAGCCGCCATTTTCACCAGGCCGCTGCGCCGCAGCGTCAACATTCCCTGTTCCACTGCCTTTTTCTTCAATTCCAGCGCCGACGCTCCCACCAAAATCAATTCCCGAAGCTCATCGTTGATTTCCATCACTTCGTACAAACCGGTTCTCCCCTTGTACCCGCCCTTATTGCAAATGCTGCAACCTTTACCGTGATAAATCTTCGTGGTCTTCAACTCTTCTTGTGTGTAACCGGCGTCCAGCAGCACCTGTGGCGGCACTTCCATTTCTTCCTTACAGTTCGTGCAAATTCTGCGCACCAGCCGCTGCGCGCAGATCAGGTTCACCGAAGTCGCCACCAGAAATGGCTCAATTCCCATGTTCATCAATCGGCTGATCGTCGAAGGAGCATCGTTCGTGTGCAGCGTCGAGAGCACCAGGTGTCCCGTCAACGCCGCTTTCACCGCGATTTCCGCCGTTTCAAAATCGCGAATTTCACCGACCAGAATAATGTTCGGGTCCTGCCGCAAGAACGCCCGCAATGCCGCTGCGAAGTTCAACCCGATCTGTTCTTTCATTTGCACCTGGTTGATTCCGCCCAACTGAAATTCGACGGGGTCTTCCGCCGTCATGATGTTGGTATCCACCTGATTCAAACGCGCGACCGAAGAATACAGAGTGTTCGTCTTACCGGAACCCGTAGGCCCGGTGACCAGCACCATTCCGTACGGCTTCAAAATGCTGCGCTCGAATTTCACCAACGATTCCGGCTCGAATCCCAACTTCGTCATGTCCAACCGCAAATTTTCTTTATCCAGCAGCCGGAGCACGATTTTTTCGCCATACAGCGTCGGCACCGTGGAAACACGGAAGTCCAATTCCTTTTTTTTGCCGTCCGCCCGGTACTTGATCATGATGCGGCCGTCCTGCGGCAATCGCTTTTCCGCGATGTCCAGCTTGGCCATGATCTTCATACGGCTGGTGATCGCATCCTTCACTTTCAATGGCGGCGTCATCACCGTTTGCAGCATTCCGTCAATACGGAATCGCACACGCAGCTCAGTCTCATACGGTTCCAGGTGAATGTCGCTGGCCCCGCGCTTCACCGAATCCGTCAAAATCAAGTTCACCAGCTTGATGATGGGCGCTTCTTCGGCTGCCTTCTCCAGCGACGCGGCATCCACTTCCGCGTCGTCCGAAGCCAATTCCAGTTCCTCATCCACCAAATCCCGCATGAGGTTGGTAAGCTCTTCGCCGTTCGCGTGCGCCCCGCCATAAAATCGTGAAATCGCCTCCGCTATTGCCGATTCCGACGCCACCACCGGTTCCACATTGAAGCCGGTCATGAATTTCACGTCGTCCATCGCGAAGACGTTCGTCGGATCGGTCATCGCAATCGTCAGCACTGAGCCCACTCGTGAGAGCGGGACCACCTGATAGCGCAGCGCCGTATCTTGCGGGATGAGCCGAATCACATTCGGATCAATTTCGTAATATTTCAGGTTGATCGAGGGGACACCATACTGCCGCGACAGCACTCCGGTAATATCATCGTCGGTGATGAAGCCCATCTTGGTCAGGCAGCTTCCCAGCTTGCCGCCATTCGCTCGTTGATATTCGAGCGCTTTATGCAGCTGTTCTTGGGAAATCAGACTTTCTTTGACCAGGATTTCGCCTAGACGGACGGACATCCGTGGTGCTCCAACCGTTGGTTCACTCACGGCTAAAAGTAACAAAACTTGTCACCTGCCGCGGCGGGATTTTCGGCAGCCGTTCTAAAGTCGCTAACCCCTGTCCCGGCGGACAGGACCGTTTTTCGGCCTCGCCTCGGCCAAATCCTGTAGTGAGTCAGTTTGCATTTTCTTTAATCGTGGCAGCACAGGTCAAAATTCAAACTAACCACTACCCCCAATTCCTGCCTCCTTGACTTGCTTTCGCAGCGTCGCTATCGTGCCCCTTAAGATGGCTGCAACGCGCACCTTGCCAGAAAATGTCTTTTCGCCCAACCCTGTTTCGGTTGACGAAATACGGTCCGTTTCGGAAATTCGGGCGTCTACTCAGCTATTGCCGATAACGAAAATCGCGCCATATTCCGTCACTCTTGACCATCTGAACGGCAAGCGATTGAAGGATTATTTCGACATTCTTTTCGCGGCGCACGGCGCTCAGCACTGGTGGCCCGGTCGCACCCGCTTCGAAATCATTGTCGGCGCGGTCCTCACTCAAAATACTTCCTGGAATAACGTCGAGCGTGCCATCCGCAATCTCCGCGCTGCCCGCCTTCTCTCTCCGGCAACAATTCGCAATGTGCACTCGGCAAGACTTGCAAAGTTGCTCCGCCCCTCCGGATACTTTCGCCGGAAAACAAGAACCCTCAAAGCATTTGTGAATTTTCTTTACGCTTCACACCGCGGATCCTTAACTCGCCTTTTCGCAACTCCCACAGCAACCCTTCGCGAACAGCTTCTTGCGGTTCGCGGCGTCGGCCCGGAAACCGCCGACTCTATCCTTCTTTACGCCGGGAAACATCCGGTATTTGTAATCGACGCGTACACCCGCCGCATCCTCGAACGTCATCATATCGGGCATCCAACATCCAGCTATGAAGAGCTTCGCTCTATCTTTGAAGCCTCTCTGCCAAATGACCACGAACTTTTCAACGAGTTCCACGCACTGATCGTCCACGCCGGCAAAAACTATTGCCGCCCTAAGAACCCTCGCTGTTCAGAGTGCTCGCTGTCGCGCTTTCTGCCACAATCAAGTCATCCGGTAACATGACCTCCACCACTCCCAGTCAGCGCCGCCAACTGCTCCTTGCAGGAGTTGTTCTCACTTTCCTGCTTGCGGCCGTTTTCACTTTAGGATCCCTCGATACTCCGTTCGACCCGCGCAACTGGCGCGAAAATCTCACGCTCTACGCAGTGTCCTCTTTCATCACTGCCGCCCTGATCGTGTTTGCTTTGATTGTCTCTCGGACAGTATTTCGGCTGTGGGCTGAGCATAGCCACGAGCAATTTGGCGCTCGCTTCAAGACCAAGATGGTCGTCGGTGCCGTCGCTATCTCGCTGCTTCCAGTGCTTTTCATGTTCTATATCAGCTACTCGCTTCTCAATCGCACCCTTGCCCGCTGGTTTCCCCGCCCCATCGAAATCGCCGCGGAGCAGAGCCGCGCCCTGCAACAGGAGATGTCGCGCGCTGAGCATGGCCGCCTTGCCAGGCTTGCAGATATTTGGGCTTTTGATACTGGCCAATCGCGAAGCGAACGCTGCAAAGTGGCCGACGCCTATTGGCAACTGAATCAGGCAGGTACAATCCAGACTTTTGTTGACTGCTCGCTTCCTTCAGCTTCCTCGAGCCAGTCGCAACTCGGGATTGACCAGAAGCCGCCTGCATTAATCCAAAAACTTCCTAGCGGAGCGGAAGTATGGCGCGGTCCTACCGCATTATTTCTAGCGGGCCATTCTTCAGGCTCGTCCAAAGCTCTGACCTATGTGGCACGAATCGTTCCCGACGACTTTCTCGACCGGCTGAACAAAATTCAAGAGCAAACCCTGGCCTACGATCAGGAAAAGCAACATCTCCGCGCTCTCAAGCAACAACTCCTGCTCATCCTCTCGTTCTTCACCGTGCTGCTTCTCTCGTCAGTTCTTTGGCTGGCGCTCTATCTCGCTAAACAAGTCACCGTTCCCATCCAAGCTCTCGCCGAAGGCACTCGCGAGATCTCCTCGGGAAATTTCGACTACCAAGTTCCAGAACAAACACACGACGAACTCGGCGTCCTGGTTCGTTCCTTCAACACCATGACCACTCAGCTTCGCGATTCGCGCTCTCAGATCGATCAGTTCACTCACAACCTCCAACAAGCGGTGCAGGAACTCGAACGCCGCCGCCAGCTCATCGAAACCGTCCTCGAGAATATTCCCACTGGCGTTCTCTCGCTCGATCCCGACGGCGGCATCCTGCGCGCCAATCCCTCGCTCGTGGCGATTTTCGGTGTATCCGCGAAAACGGCCCGCACGGTCGAGGATCTTTTTGGCCCAGAAGACGCCCGCTCCATCCGCTATTTGTTCCGCCGCGCTTTGCGAACCGGTGTCGTCTCCCGCGAACTCGAAATCATTGCTTCAGGCCGGCTCATGCACGCGGCGGTCACCGTCAGCTCGCTCGGACCTCGCCGCGCCAATTCCGGTTTCGTGCTGGTTCTCGACGATCTCACCGAACTCCTTCGCGCACAAAAAGCCGCCGCTTGGCAGGAAGTGGCCCGCCGCATCGCTCACGAAATCAAAAATCCGCTCACGCCAATCCAACTCTCCGCGCAGCGTCTCTCCCGCTATCTGGAAAAGCGCAACGGCGGCGCCGCTCCTCCCGATCCCGAACTGGCCCGCCTGGTCGAAGAATCATCTCGCCTCATCGAGCGCGAAGTCGGCACTCTCGCAGCCCTGGTCAACGAATTTTCTCAATTCGTCCGCTTTCCCTCCGCTAAGTTCGATTCTGCCGACGTCAACAGCATCGCGCGCGAAGCTATCGAAATTTTCTCCGGCCGCCTCGACGGCATCACCCTCAGCACTTCTTTCGCTGCACAGGCGCCGCCAATCCGCGCCGACGCTTCCTTGCTTCGCAGCGTCATCGTCAACCTGATCGACAACGCGGCCGAAGCCCTTGAATCCTCACCCGTAAAAAGCATTTTGGTCGAAACCCGTTCCAAATCCGATCTCGACTCTGTCGAAATCATCGTCTCCGACACCGGCCACGGCATCTCTCCTCACGACAAAGACAACATCTTCCTTCCGCATTTCTCCACCAAGGACCGCGGCACTGGTCTCGGCCTCGCCATCGCCGCTCGCATCGTCGCCGAACACGGCGGCGGCCTGCGGGTCGAGGACAATTTTCCCGTCGGCTCACGCTTCATTCTCGAACTCCCCGCCGCCGATGTTCTCGCCTCTTCGGATCGCCCCGCCTAACCAGGTTTCGTCTGCGTCGAACAAATTTCATCCTTCATCTGCACAAGATTGTCATCCTGAGCGAGCGCAAGCACGCTATCGAAGGCTCCGATTCCCGGATCCCACCGGCCGCTTCTAGCGATTACTTATCAACCCGTTTCTGGCCGCACCATATATTTTTCCATCCTCAAACAAAGTGGCCCGAACTCCTCGGCTAAGTGCCGGAAATTCGGGCCACATCTGCCTGACTCTAAATTTCCCTACTTACGGCAACACAATCACTTTCCCAACCATTCCCAAATCATCGTGCAGCGCGCAAATGTAGGGATACGCTCCCGCCTTCGTAAACGTAATTCGGAATCGCGTTACGCCAATCGGCGTCTGCGGCAGTCCGATCTGGTCTTGTGGAGCGGCGCTGATGAATCCCGAATGCACGCTGTCGAATACCGAAGTAATCGTCGCGTGCCGTGCTCCGTCCGCATCAACCGTCACGTTGGCCGAAGGCGGCATAGGGTTCGCTGGCTCGGTCCCAAACGTAATCGTGTGTGGTGTAATTGGATCCTCGTTTGTCCATTCCACGGTTTCGCCCGCGTGGATCACTACGGTATCGTTCAGGAACCGATTGACGGACAGCGAATCTTTGCCGCCCGCCGTTGCTACCACCTCACCCGTTCCTGCCTTCACCGCGTTTGCGAAATGATGATGCGCGGAAGTCTCTTTCTGATCATTGTCCGCATCCGCAAGCAGTCGGGTGCTCTGCGCCGCGGCCAGATCATCATAATCCTCCTGACTAAAAGGCAATTTCGCATCCGCAGCCAGCACGTGCACCACTCCGGTCATGTTTTCGTGCACCAGGCACACCAGTTTGTAGTTCCCGGCTACTGGAAATGCCACGGTAAATTTCGCGCCAGTGGTCAGCGGCGGCGTAGTCACACAAGTCGATCCGTCAAAACTCGCGTTGTTCACCATCACTCCTGGACATCCCACCTGAAACGGCAGCCGCACCTGACCATTTTGCAAAAAGCTCACCGTATGAATTTCCGCGGTCTCAAAAGTCCACGTAATACTATCGCCCTGATGAACCCAGATCTCGTTCGGCAAGAACGCCAGCGCCTGCCTTCCCAGGTCCTTGCTCTGCGCTCCGACAGTCGCTTTCCACTGTGCCAGCAACGCTTGCGGCAAACTCAGCGCCACCAACAATGTCCCCAGATTTAAGACACTCTTCCGCCAATTGCATCTCACCACGTTCATGACATTTTTCTCCCTTCATTTTCCCAGCGTGACATGCCGTCGCCAGGTCACACCAGCCCGCATACCTTAGTCCTTCCAGAACCGCCACGCCAGTCACAAATGCGCGCTAGTACCCGTCCTCTTTGCGAGGCACAGCGGCCTCCGCTGAGCCGGCGGCGGTCGGCTGTTGTGTCCGTATCTTCGTGGTGAGTCAGTCTGAATTTTCCGAATCGTGACAGTACAGGTCAAAATCTAAACTAACCCGCCACCCGTATCTTTGCTCAATTGTAAAATCTGCGCTAATTTGTACCCTGCGAGCTTTTTCGCACCCTTGTAAACTTTTCTACAAAATGGCCCCCAAACCTCACATCCTCATCGTCGACGACGAGGCCGGCATCCGCGAATCCCTTTCGTCGATCCTCACCGACGAAGGCTACGTCGCCGAATCCGCTGACTCCGCGGAACGCGCGCTCGAACGCGCCGGCCACGGCGGTCTCGACGTCGTGCTCCTTGATGTCTGGCTCCCCGGCATGGACGGCCTTGAAGCGCTCTCTCGCATTCAAACCATGCCTCACCCGCCCGCTGTCATTATGGTTTCCGGCCATGCCACCATTGACACCGCCGTCCGCGCCACCAAACTCGGCGCTTTCGACTTCATCGAAAAGCCTCTGAGCCTCGAGAAAATCATTGTCCTGGTTCGCAATGCCGTGCAGCAGCGCCGTCTCGAGGAAGAGAACCAATCTCTCCGTTCTGAACTTGGCCATCGCTACCAGGTCATCGGCGAAAGCATTCCCATGAAGGCGCTGCGCCAGCAAATCGCCGTCACCGCTCCTACCAACGGCCGCGTTTTAATCTACGGCGAAAGCGGCACCGGCAAAGAACTCGTCGCCCGTTCACTTCACGCCGCCAGCCTGCGCAACAAAGGTCCTTTCGTGGAAGTCAACTGCGCCGCCATTCCCGAAGAACTCATCGAGTCCGAACTTTTCGGCCACATCAAAGGCAGCTTCACCGGAGCTAGCGAAGATAAAGTCGGCAAATTCCAGCAGGCCGACGGAGGAACCCTTTTTCTCGATGAAATCGGCGATATGAGCCTCCGCACGCAGTCCAAAGTTTTGCGGGTCCTCGAAGAACAGCGTTTCGAACCGGTCGGCTCCAATCAAACCGTTCGAGTGGATGTCCGCGTTATCGCCGCTACCAACAAGGACCTTGAACAGGAAATCCTGCACGGCCGCTTCCGGCAGGATCTTTTCTACCGCCTCAATGTCATTCCCTTTTTCGTCGCACCGCTTCGCGATCGCACCGCCGACATCCCGGTTCTCGCTCGCCATTTTCTGAACGAATTCAGTTCGGCCTACGGCAAGAAAACCCGCGAACTCAGCGATGGCGCGCTCGAAATCCTTCTCCGTTATCCCTGGCCCGGCAATGTCCGCGAACTTCGCAACCTCGTCGAGCGCCTGGTCATCGTCTGCCCGCAGGTCCGCATCGAGCCGCACCACCTACCACCCGAACTTTTCCGCGGCGTCGTCGAAAGCACCCAGCAGCCCTACGGCACACTTCACGAAGCGCGCTCCGCCTATGAACGCGAATTCATCCTCCGCAAACTCCAGGAAAATCGCTGGAACATGACGCAGACCGCCGCCGCTATCGGCCTCGAACGCTCCCACCTCTACCGCAAAATGAAAACCCTCGGCATCGCCGCTCCCGACTAGTTCCTACGCTTTCCTTTTCGGAACGGCCGTCGTAGGGGCCGCCTTCGAGGCGGGCCTTGTGGAGTGCAGCAGCTTGTCCCGATTCCTGCCGCGGCCCGTTGATACTCTTGCCACTCTTCCCCGCTCCCTTGACACTCTCCTCCCCGCGCAGTAGGCTCCGCGCCGAATATAGTTTCTCCCCCAGTTGCTCGGTTCCAATTTAAGGAGGTTTTATGTCGTGGAAAAAAGCCCTTCGGGCTTCGGGTCTTGTCGCGTGCTGTTTCCTTGCTCCAGCCGCTTTGTTCGCTCAAGGCGGCTACCTTGACGTTTACATTGCCAAACTCAAACCAGAAAAGGCCGCCGAGGCCGAAGCCATCGCCAAAAAAATAACTGACGCGAACCGCAACAACAACGGCGATCGCGTCATAGTCGAACAGCCTCTCTACGGAGATCCCTACACCCTCGTCTTCGTTACCCCGCGTGAGAGTTACGCCGATGTGGACAAGGGCAACGACGCCTTCATGGCTTCCGTAAACAAGGCTTTCGGCAAGGAAGGCTCCCAGAAAATCTTGAACGAATGGAACAATTGCCTGGTCAGCGTCCGAACCCAGCTACGCATTCGCCGCTCCGACCTAAGCAGCAAAATGCCCGCCGATCCGCAAACCTTCGCGCAGCTTGTGGGCGAATCCCGCGTCCTGCGCACCTTCGTTTTTCACGCACGCCCGGGTCGCGCCTCCGAATTCGAAGCCACGATCAAGGAAATCAACGCGCACGCCGACAAAATGCCGGACACCCAGCCGGTCTCCGTTTCGCAGGTCGTCGACGGTGAAAACAATGGCGCGTACTACATCACATTCCTGCGCAAATCGCTGGGCGGCTTCGACAAAGAAGTTATGCTGTCGGACATCCTAGGCAAGGAAGGCATGGAAAAGTTTGAAAAAACCATGGCCGATGTCGAGCAACGCACCGAATCTACCCTATATCGCTTCCGCCCGGATCTGAGTTATCCGCCGGATGCAGTCGCCCAAGCCTCCGCCGATTATTGGAATCCCAAACCCGTAATGGCTTCAGCAAAACCTAAAGCCAAGACTCCCGCGGCTCCTGCCGCCGCAAAATCCACAGACAAATCGCAAAAGTGAATCACAGTTTGAGGGGCGCACCCTGAAATTCCGGGGTCGCGCCCTCTTCTTGCATGCCGCCTAATGAATTTCTTGCTCTGACTCTCGCGAATTCTCCACCGTTCACCCTACCGAGCATGCGCTATCGTTATGGAAGCAGCCGCCGATGCGTTCGCTCGCTCATCCATTTCTCGTAGCGCCGGATATGCAAGGGCAGTCTATTTCGTCCGAGGTTCTTCAAGAACTCCAATTCTTTTGCTTCGTCGCCGATGGCCCCAGAGCGTTTGTTTTCCAATTCGATCCCGATCGGCCGCCTGACATTTCGGTCTTTCGGCCAGGAAATCTCCAAACGCAACCGCTTCGCTGATCTCAAACTCGCTATCCCGTCCCTCGTTGATCTCTGCAATGCGCTCGGAAAGCTTTGTAAGCGCTTCCTCGACGGCTTCACGCGCGAACCTCGGCGCCTTCGATCCGGAAACACTTTCGCCGGCGGCCGTTGTCAACCATTCGTCCTCGCCGCTCCTGTGAACATATCCCTGCAATTCCAGAACACTCAACACTTTCTCCGCTTCGTGTTTTTTCACCTTGAGCGTGCGAGCCAAATCGTCCGCAGTCCAAGTGACCGCCCCGCGCGTATCTTTCAGAAAGCTAAACACCGCAGTCACAGGAACCTTGGGAGGAACGTCATCTCCCTGTTTCATCTGCTTCGCGTGGCCGCGTTGTTCAGCTGCTGGTTTCGCTGATCCTTCTTGTTTAGCTGGTTCCGGCGGTTTAGTCTCACCGGCAACAGGTGACGCTTTCTTTGATTGAACTGATTTAGAGCGTGGCATCTGTCCGCTCCCCATCTTGCTTCTGCCACCATACCAGGCACGTCAATTGAAGCTTCGGTTTGACAGCCGTTCAGTTTGAATTTTCCCGCGGACGACCAAAGAACAAAACATAGCCGTCAGCATCTTTCAGCTCGAATCCACGCAGCCCGTCCGTTGTGTCCTTCAGCGGCGCGGAAAACACCACACCACGAGACGCGAACTCCACCGCCAGCGCATCAGGCTCGGGCACGCTCACATAAGCATCCCAGCGGGCCCACGCATGCCGCGTCGAGTTCGGCGCTGGATTTGCCCCCATGCTCTTGACCATCAGCATCGCGCCGTCGCGGCTGACAATCGCAAAAAACGGATCATTCTTCGGTTCCTGGTAGCTGACTTCAAACCCCAGCTTGTCGCAATAAAACGCCACAGCGGCTGCAACGTTGCGCACAATAAAAAATGGTGAAATGCCGTTGATTGCTGGCCGCACCATGCCATGCACTCCTTGAAACCTGGGAATATGAAACCTGAAGACGGAGGAGACGTTACCGCCTCGCTCAAGACTTCACCTCATCCATTAGCGGGGCCATTTTATAGTAATGTCTGTCTCAGATGCAGCACACACCAGCTTGGAACCGGGGTTTCGCTCTTTGAAAAATCGTCCATCCGGCAGGGATAGTCAGGAGCCAGGACGTGAAAGCCCCAGTTCTCTATCGAGTTTGCATGGCAGGCAAGAATATCGGATGTGCGCTGCAAACGGTGAAAGCTGGGGATATCCGTTCCTAGCGGCGCCCGAAGTTGAAAACCACTCCAACGGAAGCACGCAGATTATTTTGAGTGCGTCGCTGTCCGTTAAAGACCGGGAGTTCCGTGTTCGAGTCAATGCCCAGCTCGCGAAAGCGAGTTAAGACATAGTCTGCTTGGATCAAGCGGATACTGACCACGCGACTTACCGGTATATCAATGCCTCCCCCCAATGCGGTGGCAAAGGTCGTCGAGGAAATTACATCTGTAAGTCCCAGATCGGATGAACTGACACGTAGGGTTGCTGGGCCGAAGAGCGCCTCAGCAAACGGAGTGATATGCCTCATCCGCCGATATGTGAAACGAGGGCCAAACAGATACGTAAATGTGCTCGAATTTACCGTGACTACAGGGGTATTTTGAGGGAGTCCAAAATCGGCAGGGCTAAATCTCGGATTGCTGAATTCGCCAGAAAAATCGAATACCGCCCCGATCCAGCTGTTCGCATTGCCCGTAACGGAAGCATGCCAGCCAATGCCATTAATGTACCGATCCTTTAGCTTGCCGTTTACGACTTTAGCGTCAGTGATATCTTCGCGCGTGTAAGCAGCCCCGGCGAAGACTTCATAAGTTGGACTTTCTTGCGCTGGGGTCGAGAGTGCGAACAGGGGTAACAAAAGTAAAACCACAGACCACTTTGCTAGGCTGGGCATAAAAGTTCCTTTGTGCTCCTTGTGCACAGGAGTTCGTGCGAATGCGTAGCACGATGGGGGCCGAACTGATAATAACCATAAGTATTTATAATTACGGTACTTAGAAAACCATATAACCGATGCACTGCCCGTAACCCATATTCTTGTAATCTTTAAGATACAGTACTCGAAGGAGATAACTTGTCCTGTCACTTACTTCGTACATACTCGAAACAGTCCTTCGTGGGTTCCTCGGCCCCTTGTCCTGCACTACCAAAGGAGGGCAAACACCGCCTTACCTTCGAGCGTGAATCACTCGAAGGCATACGTAACCAATCGGGAATCGAATCCGTCCCACTAGTAAGACTAGGGAGACATCCATGAGAACCCTTCTGGTGCTGTTTTCCGCTCTTTTCTTCGCAAGCTTCGCCAACGCTCAAGATGACGCCGCGGCACAGGCTGCCCAAGCTGCGCAGCAAGCGGCGATGGAGGCTAACCAACAAGCTATGCAGGCCATGCGAGACGCCATGCAAGCCAGCCAGGCAGCGAGCGATCAAATGATGCAGCAGATGATGAACAATCTAAACGATGCCTCGCAGAGCGCTGGGCCAGTGATTGGACTTACCGCCAAACCCAAAATTTCCGTCAAGCCAGGAACGCAGAAGAACCCGATCACCGTGAGACTCAGTGACTCCACGCGCGGCGCGATTATGTACTACACCACGAACGGGTGGACTCCCACCGCCTCCTCGCGCCGTTATGTCGGACCAATCACGATCGATTCCACTACCAATCTGCAAGCCGTCGCAATTGCTCCTCATCATGTCCGCAGTCTGGTCGCCTCGGCCGTTTACACATTCCCGAACTCAGCTTCGACTTCCGAGCAAGCCTCTACGGCGGCGCCCTCAAATCCGAACTGCATTCCGGTGCACATGGTCTTTGCGCAGGACGTTTCCTCTCGAACCGCCGAGATCGGCGACAAAGTTCTGCTGACTCTGGCCGATGACCTGGTGCTGAACGGAGCGGTCGTCGCTCATAAGGGCGACTCCGCCACGGTTACCGTGATCCAGGTGGAAAAAACGGGCGCCGGTGGAGCTCCCGGCGAAATTGATTTCCAAGCCGATCCACTGCACACATCGCTCGGTCTGCTAAGCCTGCACGGAGCCGCTACTCTCGAGGGCCAGGCCAACGTTCCCAACGCTGCCGCCCTGATTCCTGTCCTTGGCCCCTTCACTCTCTTCCGCCACGGTAAAGACGCCGACATAAAAACGGGCGTGCCGTTTACGGCGTATTTGACGCCGCCGGACCTCGCTGCCGCTACACGCTAAGGTGATTTAAGAGGGAAGATGGTGAGCTAAATCGTTGCGCAATTGCTGCCAAGCGCCACGCCCGGATGGCGGCCCGCGCCGAACTATTCACTATCCTCGCCCAGCGCTTCCATCTGCGTATGCCAATCCAACTCCCGCACCGCCATAGGATTCTCGCGCCAGTTTTCCGCCACTTTCACGAATAGTCCCAGGAAAATCTTGGTACTCAGAATTTCTTCCAGCTCTTTTCGAGCCCGCGTTCCAATCTCCTTCAGCATTTCGCCTTTTTTGCCGATCAAAATCTTCTTCTGCGAAGCACGCTCCACCGTCAGCGTCATCTCGATCCGCAGCAGCTTCGGCGTCTCTTCCCATTTTTCCACGGTCACCGCCAGCGCATGCGGCACTTCGTGATAAGTGAGCGCGATTGCCTTCTCCCGAACAATCTCGCTGGCCAAAAATCTTTCCGGCTGATCCGTAACCTGGTCCTCTGGAAAGTACGCCGCTCCTTCCGGCAATAGCTTGATCACTTCGTCGAGCAAATCGTCGCAGCCTTCGCCCTTCAACGCCGAGATCGGCACAATCGCTGCAAATTCATGCGCCTTGCCAAAGGCATCCAGCATCGGCGCAAGTCTTGCTCGCGGCAACTGATCCACTTTGTTCAGCGCCAGAATCGTTTTTCCGGCGAACCGCCTTGTCTTATCCATCAGCAGATGATCCGCGCTTGCTGGGGCCGCGGTCGCGTCGACCATCAACACCAGCACGTCAATTCCTTCCAGCGCCGCCGCAACCTCTCGCATCATCTGCTTGTTTAAAGCCGTCTTGGCGTCATGCAATCCGGGTGTATCGATCAGCACCACTTGAGCACTTTCGCGAGTCACGATTCCTTGAATGCGATTTCGCGTGGTCTGCGGTTTCGAGGTAACAATCGCAATCTTCTGCCCCACCAGCCGATTCACCAGCGTGGATTTTCCCGCATTCGGCCTGCCGACAATCGCGGCGAATCCAGAGCGGTGGTCGCTCTTTTTTTCGGCTTCGTCACTCATAATTTCTTGCAATCTCGTTCTCCACGAATCTTCCGGACCCGGCTTCTCTGTCTTGTTTTTTTCGCTTTGCCGACGAAAACTTAGGGCTTAAAACGTATCCTGCTTCGGATTCAACTCGCGTGTATCGCCGTGCCACTCAACTTCTGTATTTTCACGCGCAACACTTTTCGCTGATTCGCTTCGAGCACCTCAAATCGAAATCCTTCCAGATCGCATTTCTCGCCCGGAGCCGGAACTTTCCCGCTGACGTGGCTCAGCAGTCCTGCAATCGTCGTCACCGTTTCATCCGACGTATCGCCAAAATGCACGCCCAGCATCTCTTCCACGTCTCCAATTCCCGTGCTTCCACGCATCACCAGCGAACTCGTTCCTTCTCTCACCATTTCCAGTTTCGGATGCGTGCGCTCCGCTCCGCCCACCCCGACAATTTCCTCCACCAGATCTTCCATAGTTGCGATGCCCGCCACGCTTCCGTGCTCGTCGATAATCACTGCAATGGATTGGTCTTTCTGCCGCATCTCGCGCAGCAGTTCGGAACCCACTTTCGTTTCCGGCATAAACAGCACCGGCTTCATCAGTTGTCTCACGTACTGTTTCGGCAAATCGGTGTCGGCAATCTGCAATAGATCGTGAGAATACACCACGCCGACAATGTCGTCCGGCGAATGTTCAAACACCGGCAGCTTGGTGAATCCGGACTCCAGCAACTTGGCGTGTAACTCTTCGAGGTCTGCATCGGCGCGAATCGAGACAATGTCCGGGCGCGCGGTCATCACTTCGCGTACCCGCTTATCGCTGAACTCCACCACTTGCTCGATCAAATCGGCTTGCTCCGGCTCGATGATCCCTTCTTCTTCCGCGGCTTCCACCAGAGCTTCGATGCCCTCTTCCGTGCGTTGTTCTTCGCTTTTTTCTGACTCGACTTCCGAAATTCGCGCCAGCGATTCCGCACCCTCCAGAAAAACGCGCACCGGCCACACCAGAATCAGGCTCGCGCGCAGCAGCGGCAGCAGCCGAACCAGCCATCTCCCGGTGGTTCGATACAACAAAATGTCGGGAATAAAATGCATCGCGATCACCACTTCGAGCGCGATAAACGCGACCAGTTCGACGACGGATTCCCACGTACCGGAAACAAAATAAAAAACGCCGCGCGTGGTTTCCAGCACCAGAAATGCCAGCCAGAAGTGCCCCAGAATGCGGAACGCGCGGCCAGCACTTCGCCGGTTCAACCTGATTCGCGGCTCGATTTCCGCTTCAAAAATTTCCAAATGTTCATGCACCGGGCCGGTGGTCATTCGCCCAAGTTCCCGGTAAATTAAAGTCAGGTAGGAATACACGGGCAGAAAAAGAGCCAGCAGCACCACGCCAAGCGCAAAAAGCCACGAATATGCGTTCACGCTAGTCCGAGCCTCCGCCGCAGCCTTTGCTCGATCCGGTTCATTTCGCCATTGTCGCTCTCGTGATCATACCCCATAAGGTGTAAAAGGCCGTGCAACATCAGGATGCGCAGTTCGCGCCGTAAAGTTCTGCCATTTTTCTTTGCGTAGCGGCGGGCGGTTTCCGGAGCGATGGCGATGTCGCCGAGAAACTTTCGCGGACTGCCAGAAGTTTGTCTATTGTGCGCGCGCGCAGGCAATGATTTCTTTTTCCGCTGCGTGATTGCAGGAAAAGACAAAACGTCCGTGGGCCCTTCTTTGTGGCGATAATTTTCATTCCAACGCGCGATTTCCGCGTCGCTGACAAACGCGATGGACACGTCTACGTTTTGCAATTCCAACTCGCGCTGCAACTTGCGCAGGAATGTCGCAAACGAAGGCATCGCCAGACGTACCTTCTTCTGCCGATTCAAGATCATCTATTACCGCTGCGGGTCGCGAGTGCTCTGGCTGCTTTCCACTTGGCGGTGCTCGCTTTTTCCGTTGCCGCGCTGCGGATGATCGACTTCGTAGTCTTCGTAAGCGCGGATGATTCGCTGCACCAAATTGTGCCGAACCACGTCCTTGTCGCTGAAATGCAGCACGCCAATGCCTTCAATTTTTCCGCAAATTTCCAGCGCCTCGATGAGCCCGCTCTTTTTGCCAGCCGGCAAATCAATTTGCGTGATGTCGCCGGTTACGACCGCTTTGGAATTAAATCCTAATCTGGTGAGAAACATCTTCATCTGCTCGCTGGTGGTGTTTTGCGCTTCGTCCAGAATCACAAAGGAATCGTTCAGCGTGCGCCCGCGCATGAATGCCAGCGGCGCGATCTCAATAATTCCCTTTTCCAGGAAACTTTCCAGTTTGTCGGGATCCAGCATGTCGTACAACGCGTCGTACAGCGGCCGCATGTAGGGATCAACTTTTTCCTGCAACGTGCCCGGCAAAAATCCAAGCCGTTCTCCGGCTTCGACGGCAGGCCGTGCCAGAATAATTCGGCTGACTTGCTTGGTCAGGAGCGCACTGACGGCCATGGCTACCGCGATATACGTTTTGCCGGTGCCGGCGGGGCCGATGCTGAACATCATGTCGTGATGCTCAATCTCTTCCATGTAGTGACGCTGGGTAGCATTGCGGGGAGCGACGCTTTTTTTGCCGAAAGCGCGCAATTTTCCCGGCTCGAACATCCCGCGCGGCGATTCTTCGGGAGCGTCCAACAGCACACTCATCAGCGACTTCACTTCTTCGCTGGTCAGTTCTTTGATGCGCGAAGCGTGGTTGTATTCCTCGACGATCTTCGCGGCTTGTGCCACGCCATGCTGTTCGCCTTCGATCGTCAATTTCGATTCGTGCAAATGGGTGCGTACGCGAAGAGAGTTTTCGAGCAGACGCACATTCTCATCGAGAGTTCCAAAAAACGGTTCAAGTTTTCCGGCGATGTGTACGGTACGTTTCATCCACGTCGAAGAGTTCTCTGATGAACCAACTGGTGGCTTTCCGATGGCTGGAAATGTTCCAGGTTCTGCAAAACGATTGACCGCTTCGCGGTCGCCCATAGATCTGGTTTCCCTCCGAACCAACCTCCAAACACTCTGTGCCGGACGCGCGACGGTTGCGCAATTAACGGGATGGCGGCAACCGATGATTACCTTTTCACCCTAACTCACGCCCTCGACGGGGTCAAGCGGCGCTCTCCCATTTCGCCCAATATTCGTCCGCTCACCAGCCTCAGTCAGTGAAAGATTTCCCTAGTTTCCGGCAATGACCCTCTTTTTCTCTCCTTGACAATCTACATATCCTGAATTAGATAGGTAGAGTATCTAGGAGACGCCACGCCATGCCCAGCGAGAAATCCGACCTGCTACAAGGCACTCTCGACATGCTGATTTTGAAGGTTGTGGCCCTGGGACCGATTCATGGTTACGGCATCTCCTTGCGAATCCGGCAAATTTCCGCCGATGTATTGCAGGTTCAACAAGGATCACTCTACCCGGCCCTTCATCGTCTGGAAAAACGCGGCTGGCTGCAAGCGGAATGGGGACACTCGGACAGCGGGCGGGAGGCCAAGTTCTATAAGTTGTCCGCCAGGGGCCGCAAGCAGTTGGCGAGCGAAGAAAGCAATTGGAATCGCTTAGCCGGAGCGGTGGCGCAAATTCTCAGGACAGCCCAGTAGGTGATGACGTGCCCTGGTGGAAATCTTTACTTCCAAAACGTTCGTCTGACGCGAAACTGGACTCGGAGCTTGCCTTTCACATTGACGAGCTGACGAAGGAAAACATCGCGGCGGGCCTGGCACCCGGGGAAGCGCGGCGCCGCGCACTGCTCGAATTTGGCGGGCAAGAAAATTTCAAAGAACAAGTGCGCGAAGTTTACCGCGTTCGGTTCGTCGACGCCACAATCGCCAATCTCAAGTCCGCGTTTCGGTTCATCCGGAAATCTCCAACCTTCTCGCTTACCGCAATCCTTACGCTCGCCCTCGCTATCGGCGCCAACAGCGCTGTCTTCTCCGCTATCGATGCGATTCTCCTGAAGCCGCTGCCTTTTCCCGACGCCGACCAACTTGTACGCGTCCAGCAATTCGACACGAAAGGCGCGAGTCCGCGAACTTTCGTCGCTCCAGTCCGTCTCGAAGACTGGAATCGACTCAACTCGACCTTCCAAGCCCTCTTCGGCTACTACACCGAAGACGTCTCCGAATCCACAGCCGCTCTTCCCGAAAAAGTGACCCGAGCCTGGGTCTCTGATCGCTTTTTTCAAGTTTGGTCCGTTGCACCAGCCCTCGGCCGCGAATTCACTCCGGAGGAGCAGACCCTCAATGGACCAGCGGCGGTCCTGATCAGCGATCGGTTCTGGCGCCGCCGCTTCAACGCCGATTCTAACGTCGTCGGAAAAGCTCTGCGCCTCGATGGCCAGCTCTTTCCCATAGTCGGCGTCATGGCGCCGTCTTTTCAGTTTCCGAATCGCGAGGTCGAATTGTGGTCGCCTATTCCCGCAGGCGTTTCCTATGGGGAGGCGCGCGAAAACAACTGGTTCACCGTGATCGGGCGGCTCGAGCCTGGCGTCACCCTGGCGCAAGCGCGTGCCAATCTCACTACCGTCCAAGCGCAGCTCGGCCGGCAATTTCCTAAAACCGATGCGGCGCTCTCGGTTGGTATTCAACCGCTTAAGGAAATCACCATCGGCGACTCGCGTCGCTCGCTGTGGTTGCTTTTTGGTTCGGTTTCGCTCCTGCTGCTGATTGCGTGCACCAATATTGTGGCCCTGCTCTTATCGCGTTCGACCCAGCGCCAACATGAGATTTCCGTGCGCTTCTCTCTGGGTGCTTCTCGGGGCGCGCTGATCGCGCAGTTGCTTGCGGAAACGTTTCTTCTCGCCCTGATCGGTTCCGGTTTGGGCTTGTTTCTCGCCGCCGCCGCTTCGAACGTATTCCGCTCGCTCGCTGCAGAGCTTCCTCGTGTCGAAGAGATTCATCTGGACGCGCGCATCGTCCTCTATTCTCTTACGTGCTCGGTTGTAGTTACTTTTCTTTGTGGACTGATCCCCGCCATTCGCGGCACGCGTTGTAGCCTTTCGGTGTCGCTAGCACAAGCTAGCCGCTCGCAAGTCTCCGGACGAAACCCATTTCAGTGGCTGCTGATCGGAGTACAGGTCGCACTCGCCGTCACGTTGCTGGCGGGGGCCGGGCTTCTGCTTCGGAGCTTTCAGCAGCTTGGCCGCGTCGCTCCCGGCTTTGACGCCAGCCGCATTCTTACCTTTCAGCTGAGCATGAACTACAGCGAGACCGGCGACTTAAAAAAATTGCGCCAGCTCACCGACCGCCTTCTTGCAGCGCTGCGTACCACACCCGGCATCGAAGCCGCTGCCATCTCGGTCGGCGTTCCCGGCGCTCCCTTCAAGTTTCAATCGGAGCTGAAATTGGCGGAGGGCCGCGCCGATTCCGAACCCAAAATAATCGCCGAGGAGCACTTGGTGTCGGCCAGCTATTTCGCCACCCTAAAAATCCCGCTGTTGGAAGGCGATCTCTGCCAGGAAACGGAGGGTCCCGCCACCGTCGTTGTCAATCGCTCCTTCGCAAATACTTACTTCTCTGGTTCGCGGGCCATCGGCCATCACTTGTTGGATTCCAATTTTGGCTACCCGGGCCCAGCCGCAATCGTTGGCATCTCCGGTGATACCCGCGAAACCGGTCTTGATCATCCGCCTGTACCCACGGTCTATTGGTGCGCTCCCATTGCGGAGCCCGGGACCTTCTTCCTTATTCGAACCCGCAATGCTCCCATGACCATGGCCGAAACCGTTCGTAAACAAATCCACGAAATCGAGCCGCAACGCTCGGTCTACGATTTTGCGCCACTCGAACAGCGTTTCTCCGACGCCCTTGCGGAAAACCGCCTGCGCACGATCCTTCTCTCGTTCTTCGCGGCCACGGCGCTCTCGCTGGCTTGCATCGGTCTTTACGGTACGCTCAGCTATTCCGTCAATATACGTCGCCGGGAAGTGGGGCTCCGACTCGCTCTCGGGGCACTTCGCGGCCAAATCGTCAAACAATTTCTTTCGCAAGGGCTCACCGTCTGCATCGCCGGCTGTCTAGCCGGTTTTGCACTAGCCACCGCCTCCACTCGACTACTTGCCGATCTCTTGTACGGAGTCTCCCCCACCGACGTGCCCACGCTCTTGGCGGTCATTCTTCTGGTCCTAATCGCCTCGTCAGCCGCGTCACTATTCCCCTCGCTGCGCGCGTCACGCGTCGAACCCATGGATGTGCTGCGGGAGGAGTAACCTGAAAAGAGGGTCGCACGATTTCTTAAAACACGTTTAAAGAGGTGGCGGGTCCGGGAGGCTCATTGGGAGATCGACAAGCGCGCTGCTCTCGGGGGCAAGCGCAGGTGAATTCGTGGGCGGCTGCTTAGTGGGATCGTCCGCGTGGAGCACGGGAGCATGCTCCAGGATGCGCCGAGCGTACTGAGCGATGTTCGTCACAGCAAGTGCGTAACGCGGATTGGGTGTTACTGTGCCTCCATTGTATGCGCCAATGGCTTTCTGGACGTCACCCTGATAGTGGTCGAGCAATTCACGCAGCAGCAGGCCGGCGTAGGTGGTCAGAACGGGCCCGTTGACCTTGTTCCAATCCAGTTCGCGCAATGGGTGGAGGCGCTCGGGCAAAAGCGAATAGTCGCGCTTGTCTCGCAGGTACAAACGGTGCGCCGCGCGCAGCGTTTCACGGCTGATCTGCCAGGCGCCAACGGAATAATCGCTGACCAGCACGCGTTTTCGCCGCCGTTGAAGAATCAGGTCGCCGGCCTGTGCGCGCGCTTTCCAAACCGCGTGGGTCAGGTCGCCGTTCACGTCCATATAGTCATTTTCCATTGCACCCACGCCAAGAAAGTAATCGAGAGGCAGGTTGTAAAAACGGGCTACGGCAATGATGTCCGCGGCAGACTGTTCGGCTTGGGAGCGCGTGAGAGGCTGAAGTTTGAGATCCATGTCTTGGAGCACTCGAATATCGGTCTGCGATTTAAAGATCAGAAAATCGGCCAAGGCGGCTTGTAACTGCGAAGGATCCAATGTCTCGAGGGTTTGCTGGACCGGGAGATCGCCGGCGACGTCAAAAAGGTGGCTTTGATTTTCGTACAGAGCCCATTCGCTATCGGACCAGACTGTCATCTCGGAGCGCGGAATCAGCCGGCGGGTCTGAAGTTGTGCGAGCCGGGGAATATCAGTCAGAAGGTCATCCTGCCCCGCGACAAGAATCCGGTACGACAGTCCGGCCTCGGTGGGAACCGCGATGAGCAGCCAGCGGATTCCATCCAAACCTGTGCGGCTGCGCAGGAATTGAAATTGTAAGACCGCCTGGAGTGGATCGTCGTAGCTGGCCACCTGAGCAGCCGCGTATTTGCCGGTGTAAGGGAGCGTAAGACGGCCATGCACCAGGGACGGACGAGGGATGTTCGAATAGGGGTTCAGCTCGAGCTGCTGAGGCCAGTACGTGTAGTAAGCCAGATTCAGGGCTACTGCGATGAGAAATCCGTGCAAGCAGATCCCCGCGAGGAAAAGCAGATTCGCCAAAAGGCGGCGGATGATGCGCGTGGCACCCATGGTCATTTCGGCTGCTCTTTATTAGATGTCTATTCTGGCCGGAACGGGTTTGTCGGGTAATCGGCAAGAGGCCTCGTGTATGATGGGCGCAGCGAGGATTTATGCCGGCGACGGAGCGCGAGATGCTGGCGAGCCCCAATGGCGTGTGGCCCGCCTTGCCGCAGGCGGCGTGGAGCGACAGCTGCGCGACTTTGCAGCTGTGGCTGCAGGTTGTAGGGAAAGTGCGGCTGGCGTTGATGCCGGCGATCAATCACACCTGGAACGTCACACTCTACCCGACAGTTCGCGGTGTGACCACTTCGCCGATGCCACACGGCACGCGTATGCTGCAAATCGATTTCGATTTTGTGCAGCATGTTTTGCTGCTGCAGACCAGCAATGGCGGCAGCAAGACCATTCCGCTAAAACCTATGACAGTCGCTTATTTTTATCAGCAAGTAATGACGGCGCTCGATGAACTGGGAACTCCGGTGCGCATCTGGCACATGCCGATGGAAATTTCGGATCCCGTTCCGTTCGAGCAAGACCAGACGCATCGAGCGTACGATCCGGATTACGTGCAGCGCTTCTGGCGGATTTTGTTGCAGACCACGCGAGTATTTACAACCTTCCGCGCACGGTTTATTGGAAAGGTGAGTCCCATCCATCTTTTCTGGGGAGCGCTCGATCTGGCTTGTACGCGTTTTTCGGGGCGGACCGCGCCGGAGCACCGCAGCATGGCCGGGCTTCCCGATCGCGTGACGCGTGACGCATATTCGCATGAGGTCAGCAGTTGCGGATTCTGGCCTGGAGCGCCCGGAATTGAACCGTTATTTTATAGCTATGCGTACCCAGAGCCAGCCGGCTATGCGCAAAGCCCGATCGCGCCGGCCATCGCGCGTTACGATTCGAATCTCGGCGAGTTCGCGATGCCCTATGAAAATATGCGCCGGTCAGCAGATCCGGACGGTACGCTGCTGGAGTTTCTGCAGAGTACATATGAGGCGGCGGCAAATTGTGCGCGCTGGGACCGTGCCGCATTGGAAGTCGCCGCGGAACCGACGAAGCCCGGTTCGCATTGAAGGTGGTTCAGACCTGGAGATTGCGAAGAAAAGGAACGCTGGCGCGCATCATGTCGAGATTCATTTCGACGAAATAATTTTTGATCCCGCCGGTTTTCGCGGCGGTGAAGATTTTTTTCCAGTCCAAAGTATCCTGTCCAACTGGGGCAATTTTTTTTGATTGCGCGGACCAGCCTTGTACGTGCATGGAAATGAAGCGCCCCGGATATTTGGTGAAATATTCGGCTGCATCGTAACCCTGGCTGATCGTCGAAACCTGAAACTGGAATTTGATCAGCTGGGGATCGAGAAGTTCGAACAACAGATCGTAAGTCCGTTTGCCGTTAACCACTGAAAGCTCGAAATCCTCATTGTGAAGTCCCTGCTGGATACCAGCCTTGGCAGCACGTTCGCCGATCTTGTTGTATTCGTCGGCGGCCCGTTTGACATCGTCGAGGGTTGGGTGCTTCGGTCCGTTAAGAGTTGGCACCAACATTTGCGTAAGGCCCAGCTCTTTCGCCCAGCCGATTCGCGCTTCCTGGTTGTGGCGGAGTTCTTCGATCGTGAAATGCGAGCTGGTGCATGTGACCCCGGCATCCCCCAGAATTTTGTGCAGGTCGGCGGCGCTGTATTTCGCGAGTCCTGCGAAATCGTCGGCGGCGTAGCCTACGGGCGAGCACAATTCAATAGCCTGAAATCCGGCTGCGGCGAGCTGCTTGATGGTGGCGGGAAAATCCTTGGCGATCATCTGCCGGACAGGCCAGGTCTGAGCGCCAATCGGCAAACCGAGCGGATTGGCTCGAAGCTCCTGACTGCCAGCCGCAACAAAACCTCCCGCAGCGGCGATCATGGCCGTATTTTTCACGAACTCTCTCCTCGACATCTCAGACATTCCTCCTCCTATACGGATCTTTTCATCTCCTGTTAAGGATCACGGGAGCGCCGGCACCTAGAGTTCCCACCCCTTACGGCGTTCCGGCTGGACGAATTTTTGCGCCAACTCGCTGTTTGCTACTTTCAGATTTGCCCGGTCCCAGGTGAGTTTCTGTCCCGCGCGCGTGGCGACATTTCCCAGAAGCAGCGTCTCGGTGACTAGCCCCTCGAATTCAAAGTTTCCGCCGGGCTTTACTTTGCCGCCCTTACAGGCGTCCAGCCATTCGCGTTCATTGCCGGGCGATCGCGGCAGGGTTTTTGGCGGCTGCTGGAAACTATTCATTTTGGCTTCGGGAATCAGCTTAGGAAACGCTCCGTTGAATCCACAAAGAATCTTGCCGCGATCTCCGACAAAAAGTAGCCCTTCGTCCTCGTCTTCGCCTTGTCCAACAAACGGTCGATTGTCTTCCAGTTCCTCGGGCCGCGGCGGTTTTAAACCACCGTCGTACCATGTGAATTTCACCGCCGGCATGTCCCCGCGAGCCGGAAAATCGTAACGAATGATCGACGCTGCCGGGTAGGTTTCCGCAAAACGCTCGGTGGACGTGGCTTCGATACTTGCAGGCGCTTGCAGCTTGAGCACACGGAAAATCGTGTCGAAGCTGTAGGAACCCATGTCGCCAAGAGCGCCGCAGCCGAAGTCTGCCCAGCCGCGCCATACAAACGGCACATACGCGCGATTGAACGGTCGCACCGGCGCGGGGCCCAGCCACAAATCCCAATCCAGCCCGGCGGGAACCGGATCGACATCCTTTGGGCGGTCAATGCCCTGCGCCCAATACGGACGACTGGACCAATTATGTACTTCGCGCACCGGACCGATCGCGCCGCTCCAAATCCATTCGCACAACAGTCGCGTATCCTCCGAGGCCTGATTGGCAACCGCGATCTGAGTCGCCACTCCCGTCTCGCGCGCGATCTCGGCAATGCGCCGCGCTTCGTAGACGGTGTGCGTGAGCGGCTTCTGACAGAAAACGTGTTTGCCTTTTTTCATCGCCGCCGCGGAAACCGAACCGTGCAAGTTGTCGGTGGTGCACACTACGACGGCGTCCATATCTTTTTGCTTTTCGAGCAGTTCGCGAAAATCACTATAGGCCGAACATCCGTGATACGTGCCGGACCGTTGCTGAGCGCCATAGTATCCATCAATAATTTTTTGACACGGCTCGCGTCCGGCGACTCCGCTGGTTACACGAAGCGCGTGGGTCAACTGAAGCGGATCATCGGGGCTGAGCCAATCCCAGCCACTATCCACGCCGAGCAAGTTGCGAACGGATTTGCAGAACTCATGCGTATCCCATTGCGGATAATTTGCAGCGCTGACCGTCGAATCGCAGACCGCCACGCCCTGTACGTCGGGTTGTTGCAGAAACTTGACCATGACACGCAAACCCTGAGCGCCAACGCCGATGAAAGCAATATTGATTTTGTCGCTGGGCGGAATGTATCCAGCGCCACCCAAGACACGGCGCGGCACGATGGAAAGTCCAATCGCGGCCGCGACGCTTTGCCGCAAAAATCTTCGGCGCGAAACCGCACTCCGCGACGCGCTAAGAAACTGCTGTCGACGCTTCACTGTTCCCTCCCGACTGCTGGCAGCGGATAGCGTACGCCACAAATTCTACTGCGAATCGGACTCGCTGGTGATTCCTTGTGGAAAAAGAAGGTCAACGACTCGCCGTTCCGCGCGACGAAGACGTTTCGACAAAGAGATCGCTTGTCTCATTTTTTCTTTCGACCAGCTTTTTCTTTGAGCGCATTTGTTTCCTGAGCAGCGGCTATGGCTTTTTCCGCCAGCGGCGCCATTACCGCGTACCCGGCGCCATTAGGATGGAGGCCGTCCTCGCTGAGTTCCCGTTTCAAGAAACCATGATCGTCCACCATCGCGGAAAAATAGTCCAGGTAACCGTCGCCATGCTGACCGGCATAATTCCGGATCCATTCATTGAGTGCAAGAATTTTTTCTGGCGGACGACGGTCGGTCATGATCAGTTGCCTTCCGTCCGCGGTGCGGCCGACGTCGTAAACCGGTAAGACCGAAGACAAAACCACGCGAATATCGTTGGCGTGGGCGAGATCCGACATCGAGGCCAGATTGCCTTCGATTTCTTCGAGCGTCATCGGCCCGGTATTTCCCGCGATGTCATTGGTGCCCGCAAGTATCACCACAACGCGCGGCTTCAGAGCGATCACATCGGGGCGGAAGCGGATCAACATTTGTGGCGTGGTCTGCCCGCTGATACCGCGGCCAACGTAGGGTTTGCCCGGGAAAAATTCGCCGAACCGCGGTTGCACCCACATGTCGGTGATGGAGTCGCCCAGGAAGACCACGCGCTGCTCGCCGGCAGTTGGTGGCGCGAGGCTTGCATTTGCTTCGCGGTAACGATTCAAATTCGCCCAGTCTTGCAAAGTCTTTTCGTCGCGCGCGACCGTTTCTTCGAGCCGGGCGACTTGTTTCGCGATCGGAGTTGTTTCAGGCGGACCTTGCGCGGCGGAGATTGCTGGATGCAGGATTGCCGCCAGGAAGACGAGTAGGATTTCGCGGGTTCGATGCATCAAAGCCCTCCAAGGAATTAGTGTAAGGTTCTTGCAGCGGTGAGTTTACTGTGAGTTGTGGGCTAGCGCATCGCGGAAATATTGCCGGCATCCAGACACGGCGGCGCTGCCACTTCGAACATTCGCTCAACCTCGTGCGGAAATGTCTCATCAAGGCAGGCGAACATGAATGTGAATCCGCGGCAGTCCACGCAAGAGGAACAAATCCGTGCGGCTCTGAATACGCATTGGCAAGCGTCGGCAGCCGGCGATGCCAACGCCGAACACGATATTTACACGGACGATGCCATTTGTGACTATCCTCAGTCGGGCGAGCGAATTCTCGGACGAACCAATCTACAGGCCTTGCGCAGTCACCATCCCGGCAAGCCGTCAGGCTTCAACATCAGGCGGATGCTTGGGCAAGGAGACCTCTGGATCACGGAATATACAATCACGTACCAGGGACGGCCGGCATACACGGTGAGTATCATGGAGTTCCGAAACGGCAAGGTCGTCCACGAAACTCAGTATTTTGCGGATCCCTTCGACGCACCGGCCTGGCGCAGGCAATGGGTTCAGCAGACCACGTGACGCCGCACCGCGAATAAATCTTCACGGATAGCTCAGGGGCGTTCGTCTACGGCAAGAACGATCCGTTCCGTTCGTGGCCGAGTTCGGCAAATGAACTGGTGGAAGTCACAATGGGATCGGAAACAAGCGTGAAATCTCCCACCGTGGCGCTCCACTCCATCTGTGCGTTGGTGCGGACGAATTCGCCCGCGAAGCCGCCATACACCGGATCGGTGTTCTTGATATTCAGCCTCTCGTTCACTCCGTTCCAGACCACCTTGAACGACACCGTTCCTGGAACCGGCGGAGGACCGCCGCCGAACAATGCATTCGGGATAAATCCATAATCGAGGATTGCTACATCGGTAGCTTGCAAGGACGCACTGCCTTTTCCAAGTTGCACGTCCACCCCGGCAATTGGAATCTCCGTGGTCCAGAAGAGTCCGACAGGAGGAAACGAACTCGGATTGAGGTCATGAACCTGATTGCCCGGACCGGGCAAATAGACGTCCACTCAAACAAAGGCAAAAGCGCCCTGATGAATTTTCCCATCCGTGCCGCGGAATACGCCTTGCATGAATCTCATGTCCGAATCGACGAACGGCAAACGCACTACGTCGCCCGTTTTGGTATTGGTTTGCGTCACCATGCCGCTGACGTACGCCAATCCCACAGCCGCATCTAGATTTGTGATCGTAGCTGGCTCTGCATCGGCGGGATCGAACGCGGCCGGACCAAACACGTGGTAAGCCCCGCCAAGCGCCGGCGTGCCACCCGGGATCGGAACCGGAGCAAATGACGCCGCTTCCATCCGACTCGGAGCCCACAAACTGGAGCCAACCGCGGCAGCAAGCGCGCTTCCCGCGGCCGTACGTGCGAACTGACGCCTGGACACAGGGCCCGGTACAGCGACCGGAACCCGACGCGTAGGAATCTGATGGTAGGTTGAATCAGGATCGCTGGTTATGCTGGCAGCTTTCCAGCCTGAAAGAGCGCGGAAATTCACGGTTGTTCTCCTTTCTGAATACCACGCAGGATAAGTTGTACCGGGGTCCGACAACGGGGAGAAACTGGCCGCGAATACTACATCCACGCAACGTCGCAAGCAACACCCATTTTTTCGAACAGTCGTTGAAGGTCGTACGGAAGTGTCTAACGCCGGACTGTCCCGTAAAGCGTGTTTACGTCTCGCGGCGCAAGGTTCGGGACTGATGTACCCGCGCGATTAAGGAAGACGTGGTTAAAAAACGCGAACCTGGGGCAAGCTGTAGGGCGGGTCTCGATAGTCAAACCAGTTTGGCGAATTCTTCCACGGTGATTTTCAAGTCCTGAATGATTCCGCGGAGCGTCTTCCGCTTCAGTTCGCCCTTGTGCATTGGAATCACGACCCGCGCTTGATCGGATTGCCGCACGTAGATGGCATGGCTGCCGCTCTGTCGGCGGAACACGAACTTCAACTTCTCAGCCACGCGGACGACGTCCTTTGCGGAAGCCGCTGGCTGCTTTGGAGTCACGCAGGAATCTCAATTGGTTTGATGAAGATGTCTTCAGCGGGAACGGGGAGGCCATCTTCGATAAGGGTTCCAACGTAAAGCTCGATCGCTTCGCGGATGCTCTCGACGCCTTCTTCGATGGTTTCGCTCTGTGAGTGGCAGCCCGGAAGGGTGGGACAGAAGACGTGATAGCCGCCCTCGGCTTCTTTCTCGAAAATGACCGTGAAGCGATGTGTCATATGCGCCTCCGCGAGAGTAGTTTAGCTGATTTGTGACGCGCCTGGGGCTTTGTCGCCAGAGGCGGGGCCCCAAGTTCGCACAACGAGCCTGCGCCGCTCGCTGCTGCCACTTCGAACAGTCGTTGAAGGTCGTGCGAAGGGTCGAACGCAGGACTGTCCTGTAAAGCGTGTTTACGTCTCGTCGCACAAGGTTAGAGACTGATTTACCTGCCCAACTGAGGCAGCAAGGATTTTTTCCCCGAGTTTTATTGAGCCACAGGCTCTAGCACCATTTGCGATGGTGTATCGCTAACAAGGCCTTTCATTGAAAGACCGAAAATCGGTTCGCGAGATAGCAATTCTCGTAGGCCATCTAGGGGCGGCAAATTTAGCGACAAACTTATTTCGGCGTCTATCTCCGCGCGGACTGGATCATCTGCCATTTGTGGAAACGGCAGTATTTTGCGATCTGCAACCTTGTCAAAGAGAGAAGCTAGTTTGGCAAGAACGGTCGGATTAAGAGATATAACATCGAGCACCGGCAGTCTTTCTAGAGCTGGCTTCTTAAATTGTATCCAGGCGCCACGCGTTTCTTCGCGATGACCCAGTAGCAGAACTAAGGCGGGGGTTGAGTTCAGCCAAACCACAAGTGCCTTTTCGAGTTGCTCGACATTTTTTCCACCAGAGAATACGAACGGCCACCAAACGTCCGCAAGCGCCTTGTGCGTGAACCGGACTGCAGTAACGGCTCGGCTGTTTGCGCCTCCGGTGATTGTGGCTCTGCTGGTTGTGGCATTTATGTTTTTCATAGGCTGGTCCTTTTTAGTTGGGTGGCGAGACGGCGCGGAAAAAAGCGAAGCAACCAGGTAATGCATTTGACCAGGCGAAGATCGGGGAAACAGCAGATTCCTCCACTGCGCAGGCTGCCATTCGCTTCGCAAACGAAGAGAAAAGCCGGCCCAGCTCCCCTCGGAATCACGGTTTTGTCCAAGAAAAAAGAGCAGGCGCGGTCTCGCCCGCATGTCATTCCGAGTGGAACGAGGGATCCGCTTCTCGCCGTCTTGCGTGGCAGGTGCGCTCTCGCGGTGAGATTTGCGGACGCTGGCTTGAGCGGGAAAAACGTGTCAGGGTTTGCAAGTACAAACCCCCGACACCCTTGCCAGAAAAGCAAAAAGGCCGAGTCGCTGACGCGATTCGGCCTGGAAACATAATAGCAAAGTCCAGCTACCTTTGCAATAAGTATTTTCAATGGTAACAGCGAGCCGTCCTGCGCAACGCGAAGCCACCACCCGCTTCCGTCCCGGATGGCGTTCGGAAAAACCCGCCCTCCGAAGAGGGCCGCTACATCAGTCGGCCGGTGTGGCGCGCGTTCGCGCCCAATCGCGAATGGCGGAAATGTCCTCGGAACGTGTCACGCTGAGCGGCTGCGTTGATTTCAGCTCGCTGAGAAGGATGCTGGTATTCAGTTGCTGCCTGGCAGCGAACGCTGTATAGAGCCCCGCGGCGATAGCCTGTTCGATTTCCGCTCCGGAGAAACCGTCACTTGCGGCTGCCAGCGCCGGCAAATCGAACGCGCTGGAATCCCTTCCCCGTTTTTTCAGATGCAACGCAAAGAGTGCGCCGCGAACCGAAGGGTTCGGCAAATCGACGAAGAAAATTTCGTCGAAGCGGCCTTTGCGAACCATTTCCGGCGGCAACGCGGAAATGTTGTTCGAAGTGGCGGCCAGGAAGACGCCGCTTTCGCGGTCTTGCATCCACGTCAACAGCGTCGCCAGCAAACGCTGCGAGAGCCCCGCGTCGGCATCTCCGCTGGAGCCGGCCGATGCGAAGGCTTTTTCGATTTCGTCGATCCACAAAACCAGCGGAGCAATTTTCTGCGCCAGGTCCAGAGCTTTGCGGAGACGCTTCTCGCTTTCGCCGACAAATTTATCGTAGAGCGCGCCGGCGTCCAGCCGCGCCAGTTCGAATCCCCATTCCCCGGCGATCGATTTGGCCGCCAAACTTTTCCCGCAGCCTTGTACTCCCGTGATGAGAATCCCTTTGGGCGGAACCAGACCGAACCGTTGGCCCTCGGGAGTCAGCGCGCTTTTGCGTTTCAAAAGCCAGTCGCGAAGCCGTTGCAGTCCCGCAATATCGCTGAACGAAGCATCCCGGCGAATCGATTCGAGCAAACCGTCGCCGCGAAGCGCGTCTCGTTTGGCGTCGAGCACCGCGTCCAGCAATTGCGCGTCGGCTTTGCCGTTCTCCAGAATGCAGCGGCGCAATGTGCGGATCGCTTCGGTAAGCGGCAGGCCGGAAAGATTCGTCGCCAGTTGCTGCATGCCGGCAAGATCGAGCGTTACCGCGACGTGATTTTCGCGATTCGAATCGGCGAGTGTCTGTTTGACGGCGGAGAAGAGATCTTCGGCCGAAGGAAGGCCGAGATCAAAAGGTGTCGCATCGCCGTTGAGTTCGGGAGGCATCTGGATCGAAGCGGCGGTAATGACAATGGATCGGCGAGCAGTGCGAAATTGTTCGGCCAGTTCGCGCAGGCGGCGGCAAACTTTGTCGTTGTCGCAGTAACGCGCAAAATCCTTGAGCAAAAAGATGCCATCACCCTGAACGGCCGCAATGTTGGAAAGAGCGGCTTCGGGCGGTTCCGAGTTATAGATTGCAGCGCCGTGAAAACGCGCCAGCCCGGTCGTTACGCTCCAGGTGAAAAGAGGAACACTGAGTTGAGTCGCAACTTCAAAAAGCAACTGCTCGGCGCGTTCTTCTTCCCAGGTTTCGATAGTCAGAATCGGATTGCGCGAATTGATCAGCAGCAGCAACTGATCGCGCTTGCCCGGTTTGTGAACGGGTCGCGGAACGGATGCGAGTGCGGCGCTTTTGTCGGTGCTATTTGTCAGTGCCAATTGGATTCGGCCGGCAGGCGCAAATTTGACAGTCCCACAGGCCTCCCCTAAACTTAACGTTCGAGCAACACCCAAAAAAGGAGCAATCAGCTAGATGGCGCAAGGACAGGCTACCAAAATAAAGAAGAAGAAAAAGTCAGTTTTAAAGCGTGCGGCGCAATCTCGTCAACGTGCGGAAGTAAACCGGGCGAACCGGACGCGGGTGCGGACGGCGATCAGGAAGCTGCGCGGAGCGATTACCGCGGGCGATGCAACAGCGGCCGGAAATTTGCTGCAATCAACGATGTCTGCGATCGATCAGGCGATTACGAAGAACGTGCTGCACGAGAATACCGCGAATCGGTATAAGTCGCGGTTGACGCTGGCTTTTAACGGATTGAAGGCGAAAGCGGCGAAGTAGCTTCGAAGAATTTCTGAAGGTTTAACGAGACAGGCCGGACACTGTGTCCGGCCTGTTTTTTATTGAGTCGCTTGTTTTTATTGAGCCCTGTTCTCGCCGCTTCACCAATGTTTACCATATCTTACATAACGATATAATACGAAGCGTCGGCAGCGCAGGTTTCTGGCGCGGTGAGTTCGATGATTAGAAATTCCATTACGGTTCGAGCATCTTCGCGGCTGCCCTTGAGGCGATCATCCGCGCGTTGAAATGCGCGCAGGCCGGCCAACAGGCGCGGGCGAGAGATCCTGCGGGCGTTGCGAATAGCGAGTTCGGCCTGATCCGGCCGCATCTGCAAAGCGCGGGCAGCCTGCCAGCCATTCACGGCGCCTTTTACTTCGCTGGCTTCGACGAGCTTACGGTACATCCAGGACATTCCGCCAAGTAGTTTCAAGGGCTCTTCGCCGGAGCGGAGGAGCCGGTCCAGAAAATCCAGAGCACGTTTTCCGTTTCGAGAGGCGATCATGTCCGCCATTTCCCAGACGGTTGCCGCGCGTTCGGAGATCACCATTAAGGTGACATCATCGCGGCGGATGATTTTCCGATCGCCCACAAAGGTGCTGAGCTTTTCGATTTCCATTTTCAGGCGCTGGAGATCGGCGGCGACAGATTCGGCCAAATCTTCCGCGGCGCCTGATTCAAACTGGACGCCCCGCTCTTTCGCCAAAGTTTTTGCCAACGCGACGGCAGAGGCGTGGCGGTGGTTCGAATCATCACCGAGGCCAACTTGCACGACCAGCGATTTTTCGGCGAGCGTTTTGGAGAGTTTCATGCGCTGATCGAGATGGACCGCCTCCATCACCAGAACGGTGAAAGGCGCCGGATCGCAAAGATACGCTTCCAACTGCGTCACGGCGTCATCACGCCTCTTGTCCGGGAATTCCTCGATAGCTTGCGCGTCTTCCAGAAAAACTATCTGCTGAGGAGAGAGCATTGGCAGAGTTTGCGCCTGGTCTAGAGCGGCTTGAAGATCACCGCGCTCGGCGGAAAACCGAGAAACTGCCCAAGTGCGCGCAGCTTCCGCAACATAATGATCGATGAGAAGCGCGCGGCAAGAGTCCCGCAAATATGGCTCTTCGCCGAGCAGCAGAATTGCAGAGATGTGCTGGCTTTTTTTCAGGCGAGAGAGCAGTTCGTCCGGGTTTATCGGCGGCATCAAAAATTCTCCGTAACGGCGGCGACCAGGCGTTTTGCAAAATCCTGAGCCATGCGATCGAGGGCCGGATCCTGCTCTTCGAAGAAACTCTTTACGTCAGTGGAAATTTCGTACTCGTTGCGGAACACGAAATTATCATTGCGATAGAGAACTTTTTGTGTCGTCGAATCGGTGAACGTAACATCGCACTTCATAGTGATCAGCATATTGGTGGCCCGCGTGGTGGCCGGCGTGGTGGCGGTAGCCGGTATGCTGGTGAAGAGGAGAGGCACAGCCTCTACAGAAACGACGGTGCCGCGCAACACTGCGTCACCGCTTTCCGGGGCTGAAACAATTTTGTAATTCGTACGAGCAAGAAATTCGTGGATAGTGGCCGCGGTCAAGCGCTGCTCAATGCGGTAGCTGGACGTTTTGTTTTCGATAGCGGGCACCGCGATCACATGGATCGTTTTCGGCAAAACACCGGAGCGGCCGGCAACGTGATAACCGCATCCAGAGAGGACGCATACGATGAGGCCGGGAATCAGCTTGGCGCGATTCATTCAAGTAGCTTCTCTGCCAATTTTACCGCGTTCGATGCCGGCAAGCGGATATTGTCCGCCGCGGCCCAGAACCACCAAGCGCCCGCATGAGTGGAATCCGGTTGCGGCGACGCAAGCTGCAATGCAGTTTCTCCCGCGGGGCTTATGTTGGTGGGAGCGGAGTCACCGTCGGTAATGCTAAAACCAGAGGCCGTGCATAGTCTTGTGATCTCGGTAGCACTCACAGCAGCATCCAGAAATGCGCAGCCTGTCACGGTCGTCCCGTAATAGACAGGAGCGTGCAACAGTTGCACTGCGGGGGCGTGTATTTCTTTGGGCAGACAGGAGCGCACTTCCCTGCGCAACGTTTGCAATGACACTTGTAAATTGTGCCGGCTCTGGCTACCGAAGCGATCAACCATGGTAAACGCGATTTGGGCGTCAAAAACCTGTTTTCCCAAGGGCTGAAAAGAGAGCAACTGGCCGGTTTGCGACTCGAGTTCTTCAATGCCAGCCTTTCCGGCGCTGGAGGAAACAGGGTGAAATGCGACAGCGGTCAGCGCATTGGAGTTCGCCGAGTGGAGCGCCATGGCCAGGCGCGCGATGATTTCGGCGGGAGCGGACGGGACGACGTAAAGTACGTCATCTTTCCGTGAGTTCTGGCTTGCGGCTGTTTCGAATTTCGGAAGCCAGGAGCGCGCTCCGGAAGTACCGGCAAGTTCGCCGGACAAATCCACGATTACGGCGCCACTGCGCTGCGCGAGGCGCAAATTTCTTTTGGTGAATGCCGGCGAACCCGTGAAGAACACGGCCCAGGCTTTGTGGAAGCTGTCGTCTTCTACAGGCTGAATAACAGCCGCCTCTCCGCCAGCTTCAGTAAGGGTTCCGGCAACAATTTCTTCGTCGACAAGCCGGAAATCGCACGCTGCAAAGCGGCTTTCTTCGAGAAGCGCCTTGAGCTCCGCGCCGAAGAGAGAAGAGGCGCCGGCAATGACGATGCGACGTGACTCCAGCGGAATAGTCATGCATCAAGTGCCGGCCGAACGCGACACCATGCGCTGCCGCGTATAGCGAATTACATGGAGAGCGACCCCGGCAATCGCATAGGTGCAGGCGAGAAGCAGAAGGGTCACTTCGGAATAGTTCCAGACCACGGCAAGAAAAATAAGCAGCAGCAAAATCAAAATACCGGGCTGTTTCTTGCCCCAGGGCAAATCTTTGAAACTATAAAAACGAATGGTGCTGGTCATCAGTCCGCCGAGGCCGACAGCGAGAAGCAGCCAAGCGACGGACCAGCGCCAGTCGCTGAGCGATCCGCCGGCGTGAAACGCGTGGACGATCGAGGCAATTACTCCCGCGGCGGCAGGGGTTGGCATGCCCACGAAAAATTTCGAGCCGCCGGGAGCCATGCCTTGCACATTGAATCGCGCCAGACGCCATGCACAACAGATCAGAAAAGCCAGACAACAAATCCAGCCGAACTGGCTCAACTGGTGCAACTTAGATTGCGCCAAGCCACCGACGCCGCGGACGCCCCAGGCGTAAGCCAGAATTGCGGGTGCGATGCCGAAACTGACGACGTCAGCGAGGGAATCAAATTGCACGCCAAATTCGGTATTGGTGCCGGTCATGCGAGCGATACGGCCATCGAGAGAATCGAATACGATAGCGATACCAATCGCTTTTGCGGCGTGGTTGAAATCTTCGGCGGTGCCCGCCAGTGACGCCACCACAGCATAGTATCCACAAAGCAAATTTGCGGAAGTCATCATCGCGGGCAAGAGAAAGATTCCGCGGCGCATTCGCGCTTGTGTGCGGTGCCTGCGGCCTTCGAGGGAAACCTGCTGATGTTGCAAATCCGGCATGCTCAGGATGGCCTTTTCTCCGCGGCAATTGCGGTTTCGCCGACTGGCTTAGCAGTCTCTTTCGGCCAGCGAGCCAGGTCGCTAGAGCCGCCGTACACGTTGTCCCCTACTTTTACCAGAACTTCCGAGCCCCGCGGAATCCAAAGATCGACGCGCGAGCCGAAGCGCACGAGTCCGATGCGCTGGCCCTTCGCTACCGAGTCCAGGGGCTTTTTCCAGGACACCACGCGGCGGGCAATGAATCCCGCAATCTGCTTGAACTCGATGGTGCCCTGTGCCGTGGCGAGGGTAAAGATGTTTTGCTCATTCTGCAAGGAAGCTTTTGCGTCCCAGGCGGCGAGAAATCTTCCGGGCCGGTAGTCTAATTTCGTGATGACACCGGCGGCCGGTGAGCGGTTCACATGCACGTTCCATATGGCCAGGAAAATACTGATGCGGGTGCCCGGGCGGCCTGAATTCTCTTCTTCGGTGATTACCACAACCCGGCCGTCCGCAGGCGAGACAATGAGACCGGGATCGGTGGAGACGATGCGCTCTGGATCGCGGAAAAAGGAAAAGCAGAAGAGCGCGAAGGCGATGAGCGCGCCGCCGAGGATCCACCAATGAAATATAAGCGCTGTCCCGCCAAGCAATAGCAGCGGGACGCCAAAATAATAACCCTCTTTCACCATGCGGTAATGAAGATACCACAGCGATGGCGCAAGACGATTCCAGAAGCCATTGGCACCCAGGTTCGGGCCGGCGGCTCTCGGTGCACACTTGCACCGCAGACAAACCGCCCGCAAGGGTGGCAGAACGGACTATTTTGTGGAAGCTTGGCGCGCGCGACGGCTCAAGCGTGTTGCGCGCGCGATCGTTCGATACGCGCAGCAATCCGCTCCATCTCGTCCTTGCAGTGGAGCTTCATTTTTTTCAGCTTGATTTCTTCCAGGAGGTCTTCCGAACTGAGGTAGGGTTCTTTGAGGATTCTTTGCAACTCTGACTCGTACTTTTCATGCTGCTCGAACAGACGCTGATAATCGGCGTCGGCCACGAGGAGTATGTCCCGAGGGTTCCGCTGCGCTGTTGCCATGCGTTCCTCCTCCGTAGTTCATTATTTAAGTTGTGTGTAGCTTACTCGCCGCGCGTGGACAGGGACAAGCCGCTCGACTTGACGGCACGTTAACGCTGCGTAACAACCGAGTCAATAGGGAAGGACGGGTATTTGGTACTAGTCTGTGAGTTCCCGTTGAAAGAGGAACGCCGCTTCGACAGGATCGCGGTAGTAACCGGGACGCCGCCCTGATTGGATGAATCCAATAGTGCGGTACAAAGCGATAGCCGCGGTGTTCGATTCGCGAACCTCCAGAGAAATGTCTCGCAAACGAAGCTCACGGGCCAACATGAGGAAATTCGTTAGCAGGAAGCGAGCATGGCCCTGACGGCGACGCCGCGGAGGAACGGCAAGATTGAGGATCTCCGCTTCTTCGCCCAGATTACGCCATTGAAGGACCGCGATCGGTTCCTGATGCAGTTCGCAGAGGTGAATTTGCGTGGCGCCAGCGTCAGGCGACGTGGTGCAACTTAATCCATCCGGCAGATGCAATGACAGATTCGATTCGTGAAGGATTTTGCTAACCGGGCCATAATCAGATTCTACATACTCGCGAAAGATGCGACCCGTCTCCGCATAAGACTTAACGCTGTCTGCCGGACGGCCAGGCACCGACGCATGTTGGTTTGGCATTACACCCTCAGGGCGGACTTATTTTCCGTCCAGAATGCTTCAGCATCGGAACGGCGCACGTAGTTCGCGTCGAGCGAAAGCGCATCGGTAGTAAAACCTTGAAGGAATTTTCGATAGGCCAGGCGCCCCAGAAGTTCCGCGAAGGGCGGTTGCGCAATTTCGACGACATGCCCCATCGAGGCCATGGACTGCCAAGCAGGTTGGGTTTCCAGCAGTTTGGGGTCAGCGGTCACCCAGCCGACCGGGTGTCCGGAAGTCTCAACTGAAACTCGTGCCATAAAGGCAGTCAAGCCAATCACCGATTCTTCGCCAACCAGCTCTACGTGCTCCTTCGCGCGCCGGTACAGAGCAGCGAACACCTGGTCGCGGCGGGCGTCCATATAGGCGGCCAAAAAGCGCTCGCGCCCCGCTGGTTCGAACATGGTGAGTGCTTCCAGTCGAGAAACCGCCACAATTGGCTTTTCGTAAATCTCGGCCCAGGCTTTCACGGTGGTTAACCCAACGCGCAGCCCGGTGAACGATCCGGGCCCCGCACAAACGGCATAACCTCCTAGTTGAGAGAGACTTAGCGACGAGTTTACGAGCACGCGTTGAACGGCTGGGAGCAGCCAGCTGGAATAGTCTTCGTCAGTCCCATGGGCTTCGACCGCAATCAGATTAGATTCGTCGCACACGCCTACACTGCCGCGTGAGTCGCCCGTGTCGACTACAATGAAGTGCATGAAAACAGTATAGGGCAGACAAGCCGCGAACGGTTAGCGGAGGGAACGCGTGCCGAGTCGAGGAACTGGCCAGATCCACGTTCAAAGGCCGAAAGAAAAAGAAAGCAGGTTGCCAGAACGCTGAGAGCAATTTTAGGGCCACATCAAAAGATTGACTTCCCTAACCTTCTCATTCCAAACGATATAGTCTTGACTCTCTCGACACATACTTCTACACTGGTTGCTGTAGCTCCAGGGGGCATCCTAAATCATGGATTACAAAATCGGTGATAAGGTCGTTTACCCGAACCACGGTGTGGGAATCATTGAACAAATTAACTACGGAGTTTTGAACGGAAAGACAGAGCGTTACTTCATGATTCGCATTGTCTCCAGCGACTTGCGAGTGATGGTGCCCCAGACAAACGCAGAGAGCGTTGGACTGCGGTCCGTAATGCGTTCGAACGATACGACGAAAGTTCTGGGTTTTCTGGAACGCGGCAAACTGAACTGCCACCACGATTGGAAACATCGCTTTAAAGAGAATTCCGAGCGAATGCGGACCGGTTCGCTGCTCGAAGTTGCCGTAGTGCTGAAGAGTCTCTGTTCCCTCAGCCGGAGCAAGCCGCTATCCTTCCGCGAGAAAAAAATGCTGGAGCGCGCCAAGTACTTGCTGGTGAGCGAGATGGCAACGGCGCGCAGCACATCCGCGGAATCCGCGGAAGCGATGGTTTTGAAGTCGCTGGCAAAGGCCAAATTGCAGTTCCCAATTATGCAGGAAGGATTCGAACAGTAGACCGACTGTAGTGCGGGATCATTTTGGGACGGGCGTACTGCCTGTCCCTTTTTTTTGTCCACGAGGGTCGAAAGATCGAAATTTGTGACGTAAGTTGCGAGGCTGGCTGGCACCAATCGTTTTTTCCTTTCGATGGTTTCCCCAACCACCCCCTCCGGGAGTTTCTATTCGCAAGACATCGCCGGATTTAGCTGCGAAGGAACACTTGGCGGCGAGTGACTTCCGCTTCCCTCCGCGCATGAGCGTGTTCGCGCCGCGTTTGCCGTCGCAACCACCTTGCAGGCCGTACGGCGCTGTTTCTCGACGATCCGACAGCAATCCGACATCAAACGGGGACAGGAACTCCAATTCGCGAACGATGCCATCTCCTCCGCGGTGACGGCCTTTGCCGCCAGAGCCCGTCCTGATAGCGTACCGCCGCACGCGCAAAGGGTAGGATTCCTCGAGCACTTCGGTCGGCGTGTTCCACGAGTTTGTCATGTGGGAATGTGTGGCGGACATTCCATCTCCCAGGGCGGAGGCTCCGCACCCTCCAGCGATGGTCTCGTAATAGGTGAAGGGCGCACGAGTGGGGAACGCGTGCAGCCCGCCAAAGGTCAAGTTATTCATAGTGCCCTGGCCGGCCGCAGGAATCTTTTGCGGAGCAGCCCTGGCTAGGGCGCGAAGAAGCGTGTCCACCATGCGTTGTGAGGTTTCCACGTTACCGCCGGCTACCGCGGCCGGAGGATTGGCATTCACAATGGTGCCGCGAGGCGCGAGCACCTGGATTGGGCGAAGCAAGCCAGCTGTCGCGGGGACATCTTCGCGAACCAGGCAACGAAACACGTAATACACAGCGGAGATGGCGATGGCTTCGACCGCGTTCACGTTTCCCGCGCATTGCGGAGCCGAGCCGGAAAAATCCACAATGGCAGAGTTGGATTTGATCCGAACGTTCACGCGAATTCGCAAAGGCCCGCTGCCGCAGCCATCGCCATCGAGAAAATCCTGCGCGTGATAATTTCCCGATCGTAGCTGCCCGAGTTCCATTCGCATCATCTTTTCGGAATAGTCCAGAAGCTGCGCTGCATATCTTGAGAGCTCCCGCAGGCCATACTTAGCCGTAACATCGCGCAAGCGACGCTCGGCGAGGCGGCACGAGGCAATTTGCGCGGCCAGGTCGCCTTCGCGTTCATTTGGCGTTCGAACGTTCGCGAGGAGCATGTTCAACACGCCGCGGTTCATTGCGCCTCTGCCGAAAATCTTCACGGGAGGAATGCGCAAGCCTTCCTGAAAAATTTCGCGCGCCGGTCCCATCGAACCAGCCAGCGCCCCGCCAATGTCGGCATGGTGCGCGCGGCTGGCTACGAAGAAATCCGGTTTGGCGCTTTTCGTTACAAAGACAGGCATCACGAGAGTGAGATCGGGGAGATGCGTTCCTCCCGCGAACGGATCATTGAGTAGCGCAATGTCGCCGCGTTCGAAAGTCAGAGCTGAGCGGGCGGCGGCGACCGAGGCGGGCATCGATCCCAGGTGAACCGGCATGTGATCGCCCATCGCCAGAACTTCGCCGTTGCTGTCGTACACAGCGCAGGAATAGTCGCGGCGCTCCTTGATGTTCGGAGAAAATGCGGAACGGCGCAGTGCGGCGCCCATCTCCTCGGCCACCGAGTGAAAGAGATTTTTGAAGATTTCCAGCAGCATCGGGTCGCGTGTTCGTTTTTTAGCGATCATGGCGCCTCGCGGTATTTTTTAGTTTGCGCAGGTGAAGTTGCCCGTAGTGATCGACACGCGCTCTCCAACCCGAGGGCACCAGCGATGTGGCGCTGTATTCCTGGATGATCGCTGGACCTGCGAATTCTTCGCCCGCGCGCAACTTGACGCGTTCATAGACGGCTGCCCGAGTCTTGCTGCCACGAAAGAAACAATCCATCTTGTGCCCGGGAATCGGCGATGTCGTTGTCCGCGCGCGGGCGATGCGCGGTAAATTGATTTGCGAGGAAATGCCTGTAGCGCGGCAACGTACGTTTACGATCTCGACTGGCCTCTGCGGATTCGCGTGGCCGTACCAACGTTCGTGGGCGCGATGGAACGCCGCAACGAACTGATCGTTATCGGGAACGCTTAAGTCGTAGGCCTGGCCGACGTAGCGCACGTCGAGCTGATATTCGAAGCGCCGCTGATTCTTTGCGATACCTTCGCGCGCGAGAAAAGCCTCGGCGCTGATTCGAAGCCGGCGCAGAATCTTTTCCGCGTTCCGGCGCGCGCTGGATGGATTCGAAACCGGCAGTAAAACGGTCTGGGAAAAATCCTGCACTACGTCGGCGCGGAGAATTCCGAACGCGGAAAGGCCCCCAGGGAAGACTGGGAGAAGCACTCCGCGCAGTTCGAGAGATTCCGCTAAGTCGCACGCGTGCAATCCGCCCGCTCCACCGAATGCGACTAACGTGTAGTCTCGCGGGTCATGCCCACGCTCGATGGAGATCAAGCGCACTGCGCGTTCGATTACAGCGTTTGAGACGCTCAGGATTGCTTGCGCAAATGATTCTGCATTGGGAAAACTACCCTTTCGTTTCTGCAATATCCGCCGCGTCCGGTCCAGTTGCAAGGCAAATTCACCATTCAACAAGCCGCGCCCGCCTAGATGACCGAGCACCGCGTGCGCGTCAGTCACCGTCGGCAATTCGCCACGTCCATAACAAATTGGGCCGGGTTCGGCGCCCGCGCTCTCGGGGCCAACGCGCAGCGCCCCGCCGGCGTCGAAGCGCGCAATGGAGCCGCCGCCCGCTCCGACCGTATGGATTTCCAGCATGGGCACGGCAATCGGGAGCTGCGCAACGCACGACTCGGTGGTGATTCGGGTTTTTCCGGAGAGCAGCGCGACGTCTGTCGAAGTTCCTCCCATGTCAAAGGTGATCATCTTTCGCAGACCCGCTAAACCAGCAACATACTGGGCGCCCAACGCGCCGCCGGCCGGTCCGGAGAGAACGGTTCGAACCGGTTGTGCCGCCGCGTTTCGCGCAGAAATAATTCCCCCGTTCGACTGCATCACGCGAACCTGTGTGGCGCTCGCCAAGTTCCTACGGCCTTGGGTCGCCGCCCAAACGTCATTTGCGTATTCACGAGTTTCGCGCAGATAAGCGCTCATTACCGGCGCGAGATAGGCATTGATGACCGTCGTCGAAGTGCGTTCGAACTCGCGAAACTCCGGCAAGATTTCGTGCGAAGCGCTGACCAGAAATCCTTCGCGGCGCAAGGATTTCGCCAGCGCGGCTTCGTGACTCGCGTTGCGAAACGAAAAAAGGAAGCAAACGGCGACTGCGTCCGCACGAATTTCGTGCGCCCTTCGCAACAACTTGCGAATTTCCGCGGCGGTTAGTTTTTGTAAAACCGAACCGTCAGCGGCGAGCCGTTCGCGAGCGCCAAGTCTGCGTTCTCGCGGTACGAGTGAAGGCGCCTTCTGAAACTGCAAATCATACAGTTTTGGCCGCGCCTGCCTGCCGATTTCCAGCACGTCTTCAAAACCTGCCGTGGTAATCAGCAGGACGCGTCCGCCACGACGTTCGAGCAGCGCATTGGTTCCCACGGTGGTGCCGCAAATCAAGTCCAGCTTTTCGCTCGTTCGATGACCCAGCTTTATTTGCGCCTGGCGCAGAGCTTCCGCGATTGCAGCAGCAGGATGATGGGGCTGCGACGGAACTTTCAGGATTTCCAGATTCCCGTCGCGCACAAACACGCAGTCCGTAAACGTCCCGCCCGTATCCATGGCTATGCGCATGAGGCGGGCATTTTACCTTGAGCGAGCGAAAAGATTCACGCGGCGAAACCAAATCGTGCAGGACGTTTCCGGTATCGGACTAGGCAATAGGAAGGGACGCCGAAGCATTCAGCGAAGCATCCGCAAGAATGTTGTTTCGGAAGCGCGGATACGCGGCAGCAGCAATCATCGCGGCATTGTCGGTTGAGAGAGCCTGGCTGGGGAAGTACACTTTCAGGCCCGCAGCGCGAGCGCGCTCTTCGAACGCCGTACGCAACTGGCGGTTGGCCGCGACTCCGCCAGAGACCAGCACGGTTGGAACGCCCAGTTCCTCGGCTGCCCTCATTGTTCGTTCCACCAGATCGCGCACGACTGCGTTCTGGAATTCTCTGATCAAGCCCAAGGTTCTCGGCGTACACAGCGGCAACAGTTGATCGAAGCTCCTCGCACCGTGCGCCAGGGCGGATTCTCGCGCGCGAATTTCAGACAGGTAATCTTGATTTTCCCGCAGGTGGTAGAGGACCGCGGTCTTTAGTCCGCTGAAACTGAAGTCAAACGAGTTCCCTTTCATCTTGGTCGCGCCGAACTTAACGGGCGCGGGTACATTGCCGGCCGCGGCCGCAAGGCGGTCCAGAATCGGTCCGCCGGGATATCCCAGCGCCAACAATTTTGAAACCTTGTCGTACGCTTCCCCCGCCGCATCGTCGCGAGTCTGCCCGATTTTTCGGTACGACCACAATGCCCCAGCGTCCGTGCATGCCGGATCGCGCGGTTGTACTTCATAAAGAACGGTGTGGCCGCCTGAAACGATCAAGCAAACCGCAGGCAGCTCCGGATCGGCTCCTAATCGGTGCGCTTCCAAAAATACCGTATGAACGTGTCCTTCCAGATGATTCACCGGCACCAGCGGTTTGCCCAGAGTTTCCGCCAGCGTTTTGCCATAGGTAATCCCGACCAGCAGCGATCCGACCAGTCCCGGGCCTTGCGTCACTCCGATCGCGTCGACGTCCTGCAGTTTCAATCCCGCCTGCTCCATCGCTTCACGAACCACAGGCACAATTCGGCGTAAGTGTTCGCGTGAAGCCAGCTCTGGCACTACACCGCCATATTTTCGATGAATATCGATTTGCGAGGCGATCACGCTAGACAGAATCACGCGCCCATCAGCCACAACCGCGGCCGCGGTCTCGTCGCATGATGATTCGATTCCCAGAATGCGAACGCTCATCTGTTGCTTTGCTGCCTCTATCGATTATGTTAACACGCAGCGATCGTCGCGATCTTTCGCGTCACGCACCGTACACGAAGAATCCGATTGTAAATTCGCGAGTCTTCTTTAACCTGAAACTATGACGGCTAAGACCGATTCAACCTCAAATTCTTCCCGCATCAAGAAAGTTCGTAAAGCAGTTCTTCCGGCCGCAGGGCTGGGCACGCGCTTTTTGCCCGCCACCAAAGCACAACCCAAAGAAATGCTGAACGTGGTAGACAAGCCGCAAATTCAGTATGTAGTTGAGGAATGCGTGGCCAGCGGAATCGAGCACATCATTATCGTCACTGGCCGCGGCAAAAACGCAATCGAGGACCACTTTGACTCCAACCCAACCCTCGAACGCTTTCTGGAAGACAAGGGCAAATCGGACCAGGCAGCCGCCGTGCGAGAGATTGGCGACCAGGTACAGGTCAGCTACACGCGCCAAAAAGAACCGCTGGGGCTCGGCCATGCCGTGCTCGTCGCCAAAGATCTTGTCGGCGATGAGCCATTTGCGGTGTTGCTCGGCGACGTGCTCATACCCGGTGAAAATCCCGCCACTAAGCAACTGATACAAGTTTATGAAGCGACTGGCGTGGGAGCCATCGCCGTAGAAGAAGTGCCGCGCGAGAAAACACATCTCTACGGGATTGTTGCGGGCGATCCCGCGCCGCAGGGTCCCTTCGGCGAACGCTTGCTGCGGATTCGCGAACTGGTGGAAAAGCCCAAGCCGGCGGACGCTCCGTCGAACCTTTCCATCACCGGCCGTTACGTATTGCCATCCGCGGTCTTCGAGTGTCTGGAGCGGACCAAGCCGGGAGCCGGCGGCGAAATCCAGCTTACCGATGCGCTGAAGATTCTGGCCAAAGAACAGGGACTCTGGGCGTATATCTATGAGGGAATTTCCTACGATGCCGGCGACAAGCTGGGATTCCTGATCGCTACAGTAGAACTCGCCCTGCAAAATAAAGAGCTGGGCGAGCCGTTCCTAAACTATCTGAGAGGCAAGAAGTTCTAAACGATCGCCTGCGTCACTTCTTACTCGATGGCTTTTTTTCTTTCGTTTCTTTCGGTGAACTTTCCTTGCTGGCGGACTCTTTGGAAGTTGAATCCTTTTTCTCCGGTGTGGCTGGCGCGGCCGAATCTGGCGCAGCGGCCTCCTTGGCCTTGGATTTGCCGGCATAGTCCGTCACGTACCAACCCGATCCTTTGAACTGGATCGCCGGAGCCGACTGCAGCCTTTCCACTCTTCCGCCGCAATGCGGACATTTTTTCAGGTGCGGGCCGGCGACAGTCTCGATTTTTTCGTTTTTTTTGCCGCACTTCAGGCACTGGTACTCGTACAGTGGCACTGCGCTGCCTCCAATTGTGTGTTGAAGACCGCAGTATAGCACGCGCCGTATCCGCGAACTCGCATGCTAGACTGCTGGCATGGAGCCGCAGTCCAACAATCGGCAACCGTGTCTCTACCTGGTCGCCACGCCGATCGGCAATCTGGAAGATATTACTCTCCGCGCGCTGCGCACTTTGAAGGAAGTGGATCAGATCGCGTGTGAAGATACCCGGCACACGCAGAAGCTCCTCAGTCACTACAATATTCAAAAAACTCTGGTCAGCTACCACGAACACAATGAGCTGACGCGAGCTCCGGAACTGGTGGTGGCGATGGAGCAAGGCGCGCAGATCGCGCTGGTCAGCGATGCGGGTGTGCCCCTGGTCAGCGATCCGGGGTACCGGCTGGTGACGCTGTGTCTCCGCCATCACATTCCGGTAACGCCGATTCCCGGGCCTTCAGCGCTTCTTGCAGCGCTTTCCGCTTCGGGCTTGCCCAACGAGGAATTTCTGTTTGCGGGATTTCTGCCCGGTCGCAGCGGCGAACGGCGCCGCGCCCTGGAGCGCCTGCGCATTGAGGATCGCACGATTATTTTTTACGAAGCTCCGCACCGCATCGAAGAGAGTTTGATTGACGCCCGCGAAGTTCTTGGTGACCGTCCGGCCTGCCTGGCTCGCGAAGTGACCAAAGTTCATGAAGAATTTCGGCGCGGCTCGCTGTCAGAACTGGCGGCTTCCCTTGCAGAAAAACCGGCGCGCGGCGAAATTACTTTACTGATCGGACCGGTTCCCGACTCCGAAAAGTCGACGCATCGCGACACCTCGCAGAGTCTGGCGGATCGCGTTGAAGAACTGATCCGTCAGGCGAAGTTGGATCGCAAAGAGGCTCTGAAATTAGCGGCGAAGGAACGAGGCATCACCAAGCGCGCGGCGTACCACGAACTTCATTTGGAATCCGGGGATCCTGGCGAGTCGCCGGACTAGACTCGGCAATTTTTGAATTTCCAAAGAGCTACTTACATTATGCCGCGGATTCCGACCGAAACACCTTCTGAAATCGCGGGCCGGTGAAGTGCACTCCAACCAGCTTTGTTCCCGCTCCATCGGCTGTCGCAACGTGAACGACCGTGCCTCGCGTAGAGAAATCCGGATCTTCCCGGCGCCATGCCTGATGAGACATCGGAATCCGGATGTCCAGGTCGCAGCCTACCGCCACTTCGAAACGGGTGACAAATGCCGCGCCGTTTCTGCATAAATTTTCGCTGGAAGTTTCCTCGGTGAAGACCACGCCGCGTGAATCGCGACCCGATACCTGCATCGGCAAACGCACCGAAATTCGTCGCTCAGCCCGCTGTCTCGAGGCTTGCGTGCTCGTTGGAATCATCGGACGGTTCCTCGTTTCGGAGTGCCACACCCGGTTCATGTCCCATGGCCAACTGGCGCGCAAAAAAGACTTCGACTGCATCAAGCACTTCGCCGGGTGTCCGTGCTTCGTGAACCGATCGTCTTAGCTCGCTTCCGTTTCCCACGCCGTGCGTGAACCAGCAAGCGAACTGCTTCATTTTTCCCACAGCATCGGGTTGATCCGCTAGCTTGATTTCTTTGTAGTAGCGAGAAAGTAACTCATAGCGGTCTTCGTCGGTAGCCTGCTGGTAACTGCCGGTCTGGCGAAACTGCGCCATCTGCGAAAAGATCCAGGGATTCGTGGCGGCCGCGCGGCCAATCATCACCGCATCGCACTTCGTTTCTTGCACCATCCGGGCGGCGTCTTCCGGTTTTTGCACGTCGCCGTTCCCGATCACTGGAATCTTCACTGCTTCCTTGACCGCCGCAATAATTCTCCAGTCCGCCTGGCCACTGTAACCCTGGATTCTAGTTCGCGGGTGAACTGCGACCGCTTCGACGCCCACCGATTCCGCCAGCTTGGCAACCTCGACCGCCACGATCGAATTTTCATCCCATCCGGCGCGTAGTTTGATGGTCAATGGAATTCGTACCGCCACTCGCACTGCCCGAAAAATCTGATCGAGCAATTCGAGATCACGGAGCAATCCAGAGCCGCCGCACTTCACAACCTTCTTGGCCGGGCACCCCAAGTTAATATCTACCGCGTCAAAACCATGGTCCTCGACCATTTTCGCGGCTTCGGCCATCACGCTGGGACTCGCGCCAAAAAGCTGCGCGGTAATCGGATGCTCGTCCGGTTGAAAAAACAGATAACGCAGTGTCTTGCTTGCGTTGCGGGTAATCCCCTCGGAACTGGTGAACTCCGTCATCAGCAATCCGCATCCGCCAAGCCCGCGAATCACTCGGCGAAACAGCGTGTCGGTTACACCGGCCATGGGGGCCAGCACGGCAGCAGGGCGAATCGCCAGGTTCCTGATTTGGAATTGCTCGGGAATCATCAACTTCAAGGTTAACCCAGTTCAGCCGCCCGTTTTGCTCTTTTCATCGACCGGGTTCGCGCCATTGTTGGGGTTTGCAGGATTAGTACTAACAGGGATTGTATCGCTAAAAAGATTCGGCGTGCCGTCCGGACTCGGACCATCAACAGGCTTCGCGGCGTTTGTGGATTTCAAGTAGCGCTCCAACCGCAGGAATTTACGCTGTAACGCCCCGCTGTAGGCGGACCATTCCTCGTCGCCGGATTCATTCGCTAACGCCGCGCGCACAGCCGCCATCTTCGAATCCATGTCATCCAAATAGTGAAAAACCAGGGCTTCGCGAATCATGGGCAGCTTCGGCGAACCAAATTCATATTGCCCGTGATGGCTGATCAGAAGATGCTGCACCACCGTTTTCAGCCCGGCCGGAAAACCAGGAATCTTATCGATCGCATGGAGTACCGTCTCCAATTCCATAACGATGTGGCCAAGCAGTTGGCCGTCGGTGGTATAACCGATGGCCCGCGAATAGCAAAGTTCATCGAGCTTGCCGACATCGTGCAAGATTGCCACTGTGAGCAGCAAATCCAAATCGAGCTCCGGATAATGTGCGGCCACTTGTTTGGCCAGGCCGCAGAGTCCGACCACGTGCTCCAGCAATCCGCCCAAAAAAGCGTGGTGCATCGTTTTTGCCGCCGGCGCCTTTTTATAACGCGCCGAAACCGACGGATCGTTCACGATGTTCAGTACCAATTGCTGCAGCCAGGTATTGCGAATCTCTTTCGCATATCCCAGCAACTGCGCATACATCTTCTCTACATCTTCTTTGGTGTGAGGAAGAAAGTCCGCCAGTTCAATTTCCTCCGGTCGGGCTTTGCGGAATTGCAGCAGGGCCAGCTGAGGTTTGTCGCGATATAGCTCGACGCGGCCTTCCACCTTCACGAAGTCATCGCGCACGATATCCTGGACCATCACTTCAAACTTCGTCCACATGCGCGCTTCAATCGTGCCGCTACGGTCGCCTAGTTCCATCCGCAGATAGGACTTCCCTTCCTTCGTATTCCGGATTTCTTTTGCGTGGACGAGGAAAAAGGCAGTGATTGACTGCTCGGTGATCAGATCTGCGACAAACAGCTTTTTCATCAGGCTGAGGTTTTCTTTTTACCGAACAAAATATATTTCTTGTGCGCCTTTTTCTTTTTCGAGGCTTCCGGCGTGGCGCTCACTTCCTGGATCTCAGAGTTGCCGCCCCCTGCCAACTCTGCATATCCCGGCTTGATCACCACGTAGCTCTGTTCGCGCAGCGTTTTCAGGTATTCCCGCGCGGCCGGTTCCAGCTTCTCGTTATACAACCGATCCATGATTTCATTCTTCACTTTTTCGAAAGACTGTTCGCCTTCGTCATAGTGTTCGAGCACCTGCATCACCAGGTATCCCTGCTTGGTTTCCAGAACATCGGTAAGGTCGTTGCGTTTCATCGCGAACACTACGTCTTCCAGCTGTTTAGCCAGTTCACCGCGCTTAAATGTGCCGATATACCCGCCTTGCTCTTTCGTTGAGCCGTCCGATAGCCGTTTGGCGATTTCGCCGAAGTCTTCTCCATCTTTTACCCGTTTCAGCGCGGTCTCGGCCTTCTTCTTCAGCTCGGGAAGGTCCGCATCCTTCTTGCCCTCGGTGCTCACGATAATTTCGCGCAGCGCCACCTGTTCCGGCCTTATGAACGTCGCCTTATGTTCCTCGTAGTATTTCCTTGCGTCGCTTTCGCCAATCGAAATATGCGAGCCCACTTCCTGGCTGATTACTTTTTGCGTCAAAATGTGATTGCGAATGTTGTTCTTAAAATCTTCCCAGTTCAATCCCTGGCTGGTTACTGCCTTTTCCAAGGCATCCATGCTATCCAGTTTGTTCCCTATTCGGATTTGATCGAGCTGCTTGATCACATCCGTTTCAACGCTGAGACCCATGTCTTTACCGCGTTGCGCCAGCAAAGATTGGTCGATCAGGTCCCGCAGCGAATTCTTCTTGCGCTCTTCCAGCGTCGTTTGCAATTGTTCCGGAGTGCATTTGCCCTGGCAGTCTTGCCGCACTTCTTCCTCGGACGTCGCCAGTGCTTTGTCATACTCCGATTTCGTAATAATCTCGTTGTTCACGCGGGCAATAATTTCTTCCACCGTCTTTCCGGCCTCGGGATTCACCTTTGCCGGCGCGGCGGGCTTCGGCTTCGCCACAGGTTTCGTCTCTTCGGTCGCTGGCGCGGTTCCGGGTTTTTCCAGCGTAGGCGGAGGAGGCGGCGTCGGCTCCTGTTTCGGCTCTTGCGCCGCCAATGGCATGGACGCCAAGAGCGCCGCAATGATCGCGATGTTTCTCATCCAGTTCCTCACTTAATCAGTTTAGCCCTGCCCTTGAAGCCCGAGCAATACGTTTCTCAGCGATTCCGTGACCGCCGCACCACGCGAAGTCTCCATCCACAAGACTCCTGACGGGTCCAAACGAATTCCATCTCGCGACCTCACTACTTGCACCAGCGCGGCGGGATCGAGCGGCGTCTCAGGGTGAAATCTCACCGCTACGCGACTGCCCTGTCGTTCGACCGTGGAAATCCGCAAGCGTTCACAAATCGATTTGAGGGCGGCATATTCTAAAAGGTTTTCTACCGAAGCTGGCAGCGGCCCAAATCTATCTTCCAGCTCCTTGGCGACATCGGTCTTTTCGTCTTCGGTTTTGATCGACGAAATTCGCTTGTACGTCCTCAACCTCAAATTTTCGCTCGGGATGTAATCAGGCGGGATGCGCACATCCAGCCCCAAGCTTAGCGTCGTTCGAAGTTCCGGCGCGGCATCTTCTCCCTTAAGCTTTGAAACCGCGCGCTCCAGCATCTGGGTGTAAATGTCGAATCCCACAGCTTCGATGTGACCGTGCTGTTGCCGTCCGAGCATGTTGCCCGCGCCCCGCAGTTCCAGGTCCAGCGCGGCGATTCGGAAGCCGGCGCCCAATTCGCTGAACTCCTTCATGGCGGCCAGCCGCTTGCGCGCTATTTCGGACAAGATCGTTTCCGGCGGTACCAGCAAATAGGCATACGCTCGTTGGTTCGAACGGCCCACGCGCCCACGCAATTGATACAGCTCCGAAAGCCCCAGCCGGTCGGCTCGATTGATCAAAATAGTATTCGCGCGCGGAATATCCAGGCCGTTCTCCACGATGGTCGTCGCCACCAGCACATCCGCTTCATCGCGGATGAATTTCAGCATTACCTTCTCAAGCTCTTTTTCGCCCATCTGCCCATGCGCCACCACCACTCTTGCGCGCGGCACCAGCTTCGTTACCAGGGTCGCCAGCGAATAGATCGATTCCACCCGGTTGTGAATAAAATACACTTGCCCATCGCGCTGCAGCTCGGTTTCGATCGCCTTGCGAATCAATTCTTCCTGGAAAGGCGCCACCACCGTCTGAATCGCCAGCCGGTCGCGGGGCGGAGTCTCAATAATCGACATGTCACGCAACCCGACCAGCGACATATGCAAAGTTCGCGGAATCGGCGTCGCCGAAAGCGACAGCGCATCCACATTCCTTCGCATCTCTTTTAACCGTTCCTTGTGCGCTACGCCGAAACGTTGTTCTTCATCGATTACCAGCAGTCCCAAATCCTGGAATTGGACGTCCTTCGAAAGCAGCCGGTGCGTTCCGATCACTACATCCACTTTCCCGGCTTCCAGCTCCGTCAGAATTTTCTTTTGCTCGCCGGCTGTTCGAAAGCGGCTTAGCATTTCGATCTTGGCCGGAAAAGCGGCAAATCTTTTCTTAAACGTCTCGAAATGCTGGAACGCCAGCACCGTTGTGGGCGACAGTACCGCCACTTGTTTTCCGTCGGCGATTACCTTGAAAGCGGCGCGCATCGCCACTTCCGTCTTGCCATAGCCGACGTCGCCGCACAGCAGCCGATCCATCGGCACCGCCTTTTCCATGTCCCGTTTGATATCTGCGATCGCCAAATTCTGGTCCTGCGTTTCTTCAAATTCGAATGCGTCTTCAAATTCGCGTTGCCAATTTCCGTCCGGCGAAAAAGCAAAACCCACCGCCGTCTTCCGAGCGGCATACAGTTCCAATAACTTTTCCGCCATGTCTTCCAGCGATTTACGCACTTTCGCTTTTCGCGTTGTCCAGCCGGTTCCGCCCAGCTTGTCCAGCGGAGGCGGCACCCCTTCCACCACGCGATAACTCTGCACCAGGTCCATGCGTTCCAGCGGAACGTACAATCGGGCTTCTTCCGCGTAACGCAACAGCATGAATTCGCCGCGCCGTCCATCCGTCTCAATCTGCCGCAACCCTTCGAATTGTCCGATGCCGTGATCCACGTGCACCACAAAATCACCCGGCTTCAAATCCGCGAAATCGCTGAAAAACCCCGAGGTGCGAATTTTTCGTGTTGGCCGGTCAACCGACGGCGCCACATCGAATAAGTCGGCGTTTCCAAAAATCGTCAGCTTGGCATCGGGGAAAGTCGTTCCTTCGCCAAAAGGCGCGCGCATCAGCACCAGTCCCGCCGATTCCACTGCTCCTTCCGCCGTAAATCCCGCCGCCGCGCTTTCCGATTCGCCCAAGACGTATGGCACTTCATACTCACGGCAGATATCGGCGTAGCGTTCCAGTTCTCCAGTGCTTGCCGCCGTCAGATAGACGGTTCCGCCCGCCGCCAGCTGTGATTTCACGTCGCCTACACACGCCACTACATCGCCGTGAAAACGGGCGCTCGGCCGCGACGATAAATTGAATCGAAGGGCTTCACTTAAGCTTGCGCCAAGCTGCTCCAACTCCGCGCGCGTAGCCATCTGCAACGCCAGCTCGAACTCTTCCATCTGCCAGTAAAAACTTCCCGGGTCCGGTGCATTTGCCATTCCCAGCTTTTCGTAAGCTTCGGTCGCCTCCGCCAGCATTGCTTCCGCCGCGGGTCGTAGTGTGACGGGTTCATCCGTAAAAATCACCGGCTCCAGCGAACTTGGCGTCAATTCAAATAGTGTTTTCGTTCCAGCAGCGCTCGCAGGTCCCCAATAGGTCGGCAGAGCCCAAGCCTCCGCGCCCTCTGCCTGCATCACGGCCCATTCCGTCAACGGGAGCACGGTCGTCTTGTTCACGGGCGCGATGGAACGCTGCGTCCGCGGATCAAATTCGCGCACCGATTCCACCGTATCGCCAAGTAATTCCACGCGCACCGGCCGCGGCGCCTCCGGCGAAAAAATATCCACGATCCCGCCGCGCACCGCGAACTGTCCCGGCAATTCCACCATTTCCGTTCGCGCGTAACCGGTTGCTCCCAAATGCGCCAGAAAATCCTGCAGGGGCGTGTCCGCATCTTTCTCCAGCACCCGCGTGAGTTCGGCATACGCGTTTCCGTCGCGATATCGCCAAAGCACCGACGCCACCGGTGCAATCACCAGCGAAGTTTCTCCCGCCGCCAATCGGTATAGAGTCGCCGCACGTCGTTCCAGAATATCCGCGTGTGGAGCACGCGATTCCCAAGGAAAGGTGTCGAACGCGGGAAGGACGGCCACACCACCACTGGCTCCGGGAAAAATCGAAAAGCAAAACCGCATCATCTCCGCAATCGCTTCCGCTTTTTTGTTGGAGTCTACGATTAAGAATGCCGGCCGCCGCAATTGCGACGTGATATAGGCAGTAACGATCGCTTTTGCCAATTCTGTCAGCCCGGCGCACCCCGCGGCCTTTGCTCCGCCCTGCAAGACAGCCACTGCGCCCTCTAGCGCAGGCTGCCGCAACAACGCTTCAAATCTTTCACGAACAACAGGTAGGATCATGAAAACTTACTTGCGGTCCATTCCGCCGGGCATTTCCAGTTTGCGGATTTTCTCAAGGATTGCCGTCGTCGAATAACCTGCGACCATGGGAATCGAAATCACTTTTCCGCCCGACGCCTCAACTTCTTCGCGCCCCACGATTGCGTCGCTCGCCCAGTCGCCGCCCTTCACCAGGACATCCGGCAGTAGCGCCGCAATGATCTCGCGTGGTGTCGGCTCATCAAAAATCACCACAGCATCCACACATTCCAGTGCCGCAAGAATCTCCGCCCGCTCGTTTTCCGGCTGCACCGGACGGCCTTTTCCTTTCATAGCTCGAACGCCGCGGTCGCTGTTCACGCCAACGATCAGCATGTCCCCAAAACTTCGCGCTTTGCATAACGTCTTAATGTGCCCTGGATGCAGCAGGTCAAAACAACCGTTGGTAAACACCACGCGCCGCCCATTGCGTTTCTCTGGGCCAAATTGCAAAATCGCTTCGTGCAAACTCAGAATCCCTGCGCTCAAATCCTGAACCTTTCCTTATTGAACTGGCGCTCCCCTGCTGACATTTCAGTTTATCACGCGCCTCACGCCGACCCGCCCCGCACTCTGTCCAACAGGTCTTTGCGAGCGCGTTTGTGAGCGCGCCTCTCGTCGTCCCGGCCTTAAATCGCCGCGTGCTTCTGCAAGCCTTAGCCGGCATTCTGCTTTGCGCTCTCGGTTTTTTTCTGGCGCGCCGCGAATCCTACGATGTCCATACCGTCCTGGCCACTGCGGGCGGCTGCGACATGCCAACCGACATTTACGAAGCTCGTTCCGGCACGCCCGCAGGTGCGGTTGTTCTTTTCCACGGTCTTTCCGCCAACAAGAAAGTCATGGCCTTCACCGCCGAGGAATTCGCCAGTCAGGATCTCCGCGTCTTCGTACCCGACCTTCCTGGCCACGGCAAAGCTCCCGGACCTTTTTCCCCGCAAAGAGTTGAATTCTGCGCGGCCGCCTTGGTTCGCGATCTGGCCGCTCGCAAAGCCATTATTCCGGAACGCACAATTCTCGCCGGCCATTCGATGGGCGGCGCGATCGCCACTCGCGTCGCCGCTCATGTCACCGTCGGCGGAGTCATCGCCATCTCTCCCGCTCCCATGCATCCCGCGCCAGGAGTTGCCGCCGAATTGCTCCTGTTCCCCAGCCCGCCCGTCCTCGCCGCTCACTCGCTTGTTCTCAGCGCCGCATGGGAACCCACCGCCATCCGAAAGATTGCCGAGGACTTGGTCACGCAATCCTCGTGTACGCCGGTGAAGTACGAAACGATTCCCCGTACCAGTCACGTAAGTGTTCTCTTTTCTTCCGCGACTTTCGCAGCCATACGCTCCTGGACCTCGCAAATTCTTTCGATCGACCCCGCTGCCCCGCTTCCCAAAAACATGCCGGCACTAGGCTGCGTCTTGGGTCTCCTCGGATTGAGCCTCCTCGCGCCGCCGTTCCTGCGCGAAACAGGCGCTTCGCAATCCGTTTCACTTCCTCCTGTTGCGAAGACGACTTCCTCTTTCTTGACCTCAGCGCTCACGCTGGCCATCCTGGCTTCACTCGCCGTAGTTTTCCTCCACTTCTTCGTTCCTTTCCGATTCCTTCGTATCTTCCAAGGCGGATATTTTGCGTCTTTCCTGTTTATTGTCGGCCTGGCAGTGCTCCTTCTTCACCGCAAATCCATTCCGCCGCTGAAATCTTTCCTCACGATTGATACAGTCGCAAGCGCCGCTGCGGCCATCGTTCTCGTTCTGCTCTTTGGCGCCTGGCTCGAATTAACCTTCTACGAAGCTTGGCTCACTGCCGCTCGGTGGCTGCGCTTCCCGCTCCTGGTTCTCATTCTTATTCCCTGGCACCTCGCTGAAGAACTTCTTCTCGGCAGTCCCGCTGTCTCGCCGCGCTTCCGCCGCTTCCTTTACTTTCTACTTTTTCGCGCCATCTTATGGACCATCCTCGTCGCCGCGATTTTCTACCTGCACTCCGCGCAATTCGTTTTCGTGCTGTTGATCGCATATTTTGCTTTGTTTTCAATTCTGCAACGGCTGGCGACCGATGTAATACGCGACCGGACACGCTCGATTCCGGCCGCGGCAATTTTCGGTGCTATACTTTTTGCTGCTTTCGCTTTGGCGATACTTCCCGTCGCTTAAGCCGCGCGCAAATCCAGGTCTTATTTGGCCACGAGAGAAATTCATGCCTGAAATCGTAATTATCGGCGGCGGTCCGTCCGGGTCGATGTGTGGCGAACAGCTGGCCCGCTCCGGCAACACCGTTCACATCTTTGACGAGCATCTCGCCTGGGAGAAGCCTTGTGGCGGCGGCCTCACCCATAAAGCGATTCAGCGCTTCCCTTTTCTTCTCGATAATCCTTATCCCAAAAAGCTTATCCACTCCATCGAATTGATCGCCAGCAACGAACAGCATGCCAAGCTGGAAATGAATAATCCCATCGTCATTTACTCGCGCACCGTTTTGAATGGCTTGCTTCTCGAACGCGCGCAGAACGCCGGCTGCCAGGTGCATCGTTCCCATGTCGTCGCTGTCGACACCTCCGGCGAAAAACCGCGTTACTCCATCGAAGGCGAATGGCGTACGGCGGATTTTCTCGTCCTCGCCGCGGGTGCTCGCAATCAGCTTCTCCCGGAAACGCGCCCGCTCCGGAAAGATGAACTCGAAATCACCCAGGGCTATTTCATTCCGCAATCCGCCGATTCCATCATCATTAAATTCCTTCCCCACTTCGACGGCTATATCTGGTCCTTCCCTCGTTGCGATCATCTATCCGTCGGCATTTGCGGCAGCATGGCTTCGCACAACCAGACCGAGCTTCGCACCCATCTGCAAACTTTCATCGGCAAGCAAGAACTTTCCATCGAAGCGGCGCGCTTCTACAGCCACGTTCTCCCTTCGCCGCAGGTGCCCACTCTTTCTCAACGCACGGTTGTTGGCAAAAACTGGGCGCTTGTCGGAGACGCCGCTGCTTTCGTCGACCCCCTCACTGGAGAAGGTCTCTTCTACGCGATGCGCTCCGGCGAACTTCTCGGCAAGGCCATCGGAGAAGGCAATCCCCAGATGTATACGGATTGGGTGCGTGCTTCTTTTTCCTGCGAACTGGAGTTCGCCGCGAAAATCGTCCGCCGTTTCTATCGCGGCACGTTTCTCGGCACCGCCGTCACCACCCGCATGGTCCAGTTTCTTCGCCGCAGCACGATTTTCCGCCAGATCATGGCCGATATTTTTAGCGGCACGCAGGACTACACTACGCTCAAGCAGCGCGTGGTGGGCCATCTCGGCATGACCTTAAGCGATTTCGTGACCTCTGTCCTGAACGTGGACACGCCAGCCATCGCCAAGCCGCGCACGGACACCGTGAGCTAATTCCAGTTCTTTAACTCTTGATCCTCAGCCCTGAAAAATTTTTCGACCGGAGAATTCGCGTGGACTCTCCCCATCATTTCCCAACGGAAGACAGCTTCCGCATGCGCGGCACTCATATCTCCCGCATTGACGTCTTCAGCGACGTAGTCTTAGGTTTTGCGTTGGTCCTTCTGGCCGTTTCGCTCGCCATTCCGAAAAGTTTCACCGATCTCCGTGATCCCAATCCTTCCTTCACCACTTCCGTTATATGTCTTCTCATGCTGGTAGCCGTCTGGTATTCCCACTACGTTTTTTTCCGCCGCTACGGACTTCACGACCAGGTCACCATCATCCTGAACGCCGCTCTCCTCTTCGTCACCCTTTTCTGCGTCTATCCGCTGAAGTTTCTTTACTCCGCTATGTTCGCTTACCTCGTCCGCAGCGATTTTTCTCCGCGCTTCGCTGCCGCCATCCAGATCAATGGAATGTTGGCGCTCTACGCCTTGGGTTTTACCGCGGCCTTCTTCCTGATCGCTGCACTCTACTGGAACGCCTGGCGGCTCAGAGAACCGCTCGCCCTCAATGGTCTCGAGCGTCTCCTCACCGTCTCTTCCATCGTGGACGCCCTCGGCTTGGCCGCGATTGGCCTCATCGCCTGCCTCGCCAGCCTCGTCCTTCCTTCATCCTGGGTCGTCTATTCAGCCGTTCTGTATTTGCTGGTCATTCCGTGGAAAGTTCTCAACGGCCTTTATTTCGGCCGCAAAGCTCGCACTCTTCGCAAACTCGTCGCCGCTCCCACCCTCTAGCGTCGTCATTGTCCGCACGCGACCCAAATCTCTTTTGCCCAGCCCTTGAATTCTTGTACTATCTCCGCTGGAAATCCTAAGACCTCTCGTAACCGGAGCCCTCATGTTCTGCTCGAAGTGCGGCAATGTCATGGCCAACGATGTAGCCTTCTGCCCTGCTTGCGGGGCCGCGATGATTTCCTCAACACCGCCCTCGCCAGGATTGCCCGGTACCGCGGCTACCGGCTCCGCATCCCCAGCGGCCGCCGCGGAAGCCGTTTCACCACATTGGCTTCCGCCGACCAACCGCGCCTACGCTGGCTTCTGGCTCCGTGTCGTTGGTTGTCTGATTGACGGCCTCATCCTCGGCGCCATTTTCGGCGCCATTTGCATCCCGATTTTTTTGCTCACCGGACTCGGCGCAGCTTTCGAGTCCCTGGTCCGCAATCATCAACCTGACCCGGCCGAAATCTTCTCCTTCGTATGGTCAATCCTGCTGGTAGCCTCCCTCAGCATCGTAGCGGGATGGCTCTATTACGCCTACTTTGAAAGTTCCGATTGGCAAGGCACCGTTGGCAAGAAAGCGATGAGTCTCGTGGTCACCGATCTCCAGGGCGGTCGCATTTCCTTTGGACGCGCCTCCGGCCGCTACTTTTCGCGATTCATTACCAAGCTCATTCCCTTTGGCATTGGCTACATTCTCGCCGGCGTCACCGAAAAAAAGCAGGCCCTCCACGACATGATCGCCAGTTGCCTGGTCCTCCGCTCCTGAGGCAAGAATTTTGTCGCCTGATAACTGGCCAAGGTAAGCTTTAGGAATTGTCTTTTTGGCGAAAGCGTTATTCGCCATCTTTCTGCTGGCTTGCATGGCGGAGGAACGTAAGCTCGGAGACATCGTGATCGAGCAGAAAATCAATGAATTCTTCGGCGACGCCGAATCCACGGGCTTTGGAACCGGTTGGTGGAGCGGGATATTGTCCGCCTTTTTTGGATTTCTTTCCTTGGGAGCGGTTTTCTGCCTGCGTTTTCCCCAGCTACTGACCTCTCCCGAACTTCGTCCGCATTATCCCATGCACACCATGCGGGTTTTAATACAATGCTTGATCGTTGCGGCAGTCTTATTCGGAGTGATTTCTTCGATTCTACGGAAGAAAAGGACTTTGCCGTTCACGGGAATGCTGCTTGCCGGCGCGGCCGCGGCTTTAGGCGGATCAAGCGTACAAATTAACGAGAACTTGCGTAGTGGGCCGGCAATCGGGCTGGATTGGTTTTTGCTTGACCTGCTTTTGATGGCGCTCATCTATGTGCCGCTCGAAAGACTCTGGCCGCAATACCCGAATCAAGGAACATTCAGGAAAGACTGGACGCAGGACCTCGTGTATTTCATGTCCACTCATTTCCCCCTGCAAATTTTATCTTTTATGGTTTTGTTGCCCGCTACCCTGGCCACGAAATACCTGGGTATTCCTGTTCTTCAGCAATGGATCGCTCGCATGCCGTGGTGGTTGCAATTCTTTTTGGCCGTCGTAGTTGCGGACGTTGCTGAATATTTTGTTCATTTGGCCTTCCACAAGGTTCCCTTTTTATGGCGGTTCCACGCTATTCATCATTCGTCAAAGGCCCTGGATTGGATTGCCGGCTCGCGTTCGCATTTTGTGGACGATACGCTGGTCCGCGGACTCGTTCTTGCCCCGCTCATGCTGGGATTTTCCCAGTCAATCATCCTCTGGTATCTGGTTTTTGTGACCCTTCACGCAACTTGGGTGCATTGCAACTTCGCGCCCAACGCGAAGTGGCTCGAAAAGTTTTTGATCATGCCCAGATACCATCATTGGCACCATACTTCTCAAAAAGAGGGCATCGACAAGAACTTTGCCATTCATTTCCCGTGGATCGATAGGATTTTTGGAACTTACTACTATCCCGACACATGGCCGGAAAAATATGGCTTGGACAGCGAAGAAATTTCGCCCAGCTTTATCGGGCAAACGATTGAACCCTTTATAGGAAAAACCCTGGCGAGAAAAAGATAGGAAAGAAAAAACGCCCTAAAAATCTAGCGCAGCCAATGGAACGTCCTCGGGTAGCCGCTCGCCGGTTGTCGTTGCCTTCACAAAACCAAGAGACTTCATAACTTTGACGGTCAAAAATCCAAAATCGTATTCCGATTTGTCGTGGCTCAATCGCAAAAGACCCTCATAGTGGTGATGATTGTTTTGCAAGCAAGCGCTGAAGGTCGCCGTCACCGGCAGCCACTCGCCGATATTCATGGCGTTGTCTTCTTCATCGTGATACCGCCGGTATCCAAAGTCTCGAGTGTGAGTCCAATAGTTTTGAATCATATTGACCCACAACGCAAAAATTCGCATGCCTACCCACATCACCAGCGCGAACTTCAACGATCCCGCGATCTTCCATAAAAGATAAAAGCTAAACATTTGCGCAGGGATCGCAAAAAACGGGCTGGCAACGACCCGAAAAGTCCGGGACTTCAAAATCTTGTCGCCGGCCACATTCTCAGTGCATCGATACGGCATCAGGCACAGATAGATGGTTCGCAAGAAACCATCGCCGGAAAGTTTATTGGGATCTCCAGAATGGTCGGAATATTTATGATGCAAACGATGGCGATTCACCCAGGCGATTGGATCGACATAGATCGCAAACGTGTTCGTTACGACCGTGACGGCTTTTATGAACCATTCCTTATAGTCAAGCGAACGATGCGCGATTCCCAGATGAAGGACATCGGCCAAATACAAGCCGCCAAGAAACCAAATAAAGATGAAATAGGCTGCGCCGATGAGCAGTCCTCTCCAAGGCCCCAACTGAGGAGGAGCGGAATACATACAAGCCAGCACATAGCACGAAATAATCAAATAGCCTGTGACATTGTAGATTTTCATTAGGGTTCCGCCCGGAATATTCGAAGAGAAATTGCGGCTCCTTTCGAATCACAAGAAAAGGCAAGTAAGTCTATAACCCGCGCTCCGTCACCTGCCAGAGTATTTTTGCCGCGCGCGTCACCGGCTACATCACGTGCCCGTCGTCCGCATGCTGCCCTTGCTATCGTCCAGGACATTTTTCGCTCTGTTTTTGCGTTCCTGCGGAAACTTCCGCAATATGCCGCTCCTGCGACATGTTGTTGACAAAGCGGCACACCGAATTTACCGCGCCACAATCTGCCTTTAACAATTCACAGCCAATCTCTCTTGCGGCTTTCCCGGCCTACTTCGAATCGAGAAGGAGTGTGAATGTCTCTCAAATCTCTGGTTTCAAGATCGTTGCAATACTTACGGACGGGTTGTGTCACATTTGTGGCCCTCCAATTCAGTCTTGGTGGCCCTTTGGCGGTGTCGTTACAGGCGCATGATCACGGTAAGGATGAAGTTCATACCAAAACTCCGATCAAACACGTCGTTGTCCTGATCGGCGAAAATCGAACGTTCGATCACCTTTTCGCAACCTACGTGCCCAAGAGCCACGATTCAGTCTCCAACCTGCTCTCAAAGCACATCATCAAAGCCGACGGCTCGCCGGGAGCAAACTTTGCGCAAGCTGCGCAGTTTCAAGCAACACCACCTTTTAAATCACAATTTTTCATTAGCTTGGACGCTAGCGAAAAAGCTCCGTACCGGATTCTCCCGGAACCGACGTTAAATTTTGCTCCTGTGAAGACCACTCTTCCTCCAGGCACACCAGAAGCAATTTTGGCGCGCGTGGAACCTTCTCTGGAAGTCGGCGACCTGAACCTGCTCACCACCGGCGCAGCAACTGAATTTACGCAGACCTTTGTCCAGCCCGACCCGGACACCCGCGTGGCCAATTTTGACAGTTTGCCAAACGGCCCGTTCCCTCTGCGCGGCGCGCTTCTTCCATACGATTCATATACCGGCGATACCACTCACCGTCTGTTTGAAATGTGGCAGCAGTCCGATTGCAGCATCAACAACGCCACCAAGACCAACCCTTCAGGCTGCCTGAGCGATCTTTATCCATTCGTGATCACCAACTACACGAACATTCCTGATCCCGCCAACAATGGCGCAATCGACGACAATGGCGGCGGCAATTCCATGGCGTTCTATAACATGCAGGCCGGCGACGTGCCGGAATTGAAGAAGCTCGCTGATGAATACTCGATGAGCGACAATTTCCACCAATCCGTGATGGGTGGAACGGGCGCCAACCACGTGATGCTTGGCACTGGTGATGCAATTTTCTGGAGCGACGGCCGAGGCAATCCTACCGTCCCTCCCTCGCACATTGCCAATCCGAATCCGCTTCCGGGTAGCGACGACGTTTACACCGTGGACTTGAATTTCGACGGAAATTTCACGGAATGTGGCGACACATCACAGCCGGGAATCAAGCCCATCACGGATTACCTGGCGTCGCTTCCGTATCACCCGAAATCAAATTGCCAACCCGGCCACTATTATATGGTGAATAACGACAGTCCCGGTTTCCTGCCGGATGGCACTGTGGACACCGCCGGAATCGCCAACGGTGGCTCGGTCCCGCCGACGAACGTGCGCACCATCGGTGAAGCTCTGAACGAAAAAAATATCTCATGGGCATATTATGGCGGGGCGTATGCCGCTGCCGTGGCTCTGCAAAATGATCCGGCCAGCACCGATCCGGGAGTTCAGGTCGGCGCGGCATATTGCAACATTTGCAATTTTGAATCCTACTCCACGGCAATCATGGGGAATCCCGCGCAGCGTGCGGCGCACATCAAAGACACCAACGATTTCTTTGCCGCTATTGATGCTGAAGATTTGCCGGCAGTCTCATTCGTGAAACCGGACGGGCTGCTGGATGGTCATCCGGCTTCTTCGAAGTTTGACCTCTTCGAAGCCATGGTCCGGAAGATCATGGATCACCTCACCGCCAGACCCGATCTGATGGCGGAAACCGCATTCATCATCACGCTCGACGAAGGCGGTGGCTACTATGATTCTGGCTACATTCAACCGCTCGATTTCTTTGGCGATGGCCCGCGTATTCCACTGCTCATCGTGTCCGCGTTCACTAAAGGCGGCCACGTCAACCATACCTACACCGATCACGTCTCGATATTGAAGTTCATCGAGCGCAACTGGAATTTGAAGCCGTTGACGGACCGCAGCCGCGACAACCTGCCGAATCCCGTCTCTCATAAAGACAATGCTTACGTGCCTCAGAACAGCCCCGCAATTGGCGATCTCTTTGACATGTTCGATTTTGATCGTGGCAAGGACGATGTAAATGGCAATGGAAACGGAAATAACGAAGAGAAGAATAATCCCTAGCAGCAAAAGGTCACTAGGAACAGACGGGTCCGGCCAAGCACTCTGCCCCGCCGGGCCCAGTCTTTCGATTGCACTCTGTGTGCGGAGATGGCTACGAGCAAATCAGGCTGAAGAACATGGGGAATACAGAGACGGACGGGACTTCTTCT